>NZ_APKE01000016.1 GCF_009835145.1 Profundibacterium mesophilum KAUST100406-0324 | reverse complement strand
CGATGGAAGAGAAGCTCCGCTTCGCCATCCGTGAAGGCGGCCGCACCGTCGGCGCAGGCGTCGTGTCGAGCATCATCGAGTAAAGACCGATTGACGGGGCCGGTTGACCGCTCTATTGGGCGGCCTCCGGCCCCGCGACTTGGTGCAGGACAAGACGGTTCGATGTGGGGCGGGGATGAGTCCCGTTCCACCTCTCAACTTAGAAAGCCCGTGAAAGGGAATTCCAAATGGCAGCCAGCCAGAACATTCGGATCCGCCTCAAGGCGTTCGACTACCGCGTGCTCGACAGCAGCACGCAGGAGATCGTCAGCACCGCCAAGCGCACCGGCGCGAGCGTGCGTGGCCCGATCCCGATGCCCAACAAGATCGAGAAATTCACGGTCCTCCGGGGCCCGCATGTCGACAAGAAATCGCGTGACCAGTTCGAGATCCGGACCCACAAGCGCATGCTCGACATCGTCGATCCGACCCCGCAGACCGTGGACGCGCTGATGAAGCTCGACCTCGCTGCCGGCGTCGCCGTCGACATCAAGGTAATGGGAGGCTGACCGATGCTACGCTCTGGCGTGATCGCTAAGAAGGTCGGTATGACCCGTATCTTCCAGGAAGACGGAAAGCAGATTCCTGTGACCGTTCTCCAACTCGACAAGCTTCAGGTCGTCGCGCAGCGCACGGTCGAGGCGAATGGCTACTCGGCCGTTCAGCTCGGCGCCGGCACCGCGAAGGCGAAGCGCGTCTCCAAGGCCCTGCGCGGCAGCTTCGCCGTGGCGAAGGTCGAGCCCAAGCGCAAGATCGCGGAATTCCGCGTGGCTCCCGAGAATCTCATCGGCGTCGGCGAGGAGATCACCGCGAACCACTACTTCGAGGGGCAGTTCGTCGACGTGTCCGGCACCTCGATCGGTAAGGGTTTCCAGGGTGCGATGAAGCGGCACAACTTCGGCGGCCTCCGGGCGTCGCATGGTGTGTCGATCTCCCACCGCTCGCACGGCTCCACCGGCCAGTGCCAGGATCCCGGCAAGGTCTTCAAGGGCAAGAAGATGGCCGGTCACATGGGCGCCGCCCGCGTGACCACCCAGAACCTGCAGGTCGTGCGCACCGACAGCGCACGCGGCCTGATCATGGTCAAGGGCGCGGTCCCCGGCTCCAAGGGTGGCTGGGTCACGGTCAAGGATGCGGTGAAGAAGCCGATCCCCGAGAACGTGATCTATCCCGCGGCGCTGAAATCCGCGGCCGAGGAAGCCGAGCGTCTGGCCAACGAGGCCGCCGAGGCCGCCGCAGCCGAGGCCGCCGAGGCCGAGCGTCTCGCCGCCGAGGAGCAGGCCGCGCAGGAAGCTGCCGCGCTGAAGGATGCCGAAGCCGATATCGAGGCTGAGAAGTCCGAGGACGGTCAGTCTGAGAAGAAGGAAGGTGACGAATGAAACTCGACGTCATCAAACTGGACGGCGGCACGGCCGGTTCGGTCGATCTCGGCGACGAGATCTTCGGACTGGAGCCGCGCGTCGATATCCTGCACCGTGTCGTGCGCTGGCAGCGCAACAACGCGCAGCAGGGCACGCACAAGGTCAAGACCCGCTCCGAGACGAGCTATTCGACCAAGAAGATCTATCGCCAGAAGGGCACCGGCGGCGCACGTCACGGTGACCGGAACGCTCCGATCTTCCGCAAGGGTGGTATCTACAAGGGTCCGACCCCGCGCAGCCACGGTCATGACCTGACCAAGAAGTTCCGCAAGCTGGGCCTGTGCCACGCGCTGAGCTCCAAGGCGGCCTCGGGCAATCTCGTCGTGATCGAGAACACCGAGATCGGCGATGCGAAGACGGGCGCCCTGGCCAAGCAGATCAAGCAGCTTGGCTGGAAGCGTGCGCTGGTGATCGACGGTACGGACGTGAACGAGAACTTCTCGCGTGCGGCGCGCAACATCGAGGGGCTGGACATCCTGCCCAGCGTCGGTGCGAACGTCTACGACATCCTCAAGCGGGACACCCTGGTCATCACGAAGGCCGGTCTCGAAGCACTGGAGGCTCGTCTGAAATGAGCGCGAAAGCAGAACATTACGATGTGATCCGCAAGCCGATCATCACCGAGAAGGCGACAATGGCGTCCGAGAACGGCGCCGTGGTCTTCGAAGTGGCGATGGATGCCGCGAAGCCGCAGATCAAGGATGCGGTCGAGCAGCTCTTCGGGGTCAAGGTGAAGGCGGTCAACACCTCCATCACCAAGGGCAAGGTCAAGCGGTTCCGGGGCCAGCCCGGTCGCCGCCGTGACGTCAAGAAAGCCTATGTGACGCTCGAGGAAGGCAATACGATCGACGTGACCACCGGTCTCTGACCGACACGCGATCCGATATTGTTCGCAAGGCCCTCGATCGTTAGGATCGGGGGCCTTGTGCGTTTCGGGGCACGACGGCGATGGCGTTCCTGCGGGGTGCATTCCCGAGCTTCGGAAACGCCCCCCGTGGAGGAGGACGGTCGTGCATGTGCACGGCATCGGGAACAGCCGACCCGTGCCCGGAACGTAGCGCATGTTGGTGCAGCTGGGAGGAGCGTCTTGGGCACGCGGTGCGCGCGCGGAAGCCGCTGAGCTGCTTGCCAAGTGACGGCATGTCTCTGCTGGCATGCGAATCGGCATCGGCAGTTGCAAGGGGCAGGGGGCATCCATGGGCGCGTAAGGCAGGGCCTCCATGCCTTCGCGACGTGCCGGTCCAGGGCCCGGCATGGGGTAGGGCCGCGGCAATGCGGCGGGCGGACTTGACCCGCCGGCTCAAACCTCCTACACGCCCCCATCCGCGTTTGGCCCCGGACCTGTCCGGGGCTTCGTCTTTTGCACGGCAAGCGCGGCTGCGGGCACCTTCGGGGGCCTATAACCATGGCCACCTCCGGGGGGCTGAACACAGGCTCCCTCGCAGGGGCCTCAAGCAGACGGAAGACAGAAAGCATGGCACTCAAGTCGTATAAGCCGACGACGCCGGGCCAGCGCGGGCTGGTGCTGATCGACCGTTCGGAGCTTTGGAAAGGACGCCCCGTCAAGAGCCTCACCGAGGGTCTGACGAAGCATGGCGGCCGGAACAACACCGGACGAATCACGATGCGTCGCAAGGGCGGGGGCGCGAAGCGCCTCTACCGCATCGTCGATTTCAGACGCACGAAGCATGACATGTCGGCAGTCGTGGCCCGGATCGAATACGATCCCAACCGCACCGCCTTCATCGCGCTGATCCAGTACGAGGACGGCGAACAGAATTACATCCTCGCCCCGCAGCGCCTCGCGATCGGCGACAAGGTGGTCTCCGGCCCCAAGGTCGACATCAAGCCGGGCAACGCGATGCCCTTCTCGGGCATGCCGATCGGCACGATCGTCCACAACATCGAGCTGAAGCCGGGCAAGGGCGGTCAGATCGCACGCGCCGCCGGCACCTACGCCCAGTTCGTCGGCCGCGATGGTGGCTACGCGCAGATCCGCCTGAGCTCGGGCGAGCTTCGTCTCGTGCGCCAGGAATGCATGGCCACGGTCGGTGCCGTGTCGAACCCCGACAACAGCAACCAGAACTACGGCAAGGCCGGCCGGATGCGCCACAAGGGCATTCGTCCGTCGGTCCGCGGTGTCGTGATGAACCCGATCGACCACCCGCATGGCGGCGGCGAAGGCCGCACCTCGGGCGGCCGTCATCCGGTGACGCCATGGGGCAAGCCGACTAAGGGTGCGCGCACCCGGAACAAGAACAAAGCGTCCAGCAAGCTGATCATCCGCTCGCGGCACGCCAAGAAAAAGGGGCGCTGATCGATGACGCGTTCTGTCTGGAAAGGTCCTTTTGTCGACAGCTATGTCCTCAAGAAGGCCGAGAAATCCCGCGAGGGCGGTCGCAACGAGGTCATCAAGATCTGGTCGCGCCGCTCCACCATCCTGCCCCAGTTCGTGGGCCTCACCTTCGGCGTCTACAATGGCAAGAAGCATATCCCGGTGAACGTCTCCGAGGACATGATCGGCCAGAAGTTCGGTGAATACTCGCCGACGCGGACCTATCATGGTCACGCTGCCGACAAGAAAGCGAAGCGGAAGTAAGCCATGAGCAAGGATAAGAATCCCCGCCGCGTGGCCGACAACGAAGCGATGGCCAAAGTCCGGATGCTTCGTACCAGCCCGCAGAAGCTGAATCTGGTTGCCGCGATGATCCGTGGCAAGAAGGTCGAGCGTGCCCTGACCGAACTGGCCTTCGACAAGAAGCGCATCAGCGACGACGTTCGCAAATGCCTTCAGTCCGCGATCGCCAATGCCGAGAACAACCACAATCTCGACGTGGACGAGCTCGTCGTCGCCGAGGCCTATGTCGGCAAGAACCTGACCATGAAGCGCGGCCGTCCGCGTGCCCGTGGCCGGTTCGGCAAGATCGTCAAGCCGTTCTCGGAACTCACCATCAAGGTCCGCCAGGTCGAGGAGCAGGCATAATGGGTAACAAGGTCAATCCCGTCGGCATGCGGCTCCAGGTCAACCGGACCTGGGACAGCCGTTGGTACGCCGACACGAAGGACTACGGTGATCTCCTCCTCGAGGACATCAAGATCCGTGAGTTCATCAAGGAAGAATGCAAGCAGGCCGGTATCAGCCGTGTGATCATCGAGCGTCCGCACAAGAAGTGCCGCGTCACGATCCACACCGCCCGCCCCGGCGTCATCATCGGCAAGAAGGGCGCGGATATCGAGACGCTGCGCAAGAAGCTTGCCGCGATGACCGATAGCGAGCTGCATCTCAACATCGTCGAGGTGCGCAAGCCCGAGCTCGATGCGATGCTGGTCGCCGAATCGATCGCCCAGCAGCTCGAGCGCCGCGTGTCGTTCCGCCGTGCCATGAAGCGCTCGGTCCAGAACGCGATGCGCATGGGTGCACTCGGCATCCGGGTCAACGTCGCCGGCCGTCTCGGTGGCGCGGAGATCGCGCGGACCGAATGGTACCGCGAGGGCCGCGTTCCGCTGCACACGCTGCGTGCCGACATCGATTACGCGCATGCCGAAGGCAAGACCGCCTATGGCATCATCGGGATCAAGGTCTGGATCTTCAAAGGCGAGATCCTCGAGCACGATCCCGCGGCCCGTGATCGCAAGCAGGCTGAACTGCAAGAAGGCCCCGCACCCCGTGGTGCCGGCGGCCGCCGCTAGGAGGACTGAACCATGCTTCAGCCGAAGCGCACCAAATTCCGCAAGATGCACAAGGGCCGCATCAGCGGTCAGGCAAAGGGCGGCTCCGACCTGAACTTCGGGACGTTTGGCCTCAAGGCCGTGCAGCCCGAGCGCGTTACCGCGCGCCAGATCGAGGCCGCACGCCGGGCCATGACGCGTCACATGAAGCGTCAGGGCCGGGTCTGGATCCGGATCTTCCCGGACACCCCCGTGACCTCCAAGCCGACCGAGGTTCGGATGGGTAAAGGCAAGGGCTCGGTCGATTTCTGGGCCGCCAAGGTCAAGCCCGGCCGGGTGATGTTCGAGATCGACGGCGTCAGCGAAGTCGTCGCGCGCGAGGCCCTGCGCCTCGCCGCGATGAAGCTGCCGATCAAGACCCGCACGGTGATGCGCGAAGACTGGTAATCCCGGTCCGCGCGGCGGGGCACGCTCCCGCGCCGGCACATCGACAGGAGGCCTCCGCCATACAGGGCGGGGGCCTTTTTCACATCCGACATCAACAGGTTTCCCATGTCACAGATCAGATCGCTTTTCGCCACGCGCCTCTACCGGGCCAAGCTGTCGGACCATGGTGCGCCGATCGACGCGGCCGAGCTCGAGGCCTCGTGCCTGTCCATCGCCGAGGATGACGAGGCCGGGCAGGACTGGTGCGAGCGCAACGATTTTCCGGGCTATACCAGTTACGCCTCGCTCACCGATCTGCCCTGGCGCTTCAGCATCTTCGCCGATGTGGTCAAGGCGCTCGACGCGCATGTGGCCGCGTTCGCCGAGGATCTCGACTTCGATCTCGGCGGCAAGACATTGTCGCTCGATTCCCTGTGGATCAATATCCTGCCGGAGGGCGGCATCCACACCGCCCATATCCATCCCCATTCGGTGATCAGCGGGACAACCTATGTCGCGATGCCGCCGGAGACGAGCGCGATCAAGTTCGAGGATCCGCGCCTTGCGATGATGATGGCCGCACCGCCCCGCCGCGGCGAGGCGCGCGATGAGCTGCGCTCCTTCGTCTACGTGGCGCCGACGGTGGGGGAGGTGCTCTTGTGGGAAAGCTGGCTGCGCCACGAAGTGCCGATGAACATGTCCGAGGAGGACAGGATCAGCATTTCCTTCAACTACGGCTGGAACTAGTCGCGCGGCCTCAGGTCATGCGAAAGGGGCGCGGAGGTTTCCCTCCGCGCCCCTGCAGTGCCGCGCGCCCGTGACGCGGGGCGACGATCGGTCGATCAGTTCCAGAAGCCTTCGTCGACACCCTGCAGCTCTTCGAGCTGCTCTTCGGTCATCCGCGTGACGATCGCATAGGAGCGGTCATCGACGGCCACGAGGCGAACGTCTTCGACCGGGATCATCACGTGCTTGTCCGCGATGTCGAGGAAGCCGCCGACTTCGCCGACGACACCGATCATCTGGCCGTCACGCGACAGGATCACGTCTTCGATCTCGCCGATCTCGTTCCAGTCGCCGCCGACCTCTTCGTAGATGGATGCTTCGTCGAAGCCTTCGCTCATGCCTTCGCTGAACGCGTAGATGGCGCCGCCGGTGATGTCGCGGCTGCGGATCAGCTCGGCACGGTTCTCCATCATGTCGGCGCTGGTCATCGGCGTCATCGCGTGGGTTTCGGCGGATGCGGCGCCGGCAGCTGCGAGGCCGAGGGCGAGAGTGGTGGTTGCGAGCAGTTTCATATCATGTCTCCCGTTACGGTGTGAGTTGCCCGTCCAACGGGAAGCGGCGGACGAGTGTTCCAAATAAATTTGCCGATGGGCGGAAACAGCAGTGCCGGAGGTGACCGGCGCGGCCCCGATGGCGCCCGGTCATGCGCTGCAGGGCTCCGGCGAGGCGTTATCGCAAGGGGAAGCTTCCGGGGTTGCGATTCGGGGGCATGGGCTCTATACGCGCTCCATTCACCCACTCCACCGGGAATCAGGTGACCCCTCGCGGGGCCTTCCGGTGATGTTGAAAGGAGCCGGCGATGAACGCCAAGGAACTGCAAGACAAGACGCCTGACGAGCTGAAGGATCAGCTTGCCACGCTGAAGAAAGAGGCTTTCAACCTGCGCTTCCAGCAGGCCACGAGCCAGCTCGAGAACACCGCGCGCATGCGCAACGTCCGCCGCGACGTCGCCCGCGTGAAGACCGTACTGAACCAGAAGGCCGCCGCCGCGGCCACCGAGCAGGGAGCCTGATCGATGCCCAAACGTATCCTCTCCGGCACCGTGACCAGCGATGCCAACGAGCAGACCGTCACGGTCTCCGTCGAGCGCCGCTTCACGCATCCCGTGCTCAAGAAGACCATCCGTAAGTCCAAGAAGTACCGGGCTCACGATCCGCAGAACAGCTTCAAGACCGGCGACCTGGTGCGTATCCAGGAATGTGCCCCGGTCTCGAAGACCAAGCGCTGGGAAGTCATCGCCGACCAGGCGTGATCCTTCCGGTACCATCGAAACCCTGGGGAGAAGGCGATAGAGCCCCCCACAGGTCGGGAGAAACCACATGATCCAGATGCAGACCAATCTGGATGTCGCTGACAACTCGGGTGCACGCCGGGTTCAGTGCATCAAGGTCCTCGGCGGCTCCAAGCGCAAATATGCGTCCGTCGGCGACATCATCGTCGTCTCGGTGAAGGAAGCCATTCCGCGCGGCCGCGTGAAGAAGGGCGACGTTCGCAAGGCCGTCGTCGTTCGCACCGCGAAGGAAGTCCGCCGCGAGGACGGCACCGCGATCCGCTTCGATCGTAACGCCGCCGTCATCCTCAACAACAACAACGAGCCGGTCGGCACCCGTATCTTCGGGCCCGTGGTTCGTGAGCTGCGCGCGAAAAGCTTCATGAAGATCATCTCGCTCGCTCCGGAGGTGCTCTGATGGCCGCGAAACTGAAAAAAGGCGACAAGGTCGTCGTCCTGTCCGGCAAGGACAAGGGCAAGCAGGGTGAGATTACCTCGGTGAGCCCCAAGGCGGGCAAGGCCGTGGTCGATGGCGTCAACGTCGCGATCCGTCACACCAAGCAGACCCAGACGAGCCAGGGCGGCCGCGTTCCTCAGGCGATGCCGATCGATCTGAGCAACCTCGCCATGGTCGATGCCAACGGCAAGGCCACGCGCGTCGGCTTCCGTGAGGAAGACGGCAAGAAGGTCCGCTTCGCCAAGACCACGGGGGACACGATCTGATGCTCGACACCACCAATTACACCCCGCGTCTCAAGACCCTTTATGTCGACACGATCCGTGCGGCGATGAAGGAAGAGTTCGGCTACTCGAACGAGATGCAGATCCCGCGCCTCGACAAGATCGTGCTCAACATCGGCGCCGGCGCCGAGGCGGTCCGCGACAGCAAGAAGGCGAAATCGGCTCAGGAAGACCTGACCGCGATCGCCGGTCAGAAGGCCGTCATCACCAAGGCGAAGAAGTCGATTGCCGGCTTCCGCGTCCGTGAAGACATGCCCCTGGGCTCCAAGGTCACGCTGCGCGGCGAGCGGATGTACGAATTCCTCGACCGTCTGATCACCGTGGCGATGCCCCGCATCCGCGACTTCCGCGGCGTGAACGGCAAGAGCTTCGATGGACGTGGCAACTACGCCATGGGCATGAAGGAGCATATCGTGTTCCCCGAGATCAACTTCGACAAGGTCGATGAAGTCTGGGGCCTCGATATCGTGATCTGCACCACCGCGCCCGACGACGCGCAAGCCAAGGCGCTGTTGAAGCACTTCAACATGCCGTTCAACAGCTGAGCCTGGGAGAGACATCATGGCGAAGAAAGCAATGATCGAACGCGAGAAGAAGCGTCAGCGCATGGTCGAGCAGTATGCTGCCCGCCGCGCCGAGCTGAAGGAAATCGCGAATGACGAGAGCAAGCCGATGGAAGAGCGCTTCAAGGCGCGCCTGAAGCTTGCCAAACTGCCGCGCAACAGCTCGGCCACCCGTCTTCACAACCGGTGCCAGCTGACGGGGCGTCCGCACGCCTATTACCGCAAGCTGAAAATGTCGCGTATCGCGCTGCGGGATCTGGGCTCCAACGGCCAGATCCCCGGCCTCGTGAAATCCAGCTGGTAAGGAGGTTTTCAGATGAACGATCCTATCGGCGATATGCTGACCCGCATCCGCAACAACCAGATGCGCGGCAAGACCACCGTCAGCACCCCGGCCTCCAAGCTTCGTGCCTGGGTTCTCGATGTACTGGTCGATGAAGGCTACATCCGCGGCTACGAGGAGACCACCGACAAGAATGGTCACCCCGCGCTCGAGATCGGCCTGAAATACTACGAGGGCACGCCCGTGATCCGCGAGATCAAGCGCGTCTCCACCCCCGGCCGCCGCGTCTACATGAGCGTCCGCGACCTTCCCTCCGTCCGTCAGGGCCTCGGCGTGTCGATCGTCTCGACCCCCAAGGGCGTGATGTCGGATGCCAAGGCGCGCAATGCGAATGTCGGCGGCGAAGTGCTCTGCACCGTATTCTAAGGAGGACATCATGTCTCGTATCGGAAAACGTCCCGTCGAGCTGCCCTCCGGCGTCAGCGCCACGGTCAGCGGCCAGACGGTCGAGGTGAAGGGGCCCAAGGGCACCCGCAGCTTCACCGCAACAGACGACGTGTCGATCAGCGTCGAAGACAACGCGATCTCGGTCACCCCGCGCGGCGGCTCCAAGCGGGCACGTCAGCAATGGGGGATGTCGCGCACCATGGTCGCAAATCTCGTGACCGGCGTGAGCGACGGCTTCAAGAAGCAGCTCGAGATCCAGGGTGTGGGCTACCGCGCCCAGATGCAGGGCAACGTGCTCAAGCTCAACCTGGGCCTGAGCCACGATGTCGATTTCGAAGTGCCCGAGGGGGTCACCGTGACTGCGCCCAAGCAGACGGAGATCACCGTGGAAGGGATCGACCAGCAGCTGGTGGGCCAGGTCGCGGCGAATATCCGCGAATGGCGCAAGCCCGAGCCCTACAAGGGCAAGGGTATCCGCTACAAGGGCGAGTTCATCTTCCGCAAGGAAGGCAAGAAGAAGTAAGGAACGGGTAGATGGCAAACAGCAAAAGAGATCTGTTTCTGAAGCGCCGCCTGCGCGTTCGGAACAAACTTCGCAAGGTGAATGCAGGGCGTCCGCGCCTCAGCGTTCATCGCTCGAACAAGAACATCAGCGTTCAGCTGATCGACGACGTGAACGGTGTCACGCTCGCCTCCGCCTCCTCGCTGGAGAAGGATTTGGGCGTGGTCGGCAAGAACAATGTCGACGCTGCCGCGAAGGTCGGCACGGCGATCGCCGAGCGGGCGAAAAAGGCCGGCATCGAAGCCGCCTATTTCGACCGTGGCGGTTTCCTGTTCCACGGCAAGGTGAAGGCCCTGGCCGAAGCCGCACGCGAAGCAGGGCTCAAGCTCTGATCCAAGAAGTTGCAGGCGGCGCGCTCCGGTGTGCCGCCTCGATGATCCGGGGGGGCGTCCTTGGGACGCGGCCGTGAACCCACCGCGATCGGACAATACCGCGCCCCGAGGGGCAATGAAGGAGCCGTATATGGCCAGAGATGACAACCGGGGTGGCGGTCGCCGCAACCAGCGCGACGAGACCCCCGAATTCGCCGATCGCCTTGTCGCGATCAACCGCGTCAGCAAGACCGTCAAGGGCGGCAAGCGCTTCGGCTTCGCCGCACTCGTCGTCGTGGGTGACCAGCGTGGCCGTGTCGGCTTCGGCAAGGGCAAGGCCAAGGAGGTCCCTGAGGCCATCCGCAAGGCCACCGAAAGCGCCAAGCGCAACATGATCCGCGTGCCGCTGCGCGATGGCCGGACCCTGCATCACGACGTGCATGGCCGCCACGGCGCCGGCAAGGTTTTCATGCGGACCGCACCCCAGGGTACCGGCATCATCGCCGGTGGCCCGATGCGTGCCGTCTTCGAGATGCTCGGCGTTCAGGACGTGGTCGCCAAGTCGATCGGCAGCCAGAACCCCTACAACATGATCCGTGCCGCGCTCGACGGTCTGCAGAACGAGGCGAGCCCCCGTTCGGTCGCGCAGCGTCGTGGCAAGAAGGTCGCGGACATTCTGCCCAAGCGGGACGAGGCGCCTGCCGCCTCCGACCAGGTCGCCGAGGAGGCTTGAAACCATGGCAACTATCGTAGTCAAGCAGGTCGGCTCGCCGATCCGCCGCCCCGCCAAGCAGCGCGCGACGCTGGTCGGTCTCGGCCTGAACAAGATGCACCGCACCCGTGAGCTGGAGGATACCCCCTCCGTTCGCGGCATGGTGAACTCGATCCCGCACCTCGTGCAGATCGTCGAAGAGAAAGGCTGATCGCTCACCGCGCGTGACGAGACAGCGTGAGGCCGCATCCCACCGGGGTGCGGCTTTTTCCGTTTCCGTGGCTCCTTCGGCAAGGTGCGGTGCTCGGGGCGATCACGGGCGCTCTTGGAAATGCCGCACCCACAGGGGCGTGCCCGGATCGGGAGCGGGCGCGCGGCACGGGCCGCAGGGCAGGGGCCCCGGCCGCATCCCGGTATGCACGCGGCGCCCCTTGCCAAGGCCCCGTCTTATCCCCTATACGCCGCTCGTGGTCTGCGAAGGACCGATTTCCATCAAGCAAAGCCGTGTCCGGTCCACTCGCTTCGGGACCGTTTCCGGCAAGAGGAGAAGCGACATGAAACTGAATGAACTGCACGACAATCCCGGCGCGGCCAAGAAGCGGATGCGGGTCGGCCGTGGCGCCGGCTCCGGCAAGGGCAAGACCGCCGGCCGCGGCATCAAGGGCCAGAAGTCCCGCTCGGGCGTGGCGATCAAGGGCTACGAGGGCGGCCAGATGCCGCTCTACCAGCGTCTTCCCAAGCGCGGCTTCAACAACATCAACGCCAAGCGCTACGCCGTCGTGAACCTGGGCCTGATCCAGAAGTTCATCGATGCGGGCAAGCTGGGCGAGGAAATCACCGAGACCGAGCTGGTCGATTCGGGCCTGGTGCGCCGCGTGCGTGACGGCGTGCGTGTCCTCGGCAAGGGCGAGCTGACGTCCAAGATCTCGCTGAGCGTCACCGGCGCCTCCAAATCGGCCGTCGAGGCCATCGAGAAGGCGGGCGGATCGGTCTCGGTCAAGGCAGCCGAGGCGGCACCGGCGGAATAATAGGTTGTGGGCGGCCTTCGCGCCGCTTACATCCGGTTCTGAGTTTTCCTAGCGCCGCCGATCGGGAGACCGTTCGGCGGCGCCTGTATGAAAGAGACCCGACATGGCATCTGCCGCCGAACAAATGGCCGCGAACATGAGCTGGGGCGCCTTCGGGAAGGCGACCGAGCTTCGCAGCCGAATCCTGTTTACCGTGGGCCTTCTGATCGTCTATCGCCTCGGGACCTACATCCCCGTGCCCGGCATCGACGGCACGGCCCTGCGCGATTTCATGGAGCAGGCCTCTGCCGGTCTGGGCGGCATTCTGAACATGTTCACCGGCGGCGCGATCAGCCGGATGGGCATCTTCGCTCTCGGGATCATGCCCTACATTTCTGCCTCGATCATCGTGCAGCTGATGACCGCGATGGTGCCCCAGCTCGAGAGCCTCAAGAAAGAGGGCGAGCAGGGCCGCAAGAAGATCAACCAGTATACGCGCTACGGCACCGTGTTCCTTGCCACCTTCCAGGCCTACGGTCTGGCCGTCAGCCTCGAGGCGGGCGGTCTCGTGAGCGATCCGGGCTGGTATTTCCGCGCCGCGACGGTCGTGACCCTCGTCGGGGGCACCATGTTCCTGATGTGGCTGGGCGAGCAGATCACCCAGCGCGGCATCGGCAACGGCATCTCGCTGATCATCTTCGTCGGCATCATCGCCGAGGTTCCCGCCGCCCTGGCGCAGTTCTTCGCCTCCGGCCGCTCGGGCGCGATCAGCCCTGCCGTGATCCTCGGTGTTCTGCTGATGGTGACGGCCGTGATCGCCTTCGTGGTGTTCATGGAGCGTGCCCTGCGCAAGATCCACATCCAGTATCCGCGCCGGCAGGTCGGCATGAAGGTCTATGACGGCGGCTCCTCGCATCTTCCGATCAAGGTGAACCCCGCGGGTGTGATCCCGGCGATCTTCGCCTCGTCGCTGCTCCTGCTGCCGACGACGCTGGCCACGTTCAGCGGTTCGGCAACGGGACCGGTCATGTCCACCATCCTCGCCTATTTCGGACCCGGCCAGCCGCTCTACCTGCTGTTCATGGTCGCGATGGTGGTCTTCTTCACGTATTTCTACACGGCGAATGTCGCGTTCAAATCCGAGGACGTGGCCGAGAACCTGAAGAGTCAGAACGGCTTCATCCCCGGCATCCGTCCGGGCAAGCGGACCGAGGAATATCTCGATTACGTCGTGACACGCATCCTCGTCCTCGGCTCGGCCTATCTCGCGGCGGTGGTCCTCTTCCCCGAGATCCTGCGCTCGCAGCTTGCCATACCGTTCTATTTCGGCGGCACCTCCGTGCTGATCGTCGTGTCAGTGACCATGGACACGATTCAGCAGGTGCAGTCACATCTGCTTGCCCATCAATATGAGGGGCTGATCGAGAAATCGCAGCTGCGGGGCAAGAAACGCGGCAAGAAAGGGACGGCTAGACGATGAACATCATTCTCCTCGGCGCGCCGGGCGCGGGCAAGGGCACGCAGGCCCGGGTTCTCACCGAGCAGCGCGGCATGGTTCAGCTGAGCACCGGCGACATGCTGCGTGCGGCGCGCTCATCGGGAACGGAAATGGGCAATCGGGTGGCCCAGGTCATGGATCGCGGTGAACTTGTCACCGACGAGATCGTGATCGGCCTCATCGAGGAACAACTCGAGGCGGGCGCGACGGGCGGGTTCATCTTCGACGGCTTCCCCCGCACGCTGGCCCAGGCGGATGCGCTTGGCGAGTTGCTTGCGCGCAAGGGGCAGGATCTCGACGCGGTGATCGAGATGCGCGTCGACGACGCCGCGCTCGTGGCGCGCATTTCCGGCCGCTCCACCTGTGGCAATTGCGGCGAGGTCTATAACGATGTGACCCGCCCCATTCCCGCCGATGGAAAATGCGTCAAATGCGGCGCCGAGGATTTCAAGCGGCGCGCCGATGACAACGCCGAAAGCCTCAAGCAGCGCCTGATGGAATATTACAAGAAGACCTCGCCGCTGATCGGCTACTACCATGCCAAGGGCAAGCTCAAGGTGGTCGACGGGCTGGGCGAGATCGACGATGTCTCCGCCGCCATCGCCGGGCATCTGTCGTAAAGTCGGCCGGGGCCTTGACGCCCCGCCGAAACCCTACTAATCGACGCCATCCCAACTGGGAATCGCATGCCGCGGGGAATGCCCGCGCGGCTTGCCGTCATCCGAATTCAGCAGCGCCCCGGAACACCCTGTCCGGCCGCCGTTGTGAAAAAAGGTTCCGGCATTACGGAACCGCAACGAAAGGAAAGCACACGTGGCACGTATTGCCGGCGTCAACATCCCGACAGCCAAGCGAGTTCCAATCGCGCTCACCTACATCACCGGTATCGGCCCCAGCTCGGCCCAGCAGATCTGCGAGGCCGTCGGCATCGACGCGACCCGCCGGGTCAACGAACTGAGCGACGCGGAAGTCCTGTCCATCCGTGAGCATATCGACGCGAATTACACCGTCGAGGGCGACCTGCGCCGCGAGACGCAGATGAACGTCAAGCGCCTGATGGATCTGGGCTGCTATCGCGGTCTGCGTCACCGCCGGAACCTGCCGGTTCGCGGTCAGCGCACCCACACCAACGCACGCACGCGCAAGGGCCCCGCGAAGGCCATTGCCGGCAAGAAGAAATAAGGGAGGGTCTGACCAATGGCACGTGATCGTCGCGTCAAGAAGAAGGTCTCCAAGAACATCGCCGCAGGCGTTGCTCATGTGAACTCGTCCTTCAACAACACCAAGATCCTGATCTCCGACGTTCAGGGCAACGCCATCGCCTGGTCCTCGGCCGGCACCATGGGCTTCAAGGGATCGCGCAAGTCGACCCCCTATGCTGCCCAGATGGCCGCCGAAGACGCCGGCAAGAAGGCGCAGGAGCATGGCGTCCGCACCCTCGAGGTCGAGGTCCAGGGCCCCGGCTCGGGCCGCGAATCGGCTCTGCGCGCGCTGGCCGCCGCCGGCTTCAACATCACGTCGATCCGTGACGTGACGCCGATTGCCCATAACGGCTGCCGCCCGCCGAAGCGCCGCCGCGTCTGATCTGCACTGCTACAGTCTCGGGCCGCGGCTTGCCGCGGCCTGATTTTGTCATTTCTGAACCTCGGGTGTCGGTCGCTTTGGACATGGGCGACCGACGGGAATTGAGGAGACAAACATGCTTCACAAAAACTGGCAGGAACTGATCAAGCCGACGCAGCTCGTGGTCAAGCCCGGCGACGACCGTCAGCGTCAGGCCACGGTGATCGCCGAACCGCTCGAGCGCGGTTTCGGCCTGACCCTCGGCAACGCCCTGCGCCGGGTTCTGATGAGCAGCCTTCAGGGTGCGGCCATCACCAGCGTTCAGATCGACAACGTCCTGCACGAGTTCTCCTCGATCGCGGGCGTTCGCGAGGATGTTACCGATGTCGTCCTGAACCTCAAGGGCGTCGCGATCCGCATGGATGTCGAGGGGCCCAAGCGCCTGTCGATCTCCGCCAAGGGCCCGATGGTCGTCACCGCCGGGGACATCTCCGACAGTGCCGGGATCGAGATCCTGAACCGCGAGCATGTGATCTGCCATCTCGACGATGGTGCGGACCTGTTCATGGAACTGACGGTCAATACCGGCAAGGGCTATGTCAGCGCCGACAAGAACCGTCCCGACGATGCGCCCATCGGCCTGATGCCGATCGACGCCATCTATTCGCCGGTCAAGAAGGTCAGCTACGACGTGCAGCCCACCCGCGAGGGCCAGGTGCTGGACTATGACAAGCTGACCCTCAAGCTCGAGACCGACGGCTCGGTCACGCCTGATGATGCCGTGGCCTATGCCGCGCGGATCATCCAGGACCAGCTGTCGATCTTCGTCAACTTCGACGAGCCCGACCAGGCGACGCGCCAGGACGACGATGACGGGCTGGAGTTCAACCCGCTCCTTCTCAAGAAGGTCGACGAGCTGGAACTGTCTGTCCGTTCGGCCAACTGCCTGAAGAACGACAATATCGTCTATATCGGCGATCTCATCCAGAAGACCGAAGCCGAGATGCTCCGTACCCCGAACTTCGGGCGCAAATCGCTCAACGAGATCAAGGAAGTGCTCTCGGGCATGGGCCTGCATCTCGGGATGGATGTCGAGGAATGGCCACCCGAGAACATCGAGGACCTGGCCAAGAAGTTCGAAGACCAGTTCTGAAAGACATGGCGAGGCGGCCCTGCCGCTTCGCCATAACGCCCGGCGGGGTCTGCCCGCCGCGACGACGACCCAGGGCAATTCCGCCCCAACGGAGCGGCCGACACGCATCGGATCGCCGGACAAAGCAAAATAGGAGAAGAGACCCATGCGTCACGCAAGAGGCTACCGCCGCCTGAACCGCACCCACGAGCATCGCAAGGCGATGTTCGCGAACATGGCCGGCTCGCTCATCGAGCATGAGCAAATCAAGACGACCCTTCCCAAGGCGAAGGAACTCAAGCGGATCATCGAGAAGCTGATCACGCTGGGCAAGCGCGGCGATCTGCACGCCCGCCGCCAGGCCGCAAGCCGCCTGAAGCAGGACGCCTACGTGGCGAAACTCTTCGACGTGCTGGGCCCCCGCTACGCCGAGCGTCAGGGTGGCTATGTCCGCGTCCTGAAGGCCGGTTTCCGTTATGGTGATATGGCCCCGATGGCGATCATCGAATTCGTCGATCGGGACGTCGACGCGAAAGGCGCCGGCGACCGTGCCCGTCTCGCAGAGGAAGACGCTGTCGAGGCGTGATCTGCCTGATTTGACAGGATTGTTGCGAAAGCCCCGCCATTGTGCGGGGCTTTTTTATGCCCGGTGGCACAAGCGGGTCACTTCGTTAGGCATAAATTAACACAACACTATGAAACCCGCTCATTTTGCTATTTGTATAAATGTATACCGGGATAAACGTCGCCTTCGCCGAGCGAAGAAGGGCGACTTGTTCCGAATGTGGCGGGCCATGCGATTGGCCGTCGCGACACAATTACGGAAAGGGCGCCAGTGGAACACGACCTCATCCAATCCGAACTGGACAAGCTCGCCGCGTTGACCACCGCGGGTTATTTCGCGGCGCTCCATATCCGCTTCACCTCGCCCGTCCACCAGTTCATGACCTATGGCGAGGATTGGGTCCAGCACTACACGGCGCAAGGGTATGTGATGCGCGATCCGGCCGTTGCCTGGGCCTTCAGCACGACGGGCGCCGTGCGTTGGAGCGATCCCGACCTGCCCGATCCGTTCGAGATCTTCGCCGATGCCGCGCGTCACGGTCTGAAATTCGGCACGACCGTTTCCGTCGGGGCCATCGGCTCGAGATCCGTGATCAGCAGTGCGCGCGGCGACCGGGAGCATACCGACGAGGAGATCGGCGAACTCGAACGGATCGGCGCGCGCCTGCACGATCTCACCCCGCCGAAGGTCGCCTTGACGAATGCGCAGCTCGCCGCCCTGTCGCATATCGCCGCCGGGCACCGCCATACCAGCGCCGCCGCCGAGCTCGGCATCTCCGAAAGCGCGCTGAAGCTGCGCCTGGCATCCGCGCGTGAGCGGTTGCAGGCCAGGACGACGGCCGAGGCGGTGCGCCGCGCCAAGGAGAGCGGCCTGATCTAGGGACAGGGCGCCCTTTCCAAATGCCGGGCGCCTGCCTAGAACATGAGCCATGGCCGATCTGTTCGATACGGGCGCGACGGGGGCCGCCGCCGCCGATGATGCCGCCTCCGTCCGGGGCAAGCGGCCCGGGCCGCGCCCCCTTGCCGACCGGCTGCGCCCGGCCACGCTCGACGAGGTGATCGGCCAGCAGCAGGTCCTTGGACACGATGCGCCGCTCGGGGCGATGCTCTCGGCGGGGGCCTTGTCGTCACTGATCCTGTGGGGGCCGCCCGGCGTGGGCAAGACGACGATCGCGCGGCTTCTCGCGGCGCAGACGGACCTTCATTTCGTGCAGATCAGCGCGATCTTCACCGGCATCGCCGAGCTGCGCAAGGTCTTCGACGCGGCCGGGCACAGACACGCGAACGGGCAGGGGACACTGCTTTTCGTCGACGAGATCCACCGCTTCAACAAGGCGCAGCAGGACGGCTTCCTGCCGCATATGGAGGATGGGACGATCCTGCTTGTCGGGGCGACGACGGAGAATCCCAGTTTCGAGTTGAATGCCGCGCTTCTGAGCCGGGCGCAGGTGCTCGTGCTCGACCGTCTTGGCCTGGCCGACCTGGAGCACCTTGCGCAGCGGGCCGAGAAGGAGCTTGGCCGGCCGCTGCCGCTGACCGGTCCCGCGCGCGAGGCCTTGCTGGAGATGGCTGATGGCGACGGGCGCGCGGCACTCAACCTGATCGAGCAGGTGGCGGCGATGGACCCGGCCGCGCCACTCGATACGGGCGCGCTCACCCGGCGCCTGATGCGCCGTGCCGCACAATACGACAAGTCGGGCGATGCGCATTACAACCTGATCTCGGCCCTGCACAAATCGGTGCGCGGCTCCGATCCCGATGCCGCGCTCTACTGGCTCGCGCGGATGCTGGAGGGGGGAGAGGACCCCCGCTACCTCGCCAGGCGCATCACCCGCATGGCGGTCGAGGATATCGGCCTCGCCGATCCGCAGGCCCAGAGCATCTGCCTGCATGCATGGGAGATATTCGAGCGGCTCGGCAGTCCCGAGGGGGAGCTTGCCCTGTCCCAGGCCGTCGCCTATCTCGCCCTCGCGCCGAAATCCAATGCCGGCTACGCCGCCTACAAGGCGGCCCGCGCGGCGGCGCGCCAGACCGGCAGCGCGCCGCCGCCCAAGCATATCATGAACGCCCCCACGGCGATGATGCGCGAGCAGGGTTACGGCGAGGGTTACGCCTATGACCACGATGCCGAGGACGGGTTCTCCGGCCAGAACTACTTTCCCGACGGCATGGCGCGTGGCGTCTACTACCTCCCGGTCGAGCGGGGCTACGAGCGCGAGCTGAAGAAGCGCCTCGACTGGTTCGTCAAGCTGCGGGCCCGGCGCGAGAGTTGACAAGCCCGGCCAACCGGACGATGCAGCCGTGATGAGTTCAGCCTTGCCCCATGTCCCGATCCTTCTGCAGATCGCCCTCGGCGGCGCGATCGGCGCGGCGGCGCGCCATCTCCTGGGCCTGGCCGTGCTCAGGGTCACGGGTCCCGGCTTTCCGCTCGGCATGCTGACGGTGAATGTCGCCGGCAGTTTCGCGATGGGCGTGGCGGCAGTCCTCCTGGCCCAGCGCGGCGCCTCTTGGGCGCCCTTTGCCATGACCGGGGTGCTGGGCGGTTTCACGACCTTCTCCGCCTTCAGCCTCGAGGCGGTGTCACTGCTCGAAAAAGGGCTTCTGGGACAGGCAGCGGCCTATGTCACGCTGTCGGTTGGCGCATCCATGGGGGCCCTTTTCCTGGGTCTCCTCCTGGCACGGGGAATTGTCGCATGAGCGCAGTCCAGACGATCACGATCACCGCCGACGAGGCCGACCAGAGGCTCGATCGCTGGATGCGCAAGCGGTTCCCGCAGGTGCAGCAGGGACGCCTCGAGAAACTCTGCCGCAAGGGCGAGATCCGGGTGGACGGGGGACGCGTGAAGCCTGCGACCCGGCTCGAGGAAGGGCAGGCGGTGCGCCTGCCGCCCTTGCCCGACGCGCCGGCGCCCGAGCATCACCGCTCGGCCACCCATGTCAGCGAGGCGGATGCGCGGCTGATCCGCGAGGCGGTGATCTTCAGGGATGCGCATATCATCGTGATCAACAAGCCGCCGGGACTGCCGAGCCAGGGCGGCAGCGGGCAAACCCGCCATGTCGACGGTTTCGCCGAGGCGTTGCGCGATGACTACGAGGACAAGCCGCGCCTCGTGCACCGGCTCGACAAGGATACGTCGGGGGTGCTGCTTCTGGCCCGCACGCGCCAGGTGGCGAAGGGCCTGACGGAGGCGTTCCGCCACCGGGCCACGCGCAAGATCTACTGGGCCGCAGTGGCCGGGGTTCCGTATCCGCGGATGGGAACGGTCCGCTTCGGCCTGGTGAAGGCGCCCGGGCACGGCGCGCGGGGCGAGGCGGAAAAGATGCACTGCATCCATCCCGGCGCGGTGGAGACGACGGAAGGCGCGAAGCGCGCCACCACCGATTTCGCGGTGCTCTCGGCACTTGGGGGGCGCACCGCTTGGGTGGCGCTCGTCCCGGTGACGGGACGCACCCACCAGCTGCGCGCGCATATGGCCGAGCTTGGCCATCCGATCATCGGCGATGGCAAGTATGGCGGCTCGGGACAGGAAAATCTCGGCGATGGCTGGGGCGCCCAGCTCGGCGGCGAAATCAGCAAGAAGCTGCATCTGCATGCGCGTTCGATCACCATCAAGCATCCGGTGACGGGCGCGATCATGACCTTTACCGCGCCGCTGCCGGAACATATGGCGCGGACCTGGAAACAGCTCGAATGGCGTGCCTCGGATGTCTCGGCCGATCCCTTCGAGGACGAGGATTGAGAGGCGGACGATGAGCGAATGGGCCCCCAAGAGGTTCTGGACCAAGGCCGAGGTGGCGCAGGAGGAGGGCGGCTTCGGGGTCAGGCTCGACGGCCGGCCGGTGCGCACCCCCGCGAAATCGGCGCTGATCGTCTCCACGGAGGCCCTTGCCGAAGCGGTCGCCGCCGAATGGCGCGAACAGGGTGAGCGGATCGACCCCAACACCATGCCGATGACCCGCACCGCCAATTCGGCCATCGACAAGGTCGCCCCGCAGCGCCGGGCCGTGGCGGAGATGCTCGCAGCCTATGGCGAGACGGACCTGCTGTGCTACCGCGCGCAGCAGCCGGAGGCCCTCGCCGAGCGCCAGCAGGCGCAATGGCAGCCGCTGCTCGACTGGGCGCAGGAGCGTTTCGGGGCAAGGCTCGTGCTTGCCGCCGGGGTGATGCCGGTGGAGCAGCCCGAAGGCGCCCTCGCATCCCTGGCGGCACCCATCCACACCATGGACGCATTCGAACTGGCGGGCTTTCACGATCTGGTGAGCCTGCCGGGCTCGCTCGTCATCGGTCTTGCCGCGGCCGAGGGGCATTTGCCACCCGCAGAGTTGTGGCGCCTCTCCCGGCTCGACGAGATCTTCCAGGTCGAGCAATGGGGCCGCGACGAGGAGGCGGAGGAGTTGGCGGCGATCAAGGGCCGCGCCTTCGAGGATGCCGCACGGTTCCACCGCCTGGCCGCGGACCGGCCGTAACGCCACGGAACATGGTGTTTTACTAGGTTTCAAGGCCTTTTCGGGGGTGTGATCCATCGCCCGGGGTGATCAACGCCTTGACCTCTCATGATGATTTCGACCATTCTCGCTGGCATTCGGGGCGGTGCCCCGGTCAGACGAACACGGTCCGGGGAGGGCCGGGTGAAACCGTTCGGAATGAACGGAAAACTCAGGAAGAGGATAACATGAAAAAAACCGTATTCTTCGGCGCAGTCTCGGCCGCCGCCCTCGTGGCCGGCGCCGCCTCCGCAACGACGCTCGAGGACGTCAAGGAACGTGGCAAGCTCAATTGCGGCGTTACCACCGGCCTCGTCGGCTTCGCGGCGCCCGATGCGAACGGCAACTGGGAAGGGTTCGACGTCGCGCTCTGCCGTGCTGTTGCCGCCGCCGTTCTGGGTGATCCCAATGCTGTCGAGTTCGTCCCGACCACCGGCAAGACCCGCTTCACCTCGCTGGCCTCCGGCGAGATCGACATGCTCGCGCGCAACACCACCTGGACGTTCAGCCGCGACAACGACCTCAAGTTCGAGTTCACCGGCATCAACTACTATGACGGCCAAGGCTTCATGGTGCCCAAGGATCTCGGCGTGACCTCGGCCAAGGAGCTCGATGGCGCAACCGTCTGCATCCAGACCGGCACCACGACCGAGTTGAATCTGGCGGACTTCTTCCGCAAGAACAACATCAGCTACGAGCCCGTGCCGATCGAGACCAACGGCGAGGCGCAGCAGCAGTATCTCGCGGGTGCCTGCGACGCCTACACCACCGACGCCTCGGGTCTCGCCGCGACGCGTGCCACCTTCGAGACCCCGGGCGATCACGTGATCCTGCCCGAGATCGTCTCCAAGGAGCCGCTCGGCCCGCTCGTGCGTCATGGCGACAACGAATGGGGTGATATCGTCCGCTGGACCCTCAACGCGCTCGTCGCGGCCGAGGAGCTGGGCGTGAGCAGCGCCAATGTCGGCGAGATGTCGGCCTCCGCCGGCGACAGCCCCGAGATCAACCGCCTGCTCGGCACCGAGGGCAATCTTGGCGAGATGCTCGGCCTCGAGAACGACTGGGCCAAGAACGCGATCATGGCGGTCGGCAATTACGGCGAGGTGTTCGAGAAGAACATCGGCCAGAACACCCCGATCGGTCTGGCACGCGGGCTCAACGCCCAGTGGACGGATGGCGGCCTGCTCTACTCGCCCCCCTTCCGCTGATCCATCGCTACCGGGAGGGCGCGGCATTGTCCGCGCCCTTTCCTTCTCGGACGAGCAAATGACAAGAGCGACCCCAGTGCCGCCCGACAGGGCCGGTGCCAGCAGCCGCCGCACCCCACGACAGGGATAGTTCCGATGACGACATTCACGGATCCGCAGCAGGACGGCGGCTTTCGCTTGTCCATGCTCCTCAATGACACGCGCTATCGCGGTCTGACATTCCAGTTCATTGCCTTGCTGCTGCTGATCGGGTTCATGGCCTTCCTCGGCATGAACCTCGTCAGCAACCTCGCGGCCGCCGGCCTGAACATCAGCTACGAGTTCCTTGGCGAGCCCGCGGGCTACGACATCAACCAGCGGCTCATCGACTATACCAGCCAGTCGACCCATTTCCGCGCGGCGATGGTCGGCCTGCTGAACACGCTCCTCGTCGCAGTGCTCGCCTGTCTCACCGCGACGGTGATCGGGGTCGTGGCCGGGGTCGCACGCCTTTCGAGCAACTGGCTCGTCGCGAAGGTGATGTCCCTCTACGTCGAGGCGTTCCGCAACGTTCCCGTCCTGATCTGGATCCTGATCATCGGAACCATCGTCCAGCAGGGGCCCAGCCCGCGTGTCTATCTTGGCGACGATCCCGAGCGGGGGCTCTTCCTGGGGTTCTTCGCCTTCACCAACAGGGGTCTGACCGCGCCCGCGCCCGTCTGGCTCGAAGGCTCGATCTGGGTGGTCGGCGTCTTCCTCGCCTCGATCGTCGGCGTCTTCCTCTACCGCCGCTTCGTGCGCAAGGCGCTCTATGACAGCGGCAGGCTCTACCCTGTCTTCTGGCCCTCGGTCGCCATCCTGCTGATCCCGGCCATCGTGACCTATTTCCTGCTCGGGCAGCCGATCGGCATCGACATGCCCGACGTGCTGGCCAACCGGTTCAACCTGCAGGGGGGCTTCGAGATCCAGCGCCCGCTCATCGCGCTCTGGCTCGCCCTGTCGGTCTATACCGGCGCCTTCATCGCCGAA
This sequence comes from Profundibacterium mesophilum KAUST100406-0324, assembly GCF_009835145.1. GTDB lineage: Bacteria > Pseudomonadota > Alphaproteobacteria > Rhodobacterales > Rhodobacteraceae > Profundibacterium > Profundibacterium mesophilum. Next base: position 70,570 of record NZ_APKE01000016.1, on the reverse strand, counting down.
AACGTGCGCGCTGGCATCATGGCCGTCAGCAAGGGCCAGACGGAGGCGGCCGCCTCGCTCGGGCTGCGCCCCCGCCGGATCATGAACCTCGTCGTCCTGCCACAGGCGCTCAGGGTCATCATCCCGCCCCTGATCTCGAACTATCTCAACATCACCAAGAACAGCTCGCTCGCGATCGCTGTCGGCTATGCCGATATCACCGCCACGCTGGGCGGCATCACGCTGAACCAGACCGGCCGCGCAATCGAGACGGTGCTGCTGCTGATGCTGTTCTACCTCATGATCTCGCTGCTGATCTCGGCGGTGATGAATGTCTACAACGCCTCCGTGTCCCTGAAGGAGCGCTGAGATGAGCGATACCCATTCCGAATCCATCTCCTTCGTGCGCGAAAGCTTCCTGCCGGAAGTGCCTCCGCCCGCGGCCGAGGCGGGCCCTGTCAAATGGCTGCGCGCGAACCTCTTCTCGGGGGCTGTGAACAGCGTCATGACGCTGCTCGCCCTGGCCCTGCTGATCTATATCCTTTGGGGCTTCCTGCCCTGGCTCCTCGGGGGGAACTGGACCGCGTCGAACATCCGCGAGTGCCGCGAGATCTTCCAAGGCTCCGGCGCCGGCTGCTTCGCGGTTCTGACGGAGCGCTGGAACCAGCTTCTCTTCGGGTTCTCCTATCCGCCTTCCGAATACTGGCGCCCGACGCTGTCGCTCCTTCTGCTCGCGGTGGTCATCGCCCCGGTGCTCTTTTCGCATCTGCCGCGCTGGCTGCTGATCGTCACGGCGCTCTATCCCTTCACCGCCTACTGGCTGATCTGGGGTGGCACGATCTTTACCCCGGTGATGGCCCTGGCCGGCGTCATCGCGGGCTATTTCGCTTATCGCCGCGCGGTGGAGCGCGGTTTCGCGGTCGGTCTTCTCGCCGGGCTCGTGGTGGCGCTATTCGTCTGGTGGCTCGGCGGCCTCGCCGCCGCATCCGAGCCGGATTCCCTCGCGCTCGAGCGCGTTCCCTCGCGCGACATGGGCGGCTTCATGCTGAACATGATCCTCGGTGTGGTCTGCGTCTCGCTCTCGCTTCCGATCGGTATCCTCCTGGCGCTCGGGCGCCAGAGCTCGCTGCCGATCGTGAAATGGATCTGCGTCGTCTTCATCGAGTTCATTCGCGGCGTTCCCCTCATCACCCTGCTGTTCGTGGCGAATGTGGTCCTTGCCTATTTCCTGCCGCCGGGCACCAATTTCGACCTGATCCTGCGGGTGATCATCATGATCACCATGTTCGCCTCGGCCTATATCGCCGAGGTCATCCGGGGCGGTCTCGCGGCGCTTCCACGGGGCCAGTACGAGGCAGCCGACAGCCTCGGGCTCGACTACGCCCAAGCGATGCGGCTGATCATCCTGCCGCAGGCCCTGAAGATCTCGATCCCGGGCATCGTCAACGTGGCGGTGGGCCTCTTCAAGGACACGACACTGGTCTCGATCATCTCGATGTTCGACCTGGTGGGCATGATCCGCGGTCCGATCCTCGCCTCGACGGACTGGAACGGCGTCTATTGGGAGCTTTTCGGCTTCGCCGCGCTCCTCTTCTTCGTGGTCTGCTACGGCATCTCGCAATATTCCCAGTGGCTCGAGCGCAAGCTCGCGACCGATCATCGCTAAGGGAGGTCAGATGATGACCCATACCGACATCCAATCCGGCCAGGCGGCTCAGGCATCAGCGGCACCTTCGGCCATGAAGGTCTCAGACGAGATCGCCATCGAGATCGAGAACATGAACAAGTGGTACGGGACCTTCCACGTGCTGCGCGACATCGACCTGACCGTGCGCCGCGGCGAGCGCATCGTCATCTGCGGGCCGTCGGGCTCGGGCAAGTCGACCCTGATCCGCTGCATCAACGCGCTCGAGGAGCATCAGAAGGGACGCATCACGGTCGACGGAACGGTGCTGAGTTCCGATCTGAAGAACATCGACCGGATCCGCTCTGAAGTCGGGATGTGCTTTCAGCATTTCAACCTCTTCCCGCATCTGACCATCCTGGAGAATTGCACGCTGGCGCCGATCTGGGTGCGCAAGACGCCCAAGAAGGAGGCCGAGGAGACGGCGATGCACTTCCTGAGGAAAGTGAAGATTCCCGATCAGGCGAACAAGTATCCCGGACAGCTCTCCGGCGGTCAGCAGCAACGCGTCGCCATCGCGCGCTCGCTGTGCATGAAGCCGCGGATCATGCTCTTCGACGAGCCGACCTCCGCGCTCGATCCCGAGATGATCAAGGAAGTGCTCGATACCATGATCGAGCTGGCCGAGGAGGGAATGACCATGCTCTGCGTGACCCATGAGATGGGCTTTGCACGGCAGGTCGCCAACCGCGTGATCTTCATGGACCAGGGCCAGATCGTCGAGCAGAACGAGCCCGAAGCCTTCTTCAACAACCCCAAGAGCGACCGCACCAAGCTTTTCCTGAGCCAGATCCTCGGTCACTGATCCCGGAAGGGTCCGGCGCGCCGCCGGGCAGGTGACGAAAAGCAGGAAGCAGAGCGCCGGCACCGCAAAGGCGGGCCGGCGTTTTTCCGATGCGGTGCGCAGACGCCGCGCAGCATGCGATCAGGGGCTGAACGTACCGATCACCGAGGCATTCTCGGCACTCAGATCCGACCAGGAGGACAGGTCGCATTCGAACATCATCACGCTGCCGGGCTCGAAGGAGCCGAGGCCATCCGTCGAGCCTCGCGCCGAGGCAAGTCTCTCCGCGAGCATGCTGATGCCGGGATTATGTCCGATCACGAGGAGGGAGGCGGCCGGCTGGCCGGCGATCGCGGACAGGATCTCCGAGGCCGCCGCGAGGTAGAGATCGGGCAGATCGAGGCGCTCCGGCGCGGTTTGCAAGATGCTGCAGACGGCATCGCAGGTCTGCGCCGTGCGCCGCGCCGAGGAGACCAGAAGACGCCCGGGCAGGTGCCCTTCGGCAACCAGCCAGCGAGCGGTGGCACGCACGTCGGCCGTGCCGCGCGGCGTCAGGGCGCGGCTGGCATCGTCCTGGCCCAGCGGTGCCGCTTCCGCCTCGCCATGGCGCATCAGGCCCAGACGAAGCGGCATCGGTTCCCCTCCCGGGTTCTGCCCCTGCGGCAGGCGCGGCTCACGGCCGGGTTCGGCGGATCAGGCTGCCGGCGCCATGTTCGGTGTAAAGCTCCAGAAGGCAGGCATTGGGCGCGCGACCGTCGAGGATGACAACCGCCCGGACGCCCTCCTCGATTGCCAGCAGCGCGGTCTCGGTCTTCGGGATCATGCCGCCGGCGATGGTGCCGTCCTCGGTCATCTGGCGGATCACGTCGGGGCTCATCTCGGTGACGATGTTGCCGTCGCCGTCCTTGACCCCCGCCACATCCGTCAGCAGAAGCAGCCTGTCGGCCTTGAGCGCGGCGGCGATGGCGCCCGCGGCCGTGTCGCCGTTGACGTTGAAGGTCTCGCCCTCGCGTCCCGCCCCGATCGGCGCGATCACCGGGATCATGCGCGTCTCGTGCAGCGCGCGGATCAGCCCGGGATTGCAATCGACGGGGGTGCCGACGAAGCCGAGCTCGGGATCGGTCTGTTCGCAGACCATCAGGTTGGCATCCTTGCCGCTGATCCCGATCGCCTTGCCGCCCTGGCCATTGATGGCCTGGACGATGCGCTTGTTGACCAGTCCTGAGAGCACCATCTCGACCACCTCGACGGTGGCCGCGTCGGTCACGCGCTTGCCGTTCTTCTTGGTGGTGGGGATCGAAAGCCGCGCCAGCATGTCCTCGATCATCGGGCCGCCGCCATGCACGATCACCGGATTGACCCCGACATGGCTCATCAGGACGACATCGCGCGCGAATTCCTCCATCGCCTCGGCACTGCCCATCGCATGGCCCCCGAGCTTGATGACGACCGTCGCCCCGGCATAACGCTGCAGGTAGGGCAGGGCCGAGGAAAGCGTGCTGGCGGTTGCGAGCCAGTCTTCTGGGGTGCGGTTCTGCATCTTCATGTCTGTCCCTCGTGGTTGCCTGTTGGTAGTCTGATGCGTTGCCCCGCTCAAGGGGTAGGCGCGGGAGCAGGCGGAATGACGGTCGAGCAGGAAAGACAAAGGGTGCTGGTCCTGACCGGCGCGAGCCGCGGCATCGGCCACGCGACGGTCAAGCGGTTCTCGGCCGAGGGGTGGCGGGTGCTGACATGCTCGCGCCACGGCTTCGATGCGCGCTGTCCTTGGCCCGGCGGCGAGGCCAACCACGTGCAGGTGGACCTTGCCGATCCAAGGGACACGCTGCGCGCCATCGAGGTGATCCGCGAGAAGCTCGAGGATGGAAAACTCGATGCGCTGGTCAACAATGCCGGCATCTCGCCAAAGGGCGAGGATGGCGCGCGGCTCGACACGATCGGCACGGAGTTGTCGACCTGGGCGCAGGTCTTTCATGTCAACTTCTTCGCGCCTGTCGTCCTCGCACGGGGGCTGCGCGACGAGCTGGCCGGGGCGGGAGGCGCCGTGGTCAACGTCACCTCGATCGCCGGCGCGCGGGTGCATCCCTTCGCCGGCGCGGCCTATGCCACATCGAAGGCGGCGCTGGCGGCGCTGACACGCGAGATGGCCCATGATTTCGGTCCGCTCGGCGTCAGGGTCAATGCCATCGCGCCCGGCGAGGTCGAGACCTCCATCCTGTCACCGGGCACGGACCGGATCGTGGCCGGCCTGCCGATGCGCCGGCTGGGCCAGCCGGAGGAAGTGGCCGACGTGATCCATTTCCTGTGCTCAGGCCAATCGGCCTACGTGACCGGCACCGAGATCGAGGTGAATGGCGGGCAGCATGTCTGAGGCATCGCGCCGCGCGTTCAGTCGATCCCGGCGATGACGCCGCGCAGCACGTCGATCCCCTCGCCGGTCTCCGACGAGGTCACGATCAGTTCGGGATAGGCGGCGGGGTGGCGGGCAAGGCCGGCGCGCACCTGCTCGAGCGTCTTCTCGCGGGTGTCGCCGCGCAGCTTGTCCACCTTGGTCAGGACCGCCTGGAAGGTCACGGCGGAGCGGTCGAGCAGGGTCATGATCTCGTCATCCACGGGCTTGATGCCGTGACGCGCATCGATGAGCAGGAAGGCCCGCCGCAGGGTCTGGCGCCCGGAGAGGTAGTTCTTCATCAGCCTCTGCCACTGCTCGACGACCTTCACGGGGGCATTGGCGAAACCGTATCCCGGCAGGTCGACGATGTAGTAGGCCCCGGCGGTGAAGTAGTTGATCTCCTGCGTCCGGCCCGGCGTGTTCGAGGCGCGGGCGAGCGCCTTGCGTCCGGTCAGCGCGTTGATCAGCGTCGATTTCCCGACATTCGAGCGCCCGGCGAAGCACAGCTCGAGCCTGTCGGCCTCCGGCAGCCCGTCCATGGCGACGACGCCTTTCACGAAGAGCGTCTCGCCGGCAAAGAGCAGCCGCCCCGCCTCCCGGTCCTCGTCGGACACCTCGGCGATCTCGAAGGGCAGGGTGGTCATGATAGCCTCACTTGGTCGCCCGTGGCGATCTCTCCGGATTTGATCACTTCGGCCAGGATGCCGAATTCGCGATGCCCCAGCGCGTCGAGCGCGCCCAGGGTATCGGCATCGATGCGCCCCGTCCGCGGATTGGCGGCGGTGGCGCGGCAGCGGGTGATCGGCTCGATCACCTTGAGCACCGCGCTGCCGATGGCCAGCTCCGCCCCTGTCCAGCCGCTTTCCTCCCAGGGGGACGTGCCGTCGATCCAGAGGTTGCAGCGCCAGCGCAGCATCGACAGATCGCTTTGTCCCATTCCGGTGGCAAGGCTGTCATGCGAACTGCGGAACGCGATGGAAAGCGAGGGGGCCGCGTTGTCGGTCAGTGCCTGGCCGCCGCGCACGAGGCGGCACGGCGCGGCACGGCCCGGCTCCGCGAGCGGCGCGAGCCATTCGAGCAGCCGCGCCTCCTCCCTGTCGGGATCGAAGCGAAGGGGCGGGCGCTCGGGATGGGTAAGCTCGATCTCGCCCGTGGCCCCGTCGGTCCGCGCCTCGATCGCCATGAGCGAGGGCGTGCCGGCGGCGCGCAGGAAGCGGGTACAGGGCGCCCAGCCCCCGGCACGCAGCTCCGTCACCGCCAGATCGGCCCCGCCCTCGTGCAGCACGCCCCAGACGCGGTCCATCGGCATCGCCTCCCCGGCGCGCAGGCTCACCCGGTCGATGGCTTCGCGGCCATGCGCCTTGATCGGGTGACGCCAGATCGCGCCGAGGGTCGCGGTCATTTCGTGGCCGCTGGCTTCTTGCGGCGGAAGCCCCGCTTGATGTTGCCGAAGACGTCCGGCTTGTAGCCCTGGCTGCGCATGATCAGGTATTGCTGCGTGAACGTGATCGTGTTGTTCGCGATCCAGTAGAGCACCAGGCCGCTGGCAAAGCTGCCCAGCATGAACATGAAGACCCAGGGCATGAAGGCGAAGATCATCGCCTGCGTGGGATCGGTGGGGGCGGGGTTGAGCTTTTGCTGCAGCCACATCGAGATCCCGAGCAGGATCGGCAGGATCCCCAGCGAGAAGATGAAGAAGATCGATTCGGGGCTCGGCGTGTCGTAGGGCAGCAGGCCGAAGAGGTTCAGGATCGAGCTGGGATCGGGGGCCGACAGGTCGCGGATCCAGCCGATCCAAGGCGCGTGGCGCAGCTCGAGCGTGACGAAGATCACCTTGTAGAGCGAGAAGAAGATCGGGATCTGCAGGAGGATCGGCAGGCAGCCCGAAGCGGGGTTCACCTTCTCCTTCTTGTAGAGCGCCATCATTTCCTGCTGGAGCTTCATCCGGTCATCGCCGGTCTTCTCCTTGATCTTCTCCATCTCCGGCTGGAGTTCCTTCATCTTCGCCATCGAGACGTAGGATTTGTAGGCAAGCGGGAAGAGCACGGCCTTGATCATCAGCGTCAGCACGATGATCGACCAACCCATGTTGCCGATCAGTCCGTTGAGCCAGTGCAGGACCGCGAAGATCGGCTTGGTCAGGAAGAAGAACCAGCCCCAGTCGATGCTGTCGATGAAGCCCTGAACGCCGGATGCCTCGTAGGCGCGGATCGTTTCCCACTCCTTGGCGCCGGCAAAGAGCCTGACGGAGGTGGCGGCGGCCGCGCCGGGCTCGATCGTCATCGCGGGCTGGCGCGCCTCGGTCTGGTAGATCGCGGCGCCGTCCACGTATTTGACGACCGAGGCGAAGGGGGTGCCGGCGGGCGGGATGATCGTCGCCATCCAGTATTTGTCGGTGAAGCCGATCCAGCCATCGGAGGCCACGTCGAGCACCTCGGCGCGGGCGCCCTCACGCGCGACGATGTCCAGATCGGTCATGTCGTCGTAATCGACCTCCTGCAGCTCGCCGTCAGACATGCGCACCACGCCCTCGTGCAGGATGAAGAAGCCGACCGTCTCGGGCTCGCCATGACGCGCGACGAGGCCGTAAGGCGCCATGCGCACGGCGGATTGCGTGTTGTTCTGCACCGTCTGCTCGACCGAGAACATGTACTTCTCGTCGATGCTGATCTTGCGATTGAAAACGAGGCCCTTGCCGTTGTCCCAGGCCAGCGTGACCGGGGTTTCGGGGGTCAGCGTCTCGCCGTCGACGAGCGACCAGGTCGTGTCGGGGCCCGGCACGTCCTCGTAGCCGAGCGTGCCGCCGGGCGCCCAGCCGAAGAGCGCGTAATAGGGGTTGGGCCCGCCGACCGGCGAGAGCAGGTTCACAAGGTCGGAATCGGGGGCGAGCGTCTCGCGGTAATTGTTGAGCAGCAGGCGGTCGATCCGCGCGCCGTTCAGCGAGATCGAGCCGGTGAGGCTGGGGGTTTCGATGGCCAGGCGCGGCGCGTCCTCGGGCGCGGCGGCCGGGGCGCCCTGCGGGGCCTGCTGACCGGGGGCGGGCGCGATCACGGGCGGCGCGCCTGCGACCGTTCCGGACGCGGTGCCGTCCTGCTGTACCGTTGCCGGAGCGTTCGGATCCGTGACCTGCTCTTCTGGGGGGAAGAAGAAGAACCAGATGAGGATCACGAGGAAACTCAGCCCGGTTGCAAGAATGAGATTCTTGTTCTGATCGTCCATGAGGGACCCGCCACCTGTGTTTTTCGCATCCTGCGCGTTCAATAGGGCCGCAGGCCAAAGGTCAAGCCCGTTCCCCCCTCGCGGCCCGCGGCCCGCCGTCACGGCACGCCTGCGCGGCGGGATGGAGGCGGCCCCCCGCGCGGGACGGGGCGGCAGGAGAGGGGGCGATCAGCCGGCGGGGTCCGGCCGGGCCAGGGCGGCGAAATCGAAGAGCGCGGGATCGAGAAGGTGGCTCGGATTGGCGTGGCTCAGCGCGCCGAACATCTTCTGCCTGCGGCCGGGGCTGTTGCGTTCCCACTCGTCGAGCATCCGCTTGACCTGTTGGCGCTGCAACCCGTCCTGGCTGCCGCACAGATCGCAGGGGATGATGGGGTAGTCCATGGCGCGCGCGAACTTCTCGCAATCGGCCTCGGCCACGTGGGCGAGGGGGCGGTAGACGAAGAGGTCGCCGTCCTCGTTCACCAGTTTCGGGGGCATCGTCGCGAGACGCCCGCCGTGAAACAGGTTCATCATGAAGGTCTCGAGGATGTCGTCTCGGTGATGGCCGAGCACCACCGCCGAGCACCCTTCCTCGCGCGCGATGCGGTAGAGGTTGCCCCGCCGCAGCCGCGAGCACAAAGCGCAGAAGGGACGCCCCGCCGGGGTCTTTTCCATGACGATGGAATAGGTGTCCCGGTACTCGATCCGGTGCGTCACGCCCCGCGCCTCGAGGAATTGCGGCAGGACCGTCGCGGGAAAGCCCGGCTGCCCCTGGTCGAGATTGCACGCCAGGAGATCGACCGGCAGAAGACCGCGCCATTGCAGCTCGTGCAGAACCGCCAGCAGGGTATAGCTGTCCTTGCCGCCCGACAGGCAGACGAGCCAGCGCGCGCCGGGCTCTATCATCCCGTATTGCTCGATCGCCTCGCGGGTCTGCCGCACGATGCGCTTGCGCAGCTTGCGGAACTCGGTGCTCGTCGGGGCGCCCGCGAAAAGCGGGTGGATTTCGTCGGTATGGTCGCGCATCGGTTCGGTCCTCGCAGTCGAGCGGGTTTATGTCACGGCGCGCCGCCGAGGGGAACTGGCGGCACCGCGGGGAATTGGGCCATACGCATGGGCGTTTCGCTCCATGTCACCCAGCCAGGAGATTTTCGATGTTCAGACCTTTGCCGATGATCGCCCTCGCCCTTGCGATCGCCCCCGCCGCGGGCATCGCCGCCGAGGCGACCGCGTCCCTCAAGAACGACCGCCAGACCGAGATCGGGACCGTGACCCTGATGCAGACCCCGAACGGCGTGCTCGTCAAGCTCGATGCGCAGGGCCTGCCGGCCGGCGCCCATGGCTTCCATATCCACGAGACCGGATCGTGCAGCCCCGATTTCGCCGCCGCGGGTGACCATTTCAATCCGGACGGCGCCGAGCATGGATTCGAGAACGAGGCCGGACCCCACGCGGGCGACATGCCCAACATCTTCGCCGACGAGAACGGCATGGCCAAGGCAGACGTGCTCACGGCATCGGTCTCGCTCGAGGAAGGCCAGGAGGGGATGCTTCTCGATGATGACGGCTCCGCGATCATCATCCACGAGAATCCCGACAGCTATGGCAAGGAAGCGGGTGCCGGCGGACGGATCGCCTGCGGCGTGATCGAGGCCCAGGGCTAATCGGGAACGTTGTCGATCCCGCTGCCGCCGAGAGGATGGCAGCGGGAGACACGCCGCAGCGCGAGCCAGCCGCCGCGCCGCGCGCCGTGACGGGCGAGCGCCTCGAGCGCATAGGCCGAGCAGGTCGGCTGATAGCGGCAGTTGAATCCGACCCATGGGCTCCAGACGGCCCGGTAGACGCGCACCGGCAGTGCCAGGAGCCGCGCCGCGAGGCTCACTTGTGAACCCGGCGCAAGGCCGTCTCGAGATCGCGAAGAAGCCGATCGAACGGATGCGCGGCCGTGCTTCCGGACCGCCCGATCAGGACGTAATCCCAGCCCGGGCGACCGTGCCGTGGCAAGACGAGCCGCGCGATTTCGCGCAGGCGGCGCTTGGCACGGTTGCGCGCGACGGCGTTGCCGACCTTCTTGGAGCAGGTGAAGCCCACACGCAAGATATCCGCCTCGGCCTCGCCGGGGCGGCGCTCGCGTGCCTGCAGGACGAAACCCTCCGTCCTGTGGTAACGTGCCCGGGCAGCCTTCAGGAAATCCGATCGCTCGCGCAGGCGCTCGATTGCCAACGGGCGTTCTGTCATTCCGGCCATGCTCTGCGCATGCGCGGACGCACCGCGCGCTGACATGTCGGCGGCGGTGTCATCCGTCACGGCAGGCTCCCGGTGCTGGCGCTCAGGCGCTCAGCGACTTGCGGCCCTTGGCGCGGCGTGCGTTTAGGATCTTCCGGCCGGCCTTCGTGGCCATGCGCGCGCGGAAGCCGTGGCGCCGCTTGCGGACCAGGTTCGAGGGTTGGAAGGTGCGTTTCATCGCCGTCACTCCGTCATTCGCGCCAACGCCGCCCTTGGGCAGGGACGCCTCATCATTCGAAGCCCGGTCCTTACGCACCGCCGGTCCACCTGTCAACAAACTCGCCGAAGATAACCGGGCGGCCCCGGGCGGGCTGTAACATTCGGAGGGGCGGGATAAAGCTGCCGTGAAGGGGGATGTGCCGCGCCGTGTTCCGCCGCATGTTGGTCCGGCAACAACGAATCGCGGAGTGCGCAATGTCACCGACCCACGAGCCGCCCGTCCGCGAGGACACGAACGGCGCGGCATCCACCGATCGGGAGACGTCCGGCTGGCCGCGTTTCGCCATTCTCGGGGCGATCGCCCTTCTTGCCCTCCTCGCGGCGGTTCTGCTGCGCGATCACCTGACCTTCGATGCCCTTGCGGAAAACCGCGAACGGCTCATCGCCTTCAGGGATGCCAACTATATCGGCACGCTGCTGGCCTTTGCCGGCATATATGTCGTGATCGTCGCCTTCTCGCTGCCCGGCGCCACGCTTGCGACACTGACCGGCGGCTTCCTCTTCGCCACCTTTCCGGGCGTTCTCTACAACGTCACCGCGGCCACGATCGGGGCGAGCGGGCTCTTTCTCGCGGCGCGCTGGGGCCTGGGCGAGCGGTTGGCCGCGCGGATGGAGAGGGCGGGCGGCGCGGTGCGGCGGATCAAGGCCGGGATCGACGAGAACCAATGGTCGATGCTCTTCTTGATCAGGCTGCTGCCGGCGGTGCCGTTCTTCGTGGCCAATCTCGTCCCCGCGCTGGTGGGCGTCGCATTCCACCGCTTCGTGGTGACGACCTTCCTGGGGATCATCCCCGGCACGCTGGTCTTCACCTCGGTGGGGGCAGGGCTGGGCGGCGTCTTCGCACGCGGCGAGATGCCCGACCTGGGACTGATCTTCGAGCCCCGCATCATCCTTCCGATCCTGGGGTTGAGCGCCTTGGCCGCGCTCCCCATCATTCTCAAGGCCCTGCGCGGGCGCAAGGAGACCACCCTATGAGCCATGACAGCATCGAAACCGACATCTGCGTCATCGGGGCAGGCTCGGGCGGCCTGTCGGTCGCGTCCGGCGCCGTGCAGATGGGCGCGCGTGTCGTGCTTATCGAGGCCGGCGAGATGGGCGGCGACTGCCTGAACTACGGCTGCGTGCCCTCGAAGGCGCTGATCGGCGCGGCCCGGCGGGCGCAGCAGGTCCGGCAGGGCGGTCCGGGCGTCGCCGGGCAGGAACCCCGGATCGATTTCGGTGCCGTGAAGGATCATGTCTCCGAGGTCATCTCGACGATCGCGCCGCATGACAGCCAGGAGCGGTTCGAGACGCTCGGCTGCACGGTCATCAGGGCCCATGCGCGCTTCACCGGCCCGCGCGAGCTGCAGGCGGGCGCCACGCGCGTCAGGGCAAGGCGGTTCGTCATCGCCACCGGCTCCTCGCCGATGGTGCCGCCGATCGACGGGATCGAGGGGTCGGGTTACCTGACGAACGAGACGATCTTCGAGCTGCGCGACGCGCCGGGCCACCTTCTGATCATCGGCGGCGGTCCGATCGGCCTGGAAATGGCGCAGGCGCATCGCCGTCTGGGCTGCGAGGTCACGGTGATCGAGGGGCAGAAGGCGCTCGCCAAGGACGATCCCGCGCTTTCGAAGGTCGTCCTCGAGCAGCTGCGGGCCGAGGGGGTGACGATTCTCGAGGAGAGCCCCGCCCTGAAGATCGAGCGCGATGGCGACCGCGTGACGGTCGTGACGGAGGCGGGCCGGCATGGGGGCACCCATCTTCTGGTGGCGGCCGGGCGGCGGATCAATATCGGCGATCTGGGTCTCGAGGCGGCCGGTGTCGATCACGACAAGGCGGTGCATGTCGGCGCCGATCTGCGCTCGGTGAGCAACCGGCATGTCTATGCCGTCGGCGATGCGGCCGGCGGAATGCAATTCACCCATGTCGCCGGCTACCATGCCGGCATCGTCATCCGCTCCGCCGTGCTGGGACTGCCGGCGAAGGCCAAGGCCGCCCACCTGCCATGGGTCACCTATACCGATCCCGAGCTGGCCCATGTCGGGCTGACCGAGGCGCAGGCGCGCGAGGAGCATGGCGGCAACATCGAGACGCATGTCGTGCCGATGGACGGAAACGACCGCGCGGTGGCCACGGGGCAGACGGCCGGGCTGCTCAAGCTCGTCGTCCTGCGCGGCCGTCCCATAGGGGCGAGCATCGTGGGCGCGCATGCCGGTGAGCTTATCGGGATGTGGGCGATGGCGATCGTCAACCGTCAGAAGATGTCCGCGATCGCGGGAACGGTGCTGCCCTATCCGACCCTGTCCGAGCTCAACAAGCGCGGCGCGAGCGCCTATTTCTCGCCACGTTTGTTTGACAATTCAAGGGTGAAGACCATTGTAGGGCTGATACAGAAATACCTGCCCTGACGGCGGCAGGCCCATTGACCCGGGGACCTGATGCTCAATTCCCTCTCCGGACGCTTTCTGATCCTGACGACCGTGTTCGTCATGCTGGCCGAGGTGCTGATCTTCGTGCCCTCGGTCGCGCGGTTCCGGGAAGACTACCTGCTCAGCCGTCTCGAACGGGCGCAGATCGCCTCGCTCGCCCTGCTTGCGGGGGACATGATCGACGAATCGCTCGAGGCGGAGCTCCTGCGCAATGCCGAGGTTTTCAACGTCGTGCTCCGCCGGGACACGGTGCGCCAGCTGGTCCTGTCATCGGCGATCCCCTCGCCCATCCACGCGACATATGACCTTCGCGATACCGGGCCGATCGACCTGATCGGCGGGGCGATGATGGATCTGTGGTCGCACGAGGATCAGGTCATCCGGGTGATCGGCAAGCCGGTGCGCGAGGCGGGGCTGCTGATCGAGGTGACGATGGCGACGGCGCCGCTGCGCGCGGCGATGATCGATTACGGGTTGCGGATCCTGGCCCTGTCGGCGGTGATCTCGGTGCTGACCGCGCTTCTGCTTTTCCTCGCCGTGCGCCGTTTTCTCGTGCGGCCCATAAAGGGAGTGATCAGTGCCATCAGCAGCTATGCCGCGGCGCCGGAGGACGCGCGCCGGATCATCGACCCCAGCGCGGGGGTCACCGAGCTGCGTGCGGCGGAGGTTGCGCTGCGGTCGATGCAGACGCAGCTGACAGGGGCCCTGCGCCAGAAGGACAGGCTGGCGCAGCTGGGAAGCGCCGTGGCCAAGGTGAGCCATGATCTGCGCAATGTGCTGACGACGACGCAGCTTCTGGCGGACCGCATCGAGCTCAGCGAGGATCCGGCGGTGCGGCGGATGGCGCCCAAGCTCGTGGCCTCCATCGGGCGGGCCGTGAATATCTGCGAGGGCACGCTCGCCTTCGGCAAGGCCGAGGAGCCGCCCCCCGCGCTTGCGCGCATCGCGCTCGCCGAAACGGTGCAGGAGGTTTTCGAGAGCGAGGGCCTTGCCCCGGACGCCGCAGATATCGCCTTGCTTCAGGACATCCCCCCGGGCTTCACCATGCGGGCCGATCGCGAGCAGCTCTACCGGATTCTCTCGAACCTCGTGCGCAATGCGCGGCAGGCCATCGCGGGGGCAGGCGGAGAGAAGGTGATCCGCATCCGCGCGCGGGAAGATGACAGCCATTGGTACGTGAGCGTCGCCGATACCGGACCGGGTCTGCCGGAGAAGGCGCGCGAGCATCTCTTCACGCCCTTCCAGGGCGGCGCGCGCAAGGGCGGCACCGGGCTCGGCCTCGCGATCGCGGCCGAGCTGGCGCGCGGTCACGGCGGCGCGCTGACGCTCGAGCGGACGGGCCCCGAGGGCACGACATTCGAACTGCGCCTGCCCAAAACGGTCATCTCGCTCGAAACATCGCAGGAATGACGAAAAACCTGCTTGCGCTCCATAACCGCTAGGGGTATCCCGCCCACATCCAAGGCGCTGGTAGCTCAGTTGGATAGAGTACTTGACTACGAATCAAGGGGTCGGGGGTTCGAATCCTCCCCAGCGCGCCACTACCTCCCTCGAATGTCTGTAAGGCGACGAGTATTTTTCTGTCTTGTCTAAGGGCGATCGAGTCTTGGACAATTTGACGCTCGCCGTCCGTTTCAGTCTTATCGTAGCTCTCTTGTGTCGTGGCTAGGGTCAGGATTCGTAACCAACAGATGACGAGAGCTGCGAGGGCGATGGCTGAGAGGAACACTTTAGAGCAGCGGTCGTAACGGGTCGCGACGCGCCTTCAGTCCTTGAGCCTGCCGAACATGATCTCGATGCGGTTGCGCCGCTTGAATCTGCGCTTGTCGTATTTGACCGGTGTCTTGCGCTTTTCTCGGCCTGGGATACAGGCGCGTATCCCCTTGCCCCGCAACGCTTCTCTGAACCAGTCAGCATCATGGCGGTCGCCGAGCAGCCATTTGACGTTTGGCAGGGCTCGTGCACCGATGTGATCGCTCACCTGTCCGGCGGTAACGAACAGATCGATCGGCCGCCCCTGACTGTTGCAGAGGGCGTGCAGCTTGGTGTTCATGCCGTCTTCGGTTCGACCCATCAGACGACCACGCCCCCTTTTTGGCGGCCATGCTGGTCGCCGTTCGATGGGGCTTGAGGTATCTCGCGTCGATCATCACGGTCTTCTCTTCGCCGTGTTCCGCCGCCAGCCCGGCCATCATCCGCGCAAAGATGCCCTTTTCGCTCCAACGCTTCCATCGACTATGAAGCGTTTTGTGAAGGCCATACTCTTTCGGCGCATCGCGCCAACGCAAGCCATTGCGGTTGATGGGGATAATCCCGCTCAGCACCCGCTTGTCGTCAACCCGGGGCTTCCCATGTGACTTGGGAAAGAAGGGGGCCAAACGTGCCATCTGCGCGTCTGTCAGCCAGGAGAGATCGCTCATGTCACCGCATCTTTTCAGAGCCGTGAATCACGCAGCGCCAGAGAAAACAATGCATTCTGACCCTAACCCCACCTGGATTGACTTTTCGCGCCCCATCAAGGCAAGGCGTGCATATCCTCGGCAGCGAAATCGATGAGGGTTCGTATCTTTCGAGGTAAGGTCCGAACCTCGAGGTAAACGGCGGCAATCGGCCCCTCGTCCATCTCGAAATTCTCCAGCAAAGGAACGAGGCGTCCTGTCTCCAGCAAGTCCGAGATAGCGAACCGCGGCGTATAGGCGACCCCCATCCCGGCCGCGGCCAGCTCGATCGCTGCCCGGGCCGAGTTAACGTGGAACCGGCCCCGCACCTGGGCGAAGACCTCCTCGCCGTTTTTTCTAAACGTCCATCGATGCGGCTGACGCCGGTTCGTATCAACGATGCAGGCGTGCCGGGAAAGATCATCAGGTGTTCGCGGTGCCCCGTGCTCTTTCACATAGTCTGGATGCGCCACCAGCGAGTTGTGAAATGTGCCGAGCTTGCGTGTCTTGAGTGACATCGTCTCCGACACCCCCATCCGGAACGCCAGATCGATGCCGTCGGCCGCCAGATCGACGTAGCGATCATCCAGCCTCAGGTCGAACGCAAGATCCGGGTGCGCTTCGGCGAACCGGGCCAGCATGCCGGCCACGTAGACTTCGCCGAAGGTCACGGGCGCCGAGACCCGGATGATCCCGCTCAGGCCGCGCGACCCCTCCGACACGGACCCCAAGAGAGCATCGAGCTCGTCGAGGACGGCTGGCGCCCGCGCGAGGAGATCCTCGCCAGCCGGCGTCAACCCGACCTTGCGGGTCGTCCGCTGGAGCAACCGCGTGCCGAGGCGCGCCTCCAGTTCGGCCACGTATTTCGAGGTCAGGCGGTTCGAAACCCCCAGTTGCTCGGCGCCTGCGGTGAAGGAGCCGGTCCGCGCGGTGGCCACGAAGGCCTTGAGTTCGTCGACGATATCCATGGGCAGCCTATTGGGAACAGAAAGGCGATAGTCATTCCATAACATCGTCATTTCATAGAAGATTCGAAGGCCTTACTTTCGCTTCAGTGATCAGCTGTCCGCCCCGAGGGTGGTGAAGCGAAGGAGAATGCAATGCGTATCGCGGTTATCGGAAGAGAAAGCGTCGGCTCCGGCCTCACCTGGGCGCTGGGCCAGGCCGGCCACGAGGTCTACGCCATCGGCCGCAACGAATACCTCTCCGCCGCCGTCTCCCAGGTGGAGCCGGTGGTCCTGGCCACGCCTTATGGCGCCGTGGCAGATCTTGCCGGCAAAGCCGATTTCGCCGGCAAAACCCTCATCGCTGTCTCGAACCCGGTGACCGAGGACTTCTCGGGTCTCCAGCTCGGGCACAAGACCTCGGCCGCCGAGGAGATCAGATCCCAGCGGTCCGGCGCGACTGTGGTGAAGGCGTTCAACACGATCTTCGTGCAGCATTACGAGACGGGCCTCAAGGTAAACGGACAACCGGTTCATACCTTCGTTGCCGCGAATGACGAGGCCACACGCGAGACGGTCAAGTCCCTGGCCGCCGAGATCGGCCTCGAGCCGGTCGATGCCGACCCGCTCGCCAACGCTCGCTTCCTCGAGCCTATTGGCGCCTCAATATTCGGTTCGGATACGTCTTCGGTCACGGCACCGGGATCGCACCGCGCCGGCAATTTTCCTGACACCCCCAACCCCACGGAGCATCTGATATGAACACGCAAACCAATACCGATTACGCCGCCGCCGCCCTTCGCATCTCGACCGGCGTCCTCTTCCTCGCCCATGGCTGGATGAAAGTTAGCGCCTTCACGATCCCCGGCACCGTCGCCTTCTTCGAAAGCCTCGGCCTGCCCGGCGTGCTCGCCTACTACACGATCTTCGCAGAGCTGGTGGGCGGCGTAGCACTGATCCTCGGTCTTGGCACCCGCCTCGTCTCAGTCGCGTTGATCCCCGTCCTCCTGGGCGCGACCTGGGCGCATTCCGGCTCCGGCTGGAGCTTCTCGAACGAAGGCGGCGGCTGGGAATACCCGCTGTTCTGGACCGTGGTGCAAGGCGTCGTCGCCGTTCTGGGGCGCGGAGCCTTCGCGCTGCGCGTGCCGGAACTCGACCGTCGCCTCGGCCGGTTCGCCTGATTCCCTTGTCGGCTGCGGGGACCTCCCGCGGCCGCACTCTTTCCCAAGGAGATCCGACATGACCATTGGCAACGACTTCTTCGACATGACTGCCGCGCCGCTGCGTGTCGGGGCGGTCCGGCTCAAGGTGCGCGACCTCGATGCGGTCTCCACCTTCTACCAGAGTGTGCTCGGGCTCAGCCTGATCGCAACCAGCGGCCATCGCGTCACTCTTGGCGTCGGCAGCACCCCACTCCTGGAACTCGCGGCGCCCCCGAGCCTCTCCCCGCTCGACCCCCGGCAGGCCGGACTCTTTCATACCGCCTTCCTGATGCCGACTCGATCCGATCTGGCCCGCTGGGTCGCCCATGTCGCCGAGGCGCGTGTGCCTCTTCAGGGAGCCTCGGATCATGTCGTTAGCGAAGCGCTCTATCTCTCTGATCCAGAGGGCAACGGCATCGAGGTCTATGCGGACCGTCCGGTCTCGGCCTGGCATGGGGAGAACGGCGAAATCCGGATGAGCACTGCCCCCCTGGATTTGTCAGACCTGCTGCAAAGCGCAGAAGGCACTGAATGGTCAGGCTTCCCCGACAATGGCAGCATCGGCCATGTCCACCTTCAGGTGGGCGATACGGGCGAGGCCGATGGCTTCTACCGCGACGTGCTGGGCCTGGATATCGCAGCGCGCTATCCGGGCGCCAGCTTCTATGGCAGCGGTGGCTACCACCACCAGCTTGCCGGCAATACCTGGAACAGCCACCGGGCCGGTAAACGTCCCGAGGGTATGGCAGGTCTCGATTCCGTCGAGATTCTTGTCCGGAACCCGCACGACCTCAAGGCCATTGCCGCACGGGCCGAAAGCCTCGGCATTGCCAGCATCACAAACACGGACGGCCTGATCCTGCACGACCCTTGGGGCACCGCCATCACGCTCGGGACCTGAGGAGAGACGACCATGCTGAGAAACGGAAAATGGGTTGCCGATTGGCAGCCGGTTCAGGCCAAGGACGAAGAGGGCGGCTTTGTCCGGCAGACCTCCAGCTTCCGCAACTGGGTCACGCCTGACGGCCGCGCCGGGCCGACCGGCGACGGTGGCTTCCAGGCCGAGCTGGGCCGCTACCACCTCTTTGTCGCGTTGGCGCGCGCCCCGGTCCGAAGCTGCAATCATCCGTCCGGATCAAGACCCTGGCTGGCGCGATGCGCGCCAGCACCACCAGCCACTGCTTGCTCGGAACCCAAGAGCCGCCACGACGCCGGTGACGGCAGTCCAGGGATGTCCGCTTTTAGATCACCGACCTCGCCGCATCGCACTTGCAGGGAATGTCAGCAGTCCGCCCTTCTTGACGGGGGACTTCGCAGACGCAGCGGCGATCGAGCAAGTGCAGCGAACGGCGGCAAGGTCCGTATTGCGGAATTTTACCTGCCAGACCATGCTGCACAATGCCACCGACGACCGGTTCGGGGTAGCTGCACCGCAGCGACGGGCCGACCCATCGGCGGCAGGTGCGGGCCGATCGCGGCAGTGCCTCAATTGGCCACAAGGCGGCGCTCTCGTCGTTGTCTGCGCTCGGGTGAGAATTTTGCGACTTTCCATGCTTGGAGCCGGAGGTGCCGGGGTCTTTTGATGGTCGACAGGAAAATAGCGGACCGAAAAGGTCGGGAATTGACGGTGTTCTCTGATCAGCTCCTTGGACATTGGCTGAAACAAGCCATAGAAAGTATAGGGCCGAAATTTTGTCTAGTCCCCGTAGGGCATCGAAAATGCTAAGATAGGAAGGTCCTTCCCAGCGCGCCACTACCTCCCGAATATGACGGCCAATCGGCACGGCACGGCACCGGATCGCGAGACATGCCGTCTTGCGTCCGTGATCGCGGAGGATGCATTCCCGCACAATTCGCCTTTGCCCGCCGGCGGCGCTTGCGCTACCTGCTGCGCGACGGACGTGGCGGGAGAGCGGACATGGTGCCTTGGGTGCTTCTGGAAACAGCGCGGGCGCCGGATGGCGACATGCTGAGGCTGCTGCGCAGGGGCGAGGAGTTCTCGATCCGCATCGCGGGGGGCAACGAGCTGATGAACAGCCGCCTCGGCGGCTCCGAGGAGGCGCTGGCCCGGCTCGCCATCGAGGCCATCGCGCCATGTGCCGCACCGCGCATCCTGATCGGGGGGCTCGGCATGGGCTTCACCTTGCGCGCGGCCCGCGCGCTCACCGGTCCCGAGGCCCGGATCGAGGTGGCCGAGATCGTTCCCCAACTGGTCGGCTGGGCCGGCACGCACATGTCGGAGGTCTTCGGTGACTGCCTGTCCGATCCGCGTGTCTCCATGCGAATCGGAGATGTCGGCAAGATGATCCGCGATGCCGCGCCAGGCGCGCATGACGCCATCCTGCTCGATGTCGACAACGGCCCCGACGGGCTGACCCGTCCGGGCAATGACAGTTGCTACGGCGAGGCCGGCCTGCGTGCCGCCTACCGTGCCCTTGCGCCGGGCGGGGTGCTGAACGTGTGGTCCGCCGCGCCCGATCCCGCCTTCACCCGGCGGCTCGAGGGCTGCGGCTTCGCCGCCGAGGCCATCGCGGTGCGGGCCGCCCGCCGGGGGCGTGGGTCGAGACACATGATCTGGCGCGCCCTCCGGCCCGCGTGGGGCGAGGGCGGAGCGGGTGACAAGGCGCGGGCCCGGGCCACGCGCAAAGGCGCCAGCGCGGCGCGGATACCGGGGAGGGTGGCATGAAAATGTGGATATTTCGCAAAAAACGCGCATTCGACCCCGTGAACGGTGCCGGCGGGGCTGGTCGCCGCCCGCATGCTCGGCGATAGTCCCGCCATGTCGCTATTTCTCATCGTCGCCCTCCCGTTCCTTGGAGCAGTGCTGCCGGGTCTGATGATCCAGGCCGGTCGCAGGACCTGTTTCCTCACCACGCTGCTGACAACCGCCGCCGCCGCGATCGGGTTGGCGAGCCATGCTCCCGCGATCCTGCGCGGCGAGACGGTCATGGCGCGCCTGCCATGGCTTCCGGAGCTCGGACTCGACGTGAACCTCTTCCTCGATCCGCTCGGCTTCATGTTCGCGGGGCTGATACTCGGGATCGGGCTGCTGATCATCACCTATGCGCGCTATTACCTCTCGCGCGACGATAACATGGGCGAGTTCTACAGCTACCTGCTGCTCTTCCAGGGTGCGATGGTGGGCATCGTCCTGTCGGACAACATCCTGATGCTGCTGGTCTTCTGGGAGCTGACATCGCTGTCCTCCTTCCTGCTCATCGGGTTCTGGAAACACCTTCCCGAAGGGCGGCAGGGCGCGCGCATGGCCCTGACCGTGACCGGCATGGGCGGGCTTGCGATGATCGGCGGGATGCTGATCCTCGGGCAGATCGCCGGCAGCTACGATTTGTCGGTCATCCTGACCAAGGGCGAGATGATCCGTCAATCGCCGCTCTACCTGCCTGCGCTGATTCTCATCCTGCTCGGCTGCTTCACCAAATCGGCCCAGTTCCCGTTCCATTTCTGGCTGCCCCATGCCATGGCGGCGCCGACACCGGTCTCGGCCTACCTGCACAGCGCAACCATGGTGAAGGCGGGGCTCTTCCTGATGGCCCGCCTGTGGCCAGTGCTCGCGGGCACGGAGGCCTGGACCGTCATCGTCAGCAGCGCGGGCCTCGCCACGATGGTCATCGGCGCGCTGATCGCGATCTTCAAGAACGACCTCAAGGCGCTCCTCGCCTTCTCCACCGTCTCGCAGCTCGGCCTCATCACCTTCCTGCTGGGCACCGGCACGCCCTTCGGGGCGATGGCCGCGGTCTTTCACATTCTCAATCATGCCAGCTTCAAGGCCGCGCTCTTCATGACCGCCGGGATCGTCGATCACGCGGTTCACAGCCGCGACATGACGCGGCTGGGCGGGCTGCGCCGCCTGATGCCGATCACCTTCGCGATCGCAACGCTGGCCGGCCTGTCAATGGCGGGAATCCCGCTCCTGAACGGCTTCATTTCCAAGGAGATGATGCTCGAGGAGGCGCTGCACACGACCCTGTTCGGAACGCCGCTTCTGGTGGCGGTGGTGGCAGGGATCGGCGCGCTGCTCTCGGCGGCCTATTCCTTCCGCCTGATCGCCCATACCTTCCTCGGCCCCGAGCGCACGGATTACCCCGCCCATCCGCATGACCCCGAGCCGGGCCTGTGGCTGCCGCCGATCCTCCTGATGATCCCGGTGATCGTGCTGGGCGTCGCGCCTTTCCTCGCCGAACCCTTCGTCAAGCTGGTCACGGGCGCGGTCATCGGACCCGGTGCGCAGCTGCCCAAGGAGCATCTGGCGCTGTGGCATGGCCTGACCCCCGCGCTGGGCATCTCGGCAGCGGCCGTGCTTGGCGGTCTTCTCATCCTGTCGGTGCAACGCCCGCTCGCCCGCCTGTGGGACGCGGCGCCCCGCCCCGAGGCCAAGGCCATCTTCGATGCGCTCATCGGCGCGATCGTCGCCGCCGCGCGCCTGCTGACCTCGCGCCTGCATGACGGCGCCTTCACCCGCTACGCGGCGATCATGGTCGCGGCCGTCCTGGCCGCGGGTCTGCATGCCTGGTTCACCGGGAGCGGCTGGACGCCGGGGCGCGAGATGCTGCCGGTCACCCCCGCAGCCTTGGCGGCCTGGGCCATGCTGGTGGTGGCCAGTGCCTCGCTCGTCGTGATCCACCGCAACCGTCTCGCCGTGCTGGTCCTCATGGGCATCATCGGCCTGATGGTGTCGGTCGGCTTCAACTACTTCTCGGCGCCCGACCTTGCCCTGACGCAGATCTCGGTGGAGGTGGTCACGATCATCCTCCTGCTGCTGGCGCTGAACTTCCTGCCCAACCGGAGCCCCGCCGAATCGGGTGCCGCGCGGCGCCTGCGCGACGGGCTCATCGCCCTTGCGGGTGGCGGCGCGGCGGCGGCGCTGATCTACGTGATCCTCCTGTCGGATTTCCCCGCGGCGTCGATCTCCGATTACCACCTGGCCAACTCCTACAAGGGTGGCGGCGGCGATAACGTGGTGAACGTGATTCTCGTCGATTTCCGCGGCTTCGACACGTTCGGCGAGATCATCGTCCTCGGGATCGCGGCACTCGTCATCTACGCGCTGACCGAGACGCTGCTCTCGGGGCCGGTGCGCGCGCGCCTGCTCAATCGCGGCTACGAGGAGGACCGCGCCGGCGACGCGCATCCCCTGATGATGGTGGTGCTGACGCGGGTGATGATGCCGATCATCCTGATGGTCGGGGTCTATATCTTCATGCGCGGCCATAACGAGCCGGGCGGCGGCTTCGTGGCGGGGCTCGTCGTCGCGATCGCGGTGGTCATGCAATACATGGCCAGTGGCTTCGAATGGGCCGCCAAACGGCAGCGTTATCCCTATCACGGGATCATCGGAGCCGGTGTCCTGGTGGCGGGATTGACCGGGATCGGCGCCTGGTTCGTCGGCGCACCCTTCCTGACATCGGCCTTCGGCTACGTGACCCTGCCGCCGCTCGAGAAATTCGAGCTGGCCACGGCGATGGGCTTCGACCTAGGGGTCTTCCTCGCAGTGGTCGGCGCCGTCATGCTGTCGCTCGAGAGCTTCTCGCGCCTCGGGCGGCGCGCCGGAACCGAGGTGAACGACCACCCGATGGATATCGACCCGTCCCGCAGCGCCCGGCGCACCGATCCCATGGGACAGCTCGACGCGCCGGCCGGTCCGGGACATTCGGCCGACCGTGCCGCTTCGAACCAGGCAGAGGAGAGCTGACAATGGAACTGCTGATCGCCTCCGCCATCGGCGTGCTGACCGCCGCGGGGATATACATGATCCTGCGGCTGCGCACCTTTCCCGTGATCATCGGCACCTCTTTGCTGAGCTATGCCGTCAACGTCTTCCTCTTTGCCTCCGGCAGGCTCGCGGTGAACGCGCCGCCGGTGCTTCGCGAGGGCGTCGAGCGCTATACCGACCCCTTGCCGCAGGCGCTCGTGCTGACGGCAATCGTCATTTCCTTCGGGATGACGGCCGTGGTCGTGATCATCGCGCTGGGCGCGTGGCTCAGCTGCGATGACGACATGGTCGACACGCCCCGCATCAACGCCGAGGCGCGTCCGCCGGAGCCGATGCCGCGGGGAGACGCCTGATGGATCACTGGATTGTCGCGCCGGTTGTCTTGCCGGCGATGCTTGCCGCCTTCCTCGTCCTGTCATCCCGGTTTCACCTGCGGCTGCAACGGGTGATCTCGGTGGCGGGAAGCGCCGCGATGCTGGCGATCGCCCTCGGCCTCTTCTGGCAGGCTGCGGACGGCACCATCACCCTCTACCAACTTGGCAGCTGGCCCGCGCCCTTCGGCATCGTGCTCGTGGCGGACCGTCTGTCGACCTTGATGGTCCTCGTCACCATGCTGATGGCGCCGCTCGTGCTGCTCTACGCGATCGGCTCGAACTGGGATGCGCGCGGGCAGCATTTCCACCCCTTGTTCCAGTTTCAGCTGATGGGAATCGCGGGGGCATTCCTGACCGGTGACGTGTTCAACCTCTTCGTGTTCTTCGAGGTCCTGCTGATCGCGTCCTACGGGTTGATGATCCATGGCGGCGGGGCCGAGCGGCTGCGCGCAGGCACGCAATACGTCCTCTACAACCTCCTCGGCTCGACCCTCTTCCTCTTTGCGCTCGGCACGATCTACGCGCAGACGGGAACGCTCAACATGGCCGATCTGGCGGTGCGTGTGGGGGCGCTGACGCAGGAGGGCAATGGCGGCATAAGGGTCGCGGCGGTCCTGCTCTTGCTGGTCTTCGCGATCAAGGCGGCGCTTCTGCCGCTGCATTTCTGGCTTCCGGCCAGCTACGCGCTCGCACCCGCACCGGTCGCCGCGCTCTTCGCGATCATGACCAAGGTCGGGGCCTACGGGATCATCCGTGTCTATACCCTCGTCTTCCCGCCCGAGCTGGGCATCATGCAGGGTCTCTTCGGGACATGGCTGCTACCGGCCGCGCTGCTGACGCTGCTGGTCGGGATGATCGGGGTGCTCGGCGCCCGCCGGATCGACCGTCTCGTGGCATTCTCGGTCATAGGTTCGATGGGCATGCTGCTGAGCGCTGTGGCGGTCTTCACTCCCACCGGCATCGCCGCTGCCCTCTATTATGCAGTCCATTCGACATTCGCGACCGCGGCCCTGTTCCTGCTCGTCGACGTGATCGAGAGCCGGCGCGGCGGCATCGGCGGCCGCCTGGAACGGGCCGCGCCGATGGCGGGCGGGGCGCTCGTGGCGGGCATGTTCTTCGTGGCGGCCATCGGGATGACCGGGCTGCCGCCGCTGTCGGGATATGTCGGCAAGCTTCTGATCATGACCGCCGCGACCACGAGCCCGCTCGTGTGGTGGGTCTGGGGCGCGGTCCTGGTCGGCTCGCTCATCGCGGTGGTCGGCTTCTCGCGCGCCGGATCGCAAATCTTCTGGAAGGCGCATGAGGCGGCTGCCGAGCTTCCCGAGCGCAGCGCCGATCCCGACGGCAATCCCGGGCTCGAGGATGGCGAGCACAACCTTCCCCCCGGTCCCCGGCAGGTCGCGGCGCTGCCGCTTGTCGCGATCGGCGGTCTGCTCGCACTCTTGATCGTCATGACCGTCGCTGCGGGCCCGCTCCACCGGGTGATGCGGGACACGGCGGCACAGCTTTTCGATCCCGGTCCATATATCACGACGGTGCTCCAGACGCCTGGCAAGAAGATCGACAAATCGACCCATGACACGCCTGCGGCATCCGATGCAGGGGAGGCGCACTGAAATGGCCGGCAAACTCTTTCCCCACCCGCTGCTCACCGCGCTGCTGATCCTCATCTGGTGCCTTCTGGTGAACGAGTTCCGCCTCGGCACGCTCGTCTTCGGCACCATTCTGGGCGTGCTGATCCCGATCGCGACGCATGCCTACTGGCCCGACCGGCCCCGTGTTCCGCGCCCCTGGCGGCTGGCGGTCTACGTGGCCATCGTGATCTGGGACATCATCGTGGCCAACATCCATGTCGCGTTCATCGTCCTGTTCAAGCGCAACAGCGACATGTCGCCCGCATGGGTGGTGGTGCCGCTCGACCTGCGGACACCGGAGGCGATCACCATGCTGGCCGGAACGATCACCCTGACACCCGGAACCGTGAGCGCCGATCTGTCCGCCGACGGTCTCGCGCTTCTGGTTCATGCGCTCGACGCACCCGATCCCGACGCCGTGCGCGACGAGATCAAGCAACGCTACGAGCGCAGATTGCTGGAGATTTTCGAATGATCGACATCGCACTCTACATCGCGCTCGGCGCGGTCGGGCTGGCACAGCTTCTCGCCATGGCGCGGCTGGTGATCGGCCCGCATGTCGGTGACCGGATCCTCGCGCTCGACACGATGGTGATCAACGCCATCGGCCTGATCATCCTCATGGGGATCCTGTGGGGCACGCAAATCTACTTCGAAAGCGCGATGATCATCGCCATGCTCGGTTTCGTCTCCACGGTGGCGCTGGCACGGTTCGTTCTGCGCGGCGACATCATCGAATGAGGACATCATGCTGATCGACGCTCTCATCGCGGCGCTTTTGCTCAGCGGCGCCTTCTTCACCCTGGTCGGCTCGATCGGCCTGTTGAAGCTGAACAGTCCGATGTCCCGCCTGCACGGCCCGACCAAGGCATCCACGCTGGGGGTCGGATCGCTGCTCATGGCGTCAATGGTGCGCGCGTTCGCCCATGATGACGGCTCGCTTCACGAGGTTCTGGTCATGGCCTTCCTCTTCGTAACGGCGCCCATTTCCGGCAATTTCATCGCCAAGGTCCACCTGCACAAGCTGCGCGGCAAACCCGATCTCGCGGTCCTGCCGCAAGGCGATAGCTGGGCGAGCACCTCGCGCGAGTGACGCTCGGGGCCGCGTCCGCCGATCCGGCGGGACGGCCGCGCCGGCCGGGATGCGGGGCCGGTACGGCGCCCTCCTGCGCGCCGCGATGGATCACTCCCCGAGCGTGACCGTCCCGATCGCCGCCGCGGTGCGCGACCAGAGCGGGGCAAGGTCGGCGGCAAGCGCCGCGAGACGCTCGGACTCGCCCGCCTTGCAGGCATCTTCCATCCGGATCAGTTGATGGTGCAGGGCGGAGGCTCCGAAGACGGCCGAGGAGCCCGAAAGGTTGTGCACCTGCTTTTGCAGTCGGGGCATCTCGCTCTTTCCGGTTTCCGCGAAGGAGGCGATGAGACGTTCCGATTCGGTGGTGAAGGTGCCGATCATCTCGCTGAGCCGGTGCTGGGACAGGGCGCTGACGAGACAGTCGAGCTGATCGCGATCGACGAGAGGGGCCCCGAAGGCCATGTCGTCGGGGGAAACGCCTTCACTGTCCCGCGGCCCTTCGGGGCGGGCCAGTTCGGGCAGCTCGGCCGCGGCCCGCGCCTCGCTTTCCGGGCGTTCGCGAATGACCCGCTCAAAGCATTCGGCGAGAGCGGCGCGCCGGACCGGCTTGATCAGGCATCCCTCCATGCCGGCAGCTTCGAAGCGGGCACGTTCCTCCGGAAGGGCATGGGCCGTGATCGCGATGATCGGTGTGCGGCGTGACAGGCCCTCCCCGGCGCGAATGGTCTCTGTGGCGCGGATCCCGTTCATGTCGGGCATGCTGATATCCATGAGGATGACATCGTAGAGATCTGCCTCCGCCGCCGCGATTCCCTCGCGCGCACAGGTGGCCAGATGCGGCCTGTGCCCGGCGCGTTCGAGTATTTCCTCGATAAGCTCGCGGTTGATCTCGTTATCCTCGACGACGAGGATGTCGAGGCTCCTGGCCGGCTGCGAAGGCTCGATATCGGGGACATGGCGCGGTGCGCTTCTGGCGATGATCGGCACGTCCAGTTCGAAGGTGAAGCTGCTGCCCTCGCCAGGGACGCTCTCGCAGGAAAGGGTACCGCCGAGCCGGTCGATGAGCCTTCGGGCAATGCCGAGACCGAGCCCCGTCCCGGTGAAATTGCGCTCGTAGGCAGCGCCGAGCGTGACGAAGTCCTCGAAGATGCGTTTCTGGTCCGCCGCGCTGATGCCGATGCCCGTGTCGGAAACCTCGCAGGAGAGCACTGCCTGCCCGGGATTGAGAGCGGCGACGGAAATCCGGGTCATCACCACACCGTTCGCGGTGAACTTGATCGCATTTCCCAGAAGATTCAGCAGGACTTGCTGGAGGCTGCGCCGGTCGATCTCGAGCATGCAGCCAACATCGCCCTCGTATTCGGTCGACAGGTCCGTACATTGCTTGCCGGCATGGGGCTGCAGCCCCGCCACGAGCGGCTCGACCAGCGACATGATGTCGATATGCTCGAGCGCTACGGGCTGACTTCCCGCCTCGATGCGCTCGATGTCGAGCACGTCGTCGGCATGACGCAGGAGAATCTCGCTCGAGGTCTCGACGATCTTGATCAGGCGGTCCTGCTCGCGTGACAGGGGCGAATCGCGGAGCAATTCGAGCGACGAGATGATGCCGTTGAGCGGGGTGCGCATCTCATGGCTCATCACGGCGAAGAAGTTCGACTTCTGCTCATAGGCACAGAGCGCCTGGTCGCGGGCGGCCTGAAGGGCCTCGCGGCGTTGCAACTCCTCGGTGATGTCCCTGACATAGGCAACGAAGAGCAGTCCTTCCTCGGTCCCGATCGTCGACATCGACATCTCGACGGGGAATTCGCTGCCATTGGCGTGGCGGGCGATGAATTCCAGGCGTCCCGTATGCAGCGTCTCGCCATCGGGCTCCTCGCGAAAGAGCCGCATGCTGTCGCGATGCGCTGTCAGGAAATCGGGCGAGATGATCAGCGTCTCGGCGCGGGTCCCGAAGACCGCCGAGCGCGAATAGCCGAAAATCTTCTCGGCCGAGCCATTGAACTCCGTGACCGCGCCATCCTCGTCGATCACCACGACCGCGTCGAGCGATGCGCGCAGGATCGACAGGGTCCGATCCCCTAATGTCGCGACAAGGGCCTTGCGCGCGATGAGGGCGCGGTTCTGAAGCACGAGGATCACGAAGCCCACCACCAGGGACCCGGCGACGAGCACGGAGACCAGGCCGACGGTGCGGAACAGGCGCATGATCTCCTCGCGCTCCAAGCTGGTCAGGCTCGCGGCGCGGCGCACCTCGCTGATCACGAGTTTGCGGGGCAGGCGGGCGATGTCCTTGATGGCCCCGGTGATCGGTTCGATGGCCGCGATGGCGGCCGCGTCCGTCCCGTCGATCAGGGGGGCCACGTCGTCGAGAAAGGCCATCAGGATTGCATGATGGCGGTGCAGGTCGGGATCGGCATGCAGGTCGGCGAGTGCCGTGCTGTTATTCATGAAATGGACGCGGCTATAAAAAAGGTCGAACCGGCGACGCAGCGTCTCGAGGTTTTCGGTGTTTGGCGCCTCACGGAGGGTTTCGGCGGCATCCTCGAGCTTGAGGTAATCCACTTCGAGCTGCGAGATGTTCCATTGTATGTTGTCGCGCGCCTCGCGCATGACGCCGAGCCGCGCCGATAGCGTCAGTGACAGGCTGAGCGTGATATAGATCACCAGAGCGACACCGAT
Source organism: Profundibacterium mesophilum KAUST100406-0324 (assembly GCF_009835145.1). Classification (GTDB taxonomy): domain Bacteria; phylum Pseudomonadota; class Alphaproteobacteria; order Rhodobacterales; family Rhodobacteraceae; genus Profundibacterium; species Profundibacterium mesophilum. The sequence continues at coordinate 41,540 of NZ_APKE01000016.1, read as the reverse complement.
CAGGAGCAACGCCTCGAAGCGCTTGAGGCGCCGCCGGGGCGTCGGGTTGCGCGATGCGGTCATGGATCGAGGCTCCGTCGAATCGGGGTTCAATGCAGGCGCAGGCGCACGAGCTGCCAGACGCTGCGCGCGTAGGTCTCCGCGTCTCGATACCTGGAATTGCTGTCATAAGGGTAAACCAGCCATAAAGGCCCCATATCGCGGCGGTGCATCGGCTTGCCGTTGCGCAGATAGGCGATCAGAGGCCCGCCCGGAACGGCATCGCTCATCGGGATGCGGCTCACGAACTCGTTGGCGGCATGGGCGTCGATGTTGCGCATGTTTTGCGCCCCGGCCCATGCGACGAGATCGCAAAGCTGGACGCCGCGGAAGGTCTGCGGTCCCCTGGTCCAGATCGTGTTGGTCACGAACTGGGTGCTCGGCATGAGCGTGAGGTCGTCGAGGCCGAGGGCGACCGAGCTCGCCCGGTGCTCGAGGATCAGCAGGCTCGCCTTCGCGGCCCGCGCTTTGGATGCGGGCCATGTCACGACCGTGCCGGCGATCGCGGCCGACATCCCGCGCAGGCACCGTCTTCTGTCCTGATCCATTCCCGCGACCTTTCGTTCTGTCTCGCCGGGCCGATCATCCGGGGTCTTTTACGTCATTTTAAGCCGCCCGGCGGGATAAGGGTCGAGACAGAAGGATACGGCTCCTATCCCTCTGGATAGGGCGTTCCTTCGTTTGACCGGGGTCATGGCGGAACAGTCGGAGCCGCCGCGATCGTGCGCGCAGGGTCGTTCGGATCGATGACAAGGAAGTAATGATGATGCAGATTCTAATCGCCGACGATCATGATCTGGTGCGCGAGACATTGGCCGCCTATCTCGTCGATCAGGGCCGCAGCGAGGTCAGCGTCGCGCCCGATCTCGAGAAAGCGTTGAGCACGATCGCCAAGCATGGGCCCTTCGATGTCGTCCTGCTCGATCTGGAGATGCCGGGCATGAACGGTCTCGAAGGACTCGAGCGCGCGCGGGCGGCGAACAAGATGCAGCCCGTCGGGATCATCTCCGGCACGACCACGCGCCGTGCCGCGGATGCCGCCCTGGCTGGCGGGGCTTCGGGCTTCCTGCCCAAGACGCTCTCGGCACGCTCGTTGCTCAACGCGATCCGCTTCATGGCCGCCGGCGAGGTCTTCGCACCCGTCGCGCTCATGGCACAGAGCGAGGCGGATACCGCGCATGCCTTCGACGAGACGCTCTCGCCGCGCGAGCGGCAGGTCCTCGTCGGCCTTACCAACGGCTGGGCGAACAAGGAGATCGCGCGCAAGCTTTCCTTGCGCGAAGTGACGGTCAAGCTGCATGTCAAGACGCTCTGCCGAAAGCTCAGCGCGCGCAACCGCACCCATGCCGCGATGATCGCGAAGGATGCCGGTTACGTCTGAAACCGCCGGAAAGGACGAATTGCAAGGGGCCGCCTCCCAAGGAGCGGCCCCTTTCGCGTTCGCTCCCGCGGGGCTCCTATCCCAAAGAGACAATACCCATCCATTTGGTCCCATTTCTACCACTCTGCGCCGACCCTCATCCCTCTGAGGGTATTAGATAATTTACCTCCTTAAGCGACAAGTGGGCATCGATCCGGAACATGCCGGACGAAGTGAAAACCACACGGACGGGACACGTTTCCAAGTGTCCGTTTCGTTGAATCGGAGGATAGACCAGATGCCGTTTCCCCATGCTTCCCATCTCGCGGCCAGCGTCGCCTTGGCGCTCGTCGCCGGCACCCAGGCGGCCTCGGCGGACGCCCTCAGAAGCCTGTTCGACTACCGCATCGTCGAGTTGAACGAAGACGGCACGGAGGCGCTCGTCGAACGCAAGAAGGTCCGTCCCGGCGAGACGATCGAATATTCCATCGTTCATTCAAACAGTACCGAAGACGCCCTGACCGGATTGGTCGTGCAGGCGCCGGTGCCCGAAGGCGTCACGATCACCTTCGGTTCGCAATCCAGCTCCGTCGACGCCCGTTTCGAGATTCAGGCCGAGATGGAGCCGGAGACCCCGGGCCTTGAATGGTCCGTCCTCCCGGCCTTTCGCAAGGTCATCGACGAGGATGGCAAGGAGCGGCTGGAGCCGCTGCCGGCCGAGGCCGTGACGGCCGTGCGGTGGAGCCTGGGTGCAGCGCTGCCCGGTGGTGGTGATGCCGTCAACACGTATCGCGTGGTGGTCAACTGATCCCCGCGGGGACGTGCTCCATTTCGTGTTCTTTCCTGAAAATACCAATGATAACAGAGGTGAAGTCAAGTGAGATACAACGCTCTTTCCAAGCGCAACTGCTGCAGCGCGCTGGCATTCGTGTCGGTTCTGGGCACCGCGGTCTACGCCGCGGGTCCCGAGGCAGGATCGGTGATCGGCAACCAGGCCGTCGCCACCTATACCAACAGCTCCGGCGATCAGATCACCGTCACCTCCAACAAGGTCGAGACGGTCGTCCAGCAGATCGCCGGTGTCTCCATGACGTCGGACAACAACGAAGCGATCGCGCCGGGCGGCAAGGCATTCCTGCCGCATGTCGTCACCAATGACGGCAACGGGCCCGATTCCTTCGATCTTGTCGCGGCCGAACAAGGGACCGGAACGCTCAACACCACGCTGGTCTTCTATCCCGATGCCAATCTTGACGGTGTCGCCGACAGCGCGACGCCTATCACCAGCACGCCGGTCCTGGCGCCGGGCGAGCAGTTCGGCTTCATCATCGAGGCGACGGCCGATTCCACGCAGACCGGGAACGACACCATTGCCGTGACCGCGACGAGCGTGCTCGACGGCACCATCGTCGCGACCAACACCGACACGCTGACCATCTCGACCGGCGCGATCGTCGAGGTGGTGAAATCCATGACCGTCGATGCCTCGGGCGGTGCCAGCAGTACGCTGGTTGATATCGGCGACGAGGTGACGATCACCCTGACATATTCGAGCACCGGCCTCGCGGCGGCGGACAACTACCTTGTCACCGACGCCCTCGATGGACGCCTCGACTACGTTCCGGGCTCCGCGCGCTGGTCCGATAGCGGTCCGGCGACCCAGCTGAACGACAACAACGATCCGGCGATCGATCCCGACGCCACGAATGGCGGTGGCAAGCAGATCTTCTGGGACTGGGATGACGGGCAGAACGTCCAGTTCCGGGTTTCCGATGTGCCTTCCGGCCGGTCGGGCAAGGTGACCTTCCGCGCGGTGATCAACGACACCGCCGATGCGGGGATCATTCCCAACACCGCCAAGCAGTCCGTCGACGGAACCGCGTTCCCCGACTCCAACACCGCCACCGTCGCGGTCGACGAGAAGTTCACCGTCGAGATCGACGATACCGCGATCAATCCCGATGGCACGCGCAACACCGCCGTCGTTTCCGCGACCGATACGGACAATCACCCGACCGTTCCCTATAACGACATCGTCGCCGACAATGTGGACGTCTTCCAGGGTGCGACCATCCCCTTCGAGTTCGTGATCTCGAACACCTCCAACCAGACCGACAGCTACACGCTCGACGTCAACAATGTCGACTTTCCGGCCGGCACCACGTTCCGCATGGTCGGAGCCGATGGCGCCACGCCGATCGTGGGCTCCGTCGGGCCGCTCGCCTCGGGTGATTCGATCAAGGTCACCCTGCTTGCGACCCTGCCGACCGACGTGCCGCCGGTGACCACCTCCGAGTACACCGCGACGGTGCGCACGATCTCCGACAGCAACGGGGCCTTCGACAACTCGAACGCCGAATTCACCGGTCAGGTCCTTCCGGCGGCGGTCGATCTCGAGAACCAGGATCCGACGGCGGCGGGCGATCTCGCCAATCCGCGCCAACCGGATAACTCGCCCTGGCTCACCTACAGCACCGATCCAGGCGCGCCTGTCACCTTCCCGATGAAAGTCGAGAATAACGGCCCGACCTCCGACAGCTACAACCTGTCCCTCAACACCCCCCTGCCTCTGGGCTGGACCGTCGAATTCAAGCTCGATGACGGTACGCTGGTCAGCAATACCGGAACGATCTCGGCGGGTGCGTCCAAGACCTTCAACGTCGTCGTCACGCCGCCCGAGGGCACGCCCCCGAGCAACCATGACGTCGACATCAAGGTCGCCTCGTCCGTTTCCGGCCAAGCCGATCGCATCGTCAACCAGGTGACCATCAACGAGGTCATCGATATCGGCATCGTCGCCGACCAATCGACCCAGGCCGGGCCCGGCGGCGTCGTGGACATGATCCACACCGTCACCAACTTCTCGAACATCGCGATCAACGAGGGCGACATCCTTCAATCCGGCCTGTCGAACTTCTCCGGCGCGATCTACTGGGATGCGAATGACAACGGGGTCATCGACGCGACGGAAGGCGTGATCGACAATTTCAACGACCTCACCGACGGCGTCGCACCCGGCTCCAACGGGATCGCGGCCGGCGACAGCATCTCGCTGATCTACCGGGTACAGACGCCCTCCACCGCGACGGCCGGCGTCACCGAGGTCGCGACCCTCTCGCTTGGCCAGACGCTCAACGCGAACACGAAGACCGATACGAACGACACCAACCAGTCCGTCGAGGACCGGATCGTAATCGTCTCGGGCGACGTGACCTTGCAGAAGTTCCAGTATGTCGACGCGACCTGCAACGACAATGCCGGGACCGGAGGAACCTTCACCAAGGTGCGCCAGGACGTCGAGCCGGGTCAGTGCATCCGCTACCTCATCGAGGCGGAAAATACCGGGACGGCGAATGCCGGCAATGTGCGCATCCGGGACGTCGCACCGGCATACACGGTCATGCACACCTGCAGCGGAGCCTGCGACTACGAGGTGTTCCCCGCTGAGCCGTCGAGCTCGGTCACGATGACCGGCACGAGCATCGACAGCCAGCACAACACGGTCGTTCCGGGCGCCTTTGCCCGCATCGAGTTCACCGTGAAGGTCAACCAGTAAGCTCGGTTCGCGGCGCGCCGGGACCCCCCGGCGCGCCGTTCTCTGCACTGCGAAGAACCTGTGCATGTCGCACAAAGAGCGGAGCTCCAATGTCATTGCAATCATCTCTTTTCAGGCGGGCATGCCTTGCCGCTGCCGTTGCCGCCGCCGCCATCCTGGGCACCGTGGTCGATACGCAGGCCCAGACACTTCCCGCCGGGTCCGCGATCCAGAGCACGGCCAGCGCAAGCTACTGGAACGGCCGTCTCGGCTTCACCGAGGTTCTGGTGTCGAACCGGGTCGAAGCGGTGATGGACGAGGTGCCGGCGATCGAGGTGATCGGAGCGTCGAACCTGCTCCTCTCGCGCGGTGTCTTTGCTGAACATCATTTCCAGTTGGTCAATACCGGCAATGTGCCGCTCGCCGCCACGCCTCGGCTTTTGACCGGGAACGAGGGAACGCTTCTGTCGCGTACCCGTCTGATCCACGATGTGGACGGCAACGGCCGGATCGATCCGGGTGACCCCGAAATTTCACCCGATGATGCGATCATCGTCGAGATCGATGAGATCGTGCACCTGATCTACGCCTTCGGCCTCGAGGCCGGCGCGCAGATCGACGATACCGCGGAGACCCGTCTCGACGTGCGTGCCGTCTCGATGTGGTCCGGCATGCAGGCCGCCGTCGCCGGTCAGGCGGTCGGAACGGTGACGATCACCGATCAGACATTGCAGTTGCGCAAGTGGATGAGCCGGCGCGACACCCAGGCCGGCGAGGAGCTGACCTACTGGCTCGAGCTGCGCAACAATGCCGAGACCGACGCCATTGCCTATGACAATGTCGACGGGCAGGCCATCACCGTCGACGGCCAGGCGCGCTGGGGGGTCATCCTGCGCGATTCGCTGCCGCTCAACACGGTGCTGCTTTCCGTCGGCGATACCGGACGCAACGTGCCCCTGTTCCATCTGCGCGGCGCTCCACGCCATAGCTATGTCTCCCAACTGCCCGATGATCTGCGGGATATCGACGCGCTCGGCTTTCTCGCGCCCGGCGATTATCCGGTCAGCCGGACCGACACGATCGATTTCACTGTGCTGGTTCCGGCGGCCATGGGGGCGGTCACCGTCCGGAACCGCGCCGAGACCTATATCAGCTCGGACGAAGGGTTCATCACCATCCCGTCCAACGAGGTGACGATGGTACGCGGCGTAGGCGCACCGCCGGTCATGGATTTCATCGACCCCCAGACATCCGTTCCCATCGCCTACGGCCAGCTTGGCACGGATGCGCGGCTCGCGCTCTCATCGGGAGCATGCAATGCCACGACCGAGATCGACCGGGTTACCATCGAGGTGATGAGCGCCCTGACCGGTGATATCGAGACCACGCGCGGGATCGAGACGGGGGCGAATACCGGCGTCTTTGTGACCCCGGGCCTGCCGATCAGCCGCATGGAGCAGAGCGTTCCTTTCGACGGAGTAATCGCCTCGAGCGAAGGTGATACCCTAACGGCCCTGGTCTTCTGCGGTCCGCTGCCGGTGACGGCCGAACTGATGATCGATCCCGGCCTGTTCGTCTTCGACAGCGTGACCGACGCCCCGGTCGAGGGGGCCCGGGTCCGGGTTCTTGACATGGCGGGACGCGTCGCGGCCGAGACGGACTCGAACGCGCGTGGCTTCGTCAGCCTCGGCGTGCTGCCCGCGGGCCGCTACCGCTTCGATGTGCAGCCGCCCGAACGCTATGTCTTCCCCTCCGTGCGCACCGCTTTCGCCGGATTTGCGAGGCATGTGCGTCCCGGGGCATCCTTCGGAGAGGCGTTCGATCACACGGGCGGTCCGGTCAGGATGGTCGATCTGCCGCTCGATCCATTCTACACACTGCCCGTGACGCTCGATAAGAATGCCAGCAAGCGGCGGGTGAACACTGGCGAATACGTCACCTACACCCTGTCGGCGAAGAACTTGATGAACCAGGCGCTGCTTCGTGCGCGAATCAGCGACACCTTGCCGGAGGGGGCGGTGATGGTTCCCGGAACCACGATGCTCGACGGCGTTTCGGTGGGTGATCCGCAAATCGGGGCGGGCGGGCAGCATGTCTTCGAGTTGGACACGATCGGACCTCTTTCCTCGCGCGAGCTGTCCTATGTCCTGCGGTTCGTACCGCAGGCCCGGGCGGGACGAAAGCACAATGACGCGGAACTCTCCGGCATCCAGGCGGGAACGGGGCAGCCGCGCGGATCGGCCGTGGCCCGCGCCACCGTCAAGCTCGATACCGACAGCGGTGTCTTCTCCCGCCAGGCAACCATTCTGGGCACCGTCTATCTCGATTGCGACGCGGATGGCCGGCGCGATGCGCGCGAGCCGGGGGTTCCTGGCGTGCGGATCGTGACCCAGGAGGGGCTCGCGGTGGTGACGGATCGCGAGGGCCGCTACTCCCTCTTCGGCATGCGCCCGGTTTCCCATGTCCTGTCGCTGCGCCAGCAGACCCTGCCCGCCGGCACGACCCCGAGACCCGGACGTGTGGGCGAGATGAACCGTCCCGGATCGCGGCTGGTCGCCCTGACGCGCGGCGAGCTGCGGGCAGAGGATTTCCCCCTCATTGGCTGCAGCGCCGATCAGCTCGAACAGATCGAGCAGCGCCGCGCCACGTTCGATGACCGGCCGGCATCGGGGGGCAACCTGCAATCCGACCTCCCGATCGAGGCGGCCCGCGCCCAGACGCGCAGCGTGCGCAGCGAGGCGGGGCTTGCCACCACGAGCCAGATCATCGGCGCTCCTGCCGATCTCGCGGCCCAGATGCAGGCTGCCGTGCCGGCCACGAAGGCGGCCAACATGTCCATGCCCGCGGCCGGCGCCGGCGACCAGCTCGATGCGTCCGGCGCGTCCGGCATGCAAGGCAGCGACAGCGCCCGGCCGAGTCTCGAGCGGATCATCAAGACGCTGAGCGGCAAGCTGTCCTTCATGGATGCCGAGGACGGCGCCCATTCGCTCGGTCGCAACGTGACCTTGCGGGTGAAGGGCCCGGCCGATCTGCGCCTGATGCTTTATGTGAACGGCAAGTCAGTGCCGGCTTCGCGGATCGGTGAGCGCACGGTCTGGGAAGGGGGCAATGTGCAGGCGGTCGAGTATGTCGCCGTGGGCCTCGGTGCAGGCGAGAACACGCTTCGTCTGGCCGGGCTCGACCCGTTCGGCAACGAGCGCCAGTCGGCCGAGCTGACGCTCAGCGCGCCGGGCGATCCCGAACGCCTGGAAGTCGTCGCGCCGCCGAGTGCTCCTGCCGTTCCGGGCACCGTCGTGCCGGTCGTCGTGCGCGTGCTCGACGCCCGGGGCAAACCGGTGCGCGCCTCCGGGATCGTCACGCTCGATGCGGGAGCGGCCTCTTGGGACGTGACCGATATCCGCAGCGATCGCCCCGGCATCCAGGCCTTCATAGACAATGGTGAGGCGAGTTTCGGTCTGAACGCTCCTCAGGTGTCTGGCTCGCAGCGGATTTCCGTGCGCAGCGCGTTCGGCCAGGCCAGCGCCGATATCCTCTTCACCCCGGATCTGGAGCAGCGTGTTCTGGTGGGCGTGATCGAGGGAGCCGTCGCGCTGGGCGGCGCTTATGATCCCTCCAACCCCGACGATCTGTCGCCCTTCGAGGATACGGCGACGGGCCTGCGCGGGGAGGTCTACCTGAAGGGGCGCATTCGCGGCGACCGTCTGCTTACCCTGCGCTACAGCAGTGATCGCGATACCGAAGACCGGCTCTTCCGCGACATCGCGACGGATGAGTACTACCCCGTCTACGGCGACAAATCGGAACGCGGGTTCGACGCGCAATCGTCGACGAAGCTCTTCGTCAAGGTCGAGCGCGGCGCCTCCTATGTGCTTTACGGGGATTTCGCCATCGAACCGTCGGATCCCGCTTTCCGGCTCGGCGGCTACCGTGACCTGACGACGGGCGTGAAGGCGCATTGGGAAAAAGAAAAGGTCGGTGTCACGCTTTTCGCCGCACGGACCGACCAGGAGAATCGGGTCATCGAATTCGAGGGACGCGGCGTCTCCGGTCCCTACGATGTTGATCTGACCGACTTCCGGTCCGGATCGGATCAGGTGGATATCCTGGTGAGAGACCGCGAGACCGGGATCGTTCTGTCGCAGACGCGGATGCAGGGGCTTCGTGACTACGTGCTCGACTACTTCCGCAACACGGTCGTCTTCGACAGCCCGGTTCGCCAGTTCGACGAGGATGGCAATCCGATCTCGGTCCGCTTCACCTACCAAGTCGATGGCAACGCTACCGACAAGTACTGGTATTACGGGGCAGAGGCCATCTACGATCTGTCCGAGCATACCCGTGCCGGTCTGCGTATCCTGCGCGCCGACGGGGCGCGTGGAACGCCCGAGCGCCGCAGCCTCGCGGCGGCTTTCCTCACGCGCAAGATCGGCGAAACCGGCACGCTCGAGATCGAGGCTGCGCATTCCGACGATGGTGCGGACCAGGCGGGCAATGCCGTCCGGCTGAGCTATGCGCTGCGCGAGGAGGACAGTGCCCTGAAGATCGAGGCCGCCTATGCCGAAACGGGCTTTGCGCCGATGGGCACCAGCGTGCAGGCCGGAACCCTGAACTTCGGCATAGATTACGAGCGGCGCCTTGGCGAAAAGAACCGCCTTGTCCTCGGGGCCGATTATATCGCCGACCGCATCAACGGCACTCAGGCCGTTTCCCTCAGCGGGCAGTATGTCCATCACCTCTCCGAAGCCATGCAGGTGAGCGGAGGGATTGAACTGCGCCGCGATATCGAGCCGGGCACGAGGGGCACCGAAGGGAACCTGCTGCTAGGCGCGGAATGGCGGCCGGCGGACCGGCCCGGATTGAAGATGACGATCGACGGGCGCCTTCCCCTGCTGGGCGATGGCGAGATCGGCCTGACTTTCGGGGCCCAGTACGAATTGCGTCCCGGCCTCAAGATCTTTGCCAGGACCGAGCTGAACTACCCCGAGTTCGGGCGCGCGGCCGGGACGGACCGTTCGCGCTTCGGTGTCGAATACCGCCTGACCGAATGGCTGACAGGGCGCACGGAATTTGCCGAGGACAGTCATCGGGATCCGAACCGGGAGCTCGTGCAGGGTCTGGCCAGCGAGTTCAACGTCACCCGGCAGTTGTCGATGCGCCTTGCCGTGGAGCATGCCCGCAAGATCAGCGGCGAGGGCGGCGATCTGACCAGCGTGGCCCTAGGGGCGAAATGGGCCTCGCGCGATGGGCGCTGGATCGCGGATGCCGACCTCGACCAGACCTTCGAGGAGGACGGGCGCACGCTTTACGCCAATCTCGGGGTCGGTGCGCAGATCACGCCCGAGCTCAGCCTCCTGGCCCGCAGCCGTTTCGCGCAGGACAAGCGCGGCGAGGGCGAGGACCGGCTGCGCCACCGCATGCGCCTGGGTGCGGCCTGGCGCCCGATCGAGGATGACCGCTTCAACGCGCTTGCGTGGTACGAACACCGCTATGACCGCAAGGACCGTCTCGACGAGCAGCATCTGTGGTCGCTCGCCGGAACCTGGCGCGCCAGCGACCGTCTGCATCTGAATGCGAAATACGCCGGTCAGACCAACCGTTTCGACACCGGCGCCGATTTCCGCGTCGATGGCTTGATGCAGCTGGTCCAGGCGGGGGCCAAGTTCGAGGCGATCCCGAACAGGTTCGAGGCCGGGGTGAACGCTTATCACATGTGGGACGACCAGGGATATTCCGACAGCGCCGTCGGGATCGAAGGCGGGCTCGTCGTCAGTGATGGTGCGCTTCTGTCGTTGGGTTACAACAAGGGCCGTGACCGTGCGCCGAACGCGTTCGAGCATTACCGCGACGGCCTTTACCTGCGCCTGCGGTTGAAGCTCGACGAGGGTCTTTGGGACCGGCTCGATCGCTTCCTGGATGACTGACGGCGCGGCCGCGGGCCGGACGATGGCCCGCATGGCACGTTTTTAGGTTTCACGACTGGCTCCGGGCCGATAAGAGGGCTGCGGTTGCAGCGAGGAGATCAGCGCATGGCCAATGTCGTGGTGGTGGGCGCCCAATGGGGCGACGAAGGTAAAGGCAAGATCGTCGATTGGCTCAGCGAGCGTGCCGACGTGATCGCGCGCTTCCAGGGCGGGCACAATGCCGGCCATACGCTGGTCATCGATGGCAAGGTCTACAAGCTGAGCCTTCTGCCCTCCGGGATCGTGCGCGGTGGCAAGCTCAGCGTGATCGGCAACGGGGTCGTCCTCGATCCGTGGCATCTCGTGGAAGAGATCGAGAAGCTGCGCGGGCAGGGGGTGGAGATTTCCCCGGGCAACCTGATGATCGCGGAGAACACCCCGCTGATCCTGCCGATCCATGGCGAGCTCGACCGGGCACGGGAGAACCAGAGCACGGTCGCGAAAATCGGCACCACGGGGCGCGGGATCGGTCCCGCCTACGAGGACAAGGTTGGCAGGCGCTCGGTTCGGGTGGCCGATCTGGCGGATGAGACGACGCTCGAGCTCCGGGTCGACCGCGCATTGGTGCATCACGATGCCCTGCGCCGCGGCCTCGGCCTCGATCCGGTGGACCGCGACGCCTTGCTCGCCGCCCTGCACGAGATTGCCCGGCAGGTACTGCCCTATGCCGCGCCGGTCTGGAAGGTGCTGAACGAGAAGCGCCGCGCCGGCAAGCGCATCCTCTTCGAAGGTGCGCAGGGTGCCCTGCTCGACATCGACTTCGGTACCTATCCATTCGTCACCTCCTCGAATGTCATCGCGGGGCAGGCCGCCACGGGGACGGGCATCGGGCCGGGGGCGATCGATTTCGTGCTCGGAATCGTGAAGGCCTATACCACCCGCGTGGGCGAGGGGCCATTTCCCGCCGAACTCAAGGACGAGACCGGTCAGCGTCTCGGCGAGCGGGGCCATGAATTCGGCACCGTTACGGGACGCAAACGGCGTTGCGGCTGGTTCGACGCCGTCCTGGTGCGCCAGACCTGCGCAACATCCGGCGTTTCGGGCATCGCATTGACGAAGCTCGACGTGCTCGACGGGTTCGACGAGCTGAAGATCTGCGTTGGTTACGAGCTTGATGGCACCGCGCTCGACCATTTGCCGACCGCTGCCGATCAGCAGGCGCGCTGCAAGCCGGTCTACGAGACGATGCCGGGCTGGCAGGAATCGACCGAAGGGGCCCGGAGCTGGGCCGATCTTCCGGCCAATGCGATCAAGTATGTGCGCCGTGTCGAGGAATTGATCGACTGCCCCGTGGCATTGCTCTCGACCTCGCCGGAGCGGGAGGACACGATCCTCGTCACCGATCCCTTTTCTGACTGAGGACATGCGATGGCATTGAGCTACAAGGCACGCCGGCGATGGTCCCTGGTGATCCTGCTCGTGGGTCTGCCGATCTACATCCTGCTGGCCAGCAGCATCATGACCTGGCTCGGGCGGCCGGGCATCCTGATCGAGCTTCTGGTCTATGTCGCGCTGGGCGTGATCTGGGCCTTGCCGTTCAAGGCGGTGTTTCGCGGCGTGGGCCGCGAAGATCCGGAAGCGCAGGGCCGCGACTGAGAAGCGGGGGCCATTGGTCGCTTTGCGGCCTGGCCTGAAAAAGAAGGGGGCGGCGTCCGGTAACCGGCGCCGCCCCCTTTCTTGTGTCGCGCTCCCGCGGTCCTAGCTGACCGACTTGCGCTTCGCGTCGCGATACTTCGCCTCCTCCGCAAGGGCGAAGCGGCCATGGCCGAGCTTGCGGATGCGGCCTGAACGCAGCAGGTGGCCGAAGCTCTTGAGGCCCTGCTCGCGGGTAATCTCACCGCCGGGATGAAGGCTGGCCGCGCGGCGCAGCAGTTGCGGGCGCGACAGGTGCTCCTGTCCCTCGACATAGGTGCAATAGGCCGCGGCTGCCTCGAGGATGTCCGGCAGCTCCGTCGCACCCAGCTTCGCCACGTAGTCGGAAAAGCTTTCGCCGCGCGCGTCCTGGCGGCTCGCGTCCTGCGGGGCTCCGGGGGCCTCCTCGGGATTGCGGATACGGCGCGGGCGGACCGGGGCGCTCGTTCCCGCATCCTCGACGCGCAGCTCCGAGACCAAGACCAGCGGAGCGGGACGGCTCGCCAGCGTGTCGGCCGGCCGGCGCGGGCGTGCGGGCGCGTCGACCGGCCCCTCCGCATCGGGACGGCGCGGGCGCACCACCTTCGCCAGATCGTCGCGGAAACGGTTCAGGGCCTCCGCATCGTCGCGTTCGCGGTTGCCCCGCAACAGCTTGTCGGCCTTCGTCGCGGCCACCGCCGCCTTGAGATGGGCAATCGCGGAGCGGCGGCGATTTCCCTCGTTGTCGCCAAGGCGGGCATTGGTCACGTCGAGGAGCCGTTCGAGCGCGGGTTCCCCGTCGCGGGGGCGCGCATCCTCTTGCGGCTGCCGGCTTGCGGCGGCCCGCTCGACTTCCGTCAGCTCGCGGGCCAGCTCCTCTTCATCTTCCGGATCGAGCGAGCTGCCGCGCACCAGCGAATGCACATCGACGGCCAGCGGGTCCTGCGCATCCTCAGGCGCCGTGCCGCTTTCCCGGCGTGCCGCGTCGGGGTTCGCATCATCGAGCTCCGCCGCGTCGCCGTCATCCTCGATCTCGACGAACTGGTCGTCATCGGAGGCGTCGTCCTCGTATTCCTCGATCTCACCGGCGGCCAGCGCGGTTTCGAATTCCCGACGCTTGAGCTTGATCACCCTGGCATGGGGACGCGCAGGCGCCGCCGGGGTTTCGGCCGCGTCGTCGTGGGGCGCGGGAGGAGTGTCATGGCCGGTCGCGGCCACGGGCACCTGCTCCGTCTCCGCCTCTGCGGGCGTGCCGTCCTGCGCGACCATGTCGCTCTCGATCGCATCGAAGGGCGAGCCGGAGGAGTCATCGGCCCGCACTCCCTGGATATCCTGCTCGTGCCCGCCCAGTTTCAGGCTTGCCGCAATACGCGCGGCTTTTGCCTCGGCATGTTCGCGCGCTGCAAGCAACTTGGCATCGATTGCCGCTTCGTCGTCGAACGGCTCGGCCTCGGCCCGTTCGGCGTCCTCCGCGGCGAGGCGCTCGGCCTCGGCTCGTTCGGCTTCCTCCGCGGCGAGGCGCTCGGCCTCGGCCCGCTCAGCGTCCTCCGCGGCGAGGCGCTGGGCCTCGGCCCGTTCGGCTTCCTCCGAGGCAAGGCGCTGGGCCTCGGCCCGCTCGGCTTCCTCCGCGGCGAGGCGCTCGGCCTCGGCTCGTTCGGCTTCCTCCGCGGCAAGGCGCTCGGCCTCGGCCCGTTCGGCGTCCTCCGCAGCAAAGCGCTCGGCCTTGGACCGCTCGGCTTCCTCCGCGGCGTGGCGCCCGGCGGCCGTTTCGGTGCCGGTGGGCTTGCTCAGGGCGTCGGAGGATGTCTCGGCAGGCTCGGCCTCGTCATCCCCGGTTTCGGGCGCGGCGTCGAGTTCGACCGGCGCGAAGGGCACCGGGCTGTCATCTTGCGGGAAGGCGGCGCCAATACGGGCATGGGTGCCGGGAAGCTCGATGGGCGCATCACCCGAGGCATCGGCCTCGCGGCTGGCACGGGCCTTGGCAACGACGGCGCGGATCCGGCTCAGCTTGTCGGCCACGCTGCCGGCCTCCGCGGCCTCGCCCGTCTCGGGCGTGACGGCTTGCCCGGGGGCGGGCCGTGCGGCCGGGACCGCGTCGGCAGGCGCGGCGTCCAATGGGGCGGTATCGGCATCTTCGGGCTCCGGCGGAGCCATCTGCCTCAACACCACGCCGTTCTTCTCCACCTTCGCCTCGACGCGGCGCTGGATTTCGCGCTCGGCGATCCGGTGCAGCATGTCGGCATCTGGCACCGGCGGCTCTGCACCGAAATATCGATCATCCGCGGCAAGGTCACGGAAGTATTCCGCAATTGATTTCATGGTGTTGAAGGGCTGGTCAAAGCCCTCCAGCGTGCACGAAAACGTACCGTAGGATACCGTTAATATCTTGTTCGACCCAACCATCGGTTTCTCGCTTTCTCCCCTGATCCAGCAGGGAACGGTGTACCACTCATTGGTTCCTAGAATTCAACAGAACTTGGAATTCAGCGGTATCTTTTCGCGGCCAGATTGTGGCTTCTGAAGTTTTATAAAGGAGTTTGGACGAAATGGCGAAAATCTTGACGAGCGAGCGTCCCGTCACCCTGGTCGGGGGCGGCCCGCTCGACGCGCCGGAGCTTCGCGATTCTGTCGCCCGCGCGCCCTGCATCGCGGCGGCCGATGGGGGCGCGGGGCATGTGCTTGCCGCGGACCTGATGCCGGAGGCGGTGATCGGCGATCTCGATTCCCTCGCCCCGGGAGACGCGGCCCGGCTCCCGGCTGGCCGCCTTCACCACATCGCCGAGCAGGACAGCACGGATTTCCAGAAATGCCTGTCCCGGATCGCCGCGCCCCTGGTGATCGGCGTGGGGTTCAGCGGCGGTCGCCTCGATCACAGCCTCGCGGCGCTCGTGGCCCTGATACATGCGCCCGTCCCGTGCCTGCTGCTCGGGGCGCAGGATGTCGCCATGCATGCCGGGGCGGGGATCGCGCTCGATCTGCCGGTGGGCGCGCGGCTCTCGGTCTTTCCCATGGCGCCGGTCATGGGACGTTCGGAGGGTATCGAATGGCCCCTCGACGGGCTGCGGCTTTCTCCCGCGGGGCGGATCGGGACATCGAACCGGGTCACCGGACCCGTCAGGCTCGCCTTCGACGCGCCCGGCACGATCATCCTTCTGGAGCGCAGTGCCCTCGATGCGGCCATCGCCGCTGTCGCGTTCAGCAGTTCGGGACGTTGACCGCAAGCCCGCCAAGCGCGGTTTCCTTGTACTTGTCGCTCATGTCGCGCCCCGTCTGGCGCATCGTCTCGATCGCGGCGTCGAGCGGCACGAGATGGGTTCCGTCGCCGCGCATCGACAGGCTGGCGGCCGAGACGGCCTTGATCGCCCCGAGCCCGTTGCGCTCGATGCAGGGGACCTGGACTAGGCCGCGCACCGGATCGCAGGTCATGCCCAGATGATGCTCGAGCGCGATCTCGGCGGCGTTCTCGATCTGCTCCGGCGTGCCGCCCAGCACGGCACAGAGCCCGGCGGCCCCCATCGCGCTCGCGCTGCCGACCTCCGCCTGGCAGCCGCATTCGGCGCCTGAGATGCTGGCATTGTGCTTGACGAGCCCGCCGATGGCGGCGGCGGTCAACAGGAACTCGGGAAGGCGGGACGGATGCGCGCCGGGGACGTGATCGAGCCAGTATCGGATCACGGCGGGGATCACCCCGGCGGCGCCGTTGGTGGGCGCGGTGACGACCTGTCCGCCGGCGGCGTTCTCCTCGTTGACCGCCATCGCGTAGGCGCACATCCAGTCGTTGATCGTATGCGGCGCGGGCTGGTTCATGCCCCGCTCGGCCAGGAGCGCGCCATGGATCCGCGCGGCACGGCGCGGCACATCGAGCCCGCCGGGCAGGGTGCCCTCGGCGGCGAGCCCGCGCGCGATGCAGTCGGACATCACCTCCCAGATCCGGGCCATGCCGGCATCGAGCGTTCGTGCCGAATGTCGCGTAAGCTCGTTCTCGCGCTTCAGCGCGGCGATGCTCGTTCCCTTCGCCGCGCACATGGCCAGCATTTCCCGCGCGCTCTTGAAGGGGTTGGGCACGGGCGGGCCGTCATCGGTGTCGCGTCCCTCGGCAAGCTCGGCCTCGGTCAGCACGAAGCCGCCGCCGACCGAGTAGTAGGTCTCCTGCGCGATCACGTCGCCCTGCGCGTCCGTGGCCATCAGGCGCATCCCGTTGGCATGGCCGGGCAGGGCCTGCTTGCGGTCGAAGACGAGATCGGTCTTGGGATCGAAGCGCAAACGGCCCAGGGCCCCGGGCTCGACGCGGCGTTCGGCGGCGATCCGGCGCAGCGTGTCCTGCGCGTCACTGGCGTCGTAGCTTTCGGGGGTGATACCCGCGAGCCCGAGGATTACCGCCCTGTCGGTCGCATGGCCGACCCCCGTGAAGGCGAGCGAGCCGTGCAGCGAGACCCGCAATCCGGCCGCCGTGAACGGTCTGCCGCGCAGCGTCTCGAGGAACCGTCCGGCAGCGACCATCGGGCCCATCGTGTGCGAGGACGAGGGGCCGATGCCGATCTTGAACATGTCGAATACCGAAAGGAACATGCGAGTGCCTCCGCTTGCCGCAGGACAGGTGTAGTCGATCGCGCTTGGAGGCCATAGCGCGAAACCGACGCCCCGCGGGCCCGGCGCGCCAGGGAAATCAGGTGGACCCGCGCAGGGCCCGGTCCTCGGCCCTGATCCTGATTGCGAGAACGGCGGCGTTGAGCAGGGTGAAGAGAAGCGCGATGAGTGGCAGCCCGAGGGCGAGCGGCACCACCGCGATCTCGGCCACAACGAGCGTGTAGTTGGGATGGCGCAGGTAGCGGAACGGGCCGGCGGCGACGAGGGGCGCGTCGAGCACGATGATGCGGGTGGTCCAGCGCTCGCCGAGGGTGGCGAGGATCCACACCCGCAGCCCCTGCAGCGCGGCGAAGACGGCCAGCCATCCGGGATGGACCGGCTGGTCATGCCCGAACCACAAAAGCGTGGCGATCCAGGCGCTGTGCAGCAGGACGATGAGCGGGTAATGCCCCGGCGCGACCTCGCGCGCGCCGCGCTCCAGGAGACGTGCGGTGTTGCGCCTGGCCAAGATCAGCTCGGCGAGGCGCTGGACGATCAGGAAGCCCAGAAGCCAAGGCGCGGCCGTCTCCATCACGCGGTGATCGGCAGGAACGAGGCGGTGAAGCCCGGCCCGAGCGCCGCCATCACGAGGTCTCCGCGCTCCCCTGCCTCGAGGCAACGCTTGAGCACGAAAAGCACTGTCGGCGCCGACATGTTGCCCGCACCGCGCAGCACCTCGCGCTCGTGATCGAGCCGGCCTTGCGGCATGTCCAGCGCCTCCTCGAGCGCGAGCATCACCTTGGTGCCGCCGGGGTGGCACACGAAACGCTCGACATCCTCGACATCGCGCCCCATGCGCGAGAGGGCGGCCATCGCCGCCGCGCGGAACTCGTCGCGCGCGAATTGCGGGATCGAGCGGTCGAAGACGACGCCCAGACCGTCATCCTTGACGTCCCAGCCCATGATCCCGAGCGTGTCCGGCCAGCGATGTTCATGCCCCTCGTGCACGATCGGCGTGCCCCGGCCCCCGGGCTCCGCTGCAGGGTCCGGAGGCCCGCCCCCGGATGTCACCACCGCCGCCGCGGCGCCGTCCCCGAAGAGCACGGTCGCGATGATGTCGGCCTTGCGCGGGCGCTCCGAGCGGAAGGCCAGCGAACAGGTTTCGACCGCCACCAGCAGGACCGTGGCGCCGGGGCTCGCCGCAGCGAGAGCGCGTGCGGTCGCAAGACCAGTCACCCCGCCCGCGCAGCCCAGCCCGAAAAGCGGCACCCGGCGCGTGTCGGGGCGCAGGCCCAGCGCGCCGGCGGCCTGCGCATCAAGTGTGGGCGTGGCGATGCCGGTCGAGCTGACCGTCACCACGATATCGACCTCGGCGGCCGCGATCCTTGCATCGGCGAGCGCGGCCTTTGCTGCCCGGATGAAGAGTTCGGTCGCGCCTTTCATGTAGGCCGCGTTGCGTTCCTCCCACCCATGGGGCACGTGGAACCAGTCCATGGGCACGACCGAGTGACGCATTTCTACCCCGGCGGCATCGAATGCCGGCACGAGACGTTCGAAATGCGGGAATTGCGGCGCCAGAAGCGCGCGCGCGGCCTCGAGCACCTGCGACTGGGGCAGGGCATGGGGCGGCAGCGCGGTGCCCAATCCGCGCAACCTGACCGTGGGGCCGGCCGCGATGCCGGTGCCGGCCGGCGCGGCGCCCGTCCGGGTCAGGGGAAGGGGATTGTTCATGGCGGGTCTCCTCGTGCAGCGGCCATCGGGCGCCTTGCGCATGCGCCCGGACCAACAGGGGAGCGGCGATAAAGTTTCCCGCCCCCGTGCCCCCGCCCCGCCCCCGTGCCCCGCCCCCGCGCCGCAGCGTCGGAAGGCAAGCACGCGCGGCTTCGGGACGTCTCGGCGCGCAACCGGCGGCCCGCGGCCCGTCCCCGCACCGTCCGAACGAGGCCCGCGGGAGATCGGGACAAAACCTCCTCGCACCGGCGGGATGATTTGCCTATAACCCTCGCAGTTCAACGGAGATCGCATTATGTCAGGCCACCTTTCGCCCATCGATACCGCCAAGTTCGTCGCCGCGAAACGGGCCTGCGACTATGTCGAGGACGGCATGCGCGTGGGTCTTGGAACCGGTTCGACCGCCGCGTGGCTGGTCCGCTGCCTGGGGGAGATGATCCAGAAGGACGGGCTGCGCATCACCGGCGTGCCGACCTCGACCCGGACCGCCGAGCTTGCGCGGCAAGTGGGGATCACCGTGACCAGCCTCGACGAGGCGCGCTGGCTCGACCTGACGATCGACGGGGCGGACGAGTTCGACGCCGAGCTGAACCTGGTGAAGGGTGGCGGCGGCGCGCTGTTGCAGGAGAAGATCGTGGCCACGGCAAGCGACCGGATGATCGTGATCGCCGACAAGTCCAAGCAGGTCGAGACGCTGGGCGCCTTCCCGCTGCCCATCGAGGTCGTGCCCTTCGGCTGGCAGACGACCAAGGCGCTGGTCGAGGAAAGCCTGTCATCGCTCGATGTGCTCGGCGACAGCACGAGCCTGCGGCTGAACGGCGACATGCCCTTCGTGACAGACGAGGGCAACCACATCCTCGATCTGCATCTCAAGCGCATCGGCAATGCGCGGCAGCTTGCCCTGGTGATCAACCAGATCCCCGGCGTGGTCGAGAATGGCCTTTTCATCGACATCTGCGATATCGTTGTGATTGGCCACGGCAATGGCAAGGTCGAGGTGAAGGACATCAACACCGGCACTACCCAGGAGGACCGGATCGAATTCGTCGACAGCGACAACCTCTTTTCGGATCTTGGAGACTGACAGCATGGCATTCGATTATGATCTCTTCGTCATCGGCGGTGGCTCCGGCGGGGTCCGGGCGGCGCGCACCGCCGCGGCGACCGGCGCATCCGTGGCGCTGGCCGAGGAATACCGCATGGGCGGGACCTGCGTCATCCGGGGCTGCGTGCCCAAGAAGCTGATGGTCTATGCCTCGAGCTACCCGCGCAGTGTCGAGGATGCCGCGGCCTATGGCTGGAAAACGCAGATCGGGGCGTTCGACTGGCGCCATTTTCGCGGCACGCTGCATGCCGAGCTCGACCGCCTGGAGACGGTCTACCGCAAGACCCTGGGCAATTCGGATGTCGAGATATTCGACAGCCGTGCCAGGCTGGTCGACGCGCATACCGTCACGCTGGCCGATGGCAGCACCATGAGCGCGCGCCATATCCTGATCGCGACCGGCGGGCATCCGATCCGGCCCGATCTGCCGAACGCGCAGATGGGCATGGTCTCCAACGACATCTTCCAGATGGAAACCCTGCCCGAGAGCATGCTGATCGTGGGGGGCGGGTATATCGCCTGCGAATTCGCCTGCATCCTGACGGGGCTGGGCGTCAAGGTGACGCAATATTATCGCGGCGCCCAGGTGCTGCGCGGCTTCGATGACGAGGCGCGCGGGCTGGTGGCCGAGATGATGCGCGCACAGGGCGTCGATCTTCATGTCGGCACCAACATCGTCGAGATGGCGCCCGCCTCCGAAGCGCATCCCGAAAGCGGCGGCGGCACCGCATCCGACGCGGCAGACAGTGCGCCGGTGGGCCAATCGGTCGGGCATGGCGGCGGCGAGACGCGCAATCTCGAGGTCGACGCGCCTTTCGAGGATCACGGCCCCTTGCGCGTCAAGGCGACCAACGGCTCCGAGCGGGTCTTCGACACGGTGCTCTTTGCGACGGGACGGGCCCCCAACACCCGCGAGCTGGGCCTCGAGGATACCGGCGTGCGCCTGGGTCGCAAGGGCGAGATCGAGGTGGACGACTACTCGCAAAGCTCGGTGCCCTCGATCTACGCGATCGGCGACGTCACCAACCGCCTGGCGCTGACGCCTGTCGCGATCCGCGAGGGGGTGGCCTTCACGAACACCGTCTTCTCGGGCAATCCGACCAAGCCCGATCACGATCTCGTTCCCTCGGCGATCTTCACCCAGCCCGAAATGGGCACGGTCGGCATGACCGAGGAGGAGGCGATGGAGCGCGGCGGGGTCGAGATCTACTCGACATCCTTCAAGGCGATGCAGCAGGCTTTCGCAGGCCGGACCGACCGTGTCCTGATGAAATTGATCGTGGATGCCGAGAGCCGCACGGTTCTGGGCTGTCATATCGTCGCGGAGATGGCCGGCGAAATGATCCAGCTTGCCGGGATCGCGATCAAGATGGGTGCGACCAAGGAGCAGTTCGATCAGACCTGCGCGGTGCATCCGACCATGGCCGAGGAACTGGTCACCATGAAAACCCCCGTGCGGCGCGCTTGAACCTGTGGGCCGCAGTATACAATTAACAGTCGAACCCGAATTCCTACACGAAGTTCAGACCGACAGAAGGGATTGCACCTAAGATGGCGAGCAATAACGGCGGACCCTGGGGCAGCGGCCCTCGCGGCGGCATGGGTGGCGATGGTGGCGGCAGCGGTGGAAACGGCCCCGATCGCCGTCCCGGATCGCGCCGTCCCGGCGAGGGGCCGCAGGTGCCCGATATCGACGAGATCATGAAGAAGGGCCAGGAGCAGCTTCGCGTCCTGATGGGCGGACGCGGCGGCAATCGCGGCGGCAACGGCACGGGCAGCGGCGGGCCGGGCTTCTCGCGCGGCACCTTCATCATCGCCGGGCTCGCGGCGGTCGTGCTGTGGCTCTTCGCCAGCTTCTACACCGTGCGCCCGGAAGAGCAGTCGGTCGAACTCTTTCTCGGCGAATACAGCTCCACCGGCAATCCGGGCCTGAACTTCGCGCCGTGGCCCTTCGTCACCGCCGAGGTGATCCCGGTCACGCGAGAGCAGACCGAGGATATCGGTGTCGGACGCGGGCAGGGACGCGATGACGGCCTGATGCTGACCACCGACGAGAACATCGTCGATATCGATTTCCAGGTGGTCTGGAACATTTCCGATCCGGCGCTCTATCTCTTCAACCTCGCCGAGCCCCAGGAAACCATCCGCGCCGTCTCCGAATCGGCCATGCGCGAGGTCATCGCGCAATCCGAACTGGCGCCGATCCTGAACCGGGACCGCGACCTCATCGCGGCCACCGTGCAGCAGCTCATCCAGGATACGCTCGACGCCTATGACAGCGGCGTGAACATCGTCCGCCTCAACCTCGACAAGGCCGACCCGCCCACCGAGGTGATCGACGCCTTCCGCGACGTGCAGGCCGCCGAACAGGAGCGTGACCGTCTCGAGCGGCAGGCCGACGCCTATGCGAACCAGGTGCTCGCCGGAGCGCGGGGCGAGGCGGCGCAGGTGCTCGAGCAGGCCGAGGGCTACCGGGCGCGCGTCGTCAACGAGGCACAGGGTGAGGCGAGCCGCTTCTCCGCCGTGCTGGGCGAGTATCGCAAGGCGCCGGAAGTGACGCGCCGGCGGCTCTATCTGGAAACCATGGAAGAGGTTCTCGGCCGTGTCGACAAGGTCATCCTCGATGACGAGGGCTCCGGCGCGCAGGGCGTCGTGCCGTATCTTCCGCTGAACGAACTGGGCCGTAATTCCGGCAGAGGGAGCAACTGATGCGCCGAACCACAATCATCCTGGTCGCCGCGGTCGCGGTGATCGTTCTGCTGCTCAGCTCGGTCTTCATCGTGGACGAGCGCCAGAAGGCGCTGGTACTGCAATTCGGGCAGATCCGCGACGTCAAGGAAGAGCCGGGCCTCGCGTTCAAGGTTCCGCTGATCCAGGAGGTCGTGCGCTACGACGACCGCATCCTGTCGCTCGACACCGATCCGATCGAGGTCACGCCCAGCGATGACCGCCGCCTTGTGGTCGATGCCTTCGCGCGCTACCGCATCGCGGATGTCGAGCAGTTCCGCCGCGCCGTGGGCGTGGGCGGCATCCGTGCCGCCGAGAGCCGCCTCGCCTCGATCCTGACCACCCAGACGCGGGCGGTCCTGGGCTCCGACGGCGTGACGTCGAACACCATCCTGTCGTCGGACCGGGCCGCGCTGATGACGCGCATCCGTGACGAGGCGCGCCGGCGCTCCGCCGCGCTGGGCCTCGAGGTGATCGACGTGCGCCTCAAGCAGACCGCTCTGCCCGAGCAGAACCTCGCCGCGACCTTCGAGCGGATGCGCGCCGAGCGCGAACGCGAGGCGACGGACGAGCGGGCCCGCGGCGAGGAAGCGGCGCAGCGCGTGCGTGCCCTTGCCGACCGGACGGTCGTCGAGCTGGTCTCCGAGGCGCAGAAGGAGAGCGAGATCGTGCGCGGTGAAGCTGATGCCCGCCGCAGCGGGATCTTCGCCGAGGCCTTCAGCGCGGATCAGGAATTCTTCGAATTCTATCGCTCGCTGACGGCTTATCAGCGCTCGCTGAACGAGGGGAACTCGACCCTGATCCTGTCGCCCGACAGTTCCTTCTTCGACTATCTCAAGTCCGACCAGCCGCGCGGGCGCGTGCAGCCTGCGCCCGCGGCGAGCGCGAATGCCGGGGGCACCCAAACCGGCGCTTCCGCACCCGCCGCCGCCAGCGGAGATGAGACCCCGCCCGCCGAGACGCAGACCGGCGCGCAGACCGGTTCCGGCACGGGCGATGAGCGGCCCGCTGGCCAGGAGGCGCCGGACGGCGCCGCCGACACGTCCCTCGACGATGCCCTCTTCGGGCCCGAAGGGGAGGCCGGCAGCGACGAGGGCACGGCCCCCGCGGCCGAGGGCGATGCGGCGGTCGATCCGGACCGCGCCGCGCCGGCGAACTGATGCTTCAGCTCCTTTACGGAGCGGGACTTGTGCTCGTGATCGAGGGGCTGGTGCTTGCACTGGCCCCTTCGCGTATCGAGGACCTCTTCGATCTGCTGCGCCGGATGCCGCCCGAAACCCGGCGCGTGATCGGGCTTGCGGCACTGGCATCGGGCGTCGCACTTGTCTGGCTCGCGCGGGGACTGGGCGCGGAATAGGGCGCGGCGGGCACGAAGCGGGACCGGCGGCGCAATGTTACGGGTTTTCACGCTCCGTTGAGAGCGTGCAACAGGCCTTTGAGATGCTGCGGCACGTTCCTATTTATAGGATGCGATCAGCGGGAAACCCGATGCGCCATGTCCCCGTGCCATGGCGGCGGGCCCCCGGAACAGGAACTCAGCACGCTATTCAGAGGAGAAGAGTGTGATCTCTCAAGTCCAAACCGCAGCCCCCATCATCCAGCGCCCGCAGCGCCTCGTCTCGGCCTTCGCCATCGCCGCGGCCCTGGCGCTCGCCCCGGCCGTCGCCACCGAGGCCCGCGCCGCGCCGGAGAGCTTCGCCGACCTTGCCGAGCAGGTCAGCCCTTCCGTCGTCAACATTACCACGTCGACCACTGTCGCGGCCCGCGGCGGTCCGGCGCCGGTGGTGCCCGAAGGCTCGCCCTTCGAGGATTTCTTCCGCGATTTCATGGACCGTAACGGTCCCGGCGCACCGGGCGCCCCCGATCGCGGCGCGCGCCGCAGCCAGGCGCTCGGATCGGGTTTCGTGATCTCCGAGGATGGTTTCATCGTCACCAACAACCACGTCATCGACGGCGCGGACGAGATCACGATCGAGTTCTTCAACGGCGAGGAGCTGATTGCCGAGGTGATCGGCACCGATCCCAACACCGACATCGCCCTGCTGAAGGTCTCGAGCGAGGCGCCGCTGGTGCCGGTTCCCTTCGCCGACAGCGACACGTCGCGCGTGGGTGACTGGGTGATGGCCATGGGCAACCCGCTCGGACAGGGTTTCTCGGTTTCCTCGGGCATCGTGTCGGCGCGCAACCGGGCGCTTTCGGGCACCTATGACGACTACATCCAGACCGACGCGGCGATCAACCGGGGCAATTCCGGCGGCCCGCTCTTCAACATGGACGGCGAAGTGGTCGGGGTGAACACGGCCATCCTGTCACCCAATGGCGGCTCGATCGGCATCGGTTTCGCGATGTCGGCCAATGTCGTCAAGCGCGTCATCGACCAGCTTCAGGAATTCGGCGAGACGCGCCGTGGCTGGCTTGGCGTGCGTATCCAGGATGTCAGCGATGACATCGCCGAATCGATCGGCCTCGAAACGGCCGCCGGCGCACTCGTCACCGATGTTCCCGAGGGACCCGCGGCCGAGGCCGGGATCCAGTCCGGTGACGTCATCACCAGCTTCGACGGTGTCGAGGTCGAGGATACGCGCGGATTGGTGCGCCAGGTCGGCAATACCGAGGTTGGCAAGGCCGTCAGGGTCGTCGTCTTCCGCGAGGGCAAGACCGAGACACTGAAGATCACCCTTGGCCGCCGTGAGGATGCCCAGGCGATCCCGGCATCGATCGACGCCGAGGAAGACCTGCCGCAGAGCTCCGAAGAGCTGCTGGGCCTGACCCTGACCCCGCTGAACGCGGAGATCCGCGAACAGCTCGGCCTCGACGAGAGCGATGACGGCATCGCGGTCGCCGATGTCCAGGAGGACAGCGAAGCCTACGAGAAGGGCATCCGCGCGGGTGATGTGATCACCGAGGCGGGCCAGGAGAAGGTCGCCTCGACCGCCGAGCTCACCACCCGCATCGAGCAGGCCCGCGAGGCCGGCCGCAAGTCGCTCCTGCTGCTGGTGCGGCGCAATGGCGAGCCGCGCTTCGTGGCCCTGCCGCTGAGCTGATCGGCAGCGCGGCACCGTCTTGGCCGCGGATGGACAGGGGCGCTCTCCGGTGGGAGGGCGCCCTTTCTCATGTCCCGCTCCCGCCCGTTCGCAGCGCCTCCGCGCGGCTGTAGCGGACAAGCCCGAGCCGCTTGGCCGCGGCAATGCTCAGCACCCCGCTATCGAGGCCCTGCTCGGCCTGGAACCTGCGGATGGCGGCACGGGTGGGCGCATCGAGCGTGCCGCTGGGGGCCTGCGCGTAGAGACCGCGCACCTTGAGGGCCCGTTGCAGGCTTATGATGAAGGCGCGGGTCATCACCTCCGGGCAAGGGGTTTCGAACCAGATGCTCGCGCGGTCCTCGACGATGCGCTGGTGGGTGACGGTGCGGTAGCCGGCGGGGCTCAGGACGGTGCCATCGGCATCGCGGCGCTCGGGCACGCGCAGGTGCTCGGTCACCGTCTCGACCCGCGCCGGCGTGTCGTCGCGTGCCCGGCATTCGCCGCTCTTCGGCGCATCGCTCGGCGGGGCGCTGCGGCGCACGACGAGTTCGGGCTCGGCGAAGCGCGACACGGGCGGCGGGCTCGGGGCGCAGCTGGCCAGGAGGAGCGCGGCCAGAAGAAGCGCGGCCAGAAGAAGCGCTTTCGCGGCATGACCGCGTGCCGTGTCCCGGTCTTCGGGCTGTCGCGTCTTCGTGAATGCCACGGGCTCGACCCTTTCGCGAGGCACGGCGCGCCATGGTGCGCCGCCGGCACAGTCTAGGGGCATGGGGCCGGGCGGCAAGGCGTCAGCCTTCGGGCCGGTCGATTTCGCCTTGCTCGGGATCGGCGCGCAACAGATCGTCGAGCATCCAGCTGATATCCTCGATCTCCTCGGCGATGACATGGATGACGCCGCCCTCGCGCTGGACCCGGCCCAGAACCCGCAGGCAGCGCCCGGCGATCACCGCCCGCCGGAACCGCTCGTAGAGCGATTTCCACACGATCACGTTGCAGGTTCCCGTCTCGTCCTCGAGCGTGAGGAAGATCACCCCGTGGGCCGTGCCGGGCCGCTGCCGGATCAGCACGAGCCCGGCCACCCGGACGCGCGCCCCGTTCGGGGGAATGTCGAGTTGCCCGGCAGGCAGGCAGGCGGGGGGGCGCGGCCAGCCGGGGGGAGGGGGGTCGAAATCGCTCATGGAACATATATAGAACATCGGCGCCGTGCGGCCAAGGGAGCGCCTTGGCATGGCGCAAATCTCGTCCGATCCGGGTGATCGCACTGGCCGGGCCACCGGCACCGCCTTACATAACGGTTTCAGGAATATAAGAGGGACGAAATGGCGAAAATTACCTATATCGAACATGGCGGCAAGGAGCATGTCGTCGAAGTGGCCAACGGCATGACGGTCATGGAGGGCGCGCGCGACAACGGCATTCCCGGCATCGAGGCCGATTGCGGCGGTGCCTGCGCCTGCTCGACCTGCCATGTCTACGTCGCCGAGGACTGGTCCGAGAAGCTTCCCGCCAAGGACGCGATGGAGGAGGACATGCTCGATTTCGCCTACAAGCCCGATCCCGCCCGCTCGCGCCTGACTTGCCAGCTCACGGTGAGCGACGCGCTCGACGGACTGGTGGTGCAGATGCCCGAGAAACAGATTTGAAACCTGTCATCCGCTCTCTTCTCACCGCCGCGACCTGCACGGCCCTGTGGTCCGGCACCGCGCGCGCTGAAATCACCGAGGCCTTCTACGACACGCCGACCGATCGCTATGCCCACGGAATTCTGGGGGACGAGATCGAATGGGGCACGCTCGTGATGAAGACCCATGAAGGGCGCGAGTTGCGCCTGACCCTGCCCGAGAGCCGGGTCTTCGAGGATACCGAGCCGCGTCTGGCCGATGTCGATGGCGACGGCAAGCCGGAGGTCCTCGTGGTGGAGACGGACCTCTCACGCGGCGCGCGGCTGTCGGTCTACGGGATCGAGGGCCTGATCGGCGCGACCCCGTTCATCGGCACGCCCAACCGCTGGCTCGCGCCGATCGGCGCGATCGATCTCGATGGCGACGGGGTGATCGAGATTGCCTATGTCGACCGTCCGCATCTGGCCAAGGAGCTGATGATCTGGCGGTTCGTCGACGGCGCGCTGGAGCTTGCGGCCAGGGCGCCCGGCCTGACCAATCACCGGATCGGATCGCCGGTGATCGAGGGCGGGATCGCGCAATGCGACACGGGCCCGGTGATGGTTCTGGCCGACGGGGACTGGCGCGAGGTGATGCATGTCACCTTTGCCGGCGGCGTGCTGCGGTCGCGTCCGGCCGGTCTTTACAAGGAAGCCGGCTCGCTCGATCTCGCCGCGGCCTGCTGAGGCGCGGCGTCCGGGCGCCTCGATGCGGGCCATGCCGGGGGGCCTTCGGGTCACGCTGAAAGCGCGCTGTCTCAAGTCGTGCAGGGGGCGCGCCGGTTATCCTCGCGGCCGAGGGCGCGCCAGGCGATGTCGCGGCGGAACACCGCTTGCGGCCAGTCCACCGCGTCGCAGAGCGCATAGGCCATTTCGCAGGCCCGCTCGAGTGTATCGGCACGCGCCGTCGCACCGAGCACCCGGCCACCCGCCGAGACGATCTTGCCGTCCCGCGCGGCCGTTCCGGCGTGAAAGAGCATCTGCACGCTGCTTTCGGGCAGGGTCTCGAGGCCGCCGATGACGTCGCCCTTGCCATAGGCGCCGGGATAGCCCTGCGCCGCCATCACCACGCAGACGGCGTGATCCTCGGCCCAGTTCACCCGCATCTCGGCAAGACGCCCCTCGGCGCAGGCCTGCATCAGGTCGAGCGCCTGCGCGCCGAGCCGCATCATCAGCACCTGCGCCTCGGGATCGCCGAAACGGGCGTTGAACTCCACGAGCCGCGGCGCGCCTTCCTCGATCATCAGCCCGACATAGAGAACCCCTTGGTAGGGCGTGCCCCGCCGCGCCATCTCGGCCATGCAGGGACGCACGATCCGCTCCAGCGCCGCCTGCGTCACCGCATCCGTCATCACCGGCGCGGGGGAATAGGCTCCCATGCCGCCGGTATTGGGCCCGGTATCGCCCTCGCCGATGCGCTTGTGATCCTGCGCCGTGCCGATCGGCAGGACGGTCTCGCCATCGCACAGCACGAAGAAGCTCGCTTCCTCGCCGGTCATGAATTCCTCGATCACCACCTCGGCGCCGGCCCCTCCGAACGCGCCGCCCAGCATGTCGTCGACAGCCGCGATGGCATCGGCCTCGGTCTCGGCGACGACGACGCCCTTGCCGGCGGCCAGCCCGTCGGCCTTGACCACGATCGGCGCCCCTATCCTGGCGATATGGGCATGGGCGGGAGCGGCGCTGTCGAACCGGGCCCAGCCTGCGGTCGGGGCGCCGGCCGCGTCGCAGATCTCCTTGGTGAAGCGCTTGGACGCCTCGAGTTGCGCCGCCTCCCGGCTGGGCCCGAAGACCAGCAGGCCGGCGTCGCGCAGTTCGTCGGCAACCCCGGCGGCCAGCGGCGCCTCCGGCCCGATGATGACGAAGTCGATCGCCTCTGCCTCGGCCAGCTCGACCACCGCGCCGGCATCTTCCGTGTCGAGCGACGCGCATTCGGCGATCTGCGCGATGCCGGCATTGCCCGGCGCCACGATCAGGCGGTCGCATTTGGGGTTCTGCATCACCGCCCAGGCGAGCGCGTGTTCGCGGCCACCGCCGCCGAGAATGAGGATATTCATGTCGGAACTCCGCCCTGCCTGTCAAAAGCTGGGCTCTGGTAGCAAGGATTGACGGGGCTGGCCAGCGCGGCTTAGGTGTTCGCCTGTCGCTCGGAATTGCCGGGCGGGATGCGGCCCGCCCACCGCCCACCGCCCGATATCCCGTCCCACTCGTGCCCCATGCGAAAGGTTCCCGCCATGACCCGATGCCAAGGACAGCCCACTCGTCCTCGCGCCACCGCGCGCGCGCTCTGTCCCGCCATGCCGATCGCGCCGGGCCCGGAGACGGCGCGATGAGCGGACTCGACGATCTTCTGGACGAAGGCGGGCCGGGGCCGAACACGCCCGAATTCACCGTCAGCGAGATTTCCGGCGCGCTCAAGCGGGTGATCGAGGGAGAATTCGGCCGGGTGCGGGTGCGCGGAGAGGTCGGACGGGTCTTCGCGGCACGCTCGGGGCATCTCTATTTCGACATCAAGGACGAGCGCAACGTGCTCGCCTCGGTTGCCTGGAAGGGGCAGGTGGCCGGGCTCGCGGCGCGGCCCGAGGAGGGGATGGAGGTGATCGCCACGGGGCGGCTGACCACCTTCGGCTCGCAGTCGAAATACCAGCTGACGGTGGATGACCTGCGCCCCGCCGGGGTGGGCGCGCTGATGGCGATGCTCGAGAAGCGCAAGCGCCAGCTCGAGGCGGAGGGTCTCTTCGACGCGGCCCGCAAGAAGCCGCTGCCGTTCCTGCCGAAGGTGATCGGGGTGGTCACATCGCCCTCGGGCGCGGTGATCCGTGACATCCTGCACCGTCTGGCCGACCGTTTCCCGCGCAAGGTGCTGGTCTGGCCGGTGGCCGTGCAGGGGCAGGCGAGCGCGCCGCAGGTGGCGCGCGCCATCGAGGGGTTCAACGCGCTGACGCCGGATGGGGCGATCCCGCGCCCGGACCTGATCATCGTGGCGCGCGGCGGGGGCTCGATCGAGGATCTGTGGGGGTTCAACGAGGAGATCGTCGCCCGCGCCGCCGCGGCCAGCGACATTCCCCTGATCTCGGCGGTGGGCCACGAGACGGACACGACCCTGATCGATTACGTCTCCGATCACCGCGCGCCAACCCCGAGCGCGGCGGCCGAGCGCGCGGTTCCGGTGCGGCTCGACCTGTTGGCATGGACCGATGGCCAGGGCGCGCGGCTCGCGCGTGCCGCCGCCCAGGCGATCGCACTGCGCGATCAGAGGCTGCGTGATCTCGGCCGTGCGCTGCCGCGTCCGCAAAGCCTGACCGGGCAGGCGCGCCAGAGGCTCGATCACGCTGAAATGCGCCTTCCCGCGGCCTTGAAGGGAACGGTCGCGGCCCGCCGTTCGCGCCTCGCCGAGGCGGCCGCCGTGCTGCGTCCGCAGACCCTCTCGCGGCAGCTTGCCGGCACCGCGCGCCAGCTCGCGGCGCTCGAGACGCGCCTGCAGCCGGCGCTTGGCCGGGGGGTCGCGATGCGCCGGGAGCGCCTGGCGCAATGGCAGGTTCGCCTCGCCGGCGGGCTGCGCCGCGGACTGGCCGCCAGGAGCGGCAGTTTCACCCCCCTCGCCAAGCGGCTGGTGCCGTCCCTGGCCGAGCGGAGGCTGCGGGTCGGGCAGGATCGTCTCGAGACGCTGTCGCGGCGTTTGTCGCGGATCGGCATGTCCCGGCTCGAGGAGCGCCGCGCGCGGCTCGCCGCGCTCGACCGCCTGCGCGAGACGCTGGGCTACCGCGCGACATTGCGCCGGGGCTATGCCGTGGTGCGCGCGGATGGCGCGCTTGTCACGCGCCGGGCCGAGGCGGAGGGCGCGAAAGGGCTGGAGATCGAGTTCGCCGACGGGCGGCTCCAGATCGGCACGCCCCGGCGCAAATCCACTCCCAAGTCACCCCCCCCGGAGCAGGGCAGTTTGCTCTGAGGCCCCGGCGCGGTCATTGCGCCGTCACCGCGGGGATGCCGTGGCCCCGTCTGTTGCCGCCGCGTTTCGGATGGCCGCGACGCGCCTGTCCATCAGGCGCCGCCAGCCGCGCGGCCACAGCGCGAGCGTCGCCATCATCGGAAGGGGGGCGGGCAGGCGGGGCGCGCCGTCGGCGATGCCCAGGGCACCGTAGGGCAGGCCCGGCGACTGGTGGTGGCGCGAATGATGCGGTGCGTTCAGCAGCATCGCCGCCGAATAACGGTGCGGGGCGTTCCAGCTGTGCCCCGCGCCGACCGGCGGCAGGCGTCCGTCGGCGCCGCGCGGCCGGACGAGGCCGTAATGCTGCACGTAATCGGTCATCAGGAGCTGGCTCTGCGCGAGACCGGCAAGCGACAGATACCAAGGCAGGACGTGCCAGCCGAAGGCGAGCCCGCTGGCGGCAAGGCAGCCGGCCGCGCCGCCGACATAGACCAGGTAGGGGTGATGCCGCCACCATGCCGCGCCGTGACGCTTCCTGAGCCTTCGCGTCTGTGCCGCCGCGCCGGCCCGGAACCCGCCGATCCACGCACGCGGCAGATAGCGGTAGAGCGACATGCCCCGCGGCGCCGTGGCGGGATCGTCGGGCGTGCCGACGAGCGGGTGATGCACCAGCATATGCGCCGCGCAATGATGTCCGAAGAGCAGAGTGACATAGATCGCCGCGCCCAAGCGGTGCAGTCCGCGCGCCGGACGGTGGATGAGCTCATGCGCATCGGCATTGGCAACCTGGCCCGCCCACAGCCCCATCGCCAGCAACAGGCCGGCCCGCTCGAGCCCGCCCAGGGCCGCGCCGCCGGTGCCCGGATGCCCCGCAAGGGCGCGCAGCACCAGGGCGAGAAGCGCGAAATGGGCAATGGCGATCGCCACGGGCAGGGCGGTCCAGCGCAAGGAGGGAACTGCCGCGCCGGGCGGTGCGGCCGGCGCGGCGGGGAGCTGCCGGTCGAGGATTGCCGCCCCGAGGGTCATCGCCGCGAGCGCCGCGGCGATCCACGGCCCACCAAGCTGCGTGCCCACGGCGATCAGCGCGGCGGGCAGGAGCGGGGCGGCGGCATGGAGAATCATCTGGCCCGGCATCGGCGTCCTCCATGTTGCGCAATCTGGCGTGCCGATCATAGACGGATGGACGCCGGGTGGAAGCCAAAGAGCGCCCATACGTCGCCATCATGCCACCGGAGGTCGCGCCGGTACGACAGGCATCCGCGCCGCCGCGCGATGATGGGACCGATACATAAGTCGTGCCGGTCCGTTTTCCGCGTGGCCCGGCGCGCCGCAGCCTCTAGTCTGGTTCCAGACAGGCACATGATCGCGGCAGGAGGAGACGTAGATGGCGCTCGACGATGGCAAGGAGGTCTGGAAATCGGGCAAGGGCAAGGGGCGTGCGACTCCCAAGGGACGCCAGCTCGACGACGAGGCCTGGGCACGGATCCGCGATCTTCTCGCCGATCGTCCGCGCCGCAAGGACCTGCTGATCGAGTATCTGCACCTGGTCCAGGACAGGTTCGGCCACCTTTCGGCGGCGCATCTTCGGGCGCTGGCCCACGAGCTGTCGCTGAGCCAGGCCGAAGTCTACGAGGTTGCCAGCTTCTACGCGCATTTCGACGTGGTGCGCGAGGGCGAGACGCCGCCGCCCGCCCTGACCATCCGGGTCTGCGATTCGCTCAGCTGCGAGCTGGCCGGGGCGCAGACGCTGAAGGCCGCGCTCGAGGACGGGCTCGACCCGGCGCAGGTGCGGGTGCTGCGCGCGCCCTGCATGGGGCGCTGCGACACCGCGCCGGTGCTCGAGATCGGGCATAACCATATCGACCATGCGACGGTGCAGAAGGTCGAGGCCGCGATCGCCGCGGGCGACACCCATGCGCATCTACCAGGCTACGAGACCCATGCCGATTATGCCGCCGGGGGCGGCTACGAGACGCTCGGGAAACTGCGGAGCGGCGGCGACTGGGAGGCGGTGCAGCAGCAGGTGCTGGAGAGCGGGCTGCGCGGGCTGGGCGGGGCCGGCTTCCCGTCGGGCAAGAAATGGGGCTTCGTGCGCGCCAATCCCGGGCCCCGCTACCTCGCGGTGAACGGCGACGAGGGCGAGCCGGGCACCTTCAAGGACCGCTACTGCCTCGAACGCAGGCCGCATCTCTTTCTCGAGGGCATGCTGATCGCCGCATGGGCGGTGGAGGCCGAGACCTGCTTCATCTACATGCGCGACGAATATCCCGCCGTTCTGGAAATCCTGCGCCGCGAGATCGCCGCCCTGGAGACGGCCGGCATCGTGGCGCCCGGCTACATCGATCTGCGGCGCGGAGCGGGTGCTTATATCTGCGGCGAGGAAAGCGCCATGATCGAGAGCATCGAGGGAAAGCGCGGCATACCGCGCCACCGCCCGCCCTACGTGGCACAGGTCGGCATCTTTGACCGTCCCACGCTGGTGCACAATGTCGAGACGCTGCATTGGGTCGCGCGGGTCTGCCGCGAGGGGCCGCAGGTGCTGTCGGCGACCGAGAAGAACGGGCGCAAGGGGCTGCGCAGTTATTCGGTTTCGGGCCGGGTGGCGGCGCCGGGCGTCTACCTTTTGCCGGCGGGCTCGACGATCACCGATATCATCGAGGCGGCGGGCGGCATGGCCGTGGGCCATGTCTTCAAGGCCTACCAGCCGGGCGGACCGTCCTCGGGGCTGCTCCCGGCCAGCATCGACGACGTGCCGCTCGATTTCGACACGCTGCAGCCCCTCGGCAGCTTCATCGGGTCGGCGGCCGTGGTGGTCCTGTCGGAGCAGGACAGCGCCCGCGATGCCGCGCTCAACATGCTGCGCTTCTTCGAGGATGAAAGCTGCGGACAATGCACGCCCTGCCGGGTGGGCTGCGAGAAGGCGGTCAAGCTGATGCAGGCCGAGCGCTGGGACAGCGACCTGCTCGAGGACTTGTGCGTGGCGATGACCGATGCCTCGATCTGCGGTCTGGGGCAGGCGGCGCCCAATCCCATCAAGCTGGTGATGGAGCATTTCGCGCAGGAGGTCGGCACGGGCGGCGATGTGCCGGACGATGCGGGCTATGACAGCGACCAAAGTCTCGAGCGGCGCGGTCAGGACGGCTGACGCCGCCCCGTCTCGCCCCGCCCCGTCTCGCCCCGCCTCGTCTCGTCCTGGCCCGTCTCGGGCCGCCGCGCCCTGGCCCTCGTCCCGCGTGCCTCGGCTCAACCGGACGCGGCGCGCGCGAGGGCGGCACGGGTGAGCGGGATCGCCTTGAACTCCTTGGCCTTGCCGGGGCGACGCATCTGCAGCGGGCGACTGAGCCAGTCGAACCATCGCAGCCGCCCGGCGCGCGCCAAGGCCGCCGACCACAGCTCGGGGCCGGCGGCGCGCCGATAGGCGCCGAGCGCGGCGTCGATCTCGGGACGTGGCTCCTGGCTGACCGCATGGGCGCCGAGCGCGAAAAGCAGCAGATCGTCGGCATGTCCCGCCGGGGTGTTGCGCGCGGCCGCGTAGCGCTCGGGGTCGATGAAGACGATGCGCCTGCCATCCCAGCACAGATCGCGCGGCGCGGGACGGCCATGGCTGTGACCCGAGAGGTGAAGGCGGGCAAGCGCGTGCCCGGCCTCGGCAAGGACGGTGATCCGCCGCGCGGCGCTGCCTTCTCCCTCGCGCAGGATCGCGGCGAGCGACAGGCCCGCATCCTCCACCGCGAGATGCGCGGGACCCGCGTCGAGGATATCCGGAACGGGGCAGCCCGCGGCGGCAAGGGCCCGCAAACCGGCCATCTCCGCGGCGAAGGCGCGCGCGGGATCGCCCTTTTGAAGGCGTCGCAGGCCGGCAAGGCGCTCCGGCCGCTTGATCCAGATCACGCGCCCCTCGTGCTCGAGGCGCTGCACGCGGGCGGGATTGGCGGCGAGGGCGGCGCGGATCGCGGCGGACAGGGCGGGATCGGTCATGGCGAGACTATAAGTTGCGCGCGCGCTGCCGCAATCCCCGCCTCCCTTCCATCCGCGCTCCAACTGTCCTAGGTGGGAGTGAAGCAGGGGGCCGGCCATGTCATTCTTCAACAAGCTCAAGACCAAGCTCTTCAAATCCTCCTCCAAGCTGGAGGATGGGCTGGACGCGATCGTCGCCGATGGCGCGGAGGAGGAAGGCACGCAGGAGGCCCGGGAGCCGGCCTCTTCCCGTTCGGGTGCGCCCGAGCCGGATGTGCCCGAGCCGGATGCACCCAAGCCCGATGCACCACGGCCCGATGCGCCAGAGCCATTCCCGTCGCCCGCGCCCAGCCCGGCACGGCCCGACGATCCCGCGCCGCAACCCGGCCCGCGCGATCCCGCCCCCGCCTCTCCACCGCCCGAGGCGCCGCAGCCGCACGACCCGCAGCCGGCCGGGCCGGCAGGCGCCCCCGGACCCCTCGCCGATCCCGCGGCGCCCCCCGCGCCTCCCGCGCCGCAGGAATTGCCCGCCGGCTCGCCCCCGCTCGAAGTGCCGCGGCCAGATGCCCCGTCCCAGGCGCCCGCGCCGATCGAGCTGCCGGAACCGCCCGCCTCCGGCGGCGGGCAGGAGGCGGATGTGGAGGCGCGCGGCGAGCCCGGCCTCCTGGGGCGCATGTTCGGCCGGCGAAGCGCCGCGCCGCGCCGTATCCTCGACGACGAGATGCTCGAACAGCTCGAGGAGTTGCTCATCGCTTCGGACATGGGCGTCGAGACGGCCCTCCGGGTGACCGCGAACATGGCCGAGGGACGGTTCGGAAAGCGGCTCTCGAGCGACGAGATCAAGCGCCTCCTGTCGCAGGAGATCGCCCGCATCATGGAGCCCGTCGCCCGGCCGATGCCGCTCTATGCCAAGCGCCCGCAGGTGGTACTGGTCGTCGGGGTGAACGGCTCGGGCAAGACCACGACGATCGGCAAGCTGGCCAGCCAGTTCCGCGCCGCCGGGAAATCGGTGGTGATCGCGGCGGGCGACACGTTCCGCGCGGCCGCGGTGGAGCAGCTTCAGGTCTGGGGCGATCGGGCCGGGGTGCCGGTGATGACCGCGCCGCAGGGCTCCGATCCCGCCAGCCTCGCTTTCGACGCGATGAGCCGGGCGGAGGCCGACGGTGCGGACTTGCTGATGATCGACACAGCCGGGCGCCTTCAGAACCGTGCCGACCTGATGGAGGAGCTGGCCAAGATCGTGCGCGTGATCCGCAAGAAGGATCCCTCCGCGCCGCATAACACGCTGCTTGTCCTCGATGCGACGACCGGACAGAACGCCCTGAACCAGGTCGAGACCTTCCAGAAGCTCGCGGATGTCTCGGGGCTCGTGATGACCAAGCTCGACGGAACCGCCCGTGGCGGCGTGCTGGTGGCGCTGGCCGACCGTTTCGCCCTGCCGATCCATGCGATCGGGGTGGGCGAGCAGATCGACGATCTCGCACCCTTCGAGCCGGAGGAATTCGCGGCGGCCCTGACCGGCTCGGTGCCGCGTTGACCGGGCACCGGCCGGGGCACGGACACGAGCACGGATACAGGCACGGGCACCGGACAGGCGCGGGCGCCGGATCAGCCGCTCGCGCCTGAGCGCGCGCCGCATCTCGGCCGCGCGGGCACGGGGCCCTGCATCCCCGCTCAGTCCTCCTCGGGATCGCCCTTGCTCATCCGGCGCTCCGCCGCGCCGACGAGGCCGACGATCGCCACGGTGATGACGCTTGCCATGAAGGCGAGCGGGATCTGCCCCGAGCCGCAGGCCAGTCCGACCGCGCCCGAAAGCCACATCGAAGCGCCGGTCGTGATGTTGCGCACCTGGCCGCCGGAGGTGAAGATGATCCCCGCCGCCAGGAAGGCGACGCCGGCGGTGACCGCCTCGATCAGGCGCAGCGGATCGATCCTGATCTCGCCATCGCTGCCGAAGGGCAGGCTGCCGAGTTGCTGGCTGACGATGATGAAGAGGGCCGCGGCCACCGAAATCAGCATATGGGTGCGCAGACCGGCCGGTTTTCCGCGCCGCTCTCGCTCGATGCCGATCAGCCCGCCCAGAACGAGCGCCGCCGTCAGGCGCGCGGCCGCCACGGCCGGGGGCACATTGGTGAACGATCCGCGCATCTCGTCGAGCAGAATTTCCAGCATAACCTCGCGTCCCTTCGGAGAAGGCTTCTGCCGCAAAGCGGGAAGGCGGGCAAGTGCCCGTCCCGAAGCGTCCCGGGGCCCGCAATCACCCGCATGTGCGCCCCCGCCGGCTCGACATGACGCGGCGCCGGCGCTATGCGCGGTGCGGGACAGTCGGCATGCGCGCCGCCGGCCTGTCGAGCGAAACCGCGCAACGGAGTGCCTGATGAGCGAGAAATCGATCTCCCCCCTGACCAAATCGATCCTTGAGCTGGGGCCGGTGGTGCTGTTCTTCGTGGCCTATCTGTGGCTGCGCGATCGCAGCTTCCTGATCGGGGGGACCGAGTATTCGGGCTTCGTCCTGATCACGGCGGGCTTCG
Organism: Profundibacterium mesophilum KAUST100406-0324; assembly: GCF_009835145.1. Classification (GTDB taxonomy): domain Bacteria; phylum Pseudomonadota; class Alphaproteobacteria; order Rhodobacterales; family Rhodobacteraceae; genus Profundibacterium; species Profundibacterium mesophilum. Next base: position 3,810 of record NZ_APKE01000016.1, on the reverse strand, counting down.
TGCCGGTCATCGCGCTGAGCACGTTCCTGCTGTGGCGGTTGACGGGCTCCGTGTCGAAGATGCAGCTGGTCACGCTGGTGCTGGTGGTGATCTTCGGGGGCCTGACCGTCTGGTTCAACGACGAGCGTTTCTTCAAGATGAAGCCGACGCTGATCTATGCGATCTTCGGGGCGATCCTCGGCATCGGCCTGCTGCGCGGACAGAGCTACCTGCGCCTCGTGATGGACGAGATGATCCCGCTCGACCAGGCGGGCTGGATGATCCTGACCCGCCGCTTCTGTGCGTTCTTCTTCGGACTGGCCGTGCTCAACGAGTTGATCTGGCGCACGATGTCCACCGATGCGTGGGTGAACTTCAAGACATTCGGCCTGACCATCGCGATCTTCGCCTTCTTCCTCGTGCAGGGAAAGCTCTTCCGGGAGCATGGAACGGCGCAGAAATAGCGCTCAGCTGGGCTTGCCGAAGAGGTTGGCCTGCTGGGCGCGGCTCGGCGCGGTCTCCTGCCGCTTCTCGGCGAAAAGGGCGCGCCCCGCCGCGACGCCCGGCCGCGCGGCCAGCGTATCGAGCCAGCGGGCCATGTGCGGCTTGTCCTCGAGCGTCTGCTGCTGCCCCTCCCAGAGCGATGCCCAGGGCCAGATCGCCATGTCGGCGATGCTGTAATCGGGGCCGGCCACGAACTCGTGGCGCGAGAGCTGCAGATCGAGCACGCCGTAAAGGCGCGCGACCTCGCGGCGGTAGCGGTCCTTGGCATAGGGAATGTCGTTCGGGGGGTCCATGCGTGGCGCGTATTTGAGGAAATGGTGCGCCTGCCCGGCCATCGGGCCAAGGCCGCCCATCTGCCACATCAGCCATTGATCGACCGCCATCCGGCCGCGCTCGCCGCGGCCGGTGAAGCGGCCGGTCTTGCGGGCGAGATATTGCAAAATCGCCCCCGATTCGAAGAGCGAGACCGGCGTGCCGCCGGGGCCTTCGGGATCGGTGATCGCCGGCATCTTGCCATTGGGCGAGAGGGCGAGGAAGGTGGGGGCGAACTGATCCCCCGCGGAAATGTCGATCAGATGCGTTTCATAGGGCAGACCCATCTCCTCGAGGGCGATAGAGATTTTCCAGCCATTCGGGGTGGGCCAGTAATAGAGATCGATCTGCGAAGTCATGCCGGGGCTCCTGCGGGTTCGCCTCCAGACTGGGCCGGGCGCGCTCGGCATGCAAGTCCCGCAAGGCGCGGCGAAGGGGTTCCAGCGGCGGTGCGGCGCGGCCCAGAAGGTGCCGGTAGAGGGCGAATGTCCCCGGTTGCAGGTAGCATCCCCAATGCGAGACGAGACGGCTCATCCGCTGCTGCGGGAAACCGAGCCGGTCGAGCGCGGCGCAGGTGCCCGGCATGTCGATCGGCAGGTCGAGCCAGCGCGGATGGTCCCGGCCCAGCCCGCGGCCAAGGCTCTGGCCGGGCGCGGCGAAGGCGATCTCGAGCGCCATGTCGAAGAGCCGGTTGCCGAGGCTCGTGACATTGACGATCTCGGTCCCCCCGCCGGTGCCGCTCCCCGCCGCAAGCGCATCGCGCGCCGATCGGCGCAACGCCGCCGCGGAAAGCAGAATCGCGCGTCCGGCCGCCCCGCTCGGGGCCGCCGCGACGGCGCCGAGCACGAGCCTGGCGCCCAGCGAATGGGCAAAGAGATGCACGGGCCGCCCGGCCGCCTCTGCCAGCGCGCCGAGATGACGGCCGAGAGCCGCCCCCGCGGCGTCGGCGCGGCGTGCCACCTGCCACAATGGGCCGCGCGCCGGCCATCCCAGCGCGATGCAGACCGGCTCTCCCGGCCGCGGCCTGCGGCGCGGAACACCGAGCGCGCGCGGCCAGGAGAAGGCCCGTGCGAAGCCCGGCTCGGGCGTCAGCGAAAGCAGCCGACGATGCGGACAGCGCGGCCCCGCGCCGGGACTGTAGCGCAGCCCGTGGGTCATCACGATGATCGGGCTTCTGGACAGGCTCCGGGCCGCAACACGGCAGGCCTCGGGCCAGCCGGCGATCTCGCCCGAAGCGGTGTAATCGCATCGCAGTAACGGCATGTCGGCGCCTCCGCTCATCACTCTCCCCGAGGCTATGAGGCTGTTGTGCAAAGATGGTAAATCGGGGGCGCGCGCTGCTTGACCGCCCCGCGCAACGCCATTATTGGAGGACGCTGTGGCGATTTGATCACCCGATTGCGGGCCACGTTAAACAATCCGCTAAAGAGGTCAGGGCCAACCCCCGGCGCCTCTGAGCGGTGGGGGTTTTCTCTGTCTGGAAGGATTACGGCAATGGACGAGAACTGGGGCGATCGCACGAAGATGGTCCATGCGGGCGTGCGCCGCAGTCAGTATGGCGAGGTCAGCGAGGCGATCTTCCTGACCCAGGGCTTCGTCTATGACAGCGCCGAGCAGGCCGCCGCGAGGTTCGAGAAGGCCGGCCCCGACGAGTTCATCTATGCCCGCTACGGCAATCCGACCACGGCCATGTTCGAGGCACGCATCGCCGCGCTCGAGGGGGCGGAGGACGCCTTTGCCACCGCCAGCGGGATGGCGGCCGTCAATGGCGCGCTGAGTGCGATGCTGAAGGCGGGCGATCACGTGGTCAGCGCAAGGGCGCTCTTCGGGTCCTGCCGCTATATCCTCGAGGAGATCCTCACGCGCTACGGCGTCGAGGTGACGTTCGTGGACGGCACCGATCTGGACGCCTGGCGTGCGGCGATCCGCCCCGACACCCGGGCCGTCTTTCTCGAATCGGTTTCCAACCCGACCCTCGAGGTCGTGGATCTGCGCGCCGTGGCGCAGCTTGCACATGCGGCCGGCGCCCTCGTCGTCGTCGACAATGTCTTCACCACGCCCGTCTATTCCAAGGCGATCGCGCTCGGCGCGGATGTCGTGATCTACTCGGCCACCAAGCATATCGACGGGCAAGGGCGGGCGCTGGGCGGGGTGATCCTCGGCACCCACGAGTTCATCCGCAAGACCGTCGAGCCCTATCTCAAGCATACCGGCGGGGCGATGTCGCCCTTCAACGCCTGGATCATGCTCAAGGGGATGGAGACGCTCGATCTGCGGGTGCGCGCGCAGGCCGCGACCGCGCAGACGATCGCCGAGGCGCTCGGCACGGATGCGCGGCTGACGCGGACGATCTATCCCGGCCTCACCTCCCATGCGCAGCACGCCATCGCGATGGAGCAGATCGGGGCGGGGGGCACGGTCGTGTCCTTCGAGATTGCCGGCGGGCAGGAGGCGGCCTTCAGGTTCCTCAATGCGCTGCGGATCGTGCTGATCTCCAACAACCTGGGGGATGCCAAGTCGATCATCACCCACCCGGCCACCACCACCCATCAGCGCCTCTCGCCGGAGACGAAGGAGCAGCTTGGCATCGCGCCGGGCCTGGTGCGGCTGAGCGTCGGGCTCGAGGATGCCGCCGACCTGCTGGCGGACCTGCGCCAGGCCCTGGACAAGGTCGCGCAGGACTGAGCATCGGGGCGCGGCGCCGGCCCGGGGGCACGGGGTTGCAAGCACCGGGCCGAAAGTGGCGGGACATGGGCATCGGGGCAGGGCGCCGCCTTTGAAAGAAGCGCGCGCCATGCCTATCTGGGGAGGGTCCAAGTCAGGAGGCCCGGACCATGAACGCACTGCTCGAAAAGACGCGCAAGATCGATACCGCGGCCCGGAGCGGGGAGGCGGCGCCGGCCTCCCCCACGCCTCCCGTTCCTTCGGGGCCCCCGCCGTCCTCGGGGTCTGCCTATCCCGCTCTGGCGCGGGCCTACCCTGAGGATTTCTCGGCGGACGCGGTCTACCGCGCGA
>NZ_APKE01000015.1 GCF_009835145.1 Profundibacterium mesophilum KAUST100406-0324 | reverse complement strand
CGGCCGAGATCGTCCGCGTGGACTGATGACGGCGGGGAAAGGGGGCATCATGTCTCAGGCGTGAGTTACGCAACAACGCCGTGCATAGGAGATCGTGGGACAGGTCAAAATTCCGTGCTTCTTCAAGGGTTATCGCGAAAACTGTCCCACCAGATTTGGGCGCAGCTCCGTTCAGACTTGCCGCTGATTCAAGTAGTTGAGTGTCTTGTTATCACGGAAATTCAATCTTCGTCATACACCTTTTGCCTGTCTACTTCATCTTCAGGGTCATTGAGATATCCGATCAAATCTTTGAGAAGCACAACATCCATAACATTGTTTCCATGTTCATCAGCCAATACGTGGGTTACACCATGGAAGCTCCGATCTTCCATTCCTCGGGAGTTCAAGAGAGAGCTTAAACTGAAATACTTTCGATAATCTTTGCCGGCCTCCCAGGCAACAACTAGATCAATATCTGCAGCCTTTTTCTCTCCTGTAGTAATGTCACTTATCAGTCCGTCGAGGCTAAACTTGTATTCTAATACATATAATTTGGAAGAGAGAAATCCGTCTGGGTGCTCATCCTCATAATCACCAGCTACTTCGTCGGATATACCAAGTGGATTCTTCAAATCATCGAATACATGATCCTCAAAGGATGGTCCTATGCGTACACGGTATGCTCCATCGTAGGTGCTCATTTCATTAGTTCCTACGACCTTCAGGCCGCGTACAACCCCGCCAGCTATAAGTTGATTGAAGAGAGCGACCACATCTTGCTCACGGGAAGGCTCTGATGAAATAGATATTTCGTTCACCGGAATGAAGAAATTTGAGTTCTCAAGGGAAAGAGGCGAGGTTTTCTCATGGTTCTCCAAAATCTTCTTCCAACTATCAACCTTATCGCCCTGAAGAATCTCCTTCTTCTTGACGTCCTCGTTTCTAAGGCAGTCTCGTATTTTTGTAAAATTTCTCTCGACAATTTTTTTGGAAACAGATTTTGCAAGGTCAACTAAATCTCTATCAAAGCCCTTCCTGCCTAGATCAACCACGCAATTTTTGAAGTGGACGACAAAGTGGACTTGATTTTGCCGTCCAATGTAGCGATCCAGAGGAACTTGTATCATTTCCCCTTGTGGCATATTGTCGGCCGCCATCTGAATTCCTGGTCCGTAGATGTTTGCGGTCGGCCGGTATCCAATTTTGCTGTCAGCTAGGCGTCGCCAGACTTTCGCGCCTGACATAAACGAAGCTAAAATCCGCAATTCATGTTTCTTAATTCCATCAATTTCATCGGCGGAAAGCTTCTCAACGTTCTCTAAAATATCACTCTGAGACCAATTCAGCCAAACGGCATCCAAGTTTCTGATGCTTATAGGAAGCTTTGCAGCAGCCCCCTTTTTTTCCACATTTTCACTAATTTTTTCGACTACATTACCATATTCTCCGGTTTTTGCGAAATGCGCATGGGGAAGCATATAGCCAGTTTGGGTGGCGTCATGTTGACTCACTGAACCATTTTGATCAATATGCTTGACCACAATGGCTAAATTCGTTTTTTCTGAGACTGCGCCAATGGCGGTCTTTACGGACAGAGCTACGAACCATGGTTCGGCGCTTTTTAGCCCAGGCCATGAAAGCTTTGAAGGTTTCGTTGTTTTATCAAAACGTAGGGTGATTGACGCTCCCTGATCAAATTCTTTGAAAGCGTCATCAATATGATCTTCATCGGTAGGGAATACCTCTGGGTTTGCGCTTGCGTTTGCATCATGCAGCCAAATTCTCGCGCCCTCCATTTCTCCATTCGCAGTGAAATGCTTCGTCTTTGTATCTATCCTAATATAGTTGAACCCGTACGCTAGGAATGTCGCGCCGACTCCTTTGCTGCCTCTCTCGCCAGCTTCTTTGAATGATTCGTGTGGGGCTAGAAATTTCTGAAAAGATGCCTGGTCCAAGCCAATCCCGTTATCGGAGACGGTCAATTGTGAAGCTGCCTCGTCAATGAGGATCCGCACTTTCTTTTTGTGCTCTTTGACTCTGGAGCGCTTTTCTACGGAGTCAATCGCATTTTGAATTAACTCCGCGAACGGATCGTACCATCCGACATAAGAATGTAGGATCGAATGTATACTTCGCTTATGACGGCGAGACACTACGCTTTCGTCAACTGCGGCTGTATCGTGAATTTTGAGTGGGTCAAAGTTTTCGAACATAGTTTGCCTCAGGGTTCAGCGGTATGGTGGTGTCTAATGCGCCTGCGCTCAGTTTCGACGAGGATTTGGGAGATTGCGATAAGCAATGCTGAAGCACTTAATCCAAGTTGAACGCGCCCGTCAGTCTATAGACGGGTTCTATGTGGTTGCCAACGCGTGGTTGCTTTTTGTGCTCGGTTCAGCTGCTTCTGTAGCCTAAAGCCTGTTGAGGCAAAATGTCCGGGCTGCGCTGCTACCAATAGTTTCAGCCAGACTTGAACGGTCAAACCAAGGATTGTTGCTTTCATTCATATGGGAGGGTCCTTGCCGAACTAGTTGGGTTGCGGCTTAAATTGAGCATGCGGACCCGATGGAGCAAACGGTAGTCTCACTTAGGCGAGCCGTGTCGCTAGAGTTCCGGATGAAGGTTCAAACCTTCTCTGTCCCCGCGCCCCACAACGTTCCCCGACCCTCCCCATCGGGGGAGGGCAAGATGTCCACCGGACGACCGGCAAGCGGCCTGACATTGAATTGTGTGGGCCTGAGCGTCGTTTCCGGGGAGGCCGGGGGAGGCTTGGGGGAGGGCAAACCGGGGCTAGGGGAGGTGTCAGATGTTCAGATATATCTTAAAAACAACTACTTATAAGTTAGTATATATATGTGGGGAAGATGGGGAGGGGTATATAACACATACGAGAAAACACCCGTAACAGCATATTTTAGAATGCCGGGGGTCCGGGTCTCCCTGAGTGCCCCGCCCTCCCTCGTGCGGGAGGTCGAACGAGCCGCCTGCGCGGAGTTGGGTCCTTCCTGCGGGTCGAGACGTGGGTATATTCGCGCCCCGTTGTTTGAGGGGCGAATGGTGTTTGGCAGGATGGGCTTTTCGATTGGGGTTGTTGTTGATCGTCTGCTGTGTCCCGCCTCTTTGGCTGTCCTGGGACGGTATGCAGCGCTTTCGCACACGCTGTTTGCCTCAACCTTGCGTGGAAAAATTTTAAGCGCGCCGCACCGATGGCTGGGGACTGTCGCGGTCTTGGGCCAACCGGGGTGCGGGGATTGTCTTTATTGCCATTGAGTGACCCCGCTCCAGCAGGTGGAGCCGTTAGCTGGGCGAGGTTCCCCCGATCCATGGTTGTGAGCTCAGTATTGGGCGCGGGCTAGGGCAGTCACGCATGTTGGCTTATGCGGCTTCGCCCCTCAGAGGCCATACCCGTCAGTTCCAGGAAAACCTTGACACGAAGGCCGATTTATAAGCATATACCCTGTAATACGTTAAACGATTCGTAGGGATATAAACGTGACACGACAAGAAACAAAGAGAATGTATCCTCTCCAACCGATCCTCGAATGCGTTGGAGTGAAGGAGGCTGCATTCCGTCAGCACCTTCACAAGGGTGTCCTGCGCGATGCCTTGGCCGGTGTTGGACAACTGGCGGTAACGGAAGAAACATTGGCCACGCATATGTCGATGCCGATGCGCGGAACTGGCGTCATTCGCGGCGGTGGACGGTTTGCGACCCTTGAGGGGGCGATTTGCCTAGGCGTGTTCTTCCGTCTTGTTTCCGGTGGTGTATCGTCTGCTGACGCCCTGAGAATGGCGCATAGGTTCATTTTTGGCATGGAAGACGGCGAGAAGGCTGTTCGGGCGTTCAAGCCGGGAAGAATCCGCCCAGCTGGTGACGTCTTCCCCGGCCCTGACGCCACTTACCTAGTGGCAATCTCAAACTCACCGATCCCAGACCTCGCTGAGTGTGAGGGCTACGCTTTCGTTCCCGCGTCGGATTTAAAGCCGCAGCTTTTGGCGCGATGGCTGGGACTGCACGAGGCTGACAGCGCCACCGTCTGTCTCGTCAACCTGTCAGAGCTGATAGCAGAAATTCGCGCGGGCCTGGAGGACCTGGCCCCTGTTGCAATCGACGTGGACTATCTGCCAGGCACCCCCGCCCAGGACTGGCCGGAACGTCCGTCTGATGCGGTGGTGGCTTTCCTGTCAGAGCATGTGGACCGCAACCCGCGCGGGCGGACCCCGGCACTGGATTTTCGCCTGGCGTTTTCCGCCTGGTATGTCCGCTGGAAGGGTGAACCGATTGCGGAGCGTGGAAAACGCGGCCGAGGGGTCAGTTCCGTATTGGGCGAGGCGCTGGCCGATCTTGGCGTCCGAAAGATGAAATCCAACGGAAAACTGACCTTCGCAGGCATTGAGTGGCGCGAAACCCCGGCCACGCAAGCCCTGCTATCCGATGCTCTAGGCCGGGAATGATCCCGAACCCTCGACCTTCCCCGCCGATCCCGAACCCCGAAAGGAACCCGTCCCGTGAACACCAAAACCACCATCCCAAACCCGATCGCTACTGCCCCCCGTGGCCGCGCGAATGTCGTGGCCGCCTGCCTCGCCGTTCTGACGCGCGAGGTTCATGGCGCTGGCCTTGAAAAGCACGACGCCCTGGACCTGTTGCGGGACGCGCCGGACAAGATCGACGCGGCCCTGGGGCGCTGGTGGTTTACCGCCTGGACCGTCGCGGGGCGCGGGGTGTGGTCAGTGACAGCGAGTCCCGTCTTGGGCGTTTCACGGCCGCCGCCGAACAAGAGGGCGCACCGCTTTTCGGGTTTTGCCCCGGCGCGATTGCGGAGCTGGCGGCCCATATCGACGCGGGCGCAGCGTCTTTGAAAAAGGACGCCTGATCCATGAAACATGAGCGGTTTGCAGATTTGAACAATCCCGCCTTCGGCCCGCAAGTTGCGGCCGAGATGAAGGTGGAGGACGGGGACCGGACGGTTCTTCTGTCCTTCTCAAGCGAAATTCCGGTCCTGCGGGATACCCCGATGGGACCGGCCTTTGAGGTTCTGGGGCATGATCCGGGCGAGGTTGACCTGGCTAGGCTCAACAGCGGATCGGCCCCGGTCCTCAAGGATCATCGGCGCGACGTGGACTCGATGGTTGGGACGGTTGTTTCCGCCCGGATCGAGGGTCGCCGAGGCCGCGCGGTTGTGCGGCTGTCAGACACACCAGAAGGCAGCTCAATGCTCTCCCGCATCAAGGCGGGCGAAGTGCAATCGGTATCGGTGGGTTACGCCGTCCATGAGCTGAAACCGGCGGGCGAACACAAGGGCTATCCGGTGTTGCGCGCCACGCAATGGGAAGCGGTCGAGGTTTCACTCGTCGCGGTCCCGGCGGACCCCACGGTCGGGGTCGGTCGGTCGCTGTCGGGCGGTTCTTCCGCGTCCATCCCTCACATTCCGAAAGGTTCAAACATGACAACTCCCACCACCGAAACGACGCAATATCAACCCGCCCATACGGCCGGTTCAGTCAGCGCCGAACGTCGCCGCGCGTCGGAAATCTCCGCCTTAGGCCGTAGCTTCAAAATGCCCGCAGAGGACGTGGAAAGCGCCATCGCGGGCGGACTTTCCGTCGATGCTTTCCAGCGGTCTATTTTGGACAGCATGGAATCCGACGAGTCGACGGCAACGCGGAGCCGCATGGGCCTGCCCGCAATTGCGGCGGCCGAACGCTCCTATTCGCTGTCCCGTGTCGCCCATGCGCAAGCCACGAACGACTGGTCCCAAGCCGGTTTCGAGCTGGAAGTGTCCCAAGAGCTGAAAGGCCAGATCGGCCGTAGCGCCTCGGGGACCTACGTTCCCACCGCCGCCTTGGCCGGGCGCGCCCTGATCACGACCGCCACCGCGCCGTCGCTGATCGGCACCCAGCAGATGCATGACGCCTTTGTCGAGGTTCTGAAACCACAGGTGCGGGTGATGGAGCTGGGCGCGACCGTTCTGCCGGGCCTGGTCGAAAACGTGTCGATCCCGCGCCAGACGGCCGGGTGTTCTGCCGAATGGATTGCGGAAAACAGCGAGGCATCGGAGTCGACCCCGGCCTTTGACGCTGTGACGCTGACCATGCACCAGCTTTCGGCCCACACGCGAATTTCGCGCCGTCAGCTCAAGCAAAGCCTGCCCGCCGTGGACCAAATCCTCACCAATGACCTGCGCGCCCAGATCGCGGTCGCCCTGGACAAGGCAGCAATTGCCGGGACCGGCGTTGGTCCCCAGCCCACCGGCATTCTGAACATCGCCGGTATCGGTGACGTGGCGATGGGAACGAATGGCGATTTCGTCACCTGGGCCAAACTCATGGAGCTGGTCAGCACAGTGGAGTCGGCCAACGTCGATCCCATGTCCCTGGGCTTTCTGTCCAACCTCAAGGTCAAAGGCCACCTCATGTCCACGCCCCGTATCTCGGGGACAGATACCATGATGCTGGACCCGGACGCGGCCGCCACGGCCGAGGACCTGCGCCTGGCCGGTTACAAGGCCCGGTTCTCGGGCAACGTGCCGTCCGACCTTTCGAAAGGCACCGGGAACGACCTGTCGGCCGTGATCTTCGGGGCCTGGGCGGACCTTCTGATCGGCCAGTGGGGCGGTATCGACCTGATTGTGGACGATGTGACGGAGGCCGCGAAAGGCAACGTTCGCCTGGTGGCCCATTCAGAATGGGACATTGCCGCCCGCCACGCGGAGTCCTTCGCGGCGATCCAGGACGCCCAGACCGCCTAAGAGCTAAGACGCCATAAGACTGCACCACGCTGCAGCGGCGCAGCCCGCCCCTTCAACGCCTGAAGCGGGGCGGGCTATCTCTCCAACCTTTCGCGTCTGAGGTCTCATGCTTCAAACCGCCGCAAAACACGACACAAGCGCCCTTCCGTTGCCCACACGGCGCGGGCTGTCGCGTGTCGAGGCGGCCGGTTACATCGGCATAGGCGCGTCAAAATTCGACGCGATGGTGGCCGATGGGCGGATGCCCAAGCCCAAGAAAATAGACGGAAGGCGGGTTTGGGACGTCCGTTCGCTTGACCGATCATTTGATTCTTTACCTGGTGGTGACGACTCGGACTACAATCCTTGGGATGAGTAGATGACCGAGGAGACCATGAAACTTAGATTGAGATATGTTGTCGAGGATACGGACCGGCACGGAAACGTGCGGCTCTACTATCGACGCCACGGCCGGAAAGTGCGCTTGCGCGGCCCGACTGGATCACCGGAATTTCTGACCGACTACCGCCGCGCTGCGGCAGGTCCAAAGGAACCCAAGTCAACAACCAAACGAGCAGGTCGCGTGCGGCCTGACACGTTTCATTGGCTCTGCACCCAATACTACAAATCGTCCATGTGGGCCGGGCTGGACCCAAAGACCCAAAAGACCAGGCGCGCGATCCTCGAGCGGTTCGCGCTTCACAACGGCAATGGCGACAAACCGTTTCGCATGATGTTGGCGCGCCATATCCGTAAGCGCCTGGATGAAATGATGGCAACGCCAGAGGCGGCCAACAGCATGGTCAAAGTGCTGCGCCAGCTCTTTCGCTTCGCCGTCACCTATGACCTGGCCGACACGAATCCTGCGAAGGACGTGGAGCTTCTGAAATCGAACCCAGATGGCTACCACTCGTGGACCCTAGCCGAGATAGAGAAGTTCGAGGAAACGCATCCAGAAGGCAGCACAGCGCGCCTAGCGCTGGCTCTGGCGCTCTACACAGGGCAACGCCGGTCTGACCTAGTGTTGTTCGGGAAACAGCACGTCCAGAAGGGCTGGCTCGTGTTCACTCAACAGAAGGGAAAAGGCCGAAATCCGGTCCGCTTGGAAATCCCGATTGTGCCAGAGCTGGAACGGATCATCGAGGCAAGCGAGACCGGCGACCTAGCCTTCCTCGTCAACGCCTATGGGCGGCCCTTCACAAATGCAGGATTCGGCAATCGGTTTCGCAAGTGGTGCGACGATGCTGGTTTGAAGCATTGTTCGGTCCATGGCCTCCGAAAGGCGGCCGCTGCGCGCTTGGCCGAGCTGGGGTGCACCGAGTTCGAAATCATGGCGATCACCGGCCACCAGACCTCGAAAGAGGTCACGCGGTACACGAAAGCGGCCAGCCAAAAAGTGCGCGCTCAGGCGGCATCTGAGAAGATGCGCGCGGGACAGAGTTAGAACAAAAGTGTCCCACTTTTTGCCCCCGTTCGACACGGTGGGACAAAATCGACACCTAAGACTCTGATACTTCGAAAAGAAAAATCTAAGTGGCAGCCCGTAGGGGAATCGAACCCCTCTTTCCAGGTTGAAAACCTGGCGTCCTAACCGATAGACGAACGGGCCAGACTGCCTTCTGCGGCTCTATAGCGGCCCGCGCGGCGGGGTGCAATGCTTGGGGCGGAATTTTCTTTAGCCCGCTGGCACGCGGCCATCGCATCGCCCCACACCATGCCGTCAGGGCACTCGCAGGGTCCGGCTCGGTCATATCAGGGGAAAATGGCAGCCCGTAGGGGAATCGAACCCCTCTTTCCAGGTTGAAAACCTGGCGTCCTAACCGATAGACGAACGGGCCAGCCTGTCGGTGAGCGGGTTCTAGGCAACTGGAGCCTGGCTGACAAGCGCAATCTTGCACGGCCGGGCCAAAAAACGATACGCCCCCCGATCAGGCCGGCGCGGCGTCCTCAAGCATCAGCTGCGGCCGCGCGCGTCCGCCCCAGTGATTGATCTCGAGCCGCCCGGCCAGGTGGAAGCGCCGCCCGCCATGGCCCTCGAGCGCCGGCCCCAGCGGCCCATCGAAGGCGCCGAAGGCGATCGCGTCGAGACGCGGCCCCATACCGTCGGAGAAACTGACCTTGAGATGCGTTGCCCCGACCCGCCGCGCGGAATGCACGGCGCAGTCGGGAAAGGCGAAACGGGGGGCCTGCGCGCCCATCCCGAACGGGCCCGCTTCCTCGATCCGCTCGATCAGCTCGGGGGTTGCCGCCCCCGGCATCATGGCGGCATCGAGCGACAGGTCCGCCGGCCCGCCCTGCCCCGCGCCTTGCCGGGCAAGCAGCGCGCCGAGCCGCTCCATCGCCGGGGCGAGCTGCGCGCGTGTCAGGCTGAGCCCAGCCGCCATCTTGTGCCCGCCACCCTTGCCGATCAGTCCCTCGGCGGCCAGACGCTGCACCGCCGCACCGAGATCGATGCTGCCGACCGAACGCCCCGACCCCTTGCCGTCGTCACCATCGAAGCCGATGACCACCGCCGGGCGCCCCGTCGCCTCCTTGAGCCGGGCCGCCACGATCCCCACCACGCCGGGATGCCAGCCCTCGCCCGCCGCCCAAGCGAGCGGTCCGTCCACGCCCCGCTCCTGTGCCTGCTCGAGGGCCGCCGCACGAACCTGCCCCTCGAGCTCGCGACGCTCGGTGTTGAGCGCGTCGAGACGCTCGGCAATGGATGCCGCCTCCGCCGGATCGGTGCAGCACAGGAGCCGCGCGCCCAGATCGGCCTTGCCGATCCGCCCGCCCGCATTCACCCGCGGCCCGAGCAGGAACCCCAGGTGATGCGCCGTGGGCGCCGCCTCCATGCGCGCCACGTCTCCGAGGGCAACCAGGCCGGGACGCGCGCGGCGCGCCATGACCTTGAGGCCCTGACGCACGAGAGCCCTGTTGACGCCGATGAGCGGCGCGACATCCGCCACCGTCGCCAGTGCCACCAGGTCGAGCATCGCCATCAGGTCCGGCCCTCTGACACCATCGAGTCTCAGCCGGCGGTTGACCTCGACCAGCAGCAGGAACACGACCCCCGCAGCGCAGAGATGGGCAAGCGTGCCGTCCTCATCCTGGCGGTTGGGATTGACCACGGCGACGCAAGCCGGAAGCGTCTCGCCGCCAAGGTGATGGTCCAGGATGATGACATCGGCCCCCTCTGCCGCGGCGACCGGCGCATGGGACAGGGTGCCGCAATCGACGCAGATGATCAGGTCATGCCTGCGCGCAAGTTCCTCCATCGCCGGCACGTTCGGGCCGTAACCCTCGTCGATCCTGTCGGGAATGTAGAGCGTCGCATCATGGCCCATCGCCCTCAGCCAGCAGATCACCAGCGCGCTCGAGGCGCCGCCATCCACGTCGTAATCGCCGAAGACGGCGATCCTCTCGCGGTGCTTCAGGGCCGCGAGGAAGCGCTCCGCCGCCGGCCCCATGTCACGCAGGCTCATCGGATCGGGAAGAAGGTCGCGCAGCGCCGGGGCGAGGAAGGCATCGGCCTCGTCAGGGGCGACGCCGCGGCGCGCGAGCACCTGCGCCAGCGGGCGCGGCAGGCCGGTCCGCTGGGCCAGGGCCTCGGCCCGCCGGTCGACCTCCAGTCCCGGACCGACCCAGCGCCGGCCGCTCAGGGACGCCTCGACCCCCAGGAAGGCGGCAGGCTGCGTATCGCGGGGGGCATCTGGGGGCGTGTCGCGGGGCATGGAATCTCCGGGCGGCTGGGCTGCGCCGCCTGCTTATACCCCGCGATGCCCCGCGGCAAACCCGATGCGCTCAGCGCACGGGGTTGCGATAGGTCATCTTGCGCACGGACCCGGTCTTGGAGCGCATCAGGATCGTCTCCGCCGTGAGCGCCCCCGGCTCGCGCTTGATCCCCGCCAGGATCGAGCCGTCCGTCACCCCGGTCGCGGCGAAGATCACATCGGCGGTCACCATGTCGTCCAACGTGTAGACCCGCTCGAAATTGGTGATCCCCGCCTTGCGCGCGCGTCCCTTCTCGTCCTCGTCGCGGAACAGCAGCTTGCCGTAGATCTGCCCGCCCATGCATTTGAGTGCCGCAGCCGCGAGCACGCCCTCCGGCGCGCCGCCCGAACCCATGTACATGTCGATGCCGGTCCGCTCCGCCTCGGCGGTGTGGATGATGCCCGCCACATCGCCATCGGTGATCAGCCGGATCGCAGCACCGGTGGTGCGCAGCTCCTCGATCATCTCCTGGTGGCGCGGCCGCTCGAGCACGCAGACGGTGATGTCCTCGGTGCTCACCCCCTTCGCCGAGGCCAGCGCGCTGACCCGCTCGGCGGGGCTCATGTCGAGCGTGACGACGCCGCGGCGGAAGCCCGGCCCGATCGCCAGCTTTTCCATGTAGACGTCCGGCGCATGGAGCATGGAGCCGCGCGGCCCCATCGCGATGACGGTCAGGGCGTTCGGCATGTCCTTCGCCGTCAGCGTGGTGCCCTCGAGGGGATCAAGCGCGATATCCACCGCCGGCCCGTTGCCGGTGCCGACCTCCTCGCCGATGAAGAGCATCGGCGCCTCGTCGCGCTCGCCCTCGCCGATCACGACCACCCCGGCGATGTCGAGCATGTTGAGCTGTTCGCGCATCGCGTTGACCGCGGCCTGGTCGGCGGCCTTCTCGTCACCGCGACCGATCATCCGCGCGGAGGCGAGCGCCGCGGCCTCGGAGACACGGGCGAGCCCCAGAGACAACATGCGATCATGGAATTCGGCGACTTCGGACATGGAAGATTTCCTTGCGATGCTTTGGCTTTACGGCTGTTCAATGCGGTCTACCCCGACCGATCGCGCCAGCCAACCCTGTTACCGCCCACAAAGATCCGATGCCGTCACCCCGGAACGACGAAAGCCGCCCAGCGGGCGGCTCATCGAGGCTCTCGTCAGAGCCAGTTGGTGCGGTCGAGAAGACTCGAACTTCCACGGGTGTTACCCCACAGCGACCTCAACGCTGCGCGTCTACCAATTCCGCCACGACCGCACTGTCCTGACTTGGTGCGGGGCTTCTATCGTGGGGCGCGGGGGTTGTGAAGCGGTTTTTCCGCCCCGCGAGAGGTTTTTTCGCCCGCCCCCGCGGATGGCGGGTCCGCGGCATCGGAAGCCCCGCCGATTTTCGCGTTCCGTGTCCGGCGGCGCGCGGATATGCAGGGATCTTGCGGCAAGGCGGAGGACGGCACATGGTTGAATGGATCACGGCGGACGGTCTCGTGCCCTATGAGGAGGCGCTCGACTTCATGGAGCGGCGCGCCGGCGACATCCGCGAGGGGCGCGCACCCGAGACGATCTGGCTCCTCGAACATCCGCCGCTCTACACCGCGGGCACGAGCGCCGATCCCGCCGACCTGACCGACCCGGACCGCTTCCCCGTCCACGAGGTGCGCCGCGGCGGGCAATACACCTATCACGGCCCCGGACAGCGCGTCATCTACGTCATGCTCGATGTCGGCGCGCGGGGCCGCGACGTGCGCCGTTTCGTGCAGCAGCTGGAGAACTGGGTGATCCTGGCCCTGGCCGAGTTCAACCTGACCGGTCATATTCGCGAAGGCCGCGTGGGCGTGTGGATCGAGCGGCCGGACAAGCCTTCCCTGCCGGACGGACGGATGCGGGAGGACAAGATCGCCGCGATCGGGGTTCGCCTGCGCCGCTGGGTCTCGTTCCACGGGATCTCGATCAATGTAGAGCCCGACCTGTCGCATTTCAGCGGCATCGTGCCTTGCGGCATCCGCGGCCACGGGGTGACCTCGCTCGTCGACATGGGACTGCCGGTGACGATGTCCGATCTCGACACCGCGCTGCGCCGCAGCTTCGAGAAGGCCTTCGCCGGCGGCTGATGCGGGCCGCGCGGATGCCCCGCGGCGGCCGCACCCCGCCGCCATTCCGTCCCCGCCCCACCCGCGCGATGACCCGAGACGCAACTTCGGCACGGCGCGACATTTTTTCCCCCGCTGCGGCGCCTTGTGTCATTGCGGCAGGCCAAGGCGCGCTTTAAACCCTTGTGCAATCGTCCGGGCCCAAAGCTCGGGCCGGGATCGCAACGGGAACCAGGAGGCACAAGATGGCTGACGCAGCCGTTCACGGCCATGACGGACACGACGAGCGGGGCTTCTTCACCCGCTGGTTCATGTCCACGAACCATAAAGACATTGGTATTCTATACCTCTTCACCGCCGGCCTCGTCGGTTTCATCTCTGTGGCGTTCACCGTCTACATGCGCATGGAACTCATGAACCCCGGCGTTCAGTACATGTGCCTCGAAGGCGCCAGCCTGCTGCCCCAGGCGGCCGCGGACTGCACGCCCAACGGGCATCTGTGGAACGTGCTGATCACCGGCCACGGCATCCTGATGATGTTCTTCGTCGTGATCCCGGCGCTCTTCGGCGGCTTCGGCAACTACTTCATGCCGCTGCAGATCGGAGCGCCCGACATGGCGTTCCCGCGGATGAACAACCTCAGCTACTGGATGTTCGTCGCCGGCGTCTCGCTCGCGGTCCTGTCGGTCTTCAGCCCGGGCGGAAACGGCCAGAACGGCTCCGGCATCGGCTGGGTGCTCTATCCGCCGCTCTCCACCACGGAAGCCGGCTACTCCACCGACCTGGCGATCTTCGCCGTCCACCTGTCTGGCGCCAGCTCGATCCTGGGCGCGATCAACATGATCACCACCTTCCTCAACATGCGTGCCCCCGGCATGACCATGTTCAAGGTGCCGCTCTTCTCCTGGTCGATCTTCGTCACCGCATGGCTGATCCTTCTGTCGCTGCCCGTCCTGGCGGGCGCCATCACCATGCTGCTCACCGACCGCAACTTCGGGACCACCTTCTTCGATCCCGCCGGCGGCGGCGATCCGGTGCTCTACCAGCATATCCTGTGGTTCTTCGGCCATCCCGAAGTCTACATCGTGATCCTGCCCGGCTTCGGCATCATCAGCCACGTCATCGCCACCTTCAGCCGCAAGCCCATCTTCGGCTACCTGCCGATGGTCTGGGCGCTGATCGCGATCGGCGTGCTGGGCTTCGTCGTCTGGGCGCACCACATGTACACGGTCGGGATGTCCCTGACGCAGCAGTCCTACTTCATGCTGGCGACCATGGTGATCGCGGTGCCCACGGGCATCAAGATCTTCTCCTGGATCGCGACCATGTGGGGCGGCTCGGTGGAGATGAAGACCCCGATGCTCTGGGCCTTCGGCTTCCTGATCCTCTTCACCATGGGCGGCGTGACCGGCATCGTGCTGAGCCAGGCGGCGGTGGACCGCGCCTATCACGACACCTACTACGTCGTGGCGCATTTCCATTACGTGATGAGCCTTGGCGCCGTCTTCGCGATCTTCGCGGGCATCTATTTCTACTTCCCCAAGATGTCCGGCAAGATGTATCCCGAATGGGCCGGCAAGCTGCATTTCTGGGCGATGTTCATCGGTGCCAACCTGACCTTCTTCCCCCAGCACTTCCTGGGCCGTCAGGGCATGCCCCGCCGCTACATCGACTATCCCGACGCCTTCGCGCTGTGGAACCAGGTCTCGAGCTGGGGCGCCTTCCTGTCCTTTGCCTCCTTCCTGTTCTTCATCGGGATGACCTTCTGGGTGTTGGTCAAGGGCAAGAGCGTGAACCTCGCCAACCCCTGGAATGAGCATGCCGACACGCTCGAGTGGACCCTTCCCTCGCCGCCGCCCGAGCACACGTTCGAGATCCTGCCCAAGCAGTCCGAGTGGGACAAGGGCCCGGCACATTGACGCCATGCCCGTCGAATGGATGACATCACCGCAGAAGGCCCCGGCACCCGCCGGGGCCTTCTTGCCAAGCGGCGACACCCCGCCGCTGGCCGTGGCCCATCTGTGGCCCAACCGCTCCCTGCCCCGACGCGGTTTCGCCTGGGTGATCGGCTTCATGTTCACGATGATCCTGATCCCCGTCATCCCGCTGCTGGGAACGCCCGTGCTCTGGGGTCTCCTGCCTTTCGTCATGGGCGCGCTCTGGCTGCTCTGGGGGGCGATCATGCGCAACTACCGCGACGGCGAGGTGCGCGAAGTGCTCAGCCTCTGGCCGGATCGCCTCCTGCTCTCGCGGCGCGAGCCGCGCCGCGCCGAACCGCTCGAATGGGAGGCCAACCCCCATTGGGTCAAGGTCGTGATGCATGAGAAGGGCGGACCGGTCTCCCATTACGTCACCCTGCGCGGCAGCGGGCGCGAGGTGGAGATCGGTGCATTCCTCAGCCCCGACGAGCGCAAGGCGCTTTATGCGGAACTGACCTCCAGGCTTGGCGGCTGAAGGGCGATTGCAGCCCCGCCGGCGCCCCGGTAAGACTTGTTGACCAGCCCGAGGAGACGTCATGCCAGTGATCACCGAAATCGAGGACCTCAAGCGCATCTACAAGCGGCGCGTGCCCAAGATGTTCTACGATTATTGCGAGAGCGGAAGCTGGACCGAACAGACCTTCCGGGACAACTGCACCGATTTCGACCTGATCCGACTGCGCCAGAGGGTCGCCGTCGACATGCAGGGCCGCTCCACCGCCAGCACGATGATCGGCGAGGATGTTTCGATGCCCGTCGCCCTCGCCCCCGTCGGCATGACGGGAATGCAGCGCGCCGATGGCGAGATCCATGCCGCCCGCGCGGCCGAGAAATTCGGCGTCCCCTTCACCCTCTCGACCATGTCGATCTGCTCCATCGAGGATGTCGCCGCCCATACGAGCAAGCCCTTCTGGTTCCAGCTCTACGTCATGCGGGACGAAGATTTCGTGGACCGCATGCTCCAACGCGCCAAGGATGCGGGCTGCTCGGCGCTGGTGCTTACGCTCGATCTGCAGATCCTGGGCCAGCGTCACAAGGATCTCAAGAACGGCCTGTCGGCCCCCCCCAAGCTGACGCCCAGCGTGATGGCCGATCTTGCGACCAAGTGGGGCTGGGGCATGGACATGCTGCGCACCAAGCGACGCGATTTCGGCAATATCGTCGGCCATGCCAAGGGGGTGAGCAACGTCAACTCGCTGATGGCCTGGACCGCGCAGCAGTTCGACCCGCAGCTCGACTGGGAAAAGGTGCGGCGCATCAAGGAAAAATGGGGCGGCAAGCTGATCCTGAAGGGCATACTCGACGCCGAGGATGCGCGCATGGCGCTCGATGTCGGTGCCGATGCGATCATCGTGTCGAACCATGGCGGGCGGCAGCTCGACGGCGCGCTCAGCTCGATCAGGATGCTGCCGCAGATCGTCTCGGCCGTCGGCGACGATGTCGAGATCCATGTCGATGGCGGCATCCGCTCGGGCCAGGACGTGCTGAAAGCGCTCGCGATGGGGGCGCAAGGAACCTATATCGGCCGCGCTTTCATCTACGGTCTCGGCGCGATGGGCGAGGCGGGCGTGACCCGCGCACTCGAGGTGATCCACCGCGAGCTCGACCTGTCGATGGCACTGTGCGGGCGCAAGTCGGTCGAAGGGCTCGACCGCGACGTGCTGCTGGTCGACGAGGCCTTCCACCGCTGGGCCTCGCGCGCCTGACCGAAGGCCGCGGGCGCCGGCCTTCCGGCCGCGGCGGCCATGGATCGGGGGGCGGCCGCGACATGGTATGGGCGCTCGCGGGCCTTCGCGATTCGCCTTTGCAAACCCGCGATTTTGCCCTATACGCACGCGCTCATGGACGGACACCCTTGGAGGCCGTCCTTTATCGCAGTTTTCAGGAGAATAACCATGGCTGGCCAAACACCAGACATCGAGGCGCTGGCACGGACGGGGACAGGCAAGGGGGCCGCCCGTCAAGCTCGCCGCGACGGGCTCGTGCCCGGCGTCGTCTACGGAGGCGGCGAAGAGCCCGTCTCGATCAACCTGCCCTATAACGAGCTGGTCAAGAAACTGAAGGCCGGGCGCTTCCTCAGCACCCTCTTCAACCTCAAGGTCGAAGGCCAGGAAGACGTCCGCGTCATCTGCCGCAGCGTCCAGCGCGATGTGGTCAAGGACTTGCCGACCCATGTCGACTTCATGCGCCTGCGCCGCACCAGCCGCGTCAGCCTCTTCATCCCCGTCGAGATCGAGGGCGAGGAAGAAGCCCCCGGCATCAAGAAGGGCGGCGTTCTGACCATGGTGCGTCCCGAGGTCGAGCTGCGCTGCACCGCCGGCGACATCCCCGAGAAGATCACCGCCTCGGTGGCCGATCTCGAGATCGGCGACACGCTGACGATCTCCATGGTGGACCTGCCCAAGGGCACCCGCGCCACGATCGACCGCGACTTCGTGATCGCGAACATCTCCGCGCCCTCCGGTCTGGTTGCCGCCGCCGATGAGGACGAAGTCGATGCCGACGAGGTTCCGGCGATCGAGGTCGACGGCGACGACGCCTGATCGGCGCGCCGTTCCGCAATCCGCGGAACGGACGTCACGCTTCGAGACGGCGCGCCGCTTTGGCTGGCGCGCCGTTTGCATGTCCGGCGATGGGGCCGCGCCGCGGACTTGGACACGGCACTTTCGGGGGCTATACTTCGCCGGGTCGACACTCCCCGCTCCCCCCCTTAAGGGCCGATCCGCGCATCCGAAGGGCCGCGCAGCCCGCCGCCCAAATCCGGTGATCTCCTGGGCCTTGCGCGCCCTCCCCGATTCCGGCCGTCAACAGAAGAGAGTTCCGCCATGCGCCTATTCGTCGGACTGGGAAACCCGGGTGCGAAATATGCCGGCAACCGGCACAATATCGGCTTCATGGCGGTCGAACGGATCGCCGAGGATCACGGGTTCTCCGCCTGGCGTTCCAAGTTCCAGGGGCTGATCAGCGAAGGACAGCTCGGCGGCGAGAAGGTGCTTCTGCTCAAGCCGGGCAGCTTCATGAACCTGTCTGGGCAACCTGCGGGCGAGGCCGCCCGTTTTCACAAGCTCACTGCCGCCGACATAAGTGTCTTCCACGACGAGCTGGACCTCGCACCGGGCAAGCTCAAGCTCAAGGCGGGTGGAGGCCATGCCGGGCACAATGGTCTGCGCTCGCTGCACCAGCATATCGGTCCGGACTACCAACGTATCAGGATGGGCATCGGCCATCCGGGTCACAAGGACGCGGTTTCGGGCTACGTGCTGCGCGATTTCGCGAAAGCCGAGCAGGACTGGCTCGAGCGGATGCTCGCGGGCCTCTCCGACGGTGCGCCCGTCCTTGCCGCCGGCGACGGTCCCGGCTTCCTGAATGCCGTCGCGAAGCACCTCTCGCCCCCGCGCTCGGGCGGCGGGACCTTGGGGCCGAAGGGCAGCAAGACCGCGCGTCCCGCGGCCGCGGCGCCCGCCACCGCCCCGCCCCCGCGCGATGAGCATCCCCCCGCCGATGACACGCGGAGCCCTATGCAAAAGCTCGTCGATCGGTTCAAGTAACCGCGAAACATGAACGAAGGGGACGCATCCGATGAAACGCGATGATCCGGTCAACGTTCTCGGGGGACCGCTCGCGCCCTGTTCGCATGAGCCATTGACCGGCTTCTTCCGAGACGGCTCGTGCAATACCTGCGCAGAGGATGCGGGAAGCCATACCGTCTGTGCCGTGATGACCGACGAGTTTCTCGCCTACTCGAAATATCTGGGCAACGACCTGAGCACGCCGCGACCGGAATTCGGCTTCTCGGGGCTGAAGGCGGGTGATCGCTGGTGCCTGTGCGCGGCGCGGTTCATGCAAGCGCATGACGAGGGCGTATCGCCCCGGATCATGCTCGAGGCCTGCCATGTCAATGCCCTGCGCGTCGTCCCCCTTGCCCTGCTCAAGGCGCGTTCCGTGCCGAAGGGCGGCTGCTGATCGCGGATCGGGATCGCCGTGCAGTCACCCTTTGCCGCAATGTAGAAAAGGGTGCCCGGCCAAGCCGGACACCCCCCCCTTTGGGCCCGCCCCTAACGGGGGCGGGACGCTCGATCGCGCTTACTTGTTGGTGAAGCTCAGAACGACCGGCTGACCGTCGGCCATGGCCGGGACGTCGACATCGGTCATGCCTTCGCCGAACTCATACATGTCGTTGCCATTCGTTTCGGTATGCAGCATCGCGACGTAGCTCGTGCCCTTCTCGAAGGGTGCATCGATCGTCACGGTGACATCTTCGGAGATGCCGGCATCGACCGAGGTATGGCCAAGCGCACCGGGGACCACGGGCTCACCGTTCTCGACGGCATGCACCACGAGATAGCCGTTCTGGCTGGCATGGACCTGCGAGAAGGTCGCCTTGTTGCCGGAGATGCGGATCTGCTCGGACGTGACCGAGGGCATCATCATCGAGTGATCGACGCCATCGGCATCGACGGACATGTTGGTGTCCATGTCCATGTCGCCGTCCTTGGACATACCGTCATGGTCCTTCATCTGCCCGTCGTCGGAGGATTCGTTCTCGGACATGCCGTTGTCGAGACCCTGGGCAACGTCATCGGCATCGCGGTCCGCTTCGTTGTTGTTCTGATCGGCAGCGGAGCCCGAAAGCATGGCCTTGCTGACGATGAACTCTCGCGTGACGGCGTTGTCGCCCGACATGGTCGGGGTATCGACATCGGTGGAGCCTTCGCCGAAGTCATAGCTGTCATTGCCGTTGGTTTCGTCGTGCATCATGGCGACATAGGTCGTGTCGGCTTCGAATTCCTCGCCGATGTCGATCCGGACCTCGTCATTCGTTCCGGCTTCGAGCATCGCATGGCCCAGCGAGCCCGGAACAACGGCTTCGCCGTTTTCGGTCGCATGGATCACCAGGTAGCCCTTGTTCGGGGCTTCGATGTTCTGGAACCGGACGGTGGAACCCTTGAAGCTTGCACCATCGGTGTTGATCATCGTCTGCGCCGAGGCGGCGCTGGCGGTCAGGGCGGCAAGGATTGCGGTCGCGGTTGTGAAACGGGTCATTATATGAACCTCCAAGTGTCAGTTGACACCACAACACGGATCGCGCCGTCCGGTTGCATGCAGCAGATCATGCTTGCGTGATATTGCCGATACCCGTGCCATCGGAACCGGCGCGGGCATCGGTATGGGCGGACCTACGCCACCAGACTACATCTCGCCCGCCTCCCCGCCTTAGGCGCCCTCGTCGGGCGCCCTCGTCGGGCGCCTGCCCCTCGATACACAGGCTTTCGGCGGTCAGCCGTTCATGTCGATTCCAAGCGCCTTCGCAACCGTGAAGATGTCCTTGTCCCCGCGCCCGCACATGTTCATGCAAATGATGTGATCGCGCGGCAGCTCGGGGGCGATCTTGGTCACATGGGCAAGTGCGTGGCTGGGCTCGAGCGCCGGGATGATCCCCTCCATGGCGCAGCATAGCTGGAACGCCTCGAGTGCCTCGGCATCGGTGATCGCCACGTATTCGGCCCGGCCGATATCGTGGAGCCACGAATGCTCCGGTCCGATCCCCGGATAGTCGAGCCCCGCCGAGATCGAGAAGCCCTCGAGGATCTGCCCGTCATCGTCCTGCAGCAGGTAGGTCCTGTTGCCATGCAGCACGCCGGGCCGCCCGCCGGTCAGCGAGGCGCAATGCTGCATCTCGACATCGACCCCCTTGCCGCCCGCCTCGACGCCGATGATCTGCACATCCTTGTCATCGAGGAAGGGATAGAAGAGCCCCATCGCGTTCGAGCCGCCACCGATGGCCGCCACCAGCGTATCGGGCAGGCGCCCCTCGGCGGCCTGCATCTGCTCCTTGGCCTCCTTGCCGATGATCGCCTGGAAGTCGCGGACCATCGCAGGATAGGGATGCGGCCCGGCCACCGTGCCGATGCAGTAGAACGTGTCGCGCACATTCGTCACCCAGTCGCGCAGCGCGTCGTTCATCGCGTCCTTGAGCGTGCCGCGCCCCGAGGTCACCGGGACCACCTCGGCCCCCAGAAGGCGCATGCGGAAGACGTTGGGTGCCTGCCGTTCGACATCGTGTGCGCCCATGTAGACGACGCATTGCAGGCCGAACTTGGCGCAGACCGTCGCCGTCGCCACGCCGTGCTGCCCTGCTCCCGTCTCGGCGATAATGCGCTTCTTGCCCATCCGCCGCGCGAGGATGATCTGTCCCAGCACGTTGTTGATCTTGTGCGCGCCGGTATGGTTCAGCTCATCGCGCTTGAGATAGACCTTCGCGCCGCCCAGATGCTCCGTGAGGCGCTCGGCAAAATAGAGCGGGCTGGGCCGGCCGACGTAATGGGTCCACAGATCCTGCATCTCGTCCCAGAAGGACTGGTCGGTCTTGGCATGCTCGTATTGCCGCTCCAGCTCGAGGATCAGCGGCATCAGGGTCTCGCTGACGAAGCGCCCCCCGAAATCGCCGAACCGTCCGTTCTCGTCCGGACCGGTCATGAAGCTGTTGAACAATTCATCCGGCATGGGGCCTGTCTCCTCGGGATGCGGGCATCTGGGGTCGCCTTGCTGATCTATCCTCAGCGGCAGGTCCGGTAAAGGGCCGCTCAGCCCTCAAGGGTCCTGCTGGCCGCGCTTGGCTCGCCACCAGCGCAGCAGAGCCCGCTGCCGCCGCCGACCATAAATCAGCGATGCGTTTACCGCGGGACGCAGCGCCGGCAGGTCGATCGCCAGCAGGAGGAAGCCGAGTGGGAACATCCACAGCCCGAAGACCGGAAGGATCGCCGCGAAGCTGCCCAGGACCAGAAGGCCGGCCAGCGGAATGCGCAGCCAACGCGCCCGGTCACGCAGGACCGGCTCGATGATCCGGCGCAGGCGCGGATCGCTGGAGCTGAACGCGTCGATCTGCCGGCGCAGGCGGGCCTTCTCGCGGTCCGCGGGAGAGCGCCGCGCGAAGCGTCCGCCGATGCCGCGCCCGCCCGGTCCCTGCCCCGGCGCGGCCTTCGGCGGGTGATCGGCGGTCACGACCGTGCCGCCGTGCAGAAGGCCGCCATTTTCGACGCATCCTTAAGGCCGGGCGAGGCTTCGACACCCGAGGAGACATCCACCTGCGCCGCGCCGGTCAGGCGAATTGCCTGGGCGACATTTTGCGCCGTGAGCCCACCGGCCAGCATCCACGGTACCGGCCAGCGGCGGCCGGCGATCAGGCGCCAGTCGAAAGCCAGCCCGTTGCCGCCGGGAAGCGCGGAGGAGACCGGGGGTTTCGCATCGATCAGAAGCTGGTCGGCCACGCGGCCGTAATCGGCGATCGCGAGCAGATCCGCCTCATCCGCGATACCCACGGCCTTCATCATCGGCAAGCCGACCCTGTCGCGGATCTCGGCGACACGCTCCGGGCTTTCCTTGCCGTGAAGTTGCAGCATGTCGAGCGGGACATCCGCCATGATCGCATCGAGTGCCGCGTCATCCGGATCGACCACGAGGCCGACCTTGCACACCCCCGGCGGCACGGAGGCGGCGAGGAAGGCGGCATCCCCGATCGCGAGGTTGCGCGGCGAGCGCTCGAAGAACACGAAACCGAGATAGCCCGCCCCCGCCAGAAGCGCGGCGGGGATGTCGGCACTTTCGGTCAGGCCACAGATCTTGATACGGATGTCATTCATCCCGCCGATCTAATGCGGGGTGCGGCCATCCTCAAGGAGCGCCAGCACATCATCGCCGCCATTATGGCGCCTGGGCGTTCCGCGGGCAACATTGCGCTCCAGCTCGCGGCGCTTCTTGGCCTCGTGGCGGGCGGTGCTGCGATGTTTGTGCTCACGCAGCCACTCCCAGACGAACCCGATCAGCAGGCCCAGCGTGAGACCGGCGAGGATCACCATGAAGAGCGGAAGGGTGATCTGCCAGGACCAGCCGAGGAAGCCGGCCATGCTTTCGGGCAGCACCCGCAGCGTCACCGGGGAGCGGTTGGCGAAAGCCACCGTGACAAGAAGGATGGCGAGGATCGCCACGACGGCAAGACGGAGATAGCGCATGTTCGGTTTATTCCTCGTTCAGGCGGTCGCGCAGAAGCTTGCCGGTCTTGAAGAACGGCACGTGCTTTTCCTCGACCTGAACCGATTCGCCGGTCCTTGGGTTCCGGCCCACACGTGCATCACGCTTCTTGACCGAGAATGCCCCGAACCCGCGCAACTCGACCCGGTCACCCCGGGCCATTGTATTGATGATTTCCTCGAAGATGGTGTTCACGATCCGCTCGACATCCCGCTGGTAGAGATGCGGATTCTCATCCGCGATTTTCTGGATCAGTTCGGACCGGATCATCAGCCAGCTCCCCTTGATCTGTGTTATTTTTACGACGACTTCGCGTTTCGTTTGGCTTGAGCAAACTATAGGGCGAAATTGCGCGATGGGAAACAGAAGCCGCAGCACTTCATGCGAAATCCTCCTCCTAATGTTCTGAAATAAGGCAAGGTTTCGCGCGGTTGCCGCGAGGGCGGCAACAGCCCCTGCCCTTCGCGGGCGACATTGGCCGCGCCGCGTGCGGCCCGTCCCGGCGCCCGGGCCACCTTCCGCGCCGCGCAAGCCGTCCGGCCTCATCGCGGACAGCCCGCGCGCGAACGAAAGCGCCCCGCATCCTTCGATGCGGGGCGCTGTCTTGCCGTCATCCTTGCTGGTGCCGACCGCGCCGCGCGGACGGCACCGTTGCAAGGGTATCAGTCGTCGCCCTTGAGCGCGGCGCCGAGGATGTCGCCAAGCGACGCACCCGAATCGGAGGAGCCATACTGCTCGACCGCTTCCTTCTCTTCGGCGATCTCGCGTGCCTTGATCGACAGGCCGAGACGACGGGACTTCTGATCGACATTGGTGACCCGCACGTCGATCTTGTCGCCGACCGTGAAGCGCTCGGGGCGCTGCTCGGAGCGGTCACGGCTGAGGTCGGAGCGGCGGATGAAGGACTTGGCGCCCTCGTATTCCACCTCGATCCCGCCATCCTCGATCGCCGTCACCTCGACGGTGATGATCGAGCCGCGCTTCACGCCCTCGGTTGCACCGGTGAAGCTGTCGTCGAGCGCCTTGATGCTCAGCGAGATACGCTCCTTGTCGACATCGGTCTCGGTGACCACGGCCTGGACGGTATCGCCCTTCTGATAGGACTGGATCGCCTCTTCGCCGCGCTGGTCCCAGCTGAGATCGGAGAGGTGGACCATGCCGTCGATATCGCCCTCGAGGCCGACGAACAGACCGAATTCGGTGATGTTCTTGACCTCGCCCTCGACCTGCGTGCCCTCGGGATGGGTCTCGGCGAAGACTTCCCACGGGTTGCGCATGGTCTGCTTGAGGCCAAGCGAGACGCGGCGCTTCTGGGTGTCGATCTCCAGCACCATGACCTCGACCTCCTGGGAGGTGGAGACGATCTTGCCGGGATGGACGTTCTTCTTGGTCCAGGACATCTCGGAGACGTGCACGAGGCCCTCGACGCCGGGCTCCAGCTCGACGAACGCACCGTAATCGGTGATGTTCGTGACACGGCCCTTGTGGACCGAATCCAGCGGGAACTTCGACTCGACCGTATCCCACGGATCGTCCTGCAGCTGCTTCATGCCGAGGCTGATACGGTGGGTGTCCTTGTTGATCTTGATGACCTGCACCTTCACCGTCTCGCCGATCGCGAGGATCTCGGAGGGGTGGTTGACGCGGCGCCATGCCATGTCGGTCACGTGCAGCAGACCATCGACACCGCCCAGATCGACGAAGGCGCCGTATTCGGTGATGTTCTTGACCACGCCGTCGACGGCCATGCCCTCATGCAGCTTGCCGATGACCTCGGCGCGCTGCTCGGCGCGGCTTTCCTCGAGGATCGCGCGGCGCGAGACGACGATGTTGCCGCGGCGGCGGTCCATCTTGAGGATCTGGAACGGCTGCTTGAGGCCCATGAGCGGGCCGGCATCGCGCACCGGGCGCACATCGACCTGGGAGCCGGGCAGGAAGGCCACGGCGCCGCCGAGATCGACGGTGAAGCCGCCCTTGACGCGGCCGAAGATCGCGCCTTCGACGCGGTTCTCGTCGGCATAGGCCTTCTCGAGGCGGTCCCAGGCCGCTTCGCGGCGGGCCATCTCGCGGGAGATCACGGCTTCGCCGCGGGCGTTCTCGACCTGGCGGAGATAGACTTCGACCTCGTCGCCGACCTCGATCTCGGGAGCTTCGCCCGGATTGGCGAATTCCTTCAGGTCGACACGGCCTTCCATCTTGTAGCCCACGTCGATGATGGCCTGGCCGGCCTCGACCGCGATGACGCGGCCCTTGACGACGGAGCCCTCGTCGGGCGTATCGATTTCGAAGCTTTCGTTCAGGAGGGCTTCGAATTCCTCCATGGATGTATTAGCGCTCATAAGCGTAGGATTTCCTTCGGTTTTCGCTTTTCACTGGCCAAGCGGTTGTCTCCGCCGGTCTTGGGTTTGGTCAGTGGCGGATGACGGGCAAATGGCACAAGGCAAAAGGGCCGGATCGCGTCCAGCCCTGCCCCGCACCTCTGCCGCGCCGCTTTGTCCCGCCGCGTCGACAGCGTCCGTATAGGCCGCACAAGTGCATATGGCAAGGTGCGCCCGGTGCACGCGGCGCACCGAAACGGCGCCTCTTTCGCGAGGCGCGCGGCGGCGCACGCGCCGAATCGCGGCAATCGTGCTAGGCTCGAACACGCAGCCGGCCCGCGATGTCCCCCGGGCCCTGCCCGTTCAAGGAACCTGACGCGGGGACGATGCCCGCATCGCGGCGGCGCCCAGCGCGGCGCGCGGCGGCGGCGGGCGCCGGAGGGATGCTCGCCATGGATCACGGGAACTTTCGCCGCATTGCCGCCTTTGCCGCGCTGAGCGCCGCGCTCTGGACACCGGGCGCCGCGCATTCCGCCCCCTTTGACGCGGTGCAGAGCCGCTTTTGCCATGATCTGGTGAATGCGCAACTTCCGCCCGGCGTGCCGGGTCCGCGCTTCCTTCCGCGCGTCGACTACCCCGCGCCCTCCGCCGGCACCGCATCCGAGCCGCGTCCCTGGGAGCAGATCGACTTCGTCGTGGAGCCCGATCGCTTTCTCCTTTCGCTCTTGGATCATGTGCTCGAGGGCATGGACCGGACCCGCTGGAATTTGCGGGAGAACACCCATCGCGACTGGTATCACGCGCCCTGGATGTGCGTGGGAGAGTACGGCCGAGAGCCTCTGAACGGCCTGACGCGCGAGCGCAGCTCGCGCGCCTTCGAGCTTGGCCCGTTGCAGCATGAGGAGGTGCAGAACTGGGCCGTGAGCTTCTTCAACCGGCCCGGCGCCACGACCCTGGCCCGCGTCTGGGGCGATGGCAGCCAAGCACCCGATGTGACGGTCATCGATTTCCCGGTCGGCACGGTGATCGCCAAACCGCTCTACAGCGAGGCCACCGCACAAGAGGCCCCTTTTCTCGAAGGGGCTCCGACGATCCGTGCCATGATCCATGACGACATGACACTTTCCGGCAAGCCGGTCTCCGCGGCACGGACCTTTGCCGGGCATGACAAGACGCTCGCGCTGCGCCTTGCCGTGCTCAACCTGCTGCAATTCGACATCGCCGTGCGCCTGCCCGCCGCGCTGATCACGGCCCGCACCGGGATGCAGACCTCGAGCGGCTGGATCTACGGCACCCTCGTCATGGATGCCTCCGCCGGGCATGCTCCGGGCTGGGACAGCCTGCGGCCCCTCGGCCTCACCTGGGGCAACGAGATCGAGCAGAGCGTCTTCGCCGCCGGGAGCCTGATGCTCGAGGACAAGAGCGGCGATCCTCGCCCTTACGGTTACGAGGGACGGATGAACGGGCCTGTCGACAATCCCGACAGCTCCTGCCTGTCCTGTCATGGCAACGCGCAGTTCGACAGGATCACCCCCGACCGAAGCATTCCCTGGCCGCAAAAAGGGCTCTCGGCGGAGCAGACGGCCTGCTATTTCCGCAACCTCGCACCGGGCACGCCCTTCGGCACGCCGCCCGGTTCGGACGTTCCGTGCGGCACCCGCAGCCCGCGCCACGTCGCCACCGGCACCTCCCTGCAGGTGGCGATGGGGCTGATCAGCTATTGCACGCAAACGCGCGATCCCGGTTATACCGCGCGCAACGGCCTGCTCGACCCCGAGGGTCATGCCGCCCTTTGCGCCCCGGAGCTGCTGCGCCGCCCGGATTGGCCCGGCGGCCTGGAGGCGGAGTTCGGGCGCCTCGGTCCGCCGGTGGTCGCCGGGATTCCTTCCGGGCTCGAATTGCCGGCATCGCCCGAGGAGGTGTCGCAGCTGCAGGGCTACCTGCGGCGCAAGTTCGTTCCCCTGACACGCGAGGGCCCCGTGCCTGAAGAGCGCACGCCTGAAGAGAACACGCCTGAGCAACCCGCGCTTGGGGAGCCCGTGCGTTAGGCTTCTCGCGGATGGTCCGGCGGCAGCGGCCCTTCGCGCCCTGCCGCCGGACCCTTGGCATCACGCTGCCCGTATGGCCTCGGCAAAGGCATCCGTCACCGCTTCGATATCGCTCTCACCGGTATTCCATTGCAATTGCAGGCAGAAAGAATTCGCAGCGTAATCCTCGGCGCCCGGGCAACAGACCGTGCGGTAGTCGTAGGCGACCGACGCACCGTATTGTCCGCGGCGTTCAAGCTCTTGCGCGGCAAGCTCGGCCGGCCAGAGCGGCATGGCATCGCCGGGGGCCGTGTCCGCGTTGAAGAAGGCCTTCCGCATGAAGACCCCGCTGCGATAGATGAGATCGCTATAGGTCCCGCCGAGCCGGAGCCGCGCCCCCTCGCCCAGCGCCCCCCGCACATGCGACAGGATATCCCTCTTGCGCTCCGCCTCGACCGCCTCCAGGCGGAACATCACCATGAAATAGGTCGCGAAGGCACCGGCCAGATGCGGCTGTGGCGTCACCCCTTCGATCTGCGCCAGCCGCGCATCGGCAAGCTGACCGATGGCGTTGCGCGCCTGCGCGATCCTGTCCAGCTCCTGAAGCTGTGCCGACAGCATCGCACCATCGATCAGGCTCGCCCGGTAGTTCAGCCCCGATCCCTGGTAGGAACTCTCGGGCTGGCCCAGCCTGTCGCGATGCTTGTCGGCAAAGAGCATGCAAGGCGCGCGGTGATCGGCATCGCGCAGCACCACGAAACCGCCCTCCCCGCAGGTCAGATGCTTCCAGGTGTTCAGGCTGAAGCATCCCGCGTCGCCGAAACTGCCCAAGGGGCGGCCATTCAGTGTCGCGCCCAGCGCCTGGGCGCAATCCTCGATGACGCGGATCGGATGGCCGTGGCGGGCCTGGGCCGCGCGGCAGACCTCGATGATGCCCTCGATATCGACGGGCGTGCCGGACAGATGCACGGCGATTACCGCGCGGGTGCGTTCGGTGATCGCATCGGCGACGGTCTGCGGCGTGAGGAGCCCCCTTCGCGGATCGAGATCGGCGAAGACGGGGATGGCGTTCTGGAAGATCACCGGCATGATGCTGCCCATGTCGGTGATCGGCGGCACGATGACCTCCGCCCCAGCGGGGATGCCCAGCCCGCCAAGCGCGACATGGATACTGGCCGTCCCGGATGAGGTGGGCACCACGCAGCGCGGGCTTTCGCCCTCCTGCGCGAAATCGGTGCCGATCTGTTCCAGGGCGCCGCGCAGCGGATCGGCCCAGATCGTTCCAAAGGCGTAGGGCCACAGCGAATCGCCGCGGAGCACCTCACCGAGGGCCGCGATTTCCGAATTGTCGAATCTTGGCATGAAAATCTCCCGTAGAAGGGATTGGTGGCACGGCGCGTGACCTGCGTGCCGTCAAATATCCTGCGTCCTGAATGCGGCAATGGTCCGCCCTGACGCTTCTCATGTCAAATGCGGTCTTTTCGAAACGCGGCGCGGGCGCTTCCGGCGAGGACCGCGCGAACGGCCTGGCGGGGCCCGGCGCCTGATGCTCCGGGTCCCGCCGGGAAAGCATGTCAGTCATCGGAGGGCGTGTCGGCCTTGGCCGGTTCGGCAATCAGCATGATCTGGGAGACCGTGAGGGTGCCGCATTGCTCCTCGGTGACGCCGGCGCTGCGCTCGAGCTGGGTGCAATCGCGCACCACGGGCGTCGTCATGGAGATGACGGGACGCGGGTAGAGCGACTGGGCGCTCACCGCGGTGCCGGTGGCCAGGATCGCGATGATGGCGGTGGTGATGATGCGTGTGGTCATTGTTCCATCTTCCTGTTGGGGCATCGGTCCTCTCCCGCCTGTCCGATGCCGTGACGCTCGTTGCGGGATGCCACCACCATGCGCCCCCGCAGCGAATGGCGCGTGAGTGGCGCGTGAATCTCCGATGAAAATTGCGCGAAATATTCGATGAAATGGCGTTCCATGCGTGAAACCTTGCTTATTTGGCAAGCATGACCAATAATCGGCACGGGCGCTCTATAAGTCCCACAAGCATTTCATCGGCGGGGTGACGGCATGTTGACCCTCTATGGTATTGGCAATTTCGAACTTCTCGATCGAGACGGGCAAGGGCGCGCGCCCAGAGGCATGAAGGCGCGGGGCCTGATCGTTCTGCTTGCCACCGCACCGGGCCACAGCCGCACGCGCGCGTGGCTGCAATCGCGGCTCTGGAGCGACCGCGCGCCGCGGCAGGCGGCGGCCAGCCTGCGCCAGGCGCTCAGCGATATCAGGCGCGAGCTCGGCCCGGCCCGCGCAGCCCTGCGCGCGGACCGCGAGAGCGTCGCGCTCGATCCTCGCCTGCTCAGCCTCAGGCTGGAGCCGCCACCGGGCCGCTCGACCGGCCTGCAGGATCGCGAGGCCTTCGAGGATATCGACATTCCCGATCCCGTATTCGAGGACACGATACGCGACATCCGCGCACGTATCGCCGCGATGCCGGCCGAAACGGCAGAGCGACCGGACCGAAGGGGGCTGATGGAACGCCCGGAGCCCGCGCCGCATGGCCGGGACGCGCCCCCTTGGGCCATCGCGCCCGGGCGTGCACGCCCCGGTGCCTCTCCATCACGGTCCCATGTCGCGCGGGTTCCCGCGACACGCGCGCCCCTGCCCCGCCCCCTGCTTCTCGTCACGGAACGGGCGGGAAGCGATCCGCATTCGATCGCGGCCCTGTGGACGCTGCGCGAGGTCGTGCTGACGGCGCTGCGCGAGCATGGCGCGATCGATATCGTCTCTGGCGGGTCGCTGGACGATGTCGCCGGGCGCGGCGGGGCGGCCGGGATACTGACGCTGAACCTGCGGGCGATCCTCGACAATTCCGAGATCTGCCTGCGCGCCGATATCGAGGAGCTGCGGGGGCACAAGATGGTCTGGTCGGGGCAGACGCTGCTCGCGCCGGAGGACGGCCATGACCGCGCCGCGCCGCCTCTCGACATTCTGGCGCGGCGAATCATCGAAGAGCTTCTGGGGGGCTTCGGCGCGGCCGCCGGGGCCACGGCGCAGGAGATTGCCGCCGTGCTGTCGCACCGTGCCGTCACTGCATTCTTCAGGCTCGACCGCGAGGAGATGCGCCATGCCGATCGCCTTCTGAGCCGGGGCTTCGAGCTGGAGCCGTGCGGTCAGTATCTTGCCCTGCGGGCCCTATTGCGCAACCTCGCGTCCTTTCAGCACCGAAGCACGGACTTCCTGCATGATCGGATCACCGCCAACCGCCTTCTGCATCAGGCCCTGCGTCACAGCCCGGCCAATTCCCTGGTGCAGGCCGTCGCCTCGCAGCTCGAATATATCGACGGGCTGCACGGTGCGCTGCCGGAGCGGCTCGCACGCAGCAGCGTCGAGACCGATCCCTCGAACCCCTTCTGCTGGGCTTTCCTGTCGAACGCCCTCGCCCCCACGCATTCGCAAGAAGGCTATGCCGCGGCGGTGCGGGCGGTCTCGATCGCGCGGGCCGCACCCCACCGCTACTTCTTCGAGCATTTCGCCTGCATGTCGGCGGCCGCAATCGGGGCCTATGGCACGGCGAGGCAGCATGCCGGAATGGCCCTGCGCATCAAGCCCGATTTCGTATCGACCCGCCGCTACGAGGTCGCACTGGCCCTGCATTCGGGCGACGAGGGCGGCGCGGCCATGGCGATCGCCGCGCTGCGCCGGGAGGAGCCCGACTTCACCCCGTCCCTGCTGCGCGATCCTTCCTACCCGGTGGTCACGATGCAGAAGCTGCCGCTGATCGACGCCATCGGCTGAGCCGGGCTCAGGCGGCGGTGACGCGCCAGATCACGTCGCCCACGTCATCGGCCATCAGGAGCGAGCGTCCATCGGCTCCGACCGCCACCCCGACGGGGCGGCCATAGGACACCTTCTCGTCCTCCGACAGGAAGCCCCACAGGATGTCGCGTGGCGGGCCGGAGGGCTTGCCCCCCTCGAAAGGCACGAAGATCAGCTTGTAGCCGCTGAGCGTCGAGCGGTTCCACGAGCCGTGCTGACCGATGACCATGCCGGCGCCGAAACCCGGCAGCGTGCCCTCCGGCATCCAGCACAGCCCCAGCGATGCGGTGTGCCCGCCAAGCGCGTAATCGGGCGTGATCGCGCGGGCGACAAGCTGCGGATCCTGGGGCACCCGGTCATCGACGATCTGCCCCCAGTAGCAATAGGGCCAGCCGTAGAAGCCGCCCTCCTCGACATGGGTGAGGTAGTCGGGCGGGGTCTCGTCGCCGAGCCCGTCGCGCTCGTTGACCACGGTCCAGAGCGCGCCCGTCTGCGGCTCCCAGGCGGTGCCGACCGGGTTGCGCAGACCGGAGGCGAAGATGCCCGCCTCCCCTGTCTGAAGATCGAGCCGCCAGATCGCCGCGCGCCCCTCCTCGGCCTCCATTCCCTCGTCGCCGATATTGCTCAGCGATCCGACACCGGCATAGAGGTAGCGTCCGTCCGGCGAGGCGATGAGGCTGCGCGTCCAATGGCCGCCGGGCTTGAAATCGACCAGCTTGCGGCCCGGCCCCTCGAGCCGGTCGGCCCCTTCGGCACAATCGAAGGCCACGATCCCGTCGGTATTGCCCACATAGAATGTGCCGTTCACGAGGGCCATGCCGAAGGGCTGCCGCTGGTCCTCCACGAAAACCTTGCGCGTCTCCGCCACGCCGTCGCCATCCGCGTCGCGCCAGAGCGTGATCCGGTTGGCGCTCTTGCCGATCGCGCGGGCGCGCCGCATCGTCGCCTGCACCGCGCGATCCATCAGGCTCTTGGGCGGGCCGGCCTGCTGCAGCGCTTCGGCCACGAGGACATCGCCATTGGGCAGCACCTCGATCCAGCGCGGATGCAGAAGATCGGTCGCGAAGGCGTTGACCTTGAGGCCGGCTGCCGCCTTGGGAACTTGCCCGGGCGCCCAGCCCTGAGCGGTGGGCATCTTGAGCGTCATGATCCCCTGCGCACGGGCCTGCGGGATCTGCGGCGCGCCGCCGACCGCCTGGTCGCGGGGGGCGGCCGCGCGCCGTGCCAAGACCATCGCCGCGCCTACAAGGGCCGTTGCCCGTGCCATGAATTCCATGCCGTCATCTCCTGTCGCACCGCCGCCTGCATTGCGCGCAGACTAGCGGAGGGATCGCCCGCCGCAAGGGGCGCCCGTCCGGGGGCGCGCAGGCGGCCGGGCCGCGGAGCCTTCGGGGTATGCGAACCCGCCACGCCCTTGGCATGAAAGCGCGGACGTCTATCTTTATCACTGGAAAGCGCGCGCCACGGGTCAGGCGCGGCGCGACAAGGGGAGGATCCGCCATGGCGGGAGGATGGTCACGCGACGGGGCGGTCGGGGAGCAGATCGAGGCGTCCCTCAACGACGAGCTGACGCGTCTGCGCGCGCGGCGCGGTCCCGTCGGGGAAAGCCTGAGCCATTGCGCCGAATGCGACGAGCCGATCCCGGAGGCGCGGCGCCGGGCCATGGCGGGGGTCAAGCTCTGCATCGCCTGCCAGAGCGAGCGCGACGGGCGCGGCGCCCAACGCGGCGGGATCAACCGTCGCGGCTCGAAGGACAGCCAGCTGAAATGACGCCCCGAGGCCGCTAGCGCCCGCCGGTGCCCGGCGTCTTGTCGAGATGCGCGGCCACGAGGGCCACGGCCCTGGCGACCGCGTCCTCGATGCTCAGCTCGGTCGTGTCGAGCTGGACCGCGTCCTCGGCCGGCCGCAGCGGCGCCGAGGCGCGGCCACGGTCGCGCGCGTCGCGCTCCGCCAGGTCCCTTTGCACATCCTCGAGCGCGATCTGCGCCCCGCCCGCCGTCAGCTCGGCATGGCGACGGCGCGCCCGCACCCCCTCCGACGCGGTGACGTAGATCTTCACCTCGGCGCCGGGACAGATCACCGTCCCGATATCGCGCCCGTCGAGAACGGCGCCGCCCGCGCGATGGGCGAAAGCGCGCTGGAAATCGAGCAGCGCGGCCCGGACATCGCCATCGGCGGCCACCCGGCTCGCGGCGCGGCCTGCCTCGGCGCTGCGCAGGTCAGGGCGTTCGAGATCGGCCGCGCTCAGCTTTCGCGCCGCCTCGATGGGCGCGAGCCCGTCCAGCATCTTCATCCCGGCCGCGCGGTAGAGTAGCCCCGTATCGAGATAGGCGAGCCCGAAATGTGTCGCGACCTTGCGCGCCAATGTGCCCTTGCCGCTCGCCGCCGGCCCGTCGATCGCGACCGTTATGCTCATGCCCGGTCGCCCAGGTCGATCTCGTCATCGTCGGATTTGGGCAGATTGTCGTCGATCTCGTAATAGTCGCCCTTGTCCTTGACGAAGACATGGCCCGCGAGCTGCGTGCCGCTCGGCGCATCGAGCGTGCCGACCATGATGTGCAGGGGCCCGCCCCCCCGCTGCCAGAACAGGCTGCTGCCGCATTCGGGGCAGAAACCGCGGCGCACGTCCGAGCTCGAGGCATACCAGCGCACCTCGCCCTCGATCTCGACGGAGGCCGGATCGGCGGAGGCGGCAACGAGGTGATGGCCGCCCCAGCTGCGGCATTGCCCGCAATGGCATGCGAGGGCCGGGCTCAGCGCGCCGCGCACGCGGTAGCTGACCTCGTTGCACAGGCAGCCGCCAATGGGATTGAGCTCGTTCATGCTGTTGCTCCTTCGGTCATCTTGTCGAACCGGGCACCAAGCCCGGTCATCAGCTCCTGGAAGATCGGGAAGGACGTCGCGATGGGGCCCGCATCGTCGATCCCGACCGGCGCGCGCGCCGCCATGCCAAGGCACAGGAAGGACATCGCGATGCGGTGATCGAGCCGCGTCTCGCAGGATGCGCCGCCGGCCACGCCCCCGGCGCCGCATCCCTCGATTGCCCACCAATCCTCGCCCTCCTCGACCGCCACCCCGCAGGCACGCAACCCGCGTGCCATCGCGTCGATCCGGTCGCTCTCCTTGACCCGGAGTTCCTTGACGCCGCGCATCTCGGTGCGCCCCGCCGCGTTCGCCGCCACCACCGACAGGATCGGGTATTCGTCGATCATGCTCGCCGCGCGCGACGGCGGCACGTCGATGCCCTTCATATCCGGCGAATAGCGGGCGCGCAGATCGGCGACCGGCTCGCCGCCCTCCTCGCGCGGGTTCTCGTAGCTCAGATCGGCCCCCATCTCGCGCAGCGTCTCGAAAAGTCCGTTGCGCGTCGGATTGAGACCGATCCCGGGCACCAGCACGTCCGATCCCGGCACGATAAGGGCGGCGCAGACCGGGAAGGCGGCGCTCGACGGATCGCGCGGCACGGCGATGTCCTGCGGCCTGAGCTCGGGACGGCCCGTCAAGGTGATGACGTGCCCCTCCTCGCCATGCTCGGTGCGGATCGACGCGCCGAACCCCGCCAGCATCCGCTCGGTGTGGTCGCGTGTCGGCTCGCGCTCGATCACGACTGTCTCGCCGGGCGCGTTCAACCCCGCCAGAAGGATCGCCGACTTGACCTGCGCCGAGGGCACCGGCGTGACATAGCGCACCGGAACCGGCTCCGCCGCGCCGATCACGGTCATCGGAAGCCGCCCCCCCTCGCGTCCCTCCGCACGGGTGCCGAAGCCCGACAGGGGATCGGTGACGCGCCCCATCGGCCGCCCGCTCAATGATGCATCGCCGGTGAAGGTCACGCGCATGTCATGCGTCGCGACCGCCCCCATCAAAAGACGCACCCCGGTTCCCGAATTGCCGCAATCGATCACGCCCTCGGGCTCGCGAAAGCCGCCAACGCCCACGCCATGCACGGACCATGCGCCGGGCCCGTGATGTTCGAGCGTCGCGCCGAGCGCGCTCATCGCGCGTCCCGTATCAAGAACGTCGCCGCCCTCGAGCAACCCGGTGATCCGCGTCTCGCCCACCGCCATGGCCCCGAGGATGAGCGCCCTGTGGCTGATCGACTTGTCGCCCGGAACGCGCGCCTCGCCCTTCAGCGGGCCGGCGGCCGAGGACCGCATCGGAACAGCTTCACCATGACCGGACATCGCGTCCCCTTCCACCAGCAGGATTTCGAAGCCGGAGACTACACCTGCCCGGCCTGCGTGCAAGCCGGTTTCGGCCGGCCTCACGGCCCGCCGCCACAGGCCCCCTGGGGCCCGGCGTCCGCCTCAAGGCGGATCGCGGCGCTCGAAGGTGAGGTAATGCGGCTGCCGCCCCTCGCGGAGCGCCTTGCTCTCGTAGCGGGTTTCGATCCAGTCCTCCCAGGGGCGATGCAGATCATCCGCCCCGTCCCGGACCCGCGTGAAGCCGGCCTGCGGCACCTCCTCGAGCGCCTGGCGAACGTAATCGGGAATGTCCGTGGCGATCCGGAACACCGCCCCCGGCGCCATCACCCGGGCCAGCGGAAAGAGATGCTCGCGGGTGACGAAACGCCGGCGGTGATGACGCGCCTTCGGCCAGGGATCGGGATAGAGGAGAAAGGCCCGCGCGATCGAGGCATCGGGCAGGACGTCGAAGAGATCGCGCGCATCGCCGGGATGGATGGCGAGGTTGTCCGCCCCCGCCTTGCGGATCTTCCCGAGCAGCATCGCCACGCCGTTGATATAGGGCTCGGCACCGATGATCCCGACCTGCGGGTTCGTGACCGCTTGGTGCACGAGGTGTTCGCCCCCCCCGAACCCGATCTCCAGCCAGACGGGACGCCCCGCGAAAAGCGCCCCCGGATCGATCGGATGGCGCTCGGGATTCTCGTCCCACTCGACAGGGCCGGGCGACAAAGCCGCCAGGTCCTCCTCGAGATATTCCTTCTGGCTGTCGCGCAGGGTCTTGCCCTTGCGCCGGCCGTAGAAGTTGCGCCAGGGCGCGCCGTCCTGCGTCTCGCTCATGACCGCATTCCTTTTCGCGCTGCCGCCCCGCGCCGTTCTGAGCCGGGTGCCGGGCGGCGGCTGTCCTTCAGCTTCGTGCAAACACCTCGGGGGCGCGGGGGCAGCGCCCCCGCATTCTCGATGCCGCCGGGGACGCGCCGCATCCGGTCCCGCCTCAGATGGCCGCTTTCAACGCATCCGTCAGGTCGACGCGTTCCCACGAGAAACCGCCATCCTCCTCCGGAGCCCGGCCGAAATGGCCATAGGCCGCCGTGCGCTCGTAGATGGGACGGTTCAGGCCCAGATGCTCGCGGATGCCGCGCGGCGTCAGGTCCATCACCCGGGCCACGGCCTCCTCGATGCGCTCCGAGGGCACCTCCCCCGTGCCATGCGTGTCGACATAGATCGACAGCGGCCGCGACACCCCGATCGCATAGCTCAGCTGCAGCGTGCAGCGTTCGGCCAGCCCCGCCGCCACGACGTTCTTGG
This sequence comes from Profundibacterium mesophilum KAUST100406-0324, assembly GCF_009835145.1. Classification (GTDB taxonomy): domain Bacteria; phylum Pseudomonadota; class Alphaproteobacteria; order Rhodobacterales; family Rhodobacteraceae; genus Profundibacterium; species Profundibacterium mesophilum. Next base: position 29,141 of record NZ_APKE01000015.1, on the reverse strand, counting down.
CAAGGTAGCGCGCCGCGTAGGCGGCCGAGCGATCGACCTTGGTCGGATCCTTCCCCGAGAACGCCCCGCCCCCATGCGGCGCCGCGCCGCCATAGGTATCGACGATGATCTTGCGGCCCGTCAGGCCGGCATCGCCGTCTGGGCCGCCGATCACGAAGACGCCCGTGGGGTTCACCCACCATTCGGTCTGCGCATCGAGCCACCCATCCGGCAGCACGTCCCTGATATAGGGCTCGACGATCTCGCGGATGTCGGCGCTGCTCTGGCTTTCATCGGCATGCTGCGTGCTCAGGACGATCTGACTGACGCCGACGGGCATTCCGTTCTCGTAGCGCAGCGAGAGCTGCGATTTGGCATCCGGACGCAGGCTCGGCTCGGCGCCGGACTTGCGCGCCTCGGCGAGCCGCTTGAGGATGCGGTGCGCGTAATGGATCGGCGCCGGCATCAGTTCGGGCGTCTCGCGGCAGGCATAGCCGAACATGATCCCCTGATCGCCCGCGCCCTCCTCCTTGTCACCGGATGCATCGACCCCTTGGGCGATATGCGCCGATTGCGCATGCAGCAGGTTCGTCACCTCGCAGGTCGCATGGTGGAAGGCATCCTGCTCGTAGCCGATATCCTTGATGCAATCGCGTGCGATCCGCTCCACCCGGCCGAGATAGTCATCGAGCTTGCTCTTGTCCGAAAGCCCGACCTCGCCACCGATGACCACCCTGTTGGTGGTCGCGAAGGTCTCGCAGGCGACCCGCGCCTCGGGCTCTTCGGAGAGAAAGGTGTCGAGGACCGCGTCCGAGATCCGGTCACACACCTTGTCGGGGTGCCCCTCGGACACCGATTCCGAGGTGAAGATATAGGTCTTGCGGCTCATGAGAAGTGCTCCATTGGGGATGCCCCTCACGCCAGGAAGCCGTTGTGAGGAGTTCAAGATTGCTCGCCTACAGGGGCGCGGGGCAAGGTTCAATCGGTTTCTGCATGTCTGCCGCGTTGCCGCCGCCGCAGCCATGCGCGGCCCCTTCGGCCCGCCCGGGCCGCGCCGAGCGCCAGAAGCAGCATCGCGCCGAGTGCCGGCCAGTCACCGCTCCGCGCATAGAGCGTCGGGGGCAATGGCGGCGGCAGGCGCTGGTCGAGATACCCCGCCGCGTTCAGCTCGATCATGCCAAGCACCCGCCCCGCGGCGTCGATCACCGCCGAGATCCCGGTATTGGCAACGCGCACCATCGGCAATCCCGTCTCGATGGCCCGCATCCGCGCCTGCGCCAGGTGCTGATAGGGACCCGAGAAGGTTCCGAACCAGGCATCATTGGTGATCTGCACCATCCAGTCCGCGCGGCCGGGCGCCCCGAGCACGTTGCGCGGAAAGATCGCCTCGTAGCAGATCAGCGGCACGGCGCGGCCCAGATCCCGCACCGCACCGCCCGGCGGCAGAGCCGCGAGATCGAGCTGCCCCGGACCCGGCCCCGGCGAGAAGCCGTAGCCGTCGCGTGCTGCGAAACTGCGAAGCCCCACGAGCCGCGTCAGACCGCCAAGGGGCATGTATTCGCCGAACGGCACCAGGTGATGCTTGTCGTAGAGTGCGTCGATCCGCCCCTCGGGGCCGATCACGGCGAGGGCGTTGTAGGCGCGCGCCCCCTCCACCCGGTTCGCGCCGATGATGACGGGCCGCCCCTGCGCCGCGGCGGCGATACGGCGCAGGGCCGGATGATTCTCCTCGAGCAGCCAGGGGATCGCGGTCTCCGGCCAGATCGTCAGGTCCGGCGCGCCGGGGGCCGCTGTGTATTCCAGTTGCCGGGTGAAAAAGAGATCGATCTTGGCCGGGTCCCATTTCTCCGCCTGCGGCGCGTTGGGTTGCACGAGACGCAGAAGCGGCGCGTCCGGCCCGGCCGCTTGCGGCGGGGGCGTGATCAACCACCCCAGGGCGATCGGCAGAAGCCAGGCAACCGCGAGCACCGCGGCCCCGCCAAGAGCGCCGCGCCGCGCGGCAAGGGCGATGGGCACACCCAGCAGGATCGTCACGAGGGTCAGCCCGTAGGACCCGGTCCATGCCGCGATCTGCGCGGCGGGGCTCTCGGTCCAGATATAGCCGACCAGCCCCCAGGAAAATCCGGTCAGCACCGTGCTGCGCAGCCATTCGGCCGCGGCCCAGAGCGCCGCGAGCGCGATCACGCGGGCCGTTCCCGGCCGGGGCACGAGCCGCGCCGCGCCCCACGCGGCCAACCCCCAGAAAAGCGCAAAGCCCACCGCGCTGAACAGCAGGGCGAAAGGCGCCATCCAGCCATGGCGCGCCACGTCGACAAGGAAGGGCTCCACGATCCAGTGCAGCGAGACCGCGAAATAGCCCGTGCCCGCGAGCCAGCCGCGAAGGAAGGCCCGGCCCGGACCCGGCGCGGCCCCCGTTGAGGCAAGGACAAGCGCCAGCCCGGCCAGCGCGAAGGGCAGAAGCGAGAACGGCACCTGCCCCAGCCCGATCAGCGCACCGCCGCCGAAGCTCAGCCAGAGCGGACGGCGGGCGCCCCCGAACGCGGCGCCAAGCGTTCGTCGCCAGCGTGACGAGCCGCCGGCGAGATGATCAGCCATGCGCCTCTTCCGGCTCCGCAAGGCGCACGCGAAGGCGCTTGATGCGCCGCGGATCGGCATCGACGATCTCGAATTGCAGGCCCTCGGGATGCGGCACGACCTCGCCGCGCGCCGGCACCCGCCCGGTGAGGAGCACCACGACGCCGCCGAGCGTGTCGATCTCCTCGTCCTCGTCGTCATCGACCAGGCGCATCCCGATCTCCTCCTCGAACTCCTCGAGGGGGGTCTTGGCGAAGGCGAGGTAGACGCCGGGTTTCTCCAGCGTCCAGAGCTGGTCCTCCTCGGTGTCGTGCTCGTCCTCGATCTGGCCGATCACCTGCTCGATCAGGTCCTCGATCGTCACCAGGCCGTCCACGCCCCCGTATTCGTCGATCACCAGCGCCATGTGCATCCGGTCGCTCTGCATCTTCTGCAGCAGGACGCCGATCGGCATGGAGGGCGGGGCGTAGATCAGCGGCCGCAGCATCGCGCTGGCATCGAATTCACCGTTGCCATCGCCGTTGAAGCCGTATTGCAGGGCGAAATCCTTGAGGTGGATCATCCCGACGGGCTGATCGAGCGTGCCCTTGTAGACCGGAAGACGTGTCAGCCCGCTTTCGCGGAAAACCGCCACGAGGCCGTCCTTGGTGATGTCCGACGGTATGGAGACGATCTCGACCGCGGGGATCGCCACGTCCTCGACGCGCATCCGCCGCAGGTTGAGAAGACCGGGCGATTGCCGGGCCGCGCCACCCTGCGCGCCGTCCTCCTCGTCCTCCTCGCCCTCGACGGTGCCATCCGCATTGAACGCATCGAAGATGCGACCGAAGAAACCACGCTCCGCAGGACCCGCTTCGCCGGCCTCCGCATCGCTTTCCGCGCCCCTGGCCGCGCCTTGCGCGGGTCTCGAGGCTGCCTCGTCTGCGTCTTCCATCCGTCCTTTCCAGCTTTCTGGCTCGGGTCAGCCCATCAAGTCGCCCGCAACGCGCGCCGCGTAGGGATCGGCGATCCCGTGCCGCGCGAGGATTTCCGTCTCCAGCCGCTCCATCAGCGCGGCATCGGCATCTCGGATATGATCATAGCCCAGAAGGTGCAAGCTTCCATGCACCAGCAGATGCGCGGCATGCTCGCGCAGCGGGATTCCGCCATGCGCGGCCTCGGCGGCGCAGGTGTCATAGGCGATGGCGATGTCGCCAAGCTCGGCATCGAAACCTTCGCGCGGAGGCTCGGGACGGGCGCCATCCATGCTTGCCCCGCGCTCCTCGGATGGCCAGCTCAGCACGTTCGTGGGCGCGGGCTTGCCGCGGAAATCGGCGTTGAGCGCCGCAATGCGTGCATCATCGCAGCCCAGAAGCGAGATCTCCCACGCCGCCGGGTCGAGCCCCGCCCCGCTCAGGGCAGCGCCGCAGAACCGCTCGGCCAACGTCTCCAGCCCCAGCTCCTCCCAGCGCGGATCCTCGATCGCGCAATCGACGGTCACAGCGGCCGCCCCGCGCGATCAGACATCGCGCTCGTAGGCCTCGATGATCTTGGCCACGAGCGGATGCCGGACCACGTCGGCGGAAGTGAAATAGTTGAAGGAGATCGAGGGGATGTTCGACAGAAGGCGCTCCGCATCGGCAAGCCCGCTCGTCTGCCCGCGCGGCAGGTCGACCTGGGTGCGGTCGCCGGTGATCACCATCCGGCTGCCCTCGCCCAGCCGGGTGAGGAACATCTTCATTTGCATCGCCGTGGCGTTCTGCGCCTCGTCGAGCACCACGAAGGCGTTCGACAGGGTCCGCCCGCGCATGAAGGCCAGCGGCGCGATCTCGATACGCTTCTCCTCCATCAGCTTGGCGGCCTGCTTTCCGGGCAGGAAATCGTTCAGCGCGTCGTAGAGGGGCTGCATGTAGGGATCGACCTTCTCCTTCATGTCGCCGGGAAGGTAGCCGAGCTTTTCGCCTGCCTCGACCGCCGGACGGCTCAGCACGATGCGGTCCACCTCTCCCGAGATAAACATCGACACGCCGGCCGCAACCGCGAGGTAGGTCTTGCCCGTGCCGGCGGGACCGATGCCGAAGGCGAGCTCGTTCTCGAAGAGCGAGCGGACATAGGCCTTCTGCGCCTCGGTGCGCGGCTCGATCAGCTTCTTGCGGGTCTTGATCTCGACCTTGCCGCCCTGGAAAAGCTCCATCTGCTCGGCCGCGGCGCCGAGCGCGGCGGGAAGCGGGCCGCTGCCGCCCATGCGGATCTCGCCGTCGATGATGCCGGGCTCGACGTCGCGCCCGTCCTCGAGCCGCGCATAGAGCTGTCCCAGCACCTCGATCGCACGGGTGCGCGCGAGGCGCTCACCCATCACCGTGAGGCGGTTGCCACGGCGCACGATCTGCACTTCGAGCTGCTGCTCGATCTGCGCGAGGTTCCGGTCATATTCGCCGCACAGATCGATCAGCAGGCGGTTGTCGGAGAATTCAACAAAGCTTTCGGTGCCACTGGCGGCATCCTTGTCGGCAAGTTCAGCGGGGGGCAGCGCGCCGTTGGCCAAATAACGCTCCGTTCTGAGGGGTCCGGGGATCGGGTGAAGAGGGCCGGGCATCCGGCCCGTTCCTCTTATGGTGGCGTCTCGCCGGGCGATCCGCAAGACCCGCGCGGACCGATGGGCGCATTTTCGTCCCCTGCCCCGGCGCAGCTTCGCTGCCCGTCACGCCGCTCAGACGGGATCGGGAATGGGCGTGCCCTTGTTGTAGGGACCGATCACCGTCTTGGGCGGCGCGGCCCCGGAGCAGACCGGCTTGCCGTAGCGATCGAGGCGCTGCGACAGGTATCCCTCGATGCCGTCATCGATGATCCAGTGATCGCAGCCTGTCGGGTCGATCCAGATGCCCGCCTTGAGCGCGCTGAGATCCTTGACATCGACGAAGCGGTCGACGCCTAGATCGCGCTTTTCACACGCCGCGAGGGTTGCGGCGCCGATGGCGAGGAGAAGGGGAAGTTTGCGGAACATGCCTGTGCCCTCTCAGCGGATGCAGATGATTTCGACGCGGCGATTTGCCTGCATCCCGGCGGCGGTGCTGTTGCTGGCCTTGGGCAGACGCTCACCATAGCCGCGAACATCGGCGATCCGCGCGCCAACCCCCTTGGCCACCGCGGCCACCGAATTGGCCCGGTTCAGCGACAGCCGGATGTTGTAGGCGTCCGATGCGCGGCTGTCGGTATGGCCGGCGATGATGTAGCTCGTGGCCCCTGCCTGCGAGAAGAACTGCGCGAGCTTGCCACGGCCCGCGGCGCTGATGCGGTAGCTGTCGGTGGCAAAGAGCTGGTCGCTGTTCATCACGGCGCAGGTGTTGCCGCGCCGGCAGACGGGAATGCCCTGGCGGGTGACATGCGGGGTCATGTATCCCTCCCAGCCGTCATCCATCACCCAATGCTCGCACCCGTCCGGATCGACCCAGATCGAAGGCGCGTATTCGACCCGCTCCTGCTCCTGGGCCTGGGCCGTGCCGATCAGCGGCATGGCGACCATGGCAAGTCCGGCGAGCGCGGCCCCGAGGGCCCGGAAGCGGTTGAGGGTGGACACCGGTTCGTTCTCCTTGCTGGCTGGCACGATGCCAGATCGCCCCGGTCGAGCCGGAACTGCCAGAACATTAACCCCTTGGCAGGCCATGTGAAGACGCTTTCGTCACCGCGGGGCGGCCGTTGTGACATAAGCGGCGCACCGAAGGCGGCCGCCGTTGCCCGTTCGCGGCGCCCATGCGGCCCCGAGGCGCCGCGCTAGAGCAGCGTTCCGGCCAGCGAATTGGTCCCGCTCGCGGTGATCCTGACCCGGCGCAGATCGCCGCGCGCGATGCCCTCGCCCGCCACATGCACCGAATGGAGGTGATCCGACTTGCCGACCATCTGCCCGGGCTCGCGCCCCGAACGCTCGAAAAGCACCGAGACATCGCGCCCCACCATCTCGTCCTGCAGGGCGCGCTGCTGCTGGGTGAGAAGCGCCTGCAGCCGCTGCAGCCGGTTGTCCTTCTCGGCTTCCCCGACCTGCGCGCGCTCGGCGGCCGGCGTGCCGGGACGGGTGGAATACTTGAAACTGTAGCACTGCCCGTAGCGCACGCTTCGGACCAGGGCCATCGTCGCCTCGAAATCCTCCTCGGTCTCGCCCGGGAAGCCGACGATGAAATCACCGGACAGGAGGATATCGGGCCGCGCCGCGCGGATCCGCTCGATCAGGCGCAGGTAGCCTTCGGCCGTGTGCTTGCGGTTCATCGCCTTGAGCACCCGGTCGCTGCCGGACTGCACCGGCAGGTGCAGGTAGGGCATGAGCTTGGCCTCCTCGCCATGGGCCGCGATCAGGGCATCATCCATGTCGTTGGGATGTGACGTGGTGTAGCGCAGACGCTCCAGCCCGTCGATCCGCGCCAGGGCGCCGATGAGCCCGGCAAGCCCGCCCTCATGACCGTGATAGGCGTTGACGTTCTGGCCCAGGAGCGTGATCTCGCGCACCCCGCGCTCGACCAGCTCGCGCGCCTCGGCGATGATCCGGGCGGCGGGGCGGCTGACCTCGGCGCCGCGCGTGTAGGGCACCACGCAGAAGGCGCAGAACTTGTCGCAGCCCTCCTGGACGGTCAGGAAGGCCGTCGGCCCCCGCGCCGCCTTCGGCCGCTTGCCCAGATGCGCGAACTTGTCCTCTTCGGGGAAATCGGTGTCGAGCGCCCGCTCGCCGGCACGCAAGCGCGCCTCCATCTGCGGCAACCGGTGGTAGCTTTGCGGCCCGACCACCAGATCGACCAGAGGCTGCCGGCGCATGATCTCCTCGCCCTCGGCCTGCGCGACGCATCCCGCCACGCCGATCTTGAGATCGGGACGCGCCTCCTTCAGGCCCCGCATCCGGCCCAGTTCGGAATAGACCTTCTCGGCGGCCTTCTCGCGGATGTGGCAGGTGTTGAGCAGGATCATGTCCGCCTCTTCGGGGCGGTCGGTGGGAACGTAGCCCTCGCCGCCGAGCGCCTCGGACATGCGTTCGCTGTCATAGACGTTCATCTGGCAGCCATAGGTCTTGATGAAGAGCTTTTTCGGCAGGCTCATGATCGGGCTCCGCAATGGAAGTTGAAGGACGGCGATATCGGCGCCGGCACGGGCGCCGGACAGAAGGACCGGTCCGCGGCCGGACCGTGAGGAAGGCTCGGCCTGCCGGACATGACGGACAGGCCTGGCGGTCGGGCGGCATGGATGACGCGGGCGGCGCCGTGTCCGAGCGCGTTCCTAGCGCAAGCGCCAGCGGCTCGCAACGCTTGCAATCGGTGAGGATTTCGTCATTTTTGCCTCTCGTCGCGCCAGCCGCTTCCGGTGCAGATTGGCGCGGGCGCCCATCACCCGCCGGATCGCGGCGGCACCTGGATGCGGGGCGGCGCCAACCGGTCCGCGCCGATGATGCGCAGCGGACCATGCGGGGCCGCACGCGAGGGTCGAGGAGCGCGCATGAAACGCCATTCAAGCCTGCGGGCCTTCGGCCGTCCCGGACGCCGCATTGGCGGGCACGGCCCGGCAGCGATCATCCTCGCCGAGGATGAGAGCGAGCTCGGGAGCACAGTGGCGCATCATCGCGCGGCGGGGTTCGGCACGATCATCGTGATCGCCGATCCGCATCTGCCGGACGGCGCGGCGGGGGCGGCGCTCGAGGCCGGGGCCGATCACTGGATCATGCACGCGCTGCCCGACCGCGCGGCGGCGGCGGAGGCGATCAACCGGGCCTGCCAGTATCTGCGGGGACGCTGGGTCTATTATTGCTACAACGCTGAGTATCTCTTCTATCCCTTCAGCGAGACGCGGCGCGTGGGGGAGATGCTCGATTTCCACACCGAGGAAAAGCGGGACGCGATGCTGGCCTATGTCGTGGACCTCTACCCCGAGCGGCTCGCCGATCATCCCGGCGGCGTGTCGCGGGAGACGGCGATGCTCGACCGGATGGGCTACTACGCGCTGGCACGACCCGATCCGGCCGCGCGCGGCCGGCTCAAGGAGCGGCAGCTCGACTTTCACGGCGGTCTGCGCTGGCGATTCGAGGAGCATATCCCCCCATCCGCCCGGCGCATCGACCGGATCGCCCTTTTCCGCGCGCGTCCCGAGCTTGTCCTGCGCGCCGATTTCACTTTCGACGACGAGGAATACAACACTTATGCCTGTCCCTGGCACCACAATCTGACGGCGGCGATCTGCTCGTTCCGGACCGCCAAGGCGCTGTGCCGCAATCCCGGCTCTCGCGAGGCGATCCGCGATTTCTCCTGGCATGGCTCCGACCGCTTCACCTGGCGCGCGCGTCAATTGCTCGATCTGGGCCTGATCGAGCCGGGACAGTGGTTCTGAACGGGGCATCGGCGTGCCGCGATGCCTGTCCGCCACCCTTCAGAGGCGGATCGCCGGCGCCCGGCACCGGCGCGGTGCTCAGCGGCGGCGCAGACGGATCACGACATCCACGGAAGTGATCTCGGCCCCTTCGGGCGCGCTGGGCAGGCGGGTGATCTCGAGCTGATGCGCCGGCGCATCGGTCAGCGTATGGCTGTCTTCCCAGAAGAAATGCGGGTGATCGTCCATGCGCGTGTCGAAATAGCTCTTGGAGCCGTCGACCGTCACCTCCTGCATGAGGCCAGCCTCGCAGAAGGCCCGGAGCGTGTTGTAGACGGTCGCAAGGGAGACGGCCTCGCCCGCGCCCTGCGCGCCGGCGTGGAGCCCCTCGGCGGTGACATGACGATGCTCGCCATCGCCGATCAGCAGAGCGGCGAGCGCAAGGCGCTGACGCGTCGGCCGCAGGTTGGCGCTCGCGAGCCATTGCGCGCCACAGCGGAGCGTCTCTTCGGTGGTGACTTGGGCGATCTTGCTCATGGAATACATATAGAGCGCCACCCCCCTTCCTTTCAATCGCAAACTCGCGGCGCGCCGGCGCCTGCCCTTGCGTCCCGTTCGACCGCGGTGGTAGAGGTCGCTTCCAGAAAAAACAGTCTTCCGGAGGCCAGATACATGAGCGATTTCCCATCGCAGTTCGACAAGGAAGCCCTGCTGGCCTGCGCACGCGGAGAGCTCTTCGGGCCCGGCAATCCCCAACTTCCGCTGCCGCCGATGCTGATGATGGACCGCATCACCGACATCTCCGGCGATGGCGGCGCCCATGGCAAGGGCCACGTGGTCGCCGAGTTCGACATCACGCCCGACCTGTGGTTCTTCGAATGCCACTTTCCCGGCAACCCGATCATGCCCGGCTGCCTCGGCCTCGATGGCTTGTGGCAGCTGACCGGCTTCAACCTGGGCTGGCGCGGCTGGCAGGGGCGCGGCTACGCGCTCGGCGTCGGCGAGGTAAAGCTCACCGGAATGGTGCGCCCCGAGCGCAAGATGCTGACCTATTACGTCGATTTCACCAAGGCGGTGCAGACCCGGCGCCTGACCATGGGCGTCGCCGATGGCCGCGTCGAGGCGGATGGCGAGACCATCTACCAGGTCAAGGACATGAAGGTCGCCCTGTCGCAAAGCTGACATCAGCAAGGAGAGCGCCATGCGCCGTGTCGTCATCACCGGGCTGGGCATCGTCTCGCCCATCGGAAACTCTGCAACAGAGGTCGCCGAGGCCCTGAAGGCCGGCCGCTCGGGCATCGAGGCGAGCGCCGAAATGGCCGAGCATGGCTTTCGCAGCCAGATCGCCGGCACCCTCAAGATCGACGTGGCCGACCATGTCGACAAGCGCACCCTGCGCTTCATGGGACCCGGTTCGGCCTATGCCCATATCGCGATGGCTCAGGCGATCGCCGATGCCGGCCTCGATGTGGAGACGGTCTCGCATCCCGATACGGGGCTCATCGCGGGATCTGGCGGCCCCTCCACCAGCGCCATGTTCGCTGCCCACCAGACGGTCCTCAAGACCGGTGGCACCAAGCGGATCGGCCCCTTTGCGGTTCCCAAATGCATGTCCTCCACGGTGTCCGCCAATCTCGCGACCGCCTACAAGATCAAGGGCATGAACTTCTCGATCACCTCGGCCTGCTCGACCTCGCTGCATTGCATCGGGATGGCCGCGCAGCAGGTCGCCCTCGGCCAGCAGGAGGTGATGTTCGCCGGCGGCGGCGAGGAGCTTGACTGGACGCTCTCCTGCCTCTTCGACGCGATGGGCGCGATGAGCTCCAAGTTCAACGACAGTCCCCGGAAGGCGAGCCGCGCCTTCGACGCCGACCGCGACGGTTTCGTGATCGCCGGCGGCGGGGCGATGGTAGTGATCGAGAGCCTCGAGCGGGCTCAGGCGCGCGGCGCGAAGATCTATGCCGAGATCACCGGCTTCGGCGCGACCTCCGACGGGCATGACATGGTCGCTCCGTCGGGCGAGGGCGGCGAGCGGGCGATGCGCATCGCGCTCAAGACCCTGCCCGAGGGGCGCCGCGTCAGCTACATCAACGCCCACGGCACCTCGACCCCGGTTGGCGATGTCGGCGAGGTCGAAGCGGTGCGCCGCGTCTTCGGGCGGGGCGAAACCCCGCCGATCAGCTCGACCAAGTCGATGACCGGGCACAGCCAGGGCGCCACCGGCGCGCAGGAGGCGATCTATTGCCTGCTGATGCTGCAGGATGATTTCATCACCCCCTCGATCAATGTCGAAACCCTCGACCCGGCGATCGACGAGGGCGAGATCGCGACACAGATGCGCGAGAATGCGGGGCTCGACACCGTGATGACCAACAGCTTCGGCTTTGGCGGCACCAACGGCTCGATGCTGCTCAGCAAGTTCAAGGAGTGACCCCATGGCTGACCTGATGCGCGGCAAACGCGGCCTGATCATGGGCGTCGCCAATGACCGCTCGATCGCCTGGGGCATCGCGCGGACCATGGCTGCCGAGGGCGCCGAGCTCGCCTTCACCTACCAGGGCGAGGCGTTCGGCAAGCGCGTCGAGCCGCTCGCCGCCTCGGTGGGCAGCGACATCCTCGTCGATTGCGACGTGACCGACGATGCCTCGCTCGACCGGGCCTTCGACACGCTCAAGGAGCGCTGGGGAACGATCGATTTCGTGGTCCATGCGATCGCCTATTCGGACAAGTCGGAACTGGCGGGCCGCTTCGTCGATACCAGCCGCGAGAACTTCCGCAACTCGCTCTCGATCAGCTGTTACTCGCTGATCGACGTGGCGCGCCGCGCCCGCCCCCTGATGCCCGAGGGCGGTACGATCCTGACCCTGACCTACCAGGGCAGCAATCGCGTGACGCCCTTCTACAACGTGATGGGCGTGGCCAAGGCGGCGCTGGAATCCGCGGTACGCTATCTTGCCAACGATCTCGGCCCCGACGGCATCCGCGTCAACGCGCTCTCGCCCGGCCCGATGAAGACGCTGGCCGGCGCGGCAATCGGCGGCGCGCGCAAGACGTTCAAGCATACCGACCAGAACGCCCCCTTGGGCCATAACGCGACGCTCGAGGCGGTCGGCGGCACGGCAGCATGGCTCGCCTCCGATTACGGCGCCTGCACGACCGGCGAGATCGTCATGGTCGATGGAGGCTATCATGTTCTGGGAATGCCGCAGGCCGGCAATATCGGCTGATCGCGGGACACGTGCGGCCGCCAAATCGGCCGCGCCTCCGGCTCATATGCCTTGCCCCGGTCGCCGGGCCGCCCCCCGGCGGACCAAACGGCGGGCTGCCACACGAGAATGGCCCGCCGGGTCAATCGGCGGGCCATTCTCGGTGCAAATGGTATTAGCGCACGCCCCTGCCCGGCCCGTTCAGCCGCGGGACGCGCACCGGGATCACTTGATCTCGACGAGCTCGACCTCGAAGGTCAGGGCCTGGCCGGCGAGCGGGTGGTTCGCATCCAGCGTCACCTCCTCCTCGCTGGCCTCGGCCACGATCACCGGAACGGTCTGCCCCTCGGGGGTCTGAACCTGAAGCTGAGTGCCCGGATCGGTCGGGATGTGATCGGGGATCTGGCTGCGGGCCACGGTCTGGACACGGGCCGGGTCACGGTCGCCATAAGCCTCTTCCGGCTCGACGGTCACGGTCTTGCTCTCGCCCGCTTCCATGCCTGTCACCGCCTGGTCGAGGCCGGGGATGATCTGGCCGGTGCCAAGGGTGAATTCGAGCGGATCGCGACCTTTCGAGCTGTCGAAGGTGCTGCCATCGGCAAGGGTGCCGTTGTAATGCATGAGGACGGTATCTCCGGACTTTGCCTGAGCCATGGGTACTCCTGATCTATAGAGGAAATTGGATTGCGAGGGCCGCCAGTCTCGGCGGGTGCATCGGCGAAGGACCAAAGGTGGGGAGTGGAGGCGCGTTTGTAAACCCGGGATACGGGGAAAATCCCGCCCCGTCCGGCGCCATCCTGCCCGGCGCCGTCCCGCTTTCGCCTTGCCCCTGCCTTGGCGTGACGGGGGGCCTTCCCCCTCGAACGGCCCTATGGCACGCTCGCCGCGAGCATGGCCGGCCTCGCCTCCCGCGGCGCCGGAGCCTGTCGTTCCCGGGGAGGGCCCGATGCCGATCACCACCTGCGTTTTCGATGCCTGCGGAACGCTGTCCGGCATGAACGTGGCCGCGTGCCGATCACCGGGAGGAGCTGGCGGCCGGCTGGCGTGCCACGCAGGGCGGGCGCGATTGTGCGGTGGAGGCCGCCGGGTTGCGCGAGGCCGCGGACCTGCGCCAGAAACCGCTCGATCTCTGCTGGGAGCTGGAGCCGTTCGCGGAGGCTGCCGAAATGCTTCGGGTGCTCAAGGATGCCGGATACAACACGGCGACATCCTCGAACGGCTCTGCGGAAATGCTGCCGGGGACGGTGCGCTCCTCCGGGATCGAGCATCGGCTCGGGAGCTATCGGTGAAGAGCATCGGTATCTTCAAGCCCGCCCCGCAGGACCACGATTTCGTCGGAGTGCGGTTCGGCTGCGCCCCGGCGCAGGTGCCCATCGTCTCCTTGGACGGCTGGGAGGCGGCGGCGGGTCACGGCTCCCGCGCCGCATGGGTCAACCGCGCCGGGGCGCCGGTCGACCGCCCTTCCGCCACCCCCGATCATTGTCTCACCCCCTTGCCGCAAATACCGGAGCTTGTCGCCTGATGCCCAATTTCTCAGCACCCGACGGTGCCAACCTGCATTACCTCGACGAGGGCGAGGGCCTGCCGCTGCTGTGCCTGTCCGGCCTGACCCGCAACAGCAGCGATTTCGACTACGTGGCGCCGTATCTGGACGGGGTGCGGCTGATCCGGCCGGATTACCGTGGACGCGGGCGCTCCGAGTGGACGGGCGCGCCGAGCTACACCGTGCCCACCGAGGCCGGCGACGTCCTTGCGCTGCTCGATCATCTCGGGCTCGAGCGCGCGGCGCTCCTCGGCACCTCGCGTGGCGGCATGATCGCGATGCTGCTCGCCGCGACCGCCAAGGAGCGCCTGGCTGGGGTCTGCCTCAACGATATCGGTCCCGAACTCGATACCGCGGGCCTCGGGGCGATCATGGGTTATGTCGGGCGCAACCCCGCCCAGAAAACCCATGCCGAGGCGGCCATGGCGCGGTCCTCCCTGATGGCGGGGTTCGAGGCCGTGCCGCAGTCGCGCTGGGACGAGGAGGTGCGCAAGCATTACGACGCGGTGGATGGCGGGTTGCGCATCAACTACGATCCCGCCCTTGCCGATGCGCTTGCCGCAGCCGGCGCGCAGCCCGCGCCCGATCTATGGCCGCTCTTCGACGCGATGGAGGGCCTGCCCCTTGCGCTGATCCGGGGGGCCAATTCCGACCTGCTCTCCGCCGAAACCGCCGCGCGGATGCGCGCGAAGCGGCCCGACATGATCTTCGCCGAGGTGCCCGGCCGCGGCCATATCCCCTTCCTCGACGAGCCGGAGGCACTGGCCGCGCTGCGTGCATGGCTGGCGCGGATCACGCAATGACGGGCACGCAGGAGGCGGTGGATGCCGCGATGATCGAAGCCGCGGAGGCGCGCCTGTCGGGCCATGTCAGGCGCACCCCCCTGCTCGGCTCGCCCTTCCTCGACGAGATCGCGGGCAAGCGCGTGCTGATCAAGGCCGAGGCGCTGCAACATACCGGAAGCTTCAAGTTCCGCGGCGCCTGGTCGGCGCTCTCGGCCCTCCCGCCCGAGCAGCGCGCCAGGGGCGTCATCGCCTTCAGCTCCGGTAATCACGCGCAGGGCGTGGCGCGGGCGGCATCGCTGTGGGGTTGTCCTTGCGTCATCATCATGCCGCGCGACGCGCCGGCCCTGAAGATCGCCAACACGCGGGCCTTCGGCGCCGAGGTCGTCCTCTACGACCGCCTGAGCGAGGACCGCGACGCACTTGGTGACGAGATGGCCCGTGCGCGCGGACTGACCCTGGTCAAGCCCTTCGACGATCCGCAGGTGATCGCCGGGCAGGCCACGGCGGGGCTCGAGATCGCGGCGCAGGCGCAGGAGTTCGGCATCGGCGGCGGCGGCACGGATGTGCTGGTCTGTTGCGGCGGCGGCGGGCTGACCGCGGGCATCGCCCTCGCGCTCGAGGCGCGGCGCAGCGGATTGCGGGTGCGCCCGGTCGAGCCGGAGGGCTTCGACGACACGGCGCGCTCGCTCGAACGCGGCAGTCATGTCGACAACGCGGCCGCGGCGGGAAGCATCTGCGACGCCATCGTCACGCCACGGCCCGGCATGCTGACCTTCCCGATCCTCAAGCGGCTCTGCGGCCCCGGCCTCGCGGTCACGGACCTGCAGGCGATGCAGGCCATGCGGGAGGCGTTCCTGCGCCTCAAGCTGGTACTCGAGCCCGGCGGCGCGGTCGCCCTTGCCGCCGCGCTCTACAAGGCGCGCGACTGCCCCGGCGACACGGTGATCGCGGTGGCGACCGGCGGCAATGTCGACCCCGTTCTCTTCACGCGGGCGCTCGCCATACTCGACACGGGCATGGACGGAGCAGGCACAGAATGAGCATCATGCGTCTCGACGATGTCGATCTGCATTACCGCGATACCGGGCCGAGGGAGGCGCCAGCGCTGGTTTTCGCCAACTCGCTGGGAACCGATCTGCGGCT
The DNA here is from genome assembly GCF_009835145.1 of Profundibacterium mesophilum KAUST100406-0324. GTDB lineage: Bacteria > Pseudomonadota > Alphaproteobacteria > Rhodobacterales > Rhodobacteraceae > Profundibacterium > Profundibacterium mesophilum. Next base: position 13,596 of record NZ_APKE01000015.1, on the reverse strand, counting down.
TTGGGACGATCTTCTGGAGCATCTTCCGGCGGGGCTGAGGATCATCCGCTACGACATGCGCGGGCACGGGCTGAGCGGATGTCCCCCGGCGCCCTACAAGATGGGGACCCTGGTGCGCGATGCCGAGCGTCTCCTCGATCACCTGCGGGTGCGCGACTGCGTCTTTGTCGGCCTCTCGATCGGCGGGATGGTCGCGCAGGGTCTCGCGGTCAAGCGGCTCGATCTTCTGCGCGGCGTGGTCCTGGCGAGCACGGCGAGCAAGATCGGAACCGCGCAGATGTGGCATGACCGGATCGAGGCGGTGGCGCGCGGCGGCATGTCCGCCCTATCGCCGGGCGTGCTCGAGCGCTGGTTCTCGCCGGCCTTTCGCGGGTTGCCGGAGTTTGCGCAATGGCGTGCCATGCTCGAGCGGCAGCCGCCCGAGGGCTATGCGGGCTGCGCGGCGGCGATCGCCGGCTGCGACCTGCTGGCCGCCACGGCCACGCTGCGCCTGCCGGCCCTGGTGATCGCCGGCGACGAGGACGGAGCCACCCCGCCTGATCTCGTGCGCGAAACCGCGCAGCTCATTCCGGGCGCCGAATTCGCGCTGATCCGCGGCGCGGGCCATCTGCCCAATGTCGAGCGGCCGGACGCGTTCGCCGCGCGGCTCAACGCCTTTCTCGCGCGCATCGCGCATCCACGCTGACCGCCCATCCCAAACGCCCCTGCCCCAGCGCCCCGCGCCACGGCGCGCACGGATCCCGGCGGCGAGGGCCCTTTCCGAAAGGTTGACGAACATGACCGATTTCCTCCTCGTTCACGGCTCCTGCCATGGCGCGTGGTGCTGGCGCGACGTGATCCCCGAGCTTGTCGCCCTCGGACACCGCGCCCGCGCCATCGACCTGCCATCGCATGGCGCCGATCCCACCGATCCGGCCGAGGCCACGCTCGAGAGCTACGCGCAGGCGATCCTCGATGCGCTCGAGGGGCCGACCGTCCTCGTGGGACATTCGATGGGCGGCTACCCGATCACCCAGGCCGCCGAGAACGACCCCTCGCATATCTCGCGCCTCGTCTACCTGTGCGCCTATGTCCCGCGCGGCGATGAATCGCTTGCGGACATGCGCCGCAGTGCCGCGCGCCAGCCCCTCGCCCCGGCGATCCGCATCGCGCCGGACCGCATCACCATGGGGTTCGATCCCGACATGGTCGGCGCACTCTTCTACCACGATTGCCCCGAGGGCACGCTCGACTATGCCCGCGCGCATCTGTGCCCGCAGCCGATGCGCCCCCAGGCCACGCCGCTGCGCCGGACCGGGCGCGGGGCGGGCATCGCGCGCAGCTACATCCGGTGTGACGACGACCGTGCCATACCGCCCGAGTTCCAGGCGGAGATGACACGCGACTGGCCCCCTGAGGACGTTCATGCGCTGCCGGTTTCCCACTCCCCCTTCTTTGCGAGCCCCAAACGGCTCGCCGCCCTTCTGAGCGAGATCGCCTCGTGAGCGGCGCGCCCTTCGCAAGCGCCCTCTACCAGGGGTTCTGGCACGACCCGCGGACCGGAACGCTCTTCACCGACAGCGCCGAGATCAGGGCCATGCTCCTTGTCTGGGGCGCCCTCGCCGAGGTTCAGTCCGAGGAAGGGCTGATCCCCGATCTCGCTGGCCCCGCGATCCGGCGCGCCGCGATGGAGGCGGCGATCGACCCGGGCGCGCTGAGCGCGCAGACCGCCCGCAACGGTGTCGTGGTGCCTGGCCTGCTGGAGGCTTTCCGCGCGGCGATCCCCGGCCCCGAGCACCGTCCTTTCGTGCATTGGGGCGCGACCAGCCAGGACATCATGGAGACGGGGCTCGTCCTGCGCCTGCGCCGGGCGCTCGATTTGTGGGAGGAACGGCTCGCGGCGATTCTCGAAACGCTGGGCGCGCTGGCCCGCGATCATGCCGAGACGCCGATGGCGGGGCGCACCTATGGCCAGCTCGCCGCTCCGACGAGCTTCGGCGCGGTCGCCGCCGAATGGGGCCGCCCGCTCCTGCGGCATCTGGACCGGCTGGAGGAGATGCGGCCGCGCCTGCTGGTGGTGTCCCTTTCGGGGGCGGCGGGCACGCTGTCGATGATGGGCGCGCAGGGGCCCCGGGTCCGGGCGGGCCTTGCCGCGCGGCTCGGCCTCGGGGATCCGGAGGCCAGCTGGCACGCCGAGCGCGACCGGATCGCCGAACTGGCCACATGGATCGCCGCCGTTGCGGGGAGCCTTGGCAAGATCGGCGAGGATGCCGGCCTGCTTTGCCAGAGCGGGATCGAGGAGCTGTCCGGCGGCGCGGCCGGGGCCTCCTCGACCATGCCGCAGAAACGCAACCCGGTCCTGCCAGCGCAGCTCGCCGCTCTGGCACGCCACGCGGCCGGGCTGTCGGGTCTGCTGCAGGAGGGGCTCGTGCACCGGCAGCAGCGCGACGGTGCGGCCTGGTTCGGCGAATGGCTCGCATTGCCGCCCCTGTGCATGGCGCTCGGCCGTGCCACGCAGATCGCCGAGGAGCTCTGCGCGGGGCTCGCGCCCGATATCACCGCGATGCGCGCGCCCCTGGAGACGCCGCCGGGCCTCATCCATGCCGAGGCGCTCTCCTTCGCGCTTGCCGCGCGCCTTCCAAGGCCGGAGGCGCAACAGGAGATCAAGCGGCTCTGCGCGGAGGCCGCCGCGCAGGGCACGCCCCTTGCCGACCTGCTCGAACGCGACCATCCGGGCGGCGACTGGACTGCCCTTACCCGGCCGGAAACGCAGCTGGGTGACGCCCCCAGGCAGGCACGCGCCTTCGCCGACCATGCCGCGCAGCGGGCGGCGGCACGCGGATGAGGCGCCGCCCCTTCCCCGGCGGCGCAATGCGTTCTTTACCAATTGTTAGGCAAAGGGCGCGTTAATGGCTTGATCCGGCGCTGGTGCGCGGCAACTGGGGGAGACGACGTGATGACCGTATGGACCGCCGAGCAGGATCGGGCACTCATGCGCTGGCACCGGGTGGGACTTGGCAATACCCGCGCGGGCGATCCACCCCGCAGCCGCGACGAGATCGCCGCGCGGCTCGATGTCCTGACCCGCTCCGGCGCCAGGCTCGCGCATGCCAGGGCGCAGGTCGCGACCGGACGCGCGGAGCTGAGCTCGGGACGCGCAAGCGGGTTCGAATGGGAAATCGTCACAGACGAGATCGCCTATTGGCGCGCCGAGGTCGAGGCCTGCGCGCCGCCGCGGCGCTGGCCCCGGATCACGCTCCCGTCATCACTCTTCAGGCGCTTGACCTTTTCCACCATGCGCTAGTTATCGAGCGGCAACGTACTTTCGGGCGGGGGCATCACTGCAAACCCCGCCCTTTTTTTGTGCATCCCCGCCGCGCCACGTGGGCCGTGGACATGCCGGGACATCCCCCCTGCTCCAAGGCGGAGCCGCCCGCCGGGATGATCGCACCGCTGCCTCGATCTTACTCCCCCGGCGGCTTCGAACTCCCCACCTGAATACAGGTTGTTCGCAGCATGCTTGTCCCACTGCCTTAAGGGGGGCCGGCCGCAGGCCGCCTCGGGATGGATTTACCACTTCAAGCCCCGTTGGTCCAACAGCCTGCTTGTGGTTTTATCTTGGAAGGCAATCAACCGCGCCGCGTATCCCGGCCCCTCAACAGCGTCCTCAAACCGCTTTTAAGCTTTCGAATGAGCAGTTTTGGCGCCCCTTGGGGCCCCTGCGCGATTGTGGCGCAATTGTGGCCTGTTCATGTCTCTACTTGGCTCATTACAAGGAAACTTCACGAGTGATGTATCATTCTTAAAACATATTAACCGGAGTTCATGAATAACGCCGGGTCACACTTGTTTGCCGGAATACTTCTAACAGTATTTACATAGTTTCGCATCGAATGCTGCGGAGCTGCCGCGGGACCTGTCCTCGCACACCAACTCTACAGGCCATGTGCCGACCAGACCGATTCGACCTGACCGCCACATCCCAAGGATACGGACCGCCATGCGACACCTCCCGCCCAGAAAGGAAGACCTGCCGCCACTGTGATCGCCCGCGCGGCCGCAACCCTTCACCCAATCCGACCCTGCCACCACGGCGCTTCGGCGCTGCTGGAGAGATATTGCCATGTTGAAATCGCCCAAATCCGCCCGCCTTTCCCCGACATCCCTCACCGTGTCGACGCTTGCCCTGGGAGCCATACTTGGGGCCGCGCCCGCCTATGCGGCGCCGGAGCTGATCCTCTCGACGCCCACCGCCATCGAGACGCAAGGCACCTTCCAGGGCAAACGAGCCGTGTGGCGCAATGTCGGCAGTGTCGGCGGCGTCACCATCGATCTCGTCGCGACGCTGATCTCGACGACGCTGGACCATCAGTTCGACACGGTCGCCGGTGCGCCCGCTGTTGTCTCGGCGGGCCTGGATCCGCATGAGGTGCGCTGGCAGATTTTCCAGGCAGGCACCTTCGATCTCAACACTCCCGGCTCCGGCACCCCGGTGACCGCCGACGTGCATGTGCAGATCAACGATGTTGACGGGCCGAACAACGAGCAGGTCTTCTTGCCGGTCTGCGACGGGACGGTCGACTACCTGCGCATCGATTCCAACGCGACAACGAACCGCCTCTTCGACAACGCGAGCGGCGTCTTCACGCTGGCGGGCGACAAGGGCTATAACAACGAGGCCGTATCCGGCCTCGAGATCAATTATACCGACACGAACACCTTCGAGTTCGGCCGGACGGCCAAAACCAATTTCCTGATCCGCGTCGCCAACCCGACCTATCTCGAGGCCGACACGCTCGATCTGCAATGTGGCGATTTCCGGCCGATCCAGCTCGATCCAGACCAGAAGGTCTTCGACCGGGCGCCCAGCGCGGCGGTGGAATTCGATCCCCTTCTCAACGACAGCGTGGCCGAGTTGAACACATCCGGCCTGCCCTCCGAATATGCCCTGCAGGCCCTTTCGCTGCGCAGCCCCGCGCAGATGGACCCCGCCAGCACCGCAACCGTGAGCGGCATCGTCACGGACGGCAAGGGCGACGTGACCGGCTTCACCGTCACCAGCCAGGGTCAGGTCGAGGGCAGCTGGTCCTACGACGACGCGACCGGCAAGCTCACCTTCACACCCCAGGCCGGCTTCGCGCGGCAACCCAGCCAGATCGGCTACCGCATCCGCCGCGCAGCCACCAGCGGGGACACCTACAGCGCGGCCACCACGGTCACCATCATCAGTCCCGCCATGGGCGGCAAGCTCGACGCGAACTTCTCCGACGAGAACGGCGATGGCCGGCTCCAGCCCGGCGAGACGATCGCCGTGAGCTGGGAGTTGCGCAATATCGGCGGGCTCGCGGTTACCGGGCTCGACCTCGCCTGGGAAACCTTCAACGGTGCCGGCGCCGCGCCCTTGATGACGCTCGACAGCGTTACTCCCGACGCCGATCCCGGCACCTTCGTTCCGGGCGAACGGCTCGTCTATACCGGCACCTACACGGTGAGCGAGGCCGATGCGGGACGCGATCTGTCGCTGCGGTTCAGGGCATCGGGCCTGCGCAACGGCGAAGCGGTCAGCGACCTGTCGGATTCGGTGATCGCGAATGCCGGGGTCGGCACCCGCAGCGAGTTCGGGCCCGGCGCCCCGGGCGACGATCCCCACCCCCTCTCCCTCCCGGCGCTTCCCGTCGTCACCGCGGCGAATGACAGCGCGACGCGCGGCGGCCGCACCGGCGCGGCGGACATCGTCGACCTTCTGGCGAATGACGACCTGTCGGGCGTGGCCGCGACCCCGGCGAACACCACCCTCACCCGCGACGACCCCGCCACGGGCCCCCTCACCCTCTCTTCGGACGGCAGCGTCGATCTCGCGGCCGCGACACCCGCCGGCACCTACACGCTCGACTACACGATCTGCGAGGCGGCGAACCTGTCCAACTGCGACAGCGCGCGGCTGAGCGTCACGGTGACCGCCGCGCCGCTGCTTGCCGCGACGGACCGCGCCGGGCCGCATGTCGGACGCCGCACCGGGGCGATCGGCGGCGCCCCCCTCGCCTTGTCCAACGACACGATCGAGGGCGATCCCGCACAGCTTTCGGAGGTGAGCGTAACCGCCGGGAGCATCAACGGCATCAGCCTCGGCGCCGACGGCCAGATCGGCCTCGATGCGCCCAAGGCGGCCGGACTTTACACCCGTCCCTACCAGATCTGCGAGGATCTGAACCCCGGCAACTGCGTGATGGGACAGATCGAGGTCGATGTGACGGCCGCGCCGATCACCGCGCAAGCCGACGATGCCGGACGGGTTCCGGGCCGCAGCGGCATCGCCGGAACCGGCGCCGTGCTGTCGAACGACCTGCTGGACGGCGCACAGCTCGCCGCGCAGGAGGTCGCCCTGAGCGTGAGCGCGGCCGATCCGCAGGGCCGCCTGACGATGGACGGGGATGGCCGCCTGAGCCTCGCGCCGGCCTCGCCGGCCGGGATCTATGCACTCGACTACGAGATCTGCGAGAACCTCAATCCGGGCAATTGCGCCATCGCGACCGCCAGTATCGAGGCGCTCGCCGCGACCCTTTCGCCCGCCGCCGATCTCATCACGGCCGTGAACCGTCCCGCCGGCCATGACGCGCTGGGCAATGTCCTGTCCAATGACCTGATCGACGGCGCGGCCATCGGTGCGGGCGATGTCACGCTGGCCGTGACGCTTCCGGCCGCAAGCCCCTTGTCTGTCGCGCCCGATGGCACCGTCTCGAGCGCGGGCGGGGCGCCCAACGGCCGTCACGAGGGCAGCTACGAGATCTGCGAGGTCCTTAACCCGGCCAATTGCACCGGCCCCGTTGCCTTCGCGGTAGAGCTGACGGACCGGACGCTGCGGGTGGTCGAGATCGAGGAGGGACGCCGCGCGATCGACAGCTTCACGCCGGATCCCGCCGTCAGCTATACCCTCTATGACGCCGATGCCGGCCTCTTCGAGCTGGACGCGCAGGGTGCGCTCAGCTTCGTGACCGCGCCCGACTTCGAACAGCCCGCCGACGCGGATGGCGACAATGTCTACGCGGTCACCGTCACCGCCACGGACGCGGCCGGCGCCCAGACCGACCAGGGGCTGCTGATCCGCGTGGTCGATCTCGACGAGATCGCGCCCGTGCCGTCCGGCCCGTCGGGCCAGACCGGCCCGGCCGCCGCGATCAGCATCGGCGAGAACAAGACCGTCATCGCCTCCTACGGAGCCGACGAGGCGGTGTCCTGGAGCCTGTCCGGCGTGGATGCCGCGCGCTTTGCCATCGATACGGATGGCAACCTGACCTTCGTGACCCCGCCCGATTTCGAGCAGCCCGCCGACGTGGATGGCGACAATGTCTACGAGCTTGTCGTCACCGCCACGGATGCGCGGGGCAACGCCACCCCGCAGACGCTCCGCGTCACCATCATCGATACCGGCGAGATCGTCGCGGCCGATGATACCACCCCCACCCCCGTGGCGGGCCAGGCGGGCACCAAGAACGCGATCGACATCCTGGCCAACGATCTGGCCAATGGCGCCCGTCCGACATCCGCCGATGTCACACTGCGCCTGCTGCCCGGCGGGGAGCTGGCCGATGGGCGGATCACCCTGACGGCCGGCGGCGCGCTCTCGGTGGCGGCCGGAACGCCCGCCGGGCGCTACCGTATCGCCTACGATATCTGCCGCAAGGACGCGCCGAGCATCTGCGCCCAGGCCGATGCCGTGATCGACGTCGCGGCGGCGCTCCTGACGCTTGCCCCCGATGATTTCCTCGCCGCGCCTATTCCGGGGCGCGAAGGGGGGCTTGCGGGCAACCTTCTGCAGAACGATCTCTTCGACGGCATCGCGGTGCCGGCGGACAAGGTTACCGCAACCCTGCTGAGCAGCACCGCGCCGGGCCTTCGGATCGACGCGAACGGGGCATTGCTGATCGCCCCGGACACCCCCGAAGGCGACTACACCGCCACTTACAGGGTCTGCGAGCGGCTCAACCCAAGCAATTGCGCGCGCTCCACCGCCACCTTCGGCGTGGGCCAATCGGTGATCGAAATCTCCGATGACGATCTTACCGAGCAGCCGATCTACGGCGTCTCGGGCGGCAAGACGGTGCCCGTGACCGCCAATGACCAGCTCGGCGGCGCGGCGGTCGTGCCCGGCGAGGCGATCCTGTCGATCCTCGACGATGGCGGCCTCGACGGTGTCGGCATCGACGCCGAGGGACGCATCACCGTGCCGACCTTCACCGAGCCCGGCCTCTACGATGTCGGCTACGGCCTGTGCGAGGCGCTCAACCCGGCGAACTGCCTTGCCGGGACCGCCACGCTTTCGGTGGTGCCGATCGCCGCCGTCGCCGGCACGATCTTCGACGATACCGATCGTGATGGCCGCTACGATCCGACGGTCGACCGCGGCGTAGGCGCGGGTTACCGCGTCATGGTGATCGACGCGCAAGGCCGCACGCAGCCCATCTTCGATGCGGCAGGCGCACCGGTCGAGTTCGTCACGACCCGCGCCGACGGCACCTACGATCTCTATGTCGATGCCGGGGCCGGCTACCGCGTGGTAATGTACACGCCGAGCGGCGATGCGCTTGGCGGCTTCGGGATCGGCGATCTGAAACCGGGCGAGCGGCTGGAGGATCAGAATCTGCCGATCGACCCCTCCGGCGTGATCTACGATTCGATCACCCGCAGGCCGATCGCCGGGGTCCGCGTGACGCTCACCGACGCGGCCGGCGCGGCCCTGCCCGCGCGCTGCCTCGCCGATCCCGCGCAGCAGAATCAGCTGACCGGCGCGGATGGCTACTACCGCTTCGACGTGGCCCCGGCGGCGGCACCGCAATGCCCCGCGGTGCAGACCGAGTACCGCATCGCCATGGACCTGCCCTCGGGCTTCGTCGCCGGCACATCGGCACGCCTGCCCCTCACCTCGTCCGCCCCCTATGACGCGACCACCTGCGAGGGCGATCCGGTTCCCGGAGGCAATTGCGAGATCAGCGCATCGGCCAATCCGCCTCGGATCGGCGAGACGGCCCGCTACTTCCTGAGCTTCCTGCTCGAGCCGGGCGATCCGAACGTGATCAACAACCACATCGCGGTGGACCCGATCCTCGCCGAACCCGTCCTGTCGATCACCGCCCTGCGCGAGACGGTGCGGCGCGGCGTGCCGGTGCCCTTCCGCATCACCGCCAGCGATGTCGAATACGAGCGCGTCGACATCACCGACTATCTGCCGGAGGGCTTCGTCTTCGCACCGGGCTCGGCCACGGTGAACGGCGCCGCCGCGGAGCCGGCCGTGTCGGGGCGCAGCGTGACCTTCGCCGGTTTGCGAGCCGGCGCCGACAGGAAGATCGAGATCGAGATCGAGATCGTCGCGGCCGGAGAGATCGCGCTTGGAAGCCATGTCTCGCTGGCCACGCTGCGCGATCCCGATGACGGGCGCGTCCTTGCCCGGGCGCAGGCCGCGATCACGCTGGAACTGGAGCGGGTCTTCGACTGCGCCGATCTCGTCGGGCGGGTCTTCGAGGATCGCGACGGCGATGGCCATGCCGATGCCCGCGAGCCCGGCATCGCGGGCGCGGTCCTCATGACCCCGCGCGGCGAGATCGTCACCGCCGATGCCCATGGCCGCTTCTCCGTGCCCTGCGCCATCCTGCCGCGCGAGGGGATCGGCTCGAATATGCAGCTCAAGCTCGACACCCGCAGCCTGCCGCCCGGGAGCATCGTCACGAGCACGAACCCGCAGGTGATCCGCATGACACGCGGCAAGATGAGCCGTCTCGATTTCGGGGTCCTGCCCGGCCGCAAGGCCACGCTGCAGATCACCGATGCCGCCTTCGGGCCGGACGGCCAGCTGCAGGCCAAGTGGCAGGAAGGCATGGCCGGAATGATGGCCGCGCTGCGCGCCGGACCAACCCGTCTGTCGCTCGTCTATCTCGATCCGTCCGACAGGCGCGTCGCGAAGGCCAGGCTTGCCGCGATCTCGACCGCCATCACGCAAACCCACGAACGCGACGGCACGGCCCCCGCGCTCGACATCGAAACCCTGATCCGTGGAGATGCCCGGTGATCCGTCCTACCCTCTTCACCGCCACCGCCCTTACCCTCATCCTGACCGCCGGCAGCAGGCCGACCGGTGCGGCGCCCGCGCAAGCGATCTTCCCGGTCGCCGGCCTGCCCGGCGCCCCCGGTGTCCCGGATGCGGCGGGAGCCCCCGATGCCTTCGCCTTCGAGATCCTCGGGCCGGAGACGTCTTCCGGCCCGCAGGCGCCCGTCATCGGCACCGCGCCGCCCGCGGCCCTGCCGCCGCAGCCGGCCGGCCCCCTTGGAACGGAGCCGCCCCTTCCCGCGCTCGGGCCCCATGCCACCGGCGGCGGGAGCCTGCCCGGCGCGCCGGCCCGGCCACACCGCCCCTCCCACGCGGCCGCAAGCACGCCGCAACCGATCGTCTCCTTCGGCAAGCTGTCCGGCCGGGCGCGCGATGCACGCCCGCTCTGGACCGCAACCGGCATCGCCGATGTCACGCTCGGCCGGGATCTCGGCGAGGGCGATGGCTGGAGCGAGGGACGTGCGGCCTTTTTCGCCGAAGGGCCGCTGCGCGGCGGCTGGACCCTGACCCTCTCGGCCGATACCGGCGCGCGCCCGCTTGACGAGCTTTTCGACGGGCTGGGCGGCACCGCGCCGCGCGACGCGCTCGAACGGCTGCGCGCCGATCCCGGCATCGTCACCTTCGGGGACGAATCCATCCTTCTGGGAACGGGCGGACGCGACGGGCGCCCCTATGCGCGGCTCGCCCGGAACGACAGCCACCTGACCTTCGGGCAGAGCCGGATCAGTCTCGCGGAAGGTGACCTGATCCGGGCCGACCGCAGCATCTATGGCCTGAGCGGACGTCACAGCACGGGCGGCACCCGTATCGAGGGATTCGTCTCCTCCGAGGAAAGCATTGCACAGACCGACGAATTCTCCGCGACCGGCGGCGCTTCCTACAGGCTTTCCTCGCGCGATGTGCTCCCCGGCAGCGTGCAGCTCAGCGTCGAGCGGCGCGACGAGAACGGACGCCTGCTCGAGCGTCGCCGCCTCGTCGAAGGGGTCGATTATCGCATCAATCACATCCAGGGCCATGTCCTGCTCGACCGTCCCCTGGTCGTGGCGCCCACCGGCGCGCTCTTTGCCGATGAGGCCGACATGCTGGTGCTGCGCGCCGATTACGCCCGCCCCGCGCAAGGCGCCGATGACAGCCTGGCCGGGCTGCGCGCCGAACAGGCGCTCGGCGGCGGGCTGCGCGTCGGGGTGACGGCCCTGCGCGATGGCGGCACGGAGGATGGCGGCGATGTCGCCGGGCTCGACCTGCATCACGATGGCGGGCGCGGCTTTGCCGTGACGGCCGAGATCGCGCGTTCGCAAGGGCGCGGACGCCCGATCCGTCTTTCGCGCGATGGCGGGCTGAGCTTCGAGCGGCGCGGCAACACGGTCGCCGATCCCGAGGCGGGCGCCTGGCGCATCGAGGCGACGGCCGACCTGGAGCGGGCCTTCGGCCTCGAAGGACACGCGGTGGCCTGGGCCGAGCGGCGCGAGGCGGGCTTCGCCGGCGACGGCGCGGCCCTCAATGAGGCGATCGAGCGCAGCGGTATCGAGCTGGAGACGGTGCTGGCCGGACGCACCGGGCTCGGTCTTGCCGCCGAGCGGCTCGAGCGGGGCGACGAGGAGAGCCGCGAGCTGCGCGCCACGCTCACCCATCCGCTCGGCGCGCGCAGCCGGTTGACCGTCGGGGTCGAGCACGAGGAGGAACGCGGAGCGCAGGGACGCGGCACGCGCACCGATCTGGCCGCGCGTCTCGGCTACGCGCTCGGCGCGCGGGCCGATGCCTATGTCTTCGCCGAAGGGTCGATCGAGGCGAGCGGCACGCTCGAAAGCTACGAGCGCTACGGGCTGGGCCTGTCGGGGGCGCTGGGCGCCCATGTCCATGCCGAGGTGGAGCTTGGCTTCGGCAGCGCCGGCGCCGGGCTCGAAGGCGCCGTGAGCTACGTGCAGGGCGACAGCGAGGTCTATCTGCGCCAGCAGATCGCCGGCAGCGCGACCGACCGGATCACCGGGCATGACCTGGTGCTCGGCGCACGGCGCACGATGTCCGACGACTGGTCGATCTTCACCGAGCAGGATGTTCTCATCGGCTCCTCGGAGCGCAAGCGCGGACAGGCCTACGGCCTCGAATGGACACCGACGGCCAATCTCGTCCTCGATTTCGGCGCGCGCATCGACGACTCGGATGAGGCCGACCGGCGCCGCACCCTGAGCTTCGGCGCCGAGCGCAGCGGCATCGACATGTCCGGCCGCATGCGGCTGGAGCTGCATGACACAGAGATCGACGGCGGCGCGGACAGCCGCGGCCTGCTGTTGGCCGCCTCGGGGCGGAAGGTCACGGCAGACGGGGGCGGCACGCTGAGCGGACGGCTCGAATACGCGCACGAATCGCGCAGCGGCGCGCCCGACGGGGCCTATGCGGAGGGCGGGATCTCCTATGCCCTGCGCCCGGTGGTCGATGACGCGCTGGTGGCGGTGCTCTCCTACGATCTGCGCGTCGATCTGGAGCGGGGCGCGGTCGGCGCATCCGATGCCGATGCTCCCCTCCAGCGCAGCCATGTGCTCTCCGTCGACCTCGACTACCGTCTGTCGCCGAGCCTGACGATCGGGGCGAAATACGGCATGCGGCTCGGCGAGGTCGCCTTCGACCGTGGCAATCCTGTCTGGACCGACAGCCCGGCGCATCTTGCCGTGCTGCGCGCCGATTGGCGCGTGTCGGGCAACTGGGGCCTCCTCGCTGAGGCCAGGGCCCTGTGGCAGCCCGAGCAAGGCAGCCGTGACTTGGGCTTCCTGATCGCGCCGACCTATCAGCTCAACGAGAACGTGAAGATCGGTGCGGGCTACGATTTCGGGAACTTCTCGAGCGATCTGACCGATTACGACGATGACAGCCACGGCATCTTCGTCAACGCGGTCTACAGCTTCTGAAACCGGACCCGCGCGCGCCCTGCCCTTCGCGGGGCGCGCGCGGCGACCGCAGATCGGCCTTCCCGCGCCGCGCATCCACCCGGGCGTGCCGCCCGCGCAGGCGCCTTGCGCATATGGGGAAAGGTGGTGCCGGCGGAGGGCACCGCAAGGCGCTGATCGGCTTTGATAAATCGGAGGATTGCGTAAATTGTGCGGAGGGGCGCGAGAATTTCCCCCTTGGGGGGGGGGCGTGGTGCCCTTCTTTTTCAGACTGGTTAAGGATCGGCCCCGTTGAAATCCCGTGTGCCGTTTTAAAGGATGGCAGGCGAGTTTTGTCCGGCCACGGCATTGCGAGTGTCTTGGGCGGGCGTAGCGGAGCGGCCAAGAGACTGAAAACCGAGGCCGAAAAGGACGGGGCCCATCTGCCCGTCTTTTTGGCGTCAAAGAGCCTTTTACCGTATATTTCCAATGACTTAATGGACGGGCCCCTGAAGCCCATCACTTACAAGTCTGGAGACACCGAGGCCGAAGGATATCCTGCTGAGGCGCTGCCCGAAATCTGCGACATTTGGCTTCAAGCAAGACAAGACGGAGCCCTCAATCCCCAGCAGGCAGACAGGGCTCAGGCGGCCGAGA
>NZ_APKE01000014.1 GCF_009835145.1 Profundibacterium mesophilum KAUST100406-0324 | reverse complement strand
CGGAACGGAATGCTGTCGCCCCTCGAGTTCGAGCGGCAGCAGAAACTGAGGCACGAGGGCGTCTAAGAAACACGGGGCTATTCACAGTATCTCCGGAAAATCGCCTCTGGCGGGAGCCATCCACTATGCTCTGACGCGCATGGTACGGCTACGGCCCTACCTCGATCACGGCATTCTGGAACTGGACATCAACACCGCAGAACGCGCCATGCGATCCGTCGCAGTCGGGCCCAAAACCTACCTGTTCGTCGGAACACAGACCGGCGGAAAGGCCGCTGGCCATCGCCTACTCCCTCATCGAAACCGCCAAACTGAATGGCGTCGTTCCGCAGGCATGGCGTGCCGACACACTCGCCCGCATCCCAGACTACAAGAGCAACCGCGTCGATGAGCTGCTACCTTGGAAAACTGCATCGTAGGGACGGTCAGGCCGGACGCTTACAAGACATCGGCTCCCTACCCAGAACTATGGACAAGACCGGCCCATAGCTGCCGCTCGTCCGGCTTCCGGGGGCCGCCCCGCAGCTTCGACGGTGCGGAGATTGGGTATCATGCAAAGCTCCCCTGCGCTGCGTCGGTGTTCGGGGTAGCCCGGTGGATGGTGAACCGAAAATTGTCATCTCGAGCGCCTTGCGGCGCCTCAACATGGAAATCGTCCCGTTGACCTGCCCCTGTCGGTCCTCGCTCTTAAGAAATTCCGCAGGTCGGATGGCTGCGATATGAATGGAGTACTCTGGTCAATGTTTCAATAGATGAGTATCGACCGTTCGAGTCCATCGCCGGTCCATCCGCGATACATGCCCTCGCAGTTGAAGGGTGCCGCGACTCGGCCCTCCGCGTTGACTGCGACGAGACCGCCGGAGCCATTCAACCTTGCGAGCTCCACTTTGACGACATGATCGGCGGCTTCGGAAAGCGTCTCTCCCGCCAGCCGCATCCGGGCGTCGATCTCGTGCGCGACGCTAAGGCGGATGAAGGCCTCGCCGTCTCCTGTAGCCGAGATGGCGCAGGTGCGGTCGTCGGCGAAGGTCCCGGCGCCGATCAGCGGGCTGTCACCGACCCGGCCGGGGCGCTTGGCGGTCATCCCGCCCGTCGAGGTCGCCGCGGCCAGCCCACCCGAAAGGTCCCGCGCTACGGCGCCTACCGTGCCATGGCGTCGTGCAGGATCGTCATCGAGCGTGCCGGCCGCCTCCATCCGCAGCGTTTCCTGAAGCGTATCGTAACGCTCCTGCGTGAAGAAATACTCTGCCGGCGCGTCCTCGAGCCCGGCCTCACGGCCCAGACGCAGCGCGCCTTCACCAATCATCAGCACGTGGTCGGTTCGCTCCATGACGCAGCGCGCCAGCCGCACCGGATTGCGGGGGCCGAAAATCCCCGCCACGCAGCCTGCGCGGCGGTCGCTTCCGTTCATCACGGCGGCGTCCATTTCGTGGCACCCCTCGCGCGTGAAGACAGCGCCGCGGCCGGCGTTGAACAGCGGTTCGTCCTCCAAGGCGCAGACCGCCGCGGTGACCGCATCAAGAGCAGACCCGCCCGTTGAGAGGACATCCTCACCGGCATTGAGGGCCCGGTCGAGAGCCGCCCGCACGTCTGCTTCGCGCGCGCACGTGAGACGGTCGCGCGGGATGACACCGGCTCCACCGTGGATTGCAAGAGTGTAACCCATGAACGCCTCCAGCGATCCCTGACCAGTCCAATCCGGCAAAAACGGAGGGCGAAAGCCTGCCTGAGCGCCACATCTAGTCGCAATAGCACACTATACCGTCAATACCCTGCTGCAACAGTGGGCATTTCATTCTTTGGTGATACAGTCGACGGCAATGTAGAGACAGCGCAAACGAACGATAGGCCTACGGATGAACATGCAACTACAGGTGCCCAGACCCGGTCCTCTCGTCGCGATCGGTGGTGCAGAGGACCGGTCGCAGGAAGCGGCCATCCTGAGCCGTGTCATGAATTTCTCGGGCGGCGAAGCCCCGGTTGTGGCCGTCATCACCACGGCAAGCTCGATCCCGCAGGAGGTTTTTGACAGCTACAAAGACGTGTTCTCCATGCTTGGCGCCGCGGAGGTGCTTGACCTGCGCATACGCGACCGGATTGATGCGGCCGCGCCGGAATTCGTCGCGATGATAAAGCGGGCCGACGTCATCTTCATCTCTGGCGGGGATCAGATGCGGCTGACCAGCATTCTAGGCGGCTCACCCGTGCTGCACGCCCTGCGCAGACGTCACCAAGAAGGCGCGGTCATCGCGGGCACCAGCGCCGGCGCGGCCTGCCAATCCACTACCATGGTCTATGGCGGCGCGGCGACCGACAGCCTGCGCAAAGGCGCGGTGAAGATGGCGGCCGGTTTCGGTCTGGTCGACGGGGTGATCATCGACACGCATTTCCTCGAGCGGGGCCGCTTTTCGCGACTGATGGAAGTGGGCGCGACAAACCCCGAATTCCTTGGCGTCGGCATCGGTGAAGATGCCGCCGTTCTTTTCGACAAAAATACCATCCTTGCCTTTGGCCCCGGTCACGTCATCCTTGTAGACAGTTCGGACGTTACAAGTTCGAATGTTTTTGAGCTTGACGATGGAGAGGCTGTCTCGGTCCTCAACGTCAGGATGCATGCGTTGGTCGACGGGTATGGATACAGCCTGAGCGACCGGCGTGTCCTTGGGCCTGAAGAGCTCAAGGCGACCAGCCTGGAGCCAAGGATTGCTTATACTTGAACACCGTGCCCTGCGTGGGCCAAACTATTACAGCCGATATCAGGCCATCTACATGCGGCTCGATATCGGCGACCTCGAACAGCGGCCCAGCGATAAGGTGTCTGACCTGGCCGAGAGATTGCAGACGCTCATCCCCGACATCTACGAACATCGCTGCTCGGTCGGCGAGCCCGGGGGATTTCTTCAAAGGGTGCGCAACGGAACCTATGCCGGACACGTGGTCGAGCATCTCGCCATCGAACTGCAGAACCAGGTCGGCTTTTTGGTGGGCTACGGCAAGACCGTCGACAGCTATGAAAAGGGCATCTACAACGTCGTCTATCGTTACCGGGACGAGGCGACGGGGCTTGCCGCGGGCGAGGCTGCGGTCGAGATCGTCCGAAAGCTTTACGATAGCGAGGACATCGACCTCGGGCCATACATCGATCATCTGAAAGAGGTGCGCGACGCCCATGCGCTCGGCCCGTCGACTGGCGCGATCGTGGACGCGGCCAAGGCGCGGAACATCCCGTACTACAATCTGACCAGAGGGACGAGCTACACCCAGCTCGGCCATGGTGTGAAGCAGCGCCGGTTCCAAGCGACGGTCACGGATGCCTCGGGCATCATCGGCCACTCCATCGCCGACGACAAGGACTGGACCAAGCAGATCCTGGGTGAGGCCGGCGTGCAGGTGCCGCAGGGCCAGACCTGCTATTCCTTCGAAGAGGCGCAGGAGGCGGCCGCATGGATCGGCTGGCCGGTGGTCACCAAGCCGCTTTCCGGCAATCACGGCCGCGGTGTGACCACCGATATCCGCTCGGAGGAGGATCTGCGTTCGGGCTATGACGCGGCGGTCCAGCGACTGCGCGAGGGCTCGGACGGCGTCATCGTCGAAAGCTACATCAAGGGCGAGGATCATCGGATCCTGGTGATCGGCGGCAAGCTGGTCGCCGCCGCCCGCCGCCGCCCGGCGCATGTCACCGGAGACGGCACAAGCACCGTCCAGGCGCTGATCGAGCGCGAGAACGCGGATCCCCGCCGCGGTGTGGGTCATGAGAATCTGCTCACCCGGATCGAAGTTGACGAACAGACCCACCGCATGCTCGATCAGGCCGGACTGGCGCTGGACACCGTGCTGCCCGAGGGAGAGGTGGCATTTCTCAAGTCCACCGCCAACATCTCCACCGGCGGCACCGCGACGGACCTGACCGACGAAGTGCATCCCGCAGTGAAGTTCTCGATGGAGCGGATCGGGCGCCTTGTCGGGCTCGACGTCATCGGCATTGACCTGTTGGCCGAGACCCTGGCGAAACCGCTCGAAGAGCAATCGGCGGGTGTGGTCGAGGTCAATGCCGGCCCTGGCTTCCGTATGCACATGGCGCCTACGCATGGCACCCCGCGCCCGGTGGGCGAACACGTGGTCGACATGCTGTTCCCCGATTCCACCGATAACGGGCGCATCCCGATCACGGCGATCACCGGCACCAACGGCAAGACCACGACGACACGGCTGATCTCGCACATCCTGCGGCAGGCGGGCCATTCGGTTGGTATGGGCTGCACTGGAACTGTGGAGATCGACAACCACGTCATCCTGCGCGGCGACTATTCCGGACCCGCCGCCGCACATGCGGTCCTGCGCGAACCGACGGTCGAACACGCGGTGCTCGAATGCGCCCGTGGCGGCATCATGCGGCGGGGCCTCGGCTTTGACGAATGCGACGTGGGCGTGCTGCTGAATATCGCCTCCGACCACCTGGGCGAACGCGACATCCACACGCTTGAGGAACTTGCGCGCTGCAAGACTGTCATCGTCGACGCGGTCAAACGCGAGGGCGGCTACTGCGTGCTGAACGCCGACGACCCTCTGGTGATGGACCAAGGCACCTACTGGGCGCGCGGCGAGATCATCTATTTCACGATGGACCCGGAGAACGCGGCGCTCAAGCAGCATCTGAGCGAACTCGGCATGGTCCTGACGGTGCAGCATGGCAAGATCGTCATGCTCCGCGGCAAGGTCACGGTCGAGATCTGCGAGGTCAACGACGTCCCGATCGCCTTCGAAGGCCATGCACGCTTCAACGTGCAGAACGCCATGGCAGCAGCTGCGGCCGCCATCGCCCACGGGATCGAGGTCGGCGACGTGCGTGCGGGTCTCATGACGTTCCACCCGACGCCCGCGCAGATGCCCGGCCGTACCAATTACTTCGAGGCCGACGGCGTGAAGTGCCTGATCGACTACGGCCACAACGTGCCGGCGCTGGAGGCGCTGGAGCCGCTGGTGCGCGAGCTTGGCAACCAGCGCCGGATCGGTGTCGCCTCCGCCCCGGGCAACCGGCGCGACGAGGATCTGGCCGCGTTGGGCGCACAACTCGCCCGGATGTGCGACACTCTCTACGTGTGCGAAACAGATGCCCGTGGCCGGGAGGCCGGCGAAACGGCAAAGCTGATCCACGAGGGAGCGGAAGGTGCCGGGACGTCCTGCGAGGTCAAGACCGTTCCGGAGGAACACGAGGCAGTGGCCGAGGCGATAGACGAGGCCAAGACGGGCGACTTCCTGTTGCTGCTGGTTGACGACATCGAGGGAACGACCGAACGCCTAAAGGGCCGGAGTTTCCAGCGCCAGGCCGAGCTCGCCCAGCCCTGAACCATGGAATCCGCCGACACCGGCAAGCGCCGGTGCATCGGCGCGGAAGGAACCAGCAATGACCAGAAACGTCTTCGTCGTCGGTCTGAACGACTACAATGCCGAACGCCTCAAGACCTTGCGCATGGTGGAGGATGTTGTCTTCCACCAGCTTCTGACCCCCGCGCAGGTCTACGAGACCCAGGAGTTCGACATCCCTTCGATGCTGGCCGAGGCCGAAGCGACGTTGGACGCCTTCGACGGCTCGATCGATGCGATCGTGGGTTACATGGACTTCCCGGTCTCGACCATGCTGCCGCTGCTCAGCAGGAAATACGGCACGCCCAACACCTCGTTGGAAAGCCTCCTGAAATGCGAGCACAAGTTCTGGTCGCGCAAGGTGATGGCCGAGGTGATCCCGGACCACGTGCCCGCATTCACCGCCTTCGATCCGTTCGACGACGACGCGCTTTCGAAGATCGGGGAGTCGAACCTGCGGTTTCCGTTCTTCGTCAAGCCGATCAAATCCTCGGGTTCGCGGCTGGGCTTTCGCATCGACAGCCCCGAGGACTTCGATTTCGCGGTCCAAAAGCTGCGGGCCGAAATCGGCCAGATCTCGGAGCCCTTCAACGTCGTGCTCGACAGGGCCGACCTGCCAGACGACATCCGCGCCATCGAAGGGCATTACTGCATGGCCGAAAGGGTCATCGGCGGGCGGCAGTGCACCGTCGAAGGGTATGTTCACGACGGCGAGGTTACCTTGTACGGCACCGTGGATTCGATCCGCTATCCACAGGTGCTGAGCTTCTTCTACTACCTCTATCCATCGACGCTGCCGCGCCAGGTGCAGGACCAGATGTGGAAAATCTCGCGCAAGGTGATGAAGCACATCGGTTATGACAATGCCGGTTTCAACATCGAATATTTCTGGGACGAAGTGGACGACAAGATCTGGCTGCTCGAGATCAACACCCGCATCGCCCAATCCCACTGCGACCTGTTTGAAATGGTCGACGGAGTGAGCCATCAGCAGGTGACGGTCGATCTGGGGCTTGGCCGCAAGCCGGACATGCCGCAGCGCCAAGGCACGCAGAACGTCGCGGCGGAGTTCTTCTACCGTGTGTTCTTCGGTGATGCGACCGCTGCGCGTGTCCCGTCGCGGGCCGAGATCGAGGTGGCCGCCGAGCAGGTGGAGGGCACACGCATCGTGTCGAACCTGAGCAAGGGCATGAAGCTGTCGGAGTTACCGGAACAGGATGCCTATAGTTTCGCCGTGGCCTCGGTCTGGATGGGAGCCGGCACGACATCGAAGCTCTTGTGGAACTACGAGCAGGTGATGAAACGGTTGAACTACGAGTTCACCGACATCGAGGACTAGCCGCGCTGGCTCCCGCCAACGCGGCGCGGTAGTGAAATGCCGACCGGACCGGAGACAGTTACATGAAGATCGACACCGACCTGCCACGTCGCGTGGTTGAACGCGAACATGTCGAGATCCCGATGCCCGACGGCACATTGCTGGCCGCGCGCATCTGGATGCCCGAGGGGGCCGAGACCGCGCCGGTGCCCGCGATCCTCGAATACATTCCCTATCGCAAGAACGACAAGACGCTGGAACGCGACGCTGCCCGCGCGCCCTGGCTTGCTGCCCGCGACTACGCCTATGTCCGCGTCGACCTGCGAGGCACCGGCGAATCCGAAGGCCTGATGGAGGACGAATACACCGAGATCGAACTGGCCGACGGCTGCGACGTGATCGCTTGGCTCGCAGAGCAGCCCTGGTGCGACGGCGGCGTCGGGATCGTTGGTATTTCCTGGGGCGGATTCAACGGCCTCCAGATCGCGGCGCTCCGACCACCTGCGCTGAAGGCGGTAGTGACGATCTGCTCGACCGACGACCGCTATGCCGACGACATCCATTACATGGGCGGTGTGCCGCTCTGCGACCAACTCTCCTGGGCGTCGGTTATGTTCGGGATCAACACGCTGCCCCCGGACCCCGAGCACGTCGGCGAGAAATGGCGCGAGATGTGGCACCAGAGGCTCGACGACTCCGGTCTCTGGCTGGAAACCTGGTTGTCCCACCAGACCCGCGACGACTTCTGGCGTCACGGCTCGGTCTGCGAGAACTGGGACGACATCCAGGTTCCGGTCTATGCGGTCTCCGGCTGGGCCGACGGCTACTGCCGCTCGGTATTCCGGCTGCTCGAGAATTTGAAAAGCCCCGCCAAGGGCATCGTCGGACCGTGGGCACACCGCTATCCGCACCTTGGCGCGCCGGGTCCGGCGATCGACTGGCTGTCGGAAGAGACCCGCTGGTGGGATCACTGGCTCAAGGGGCGCGAGACCGGCATCATGGCCGAGCCCCCCCTCCGCCTGTTCCTGCAGGATGCAGCCGAGCCGCGCAGCCATTACGATTCGCGCGACGGTGTCTGGATCGGCGAGCCGGCCTGGCCCTCGCCGAATGTCGAGCCGGTCGCGTTTGGCCTGGGATCGGATCAATCCCTCATCCGCGGCCCCGGTCGGTCCGGCCCGGACCTCTCGATCTGCTCGCCGCTTTGGGTCGGCGTGCATGGCGGCAAGTGGTGCTCCTATGCCCATCCGGGCGACCAGCCGAGCGACCAGCGGCGCGACGATGCCGGCAGCCTGCCCTTCGAGACCGCCCCCCTGGAGGCCGACCTCCACATCGTCGGCGACGCCCGCCTGCGCCTGCACTGCCGCGTCGATCAACCGGTCGCGCAGATCGCCGCCCGTTTGGTCGATGTCTCGCCCGGCGGCGCGTCCACCCGCATCAGCTACGGCCTTCTCAATCTCTGCCACCGCGACGGACATGCCGCGCCCGCCGATCTGGTCCCGGGCGAGATCTATATCATGGAGATCTCGTTCAAACACATCGCCCAGACCCTGCGCGCCGGCCATCGCCTGCGCCTGTCGCTGTCCACGAGCTATTTTCCGATCGCCTGGCCCGCACCGGACCCCGTGACACTGACCATCTTGCCCGGCGCCTCGGAGCTTGTCTTGCCGCTGCGCGCGGATCCGGTCCTGCCTTTGCCGGATTTTCCCCCGCCCCGTGCCGGCACGCCGCTGGACGTCTCGTTCCGCCAGCCCCCCCGCTCGGAATGGCGCCTGAGTGAGGATCTCGACACAGGCCGCGTGACCGTGGAGACCCGCGACCACGAGGGGGCCGCAATAATCGAGCCGCACCGGTTCTTCCATTCCGCCGAAGGAAACGAGCGCTATTCGGTGCTGCCATCCGATCCGCGATCCGCGGAGGGAGAGGCAACCTGGATGCACGAGATGGCTCGTGATGACTGGCGCGTCCGAACCGAGACATGGACACGTCTGACATGTGATGGCGAATCCTACCACATCAGCGCAAAGCTGCGCGCCTGGTGCAACGACGAGCTTGAGCGGGAGCATGATTTCACCGCGTCGATACCGAGACGGTTTTCCTGACGCCTGGCCTTCTACACGATCTGATTTTCGTGGCCACTGGGATGTCGGCTTTTCCTCGCGCGGAATTGGTTGGTTGGATCAAGTCGTCACCCAAGTGCTCTTGCAGCCGAGCCAGTGCACGTTCTTCCTAGAGCACCTACCGGTCCCGGGCGGGCTCTCCAGAACGGCTCCAGGCTAAAAGAGGGGCAAGCGACAATTAGCGGCCGGGCACGGGGCGCTGCCCCCTGCGTTCAAGTTGCACATTCCCCCCATGCATCCTTTCGCCTATAGCACCGCCATGAGCCAGAACCCGCCCGACCTCCGCCCCGATCTTGCCCGCGCCCGCGTCACCGAGACCGCGCGCAGCGGTCAGCCCACCATCGGCATGGTCAGCCTCGGCTGTCCCAAGGCCCTCGTGGACAGCGAGCGCATCCTGACGCGGCTGCGCGCAGAGGGCTACGGCATCTCGGCCGATTATGCCGGGGCGGATGCGGTGATCGTGAATACCTGCGGCTTTCTCGACAGTGCCAAGGCCGAAAGCCTCGATGCGATCGGCGAGGCCCTGAGCGAGAACGGCAAGGTCATCGTCACCGGCTGCCTTGGGGCCGAGCCCGACTATATTCGCGAGCATCATCCGCGCATCCTCGCCGTCACCGGGCCGCATCAATACGAACAGGTGCTCGACGCGGTGCATGGTGCCGTGCCGCCCAGCCCCGATCCCTTCGTCGATTTGCTGCCCGCCAGCGGGGTGTCGCTGACGCCGCGCCATTACAGCTATGTGAAGATCTCCGAGGGCTGCAATCACAAGTGCAAGTTCTGCATCATTCCCGACATGCGCGGCCGGCTGCGCTCGCGCCCCGCCCATGCGGTGATGCGCGAGGCCGAAAAACTGGTGAGCGCGGGGGTGAAGGAGCTGCTCGTCATCAGCCAGGATACCAGCGCCTACGGGCTCGACATCAAATATGCCGAGGAGCGCGGCCACCGGGCGCATGTCACCGATCTCGCGCGTGACCTGGGGAGCCTCGGCGCATGGGTGCGGCTGCATTACATCTATCCCTACCCCCATGTGCGTGACCTGATCCCGATCATGGCCGACCCCTCGAACGGGCTGCTGCCCTATCTCGACATTCCCTTCCAGCACTCGCATCCCGACGTGCTGCGCCGCATGGCCCGTCCCGCCGCCGGCTCGAAGACGCTCGAGGAGATCGCGGCCTGGCGCGCCGTCTGTCCCGACATCACGCTGCGCTCGACCTTCATCGTCGGCTATCCCGGCGAGACCGAGGAAGAGTTCACCCACCTGCTGGACTGGCTCGACGAGGCCCGGCTCGACCGGGTGGGCTGCTTCAAATACGAGAATGTCGCCGGCGCACGCTCCAATGCCCTGCCCGATCACGTCCCCGAGGCGATCAAGCAGGAGCGCTGGGAGCGGTTCATGGAAAAGGCGCAGGCCATTTCAGAGGAAAAGCTCGCCGCCAAGCTCGGGCAGGTGATGCAGGTTCTGGTCGACGAGATCGACGAGGATGGCGTGGCCACCTGCCGCACCGCCGCCGACGCGCCCGAGATCGACGGCAACCTCTTCATCGACGAGGGCACGCAAGGGCTGAAGGTCGGCGATATGGTCACCGTCAAGGTCGACGAGGCCGGCGAATACGATCTCTGGGGCTGCCGGGTCTGACCAAGAGCCTGCGGCGCGCGCTCAGCGGGCCGGCATCCTGTCGGGTGTCTCGCTCACGATCAGGTCACGCAGCAGAAGGGCCATGGCCCCCAGCAGGACAATCACGCCAAGCCCGCCCGGCAGCAAGTAGGCCAGCGCGGCGAGCCCCCCATAGCCGAGGTTGAAGCGGAGCCAGGCGAGGTTGCGCGCCTGTGTTCCGGCACGGACCAGGATCCAGATGGTCGCAGTGGCCAGCCCTGAGCAGAAAAACAAAAGGCTCGGGCCGAAGCGGAACGAGAAGATCGCGGCGAGGGCGAAGAACAGCGCGGAGACCGACGACAGGATGTGATCGGTGAAAAGTTGCCGATCGCTCAGGGGCGGACCCGACGCGCCGAAATGCCAGTGATCGTCGAGCGTCAGCTTGATGCGGAACATGAACTGGAAGGCGATCCAGAAGAAGGCCTGAAGCGCAGGCCCCGAAATCCCCGGACCACGCATCCAGTCCGCGATCGCCAGCTCCAGACCGAAGATCACCGCGAGCCCCATCGACAGGTTCGTCCGCTGGTAGAAGTTCATTCCTTCATCTCCGGCCAACTCGACGCTATGACGCGAACCCGGCCGGCCGGATTACCATTCCGGCGCTGACCGACGGCGCGGCGCGGGCATCAAGCGCGCGCCGCTTTCTCGTGCGCGCGCGTGCGGCCCTCGATACCCGCACTGCTCGCTGGCGCGCGGCGGGATTCGCCCGGTCAGGATACCACGAACGGGCCGGTCAGTCGCCTGCGCCGCGCTGTGCCAGGTAATGGCGCACACAGTCCTGCACGTGGCGAAAGCGGTCGCCGCCGAGATGGGTGCCACCGAACCAGCGGGTGACGATGACCATGTGATCGTGGAGCCCTTCGCGCTCGAGCATCCTGAGGATCACCATCCCGGCGCCGGCCTCGCTGTCATCGGCCTTGACCGGATCGCCGGAACTGGGCAGCAGGGCCCAGCTGTTATGCGTGGCCTTCGCGAATTTCTTGCGCCGCAGAAGCTCGGCGCGCAGGGCCTCGGCGCCGGCCCGGTCACGAGCCGGGCCGCCGGAGACGGCATATTTCGACCCCCGGTCGTTCAGAACGCCCGTCAGGACCCTGAGCGCCACGCCCCTCCCCTCAGAGGCCGGCGGCGGTGCGGCGCACGGTGGCGATGCGCTCGGCATTGGGCGGATGGGTGCCAAGGAAGCGATTGCCCGGATCGGGGATGCGGGCGAAATATTCGGCCCCGCGCACCGGATCAAACCCGCTCCTGGCCGCGATCACCGTTCCCAGTGCATCGGCCTCGAGCTCGAAATCCTTGGAGAAACGGCGTGAATTGAGGGTCGCGCCGACATTCTGCGCCTCCCGCACCACGGTCGCATCCGCGCCGCCCACCTGTGCCAGGATCCCGGCCAGCACCGCGCCCGTCACAGCCGATCGCTGCCCGCGCGAGATATGGCCGGCGATATGATGCGCCGCCTCGTGCCCGAGGATGAAGGCCAGTTCGTCCTGGTTGCGCACCTGCGCGATGAGCGCGAGGGTGAAGCCGATCACCGGCCGCCCATTGCGGTCGAGCGTCTGGAAGGCGTTGGGCGGGGCGCCGCGCGTATCGTCCACCGCGATGGCGAAGTCGCAATTCGTGCCGCGCGTGCGGGCCCGGCATTCGGCCTCGGCCACCGGCTCCACCCGCGAGACGACGGAGACGAAGTTGCGCGCCGCGAGCTGGGCGTTCACCTGGGCGCGCGGGACCTCGGCGCGGCTCGGCGCCGGTGCGGGCGCCGGACGCGGCGCGGATGTGCCGGTGCCGGGCGCGCCGAGCGGTCCGGGTCCGCTCACCACGACCGGGCCGCAGGCCGTCACGGCGGCCAGTCCCACAATGGCGATCCATCTCATCATCGAAAGCTCCTGCTGCATGTCCCTGTAGCCCACAGCATAGCCCGCGCGGCACGGACCTCCACCCCTCCGGGGTCGCCCCGTCCCCACCGCCCGCCCGCACCTTGCCCCGTGCAGTGACCGCTTGCGGCGCCTTGCCGATCCGCTAGGCTCGGGTCATGTTTACCATCGAACACGAATTCGACGCGACCGTGATCACCCTCGTCGACGACCCCGCCGGGCACCGACAGGAGGATGTGACCGTGAACGCCTTCGCCGAATGCGTCACGCTCGAGCAATACGATCCGCGCACCGACAGCGTCGCCACCGTCACCTTGTCGAGCGCGCAGCTTGCCGATCTCGCCGCCGCGCTTGACCTTCCGGAAGGCAGCTACCGACTGTCGCGCCGGCGCTAGGGAAAATCGCCCTCCCGGCGCCAATGCCTCAACGTGCGAGTCATCCCGCCCGTGGGACCGGAATGCGGCCTGCCCCGGCTTGCGCGGTGATCGGCCACGGCGCCATTTCCGTGCATCGCGCACCGCTTGACCCCGGCACGGAAACTGCGGAAAACCGTGTGCCGCCGGGCGGGGCCGGCCGCCGCCGGGCAAACGCGTCCGAGGCCTCGGCCCGCATGCCCTCCACCCAACCCGATCTCGCCCGAACCCCGCCCTACCGAACCTTGCCCGACCGGACGACGTTCACCTGCCGAAGGAGCTTCGCGATGCCGCGCCCCAGCCCAGAGACCCTCGCCTTCCTGTCAAGCCGCCGCTCGCGGCCGGCCAAGACGCTCGGCCCGCCGATTCCCGCGCGCGAGGCGCTCTTGCCGCTTTTGCAGATCGCGCTGCGCAGCCCCGATCACGGCAAGCTCGAGCCATGGCGCCTCATCGTGCTCGAACGGGCCGCGCTGCAGCGTCTCGGCCGGCTCGCGGCCGTGCGGGGCGACGCGCTGGGCCGCGAACCGGCGGATATCGAAAAGCAGGGCAGCCATTTTTCAAACGCGCATCTCGCCGTGGCGGTCATCGCCTGCCCCGTCCCTTCCGAGAAGATCCCGCGGATCGAGCAAACCCTTTCGGCGGGCGCCGTCTGCATGCAACTGCTCAATGCCGCGCTCGCCGCCGGCTGGGGCGCGAACTGGCTCTCGGGCTGGGCCAGCCATGACAGCGGTTTCGCCGCCGAGGGGCTCGGCCTTGACGAGGGCGAATGGATCGCGGGGCTGATCCATATCGGCACCGAAAGCAGCGCACCGCCCGAGCGTCCCCGTCCCGATCCCGAGCGCGCGATCACCTGGATGACGGAATGAGCCTTACACGTGACGTGACCCGCGCCGCGGCGCAGATGGGCGACAGGGCGTTTCGCAGCGTGCTTCTGCGCGGCGTTGGCGCGACGCTGCTGGTCCTTGGTGCCAGCTACGGCGCCATCTTGCTGCTATTGGACCGCGCGATCCCCGAAGAGCTGAACCTGCCATGGATCGGCCCTGTCACCTGGATCGACGATCTGGCCTCCTTCGCCACGGTGCCGGCCTTCCTGCTGGCCTCGGTCTTCCTGATGATCCCGGTGGCTTCCTTCGCGATCTCGTTCCTCCTCGACGACGTGACCGACGCGGTCGAGGCACGGCATTACGCCCACCTGCCCCCGGCGCCGCGGCTTGGCCTGCTGGCAAGCGCCGGTGACGCGCTCGGCTTTCTCGGGGTGCTTCTGCTCGGGAACGCGGCGGCGCTCATCGCCTACCTGCTGCTGCCTCCCGCCGCGCCGCTGATCTTCCTGTCGCTCAACGGCTACCTGCTGGGGCGCGAATATTTCCAGTTGATCGCGGCGCGGCGGCTGGGACGGGAGGGCGCGGCGCGGATGCGAAGGCGTCACGCGGTGCGGATCTGGATCGCCGGCGTGGTGATGGCGCTGCCGCTACTGGTGCCGGTCGCCAACCTGCTGGTGCCCGTCCTCGGCGCCGCGACCTTCACCCATCTTTATCACCGCTTGCCGAAACCCCCGGCTCCATCCGGTCGAACCAGTCCAGATCGCGCGGGCTGATCCAGCCAGAGAGGATCACGCCGGCGAAGAAGACCCACAATACCGCCGAGATCGCGCTGACCCAGAGCAGTTTGCGCTTCATCGCGAATTCGGCGGGCGCCCCGGCGGGCGTGCCGCGCAGCACCTCGCCCATGTCCCCCTGCGTGCGCAGGCGGATCGGCAGGGCGATGAAGAGCACCATGAACCAGATCACGGCGTAAAGAACGATGGCGGAGGTGATGGTCATCGCGGCGGGCTCCTTGGCTCAGGTCTGCTCGAGTTCGACGAGACAGCCGTTGAAATCCTTGGGATGGAGGAAAAGAACGGGTTTGCCATGCGCCCCGATCTTGGGCTCGCCATCGCCGAGCACCCGCGCACCCTCGGCGCGCAGCCGGTCGCGGGCGACGATGATATCCTCCACCTCGTAGCAGATGTGATGGATGCCGCCGGCGGGGTTCTTTTGCAGGAAGCCGGCGATCGGGGAGTCCTCTCCCAAGGGGTAGAGAAGCTCGATCTTGGTGTTGGGCAGGGTGATGAAGATCACCGTCACGCCGTGATCGGGCTCGTCCTGCGGCGCTCCGACCTCGGCGCCGAGCGTGCCGCGATATTGCTGCGCGGCGGCCTCGAGATCGGGCACCGCGATCGCCACATGGTTCAACCGTCCGATCATCGCGCTCAACTCCCCTCTGGCTGCGTGTTGCCCCTGATATGCGGCCCGGGCGGCACTTGTGCAAGCGGCGCAAGGCCGCAGCCCTTCCGCGCCGCCTCTTAGCACAACGTCAACACTTTCTGTCCGATGATGGGGATCGCAGGACGCCTCGCACCAAGGCCGTCACGTGAAAACGCCGAACGCTCCTCGTTTCCGCCATAATGCGCCGCAAGGATGGTGGCCAAACCGGGGAGCGGCCCGCAACAATGCAACCAGGGACCAGTGCCATGATGTTGAAACTTATCGATACCGTTCTGCTCGCGGAGGCGCGCAACGCGGCCCTCGACCGCGCCGTCTTCGGCGCCGGCATCCTGTCGCTCTCCGTCGCGGTCTTCGGAACGCTGACGCTCTACGTCTGAGGCGCGTCCCGCATCGGCGGAACCCCCTCCCCCGCATCCGGGTTGGGCCGGGAACCCGACCGAAAGAGGATGCCCCATGCCTTCCATCTACGACGCGATCAAGAAGGATCACGACGACCACCGTGCCTTGCTTGAAACCATTTCCGGCAGCGAGAGTGGCAGCGAGGCGAGGCGCACGGCATGGGAGAAGTTCTACTACGACGTCAAAAGCCATGCCGCCGCCGAGGAAGAGACCTTCTACTCCAAGCTGATCTCCAAGACATGGGGCCAGGATTCGGCCCGCCATTCGGTGCATGAGCATCAGCAGCTCGACGACCTGATGGAAGAGCTCAACGAGATGGACATGGGCGCGCCGCAGTGGATTGAGAAATTCAAGACCCTGCGCCACGATTACGAGCACCATATCGACGAAGAAGAGGACGAGGTCTTTACCCGCGCGCGCGAGGTGATCGAGGAAAAGGAGATCGAGGGTTACGGCACCCGTTTCCTCGAGCGGAAGAAAGAAGAGCGCAAGCTCGTCGACGAGAAGCGTGAGGACAGCCTCGAGGACTGACCCCTCGCGGGATCGCGCCCGGCTCCTATTTCCCGCCATCTTCGGAGCCGGCCGGGGCCCGGGGCGAACTTCGCGTTGCATACGCGCCGTCAAAGGCGGAACATGCCGGATATGAGCACCGATCCCTCCAGCGACCTGCGGCAATTTCTTGGCGATGACCGTTTCGGATGCGTCATGGCCGACCCGCCATGGCGCTTCACCAACCGCACCGGCAAGGTCGCGCCCGAGCACAGGCGGCTCAACCGGTATCCCACGATGACGCTCGACGACATCTGCGCGCTTCCGGTGGCCGAGCATCTCGCCGATCGGGCGCATTGCTACATCTGGGTGCCCAACGCGCTGTTGCCGGACGGGCTCCGGGTGCTGTCGGCATGGGGGTTCGACTACAAGTCGAACATTATCTGGCACAAGATCCGCAAGGATGGCGGCAGCGACGGGCGCGGCGTCGGCTTCTACTTCCGCAACGTGACCGAGATCCTGCTTTTTGGCACTCGCGGCAGGAACGTGCGCACCGAGGCGCCCGGTCGCCGGCAGGTCAACATGATGCAGACCCGCAAGCGTGAGCACTCGCGCAAGCCCGACGAGCAATATGACCTGATCGAGAGCTGTTCCTGGGGGCCTTACCTGGAGCTTTTCGGCAGGGGCCTTCGCGAGGGCTGGACGGTTTGGGGCAACCAGGCGGATGCCGATTACAAACCCGGCTGGAAGACTTACGGCTACAACTCCGGTGTCGCGGCAGAATGATCCCGCGTTTGCCGGCCGAGTGCCGCCGAATCCGTGCGCCATGGACCATCGGGGCCACGATTTCATAGGCAAGACCGCATCCGCGACCGTCTCGTGGATAAACGCCGCAGCCCTATCGTCCCCGATCCCGGTTTCCAGCGTGCGATGACGCCACGAGCCCTCCCCGATTGCAGCAGCTTTCCCTGAACCGGAGCGATCGGTCCAGATTTCATTGTCGCTTGCCGGTTTGCTCGCGACGCGGCGAGCGGTCTTGGGGCGAGGACGGCCCGGCGCACAAACTCTCGAGCGGATCGCGGCCAGTTTTCCGTTCGATCCCCCCTGCGCCAGCACGAGACGAGATCGAAGCCGGTCGAGAGCAGGATCGCCCGAAAGGAAAGCACGCGGATTTTGCCGCGCCAAGCGCACCGACAGGATGCGCCAAACTGCGCAGGCGGGGCAGCGGGGCGTTCGGAGGGCGGCACAAAGCCGATCCTCACGACGACGAAAGAGGGTATCACCCCTCGCAGAATGGAGAAAGGGCGCCGCATGATGCGACGCCCTGTCATCTCGTATCCCCATCACGGCGCCGCGCGTCACGCGCCGCCGACGATCCTCAGCGCCGCATCACGCGGCGCACGATCTTCCACAGGGCGAAGAACTTCACGAATCTGCGCATGACATCCTCCTGTCCAGAATCGAAGGTCCAACGCCCGGGCGCGGTTTCGGTTTCACGCCTCGCGCGGGATCACGCGCAGGTGCAGCTCGCGCAGCTGCTCGTTCACCGGCTCGGACGGCGCGCCCATCATCAGGTCCTCGGCGCGCTGGTTCATCGGGAACATGATGACTTCGCGGATATTCTCCTCCTCGGCAAGGAGCATCACCATCCGGTCGATCCCGGCGGCGCAGCCACCATGCGGGGGGGCGCCGTATTGGAACGCGTTGACCATGCCGCCGAACCGCTTGCGCACCTCGGCCTCGTCATAGCCGGCAATCTCGAAGGCCTTGAACATGATCTCGGGCCGGTGGTTCCGGATCGCCCCGGAGATCAGCTCGTAACCGTTGCAGGCCAGATCGTACTGGTAGCCGAGCACCTCCAGCGGATCACCGTCCAGCGCTTCCATCCCGCCCTGCGGCATCGAGAAGGGGTTATGGCTGAAATCGATGCGGCCCTCGTCATCCTTCTCGTACATCGGGAAATCGACGATCCAGCAAAAGGCGAAGCGGTCCTTGTCGGTCAGCTCCAGCTCCTCGCCGATCACGGTGCGCGCACGTCCCGCGACGCCCTCGAAATCGCCCGGCTTGCCGCCGAGGAAAAAGGCCGCGTCGCCCATCTCGAGACCGAGCTGCTGACGGATCGCCTCGGTGCGCTCTGGTCCGATATTCTTGGCGAGCGGACCGGCGGCCTCGAGGCCATTCTCGCCCTCACGCCAGAAGATATACCCCATGCCGGGCAGGCCCTGCTCCTGTGCGAACTTGTTCATTCGGTCGCAGAACTTGCGGCTGCCCCCCTTGGGCGCGGGAATGGCGCGGATTTCGGTGCCCTCCTGCTCGAGCAGCTTGGCAAAGATGGCAAAGCCCGAGCCTTCGAAATGCTCCGAGACGACCTGCATCCTAATCGGGTTGCGCAGGTCGGGCTTGTCGGTGCCGTACCACAGCGCCGCATCCTTGTAGGAAATCTGTTCGAAGGTCTGGTCGACCTTGCGGCCCCCGCCGAAGCGCTCGAAGCAGCCGCGCATCACCGGCTCGATCGTGTTGAACACGTCCTGCTGGGTGACGAAGCTCATCTCCATGTCGAGCTGGTAAAAATCGGTGGGCGAGCGGTCGGCGCGCGGATCCTCGTCCCGAAAGCACGGCGCGATCTGGAAATACTTGTCGAAGCCTGAGACCATGATCAGCTGCTTGAACTGCTGCGGGGCCTGCGGCAGGGCATAGAACTTGCCCGGATGCAGGCGCGAGGGCACGAGGAAGTCGCGCGCGCCCTCGGGGCTGGAGGCGGTGATGATCGGGGTCTGGAACTCGTTGAACTTCTGGTCCCACATCCGCTCGCGCAAATCGCGCACCACGTCCGAGCGCAGCACCATGTTGTCATGCAGGCCCTGCCGGCGCAGATCGAGGAAGCGGTAGCGCAGGCGCGTCTCCTCGGGATAGTCCTGCTCGCCGAAGACCGGCAGCGGCAGCTCGCCGGCGCGGCCCAGCACTTCCATATCGCGGATATAGACCTCGATCTCGCCCGTGGGGATCTTGGCATTGACCAGCCCCTCGTCACGGGCCTTCACGCTGCCATCGATGCGGATGCACCATTCGGCGCGCACCTTCTCGACCTCCGAGAAGGCCGGGCTGTCGCTGTCGCACAGGATCTGCGTGATGCCATAATGGTCGCGCAGATCGATGAAGAGCACCCCGCCATGGTCGCGCACGCGGTGCACCCAGCCAGCGAGACGGACGGTATCACCGACATTGCTCTTGTCGAGATCGGCGCAGGTATGGGAGCGGTAGGCGTGCATGGGTCATCCCTCCGGGGGGCGTGCTCGTGTCAAGGATCAGGTCCGCGCCGATACATCGTGCCTTGCCCGATAAGTCAAGCTTTGCCGCCCGCCGCGCGCGCCGGCCGCGATCCGCGCGCCCCCGCCGCCGGCGTGCATTCCGCCCGCCTGCGCGGCCCCCGTGCCCCGCCCGTCCATGCGGCACCGTAGCCACAGACGCCGGTGCACACGCGCCGGCGGCGACATGCGGGGATGCGTGGCGCGCGGCGGCCCCCTAGCCTTGCGCAATGACGAGATGTTCCCGCCCCGAGGCCATCAAGCCGATCACGGCGGCGGCCGACAACCCGATCCGTGGCGCGATCGCGCTGGTATGCCTCGCGGCGCTCGGTGCGGTCATGGGCGACGTCCTCCTGGCGCCCCATGTCTCGAGTGACCTGCTGGCACTGCATCTGGCGGCGGGCTCCCTTGCCGAGGGGCTGCCGATCTATGCCCCGCCGGAGCTGCCCTTCACGATGCGCCCGCCAGAGGGCTGGACGGCGCGGGCCGCGGCGATCGGGCATGATGCCCCGATCTATCCCTATATCTATCCGCCGCTCTGGGCGGCGCTCCTGGCCGCGCTGCCCGACCCGCCGAGCTTCGCGTTCCTGCGGATGAGCGCGAACCTGCTCAATCCGCTGCTGCTCCTTGCGGGCAGCGTGGCGGCATGGCGCGCGATGCGTCCCGGCCCGCCGCTCTGGCTCTTCGTGGCGGCAGGGCAGCTCATCGCCTACGGCACCGTCATCGGCGGCGTCGCCTTGATGCAGAACCAGCCGCAGATCCTCGTGAGCGTGCTCGTCCTCTTCACCCTCGAGCGGATGCGCGCCGGGGCCGAGGCGCGGGCCGGGGCAATCCTCGCGCTCGCCGCCGCGATCAAACTCTATCCCGCGCTCTACGCGGTCCTGTGGCTGGCCAGCGGCAACTGGCGCGCGCTTGGCGGCTTCGCGGCGGCGGGGGGCGGCCTTGCCGCGCTCTCCATCACGCTTGCCGGCTGGCCGCTCCATGCCGATTTCCTCTCGGTGATCTCCTCGATCAGCCGCAGCGCGATCATCATCCCGCTCTCCTTCGGGCTCGACGGCCTCGTGGGCGGGCTTCTCGGCGGCGGCACGGCGGTGGTGGCCGCCGCCGCGCCCGGCGCGGCCGGCCTGCCCGAATGGCTGGTGCTCGAGAAACCGGCCCCCTGGCTATGGGCCACCCGCGCGCTTCTCGTGGCGGCGCTGTGCGGGCTGGCGCTCTGGGCGCATCGCTGCGCGGCGCCGCGGCGCATCCGGTCGGTCTGGCCGGCGGCGATGATCGTCCTGTCGCTCGCGGGGCCGCTCGCCTGGAGCTACCATTTCCTGGCACCGGCCCTTCTGGCACCGGGACTGCTCTGTGCTTCGAGATCGGGATCGGAGCCGGGGCCCGGGCCGGGAGGCGGGATCGGCGCGGCGCGGCTTCTCGCCCTTCTCGCGATCTTCGGGCCCCTGTCCTATGGCGGGCTCGCGCTGTTGCAGATGGCGGGCGCGTCGATGAATGCCGTGGCGCCCATCGGGGCGCTCGCGATGGCGGGGCTGGCCGCCGGCTTCGCCCTGCTGCCCGCGCGGGCGGGAGGAGCCACCGCGAAGGGGCGCGCCTGACCGGCCGCATGCCGGCTTTCGCGCAGGCTCGCGCGATCCCCCCTTGCACCGCCGCCACCAATCCCTATACCTCACGACGTTTTGCGTGGAAGGGACCCCAGCTATGCCGAAAAGAACCGACATCCAGTCGATCATGATCATCGGAGCGGGGCCGATCATCATCGGGCAGGCATGCGAGTTCGACTATTCCGGCGCACAGGCCTGCAAGGCCCTGCGCGAGGAAGGCTACAGGGTCATCCTGGTCAACTCCAACCCGGCCACGATCATGACCGATCCGGGTCTTGCCGATGCGACCTATATCGAGCCGATCACCCCCGACACCGTCGCACGCATCATCGACAAGGAGCGCCCCGACGCGCTGCTGCCGACGATGGGCGGCCAGACCGGGCTCAACACCGCTCTGGCCCTTGCGGATATGGGCGTGCTGGAGAAATACGGTGTCGAGCTGATCGGGGCCAACCGGCGCGCGATCGAGATGGCCGAGGACCGCAAGCTCTTCCGCGAGGCGATGGACCGGATCGGGCTGGAGAATCCCAAGGCGACCATCATCTCCGCGCCCAAGAAGGCGAACGGCGCCTATGATCTTGCCGCCGGGGTGCAGGAAGCGCTCGATGCGCTCGAGCATATCGGCCTGCCGGCGATCATCCGCCCCGCCTTCACGCTGGGCGGCACCGGCGGCGGCGTGGCCTATAACCGCGAAGAATACATGCACTATTGCCGCAGCGGCATGGACGCCTCGCCTGTCGGGCAGATCCTTGTGGACGAGTCGCTGCTGGGCTGGAAGGAATACGAGATGGAAGTCGTGCGCGACCGCGCCGACAACGCCATCATCGTCTGTGCCATCGAGAACGTCGATCCGATGGGCGTGCATACGGGCGATTCGATTACCGTCGCGCCCTCGCTCACGCTGACGGACAAGGAATATCAGCGGATGCGCAGCGCCAGCATCGCCGTGCTGCGCGAGATCGGCGTCGAGACGGGCGGCTCCAACGTGCAATGGGCGGTGAACCCCGTCGACGGGCGCATGGTCGTGATCGAGATGAACCCGCGCGTGTCGCGCTCCTCGGCGCTGGCCTCCAAGGCCACGGGCTTCCCGATCGCCAAGATCGCCGCCAAGCTGGCCGTGGGCTACACGCTCGACGAGCTCGACAACGACATCACCAAGGTGACGCCCGCCAGCTTCGAGCCGACGATCGACTACGTCGTCACCAAGATCCCGCGCTTCGCATTCGAGAAATTCGCAGGCTCCGAGCCGCTCCTCTCCACCGCGATGAAATCCGTGGGCGAGGCGATGGCGATCGGGCGCAGCTTCCACGAATCGATGCAGAAGGCGCTGGCCTCGATGGAGACCGGCCTGACCGGCTTCGACGAGATCGTCATTCCCGGCTCGACTGTCCAGAAACCGGACCATGCCTCCGTCGTGGCCGCCCTGTCGCGCCAGACCCCGGACCGCATCCGGGTCATCGCCGAGGCGATGCGCCACGGGCTGAGCGACGACGATATCGGTGCCGCGACCTCCTATGACCCGTGGTTCCTGGCCCGGATCCGCGAGATCGTGGACAAGGAGGCCGAGATCCGCGCGGGCGGCCTTCCGGTCACCGAAGAGGAACTGCGCGCGCTCAAGATGATGGGCTTCACCGACGCGCGCCTTGCCAGCCTGACCGGGCGGGACGAGGACCAGGTGCGCCGGGCGCGGCACAATCTCGGGGTGAAGGCGGTCTTCAAGCGGATCGACACCTGCGCCGCCGAGTTCGAGGCGCAGACCCCCTACATGTATTCGACCTACGAGCATCCTGTGATGGGCGAGGCCGAGGACGAGGCGCGCCCATCGGATGCCAAGAAGGTGGTGATCCTGGGCGGCGGCCCGAACCGGATCGGCCAGGGGATCGAGTTCGACTATTGCTGCTGTCATGCCTGTTTCGCCCTGACCGATCAGGGCTACGAGACGATCATGATCAACTGCAACCCCGAGACGGTCAGCACCGATTACGACACGTCCGACCGGCTCTATTTCGAGCCGCTCACCTTCGAGCACGTGATGGAGATCCTGCGCGTCGAGCAGGAGAACGGCACGCTGCACGGCGTGATCGTGCAATTCGGCGGCCAGACCCCCCTGAAACTCGCCGATGCGTTGCACGCGGCGGGCATCCCGATCCTCGGCACCTCGCCCGATGCGATCGATCTCGCCGAGGACCGCGAACGGTTCCAGAAGATGCTCGGCGAGCTGGGCCTGAAACAGCCGGTCAACGGGCTTGCGCGCTCGGACGAGGAGGCGATGCGCATCGCCGGCGAGGTGGGCTACCCGCTGGTGATCCGCCCCTCCTACGTTCTGGGCGGCCGGGCGATGGAGATCGTGCGCGACGACGATCACCTCAAGCGCTACATCCGTGACGCGGTGAATGTCTCGGGCAAGAACCCGGTCCTGCTCGACAGTTACCTGGCCGGCGCGGTCGAGGTCGATGTCGACGCGCTGTCGGATGGCAAGGATGTCCATGTCGCCGGCGTCATGCAGCATATCGAGGAGGCCGGCGTCCATTCGGGTGACAGCGCCTGCTCGCTGCCGCCTTACACGCTCGGGCGCGACATGGTCGAGGAGATGGAGCGCCAGACCAAGGCGATGGCACTCAAGCTCGGTGTCGTCGGCCTGATGAACGTGCAATTCGCGATCAAGGACGGCACGATCTACGTGCTCGAGGTGAACCCGCGTGCCAGCCGCACCGTGCCTTTCGTCGCCAAGGCCACCGACAGCGCCATCGCCTCCATTGCCGCGCGCCTGATGGCGGGCGAGCCCCTTTCGAACTTCCCGCTGCGCGCGGCCTATCCCGATGGCACCGGGGTGGATGACACCCTGCCCTTCGCCGACCCGATGACCCTGGCCGATCCCAACATGCCGTGGTTCTCGGTCAAGGAATCGGTGCTGCCCTTCGCCCGCTTCCCGGGCGTCGACACGCTGCTTGGCCCCGAGATGCGCTCGACCGGCGAGGTCATGGGCTGGGACCGCGATTTCCCGCGCGCCTTCCTCAAGGCACAGATGGGCGCGGGCACCAACCTGCCGACCGAGGGCACTGCCTTCCTGTCGATCAAGGATGCCGACAAGACCGCACAGCTCATCGAGACGGCCGCGACACTGCGCGATCTGGGCATGAGCATCGTCGCGACGCGCGGGACGGCCAAATTCCTCGCCGAGAACGGGATCGAGGCACGCATCGTCAACAAGGTCTACGAGGGCGGACGCTCGATCGTCGACATCATGAAGGATGGCGAGATCGCCCTGGTGATGAACACGACCGAAGGGGCGCGCGCGGTCGATGACAGCCGCTCGATGCGTTCGGTGGCGCTCTACGACAAGATCCCCTACTTCACCACGCTCGCTGCCAGCCATGCCGCGGCGCTCGCGATGCGGGTGCGCGGCGAGGGCGAACTGACCGTCAGGGCGCTGCAGGACTGACACCGCGCCGGCCCTGGGAGATGTCCGGGGCCGGGATGCCCTTGCCCACCGGCGCGGCAGCCGCTACCTGACCGCCTCATGGCCAAGCTCTATTTCCACTACTCCACGATGAATGCGGGCAAGTCGACGCTGCTCTTGCAGGCGGCGCATAACTACCGCGAGCGCGGCATGGAGGTGCTTCTTCTGACCGCACAGCTCGATGCGCGAGCCGGACAGGCCAAGATCGCCAGCCGGATCGGCATCGGGTCGGATGCGCGCACATACACGCCGCGCACCGACCTTCTCGGCCTAGCCGAGGCGCATATGGCCCATGGCCCCCTTGCTTGCCTCTTTATCGACGAGGCGCAGTTTCTCACCCATGAGCAGGTTTGGCAGCTGGCCAGGATCGCGGATGATTTGTCGGTGCCGGTGATGTGCTACGGATTACGTGTGGATTTCAGGGGTGCGCTCTTTCCAGGCTCGGCTGCGCTTCTGGCGATCGCAGACCATCTGCGCGAAGTGCGCACCATCTGCCATTGCGGGCGCAAGGCGACGATGGTCGTGAGGCAGGATGCCGGGGGCCGGATTCTCACCGAGGGCGAGCAGGTCGAGATCGGCGGCAACGAGCGCTACGTCTCCCTGTGCCGCCGCCATTGGCGCCGCGCGGTCGGGGCGCCCTAGTAAAGCCGCGCGCCAGGGGCGGGCCCCTCACCCGTCACCGACGGATCGGGCACGGCCAGCACGACCTCGCCGGCCGCATCCGGCAGACCCAGCACGAGAACCTCGGACATGACCTTGCCGATCTGCCGGGGCGGGAAGTTCACCACCGCGAGCACGTTCCTGCCGATGAGCGATTCCGGGGTGTAATGGGCGGTGATCTGCGCCGAGCTGCGCTTCTCGCCCAGCTCGGGTCCGAAATCGATCCAGAGCTTGATGGCCGGCTTGCGCGCCTCCGGAAAGGGCTCCGCGCGAGTGATCCGCCCGACGCGGATGTCGAGCTTGAGGAAATCGTCGAAACTCGCGCTCATTCGCGCAGCTCGCGCGAGCGGGCGGCCGCCGCGGCGACCGTGCGTCCGATGAGCCCCCCGAGCCCGTCGCGGTCGGACAGCAGGACCTCCAGCCCGGCCTGCGTCGTGCCATTGGGCGAGGTCACATTGCGGCGCAGGATGCCGGGCGGCTCGGTGCTTTCCTCGGCCAGCTGTCCGGCCCCGCCGACGGTCGCCTTGGCAAGACGCATCGCCATGTCCGCCGGCAGACCCTCGGCCTCGCCAGCGGCGGCCATCGCCTCGATCAGGGCGAAGACATAGGCCGGACCCGATCCCGAGAGCGCCGTCACG
Source organism: Profundibacterium mesophilum KAUST100406-0324 (assembly GCF_009835145.1). Lineage (GTDB taxonomy): Bacteria > Pseudomonadota > Alphaproteobacteria > Rhodobacterales > Rhodobacteraceae > Profundibacterium > Profundibacterium mesophilum. The sequence goes on along the minus strand of NZ_APKE01000014.1, from coordinate 355,060 downwards.
GCGTCGATCTGCGCCTCGCCATCCAGGCGCACCGTCTGTCCCACGGCCCCCAGAAGGGCCTCGGCATCCGGGAGGGCCGATTGGGCCGCGGCGTTGCACGCGATCGCGGTGATGCCCCGGCCGATCGCGGCGGGCGTGTTGGGCATCGCGCGGATCACCGGGGTACCGGCGCCAAGGCGATCCTCGAATGTCGCGATCGTAACCCCGGCCGCCACCGAAAGGAAGGTCGTATCACCGCGGCCCAGCTCCGATATGCCCGGAAGGGCGGTGTCCATCACCTGCGGCTTCACCGCCACGACGACCATCGCGGGACGTTCGGGCAGACCTTCGTTGAGGTGCACACCGCTCGCCGCGAGCCAGTCGCCCGGCTTGGGATCGATCACCCAGACCGAGCTTGCCGGAAAGCCGCTGCGCAGCCAGCCATCGAGCATCGCCGAGCCCATCTTGCCGCAGCCGACGAGCACCAGTCCGCGCGTCCGAAGATCATCCATACCGTCCAACTCCCCTTGCCGGGCCGCGGTCCCCGGCCCCGTCGGCGCAGAGTGTCGCGGCGCGGCGCGGGGTGCAAGCACTCTGCGGAACGCCGGCGGCGCAAGCCCCATAGGCCGGGGAGCGGAAGGCAGGAATTGCAAGGCACGCGCCCCGCGGCGCCTTGGGGGACCGCACCGCGCGCAAGGGGCAAGCAGGAAGAAGGGGGAGAAACGGGACGGCATTCGCGCGATCGCCTTGGGGGAGCGCGCCGCACGGATGCCCCGGCAAGGCGTGTCAGGGTGTGCGGGCGTCGCGGAAAATCGGGGCCGGTCCGGGTCGGTCGGGGCGGGGCGGACCGGAGCGGCCGGTCAGGCGCGCCCGTAAGCCTCGCAGATCGCGATCTTCATCGAGCTGTCCACGGTACGGCGGCCCCAGGTGGCCAGCTGGAAGGCGGGATAGAAGCGTTCCGCCGCCGATACCGCCGCGCTGATCATGCGCGCGATCTGTTCGGGGTCGGCCACCTGTCCGCCATCGAGGGCGAGCCCGTAGCGCCAGACCATCAGGCGCTGATCCGCCCAGTAGGTGAAGGCCCCCGCCCAGCATTGGTCATTGGTCAGGTTGAGCAGTTCGTAGAGCTGCGGAAGGCGATCCTCCGGCGGCTCCATCTCGAAGGTCGAGATGAGACGCAGCATCTCGTCGGCCGACGACCAGGCCAGCGTCAGCGCATAGGTCCGCCATTGCCCCTCGACGGACATGGTGATCTGATCGTCGGCGATCCGGTCGAACTCCCAGTCATGACGCGCTGCGATGCTCTCGACGATATCGATCGGATCGAACGCCTCGGCGCCGTCGAGATCGTGGGTTGATGCCATCCTCGGCCTCATAACTTGCAGCCGCGATGCGCCGATCGGCGTCGCGGCGAAATGCCTGCGGGGAATGGTTCGTTCAGGATCGACCACTCTGGGTGGCATCGTGTTGCAACAGGTCAAGCCTGTAAAGCGTTTTCGTGGCAGCCGGGCCGCGCAAGTTGTGGATATGCCGCGCAATGCCCGGCCCGGCCGTCCTCACGAATGGAAGAAGGACATTGCATGGTAGAGCTCTCGGTCGAACCTGTCAGGCCGGCGCTCGTAGCTGAGATGCGAGCCGATCTCGGCATTGTTCCAATGCGCGTGTCGCGGCCCTTGCAACAACGCGCCGAGAAGCCGGCGATCGGTTTCGATCCTGACATAATCTCCCGCCGGCAGCGCATGGATGCGCTCGGGCGGGCGGGCGGCATCGAAGCCGATCGCGAAATCATCGGCGGTTACCACGATCCGCGTGGCATCCGACAGTCCGATCTGGGCGGCCTTGCCGGCAAACCGGGGATAGGCGGCCTGCGCCATCTCAAGGAGCGCGTCATCGCCCGGGGCGGGCAGCGCGTCGTAGTCGTAGGGATGCTCCGCGATCTGCGCGAGATAGGCCGCGCGGGCGGCGGGATCGGGGGCGGTGGGCGGCGCGCTTGCCTCGCGGGCCCCGAGATCCCAGCTCTGAGCCGCATCCAGAATGAAGCCCTGGCATTCGGCGGGAACGCGCGGGACGATCTCGGCGAGGGCCTCGTCGAGGCCGGGCACCCCGCGTGCGTCGTTGAGCGCCCCCTTGCGCCCGCCCAGCACATAGGTGCCGGCGAAGGGCATGAACGCCGCCGGGCGCACACGCTCGATATAGGCGACCGCCTGGTCGATGAACTGCGCCCTCTTGCGGTCGGCGGCGGCGCGCATCTGCGCGGTGTCGGCAAAGGCGAAGCATTGCGGGAAGGGCCCGGCGCCGGCATAGCCGACCAGCATCAGGTCGATCGAGCCATGCTCGGCCAATACCCGGTCCACGGCGTCGCGCGCCAGCGGCTCGGGGCAGTCGTTGGTATTGAGGATGACGTGGGTTCCGTCCGAGATCACCGAGAGCGTGTCGATCCGGGTCATCCGGAACTTCGCCTCCACCGGGGCGCAGCCGAAATAGCGCGCGCAAAGCTCGGGGTCGCAGTTGTCGGCACCGAGGATCTGGATGAACCCGCCACCCGGCAGATCGAAGCGCTCGTTATGCGGCAGCTCGATCACCTCGAAACCCATCCGCTCGAGGTTCATCCTGAGGAACTTCTCCTCGAAGTCGTGGATGAGGACCGGCTTGGATTTGTCAAGACGCGCCATCGTCTTGCGCGACATGTGGTCCGGGTGGATATGGCTGACATAGATGTAGTCGTATTCCAGGTCCTCGGGCCGCCCGGGATAAGGCGGGTAATGGAACCAGCTTCCGTAATACTCGCCATCCACCAGCCAGGGATCGGTAAGGATGCGCGTGCCGTTGGTCTCGATCATCACGGTCGCGGATTGCAGATGTGTCAGCTTCACGGAAGATCTCCTGCGGAATGACCCGGCGCCCTCGGGGAGCGCGGCTCAGAAGGCACGGCGGGCGTTCAGGGCGGCGGTGATGGTGCCGTCATCGAGGTAGTCGAGCTCACCGCCGATCGGCACGCCCTGCGCCAGGGATGTCAGCTCGATCCCGTGCGGCTCGATCTGCTCTGCGATGTAATGGGCGGTCGTCTGCCCGTCCACGGTCGCACCGAGCGCCAGGATCACCTCGCGCACCCCCTCGGGCGCGAGGCGGGCGACAAGGCGCGGGATGCGCAGCTCGTCCGGCCCGACGGCATCAAGCGCGGAGAGCGTCCCGCCAAGGACGTGGTAGCGGCCCTTGAAGATCCCCGAGCGTTCCATGGCCCACAGGTCGGAGACATCCTCGACCACGCAAAGCTCGCCATTCGCCCTGGCCTCGGACGCGCAGATCGCGCAAAGCTCGGTTCCGGAGATGTTGCCGCAGAGCGTGCATTCGCGCGCCGTCGCCGCGACCCGGCCCATCTGCTCGGCAAGGGGCTTCATCAGGATCGAGCGCTTCTTCACGAGATGCAGCACGGCACGGCGCGCCGAGCGTGGCCCGAGCCCCGGAAGCCGCGCCATCAGCGCGATCAGATCGTCGATATCGGTGGCGGCGTCGCTCATCTGGCATCCGGGCGCCCGTGGGGCGCCCCGTCCTCCCCGCTCAGAAGGGCAGCTTCATGCCGGCGGGCAGTCCCAGCCCCTCGGTCAGCTTGCCCATCTCTTCCTGGCTCTTGGCGCTGGCCTTCTGCTGGGCATCCTTGATCGCGGCGAGGATCAGGTCCTCGACGACTTCCTTCTCGTCGGGGTTGAAGATCGAGGGATCGATGTCGAGCCCGGTCAGCTCGCCCTTGGCGGTTGCGGTCGCCTTGACCAGTCCGGCGCCCGACTCTCCCGTCACGCTGATCGACGCGAGCTCGGTCTGAAGCTGTTCGACCTTGCCCTGCATCTCCTGCGCGGCCTTCATCATCTTGCCCATGTCACCGAGCCCGCCCAAACCTTTGAACATCACGTCGTCTCCCTGTTGTCGATCACTTGCCATGTATTCACCCGCGCCCCCCGCGGCAAGGGACGCTCAGTCTTCCTCGAAGGGGTCCCATTCGTCCTCGACCTCGGGCAGCGCCTCGACGGCGGCCGCGGCTGCGATCTCGCCCATGCTGCGGATGTCCTCGATCCTGGCGGCGGGAAAGGCGCTGCGCACCGCCTGCATCAGCGGATGGGCCTCGGCACGAGCGCGCAGGGCGGCCCCTTCGGCGTCGCGCTCCTCGGCGATGGTGGGCGCGCCGCCCTCGTTGACCAGGCTGACCGCCCAGCGCACCCCGGTCCACAGCTGCAACCGCTGCGCGAGCCGCCCGGCAAGATCGCGCGGCGCATCGCCCGTCGGCTCGAACTCGATCCGTCCGGGGGCGTAGCTCGCAAGGCGCAGGCAGGTCTCGATCTCGATCAGCAGCTTGGCGTCGCGATTGGCGCGCACCAGCGCGACGACCTGGTCGAAACTGGCGAAACGGGCAAGGGCCGGCACGGTCTCGGGCGCCAGTGCCGCCGAGGGGCCGGGACCCGCGCCGCTCGCCCGCGGGCTCGCCGTGGCGCCTTGCGCGGCCCCCGGGTTCGGTGCGTGACGGGGTTCCTGTCCCCCGGCCCGCGCACCGCCGGATGCGCCGGCCGCCGGAGCGGCGGAGGACCGTGCCGCTCCGCCACCGGTGCCCTGGCCGCCCTCTTGCCCGCCTGCCTGAGCGCCGCTGCCACCACGGGGGGGCGCGTCATGCAGCCTGCGCAGCAGATCCTCGGGCGGCGGCAGGTCCGCCACATGGGTCAGGCGGATGATCGACATCTCGGCCGCCATCATCGCGTTCGGCGCGGAGGAGACCTCTTCGAGCGCCTTGAGCAGCATCTGCCATGTCCGCGTCAGCACGCGCATCGGCAGGCGCTCTGCCATCGACAGGCCGCGGCTCCGCTCGTCGGGCCCCACGGTCGGATCCTCGGCCGCGGCCGGCGTGATCTTCACCACGCTGACCCAATGGGTGATCTCCGCCAGATCGCGCAGCACCGCCACCGGGTCCGCCCCGTCGGCATATTGCCCGGCAAGCTCGGAGAGCGCGCCGCCGGGATCGCCGGCCATGATCAGGTCGAACAGGTCAAGCACCCGCCCCCGGTCGGCAAGGCCGAGCATGGCGCGCACCTGTTCGGCGGTGGTCGCGCCGGCGCCATGGGCGATCGCCTGATCCATCAGGCTCATCGCATCGCGCACCGAGCCTTCGGCGGCGCGGGAAATCAGCGCCAGGGCCTCCTCGTCGATCTCGGCCCCCTCCTTCGCCGCGATCGCGCCCAGATGGGCCATCATCACCTCGGGCTCGATGCGCCGCAGATCGAAGCGCTGGCACCGCGAGAGCACCGTCACCGGGACCTTGCGGATCTCGGTGGTGGCGAAGATGAACTTCACATGCGCCGGCGGCTCCTCGAGGGTCTTGAGGAGCGCGTTGAAGGCGGAGGTGCTGAGCATGTGCACCTCGTCGATGATGTAGATCTTGTAGCGCGCGGACCCGGGCGCGTATTGCACCGAGTTCAGGACGTTGTCGCGGATGTCGTCGATCCGCGTCTGGCTGGCGCCGTCCATCTCCAGGACATCGACATGGCGCCCTTCGGCGATCGCCCGGCAATGCTCGCAGACACCGCAGGGCTCGGTGGTCGGGCCGCCCTGCCCGTCCGGCCCGATGCAGTTCATGCCCTTGGCGATGATGCGTGCCGTCGTCGTCTTGCCGGTGCCGCGGATGCCGGTCATGATGAAGGCTTGGGCGATCCGGTCCGCCTCGAAGGCGTTCCTGAGCGTGCGCACCATCGCCTCCTGGCCGATCAGGTCGGCGAAGGTCGCGGGGCGGTATTTCCGGGCGAGCACCTGATAGGCGGGACTGTCTGACATGGGGGCCTGCGGCTTGTGGAAAGAAGGGAGCGGACCGGCGGCAGACTAGGCGCGCCGATGCGGCGCGTCCACCCGGCTCAGACGATCCACAGCAGCACGCCCGTCCCCGCCGCACCGAGCATCATCAGAACGGTGATCGCGGTGATCCCCCGCCGGCGCATCGCGTCCACGCTGTGCCGGTCGAGATCGTCGAGCGAGGAGAGCGTCTTGCCGCGCGCCATCCAGAAGACGATGATCGCCCCGAGCACGAAGATGCTGGCGACGCTGCGCGCGGGGGAGATCGGCCCCTCGGCATCGCCGAAGATCGCCGCCAGGGCGATCGCCACCGCGAGCGCGGTCAGCCCGGTGCGCAGCCAGCTTGCGAAGGTGCGCTCGTTCGCCAGAATGGTGCGGTCCTCGGCCCAGTCCGTGCGGTCCTCCGCCCAGTCGGTGCGATCCCGTGCGAGAGCGCTTTTCTTGTCGCGTGTTCCCATGAGGGGCATTTTAATGCGCGGGCCGGGCATGTCGAGCCGCTGGGGCATATGCCGGGCGGCCAAGCGCCATGGACATGCAGGGTTTTGCCGCATGGACGATCCGGGGCGCGGTGATATGAGGACCGCAGCGCAAGACGCACGGGGTCCCAGGCGGATGAACAACAGGATGAAAGTGGCGGTCTGGCTGGCCGTCTGGACGGCTCTCACGGTGGCAAGCGTGATCGCGTCGCTGCGCGCGGCGGATGCGATCGGAGCGATTCGCGGCTTTGCCATCTGGCAGCTCGGCGCCGGAACGGCCGCGACCGTCCTTTGGTGCCTGCGCCCGCGCCTTGCGCCCAGAACGACATTGCGCCGCGCGGCCGCCGTGCCGGGTCTTCTGTCGGGGGCGCTGGTTCTGGGTCTGATCGCCTTGCTGGGCTGGGGCTTCCTCGTCTCCGCGCTGCGCTAGCGCCGGGGCCTGCGCCGCTCCGGGCAGGGCGGCCTGCCGCGCGAGGGGGCGTGAGGTGAGAGGCTGGACAACGACCCAAGCGAGGCTCGTTACGGCTGCTTCCTTCCGGACCTGACCGGGTTGGCGAGGTGCCTGCCCGCGCCAACCTCTCACGCCCCAAATACGCGCCGCCATGGCCGAGATCAACCCCCGGCGGGCACCAGATCAGCCCAGGCGGCCCCTTCGGCGAGGGTTCTGGCGAGGAAATGCGCGCCGCTCGGACCCCGGGCGGATTGATCGGGGATCTGCACCACGGTCATTCCGGCCGCGAGGGCGGCCCGCGTTCCGACATCCGAATCCTCGAAAACGAGGCAGCGCGCGGGCGCGATCCCGAGGCGCCGCGCGGCCTCGATGAAGACATCGGGCGCCGGCTTGCCGCGCGCCACCTGTTCGAAGCCGATCACCACCTCGAAGCGTCCGGCGAGCGATGAGGCCTCGAGCTTGCTGACGGCGCCCTGCGTGCGGCTGTTCGTGGCCACCGCGCGCGGCAGTCCGAGCGCGTCGATCCGGTCGAGAAGAGCGAGCGCACCCTCCATGACCGGCACGCCGCTGCGGCAGCGCCGGGCCATCGCGGCGCGCCAATGCGACATCGTGCGCTCCTGCTCGAGCACCACCCCCAGGTGGCGCGACAGGACGGCGAGGGCGGTGGGGCTGTCGAGACCGATCAATCCGCGCATCGTGGCGGCATCGACATTGTGCCCCAGCTCCGCGAGCGCCTCGATCCCGGCCTCGAGCCCAAGGCTCTCGGTGTCAAGCAGCGTGCCGTCGAGATCGAAGATCTCCGCGGCGAATGGCCGGCCGGCGGGTGGGTGGGACATCGAGCGCGATCCTTCTTGCAAACGCGCCCCCGGTCTAGCCCATTACAGGGCGATGCGGAACCGATCGAAGCCGTCCGGCCCTTGCCCCGCCGGCGAGATCGACATGCCCGGCACCGCGCCGGCATGCGCGCCCGCCCCCGGTCCGCTGTCGAAGAGCACCGTGGCGCCCGGCATCGGCGCGAAGCGCCAGTTGCCGTCGGCGCGCGGGCTGATCGTGCCGCGCTCCATGATGTAGCGCACGATCACGTCGCGGTTGGTATCGGGCCCCTCGAAGATGATCGTGTCGCCGTCGGCGCCCGGAAAATCGCCGCCCCCCGCGGCGCGGTAGTTGTTCGTGGCGACGACGAAACCGTCATCGGGTTTCACCCGGTCGCCCTCGTGGCGCAGATCGACGATGCGATGCGCGCCGGGGTGCAGAAGCGCGCCGTCGCGCCCGTATCTCGACGGCTGCGACAGGTCGATCGTGTAGCTCAGCCCGTCGATGACATCGAAATTGTAGCTCGGGAAGTCAGGATCGAGCAGCATCTGGTCCACCGCCCCCGGCGCGATCTGGTTGAACATGCCCGCCGCGCGTTCGAGCCATTCGCGCACTTGTGCGCCGCTCACCTTCACCGCGCGGATCGTGTTGGGATACAGGTAGAGATCGGCGATGTTCCTGATCGCCAGGTCCCCCGCGGGCACGTCGGTATAGTATTGCGGCCCGCCGCGCCCCCCGGCCTTGAAGGGGGCGGCGGCGCTCAGCACCGGCAAATCCTCGTAGGGCGTGCCTTCGAGCATCTGCTCGATATACCATTTCTGGGCGCGGTTGACGATCTGCACCGAGGGATCGTCGGCGACCAGGGCGAAGTAGCTGTGCAGCGGCGCGTCGCTGCGTCCCACCGGCCGGCGCACGTAGTCGAGGGTCGCCTCGTGATCGGCCTGCGTGACGGCCAGCACCCTGTCATCGCTCGGCACCAGCGCCTCCGCCCGGCCCGCCCCGCCGCGCTGCGCGATCGGGCGGATCGCCACCTCGTGCCCCGCCACGCGCCAGCCCGCCCCGGCGCGCTCGAGCAGCAGGTCGATCACCCCCAGATCGGAGCCCCAGAAACCGGCCATCACCGCCGGGGTGCCCTGCAACGTGCCGCCGGCCACGTCCACGCCGGCATGCCCCTCGTAATCGGGACCCGGAAAGACACGGTGCGAATGGCCCGCCAGGATCGCGTCGATCCCCGGCACCGCGCCCAGCGCGGTCGAGGCGTTCTCCATCATCTCCAGCGCCTCGGGGGCACCGATGCCGGAATGCGACAGGGCGATGACGATATCGGCCCCCTCCGCCCGCATCCGCGGGACATAGGCCCGCGCGCAGTCGACGATGTCGCGCACCGTTACCCGTCCCTCGAGGTGATGGCGGTCCCATTTCATGATCTGCGGCGGGGTGAACCCGATGAGGCCGATGCGGATGGGGTGTCCCTCGCCCGACCCGTCCAGCAGGACGCGATCGAGGATGACATAGGGCGGCAGGAGGGTGGTGTCATCGAGCGGCGACGCGCCCCGCTCGGTCACGACATTGGACAGGACGAGCGGAAATTTCGCACCGGCCAGCGAGTTCAGCAGGAAATCGAGCCCGTAGTTGAACTCGTGGTTTCCCAGCGTCGCGCCATCGAAGCCCAGCGTGTTGAAGGCGGTGATCATCGGGTGGCGGTCGCCGGCGAGCATCCCGCGATCATAGGCCATGTAATCGCCCATCGGGTTGCCCTGCAGGAAATCACCGTTGTCGAGCAGCAGGCTGTTGCGGGCCTCGGCGCGGATCGCCGCGACGTGGGTGGCGGTCCGCGCGAGCCCCACGGCGGCATCGGGCCGGTCCGCGTAATAGTCATAGGGCCAGATATGCATGTGCAGGTCGGTGGTCTCCATCACCCGCAGATGGACCTGCCCGGCGGCGGCATTGGCGGTAAAGGGATGCACGATCGCCAGCCCCCCGCCGCAGGCCGCGCCCCCGATGAACCCGCGCCGGCTCATCGATATGCCAGAGTGTGCCGCAATGCTCCCCATACCACTGTCCTTGCTGTGCTGCCGAGCGTGATGCGCTGCATCGTTCCGATCCTCCGACAGTGCAGGAAGAGCCGCTTTCGGGCAAGCCGCGGCCTTCTCTACCTAAGGTTGCATAAGCCGTTTCGGGTGGCGTTGCAATCGTCGCTCTGGAATGGATATGCCCGTGCGGCATCGGGAGAACAGTCATGCGCCTTGCGGAAACGGTGACCTTCGGCGGATCGGCCCGGCTCGACCGGACCGCGCAACTTCGTGCCGCGCCGGAGACGCTGGCCACCCTCGCCGACGATGCGCGGGCGCGGGTATTGCTCATGTGGCGCGGCAAGCCGTTGCTGGTCCAGGGGGGGCAGGATCCGCGGCTGGGCTGGTCGCGCCGGCCTGTGGCCGCCGATGCCGGCTGCGGCCCGCTGCTCTTTCTCGGGCTCGATGAAGGCGCCCCCCGATTCGCGGCGGAGCTGCGCGACTGGCCGGGCTGCGCCCCGCTTTCGGGACCGGGCGGCTTCGGCGACGATTCGGTGCAGCCCCACCCTGCCCTGTCACCGGATCTGGGCTTTGCCGACCTGCGCGGGGTGATGGCCCGCCTCGAACCCCATGAAGCCGAGCTTGCCGCGACCGCCCGCGGATTGCTCGAATGGCATCGCACCCACGGTTTCTGCGCACGCTGCGGGGCCGCCTCGCAAAGCGCGCAAGGCGGCTGGCAAAGGCATTGCCCCTCCTGCGGCGCGTCCCATTTCCCGCGCACCGATCCGGTCGTCATCATGCTCATCACCCATGGCAACGAGGTCCTTCTGGGCCGCTCGCCGGGCTGGCCGGAGGGAATGTTCTCGCTGCTCGCGGGCTTCGTCGAGCCCGGAGAGACCGTCGAGGCCGCGGTACGGCGCGAGGTGCGCGAGGAGAGCGGCGTCGTGGTGGGGCCCGTGCGCTACCTGGCCAGCCAGCCCTGGCCCTTTCCCGCCTCGCTGATGATCGGCTGCCGGGGCGAGGCGCTCGAGACCGCGATAACCATCGACCCCACCGAGATCGATGAGGCGCTCTGGGTCAGCCGCGAGGATGTCGCGCTGGCCTTTGCCGGTGACCATCCGCGCATCGCGCCCCCGCGCGAGGGGGCCATCGCGCGGTTTCTGCTGGCCAACTGGCTTGCGGACAGGCTGGATTGACGCGACAACGGGGACACCAAGATAAAGCACACGGAACCAAGCCTCATGAAGTTCTCGTCGCGCAGGGATATCGCCGCTCCGCAGGAGGTCGTGTTCGATCAGCTGTCCGATTTCTCGGCCGCCGAACGCCTGGCGCAGGGTCGCGGCGTCCGGGTCGAGCGCCTGGCAGGCCCGCCCCCCGAAGCCTCGCGCTGGATGATCAGCTACGAGTTTCGCGGGCGCGAGCGCCGGCTCGATGCGCATGTGACCTCCTACACGCCGCCGGAGGGCTTCACGATCTCGGGCGTCTCCGACGGGATCACCCTTCAGATCGACATCGAGGTGATCGCCCTTGCCCCCGACCGCACCCGCCTGGCGCTCGGGATCGAGCTGCGCCCGCGCACCTTGCCGGCCCGCATCCTCGTGCAATCGATGAAGCTGACGAAACCGGCCCTGTCGCGCCGGCTCGACACGCGGATCGACACCATCGCCGCGCGCATCGAGCGTCAGCACCGACCCGTCTCCTGAGGCCACCTTCGTGCCGCCGAACGCGCGGCATGGGGCGGCTTTCCCGCGCCCGCCGGCACCTTGCGCAGGGCCGGCGCCGCCGCGCGCGCCCGGCCCGTCCCGCCCTGTCCCGTCCGCCCGGCGGCGGAGCTTCGCCCCTCCCGGCCCCTTGCGTCATTGTGTTTGCGCCTTGGGCACGATTGCGTCATGACAATGCGATGACAGTTCAGTTCCGTGCCCTCCTCGTTCACCTTCTGACCGCCACGGGGGTGGTCTTCGCCATGCTGGCCCTGCTGGCCGCCGTCGACGAGCAATGGGGGCTGATGTGGCTCTGGCTCGTCGTGGCCTTCTTCGTCGACGGGATCGACGGGCCCCTTGCACGCAAATACGATGTCGGCCGCAACGCGCCGCGCTATGACGGCGTGCTGATGGACCTGATCATCGACTACATCACCTATGTCTTCATCCCCGCCTTCGCGCTTTTCAGCTCGGGGCTGCTGCCGGGCTGGACCGGGTGGATCGCGATCATCGTGATCACCTTCGCCAGCGTCGTCTATTTCGCCGATACCGGCATGAAGACCAAGGATTACAGCTTTTCCGGCTTTCCGGGCTGCTGGAACATGATGGTGCTCGTGATGTTCGCCGTGGCCCCGCCCTGGTGGGCGATCCTGATCATCACCGGGTTCTTGTCGGTGGCAATGTTCCTGCCGCTGAAATTCGTCCATCCCGTCCGCACCCAGCGCTGGCGCGCGGTCACCCTGCCGATGGCACTGGCTTGGGTCTTCTTCGGGGCATGGGCGGCATGGGTCGATTTCGATCCGGCAAGCTGGGCGCATTGGGGCTTGGTCGTCACGTCGGCCTACCTCGCGTTCGCCGGGGTGCTGCAGCAGGCGCTCTACGGGCCCGACGGCTGAGGTCCCGCGCGCGGTTTCAGAGCCGGGTCAGGACGACGCCCGCGAGGATGACCGCGCCGGAGGCGAGCTTGTGGCGGCTCATCGGCTCGCCGACCAGCACCCAGCCGATGAGCATCGCGAAAAGTATCGAGCTTTCGCGCAGCGCGCTGACAAGCGCGATCGGCGCCTGCGTCATGGCCCAGACGGCGATCGCGTAGGCGGTAAAGGAAGCCGCCCCCCCAAGCCCGCCGCGCAGCAGGGCCGCCGGGCGCGCCCGCAGCACCCCGGGCCCGCGCAGCAGCAGGGCAACGGGCACGAAGAAGACCAGCCCCACGAGGAGCGACCAGGCCACGTAGGTCGGCCCATCGCCCAGAAGGCGCGCCCCGCTGCCATCGACGATGGAGTAGCCCGCGGTGCAGATCGCGGCCCCCAGGGCGAAGGGCAGCAGCGCGGTCCGCTCGCCGTCCCGGCCGATGCCACGGGCCATCGACACGATCCCGAGACCCAGGAGCGCGATGCCGGCGATCTCGGTCGGCATGAGCCGGTCGGGAAGGACGAACGCTCCCGCCGCGAGCACGAGGAGCGGCGCTGTTCCACGTGAAATGGGGTAGACCCGGCTCAGATCGCCGCGCTCGTAGGCCATCGCGAGACAGACCTGGTAGGCGGTGTGGATAAGGCCGGATGCCAGGAGCCATGGCCACAGCTCGGCGGGGGGAAGCGGCTTGAAGGCGACGAAGACCGCCGCGACGGCGGCATTCCCCGCGCTTAGCAAGAGCATCGCCGCGACCTTGTCCTCGCCGGTCTTCACCAGGGCGTTCCAGAAGGCGTGCAGGAAAGCGGCCAGGAGGACGGCCGCGAAGACCCCCGCGCTCATGCGCCCGGTCGAAGGCTCAGGCGGATCGGGCCGCCGGGGGCTTCCGGCGCGATCTCGACCCCTTTGCGCGATGCCCTGAGCGGCAGTCCGGCCGCCACGCGCCGCACGTCCTGCATCAGCGGGCGCCAATCGGCGGCAAGCACGCGCGCCGCCTCCGAGGGGCAGAAGCTCGCCCCGGTGCCCCGTCGATGCGCCAGGTCCATCAGGACCGCCGCGATCTCCGCGTCACCGGGGCGGGCGGTCATTCGATCTCCGCCAGGGCCGCGTCGCAGCGGCCGCAGACATCCGGATGCGCATGCGTTCCCACATCCGGCAGGATCTTCCAGCAGCGCTGGCATTTTGCGCCATCCGCCTCGTCGAAGACAACCGCGACGCCCTCGACGCCCTCCAGCGTGAAGGCCCCTTCGGGTGCCGTGTTGGTGCTCAGGGTGATGCCGCTGGTGATGCACAGGTCGGCGAAGGTTGCCGGATCGCTCACGGCCCGCGCCAGTTCGTCGGCGAGGTAGACGACCGGCGCCGCTTCGAGGCTCGCGCCGATGGTCTTGTCGCGGCGCTTCTCCTCGAGCGCGCCGGTCACCACGCGGCGCACCGACCGCACCCGGCCCATCCGCTCGGCCAGCGCATCGTCGCGCCAGTCCTCAGGTGTGGCGGGCATGTCCGCGAGGTGAACCGAGGCCCCCGCATCCTTGTGCCGCTCAAGCCAGACCTCTTCGGTGGTGAAGGTCAGGATCGGCGCGAGCCACGGGATCAGCCGGTCGTAGATCGCCCCCAGAACCGCCTCGCAGGCCAGGCGGCGCGGGCTGTCCGGCGCATCGCAATAGAGCGCGTCCTTGCGGATATCGAAGTAGAAGGCCGACAGGTCCAGCGTCGCGAAATCGAAGATCGCGCGCCAGGCCTTCTGGAAGTCATAGGCGTCATAGGCGGCGCGCACCTGCCCGTCGAGCTGCCAGAGCCGGTGCAGCATGAGCCGCTCGAGCTCCGGCAGATCGCCCTGGGCGGGCAGGTCCGGCACGGTCTCGGGCAGGCTGCCGAGCACGAAGCGCAACGTGTTGCGCAGCCGGCGGTAGCTGTCCGCGACACCCTTGAGGATCTCGTCCCCGATGCGCAGATCGCCGGTATAGTCGGACTGCGCCACCCAGAGCCGCAGGATGTCGGCGCCGTATTGCTGCACGACCTTCTCGGGGGCCACGGTATTGCCCACCGATTTCGACATCTTGTTGCCCTTGGCATCGAGGGTGAAGCCGTGGGTCAGCACGCCCCGATAGGGCGCGCGCCCGATCGTGCCGCAGGCCTGCAGCATCGAGGAGTGGAACCAGCCGCGATGCTGATCGGTGCCCTCGAGATAGAGATCGGCAAGCCCGTCCCCGGAGCCGTCCTCGCGGTCGCGCAGCACGAAGGCATGGGTTGAGCCGCTGTCGAACCACACGTCGAGGATGTCGAAGACCTGCGCGTAATCGTCAGGGGATACGATGCCGGAGAGGAACCGCTCCTTGGCGCCCTCCTCGTACCAGCAATCGGCCCCCTCGGCCTCGAAGGCCTCGACGATGCGGGCGTTGACCTCCTCGTTGCGCAGCAGGAAGCCCTCGTCATCGGGCTTGGCGCCCTTCTTGACGAAACAGGTCAGCGGCACGCCCCAGGCGCGCTGGCGCGAGAGCACCCAGTCGGGGCGCTGCTCGATCATCGCGTGAAGCCGGTTGCGCCCGCGCGGCGGCGTCCATGTCACCAGCTCGTCGATCGAGGTCAGCGCGCGCTCGCGGATGGTCTTGCCATGGGTGTCCAGCCCGTCGCCGACCTCGCGGTCGATGGCGGCGAACCATTGCGGCGTGTTGCGGTAGATCAGCGGCGCCTTGGAGCGCCAGCTATGCGGATAGCTGTGGGTGAGCTTGCCGCGCGCGATCAGGCCGCCGGCTTCCTGCAGCGCCTCGATCACGGCCTTGTTGGCGTTGCCCTCCTTGCCGTTCGGCTTCAGGATCGCCTTGCCGCCGAAGAGCGGCAGATCATCGCGGTAGCGCCCGTCCTCCATCACGTTATAGGTCATTGGCAGCCCGTATTTCAGGCCCATCTGGTAATCGTCGTCGCCATGGCTGGGGGCGGTGTGGACGAAGCCCGTGCCGGCCTCGGCGGTGACGTGATCGCCCGAGATCATCGGCACGTCGAAGTCCCATTCGCCTTCGCCGCCCTCGGCGCCGCGCAGCGGGTGCGCGCATTCCGCGCCATCGGGGTTGAAGCCGATCACCCGCTGCCAGGCATCGATGCGCGCGCTCTTGCGGACCTCCTCGGCCAGGTCATCGGCAAGGATCAGCACATCGCCCGGCTTGGCCCAGTTGTCCCCGGCCGCCTCCGTCACCTGGTAGACGCCGTACTTGATGTCCGAGCTGAAAGCGATGGCGCGGTTCTGCGGGATGGTCCAGGGCGTCGTCGTCCAGATCACCACCGATGCCTGTCGCAGCGTGTGATCGAGCGAGGCGAGGTCGAACTGTCCCTCGTCATCGCCGATGAACATCACCGCGTCCATCGCCGAGGATGGCAGCTTGGTCAGCGGGAATTTCACCCAGATCGTGTGGCTGACATGATCGTGGTATTCGACCTCGGCCTCGGCAAGCGCGGTCTTCTCGACCGGCGACCACATCACCGGCTTGGAGCCCTGGTAGAGCGTGCCGTTCATCAGGAACTTCTGGAACTCCTCGGCGATCACCCGCTCGGCATGGTAATCCATCGTCAGGTAGGGATCGTCCCAGGCGCCGGTAATGCCGAGCCGCTTGAACTCGTCGCGCTGGATGTCGATCCAGCCGGCGGCGAAATCACGGCATTCGCGGCGGAACTCGACGACCGGCACGGCGTCCTTGTCGCGGCCCTTCTTGCGGTACTGCTCCTCGATCTTCCACTCGATCGGCAGGCCGTGGCAGTCCCAGCCGGGAATGTAGCGCGCGTCGCGGCCCATCATCTGCTGCGAGCGCACCACCATGTCCTTGAGGATCTTGTTGAGCGCGTGGCCGATATGCAGGTTGCCGTTGGCGTAGGGCGGGCCGTCATGCAGGGTGAAGGGCTTGCGCCCCTCTGCCTTCTCGCGCAGCCGGTCATAGATGCCGATCTCGGCCCAGCGGGCCAGCCATTCGGGCTCGCGCTTGGGCAGGCCCGCGCGCATCGGAAAATCGGTCTGCGGCAGGTTCAGGGTGGATTTGTAATCGGCGGTCCGGTCGGTATCGGCGGGCGTATCGGCGCACATGGAGGATCGTCCTCTGGGCAGGAATGTCTGGAAGAAGGTGGGGGGCGGCGCGGCGGTCCATGCGCCTTGTCCCGGCGGCTCGCGGATCAGAGCGCCGGGCAGATAATTCGCGGAATGATCGCAAAGGCCCACATATCAGCCGCGTTTATAGGCATCCCGCCGGGGCAGGACAAGCCGCCATGGCCGTGCTCAGCGCCCCGCACCGCCGAAGAGCCCGGTCAGCGCCCGGCTCACCACGGCATGGATCTGCGGGCGTTTCTGGCCCGAGAAGGGCAAGGGCCGGCAGACCTCCATCGCCGCGACCCCCACCCGCGCGGTCAGCGCCCCGTTGACGATGCCCTCGCCGAAGCGGCGCGACAGCTTCGACAGGACCGAGCCGCCGGCGACCGATCCGATCAGATCGTCCCCGACCGCCACCGCGCCGGTCGCCACGAGATGGGTCATCACCGCGCGGGTCAGTCGCCAGCTTCCCAATGTGCCGCCGCGTCCGCCGTAGATCTCGGCGATGCGGCGGATCATCCGCAGGTTCGCCCCGAGCGCCGAGACCACGTCGGCAAGCGCGAGCGGGACGATGGCGGTGACCATGGCCACCTGCCGGGCGGCGGCCTCGACCTCGAGCCGGGCGGCGGCATCGAGCGGGGCGAGAAGCTCGGCTTCTGCCAAGTGGAACAGACCATCCGCGTCGAAGGCCTCGGCGCTGCGCTCGGCGAGGCGCTCGCGCCCCCAGCGCAGCTCCTCGCGCGCGGCATAAAGTCCCGCAAGCTCGCCCGTGACGGCCCGCGCGGCGGGCAGGTCGTTGCCGGCGAGGGCGGCGGCCGCGGCCGTGTGCAGGTGGTCGAGCCGCGCGAGCCGCCGCAGGGCGAGAGCCTCGCGCAGGACGATCAGCAGGCAGACCGCGACGAAGGCCGCCGCCAGCGCGAGTGCGATCATCCCAAGCACCGGCTGCGCCGTGATGAGCGCATCGATCGCGGCCCAGCCCGCCAGCGAGATCGACAGGACCGCCAGCGCCCCGAGGAGGCGCCAGAACCAGCGCCCCAGCGCGGTGCTGCGCCGTGTCGCAAGCGCCGCCATGCTGCGCATCGCCGCGCCGTCCGGCGCGCCTTGCGGCAGGTCCGGCACGGGCGGGGCCTCCGCCGGACCGGGGCGCTCGGCCCCCGGCATGTCATCCTCGATCAGGATCGGGCCGCGGGGGCCTGCTGAGGGGCTGGCTGCCATCATCGGCACTCCTGCTGCGGTGGGGATTGGGGCCGCGTCACAGCCGGTCGCCGATCAGGAACTGCGCCGCCCGGTCGAGCCGGATATGCGGCGGTCCCTCGCCGGGCTTGAGCGCGAGCGGCTGCGGCGCGAAGCGCATGACGGAGTAATCCTCGTCCAGCCAGCGATCCGCCCCCTGCCGCGCCGGTCCAAGCAGGCGTCCCGGATCCTCCGGCAGCTCGCCGGGATGGAACGCGGCGCGCCGCCCGCTGTCCAGCAGGGTGCCGCGCACCACGTCGAGTGAGTGGCCCTCGTGGGTGATGGTGTCCTCGGTCGTGGCGCGCAGGGAGGCGATCGCCATCGCCGCCGTCTGCGCCCCGGCGAAATCGGCGCGGGCGCGCGCATCGGCGGCCAGCGCCTGCATGATGCCGGCGAGGCGCGCATGCTGGCGGTGATGGAGGTGATCGGCCTTGGTGGCGGCGAAGAGGATCCTCTCCACCCTTCGCCCCATCAGAAGGCGGCTGAGCCAGGCATTGCGCCCCGGACGGAAGGCCCCGAGGATATCGGTCATCGCCCGCCGCATGTCATCGACGGCCTGCGGCCCGGCATGGATCGCGCCCAGCGCGTCGATCAGCACCACCTGCCGGTCGATCCGCGCGAAATGATCGCGAAAGAACGGGCGCACCACCTCGCGCTTGTAGGCCTCGAAGCGCCGCTCCATCTCACGCCACAGGCTGCCGCGCGGCATCTGCCCCTCCTTGCGCAGGGGCGCGAATGTCAGGACCGGCGAGCCGGCGAGATCGCCGGGCAGCAGGAACCGCCCGGGCGTGCAGTCCGAGAAACCGGCCTCGCGCGCTTCGGTCAGGTAGCCGGTGAAGCTGCGCGCCAGCGCCTGGGCGCGCGGCTCGTCGAGCGGAGCGGCGGGATCGGCGGCGCCTTGCGCGTTCAGGAAATCGGCCGCCATCGGGCGCTTCGCGATCCGCTCCAGCACCTCGCCGGCCCATTCCTCGTAGCTGCGCTCCATCAGCGACAGGTCGAGCAGCCATTCGCCGGGATAATCCACGATATCGAGATGCAGTTTGCGCAGCCCGCGCAAGCCCCCGATCATGCCGCCGGGCTGCACCCTGAACGACAGCCGCAGCTCCGAGATCGCCCGAGTGCTTTCGGGCCAATGCGGCTGCTGGCCGGTCATTGCCGCGAGATGGGTCTCGAAGTCGAAGCGCGGCAGGGTGTCGTCGGGCTGCGGCTGCAGGTAGGCCGAGCGGATCGACCCGTTCGCGGCGGCGGCGAGCTGGGGCATCCGGCTGCGGTTGAGCAGGTTGGCCACGAGCGAGGTGATAAAAACCGTCTTTCCCGCACGGCTGAGCCCTGTCACCCCGAGCCGGATCGTCGGCTCGAAGAATGTTTCGGACACGGTGCCCGTCACGGTCTCGACCCCGCGCGTCAGCCCTTCGGCGATATCTCCGATGATCACGTCGCAGCGCTCCTCTGGCCTCGGCGCGAACATAGGGCGCGGCAGGGCCGGTTGCCAGTGATGCTTGCCCGCGCGCGCGCGCCGCGCTACTGCCCCGCCATGCCGCGCTATGCTCTCAGGATCGAATATGACGGCCATCCCTTCGCCGGCTGGCAACGTCAGAAGGACCAGCCTTCGGTGCAGGGCGCGGTCGAGGCGGCCTTGCGCAGGATCTCGCCGGGCCTCGAGGGGATCGCGGCGGCGGGGCGCACCGATTCGGGCGTGCATGCCACCGGTCAGGTGGCCCATTGCGACCTGCCGCGCGACTGGTCCCCCTTCCGTCTTGCCGAGGCGCTGAACTATCACCTCAAGCCCGCCCCCGTGGCGATCACGGCGGCGGCGCGCGTGGCGGATGACTGGCATGCGCGCTTCTCGGCCACCGAGCGGCGCTATCTCTTCCGCGTCCTGTGCCGGCGGGCGCCGCCCGTTCACCTCGCCGGGCTGGTCTGGCATCTGCGCCATCCGCTGGACGCCGACGCGATGCGCGCCGGGGCGGCGCATCTTCTGGGCCATCACGACTTCACCACCTTCCGCTCGACCATGTGCCAGGCCGACTCTCCCATGCGCACCCTCGACGCGCTGGAGATCGAGGAGCGCGACGCGGAGCCCGGCACCGAGTTCCGCTTCCACCTGCGCGCGCGCAGTTTCCTGCACAACCAGGTGCGCAGCATCGCAGGAACGCTGGAGCGGGTGGGAACGGGCGCATGGGCACCGGACGCCGTGGCCGAGGCGCTCGCCGCGCGCGACAGGGCAGCCTGCGGGCCGGTTGCGCCGCCGCAGGGGCTCTATCTCACGGGGGTCGGCTACCCCGAGGATCCCTTCGCGGCGCCCGGGGCCTTCACCGGCTGATCGAGCGTCCAGGCAAGGCCGCCGGGCCGCCAGAAGCGCACCATCAGCAGCACCGCCGCCGCGCCGAGGCCCGCCGCCAGCCCCAGCCAGATGCCGACCCCGCCCCAGCCCAGGGTGAAGCCCAGCACGTAGCTGATGGTGATCCCGATCAGCCAGTAGCTGATCCCCGCGATGACCATTGGCACGCGGGTATCCTGCACCCCGCGCAGCAGTCCCAGCGCCATCACCTGCGCGGCATCGACGAGCTGGAAGAGCGCGGCCGCCGCCAGAAGGCCGGTGCCGATCGCGAGCACCTCGCCGCGCGCGGGGTCGGCGGGATCGATGAACAGTCCCAGCAAGGGACGCGGCAGCAGCACGAACAGCAGCATCGTCGCCACGGCGAAGACGAGAGACAGGACCGTCACGACCCAGGCCCCGTGCCGCAGCTCCGGCCCGTTGCCGCGCCCCATCGCGTTGCCCGCGCGCACCGTGGCCGCGTTGCTCAGCCCCAGATGCACCATGAAGCTGACCGAGGCGATCTGCAGCGCGATCCCGTGCGCGGCGAGGGCCACCGTCCCCAGCCAGCCCATCATCACCGAGGAGGCCGCGAAAAGCCCCACCTCGGCGAGATTGGTCAGCCCGATCGGCCAGCCGAGACGGAAGACGGTGACGAAAGCCTCGCCATCGGGCTTCCAGAACCTGGTGAAGAGGGCATGTTTCGGCGTGCTCACGATGACGTAGGCGATGATCGCGAGCATCGAGGCGATATTGACGGCGAGCGAGGCCCAGGCCGCGCCGATGATCCCAAGCTCGGGCATTCCCCAGTTCCCGAAGATCAGCGCGTAGTTCACCGCGGCGTTGAGCGCCACCGCCGCGAGCGTCACCCACAGCACGAACTGCGTGCGCTCGAGCGCGGCAAGGTAGCTTTTCAGCACCATCACCACCAGCGCCGGCGCGATGGCCCAGCCCTGCAGCGCGAGGTAGCCGCCCGCAAGGGCGGAGACTTTCGGCTCCTGCCCCATCGCGTCCAGCAGCGGCCGCGCGAAGAGAAAGACCGGCATGACCAGCGCCGCGAAAAGCAGCGACAGCCACAGGGCCATCCTCGTGACACGGCGCACCTGCGCGTCCTCCCCCGCCCCCGAGGCGCGGGCCACCATCGGCATCACCGCCCAGGCAAAGCCCGAGCCCATGATGAAGAGCACGAAGAAGAGCGTCCCGCCCAGCACCTGCCCCGCAAGGTCGGCGACGCCGTACCAGCCCAGCATCAGCGCATCGGTCAGGGTGATGGCGAATTGCGCGACATGGCTGCCCACGAGGGGCAGTCCGAGCGTCAGGATCCGGCGCAGATGCCCGGCCGTTCCGATCCGCGATGTCACTTCCGGCATGTGCATCCGCGAAGCCGTAGCGGCATGCGCTCCGGCCGGCAAGGCCCGCCCGGAAGCATAGCGCGCCCGGCACAGGATCGGCGCCCCCGGGCATATGCGGCGGCCTCATCGAAGGGCCCGGCCCCGAACGGGCGGCCAGATGCAGCGGGGCGCGGCATTGATGCGCGGTGAACGGCATGCGGGGCTGTCAATATGCGTGAAATGTCCTAACTTGCCTCGCGCGTCGACAGAGCAGCAGATTGACACCGAAACAGACGGAGCCGGGACAGATGGATCAGAAAACATGAGCGGGCTGGTCGCCCTCCTCGACGATGTCGCGGCGATCGCCAAGGTCGCCTCGGCCTCCGTCGACGACGTGGTCGGACAGGCGGTGAAGGCGTCGTCCAAGGCCGCCGGCGCGGTAATCGATGATGCCGCCGTGACCCCGAAATACCTGCGCGGCTTCTCGGCCGAACGCGAATTGCCGATCGTGTGGAAGATCGCCCGCGGGTCCATCTTCAACAAGCTGGTGATCCTGCTGCCGGTGGCCCTGCTGCTGGCCAGCTTCGCGCCATGGGCGATCCCGCCCCTCCTGATGCTGGGCGGGCTCTACCTGTGCTTCGAGGGGGCCGAGAAGGTCTGGCACGTGATCAACCCCTCCGATCACAGCAGCGAGGAGCTGGTCGGCCAGAAGCTGACCGCCGCGCAGCTCGAGGAGAAAAAGGTCAAGGGCGCGGTGAAGACCGACTTCATCCTGTCGGCGGAGATCATGACCATCGTCCTGAGCGCCCTGCCCGATGACGGGTCGATCTGGATGACGGCCGGGAGCCTCGCCGCCGCCGCCGTCATCATCACCATCGCCGTCTACGGCTCGGTCGCGCTGATCGTGAAGGCCGACGATGTCGGACTGCACCTGGCCAACGAGAGCCGCAGCGGGGCGATGCGCAGCCTTGGACGCGCCATTGTCAAGGCGATGCCCTATTTCATGCAGGCCCTGGTGATCATCGGGACCGCCGCGATGATCTGGGTCGGCGGGTCGATCATCGTGCACAGCCTCGCGGAAATGGGCTGGAAGGCACCCTACGAGATCATCCATGACATCGCGGTGCAGGCCGGCCATGCCGTGCCCGCCATCGCCGGCACGGTGGAATGGACCGTCACCGCGCTGCTCGACGGGATCATCGGCCTGATCCTCGGCTTCATCCTGATCCCCATCGTCACCAAGGTGATCAACCCGATCATCGTGAAAGTGTGGCCGGGGGACAAGGCAGCCGCCGAACTCTGAAGGCTCCGGCCCTCACGATCGGGGCATCGGGATATGTACCGCGATGCCCCGATCTGCGCCCGCGCCCGCTCCGGGCGGGGCCTCAGGTCATCCGGCCGAGCGCCCCGCGCCACGAATGGCGCGGGCGCCAATCGAGAAGCCGGCGCGCCCGCGTGGTGTCATAGAAGCTCTCGGCCGGGCCCATCTCGCGGCGGACCGGCACCTCGGGATAGAATCGTTCGATCAGCTCCTGAGTGTTTTCCTTTACCGAATGATCTTCATTGGCGACGTTGAAGACCTGGTATCCCAGCCCGTCCACCGCCAGGCAGCGCGAGACGAAGCCGCCGAGATCCCGCGCGTCGATATAGGCGAAGAAGTTGCGCCGCCGCAGCGACGGATCGGCCAGGTAGGCGGGAAAATCGCGGGCGTAATCGCCCGGCTCCACCACGTTGTTGATCCTCAGCGCGTAGATGTCGGCGCCGCTGCGCCTTTGGAAGCTGCGCGCGGCGGCCTCGTTCGCGACCTTGGACATGGCGTAGCTGTCCTCGGGCACGGTGGGGTGATCCTCGTCGAGCGGCAGGTATTCGGGCAGCCGTTCGCCATCGGCGAAGCAGACCCCGTAGACCGTCTCCGACGAGGCGATCACGATCTTGGGAATCCCGAGGCCCGTCGCCGCTTCGAGGATGTTGTAGGTTCCCACCGTGTTGACCCTGTAGCATTCCCCGTCGGGGGTCAGGCCGATCCGGGGCACGGCGGCGAGATGGACGACCGCGTCGTAGCTCGGCACCCCGGTGCCCGGCTCCAGCTCGTCGAAGCCGGCATACATCCGCAGCGCGCCCCAGACCTGCCCCCCTTGCGTGATGTCGGCGCGCAGGTCCTCCACCCCTTCCGCGCCGAGCGGAACGAGATCGAGATTGGTCACCTTGTGCCCTTCGGCGGCCAGATGCGCGGCGACATGGGCCCCCGCCTTGCCGCTGCCGCCGGTCAGAAGTATTCGCATGCGCCGCTCCGTTTCCTGTCTGTGCGGTCCGTGCTCGATCGCCGGCCCGCGTGATGGGGGATGCGCAGAGGCGCCGGCAGTCGCGCCTTTCCCCGCCCCGCGCTTTTACTCTATGACTATGCACGAGAGCAGTTACACAAAAGAGCGGCAGACATGGCAAGCGACCTTCTTGGCGGAGCTCCCGAGCAGTCCTACGACGCCTCCTCGATCGAGGTTCTGGAGGGGCTGGAGCCGGTCCGCAAACGCCCCGGCATGTATATCGGCGGCACCGACGAGCGGGCGCTGCATCACCTCGTCGCGGAAGTCCTCGACAACTCGATGGACGAGGCGGTGGCCGGCCATGCCAACCGGATCGAGATCGAGCTGCATGCCGATCATTCGATCACCGTGCGCGACAACGGGCGCGGCATCCCGATCGACCCGCATCCCAAGTTTCCCGGCAAGTCCGCGCTCGAGGTGATCCTGTGCACCCTGCATGCGGGGGGCAAGTTCGGTGGCAAGGCCTACGAGACCTCGGGCGGCCTGCACGGCGTGGGGATCTCGGTGGTCAACGCGCTGAGCGATCATGTCCGGGTCGAGGTGGCGCGCGATCGCCGCCTCTACGCGCAGGAATTCAGCCGCGGCATCGTGCAAGGCCCGGTGGCGGAGATCGGCGCGGCGCCGAACCGGCGCGGCACGTCCGTGACCTTTCACCCGGATGCCGAGATCTTCGGCGCGCTGAAGTTCAAGCCGGCACGGCTTTTGAAGATGGTGCGCTCGAAGGCCTATCTCTTCTCGGGGGTCGAGATCCGCTGGAAGAGCGCGATCGACGATGGCGAGACCCCGCGCGAGGCGACCTTCCACTTCCCGGGCGGGCTTGCCGACTACCTCGCCGAGACGCTGGGAGGCGCCGCGACCTATGCCGAGCGTCCCTTCGCCGGCAAGGTCTCCTTCCAGGAGAAGTTCTCCACCCCCGGCAGCGTCGAATGGGCGATCAACTGGACCCCCTCGCGTGACGGCTTCATCCAGTCCTACTGCAACACCGTGCCGACCCCCGAGGGCGGCACCCACGAGGCGGGATTCTGGGCCGCCGTGCTCAAGGGCATCCGCGCCTATGGCGAACTGGTGAACAACCGCAAGGCCAAGGACATCATGCGCGAGGATCTGACGGGGGGCGGCTGCGCGCTCGTCTCGTGTTTCATCCGCGAGCCCGAATTCGTGGGCCAGACCAAGGACCGCCTTGCCACCACGGAGGCCGGGCGCCTTGTCGAGGGGGCGGTGCGCGACCATTTCGACAACTGGCTGGCCGCCGATACCAAGGCCGCCGGGGCGATCCTCGACTACCTCGTGCTGCGGGCCGAGGAGCGGATGCGCCGCCGCCAGGAAAAGGAGACCGCGCGCAAGAGCGCGACCAAGAAGCTGCGGCTTCCCGGCAAGCTGGTCGATTGCTCCTCGAATGCGCGCGAGGGCACCGAGCTTTTCATCGTGGAGGGCGATTCGGCCGGGGGAAGCGCCAAGATGGCCCGCGAGCGCAAGTCCCAGGCCCTCCTGCCCCTGCGCGGCAAGATCCTCAACGTGCTGGGCGCGGCCAGCTCCAAGCTGGGCAGCAATGCCGAGATCAACGATCTGTGCCAGGCGCTCGGCGTCGGCATGGGATCGAAATTCAACCTCGACGATCTGCGCTACGACAAGATCATCATCATGACCGATGCCGATGTCGACGGCGCCCATATCGCCTCGCTGCTGATGACGTTCTTCTTCTCGCAGATGCGCCCGATGATCGATGCGGGGCATCTCTACCTCGCCTGCCCGCCCCTCTACAGGCTGACGCAGGGCGCCCGCCGCGTCTATTGCCTCGACGAGGCCGAGCGCGAGGCGTGGATGGCGCGCGGGCTGGGCGGCAAGGGCAAGATCGACGTCTCGCGCTTCAAGGGCCTTGGCGAGATGGATGCCAAGGACCTCAAGGACACGACGATGAACCCCGAGACGCGCAAGCTGATCCGGGTGACCATCGACGAGGACGAGCCGGGCGAGACCGATGATCTCGTCGAGCGCCTCATGGGCAAGAAGCCGGAGATGCGCTTCCAGTACATTTCGCAGAACGCGCAATTCGTCGAGGATCTCGATGTCTGAACGAAAGCCTTCTGCGGGGGAGGACGCGGCCGTGGCTTTCTCCCGCAAGATCGAGATCCTCACCGGGACGGGGCACCTGCCCGCCGTGCCGGCCGCGCCCGCGCGGGGGTTCCACCTGACCGCGACCCCTCCCGCGGCCTGCAGCTACTTCTTCGAGGAAGGCACGATGCTGCGATCCCCGATGATCGCAGGTGCCCGTGCTGCGCGCTGCTTGATCGGGGCGCATTCCTACATGAACGATGGCGGCTATTTCAGGGGCGGCACGATCATCGGGCGCTATTGCTCGATCGGCCGCAGGGTCACGATCGGTGCCGGAATGCACGGCATGAGCGGCGTCTCCACCTCTCCGGCCTTCAGGGGCGGGCCGAGCCGCCCCTACACCTCATCAGAACGCGAGGCCCTTGGGATCGCCCCGCGTCCCTCCGAGCAGTTCACCGTGATCGGCAGCGATGTGTGGATCGGCGACGGGGTGGTCATCCTGCCCGGCATCCGGATCGGGGTGGGCGCCGTGCTCGCCGCCAATGCTGTGGTGATCGGCGACGTGGCCCCTTATTCGGTCATGGGGGGCGTGCCCGCGCGGGTGCTCAAGCGGCGCTTCTCGGAGCCGGTGCGCGAAGGGCTCGAAGCCTCGCGCTGGTGGGAACTGCCCAAATCGCAACTCGACATCTTGCCCAAAGGCAACGTGATCGAATTCCTCGAGCGGCTGGCGGAGGATCCGCAGCCCGCCGCCGCGCTCGACACCTACCGCATCGAGACGCCGGACGCGGCGGACCCGCGCGGCGCTTAGTCGAGCCGCAGTCCCGAGACCTGCGCCGCGATGACACCGTCCGTATCGTCGCTGTCGGCGGAGACGGCGACCCCCACGAGCGCACCGGGCGCACCGCCGAAGGCGGCCGCGTAATCCTTGGCGAGCGAGACCTTCTCGGAATGACGTCCGGTGCCCGCGGGACGCAGGACCACCGTGCGGCCGCGCGGACCCAGATAGGGCGATGCCAACATCTCGCCGCGCCGATGAGCCCCGCCCCAGGTATAGACCAGCACCCGCGCCGCCTCGTTCGAAAGCAGCGAGGCGATGGAGCCGCCCGCCGCCGCGGCCGCCTGTGCCTCGGGCAGGAACACGAAATAGACCGCCGCGTTGCGGTCGTCCCCGCCCTTGCGCGTGAGGTCCGTGGCCGGCACCGAGCGCGCGACCGACCAGTCCCACGCGGCCGAACCGCGGCCGCGATCCGAAGCGGGCACCGCCGTCCAGAGCAGCGATGCGGCATCCTGTGCGTCGATCGTCAGAACCGCGCCCTGCTGGCCGAAATCGACCTTCGAGAAGAGCGAGAACTTCTGCAGTGTCCAACCCGAGAAGGCGATCTGCGCGGCGGCGGCGGGTGTGCCTGCCAGGAGAGCCCCGGCAAGGGCCGCGAGCGGCAGGGCCATCCGAAGGGCCGGCGAGCGGCGCGGCTGCGCTTCGGGTCTGGACATGGGGCATCACCTTCCGTGGTTGCGCGGTGCACGAAGGGGGCACCGAGCCGCGAGCCTGCACCCGAACGGCGGCCCGCGCCATTCACGTCGCATCACGAGCCTGTCATCGCGGCGCGCGGCGCCGGCAACTCGCGCTTGCGCCGCGGCCACCGGCAATCGAGACTGCGTCATGCCGCGCATCGAGGCCGCTTCGGCCCCCTCGCCGCCCCCGACACGCAGGAGCCCGCAATGCCCGCGACCTTGTCCCTCAACGCCTGCCTGCTGGCCTGCATGGCCTTGCTGGCGGCCTGCACCCGTCCGCTTGCCCCGCAGGAGCACGACTTCGCCATGGCCTTTCACGGCGCCGCCCTCGATACGCGATCGGTGCGGCTCAACAGGGGGACGTTGATCGGCGGGATCACCCGCCAGCGCCCACCGCGACCGCAGATCGCCTGCCGCGAGCGCATCGGCCCGCCGGAAACGGGCCCGAGCGTCACCACCTCGACCGCGGCCTTCGTGCTTTTCGAGACGATCTTCATCTCGCGGCCCTGGTGGCGCGAGAACTACCTTCGGGACTGGCCGCGGAAGCTGCGTCTGTCGGATGCGATGCTCCTTGCCCATGAGCTGACCCATGTCTGGCAATGGCAACAGCGCGGCACGACCGGCTACAGTCCGCTCGCGGCGGCCGCCGAGCACCGTCCGGGCGGCGATCCCTACCTCTTCGAGATTGTCCCCGGACGCCGGTTTCTCGATTTTCCCTACGAGCAGCAGGCCGCCTTGCTCGAGGAATATGTCTGCTGCCGCACCCTTGCGCCGGACGGGGCGCGCACCGAACGGCTCAGGGCGCTGCTGGCACCACATTTCCCGCCCCTGCGGCGGCCGGAGGCCCTGCCGGCGGCGCGGGTGATCTTGCCCTACCCGCAGGCCGATCTCGAGGATGTCTGCGCCTGACCGCCACGGCGGTCACGGCGAACGTAGCAGTGCGTCTGCCGCCATGCGGGCCCTGCCCGGTGCCATCCGGCCCCCATCGGCGCCGCGACCCGGACCGCGTGAACCGGACCGCGTGAACCGGACTTGACGAAAGCGCGCTCCCGGTCCCTTGAGAGCGGGAGCGCGCCGCCGGGCGCGGCCTATCGCAGGATGCCGCGCACCGTGTCCGCCAGGAGCCGCACGACGGTGTCCTGCGTCATGTAGCCGGTGACCGGCAGCCGCGCCTCGTCCTGGTAGCGCCGCAACGCCCGGCGGGTGCGGTCGTCGAAGACGCCGTCGATCTCGCCGGGGGCATGGCCCAGCGCGTCGAGACGCTGCTCGACCAGCCGCTTGGCAAGGGGCGCCATGTTCAGCGCGGCCTCGGCGGCCTCGGCCTGAGCGATGGCCGGATCGGGCTGCCGGTCGAGCTCCTTGATCGCCTCGACGGCCTGGTCGGTGAAACTGCCTTGCGGATAGCGCGACAGGTAACCCTGGTAGGCGCGCCGCGTGTTCGTCTGCCGCGCCTCGCGCCAGGTGCTCCGGTCGCCCGGATCGGCCTGCTGCACGCGGCGCCGCTCCAGTTCCACGAGGTTCTCGCGGCCGACCTCGGCGTAGCGTCCATCGGGATAACGCTCGAGATAGGTGCGGATCCCCAGCTCGTTATTGCCCGATCCAAGCTTCTTCCAATAGGCCGCGTCGGCACGGTCGAGCTCGTCGCGCCGCTTGCGGCTTTCGGCTTCAAGCTCGGCGGCACGGGCCTCCGCCTGCGCCTCGAGCTGGCGGATCAGCCTGACATCGAGATAGCCGGTCTGCCCGAAATTGCGGTCGCCCTGCCAGGCGCGGATCGCCTGCCGGGTGCCCTGGCCGAAGATCCCGTCGATCCCGCGCGTGTCATAGCCCAGCAAGGAAAGATCGCGCTGGATCTGCCGTCTGGCATCGCGGCCGAGATTGAGCCGTGCCTCGTCATTGGCCGGTCCGTTGCGGATCTCGTCGAGGCGGGTGCGCGCGGCATCGGCGCGGCGCCCTTGCGGGAAAGCCTCGAGATAGGCGGCATAGGCGGCCTCGGTGTTGCGCTGCACGGTCTCGGCCCAGAGCCCGTCGTCGCGGCGGTCACGGCGCGCCTTCTCGGCGGCGCTCGCGGCCTCCCGTTCGCGCGCGAGCTGTTCGGCCGCGGCGCGCTCACGCTCCCGCAGATCCTCCTGGCGCCTGCGCTCGGCCGCTTCACGGTCGCGCTCCGCTTCGCGCCGGCGCAGCACCTCGGCGAGCGCGCTGTCGCGCTCACGCTCGGCGCCGCGCGGCAGGAAGGCATGATCCTCGGGCACGAAACCGTAGGCGCGCACGCTGCGCTCGTTTCGCAGCCGCGCGGGGATCGACGCGCCCGGCACGGCCAGCGTGTCGCGCAGCACCCCCTCCAGCGCGTCCGGCCTGCCGGTGATCACGGTCACGCCCTGCGCGGCCTCGATGCGTCCGGGACCGCTGCGAAGATAGGGGCCGAGCTCGGTCTCGGTCTCGTCGCTGGCCGCCAGCGCCAGCACCGCGCGGCGCGGCGCCTTCTCGAGCATCGCCATCACGCTGGAGAGCGCGAGCGCCTCGCGCGACAGCTCCGAGAGCGTCTCGGCCTGCGTGTCGACCGGCAGGAACCAGGTCTCCGTGCTGCTATGGACGAACCGGCCGGAGAGGACGACGAGAAGGCCATCGGCCTCCGGCGCCATCTGCTCGAACTCCGACAGGGCCCGGCGCAGCCTGTCGTGATCGGCGTTGCGCCCCGAGATCACGTCCACCCCGGCATCCTCGAGCCGGTCCACCGCGCCCAGCACCCGCTCGGCGCCGGCCGGATCGGTGCCGCGCCGATAGTCGCCATTGCCCAGAACGAGCCCGATATCGGCCGCCGCCAGCGGGGCGGCGATGGTGCAGAGCGCCGTGGTCAAGAGCCATCCGGCCAAACGTGTCGATGCCATGTCGCGTCTCCTTGGTATTACTCGTAACTGCGCTGATCGTCGATGACCTTGCCATCGCGCGGCAGGCTGCCGGGTGCAACGATCTCGATCCGTCCACGCAGCTTCAGCGCGTCCTTCAGGGCCGGCTCGAACTCCGACGGATCGCCCTCGCGGCACTCGATCCGGACCTCCATCCGGTCCGCCTCGTCGGCGCGGGTGACGATGACGCGGGCGCGCTCGATGCGCGGATCGCTCGCCACGAATTGCGCGACCTGTTCGGGCCGCACGAACATGCCCTTGATCTTCGCGGTCTGGTCGGCACGGCCCATCCAGCCCTTGATGCGCATGTTGCTGCGCCCGCACGGGCTCGTCCCCTCCATCTGCGCCGACAGATCGCCGGTCGCGAAACGGATCAGCGGGTAGTCCGGCGTCAGGGTCGTCACCACCACCTCTCCGACCTCGCCGGGGGCCACCGGATCGCCGGTGCCGGGGGTCACGATCTCGACGATCACCCCCTCGTCGACGATCAAGCCCTCCTGCGCGGGGCTTTCATAGGCGATGTTGCCCAGGTCGGCGGTCGCGTAATTCTGCAGGCAGGTGATCCCGCGCGCCTCGTAGAAGTCGCGCAAGGAAGGAAAGAGTGCCCCGCCGCCCACAGCCGCCTTCGAGATCTTCAGTTTCAGCCCCATCTCGTCCGCCTTCTCGAGCAGAACCTTGAGGTAGTCGGGCGTGCCGGCATAGGCGGTGCTGCCGAGATCATGCGCGGCGCGCACCTGAAGGTCCGTCTGTCCGGTTCCCGCGGGGATCACGGTCGCCCCGACCGCCCGCGCGCCCGATTCGAAGATCATCCCCGCCGGGGTGAGGTGATAGCCGAAGCAATTCTGCACGATGTCGCCGGGCCCGATGCCGCAGGCATGCAGGAAACGCCCCACGCGCCACCAATCGCCATCGATCCGGCCGGGCTCGTAGATCGGTCCGGGCGACTGGAAGAGATGGGTGAAGTCGGTGACGGCGCCGGCAAAGCCGCCGAGCGGCGCCCCTGGCCCCTGCGCCTCGGTCAGCGCCGACTTGCGCAGCACCGGCAGCGCGGCGAGCGCGGCGCGTGTGGTGATCCGCTCGGGCGCGATCCCGGACAGGCTGCTCGCATAGCCCGGAAGGGCGGCGGCACGGGCGATCTGCGCCGGCAGCGCCTCGGCGAGGGCCGCCTCGCGGGCTCGCGGCGTGCGGCGCTCCAGCGCGTCGAAGGGGGCGTCATCTCGTTGGGTTGTCATGCGATCTCGATCCTCTCGCCACCGGGGCGCGGGCCGATCTGGGCCCGGCCGGACCGGTCATGCAATATCCGTGCCCATGTTATCCGATAACCGGGGTGCGTTTCAAAGCGCCGGTGCGGCTGCCCGCGCGCCGTTCAGCTCAGCCAGCGCTTGCGGCGCCGGTAGCTGCGCACGTCGCGGAAACTCTTGCGGCCCTCGTCGGACATTCCCAGGTAGAACTCCTTCACGTCGGGGTTCTCGCGTAGATCCGCAGCCGCGCCATCCATCACCACGCGCCCTGATTCCAGAATGTAGCCGTGATGGGCGAAACGCAGCGCCACATTGGTGTTCTGCTCGGCGAGCAGGAAGCTCACCCCCTCGTTCTCGTTCAGGCTCTTGACGATGCCGAAGATCTCCTCGACCAGCTGCGGTGCCAATCCCATCGACGGCTCGTCCAGCAGGATCGTCTCGGGACGTGCCATCATCGCGCGTCCGATCGCGACCATCTGCTGCTCGCCGCCGGAAGTATAGCCGGCCTGGCTGCGCCTGCGCTCCTTGAGGCGGGGGAAATAGGCATAGACCATCTCCAGATCGGCATCGATCTTGGCGCGCCCATCGCTGCGCGTGTAGGCCCCCGTCAGCAGGTTCTCCTCGACCGTGAGATGCTCGAAGCAGTGGCGCCCCTCCATCACCTGCACCACCCCGCGCTTGACCATGTCGGAGGGGTTGAGGTCCTGGATCCGCTCGCCGCGATGCAGGATCGAGCCCTTCGTGACCATTCCGCGCTCCGAGCGCAGCAGGTTGGAGATCGCCTTGAGCGTGGTCGTCTTGCCAGCGCCGTTGCCGCCCAGTAGCGCCGTGATACCGCCCCTTGGCACGGACAGGCTGACCCCCTTGAGCACGAGGATGACCGAATTGTAGATCACTTCGATATTCTTGACCTCGAGCAATGTCTCTTCGGTGCGTCCGGCGTCGAGCATGATCGGGTTTCCTTCTTGCATGCGGGGGTCTTTTTCGCGACCCGCCCGGTTTCGAGGGGCGGGCCGCGTCCGTCATGGCCCGCCCCCCGAAACGGGGCGGGCCGCCACCCTTACGAGCAGCTCTGCTCGATGTTGTTCTCGGCGGCGTAGGCGGCGCTGTCCTCTTCGATCAGCGCGTCGAGCACCTCCTGGTCGGACTGGATGTAATCGGTGATCACTTCCCATGTGCCGCTCTCGGCATCCCACTGGTTGACCGCGGCCTTGCCCGATCCGCCATGGTTCTCGCAGCTTGCCTCGAAAGTGGGGCCGAAATCCTTGAGCCCGAGCTCCTCCATCTTCGCCTCGGTCATGCTGAGCTGCTCAAGCCCGTCGCGCATCATCGAGGCGTCGATCTGCATGGTGCCGTGGATTTCCTGCGCCTTGCGGGCGGCCTCGACGGCCAGCATCGCGGCATAAAGGCCGCGGTTGTAGAGCACCGTGCCCTTCTGGTCGCCCGCGCCCGCGCCCTTGCCGGCGGACCAGACATGCTCCTCCAGCGCGTCATAGACCGCGAAATCGTCGCCGGGCGCGTGGAAATTGAGCGCCTTGTAGCCATCGGCGGCCTTGCCGGCGGGCTTCACGTCATTCTCCGAGCCGGACCACCAGATGCCGATGAACTGATCCATCGGGTAGCGGATGTTGGCCGCTTCCTGGATCGCCACCTGGTTCATCACGCCCCAGCCCCACATCAGGACGTAGTCGGGCTTCTCGCGGCGGATCTGCAGCCATTGCGATTTCTGCTCCTGACCGGGATGGTCCACCGGCAGCAGCGTCAGGTCGAAGTTGTGCTTCTCGCTCAGCTCTTCGAGCGTGCGGATCGGCTCCTTGCCATAGGCGGAGTTGTGATAGATCAGCGCGATCGTCTTGCTGGACAGATCGCCGCCATTCTCGTCGAGCAGGTGCTTGACCGCGATCGACGCGCCGTCCCAGTAATTGGCCGGGTAGTTGAAGACATGGCTGAACACCTTGCCGTTCTTGGCCGAGGTGCGTCCATAGCCCAGCGAATGGATCGGGATGCCGTCGGCGGTCGCCTTCGGGATCAGCTGGTAGGTGATGCCGGTCGAGAGCGGCTGGTAGACCAGAGCGCCCTGGCTCTTGGTGCTTTCATAGCACTCGACGCCCTTCTCGGTGTTATAGCCGGTCTCGCATTCGATCATGTTGATCTTCTCGCCGCCGATACCGCCATCGCGCTCGTTCACGAGCGTCAGGTAGTCGGCATAGCCGTCCGCGAAGGGAATGCCGTTCGCGGCATAGGGCCCGGTGCGATAGCTGAGCGAGGGAAAGACCAGCTCCGCCATGGCCGGTCCGGCCGCGAGTGCCGTGCCGAGGGCGAGGGTCGCCAGTTTGAGTTTCATTGTCGTTCTCCTCCCGTTTTTTCTTTGATCGTCACGTTGCGTGGCGCCCCCTCAATGCGGGAAGGGCCACAACCGCAATTTTTCCTTCGTCATCCGCCACAGCTGTGCCAGCCCATGCGGCTCGAGCACCAGGAAGAGGATGATCAGCGCGCCCACGATCATGAACTCCAGATGCGCCGCGAGATCGGTCGGCCATCCAAGCCCGCCCACCAGCACGTTCTTGAGGAAGACCGGCATCAGGACCATGAAGGCGGCGCCCGCGAAACTGCCGAAGATGCTGCCGAGCCCGCCGATGATGATCATGAAGAGCACCAGGAAGGACTTGTTGATCCCGAAGGCCTCCCCCACCTCGACCGCGCCCAGATAGACCGCGAAGAAGAGCGCCCCGCTGATCCCGACAAAGAAGGACGAGACCGCGAAGGCACTCAACTTGGCCGTGAGCGGGTTGACCCCGATGATCTCGGCCGCGATGTCCATGTCGCGGATCGCCATCCACTTGCGGCCCACCGAGCCGCGCGTGAGGTTCCGCGCGATCCAGGCGCTGGCCACGAGGAATACGAGGCAGAAGAGATAGACCGCCCAGGCCTGCGTCTCCGGCCCGGTGATCCGGTAGCCCAGGAGCGTGCGCTCCGGCGCGCTGATCTGGCCCGAGGCGGAGTAGTTGTAGAACCACGGCACCCGGTTGAAGAGCCAGACCAGGAAGAACTGCGCCGCCAATGTCGCGACCGCGAGATAGAAGCCCTTGATCCTGAGCGAGGGCAATCCGAAAAGAACCCCCACCAAAGCAGTAATCAGACCGGCGAGAACCACGTGGATCGCAATGCTGATCTCGGGGAAGGCCGTCATCAGCTTGTAGACCGAGTAGGCCCCCACCGCCATGAACCCGCCCGTCCCGAGGCTGACCTGCCCGCAATAGCCCGTCAGGATATTCAGCCCGAGCGCCGCGATCGCGTAGATCAGGAACGGCAGGAAGACCGCATTGACCCAGTAATCGTTGAGCACGAACGGAACCACCGCCAGCGCCATCACGAGGATCGCGTAATAGCCGCGCCGGTCGAGCCTGATGGGGAAGGTCTGTCCGTCCGCCTCGTAGCTCGTCTTGAAATCGCCCGCCTCACGATAGAGCATCGTGCCGCCCTCCTGTTACCGCCGCCCGTCCGTTCCGCGCATTCCGCCATCCGGCCGCGCGGCCCGCCCCTTCAGCTTCGCCGAAAATACCTCCGCCGGAGGCGCGCGGCCCCCGCGGGGCCGCTACCCGCTCAGACGCGCTCAATGATCTTCTCCCCGAAAAGCCCCTGCGGGCGGAACACCAGGAAGATCAGCGCCAGCACGTAGGCGAACCAGTTCTCCGTCGCGCCGCCCACCAGCGGTCCGATCAGGAACTCGAAGAGTTTCTCCCCGACCCCGATGATCAGCCCGCCGACGATGGCCCCGGGGATCGAGGTGAAGCCGCCCAGCATCAGCACCGGAAGCGCCTTCAGCGCGATCAGCGAGAGACTGAACTGCACGCCGGACTTGGCGCCCCACATGATCCCGGCGACCAGCGCCACGAAACCGGCGATCGACCAGGTCAGCACCCAGATGAAGTTGAGCGAGATGCCCACCGAAAGCGCCGCCTGGTGATCGTCCGCCACCGCCCGCAAGGCCCGGCCCTGCTTGGTGTATTGCGAGAATGCCACGAGGGCCGCGACCAGCAGGATCGCGATCAACGTCGCCACCAGGTCGAGATTGTCGATGAAGAAGCCGTAGCCGAACGCGTTGAAGGTCGTCTCGTCGATCCAGGTGTTGATCCCCTGCGGCAGCCCCACGTCGAGGGTCTTGATGTCGGAGCCCCACATCATGTCCCCGAGCCCCTCGAGGAAATAGGCAAGGCCGATGGTTGCCATGAAGAGGATGATCGGCTCCTGGTTCACGAGATGGCGCAGCACGATCCAGTTCACCGCCCAGGCAAAGAGCACCATCACCACCATGGTCAGCAGGATGGCCAGCAGGGCCGGCACCTCCCAGCCGAAGCCGTGGATCTCGGTGCCGAATGTCACGTTGATCAGGTGCTCGAACGGCACCTGCCCCTCCATGATGCCGACAAGAGTGAGCGCGGCGAAGAGCGCCATGACACCTTGGGCATAGTTGAAGATGCCGCTGGCCTTGAAGATCAGCACGAAGCCGAGCGCCACGAGCGCGTAGAGCACGCCCGCCATCAGCCCGTTCAGCGTCACCTCGATCGCGAAGAGAAGTTGGTCAGGCATCGATGCCTCCTGTCACGAATGCATGGCGGGTGCCGGCGCGCGCGAGGGTCCACGCGTGCGGGGCGGGCAAGCTGGCCGCATCAGTCATGGGACACCCCCAGATAGGCGTCGATGACATCCTGGTTGCTGCGCACCTCGGCGGGGGTGCCATCGCCGATTTTGCGGCCGTAATCCATCACCACCACCCGGTCGCTGAGATCCATCACCACCCCCATGTCATGCTCGATCAGCGCGATGGTGGTGCCGAACTCGTCGTTCACGTCGAGGATGAAGCGCGACATGTCCTCCTTCTCCTCCACATTCATCCCCGCCATCGGCTCGTCGAGCAGCAGCAGCATCGGATCGGCGGCCAGCGCGCGCGCCAGCTCCACCCGCTTCTTCAGCCCGTAGGGAAGCCGCCCCACGGGGGTCTTGCGGATATGCTGGATCTCCAGGAAGTCGATGATCTGCTCGACGCGGGCCCGGTTCTCGACCTCCTCGCGCTGGGCCTTGCCCCACCAGAGCGCCTGCGCCGCCATGCCTGTCTTCATCTGCGTCAGGCGCCCGGTCATCACGTTGTCGAGCACGCTCATCCCCTCGAAGAGCGCGATGTTCTGGAAGGTGCGCGCGATGCCCTGGCGCGCCACCTGGTAGGGTTTCATCGGCGGCCGCCGCGATCCCCTGAACCAGACCTCGCCCTCCTGCGGGACGTAGAAACCCGAGATCACGTTGAGCATCGAGGACTTGCCGGCGCCGTTGGGCCCGATGATCGCCCTGATCTCCCCTTCGCGGATGTCGAAACTGATATTCTTGATCGCTTCGACGCCGCCGAAACGCAGGGTGATGCTGCGCATGTCCATCAGGACACCGCCGATCTTGCGGCCATCGGCCGTCACCTCATGGTCCAGACTGTCCCTCACATCGCTCCTCCCTCGCGCGCCCGCGCTCATCCCCGGCCCCGTCATTGCGCCGCGATCCGCTGCTCGGCGGGGAAGATCTCGGCATCCTGGATGTTCAGCCTCGCCCTGATCTTGCCGCGCCGGCCGTCCTCGTAGGTCACCTCGGTTTCGGTGCTGATCTCGTCCTGCCCCCCGTAGAGCGCATCGATCAGGTCGCCGTATTTCTCCTCGATGATGCGGCGGCGCACCTTCTGGGTGCGCGTCAACTCGCCGTCATCGGCATCGAGCTGCTTGTGCAGCACCAGAAAGCGGCTCACCTGGCACCCCGACAGCATCGGGTCGGCGCTGACGCTCTCGTTGACCTCGCGCACGTGATCGCGCATCGCCTCGAGCACCCGTGGATGCTGGCTCAGCTCCTGGTAGGAGCCGTAGGCGATGTTGTTGCGCTCGGCCCAGTTGCCCACCGCTGTCAGGTCGATGTTGAGAAAGGCGCAGCAGGTGTCTCGGCCTGCCCCGAAGACCACCGCCTCGAGGATGCTGGGATAGAACTTGAGCTTGTTCTCCACGTATTTGGGCGCGAACATCCGCCCGTCCGACAGCTTTCCGACATCCTTGGCGCGGTCGATGATCCGCAGATGGCCGCTCTCCTCCTCGATGAAGCCGGCATCTCCCGTCGCGACCCAGCCCTCGGCATCCTTTGTCGAGGCGGTGCTCTCGGGATTCTTGTAGTATTCCACGAAACTGCCGGGGGAGCGGTAATAAACCTCGCCGCCATCGTCGATCCTGAGCTCGACCCCCGGAGAGGGCACGCCCACGGTGTCCGAACGGACCTCGTTATCGGGCTGCTGGGTGATGAAGACGCTGGCCTCGGTCTGGCCGTAGAGCTGCTTGAGGTTGATGCCAAGACCGCGGTAGAAATCGAAGAGTTCCGGCCCGATCGCCTCGCCGGCGGTATAGCCGACACGCACCCGGCTCAGCCCGAGCGTGTTCTTCAGCGGGCCGTAGATCAGCAGCTCGCCCAGCCTGTAGGCCAGCTTGTCCGCCATGCCGACCGGCCGTCCGTCGAGGATCGCCGGCCCGACCTTGCGCGCGAGCGCCATGCAGCGGTCGAAGAGCCATTTCTTGCCCCACGTCGCATCCTCCATGCGGATCATCACCGAGGTCAGCTGCGTCTCGAAGACCCGCGGCGGCGCGAAGTAATAGGTCGGCCCGATCTCGCGCAGGTCGGTCATCATCGTCTCGGGGCTCTCGGGACAGTTGACGCAGAAGCCGGTCCAGTAGGCCTGCCCGATCGAGAAGATGAAATCCCCCACCCAGGCGATCGGCAGGTAGGCCAGCACCTCCTCGTCGCGGGTGAGCCGGTCGAACTGGGCGGAATTGCGGGAGCTTTCGACGATGTTGCGATTGCTCAGCACGACGCCCTTGGGCCGCCCGGTCGTCCCGGAGGTGTAGAGCATCACGCAGGTATCGTCATATCCCAGCGCGTCGCGGCGCGACTTCAACTCGCCCCCGAGGCGGTCCTTCGCCCCGCGTCCGCGTTCCTGGATGTCGGCATAGGATGTCAGGGCGGTATGGTCGTAGCGGCGCAGACCGCGCCCGTCGAGATAGACCGTCTGGCGTAGCCTGGGCAACCCGGAGGCGATGTCCGCGACCTTGTCGACCTGCTCCTGGTCGGCGGCGATGACGAAGACCGCGCCGCAGTGATCAAGCGCGTAGGCGACCTCCTCGGCGGCGGCGTCGTGATAGAGCGGCACCGGGACCGCGCCGGCGCATTGCACCGCGACCATGGCCCAGTAGAGCGCCGGGCGGTTGCGTCCCAGCAGCGCGACATGCTCGCCGGGCTGCAATCCCAGATCGATCAGACCGAGCGCGAGCGCCTCGATCTCCCCGGCGGTTTCGGACCAGCTCCAGCTTTGCCAGATGCCGAATTCCTTCTCGCGGTAGGCGGTCTTGTCCGCATACTGCACCGCATTCCGCGCCAGAAGCGCGGGGATGGAGACGAATGTCTCTGTCACGAATGTTCCTCCCTTGCCGGGTCTCCCCGACCCCGTGTCCGCTTTCCGCGGATCCTTGCCCCTACCGTGGCGAGTTTTTTCAACGGGTCAACATTTTCCCAGAACGACGCGACGCCTTTTGCCAGAAGCGACAGGTTCTGCCCCATGTTAGCGAAAACTCTCGAATCGGCGCGAAGCTTTATCAATATTTTAATGCTGGATAGACGGCTTCACGCGCCGTCTCCCGGCCGCACGCACCGGCATCGGGCCACCGGCGGCGCGGGCCGCTCATTCGGCGGCGAGCGTGTCCTCGGCCTTTTCGACCCTGACGGCGGCATATTTGAACTCGGGGATCTTGCCGAAGGGATCGAGCGCCGGGTTCGTCAGGATATTCGCCGCCGCCTCGACATAGGCGAAGGGCAGGAAGACCATGTCCTCGGCCACCGCGCGGTCGGCGCGGGCCATGACGGTGAGCGTCCCGCGCCGCGTCGTCAGGCGGATCATGCCGCCGGGCACCACCCCGATGCGGCGCAGCGTGTCGGGATGCAGCGAGCAGTTCGCCTCCGGCTCGACCGCGTCGAGCACGCTGGCCCGCCGGGTCATCGAGCCGGTATGCCAATGCTCCAGCTGCCGGCCCGTGGTCAGGACCATCGGGAAATTCTCGTCCGGCAGCTCCGCGGGGGGCGTGACGCGGGCCGGGGTGAACTTGGCGCGCCCCGCGCGGCGCGGGAAGCCGTCGCCGAAGACGACCGATTGCCCCGGATCGTCGGGGCCGCTGCACGGATAGGTCACCGAATCCTCGGCCTCGAGCCGCTTCCAGGTGATGTGATGCAGCGAGCGCATCGACATCTTCATCTCGTCGAAGACCCCCCGCGGCCCGTCGTAATCCCAGTCGAGCCCGATCCGGCGTGCCAGGTCGACGATGATCCGCCAGTCCTCGCGCGCCTCGCCCGGCGCCTGCACCGCGCGGCGGCCCATCTGCACCTGCCGGTTGGTATTGGTGACGGTGCCGCGCTTCTCGGGGAAGGCCGCGGCCGGCAGGACGACATCGGCGAACATCGCCGTTTCCGTCAGGAAGATGTCCTGCACCACAAGGTGATCGAGCTTGGCGAGCGAGGCGCGCGCATGCTCGACATCGGGGTCGGACATGGCGGGGTTCTCGCCCAGCACGTAAAGGCCCTTGATCTCGCCGCGATACATCGCGTCGATGATCTCGACCACCGTCAGGCCCGGTGCCGCATTGATCTGCGTGCCCTTCCAGATGTGGCGGAAGAGCTCGCGCACTTCGGGATCGGTGACGCTCTGGTAATCCGGCATGACCTGCGGGATCAGGCCGGCATCGGAGGCGCCTTGCACGTTGTTCTGCCCGCGCAGCGGATGCAGCCCGGTGCCGGGCCGTCCGACATGACCGCAAAGCAGCGCGAGACTGATCAGGCAGCGCGAATTGTCGGTGCCGTGCACGTGCTGACTGATCCCCATGCCCCAGAAGATCATGCCGCGCTGGGCACCGGCGAAGCGGCGCGCCACGTCGCGCAGGATGTCCGGCGCAATGCCGCATTGCTCGGCCATCCGCTCGGGGGTGAAGGCGCGGATATGCTCGCGAAACTCGAAGAAGCCTTCGGTGAAGCCCTCGACATACTGCCTGTCATAGAGCTTTTCCTCGACGATCACGTTCATGATCGCGTTGAGCATCGCGACATCCGAGCCGGGTCGGAATTGCAGCATCGAGCGGGCGTGACGGCCCAGCGCCTGGCCGCGCGGATCCATGATGATGAGATCGCCGCCCCGCTTGGCGAACTGCTTGAAGAAGGTCGCCGCGACGGGATGGTTCTCGGTCGGGTTGGCGCCGATGACGATGGCCACGTCGGCATTCTCGATCTCGTTGAAGCTCGCCGTGACGGCGCCAGAGCCCACGTTCTCCATCAGGGCGGCGACCGAGGAGGCATGGCATAGGCGTGTGCAATGATCGACGTTGTTGTGCTGGAAGCCCTGCCGGATCAGCTTCTGGAAGAGGTAGGCCTCCTCGTTGGTGCATTTGGCGCTGCCGAAGCCGGCCACGGTCTTGCCGCCGTAATAGCTGCGCAGATCGACGAGCCCCTCTGCCGCCTTGGCGAGCGCCTCGTCCCAACTGGCCTCGCGGAAATGGGTCAGCGGGTTGCCCGGATCGACGTTGAGCCCCTTCTCGGGCGCGTCCTCGCGCCGGATCAGCGGCTTGGTGAGCCGGTGCCCGTGATGGATGTAATCGAAGCCGAAGCGGCCCTTGACGCAAAGCCTTCCCTCGTTGGACGGCCCGTTGATGCCGTCCACGTTGCGCACCTTGCCATCCTTGACCTTGATCGAGACCTGGCAGCCCACTCCGCAGAAGGGGCAGATGGATTTCGTCTCGCTGTCGAAATCGGCGCTGTCGCCCTCCTGCGCCTCGTCGAGCACCGAGGCGGGCATCAAGGCGCCCGTCGGGCAGGCCTGCACGCATTCGCCGCAGGCCACGCAGCTGCTCGCGCCCATCGGATCGTCGATGTCGAAGACCGGGTAGGCGTCGTGCCCGCGTCCCGCCATGCCGATCACGTCATTGACCTGCACCTCGCGGCAGGCCCGCACGCACAGCCCGCACTGGATGCAGGCGTCGAGATTGACCGACATCGCGATGTGGCTGTCATCGAGCAACGGAATGCGCTCGGGCTCGATGGTCGGAAAACGGCTCTCGGTGACGCCCTGCATCTCGGCCATGTCCCACATGTGCGAGCTGCGGTCATGGGCGGCGGCGCGCTCGGGCTGATCGGCCAGGAGCATCTCCATCACCATCCGGCGCGCCTGTGTCTCGCGCTGGCCCTGCGAGGAGACCACCATGCCCTCGGCGGGCGCGCGGATGCAGGAGGCGGCGAGGACGCGCTCGCCCTCGATCTCGACCATGCAGGCGCGGCAGTTGCCGTCCGAGCGATAGCCCGGCGCATCCTTGTGGCACAGGTGCGGGATCACGGTGCCGTTGCGCTTGGCCACCTCCCAGATCGTCTCGCCGGGGCGCGCCTCGAGCGTGCTTCCATCGAGGGTGAACCTGATCGTGTCGGACATGGCGCAACCTCCCTGTGCCTTGGGCCATCATAACGCCCCGTGGCACCGTGTCAGGTCTTGACGGGACGGTGCCCCTGCAGACTTTCGTATCGCCCGGCCGATCGCGGACGCCCCGTTGCGCCCCATGACGGCCCGATTGCGGCATCGGCGCCGCCGGCGATGCTCAGCCGCGACCGAAGAGCCGGTAGTAGAGCGGCGCCGGAACGAAGCGCGAGAGCTGGAACAGCGCGCCGAAACTGCGCGGGAAGGACTTGGAAAAGCCGCCGCTGCACATATGCTCGAAGATCTCGCGCGCGGCGGCCTCCGGCTCCATGATCATCGGCATCCTGAAATCATTCTTGTCGGTCAGCCGGGTGCGCACGAAGCCGGGATTGACCAGCTGCACCTCGACCCCGGTGCCGTTCAGATCCGCCCTCAGGCATTCGGCGAGATGCATGACCCCCGCCTTGGACGCGCTGTAGCCTATCGAGCCCGGAAGCCCCCTGAACCCCGATAGCGAGCCGGTCAGCACGACATGCCCGTGCCCGCGCGCCACCATGCCCGGCACCACCTCGCCCAGCACCCGCGCGGCGCCGGTGAAGTTGATGTCGCACATCGCCGTCACCTCCTCGGGGGTCCAGTCACGCGCCGCCTGCGGCCAGTAGACCCCGGCGGCATAGACCAGACCGTCGATCTCGCCCGCGGCACCGGCCGCGCGGGCGACATCGCGCGAATCGGAGACATCGACACGCACCGCGCGCGCCGGCGCCGGCAGGCGGGCGGCCAGTGTCTCGAGCCGCTCCTCGTTCCGCGCGCTGAGTACCAGTTCCGCACCCGCCGCGCTCAGCCGCTCGCACAGCGCCCGTCCCAGCCCCTCCGAGGCTCCGACGATCCAGTAGCGCTTCGATGCCCAGTCCCTCATGCCGTCTCGTCCTTGCGTATGGTCGCCACGAGCTCGGCCGCCAGGATGCCGAACTTCCGGAACTGGCTGCGGTTGACCAGGGTGCCATTGTCCAGAAGGTACATCCAGTCCACCGCGTCGAGCACATGCCCGCCATCCTCGGGCGGCAGCACGATCTTGTAGCGCATCCTCAGCGCGGGGCCGGCAAGCCACCCCCGGCTTTGTCCCTTCACGTCATCCGCCTCGGCACGCATCGCCTGCCCGTCGAGCTCGATCCGCCATTCCCGGCGCTGCTTGATGCCGCTGTCATAGACGAAATCCTCGGTCAGGATGCCCTTCCCGTCCGACCATGTCCCCATCATCTTCGCGACGAAGCGGGAGGTGACGCGTCCGGTCGGCCCGTAGATCACCCCCTCGCACAGGAGCGGCCCGGCAAGATGCACCTGCGGATCGAGCTCCGGTCCGAGCGCCTGGTATTCATCCACCGCCTGCCCGCGAAACGACACGAAGCGCCAGCGCAGCCAGACGGGCAGCAGCACGATGGCGGCACAGACGATGAAGATGATGACGAGTTCCAAGCCTATGCCTTCCGGAATTGCGGTCGTGTGCGAAACAGAGCTCGGCAGGGCGATGCCGTGGCGCGGTTCCGTCCGCCTGACAAGCGCGTGGCTCCCTTGCAAGGTTCCACCATGGGAGCCGGTTGGTTCGGAAGGCGCATAGGTCTCACCGGCTGATCGGCGAGACCGGCGGAGCCGGCCTCGGGCGGAACCGCGCACCGCGCCACCACAGCTTCAGCGCCTGCCAATGGATGAGGCCCAGCACCCGGCGCGAGCCGAAGGGCCGGCGCAGCGCCGCCCGCAGGATGTCGCGCGTGCGCAGGGGACGGCGCGGCCCGCCCAGGGTGGCGAGCAGCCCGCCATCGGCGCGCTCGTAATCGATCGCGATCTCGACCCGTTCGGCGCGGATGTCGAAGCGGAAACGATAAAGACCCTCGACCGGCTGGAAGGGCGAGACATGGAAGACCTTGCGCGCCTCCAGCCGGTCGTCGCGGGTGATCGGCGCCAGGTCGTCGCGATGACACAGATAGCTGTGACGGTCCCCGAAGGTGTTGCTGACCTCGGGCACCACGATCCGCAGCGCGCCGGCCCGGTCATGCACCAGCCAGAAGCTCACCGGGTTGAAGACATGCCCGAGCACGCGCGGCTGGGTGATCAGCTCGATCCGCCCGCCGCCGATATCGCCCAGGCCGCGCTGCTCGAGCGCGGTGCGCAGCCAACGCGCCCCGAGCCCGCTCTTCGGCGGCCCGCCGTGATCGCTGTCGTGCAGGGAGATCGCCCCGGCGCGGTTGCGTCCGAACAGGCGCGGCGCGGTCTGCGCGTGTTCGGGATCGACGATCAGGTAATCCACCTTG
This sequence comes from Profundibacterium mesophilum KAUST100406-0324, assembly GCF_009835145.1. GTDB lineage: Bacteria > Pseudomonadota > Alphaproteobacteria > Rhodobacterales > Rhodobacteraceae > Profundibacterium > Profundibacterium mesophilum. Next base: position 311,096 of record NZ_APKE01000014.1, on the reverse strand, counting down.
TAGGAAAACCGGTTCGCGACAGCCCCGCGCCGCCCGTGGAAGGTGGTGCCGGCGAGATATTCCACCGCGTCGCTCACGCCGCGGCCACCGCGCCGTCCTGGGCCTTCTCGTCGCGTGCCAGCATCGCATCGCGCACCGCCACGGCACTGGCGAAGCCGTCCTCGTGGAAGCCGTTGCGCATCCATGCGCCGCAGAACCAGGTGCCATCCGTGCCGTTGCGCGCGGCGATGCCGGACTGCGCGTCGATCGCGGCGAGATCGAAGACCGGATGACGGAACGTGGTCTCGTCGTAGATCAGCGCCTCGTCGATATGCCGCTCGGTGTTGAGGGTGACGAAGAGAGGATCGTCATGCGGGATCGGCTGCAACGAGTTCATCCAGTAGGTCAGGTCGATCCGCTCGCGCGCGGCGCCTTCGGGCAGGGGCGCGGGCTCGGAGTAGATCCAGCTCGCCCAGGCCCGCCGGCGGCGCGGCATCACCGCCGTGTCGCGGTGCAGCACGGCGCGGTTGGGCTGGTATCGCACGGCGCCAAGGAGGACCTTCTCGGCGGGCCGCGCATCGGCCAGCAGCGCCAGGCTGTCATCGGAATGCGTGGCCATGACCACCTCGTCGAACTGCTCGGGCATACCCCCGGCGCAGGTGATCTCGACCCCGCCGGGCACCCGGTGAACGGCGCTCACGGCGGCATTCGTGCGGATCCGCGCGCCGCGCCGGATCAGGTCGGCCTCCAGCCGCTCGACATAACGCGCCGAACCGCCCTTCACCGTATACCACTGATGCTGGCCGCTGTGCTGGAGCAGGTTGTGATTGTCGAGGAACTCGACAAGCGCATGGGCCGGGAAATCGAGGATCCCTTGCACCGGCGTGGACCAGATCGCGCCGGAAAGCGGCAACAGGTAGTAATCCCGGAACCACGGCCCGGTGCGCAGACGCGCCAGCAGATCGCGGATCGTCATCCCCGGATCGTCGCAGGCCGCGAGGGCCTTTGAATTGAAGCGGAAGATGTCGGCCACCATGCGCAGGAAGCGCGGATCGGCGGCGTTGCGCGGCTGGCAAAAGAGGCTGCGCAGCCCGTGCAGGGCATATTCGATCCGCCCGCCGGCCGCCGAGACGCCGAAGCTCATGTCGCTGGGCACGACCGGGACGTCCAGCTCGTCGAACAGGGCGCTCAGATGCGGATAGTTGCTGCGGTTGTAGACGATGAAGCCCGTATCCACCGGCTGATCGCCGTTCCGCCCGGCGATGACGGTGCGTGCGTGACCGCCGAGCCGCGCGCCGGCCTCGAACAGGACGACCCTGTTGGCGCCGCATAGCAGATGTGCCGCCGCCATGCCCGAGATGCCGCCGCCGATGACCGCGATGTTGCGCGGCGGGGCCTTGAAGGTTTCGAATGGCATGTGGTGCTCTGCTCCGTAGGTTCTGTTCTGATACGGCGGAGGGAGGAGGCCGGATCACTCGCGCCCCGCGCCGCATCGCCAGAAAATCGTGCCCTCGATCTGATCCGCCGATGCGTCCGGCACGTAAAGAGGGAATGATGCATCTCCAGCCCTCCGCCCTCCATGCCGCACCCGTATCCGCACCTGCCGGGATGGCGCGCGCGGTTGCCAGCGGCTGCCCGGGAGCTAGTGTGCCCCTCTCAGGCCGAAGCAGGAACGGACATGACGCCCCGATGAGCCCAGAGCCCGGCGATACGGACTGGAGCGCCCAGCTGCGGCGGGTCGCAGAGGGCGACCGGGCCGCCTTCGCCTTGCTCTACGCGCATTTCGCACCGCGGCTCAAGTCGTTCATGCTGCGCAGTGGCGCCGGCGAGACCCTTGCCGAGGATATCGCGCAGGACGTGATGGCGAGCGTCTGGCACAAGGCCCCGCAATTCGACGCCGCGCGGGCGGGCGCATCGACATGGATCTTCACGATCGCGCGAAACCGGCGGATCGACGATCAACGCCGCGCCGCACGGCCGGAGCCCGAGGTGCTCGACTGGGGGCCCGAACCCGAACCCGACCCCACGGAGGCATTGTCGGTGCAGGCCGAAACCGACCTTCTGCACCGGGCGCTGCACGGCTTGCCGCAAGCGCAACGCGAGCTGATCGAGCGGGCCTATTTCGGCGAGCAGAGCCACAGGGAGATCGCCGTCCTGACGGGGCTTCCGCTTGGAACGATCAAGTCGCGCATCCGTCTCGCCCTCGACAGGTTGCGCCATGGGATGGACAGGTCATGACCGATCGCGACGATACGGCCGGCGCCCCGCATGCCCCGGCGAAACACCCCGGCGCGGCGCTTCTGTCGGCCTATGCGGCCGGCACCCTGAGCGAGAGCTTCGATCTGACGATCGCGGCGCATGTGAGCCTGTGCGATGCCTGCCGGGCCGAGGTGATGAGCTTCGAGGCGCTCGGCGGGGGCCTGCTCGAGACGATGCCGCCCGCCCCCCTCGCACGCGCGATGCCGGAGCCCGCCGCCGATCGCCGGCCGCAGGCCACGCCGGGGATGCAGGAGGCCGCCGCGCGGGACGGCGATCTGCCAGCGCCGCTGGAGCGCTATGCGGGCACCAGCAGCGCGCGTCTGCGCTGGCGTGCCGTGGGCGGCGGCGTGATGCAGATCATCCTGAAAGCCGAAGGGCCGGGGCGGGCGCGCCTCCTGCGCATTCCCGGCGGCATGGCGATGCCCCATCACGGTCATCGCGGGATCGAACTTACCCTGGTTCTCGGCGGCGCCTTCCATGACGGCACCGAACGGTTCGCCCGCGGCGATATGCAGGTCGCCGCTCCCGCGCTCGAACATATGCCCGTGGCCGAGGAGGGCCAGCCCTGCATCTGCCTCGCGGTGACCGACGCGCCCTTGCGCTTCACAAGCCTGCTGCCCCGCCTCGCGCAGCCCTTCTTGCGGATCTAGCGCACCCAGGCCCGGCCCGCGCGATCCGCTCCTGGCGTTTTCAATCCCGGCGGATGGTCAATCCGCGCCGGATGAAGGCGGGCGCGGCGTCTGCCGGTACGCCGGGGTCCGCGCCGGGATCGCGGCTGAAATCAGGACCGGGATCGCGCGCGGGTTCGCGGACATGATCGCGGGCGGGCGCCTGAGCTTGGGCGGGGGACGGGCCGGGCGCTTGCGGGCTTCTGGCGGGCGGCTCCTCCTCGCCGAACTCGAAATCGTCGAGCTTCGAGGCCCGGCGCCCCGCCCGCTCGGCGGCGATCGTGATGCCCTCCAGATCGCTGCGCGCCTGGCCGAAATGGGTCTCGAGCTTCTGCGCGCGGCTTACCACCAGCTCCATGTCGCGGTGCAGCTGGCGCAGAAGGGACCGGATCGCGCCGGTCTGCTCGCGCATCCGCGCATCCTTGAGAATCGCGCGCATCGTCGTCAGCGTCGCCATGCAGGTCGTCGGAGAGACGATCCAGACCTTCGCCTCGAACCCCTCGCGCACCAGTTCGGGGAAATTGCCGTGAAGCTCGGCATAAACAGCCTCGCTGGGCAGAAAGAGGATCGCCCCCTCCGCCGTCTCCCCGGGCAGGATGTATTTCGACGCGATCGCCTTGATATGGGTGCGCAGGGCCACGCGCATCTGGCGGGCGGCCTCGATCTTCTCGGCCTGGCTCGTGGCCCGGCGCAGCGCCTCGTAGGCTTCGAGGGGGAACTTGCTGTCGATGACGATCGGTCCCGGCGGGTCGGGAAGATGCACGAGGCAATCGGCCCGCTTGCCGTTGCCCAGCGTCGCCTGCCAACTGTAGCCGTCGGGCGGCAGGGCGCTGGAGAGGATGTCGCGCAGCTGGATTTCCCCGAAGGCGCCGCGTGTCTGCTTGTTCGACAGGATGTCCTGGAGCCCCAGGACCTCGCCGCTCAGCCGCTCGATCTTGGCCTGCGCCCGGTCGATCGTCTCGAGCTTCTGGTGCAGCTCGCCCAAGGAGCGCGAGGTGCGCGTGCTCGAGCCATGCAGGCTCCCTTCCATGCGCGCCGAGACATCGGCAAGCCGCGCCTCCATCAGCTGGAGCATTCCCGACTGGCTGGAAGCCTGCGCCTCGGAGACCTGCACGAGGCCGCCGGCGAGCTGCTGCTGCGCGGCGCCGAGCCGCTCGATCTGGCGCGCGAGCGGGGCAGCCAGGGCGGCGCTGCGGCCGGCGCGCCGTACCGCCATGACCAGAAGCACGAGCATCAATCCCAGAAGCAGTGCCGCCCCCAGGAGCAGCGCCGGCAGGGCCGCCGCGAGGGATGTGCCCTCCACGCTCACGTGCGCCCGAAAAGCCGCTCGATGTCGGAAAGCTTCAGCTCGACATAGGTGGGCCGGCCATGGTTGCACTGCCCCGAATGCGGCGTCGCCTCCATCTCGCGCAGGAGCGCGTTCATCTCCTCGGCGCGCATCCAGCGTCCCGAACGGATCGAGCCGTGGCAGGCGACGCGGCTGAGCACCGCTTCGATGCGGGCCTGCACCGCCTGGCTGTCGCCCAGATCGTCCAGCTCGTCGAGGATGTCGCGCAGCATCGCGCCCGCATCCACCGTGCCAAGAATGGCCGGCGTCTCGCGCACCGCCACCGCCCCCGCGCCGAACGGCTCGATCGTCAGGCCCATCCGCGAGAGTTCCTGCGCGTGATCGAGAAGCCTTTCGGCACCCTCCGCGCCGATCTCGACGATCTCGGGGATCAAAAGCGCCTGCGCCGCGACCCCGTTGCGCGCCATCTGGCCCTTGAGCTTCTCGTAGACGAGCCGTTCATGCGCGGCGTGCTGGTCGACGATGACCATGCCGTCGCGGGTCTGGGCGATGATGTAATTCTCGTGCACCTGGCCGCGCGCCGCCCCGAGGGGCAGATGCGCGCCCTCCGGCGCCGGCGCGGGATCGGCGCCCTGCGGGATGTCTTGCGCCGCCACGGCCTGTCCCGGCCGGACTTCCGGATGTGCCTCCGGCGTCACGACGCGGGCGCTTTGCTCGCCGAAACCGGCAAGGTCCGGCTCCTGCGCCGCATAAGCTGCCTGCCGCGCCCCGGCAGAGGGGCGGTCCATCTGGTAGGCGCGGGGCGGCCCCTCCCCTTGCGGCCGCATCGCGCCGAGCACGCCATGCGCGACGGTCGTCGAGGCACGGTGCCCCGCCTCGGCCAGCGCATGGCGCAGCGCCGAGACGATCAGCCCACGCACGAGGCCCGGATCGCGGAACCGCACCTCGGCCTTGGCGGGGTGGACATTCACATCGACGAGTTCGGGCGGGCATTCGACGAAAAGGGCGGCGGCGGGATGCCGGTCGCGCGACAGGAAATCGGCATAGGCCCCGCGCAACGCGCCGTAGAGCAGCTTGTCGCGCACCGGGCGGCCATTGACGAAGAGATGCTGCAGGCTGGCCGAACCGCGCGAATAGGTGGGAAGGGCAGCAAAGCCCGACAGGCCGATCCCCTCGCGCTCCGCCTCGATCCTGAGGGCGTTCTCGGCGAAGTCCTGGCCGAGCACCCGGCCAAGGCGCGCGCGCATCGCATCGAAGAGATCGCCGGTCTGCGCATCGGCGCGAAAGCTCAACCGCCCCGCCCCGCCGGCCGCCCCGCTCACGTCGCGCAGGGTGAAGGAGACGAAGGGCTCGGCCATCGCGAGGCGCCGCAGCACCTCGCCCACCGCCTGCGCCTCGGCGCGGTCGGTGCGCATGAACTTGAGCCGCGCCGGGGTCGCGTGAAACAGATCGCGCAGCTCGACCGTGGTGCCGCCGTTATGCGCGGCGGGGCGAACCGGGTCGAGCGCCCCGCCATTGACCTTCAGGCAAGCCCCCTCCTCGCCCGCAGCGCGCGAGGTGACCGACAAGCGGCCCACCGCGCCCAACGATGGGAGCGCCTCGCCCCGAAACCCGAAGCTGGTGATGTTGAGAAGGTCGGTACCGTCGATCTTGGACGTGGCATGCCGCGACAACGCGAGCGGCAGTTCGGCCGCCGACATCCCGCAGCCGTCATCCACAACACGGATCAGCGTCTTGCCGCCATCGGCGATCTCGACATCGATACGGCGGGCCCCGGCATCAAGGGCATTCTCGACCAGTTCCTTGACCGCGGAGGCGGGCCGCTCGACGACCTCGCCCGCCGCGATGCGGTTGATCGCGGCGTCGTCAAGCTGCCTGATGATCGGGCGCTGCTGGCTCATGTTGGGTGCATCAAGTGACATGCCACCATGGGTAGCATGCCACTTCGCGATTCGACATGGTGAAAACGCGCGCCTTCCGGTCGGGCGCGCGCTCGTCTCACTCCTGGCCGGGGAGCCCCTCGGACTGTCCCACCACGGTGAAATGCAGATCCTCGGGATGGAAGATCCGCTCGGCCACCCGGCGGGCATCGTCGAGGGTCACGGCTTCGACCATCTCGTTGCGGCTGGTGATGTATTCGGGCGGAAGGCCCTCCATCTGCATGCCGACCATGATCCCGGCAATGGTCGCGTTGCCGTCGAAGCGCAGTGGGTAGGCCCCGGTCAGGAAAGTCTTCGCCGCGTCCAGCTCCTCCTGCGTGACGCCCTGCGCGATCGCGGCCCATTCGTCGCGGATCACCTCGATCGTCTCGCCGACACGGGCATTGGCCGTCGCGGCCGATCCCATGAGCAGCTCGCCGTTGAGCATCGGCGCGAGATAGGTGCCGATGCCGTAGGTCAGGCCGCGCTTCTCGCGGACCTCCTGCATGAGGCGCGATTCAAAGCCGCTCCCGCCGAAAATCTGATTGACCACATAGGCGGCGAAGAAATCCGGATCGTCACGTTCGATCCCCTCGTGCCCGAAGAGGATGGTCGATTGCGGCGTGTCGAGCGGCACCACGTTCACACCGCCTTCGAGCGCGTATCCCGCATCCCCGGGCAAGGGCGCACCGCTTTGCGGCAGGTCACCCAGGAGATTGTCGAGCAGGAGCCCAAGCTCGTCGGGGGTGATGTCACCGACCGCGCCCACGAAGACCCGGTCGCGCACGAGCGTGTCGGCATGGGCCTGCACGATGTCCTCGCGGGTCAGCGCGCCGACCGTCTCGGCGGTGCCGTCCTTGGGGGTGGCATAGGGATGGCCCGCGAAGGCGGCGGCATCGAAGCTGCGCCGGGCGATGGCGCCCGGATCGGTGCTGTCGGTCGCGATGATCGAGAGCACCTGGTCGCGCACCCGGTCGATCGCGTCCTGCTCGAAGCGCGGCGCGACCAGCGCATCGCGCAGGAGTGCGACCGCTCGGTCGCGGTTCTCGGTCAGGAACCGGGCCGAGATCGACACCGCGTCGTCATAGGCGTCGAAGGCGAAGCTGGCGGCGAGGCTCTCACGGGCAAGGGCGAATGCCTGCGCGTCGCGATCCCCCGCGCCCTCCTCCAGAAGCCCGGTCATCAGATTGACCGCGCCGCGCTTGCCCGGCCGGTCGAGCACCGTGCCGCCGCGAAAGCGGATCTCGAGCGCGGTGAAGGGGATCGAGGGTTCCTCGACCAGCCAGGCTTCGATGCCGCCCGGCGATTTCACCTGCTCGATCTCGATGGCATGGACCGGCGCCGTGGAGAGCAGGCCAAGCACCGCGGCGGCGGCGGCGGAGAGCGCGAATCTGATCATTGTGTCACCTCATCGGTGGAAGCGCCGCGGGGCGCGGTGTCCTCGTCGCCGGTGGCATCTCCGCCGGGCCCGGCCTCCTGCGGCTCGGGATCGGCGTTCTGGCCCGCCGGCAGATCGAGCGGCGCGATGGTCGCCTGCGCGGGGCTCGCGGCGGCGTCCCGGGATGCCTCGACATCGGGCTCGGGCGCGCGCAGCCAGCCCGTGACGGCCGCGTCGCGGCGCAGGACTTCGCGTCCCGCCGCGATGATCTGCTCCGGCGTCACTTCCTGCAGGATCTGCGGCCAAGCCTCGATATCGTCGATCCCGAGACCGGTGGTCAGGCCGGCGCCATAGCGGCGGGCAAGCGCCTGAACACTGTCCTCCTCGTAGATCTGCGCGGCGCGCAGCTGCATCTTGATCCGCTCGAGCTGCGCCTCGTCGACGCCGCGCTCCATGAAGGCGGCCACTTCCCGGTCGAGCGCATCTTCCGCCGCCTCGAGGCTCACGCCCGGCGCGGGCACGATGACCAGCCCGAAGGTCGTGTCGTCATAGGCGGTGCCGTTGTAGAAGGCCGAGGTATAGAGCGCCTCGCCGGTGCCGAATTGCAGGGCGCGCGTAAGCTCGGAGGTCTGCCCGCCGCCCAGGAGCTCGGCCAGCAATGTCAGCGCCGCCGCCGTCTCTTGAGCGCCCGGATCGCGCTCGGGCGCGAGATAGCTGCGGATGACATAGGGCTGCGCGACGCGGGCATCCTCGTAGACGATGCGCCGCTCGGCACGCTGCGGCGGCTCCTGCGGGCGGGTCCGCTCCTCGAGGCCCGGCGTCGGCGCCACGGGGCCGTAATAGGTTTCGGCAAGGCGGCGCACCTCGTCCGGCTCGACATCGCCCGCCACGATCAGGATGGCGTTGTTCGGCGCATAATAGGTTTCGTAGAAATCAAGCGCATCATGCAACTCGAGCTGCTCGACCTCGTGCTTCCAGCCGATCACCGGAATGCCATAGGGGTGGTTCTGGTATTGCGCCGCGTCGCGTTGCTCGCCGAAGAGCGCGCCTGGATCGCTCTCGGTGCGCTGGTTGCGCTCCTCGAGGATCACCTGCCGCTCGGTCACGATATCGGTGCCGTCGAGCTGGAGGTTGCGCATCCGGTCCGCCTCCATCTCCATCATCAGCTCGAGCCTATCGGCGGCCACGCGCTGGAAATAGCCGGTGTAGTCCTGCCCGGTGAAGGCGTTGTCGCTGCCGCCCTGCGCCGCGACCACCTCGGAGAACTCGCCCGGCGCCAGGGTGTCGGTACCCTTGAACATCAGGTGCTCGAGGTAGTGGGCGATGCCGGAGACCCCTGCCGGCTCGTCGGCCGCGCCGACCTTGTACCAGACCATCTGCACCACGGCGGGCGCGCGGTGATCCTCGAGCACGACCACGTCCATGCCGTTGTCGAGGGTGAAGCTGCTGACCTCGGCGGCCAGGGCCGGTGGCACGGCAAGGAGGGACAGGAAGCCGGCGCACAGGGCCGGGGCATGGAAACGCGGCATGAATTCTCCTCGGGTGAGATATGCGATCAATTTATCGGCGGGCCGCGCCGCTTCAATCCCCGGTGCCACTCTTGTGACCATGCCGGGGCGGCGCGGCGCATCCGGCAGGCCCGCGGCGGGACGCGAGAGCGCAGGGTGAAACCTGCGCCAGCGGATCACCGGGCGGCGCTGGGCGGCGGGGCGGCGGGGGTGCGGATGCCGGAGGCGCGCAGGCGTTCGAGCTCGCCATACTGGTCGAGCGATTGCGGCTCGTAGGCCCGCAGGTAGACATTCACCCCGAAAAGCCGCTCGAGAAGCCGGCCGTCATTGCGGCGGCGGTAATCGAGATCGCGGCTGGCAAGCTCGCCGCGGATGTTGCCGTCGATCCCGTTGCGCCCCGCATGGGCGATCAGCGCCTGGTCGGTGATCGCGCCGCCGGCCAATGCCGCGCGGCTGCCCCCGAGGGCCGCGACCGCGTCGGCCTGCGGCGTGGGATCGGCAAGATTGGCACCGCCGGGAACGGGCACCGGAAGCGGCGCCGCGGGGGGCGGCAGCTCGAGCGGCTTGCCGGGAAGGATCGCGAATTCGTCCGGACCGCTGCCCGAACCCGAAAAGCTCATCAGGCGCGGCTCGCCGCCGCCGCAACCCGCCAGGAGGGCCATTGCGAGAGCGACGCCGCCACGTGTCACGATCCTGAGCTTCATCCGCTTCCCTTTCACCCGCGCGCCCCGCGCGCCATCCCCCGTGACGGCGGGTTTACCGCAATCCGCGGGCGCCGTCACGGGGGGTCGTTAACGGGATTGCCCGACCGGGCCAGCCCGCACGAGGCCCGGTCGATGCCCTCTCCCGGGTCAGCCTGCCGTGTCCTTGCGCCCGGTGAAGAGCACGAGGCCGATCGCCCCCGCGAAGATCGCGATATCGGCAATGTTGAAGGCATAGGGATTGTCGAAACCGCAGCACGAGACGTTGAGAAAATCGGCCACGGCGCCGTAGCGCAGCCGGTCGATCACGTTGCCGAGCGCTCCGCCGACGAGCAGTCCCGCGCAGATCAGCGCCGCATGGCGCGCGCCCTCGCGCCAGACCCAGATCACCACCCAGGCCGAGATCGCCAGCGCCACGCCGATCAGCCCCCATCGCACCACGTCGCTGCCGCTCGCGAAGAGCCCGAAATTGACCCCCTCGTTCCACGCCATGCGCAGGTTGAGATAGGGCGGCAACACGTCGATCTCGCCCACATGCCTGAGCCCGAGCCATTCGACGACGATGATCTTGGTGATTTGATCGAGGAGGATGATCGCCGCCGCGACCTTGGCCAGGACCCACATACTCAATGCCTGAAGTGACGCATGCCGGTGAAGATCATGGCGATCCCCGCCTCGTCCGCCGCCGCGATCACCTCATCGTCGCGCATCGATCCGCCCGGCTGGATCACCGCCCGCGCCCCGGCGCCCGCCGCCGCGAGCAAACCGTCGGCGAAGGGGAAGAAGGCATCCGACGCGACCACCGATCCATGCGTCGGGGCCTGATCGAGGCCGAGCGCCTCGGCCATGTCCTCGGCCTTGCGGGCGGCAATGCGGGTGCTGTCGATGCGGCTCATCTGCCCGGCGCCCACGCCCACCGTCGCCCCGTCGCGGGCATAGATGATGGCGTTGGACTTGACGTGCTTGGCCACGGTCCACGCAAAGAGCAGGTCCGCCATCTCTGCCTCGGATGGCTGCCGGCGGGTGACGCAGCGCAGCGCATCGGGGTCGGGGCGGCCGCTGTCGCGGTCCTGCACCAGCAGACCGCCGGCCACCTGCCGGAAGGTCAGGCCGGGCGCCGCCGGATCGGCGAGCCCCTCGGTGGTCAGCAGGCGAAGGTTCTTCTTGCGGGCAAAGACCTCCCGCGCGCCCTCGTCCGCGCCCGGTGCGATCACCACCTCGGTGAAGATGCCGGTGATCGCCTCGGCGGTGGCCGCATCGAGCGGCATGTTGAGCGCGATGATCCCGCCGAAGGCCGAGGTGCGGTCGCAATCGAAGGCCCGCCCGTAAGCTTCCGCCGGGCTGTCGCCGCGCGCCACGCCGCAAGGGTTGGCATGCTTGATGATGGCGCAGGCCGGCCCGTCCTCGGGCCTGAACTCGGAGATCAGCTCGAAGGCCGCGTCGGTATCGTTGATGTTGTTGTAGGACAGCTCCTTGCCCTGGTGCTGCCGCGCGGTGGCCACGCCGGGACGCTCCGATCCGTCGCGGTAGAAGGCCGCCGACTGGTGCGGGTTCTCGCCGTAGCGCAGCGTCTGGGCAAGGGTTCCGGCCACGGCCCTGCGGCGCGGGGCGCCTTCGCCGATCGCCCCGGCCATCCAGCCGGAGACGGCCGCGTCATAGGCGGCGGTTCGGGCATAGGCGATCTGTGCCATCGACTTGCGGAACTCGAGCCGCGTGCCGCCCGATTGCGCGTCCATCTCGGACAGCAGGGCATCGTAATCGCCGGTATCCACGATCACCGTCACGTCGCCGTGGTTCTTGGCCGCGGCGCGGATCATCGCGGGCCCGCCGATGTCGATGTTCTCGATGCAGTCGTCATAGCTGCCGCCGCCGGCGACCGTGCGCTCGAACGGGTAGAGGTTGACCACCAGCAGGTCGATGGGAAGGATGTCGTGCTCCTGCATCGCGGCGAGATGTTCCGGCGCGTCGCGCAGCGCCAGGAGCCCGCCATGCACCTTGGGGTGGAGCGTCTTGACACGGCCGTCCATCATCTCGGGAAAGCCGGTGATCTCGGAGACGTCGCGCACCGTCAATCCCGCGCCGCGCAACGCCGCGGCGCTGCCCCCGGTGGAGAGCAGCTCGACCCCCCGTTCGGCCAGGGCCGCGCCAAGCTCCGTCAGTCCAGTCTTGTCGGAAACGGAGATCAGCGCGCGGCGGATCGGGGCGGTGGAAGCGGTCATGTCTGGTCCTTTATCATCCATCCCCGCCGGAGCGTCCGGACGGATCCCAATCGAGATCGCGAACGGTATCCGGCGAGCCATAAGCCTTGGCCAGCGTCCAGCTGACGCGGTTCGCATACTCCACCGCGCGCGAAGTTAGAACGATTTGTTTGCTTGCCAGCGGAGAAAGGCTGCCTTCGGCGAAATAGACCGACGGCTCGAGCAGAAGCCGCGCCGACCCTTCATGGCGGAAGACCCACGGCTCGCCGCTGGGCAGCATCAACTCGACCATCCGCCCCGCATCGTCGAGCCGCGCGCCCACCGAAGGGTGCAGGTGGAACCGGATGCGGTAGGGAATGCCGTCCTGCCCCTCCGCGCGCAGCGCGTTCTGGAACAGCGGAACATGGGTATCGGCCTGAACGCCGAGCGTATCCTCGCCGCGCAGCGTCCGCCCCTCGTGATCGAGCTCGATCTCGCGCTTGTGGGTAAGCCCGTGGCTCGGCACGTAGCCGTCATGGCGTACCATCAGGCCGATGCCCGTGACCGCGCGGCGGCGCTCGATCTGCACGTGGAGGGGGGCCTCGACCATCATCTGCGCCCGGTCGGCCGCGGGCGCCGCGAGGCGCGCGGAGGAATGACCGTCGATCGACAGGGTCGAATGCGAGGCCGTGGCCCTTCCCGCACGCGCCCATTTCTCGCCGAATGCGCGGCCGGAGCCGCAATTGACCACGAGATGGCGGCGGCCCGAGCTCAGCTCGAAGGCAAGCGTGGAGGCATGCGCGCGGGGAGAGGCGGGATACGGCGCCGCCGCGTCGAGGATCAGCGTCACCCGGCCGCGTGCAAGGCGTGCAAAGCCCATCGCCATGCCTTGCGGGGGGCGTCCGCGCGGCCCGGCCGCGGGACTTGCGAGCGCGGCGTCGAGCTGCGCGGCATGCCCCGGCCCGCCGCCATGGAACCGCGCGAGGCTGCCGTCTCCGTGGCGCAGCGCGCGCAGGGTCGGCGCCATATGCGCGAGTGCCGCGATCATGGCGGGCACGGGCGGGCGGCCCGCCTCCGCGAGCGCCTCGGCGCACCAGGTCAACTGCGTGAAGAGCATGGCGAGCGTCTCGGGCGTGCGGCTCGCGATCCCGCCCTCGCGGTCCACGAGGCGGGCGCATTCCTCGCCCAGATGCCGCAGCGCCGGGCGTTGCTGCCGCGTTTGGCCGCGCAGCGTCAGCGCCCCGAGCACGAGGCCCATCAGCGCCTCGACCCGCGGCACGCCCGGCGCCGCATGGCGCCAGCCCCGCGACAGGAAGCGCATATGCCGCGCCAGCGTCCGGCGATGCGCCGCCGCCCCCCGGCCCGGCGCGTCAAGCTGCCCCGCCCCGAGGAACTCGGCATGGAGCACCAGCCGCGAAAGCCGGCGTCCGGCGATGTCGGGACGCCAGCCCGGCCCCTGCCCGGCCCCGAAGGCCGCGACCCAGTCCGCGGCGAGGCGGCGCGCGGTCTCGCGTGCGGCCATGCCGCCCTCGGCGGCCAGATCGTCCAACCAGGCGAACCCCTGCACCGCGTCGGTGAAGCCCGAGCCCGGCGCCTCGGCAGTCCAGAGATCGGCCGGCGGCACCTCCACCAGATGCCCGCCCTGCAGGAAGCGGCCCGCCATCAGGTGGCGCCCGGCCTCGGGGCGGCCATGGGCGCGCGGGGCGGGCCAGCGCGCGAAACCTGTCTCGCGCCGCAAGAGCCGCGACAGGCCGGCCCGCAAACCGCCGGGCCGCGCGGGCGCATCCGGCGCCGACGCGTCACGGCCGCTCATCGCCGCGCCCCCGGCCCGGCGCAGATCCCCGGCCGGGCTTCGATCTTCGGCCTGTCGCCCCTGCCCGGCATCGCCGCGATCCCTGTCATCGCCGCCTCCATCCTCGGCGCCCGCGGCTCAGGGCCGCTGCAGCACCACGATATAGAACCCGTCCATCCCGCCGATCCCGGCGGCGAAGTCCGGACGCAGCCGCGCGCCGCCCTCCGGACCAATCCATGACGGATCGAGCCCCGGCAGGTCCAGCGCTTCGGGACAGGCGCGCAGGCCGGGATGGCGGTCCATGGCGTCGCGCACCTGCTCCTCGCCCTCGTCGATCAGCAAGGAGCAGGTGCAGAAGACGACACGCCCGCCGGGCTTCACCAGCGACAGCGCCTTGTCGATCATCCTCGCCTGCAGCGCGAAGAGGTCGGGAAAATCCTCGCCGGTCTTGGCATGCGGCAGGTCGGGATGGCGGCGGATCGTGCCTGTCGCGGTGCAGGGCGCATCGAGCAGGACCGCGTCGTAGGGTTCGGCATCGTGTTCGAGCGCGTCACCGATCACCAACTCTGCAGACAGGCCGCAGCGGTCGAGATTCTGCGCCACGCGCTGCATCCGCCGCTCGGAGATGTCGAGCGCCGTCACCTGCGCGCCGGCCGCCGCGAGCTGCATCGTCTTGCCGCCGGGGGCCGCGCACATGTCGAGCACCCGCATTCCGGGCGCCGCGCCGAGCGCCCGCGCGGGAAAGGCCGCGGCCATGTCCTGCACCCACCAGCGCCCCTCGGCGAACCCCTCCATCGCGCTGACCTGTCTCGGTTGGTCGATACGCACCGAACCGCCCGGCATGAGGCGCCCGCCAAGCCGCTCGGCCCAACCGGCGCCATCGCCGTCGCCCGGCGTCAGATCGAGCGGCGGGGCGGCGGCGAAGACCTCCTCCATGGCGGCCACCGCAGGCTTGCCGAAATCGGCGATCAGAGGCTTGCGCAACCACTTGGGCAGGCGCGGTATCGGTAGCTTTTCCCAGGCCTCCGGCCCCTGTCGCAGCACGTTGCGCAGCACGCCGTTGACGAGGCCGGCCTGCCCGCGGCCCCGCTCGGAGAGACGGGCGAGATCAACGGCCGCGTTGACCGCGCCGTGAGCCGCGGCCCCCTCGACGAAAACCTCGTAGAGCGCCAGATGCATCGCGTGATGCACGCCCGGCCACGGCTTTATCCGCAGGAACGGGCCCAGGGCCCGATCGGAGCGATCCGCCCAGCGCAGGCTGCCGAGGGCGAGACGCTGCGCACGGGCCCTGACCGGCGGATCGAGTGGGCCAAGCACCTTGGGCATGACGTCGAGCAGGAGGCGCTGCTCGCTGTGGACCTGCCACAGCAGCGCGTGGGCTGCCGCACGTGCGGGATCGATTGTCGGTGCTGGCATCGGCCGTTCTCCATGGATCCAAGTCGTCACGCCCGGATTTGCGGGGCCGCGCCGGCGGCCCCGGCCTTGAGCAGGCCGAGTTCGCAGTTATATCAAGCCAAGGGCCACAACAAGGATCGCACGCCATGACAACGCAAACAGGTGAAGATCTCCCTCCCGCCGCACGCCGGGCGCTTGCAGAAGCCGAGGAGCGCCGCGCCAGCCGCCTCGCGCAGGCCGCCGCGCATCCCGCCCCCGTCGAACTGGGCGGGCGCGACGGACCCGAGCCGGTGCGCTACGGCGACTGGGAGAAAAGCGGCCTCGCCATCGACTTCTGAGCCCGCGACACCTTCGCGCCGGCGGCTCCACGCACGGGTGCGCCGCCGGCAAAAGCGCGCGCCCCTGGACGCGCGCAGTCTCGGCGCGTCAGTTCAGGCCGAGAACGTCGAGCATGTCGTAATGACCGGGCGGCTTTCCGACACCCCACAGGGCCGCCTTCACCGCGCCGCGGGCGAAAAGGCAGCGGTCGGTCGCGACATGGCTCAGCGTGATCGTCTCGCCCTGGCCGGCGAAGATCACGTCATGCGTGCCGATGATGTCGCCGCCACGGATGGCCGAGAAACCGATGCGGCCGGGTTCGCGCGCGCCGGTCATCCCGTCGCGTCCACGGTCGGACATCGCGCCGAGGTTGACGCCGCGCCCCTCGGCCGCGGCCTCGCCGAGCATCAGGGCCGTGCCGGAGGGCGCATCGACCTTGTGGCGGTGGTGGCTCTCTACCACTTCGATGTCATAACTGTCGTCGAGCGCCGCGGCCACCCGGGCCACCAGCCGGGTCAGCAGATTGACACCAAGGCTCATGTTGCCCGCCCGGATCACGGCCGCGTGGCGTGCCGCGGCGTCGATCTTGGCGATATCCGCCTCGCTCAGCCCCGTTGTGCCGATGACATGCACGGCACGGGCCTGTGCGGCCAGCAGGGCGTAGTCCAGGGTGGCGGCCGGCGCGGTGAAGTCGATGACGGCATGGGCGGCGGCGAAGCATTCGAGAGGATCGTCGGTGACCGTGACCCCGACCGGCGCATTGCCCATCGCGGTGCCGGCATCCTGTCCGATCCAGTCATGGCCGGGCTGCTCGACCGCGCCCACGAGCCGTGCCGCGTCGCTGGCGCAGACCGCCTCGATCAGCATCCGGCCCATCCGGCCGGACGCCCCCGTGACGACGATTCCGGGAAGCTTGCTCATCTCGTCCTCCTCATTCAGAGACCTCCGGCTTAGCTCGCGGCGCCACCCGGCGCAAAGCCATAGTTGCGCAACCGCGCCCGGCATCCTAAATGCAGGCCCATGGCAAAGAACCGCTTCTCAGACGGGCACGGTCCCTCACAACGACAGTTGCGCGTCGGCGAACTGATTCGCCGGACCCTGTCCGATGTGCTCAACCGTGCCGACATCCACGATCCCGACCTCAACGCGATGTCGATCACGGTGAGCGAGGTGCGCGCCTCGCCGGACCTGCGCATCGCGACGGCCTATGTCCTGCCGCTCGGGGGTGGCAACCGCGAGATGGCGATCCAGGCGCTCAAGCGCAACAAGTCGGAGCTGCGGCGTGCGATCTCCAAGGAGATGAGCCTGAAATTCGCGCCCGACCTGCGTTTCTTGATCGACGAGACCTTCGACCGGATGGACGAGACGCGGGCTCTCTTCGCACGCGAGGAGGTGCGCCGGGACGTGGATGGGGACGAGGACGGCGAGGCTGAGGGCGGCGGGGGCGAGGACGGAAGCGGCGCGCCCGACGGCCGGGACGGCGCCTAGCCCATGCTGCGGCGTGCGGCCCTTCTTCTGCTGGCGCTCGGCGCGCCGGCCCTTGCCGAGGATGCCGGCGAGGGCGGGCAATGCCGCAAGATGCGTTTCGAGGGCACCCAATTCACCGCCTGTGCCGTGGACATGGAGCGCGAGACCCTGCGCCTCTGGCTCGATGGGCCAGACGGGCGTCCTTTCGGCAGTTTCTCGGCGCTCGACGCCCATCTCGAACGCGGCGGCGAACGGCTCGGCATCGCGATGAATGGCGGCATGTATCATCCCGACCGCACCCCCGTCGGGCACTATGTCGAGGACGGGCAGGAGGCGATGCGTGTCGTCACTTCGGAGGGGCCCGGCAATTTCGGGCTGCTTCCAAACGGGGTCCTGTGCCTGCAGCCGCGCCGCGCCGCCATCCTCGAAAGCCGGGCCTTCGCCGCGCAGGAGCCCGATTGCCTGCATGCCACGCAGAGCGGGCCGATGCTCGTGCTGGACGGGGCGCTGCATCCGCGCTTCATCGAGGACAGCGATTCGCTGAACCTGCGCAACGGGGTGGGCGTGCGCGACGGGGGCCGCACCGTCTGGCTGGCGATGTCCGACGGGCCGGTGAACTTCCACGGCTTCGCACGCTTCTTCCGCGACGTGCTCGGCACACCGGACGCACTCTATCTCGATGGCAGCGTCTCCAAGCTCTACGCGCCGCAGATGGGGCGCCGCGATATCGGCCTGCCCATGGGACCGATCCTGGGCACCGCCGTTCCCGCCGGCTGACAGGCGCGCCGCCCCCAGAACCCCTCCCCGACGACGAAGGACCAATCCATGGCACGCAGACGCAAAGGCCGCGACATCTCCGGCTGGGTTATCGTGGACAAACCGGCCGGAATGACCTCGACCGCCGTGGTCAACAAGCTGCGCTGGGCCTTCGAGGCGCGCAAGGCCGGGCATGCCGGAACGCTCGATCCGGATGCGACGGGCATCCTCGCGGTGGCCTTTGGCGAGGCGACGAAAACCGTGCCCCATATCGCCGATGCGCTGAAGGCATACGAGTTCACCATCCGCTTCGGTCAGGCCACCGATACCGACGATGCCGAGGGCCGGGTCATCGCCAGCAGCGAGGCGCGTCCGAGCGACGCGCAGATCGCCGACGCGCTTCCCGCGCTGACCGGGGATATCGCGCAGACGCCGCCGCAATATTCCGCCGTCAAGATCGACGGCGAGCGTGCCTATGTGCGCGCGCGTGCGGGGGAGGCGGTCGAGATCGCCGCCCGCCCGCTTCACGTCGACGAGCTTGTGATGACCGCGCGCCCCGATGACGATCATGCCGTGCTGCGCATGGTCTGCGGCAAGGGCGGTTACGTGCGGGCGATCGCGCGCGATCTGGGAGAGATGCTGGGCTGCCATGCCCATGTGCGCAGCCTCAGGCGCATCTGGTCCGGTCCGTTCGAGCTTGAGGACGCGGTGACGCTGGAGGCGCTCGAGGCGCATGCGCGGACGGAACGGATCGACGATTTCCTGCACCCGATCGAGGTCGCGCTGGTCGATCTGCCGCAGGTGCGCTGCACCCAGGAAGCGGCCCGCGCCCTTCGCAACGGCAATCCCGCGCAGGTTCTCAGCTCCGAGGCCGAGTTCGGCGAGACCTGCTGGGCATCCCATCAGGGCGCCGCGGTGGCGATCGGCACCTACAGGGCCGGGATGATCCATCCGAGCCGCGTGCTCCTGCCGCATTCGGGCGGAGCGGCGGCCCCGGTTCCACCGGCGGGCGGGGAGGCGGGCGATGATCCGGCGTGAGGCGCGCAAGAACGATGCCGAGAGCAGCGCCCTCTACTCGCCTTGCGAACGTTATCGCTACGAGCTGACCCGTGTCTGGGACAGCGCGGGCGCCCGCGTGCTCTTCGTCATGCTCAACCCCTCCACCGCGACGGAGCTGGCGAACGATCCCACGGTCGAGCGCTGCGAACGGCGCGCCAGGGCGCTCGGCTTCGGCGGGTTCCGGGTCTGCAACATCTTCGCCTGGCGCGACACCGATCCCAGGGCCCTGCGCCGCGCGAACGATCCCGTGGGCCCCCAGAACGATGCCGCGATCGCAGGCTCGGCCGAATGGGCCGACAGCATCGTCTGCGCCTGGGGAACGCACGGGGCCTATCAGGATCGCGGACCGGCGGTCGAGACGCTGCTCCGGCAGGCGGGCCACGAGATAAGTCATCTCGGGCTGACCAAGCACGGTCACCCCAAGCATCCGCTCTACATACCCTATGCCGCGCAGCCGCAGCCCTGGCCCGGCCAGGACTAGGCCCTACCGGAACAGCGTGCGGCTCCGGTCGACATATATATCGTCGGCCCGTGCGGATGGCGCCCCGCGCAGGATCGCCATCGCCTCGCCATTGACGAGGACGAGGGCATCGCCCGCATCACCCGCCGTCAGCACGCGGACCGTGGGATCCCCCGGCGATTGCTCCGGGTCGAGACTGATCCTGAGAATGTCCTCTCCGGGCAGGAAGCCGTGGATCTCGGCAAGGCTCTCTCCGCCGCGCGTCAGCCAGAACGTCTCCGGATCGGCGCCCGGAACGGGAACGAGAACCGGCTCGCCGGCGGACCCGTCAGCGGCGCTTCCATCGAGGTTTTCATCGGTGACGGGGCCGGATGGCGCTTCGGGTTCGAGGACGCCCCGCACATCATATGCACCCGAGGGGCCGATCGCCCCGGCAGGCTCCCCGACTGCCCCGCCAACCGGCACGATCACCATGTCATCCTCGCCGCCCTCGTCGGCACTGGGCAGGACATGGAGCGTTGCGGGCGACGCTTCGTGGGTCCCGACCGCGCGGGTCCCGGGCGGCGCGGTGCCCTCCTCGGGGAGGGACCTGGGATGCAGCGCCACCACCTGCGCGCCGGCACCGCCATGCACGCCCCCACCCTCCGGCAGGTGACCTGCCGCCGCGGCGAGCGGTTGCGTGGCCGCATCCGCGAAGGGCATCGGCGACACGGCGGCCAGTTCGGGCATGTCGCCGGGCACCGCGGCCGAGACGGCCGCACCGGCGGGCGCATCATCGACAGGGTCCCCGCCGGCATCCGAAGGTTCCGCATCCTGCGCGAACTCCATGACCTCCGCCAGGATCACCGGTTCCGTGGCCTCGCCGGTCTTCGGGTCGACGAGGACCATATCGATGCTGTGCGATGGCAGGCGATCGAGATCGGCGAAGATCACGGTGACGCCGCCGCCGGGCTCACGCCAGGACAGGCGCGACTGCTCGCTCGGCACCGCCTCCTCCAACGCATCGCCGCGGTCGACCAACTCGAAATCGCCGGCCTCCGCGCTGAGGCTGAGCACCAGGCGATCGCGGCCCGGCATGAAATCCTCGATCACGGTTTCGCCCGGTTCGGGACTGAGGGCGAGCGTCGCGGGCAGGCGCGGCGCGCCCCCCGGATCAAGGGCGAGCGGCCCCTGGAGCGCGAGCCATGGCGGCGGCTGCATGCCGGGGCGCTCCGCCGAGGCCGGCTCGGCGCCGGCCGCGTCCCCCGGCAAGGTGCGGTCGGGGTCCGGAAGATGGCCCACGACATCGTCCTCGTCCTCCGGCTCGGCCCGCCCCGCGAGGAAATCGGGAAGCGCCGTCGCGGCGAGCAGACTTGCAAAGAACATTCCCGCGAACATGACCGCCGATCCTTCCTGACGCTTTTCCTGCGTTCCGTCGCTCTAGGGGACTTGTGTTGAAGCGGGGTATCGAAAGAAGATCACCTTCGTCATGAATGCTTAGAAACCCCTCCTGCCCGGACGAGGATATTGAATGGAATTCTCGCAGTTCGATCACCGCATGGTCGATGTAGGGCCGCTCCGCCTGTCGGTGCGGCGCGCGGGACGCGGCAGGCCGCTGGTGCTCCTGCATGGCTATCCGCAAAATTCCCTGTGCTGGTCGCAAGTGGCGCCTGCGCTGGCGGAGCGGTTCGACGTGATCGTGCCCGATCTGCGCGGCTACGGCGCGAGCGACGCCCCGGTGGACGATCCGGCGCATGAAACCTACTCCAAGAGGCGCATGGGTGACGACATCGCCGGGCTGCTCGATGCGCTGGGGATCGAGGCGGCCTGTGTGCTCGGGCATGACCGGGGCGCGCGCGCCGCCTACAGGATGGCGCTCGACCATCCCGCCCGCGTGCGCCGTCTCGGCCTGGTCGAGATCGTTCCCACGGGCGATTTCTGGGATGCCTGGTCGGCGGAGCTTGCGATGACGGCCTATCACTGGACCTTCCTTGCCCAGCCCGCCCCCCTGCCCGAGCGGATGATCGGCGCCGATCCTTCAGGCTATGTCGACTGGACCCTGTCGCACTGGTCGGGCAGTGGCGATCTGTCGGCCTTCGCGCCGGACGCCCTTGCCGCCTACAGGGCGCAGATGTCGGACCCCGCACGCCGCGCGGCGATGTGCGCCGATTACCGTGCCGGAGCCGGCATCGACCGGCGGCTCGACCGGGAGGATCGCGCGGCGGGGCGCATGCTCGGCATGCCGGTCTTCTATCTTTATGGAGCGGAGGGAATGCCGGCGAAAACGGGCGATCCGGAGGGCATCTGGCGCTCCTGGGCACCCGACCTGACGAGCGCGTCCTGCATCAGCGGACATTTCGTCATGGAAGAGAACCCCGAGGCCGTGCTGCGCAGCTTCGTCCCCTTCTTCTCCGTCTGAGCGACATCCGAAGCGGCCCTTGCGACTGCCGGACGAGGCCGGGATGCGGATGGCAGCGGCGCGGGGGCGCGACCCTTGCAGGGGGGGGAGCCGCGTTCAGCCGATCATCCGGCAGGGACGGTCGAGCCGGACGGGCACGTGGGACGCATGCGCCTCGATCGGGATCAGCGTCTGCTGAAGCTGGGCGCGGGCACCGGCGCGCACCCATTCATGGGCACCGCGGTTTCCATGCCGGGGCATGGCGCGGCGCGGCGCTCCCGGCTCGGAGAGACGGGCACGGGGAAAGACCGGCGCCGCGGGACGGGCGGCGCGGCTTTCGCCGACGAGGTAGGCGCCAAGGGCGACGCCGAGGGACAAGGCAATCAGGTAAATCATAAGGCACTCCCGTTGGCAGACGGAGACCTGGGCGTTCTGCCTGGGCCGTGGTGATGACAAAGTAATGACACGCTCTTCCGGATCATGCCCGAATTTCGCCTTTTTTCCGCCCTTTTGTCGCCACCCAATCGCCAATCTGCCGGAAACAGGGAGATTGATCCGGAAAATCGGTCAAATCCGCCGGTTCGTTCCCCCAATCAAGGCATGATCGCGGCCCGCCCGCCCGATTCGCGCCGCAAATGACGCGGCGCTTCCCTTGTGGCGGGTTTTCCCCTATACGCGCGCATCCCTTCCGTTCGCGCGGGGGGGCTCCATGGGCCTGTGCTGGACGACATCCCGGCCTGCGCCATACCTGACACTCACTTGAAAAGGAGACCCCGATGTCGATCACCGCAGAAGACAAGCAGAAGATCATGAAGGACTTCGCCACCAAGGACGGCGACACCGGCTCGCCGGAAGTCCAGGTCGCGATTCTGACCAGCCGGATCACCACGCTGACCGAGCACTTCAAGACCCACAAGAAAGACAACCATTCGCGTCGGGGTCTGCTCAAGCTGGTGGCCCAGCGCCGCAAGCTGCTCGACTACACCAAGGCCAAGGACGTCTCGCGCTATCAGGACCTGATCAAGCGCCTGGGCATCCGCCGCTAAGGACATCGCTCACGCCCCGCGCCGAACCTGGCGCGGGGCGTGACGCTTGCGATCTTTCCGCGCGGTCCGGGCCTTGCCGACCGGGAAATGATGACGAAAGGCCAAGGGGCATGGGGCCCCGCACGCAAACGGCCGTCCGGGAACGCCCGCGAGGCCGAGACAGGAAACGTAGATGTTCAACGTTACGAAGAAATCGATGCAATGGGGTGAAGAGACCCTGACGCTTGAAACCGGCAAGGTCGCCCGTCAGGCCGACGGCTCGGTCATCGCCACGCTCGGCGAGACCAGCGTGATGGCCAACGTCACCTTCGCCAAGCAGCAAAAGCCCGGTCAGGACTTCTTTCCGCTGACCGTGCATTACAACGAGAAATACTATGCCGCGGGCAAGGTGCCCGGCGGCTTCTTCAAGCGCGAGGCGCGTCCCACCGAGAAGGAGACGCTGACCAGCCGCCTGATCGACCGTCCGATCCGTCCGCTCTTCGTTCCGGGCTTCAAGAACGAGGTCCTGGTGATCTGCACCGTGCTGAGCCACGACCTGGTCAACGACCCCGACATGGTCGCGATGATCGCGGCCTCCGCGGCGCTGACCATCTCCGGCGCGCCCTTCATGGGCCCGATCGCCGGCTGCCGCGTCGGCTTCGAGGGCGGCGAATACGTGCTGAACCCCGAGATCGAGGACATGCACGATCTGCGCAACAAGCCCGAGCAGCGTCTCGACCTTGTCGTGGCCGGCACCAAGAACGCCGTCATGATGGTCGAATCGGAAGCCTACGAGCTGACCGAGGAAGAGATGCTGGGCGCGGTGAAGTTCGCCCATGAGCAGATCCAGCCGGTGATCGACCTGATCATCGACCTGGCCGAGGACGCCGCAAAGGAGCCCTTCGACTTCCAGCCGGCCGACTACTCCGACCTTTATGCAGCGGTGAAATCGGCGGGCGAGCAAA
The DNA here is from genome assembly GCF_009835145.1 of Profundibacterium mesophilum KAUST100406-0324. Lineage (GTDB taxonomy): Bacteria > Pseudomonadota > Alphaproteobacteria > Rhodobacterales > Rhodobacteraceae > Profundibacterium > Profundibacterium mesophilum. The sequence goes on along the minus strand of NZ_APKE01000014.1, from coordinate 287,605 downwards.
AGATGCGCGATGCCTTCGCGATCACCGACAAGCAGGAGCGCGTCGCTGCCGTCTCGCAGGCCCGCGAGCAGATCCGCGGCCAGCTCAGCGAGGAGCAGCTCGAGGACGAGAATCTCGGCTCCGCCTTCAAGAAGCTCGAATCCGCGGTCCTGCGCGGCGATGTCGTCAAGAACGGCAAGCGCATCGACGGACGCCGCACCGACGAGGTGCGTCCGATTGTGGCCGAAACGGGCCTGCTGCCCCGCACCCATGGCTCGGCGCTCTTCACGCGCGGCGAGACGCAGGGCCTTGTCGTCACCACGCTTGGCACCGGCGATGACGAGCAGATGATCGACGCGCTGCACGGCACCTACCGCTCCAACTTCCTGCTGCATTACAACTTCCCCCCCTACTCGGTGGGCGAGGTCGGCCGCTTCGGACCTCCGGGCCGCCGCGAGATCGGCCACGGCAAGCTGGCCTGGCGCGCGCTTCAGGCGGTCCTGCCGGCGGCGACGGATTTCCCCTATACGATCCGTCTGGTCTCCGAGATCACCGAATCCAACGGCTCCTCGTCGATGGCCTCGGTCTGCGGCGGCTCGCTGTCGATGATGGATGCCGGCGTTCCGCTGACCTCCCCCGTGGCCGGCGTGGCGATGGGCCTCGTGCTCGAGGAGGACGGTGATTACGCGATCCTGACCGACATCCTCGGCGACGAGGACCACTTGGGCGACATGGACTTCAAGGTCGCCGGGACCGAGAAGGGCATCACCTCGCTGCAGATGGACATCAAGGTCGCAGGCATCACGCCCGAGATCATGGAGAAGGCCCTGGCCCAGGCCAAGGATGGCCGCATCCATATCCTCGGCGAGATGAACAAGGCCCTCTCCGGCGCGTCGGATTTCAGCCCCCACGCCCCGCGCATCGAGACGATGCAGATCCCGACCGACAAGATCCGCGAAGTGATCGGTTCGGGCGGCAAGGTGATCCGCGAGATCGTCGAGACCTCGGGCGCCAAGGTCGACATCAACGATGACGGCATCATCAAGATCGCGTCCGCCAATGGCGAGGCCATCCAGAAGGCCTATGACATGATCCACTCGATCGTGGCCGAGCCGGAAGAAGGCAAGGTTTACAAGGGCAAGGTCGTGAAGATCGTCGATTTCGGCGCCTTCGTGAACTTCTTCGGCAAGCGTGACGGTCTCGTCCATGTCAGCCAGATCGAGGAGAAGCGCCTCAATCATCCCTCCGACGTACTCAAGGAGGGCCAGGAGGTCTGGGTCAAGCTGCTCGGCTTCGACGATCGCGGCAAGGTGCGACTCGCGATGAAGATGGTCGATCAGGATACAGGCAAGGAAAAACTGCCCGAGGCCTCCGGTCAGTAGTTCCCCTAATAACGCTCCGGCGGCGAAATGCCGCCGGGGCGATGCGCCAGAAGCGCATATCTGCTTATTTGCAGGTCATCTCAATCCCTCTCTTTGACGCTTAAGCATTCCTTTCCGATAGTCCCCTTACACACAAACAGCGCGGACAAACCGCGTTACGGGACAAAATCGAGGAGTTCTCAGGTGAACTATTATCTTACTGCGGCTTTCGCCGCGGCCGCTATTCCTATGGCTGCCGCCAGCGTCCAAGCCTCGACGTTCGACCTTTCCTTCAACCTCAGCGGCTTCAACGACTCCCAGCGGAGCGTGTTCGGCCGGATCGAGACGTTCTGGGAAAGCATGATCTCCGGCTATATCGTCGACCCGGGCTTCAACACGTTCCAGATCGACGCCAGCGCGGTCCATATCGACGGCTCCTTCGGCACCCTCGCCTCCGCCGGCCCGACGGGCGCCGTGCATGCCGGGGAATACGTCTACTCCACCGGCGGCGGGCTGATCCTTGACCAGATCGACCTCTACTACATCGAGCGCAACGATCAGCTCGAGGATCTCGTCAACCACGAGGTGGCTCATGTGCTCGGCCTCGGCACCCTGTGGGAGGAGAACGGTCTCTATGAAGCCGAATCGGGCCGTTACACCGGCGCGGCCGCTCTCGAGGCCTATCGTGGCGAATGCGACGCGAACGCGACCTTCATTCCCGTCGACATCGTCAGCGGCGAAGGCACGCGCAACGCCCACTGGGACGAGGAATTCGGCTGCGGCAACAGGGAGCTGATGACCGGCTTCCTGAGCTCCAACGCGTTCTTCTCCGACACCAGCCTCGCCAGCTTCACCGACCTGGGCTACCGTCTTGCCGGGTTCGAGGAAGTGATCGCCCCCTCCCCCGTTCCGCTGCCGGCCAGCGGCGTGATGCTGGTTGCCGGGCTCGGCGCCTTCGGGGCCATTCGTCGCCGGCGCAACAAGGCCGCATGAAGGCCGCCGGCGCTCTCCTGACCCTCGCTCTCGCCATCCGGGCCCTGCCCGGCATGGCGGAGCCGGTCCTGACATATGACGTGACGGGGGCCCGCTCCCCCGACACGCCGGCCCTGCTGAGCATCGAGGATGACGGCGCTGTCACCATGCGCGGCCCCGGCGGGCAAAGGCAGACCGCGCATCTGGAACCCGACGCTCTCGAGGCCCTGCGCGACACGATCACCGACCTGATCGCCCCGCTCGCCGCATCGGACCAGGCCGCACCGCCCAACCAGGCTGTCGGTGCCGGCTTCTCGCGGATCCGGGTAAAGTCCGAGGATGCCGAACTTGCAGCGGAGCTGCGCGAATCGGCTTTCACCGCGATGACCAATCCCGCGAACGAACCGATCATGGCCTTCCGGGAGGCGGAGATCATTCTGATCGAGACGATCGAGGCCCTGCGCGGCCATTAGCCCCGGTCGATACGCATCACGCGCCCCGCGGCGCTCCGAAAGACCCCGGGGCGCCATGCTTGCCATGCGGACGAGCGGCGTGACCGGCCTTGCCTGGTCACCTCCCCGCGCCATTGGCACGGGGCAGTGCGTCCCGCAGGACACGATATATTGAGATCTGTATATTTGAGGGACTTTATCCCCACCTGATACGTTAGGGGGTAACCCGAGATGCACGAACGGAGAATGAATATGAAGAGACGGACATTCCTTGCCGCAGGTTCCGCGGCCCTGGGCGCAGGGCTCGCCGGCGCAGGGCGCGCGCACGAGAATTTCGTCTTGCCGGAGGAGTACCTTCCCAGGCGGGTAACCATCCGGGATGACATCGCGCCCGGTGAAATCCACGTATTTCCCGATTACTTCAAGCTCTACTGGACACTGCCGGGGGCCGAGGCGATCAGCTACACCTGCGGCGTCGGTCGCGAGGGCCTTTACGAGAGCGGCGAGTTCACCGTCGGCGCCAAGAAGGAATGGCCGAGCTGGACCCCCACGCCCGGCATGATCGAGCGCGAGCCCGAGAAATACAAACAGTACGAGGACGGGATGCCCGGCGGACCGGACAACCCCCTCGGGGCACGGGCGCTCTATCTCTTCACGCCCGAGCGGGGCGACACCTACCTGCGCATCCACGGCACCGGGCAGCCATGGACGGTCGGCACCGCCGTCTCGAATGGCTGCGCCCGTCTGACCAACGAGCATATCGTGATGCTCTACAACGACGTTCCGATGGATACGCGGGTCATCCTCTACCCCAAGGGCACCGGCTGACCGCGCGCGGCCCCCGCCGCGCCCGTTCCGACGACACGCACAGAAGGGCCGCCCGCCGATCGGGCGGCCCTTTTCTAATGCACCCTGCCCGGCCGGCACCGGGACCGCCCGCCTCCCCGCGCCAGGGTCCCGCGTCATCCTGCCGCCATTCATGGATGCGATGCGCCGCCGCCGCCGCGTGACCTCCCCCCCGTTCCGCCCTATAAGGAAAGCCAACGCTTCAGCAGTTCGGTGGGACAAGATGGACTCATTCCTAGGCTTCGACGCGGTGACACTGGCCCGGATACAATTCGGCTTCACTGTCGCCTTCCACTTCATCTTCCCCGCCTTTTCGATCGGGCTGGCCAGTTTTCTCGCGGTGCTCAACGCCCGCTACCTGATTACCAAGAACGAAGCCTACCTGCGGCTCTTCAAGTACTGGATCAAGATCTTCGCCATCTCCTTCGCGATGGGCGTCGTGTCGGGCATCGTGATGTCCTACCAGTTCGGCACCAACTGGTCCGTCTTTTCGGACAAGGCCGGCCCGGTGGTCGGCCCGCTGATGGCCTACGAAGTGCTCACCGCCTTCTTCCTCGAGGCGGGCTTCCTGGGGATCATGCTCTTCGGGCGCGAGAAGGTCGGCAACGGGCTGCACATGTTCGCCTGCCTCATGGTGGCCGTGGGAACGGCGATCTCGGCGACCTGGATTCTGTCGGTCAACAGCTGGATGCAGACCCCGGTCGGCTTTTCGATCGGCGAGAATGGGCAGTTCCTTCCCGAGGATTGGTGGGCGATCGTCTTCAATCCCTCCTTCCCCTACCGCCTCGCCCATACCCTGACCGCCGCCTACCTGAGCACCGCCTTCATCGTCGGCGGCGTCGGCGCCTGGCACCTGCTGCGGGGCGAGAAGAAGAATGTCGGCGTCACCACCATGTTCTCCATGGCGATGTGGATGGCCGCGATCGTCGCACCGCTGCAGATCTTCCTGGGCGATCTGCACGGGCTCAACACCCTCGAGCATCAGCCCGCCAAGGTCATGGCGATGGAGGGGCATTACGACAGCCATCCCGATGGCGCGCCCCTCATCCTCTTCGGCATTCCCGATTCCGAGAACCGCACCATCCGCTACGCGCTCGAAGTGCCCAAGCTGTCCTCCTTCATCCTGAAGCACGATTTCAACGCCCCCCTCGCCGGGCTCGACACCATTCCCGATGACGAGGAGCCGCCCGTGGCGATCGTTTTCTGGTCCTTCCGGGTGATGGTGGCCATCGGCATGGCGATGGCGCTGGTCGGGCTCTGGTCGCTCCTGAGCCGGGTGCGCGGGCGGCTCTTCGACGACAAGTGGCTGCACCGGGTGGCGCTCGTGATGGGCCCCTCGGGGCTGGTCGCGGTGATCGCCGGCTGGATCACGACGGAGGTCGGACGGCAGCCTTACGTGGTCTACAACACGCTGCGCACTGCGGATGCCGTCTCGCCCCTCGGGGCACAGGCGGTCGGGGCCTCCCTCATCGCCTTCATCGTGATCTATTTCGCGATCTTCGGCGCGGGCATCGTCTACCTGCTAAAGCTGATGCACGTACCGCCGCAGCCCGGCCAGCGCGGCGTGCGCTCCGAACCCGGTCCGATCCGGACCGCCGGTCACACGGCCTCCGCGCCCGTCGCCACCGGCACCGCCACCGCCAAATAGGATCACAGCCATGGAAATCAGCTTCGACCTCACCGTGGCCTGGGCGCTGCTCCTCGCCTTCTCGGTCTATGTCTACGTGGTGCTCGACGGGTTCGACCTCGGGATCGGCATCCTCTACCCGTTCTTTCCCGAAAAGCGCGACCGCGACCTTCTGATGAACACCGTCGCGCCGGTCTGGGACGGCAACGAGACCTGGCTGGTGCTCGGCGGCGGCGGTCTCTTTGCCGCCTTTCCCCTCGCCTATGCCATCATCATGCCCGCGGTCTATCCGCCGATCATCGCGATGCTCCTGGCGCTGATCTTCCGCGGCGTCGCCTTCGAGTTCCGCTGGCGCGCCGGGCGGCGCTTCTCGGAGCGTTTCTGGGACGCGGCCTTCATCGGCGGCTCGGTGATGGCGGCGCTGACGCAAGGCATCATCCTGGGCACCCTGCTCCAGGGGATCGAGGTCGAGGGCCGCGCCTATGCCGGCGGCTGGTTCGACTGGCTCACGCCCTTCTCGCTGCTTTGCGGCGCGGCCGTGGTGGCGGGCTATGCCCTGCTGGGGGCCTGCTGGCTCAACATGAAGATCGAGGGCGACGTGCAGCACCGGGTGCGGCACGCGGCGCGCATCGCGGCCTTCATCACGGTGCTCTTCATCATCGCCGTGAGCGTCGCGACCCCGTTCCTCGAGATGGAATATTTCCAGCGCTGGTTCGCATGGCCCGGCATCCTCGAGGTCGCGATCGTGCCGCTTCTGGTGGCGGGGCTGATCGTGCTGCTTGCCCGTTCGCTCTTCGTCGAGGGGCGCGACTGGATGCCGATGGTCCTGACGCTGCTGCTCTTCTTGCTGTGCTTCGCCGGGCTCGGGGTGTCGATGTGGCCTTACGTGATCCCGACCGAACTGACGCTCTGGGATGCGGCGAGCCCGCGCAAGAGCCAGCTCTTCATGTTCGTGGGCGCGATCTTCCTCGTGCCGATCATCCTGGCCTATACCGCCTATGCCTACTGGGTGTTCCGCGGCAAGCTCGACCCGGACCAGGGTTATCACTGATGTGGTGGCGCCGGGCGGGATGGTTCGTGCTCATCTGGGCGGCAAGCGTCACGCTGCTCGGCATGATCGCCTACCTGATCCGGCTGATGATCCTGTGATCGAAGGGCCCCGCCGGCGGCGGGGCCCTCCTGCGCCTCGCGGCCGTGTTCAGCCGGGCTGCTTGGTGGTGCGCAAGTAGGGCAGCTTCCGCTCGAAGCCACCAAACGCCTTCTCGGCATCCTCGTCGCTCACCGCTCCCGTCACGATCACATCGCCGCCCTGCGTCCAGCCGGCGGGCGTCGCGACCTTGTGCTCGGCGGTCAGGCGGATCGAATCGAGTGCTCGCAGGATCTCGTTGAAATTGCGCCCCGTCGTCATCGGGTAGGTCAGCGAGAGCTTCACCTTCTTGTCGGGCCCGATGATGAAGACCGTGCGGACCGTCTGGTTGTCGGCCGGGCTGCGATCGCCGGGGGTGCCGGACGCCTCCGCGGGAAGCATGTCGTAGAGCTTGGCGATCTTCATGTCAGGATCGCCGATCATCGGATAGGAAACCGGGTTGCCGGTATAGGCCTTGATATCCTCTTTCCAGCGGTGGTGATCCTCCACCGGGTCCACCGAGATGCCGATGATCTTGGCATTTCGCTCGGCGAAAGCCTCGCTCATCCCGGCCATCATCCCCAATTCGGTCGTGCAGACGGGGGTGAAATCCTTGGGATGACTGAAGAGGATCGCGTAGCCATCGCCGATCCAGTCATGGAAGTTGATCTCGCCTTCCGTGGTGTCGGCGGTGAAGTCGGGGGCTGTATCGCCCAGGCGAAGTGCCATATCGGCCTCCTTTTTCCGGTTGTTGCCCTCTACAGGTAGGCATGCGCGTTCCGCTTGCACAGGTCCTGCGCTGGAAGCCGCCGCCGGCCGCCCCCCCACGCGCGCATTGCAACGCCGTTCATGTTCGGAAATGCACATTAAGCACAATACGGCGATGGTTTTATGCGACGGCGCAATCACCTATCTCTGCGTCAACAGTCGAGGAGGTTTCCAATGCTCAAACAGATCACGGGACTGCATCACGTGACCGCGCTCGGTTCCGATGCACGCCGCAACAATGCGTTCTTCACCGATATTCTCGGGCTGCGCCGGGTGAAGAAGACGGTGAATTTCGACGCGCCCGATGTCTATCATCTCTACTACGGGGACGAGACCGGCAGCCCCGGCTCGGTCATGACCTATTTCCCCTTCCCCGGCGCGGGCCGCGGCAAGCCCGGCACCGGGGAGGTCGGCGCCACCGGTTTCGCCATTCCAGAAGGCAGCAGCACCGCCTGGGCCGAGCGCTTGGCGCAGAAGGGCGTGACGGCGATCACGCCCGAGGAGCGTTTCGGCGAGACGCGGCTCAGCTTCGACGGGCCCGATGGCGAACGGCTCGTGCTGGTCGAAAGCGCCGATCCGCGTGCGCCCTGGACGGGCGGCGATATCGGCGCCGAGCAGGCGATCCGCGGCTTCCACTCGGCCTCCATGCGGCTTCGCGATGTCGGTGCGACGCGCGAATTGCTCGGCTTCATGGGCTACGAGACCCTGGGGCGCGAGAATGGCGTGACCCGCCTTGCGGTGCCCGGGGGCGGACCCGCTGCGATCGTCGATCTTGAGGAACTGCCGATGGCCGGTCACGCGGCGCAGGGCGCAGGCTCGGTCCATCACATCGCCTTCGCCGTCGAGAACCGCGCGCGGCAGCTCGAAGTGCGCGAGGCGTTGCTCGATACTGGCTACCAGGTCACCCCGGTCATCGACCGCGACTATTTCTGGGCGATCTATTTCCGGCCCCCCGGCGGGGTCCTCTTCGAGGTGGCCACGAACGAGCCGGGCTTCACGCGCGACGAGCCGCAGGACCATCTCGGCGAGACATTGAAGCTGCCTTCGCAGCACGAACATCTGCGCGCCCGCCTCGAGCGCCACCTCGCCCCGATCGGAGATGCCGCATGAGCTATGAAGCCGCCCGTCACGAGGGGGCGCCCGGGGCGCCGCTCGTCTTCACCTTCCACGGCACAGGCGCCGACGAGACGCAGTTTCACGGCGCGGCCGCGCATCTGGTGCCCGGCGCGCATGTCGTCTCGCCGCGCGGCGATGTCTCCGAGGGGGGCATGCTGCGCTATTTCCGCCGGGAGGCCGAAGGGGTCTACGACATGGAGGATCTGGCGCGCCGGCGGGACGCGATGGCTGATTTCGTCGCGGCCGAGATCGAACGCCATTCCCCCGCCTCGGTGATCGGGATGGGGTATTCCAACGGGGCCAATATCCTGGCAGCCGTCGCGCTGGAGCGGCCTGACCTTTTCGACGTGATGGCGCTGATGCATCCCCTGATCCCGTGGAGCCCGGCGCCGCAGCCGGGCCTTGGCGGCAGGCGGGTGCTCATCACTGCCGGCCAGCGCGATCCGATCTGCCCCGCCGCGGCCACCCAGGCCCTCGCGGCCTATTTCGAGGCGCAGAAGGCCGATGTGACGCTGGCATGGCATCCCGGCGGACACGAGATCCCCCAATCGGAAGTGCAGGCGATCCACGCCTTCCTGAACTGACGCGCCCGCCCCCCGCGCGCCCTCAGAACGGACAGGGCGCGCGGAAGGTCATCCATGCACCACCATCGGGGTGACGCAGGCGCAGGCTCTCGGCATGGAGCATCAGGCGCGGCGCATTCCGCGCCGCCCCGCGCGCATAGAGGCTGTCGCCGAGGATCGGGTGTCCCAGGGAGAGCATGTGCACCCTGAGTTGGTGCGTCCGCCCCGAGAAGGGATGAAGACGCACCCGTGTCTCGTTGTCCTCGATCCGCATCACCCGCCAATCGGTCCGCGCCGCGCGCCCGTTCTCGGGGTCGATCATCTGCCTCGGGCGATTGGGCCAGTCGACGCCGATCGGCGCGTCGACGGTGCCCGTCTTCTCGTCCATCTGGCCCCAGACGCGCGCCACGTAGGCCTTTTTCGTGTAGCGCTTCTCGAATTGAAGCCCCAGATGGCGCTGGGCATGCGGCGTGCGTGCGAAGACCATGATTCCCGACGTGTCGCGGTCGAGCCGGTGCACCAGCAACACCCCGGGATGACGCTTGCCAAGGCGCGCGATCAGGCAATCGGCTAGCTCGGGCCCCTTGCCCGGCACCGACAGAAGGCCCGCCGGCTTGCTCACGATAAGGATCTCGTGATCGAGATGCACGATGTCGAGCGGATCGCTCGGGGGATCATAAGGCTCCATGGCGGCTGCGGTTAGCCCGCCGCGTGCCCGCGCGCAACCCGTGTGCCGGGATTGCGCGCGACCGCGTTTGAGGGTGCCGGGCGCCTGCTCCCTGCCGGCCCGTCTTCTGCCATCCGATCTTCGCGGGGCCCGCGCGGCCGCTCAGACGATCCGGTGCCCCGCCGCGCGCAGGCGCTCCGCGAGCGCGGCGATATGGGCCGGCCCGACCTCGCAGCATCCCCCCACGATGCTCGCGCCCTGTTCGATCCAGCTCATGGCATGATCGGCATAGGCCTCGGGGCCAAGATCGGTGCGTCCGGAAAGCATGTCCACCGTCGGGCGGCTTCCAAGGAACGCCTCCGAGATCTTCGTGAACCCGTTGGCATAGGCTCCGAAGGCCCGCCCCGTGCGCGCCAGAACCGGCAGGCCCTCGGCGATCGCCTCGGGGCGCGAGCAGTTGAGCATGACCGCGGCGCAGGGATGCGCCTCGAGAACCTCGAGCAGCGCCTCCAGGGGCTCGCCGGAACGCAGCCGCGTTCCGTCATCGTCCTTGACCGTCAGTCCGATCCACACCGGAAGGGACGCCTTCGCGGACCCCTGCAGCGCGCCGGTGGCCTGCTCCACCGATGACAGCGTCTCGGCGAGGATGATGTCGCATCCGGGCGCGAGTTTCCGCGCCATCTCCTCGTAGAGGGCGGCGGTGCGCTCCACGGGCGGGCCGAGGTCGGGGCGGTAGGATGCGCCGAGCGGTCCGATCGAGCCGGCGATCCTGCCGCCGCCATTGCCGTTGCGGGCCTCGGCGGCCAAGCGCAGGGCGACCGCGATCAACGCGTCACGCTCGGCGCCGAGCCCCGCCGGATCGAGCCGGTCGGCATGCAGCGCATAGCTGTTGGTGGTCGCGATCGTGGCACCGGCGGCGAAGAAATCGTCATGCACGGCGCGCACCAGCTCGGGCGCATCCATCATCACGGATGTCGACCAGAGCGGTGTCGCCGGCGCGTCGTGGCGGGCGATCAGCTCCTGGCCCATGCCGCCGTCGAGAAGGGTGATGTCCATCTGGGAATACCTTTATTGGTCTTATGGTGGGAAGCGGGCGGTCAGTGCACGCCTTCGCGGCGGAAGACATCGTCGAGGATCGCCGCGAGGGCATCCGCATCCGCCTGATCGAAAGCGCCGGGCCGGTCGCTGTCGATATCGAGCACCGCGATCACCTCCCCCCCCGGGCCGAAGACCGGCAGGACCAGCTCGGAGCGGGTCGAGCTCGCACAGGCGATATGGCCCGGAAAGGCCTCCACGTCGTCCACGATCTGCACCTGCGCCTGGCGCGCGGCGACCCCGCAGACCCCGCGCGAGAACGGGATCACGAGGCAGCCATGCCCGCCCTGGTAGGGCCCGATCTTCAGAAGCTCGGGCGCGGTGACGCGGTAGAACCCGGTCCAGTCGAACCGCGTATCGGCATGGTGGATCTCGCATGCAACCGTGGCCATGAGCGCCACGCTGTCGGTTTCCCCCTCCGTGAGGCTGGCGATCGTGGCGCGCAGCCTGTCGTAATCTGCCATCATGGGCTCCTGTGATCGCCGGGGCGGCACGCCCCCGTTCGCGAGCCCCCTAGGTAGCGCGCCGGGCGGCGAGCTCAATCCCTCTCGATCGCAATCGCCGTTCCCTCGCCGCCGCCGATGCAGATCGCCGCGATCCCGCGTCTCAGGTCGCGCGTCTCCAGGGCGTGCAGCAGGGTGGTGATGATCCGCGCGCCCGACGCCCCGATCGGATGGCCCAGCGCGCAGGCGCCACCATTCACGTTCACCCTCTCATGCGGCACATCCAGCTCGTGCATGAAGGCCATCGGGACGACGGCGAAGGCCTCGTTCACCTCCCACAGATCCACATCCTCGACCCGCCAGCCGAGCCGGCCCAGCAGCTTGCGCGCCGCCGGCACCGGCGCGGTGGTGAAGAGGCCGGGCGCCTGTGCGTGGGTGGCATGGCCCAGCACCCTGGCGCGCACCGGAAGGCCCAGCCGCGCCGCCGCGCCGCCCGATGCCATCAGCAGCGCCGCCGCCCCGTCGGAGATCGACGAGCTGTTGGCCGCCGTGACAGTGCCGCCCTCGCGGAAGGCGGGGCGCAGCTGCGGGATTTTCTCGGGGCGCGCCGCGGCCGGCTGCTCGTCGGCTTCGATCACCACGCTTCCCGCGCGGCGCTCGATGCGCAAGGGGGCGATTTCGGCGGTGAAAACGCCGCTTTCCTGCGCGGCGCGGGCCCGTTCGAGCGATCCCAGCGCATAAGCGTCCTGCGCCTCGCGCGTGAACTGGAACCGCTCGGCGCAATCCTCGGCGAAGGTGCCCATCAGGCGCCCCTTGTCATAGGCATCCTCGAGCCCGTCGAGAAACATATGGTCGATCACCGCCCCATGGCCGAGCCGGGCGCCGCCGCGCATCTTCGGCAGGATGTAGGGCGCGCGCGACATGCTCTCCATGCCGCCGGCGATCATCACCTCGGCGCCGCCAAGGGCGATCTGGTCATGGGCGATCATCGCGGCCTTCATCCCCGAGCCACACATCTTGTTGAGGGTGCTTGCCGGAACCTCCTCGCCGAGCCCGGCCGCGAAACCGGCCTGCCGTGCGGGGGCCTGGCCCTGCCCCGCCGGCAGGACGCATCCCATCAGCACCTCATCTATGGCCGGACGGCCGCAATCCTCTAGAACCGCGGCGATCGCCGCCCCTCCCAGGCCGGATGCCTCCATCTCCGAAAGGGCACCCTGGAAGCCGCCCATCGGGGTGCGCCGCGCCCCGCAAATCACCACCTGCTCCATTTTCCGTTCCTCCCCGCCGCGACATTTAACCAGCTCGTAAGCGACTTGCCTTATTTCTGAACCTCGGAGCAGCCGAGGACAAGCATGATGGACGTGACCACCCGGACCCAGGGCACCATGATGATCGCCAGCGTGAACGCTGCCCGCATCGACGCGGCGGCGGCGGTGCAGTTTCGCGACGTGATGCAGGCGGCGACCGCCGATGCGCCATCCCGCGTGGTGCTCGACCTCGCGCAGGTCACCTTCCTCGACAGCAGCGGCCTCGGGGCCGTGATCGGCACGATGAAACGGATCGCACCCGACCGCAGGCTCGAGCTGGCCGCCCTCAACCCGGCCGTGGCGAAGGTCTTCCGCCTCACATGCCTCGATACCATCTTCGTCATCCACGAAAGCGCTGATGCCGCCCTGGCCTCCGAAGTGCCGGACGGGCGCGCCCATGCGTGCTGACCCTCCCCTGCCGGCGGCGGGCCGTCTCGCCGGCGACTGGCATGCGATGGTGCAGCCGGAGCTGCGCCTGGTCTTCTCGGCCTCGCTTCTGAGCGTGCGTGCCGCGCTGGGCCGCTCCCTCGCAGGGCTGGAGCCGTTGTGCCTGTCGCACGATGACGCAAGTTCGGTCGAACTCGTCCTGGCAGAGGTCCTGACCAATATCGTCAAACATGCCTATCGCGGCGATCCCGGCGGCGTCATCGACCTGCGCATTCGCCACGGCCCCGACGGCACCGGCGAGGCGCTCTTGTGCGAGGTGCGCGATTACGGGCGGACCTTTCCCCGAAGCTGCCTTCCGGGCGGCCAGAAACGCGACCCCGATGCGGAACCCATCCTGTGCCCCGAAGGGGGATATGGCTGGTTCCTAATCAGAAGCCTCGCGAACGATCTGAGCTATGTGCGTACCGGTGGCTGCAATTGCCTCAGATTTCGCATGATGCTCCTACGTTGCAGGGACGGATTGCCCGCCTGACCCTCAGCGCAGCGCTCTCCTGCCGCGCAGGATCCTGTCGCGGCACTCACTTGGCCTAGCCCTGCCCCGTGCATGCACGGGGCGGCCCGCGATGCTCGACGGCGCGGCGGCCCATGCCTGCGGCGGCGCTGCGCGGGCCATTCCCCCCGATCCCTTCCGCGGCTCTGGCCGCCATCCCCAGAAACCTGTTGCATGGTCGATCTGCCCGCCTAGTGTCGGCTCTGACATGAAAGCGGAGCCATCGACATGCCACGCGACTTCCAGCTTCCCGGCCGCTCGGCCGTCTTTGCCGAGAATGGCATGTGCGCGACCTCGCACCCCCTGGCCGCGAAGGTGGCGGTGCAGATGCTCGAGGCGGGGGGAAACGCGGTCGATGCCGCCATCGCGGGCGCGGTGCTTCTGGGGATCTGCGAGCCGCAGATGACCGGGCTCGGCGGTGACTGCTTCGTGCTTCTCACCCCGCCCGGAGAGGACCGGATCGTCGCGCTGAACGGATCGGGGCGCGGTCCGGCCGCGCTCGACCCCGACGCATTGCGCACGCAAGGCCACACGGTCATGCCACTGCGCGAGGCGGCATCCGTCACAGTGCCCGGCGCGGTCGACGCCTTCTGCCGGCTTTCGGAGGATTGGGGCCGGATGGGGCTTGCCAGCGCGCTCGCGCCGGCCGTCCATTACGCCCGTGCCGGCGTTCCGGTCGCACCGCGCACCGCGTTCGACTGGGCCATGCACCGGGACGCGCTCGGCGGCGAGGCGAAACGCCGATATCTGCTGGACGGCGCGCCGCCCCGGGCGGGACAGATGTTCCGCGCGCCGATGACCGCGGAACTGCTGACGCTCATCGCGACCGAGGGGCGCGCCGGCTTCTATGAAGGTGCGGCGGCGGAGGATATGGTCGCCTGCCTGCGCGCCGCCGGCGGCAGCCACACGCTCGAGGATTTCGCCGCGACGCAGAGCACCTACGAGAACCCGATCGCCGGGAATTACGGCCCCTACGAGCTTGTCGAGCATCCGCCCAACGGCCAGGGCGCGGCGGCCATCCTCCTGGCGAACATCCTGTCGCATTTCGACATCGCCTCGCTCGATCCCGTCGGGGCCGAGCGCGCGCATCTCGAGGCGGAGGCGACGAAGCTCGCCTATGACGCGCGCAACCGCTTCATCGCCGATGGCGGCACGCGTCTCGATCACCTTCTGAGCCCGCACACCGCCGGCGCCCTTGCCGCGCTGATCGATCCCGGCCGCGCCATGAGCGCCCCGGCGCAGCTCTCCGAGCAGGTTCACCGCGACACCGTCTACATCACCGTGGTGGACAGGGACCGCATGGCGGTTTCCTTGATCTACTCGATCTTCCACCCCTTCGGCTCCGGTATCGCCTCCGAACGCTTCGGGGTCCTGATGCACAATCGCGGCGCAGGCTTTTCGCTCGAAGCCGGCCATCCGAACGAGGCGGGGGGCGGCAAGCGTCCGATGCACACGATCATTCCGGCCATGCTGCGCCGAAAGGGCAGGCTTCTCGCGCCGTTCGGAGTGATGGGCGGCGCCTACCAGGCGACGGGTCATGCCCGTTTCGTCAGCAATCTCGCCGATTTCGGCATGACGCCGCAGGATGCCATCGACATGCCGCGCTGCTTCTTCGATGCCGGCGAGTTGCGCGTCGAGCGTGGATACAGCGATGCCGTGCGGGCCGATCTTGCCGGGCGCGGTCACACGGTCACCGTGAGCCCCTCCCCGATCGGCGGCGCCCAGGCCATTCGCATCGACCCCGATAGCGGCATTCTCGAGGGGGCATCCGATCCGCGCAAGGACGGCTGCGCGCTTGGATACTGACATGAACGCAAGACGCCGCCCCACTCCGGAGACCCAGGATCATGCCGATAACCCCCGTCAGCACCCTCGTGGCCGATGCCAAGGCCGCGATCACCAGCCTGAGCGCCGCCGAGGTTCGGGCCCGCCTGGACGCGGCCGACATGCTTCTGGTCGATATCAGGGACCGGCGCGAGATCGACCGGGAGGGCCGGATTCCGGGTGCCTTCCACGCGCCGCGCGGCATGCTGGAATTCTGGGTCGACCCGCAGAGCCCTTACCACAAGCCGATCCTGGCACGGCCCGTGCAGATCGTCCTTTACTGCGCAAGCTCGTGGCGCTCGGCGCTCGCGGCGCGCGACCTGCAGGCGATGGGGCTTGGGAACGTGGCGGAACTCGAGGGCGGGTTCACGGCCTGGAAGGCCACGGGCGGCCCTATCGAGGCGACCGGGACGGTCGCGCCCGAGGCATGATCAGTTCAGCTGGACCTGCAGCGGGTAGGCGCCATCGGTCAGGTCTCCGAAGAGATCCGGAAGGTCGGGATGATCCACCGGCTCGCCGGAATAATCGGCCACCAGGTTCTGCTCCGAGACATAGGCGACGTAGTAGCTCTGCTCGTTCTCGGCGAGCAGATGATAGAAGGGCTGATCCTTCGACGGCCGGCTGTCCTCGGGGATCGCGTCATACCACTCGTCGGTATTTGCGAACATGGCATCCACGTCGAAGACCACCCCTCTGAAGGGATGTTTCCGATGCCTCACGATCTGGCCCAGATGATATCTCGCGCGCGATTTCAACATGGCTTAATCCTTTTCCGCGGCTTCTTTTCTAGCCGTTCCATGCATGTATTGTCCATGCAGATCGCCAGCTTTTAAAGGAAACAGTCTGTGAACCTCCTCCTCAAGGTCGCCGAAGTCGTCGCCCCTGTCTTCCTCCTCGCGGCGATCGGCTACATCTGGGTGAAGCTCGGGCACGAATACCGCATCCAGTTCGTCACCCGCATCGCGATGACCCTTTCGGTGCCCTGCCTGATCTTCGTCGCACTCATGCAGACGGAGATCACGCCCGCCGCCCTGACCACCGTCACCCTCGCGACGGTGGTGACCTACGCGGCCGTGACCGCGGCGATGCTGGCACTGGTGCTGCTCTTCAAGCTCGAGATCCGGACCTACCTGGCTCCCCTGATCTATGGCAATACCGGCAATCTGGGACTTCCACTCGCCCTCTTTGCCTTCGGCGATGACGGGCTGGGTTATGCCGTGGTGATTTTCGCGATCATGGGCATCTATTCCTTCACCGCTGGCATATGGCTGGTTTCCGGGGGCGGCTCGATCACCAAGGTATTCCGCGAGCCGATGGTGAGCGCGACGCTGTTGGGCGGGCTTTTCCTGTGGCAGGGCTGGCAGACACCGCGCTTCATGACCAACACGCTCGAGCTGATCGGGCAGATGGCGATTCCCCTCATGCTGATCACGCTGGGCGTGGCGGTGGCCCGGCTGAGCCCGGCGCGGCTGAGCCAGGCCGCGATCCTCTCGGCGATCAAGGTCGCACTGTGCACCGCCATCGCCTGGGGCGTGGGGCGCTGGTTCGACCTGCCCCCCGTGGCCTTCGCCGTTCTGGTGCTGCAGATCGCGACGCCCGTCGCGGTCACGAGCTACCTTCTGGCCGAGAAATATGGCGCCGATGCCGATGCCGTCGCGGGACTGGTCGTCGTCTCGACCCTGCTCTCGGTCGCCGCGCTTCCGCTCATCTTGGCAATTGTGATGTGAACCGGCGGGATTTGCGTTTCCACCCGGCCGCGATCTTCGATATTCTTGCTGGCAAAACCCAAGAAAAAGCGAGAGGCAGATGAGCAGACCCCTTCGCGCCCTGATCCTTCTCATGCTCGTCGCAAGCTGCGGCGGAAATGGAAATTACGCGGCGCCCCGAGACCTCAACAACGCATGTTCGATCGTCGACGAGCGTCCCAAGTATCTCAAGGCGATGCGCCGGTCGGAACGTCGCTGGGGCATTCCCGTCTCGGTCCAGATGGCCACGATTCACCAGGAATCGAAGTTCATTGGCAATGCGCGCACGCCCCTGCGCTACACGCTCGGGGTCATCCCGATGGGGCGGCAAAGCTCGGCCTACGGCTATAGCCAGGCGCTCGACGGCACCTGGGACGAGTACAAGGTTGCCACCAACAACCGCCGCGCCAAGCGCGACGATATCGACGACGCCACCGATTTCATGGGCTGGTACATGCACCAGACGAACCAGCGGCTCGGCATCGCGAAATACGATGCGCACAACCAGTATCTCGCCTATCACGAAGGGCGCGGCGGCTTCGCGCGCGGCAGCTACAACGCCAAGCCCTGGCTGCTGCGGGTGGCGGGCCGCGTGCAGTCGCGGGCGCTGCGCTATGATTCGCAACTGCGGGCCTGCGGGCGCGCCTGAGCCTTGGCCCCGCGGGCGGGGGCGGCGCGCCGATGGCCGCCCCCGCCCGCAAGGCGCCGTCAGCCGCCCCGGCGCTGTATCTCGCCAGTAATGTTGAAGAGCCGAGAGGGCGGCGTGCCGGTCCGGCGCAGATCGCCCAGGATGACCGTCGTCTGGCTTCCCGATCCGTCCGTCACGACCCATTGACGCAGCTGCACCGGATTGCCGGTGAAGACGAGGTCGATCTTGCCGTTCTCGGGCCGTTCGGGGTCCTGCGCGACGACGATCGTCTTGGCACCGTCCTGGCGATGCCCGACCACCATGCCCCGCCGCCCCAGATCGACATTGCGCTCGAGGATGAGGTTGAGCGGCGTCTGCGACAGCGGATACTGCTCGGGACGCTTGCTGTTCGAGCGGGCGTCGAAGATCGCCACCTGCCCGCCGCCGGCCATGACCAGCGTCTCCTCGGGCGGGTTGTAATCGAAGCGCATCCGCCCCGGCCGCTGGATCACGAGCGTTCCGGTCGCGATCGTCCCGTCATTGTTGATCTGGGTGAAGTCGGACTGCGCCGTCTGCAGGCCGTTGAAATAGGACGAGATCTCCGAGAGGGACAAGGGAGCGGCGGCGGCCGGTCCGCCGATGACGGCGGCAATGGCGGCGGCACCGGCCGTGGCGAGGAAATGTCTGCGGTTCATGTGGCGGTCCTTGTGCAAGGGGCGTCGTGGTGATGACGCTGATATAAGGCTCCATGACCCGCCATGCCACCGAGGGGCAATATCAGCGGCATGTTATCGCGCGACGGGCCCAATGAAAAAAGGGCCCCGCACCGGCGGGACCCTTCTGGCGGGCGGGAATGGCGCGCCGCTCACTGCGGCTCCGGCACCAGGATCTCGCGCTTGCCGACATGGTTGGCCGAGCTGACCACGCCCTCATCCTCCATCTGCTCGACCAGCCGGGCGGCCTTGTTGTAACCGATGGCCAGCTTGCGCTGGATGTAGGAG
This sequence comes from Profundibacterium mesophilum KAUST100406-0324, assembly GCF_009835145.1. GTDB lineage: Bacteria > Pseudomonadota > Alphaproteobacteria > Rhodobacterales > Rhodobacteraceae > Profundibacterium > Profundibacterium mesophilum. Next base: position 269,148 of record NZ_APKE01000014.1, on the reverse strand, counting down.
GTCGAGCATTTGCGGTCCTTGATCGCGATCGCCACCGCCTGGTCATAGAGCGCATCGTCGCCCGTCGCGCCCTCGCCGCCGCCAAGGCCGAGCACCGCGTCGATATCGCTGCTCTTGTCGTCATCGGGGCCCTCGACCACGCCGGACATGTAATCGGGCGGCCCGAACTGCTTGAGGTAGGTGACGATCTCCTCGACCTCCTCATCCGAACAGAAGGGTCCGTGCACGCGCGTGATCTTGGAGCCGCCGGCCATGTAGAGCATGTCGCCCATGCCCAGAAGCTGCTCGGCGCCCTGCTCGCCCAGGATGGTGCGGCTGTCGATCTTGGATGTGACCTGGAAGGAGATCCGGGTGGGGAAGTTGGCCTTGATGGTGCCGGTGATGACATCGACCGAGGGGCGCTGCGTCGCCATGATGAGGTGGATGCCGGAGGCACGCGCCATCTGCGCGAGGCGCTGGATGCAGGCCTCGATCTCCTTGCCGGCAACCATCATCAGGTCGGCCATCTCGTCGACGATGACCACGATGAAGGGCAGCACCTCGGGCTTGATCTGCTCGGTCTCGAATACCGGCTCCCCGGTCTCGTCGTCGAAGCCGGTCTGCACCGTGCGGCTGAACATCTCGTCCTTGGCCAGCGCCTCGCGCACCCGGCCGTTGTAACCCTCGATGTTGCGCACGCCCATCTTCGACATCTTGCGGTAGCGGTCTTCCATCTCGCCCACGACCCATTTCAGCGCGACGACCGCCTTCTTGGGATCGGTGACGACCGGGGAGAGCAGATGCGGGATGCCGTCATAGACCGACAGCTCCAGCATCTTGGGGTCGATCATGATGAGGCGGCATTCCTCGGGACTGAGCTTGTAGAGAAGGCTCAGGATCATCGTGTTGATGGCGACGGACTTGCCCGAGCCGGTGGTGCCCGCGATCAGCAGGTGGGGCATCTTGGCAAGGTTCGCGACGACCGGATCGCCGCCGATATCCTTGCCCAGCGCCAGGGGCAGCTGCATCGTGCTGTCCCCGAAATCCTGCGCCGCGAGCACTTCGCGCAGCACGCACATCTCGCGCTTCTCGTTGGGCAGCTCGATCCCGATGACCGAGCGGCCCGGAACGGTGGATACACGCGCCGAGAGCGCCGACATCGAGCGGGCGATATCGTCGGCCAGCCCGATCACGCGGCTCGCCTTGAGGCCCGGCGCGGGTTCCAGCTCGTACATGGTGACGACGGGGCCGGGCCGGACGCTGACGATCTCGCCCTTCACGCCGTAATCGTCGAGCACCGCCTCGAGCATCCTTGCATTCTCCTCGAGCGCCTCGTCGCTCAGGTGCAGCCGCTCGATCGTGCTGGGATTGGTCAGAAGCTCGAGGGGCGGGGAGACGTAATCGGCCTCGGGCCGCTCCAGATCGCGCATCCGCGCGGTATCGTCGGCCGTGGCGGCCGGCGGGGCGACGGTCGGGGCAACGGGCTTGCGCACCGGCTTCTGAACCACGGTGCGGGACAGCTCGCGGCTGCTGTTGAAGCTCGGGGAGGCCGGCGCCGCGGAGGGCGTGACCAGCTCGGGCTCGGGCAGCGATCCGTCGCTCCCCTGCGCGTCCACGTCCATGTCCATGGCCTCGCGGGCCGCGCCGCCATCTTCCCACAGATCGTCCGCGGGATCCCGGTCCTCCTCTGCCGCGCCGCCGAAGAGCGGGCCGACATGTTCGGCCTGGCGGGGGGCGAATTGCACCCCCGGCTGCCGGACATCGTCCTGGCGGGGCGCCGCCATCGTCCGCGCCGCGATCTCGGCCGATTCCGGGTCGGCCGGCGCATCCTGCGTGCGGCCGAGGGGCATGTCGGCACGCAGCGGCGGCACCTGCGCCTTGGTCAGGATCATCGGGGCCGGGCCGCGCGGGTGGCGCCGGGCCACGGGCGGCTCGGTGCGCTGACCGGCCGCGCCGGCGGTCAGGATCGGCGCGGCGCGCATGCGGGCGCGGATCACGTCTGCGATCTTGGCCTTGATCCGGTCGCTGCCGTCATCGGCGTCGATCTCGCCGTCATCTTCGAGCGGCTCGTCCAGCGACAGTTCGGACCCAGACGCGCTGCGCCGGGCGAGCAGTCTCCCCAGGAAACCCGGGCGGCGCTTCGGCGGGTGCCCCGATGCATCGCCCCGTGCCGGCTCGATATGGAACCCGTCATCGCCGGTATCGAACGGATCGAAATCATCCTCCGGTGCCGGCGGCACGGCACCGCGTCCGCGCGATATCTCGCGCCGGCTTCGCGATGCGCCGTCGAAGAGGCGCTCGTCGTCATCGCCGTGGCGGGACTGCTGCGCACGCGCCGAGCGGCGTGCCTCGCGGCGCGACTGTCCTGCACGCAAGGCGCCCCCTGCCCCCGTCGCGAGGCCACGCGCCAATCCGTGACCGCCGCGCCCGAGGAGGTTCATGACCGCGAGATAGCTCAGCAGGACGCCGCGCAGCAGCCAGCGCCCGAAGCGCCGCATGTCGCCGCTCGAAAAGCCGAAGACGAAGAGCCCCATGGTCAGGGCCGCCGCCGCCGTCACCAGCGCCATCGTCTTGAGCCCCGTGGCCGCGCTCAGCGGCACCAGCCCCAGTATGGCGCCCAGCACCGTGTCCCCGAAGAGCCCGCCGAGCCCGAAGGAATGGGTCCAGCCCGCGCCGGGCACATGCGTCGAGGCGTAGACCGAGAGCAGCGCGATCCCCATCGGGGCGAAGATGATGCGGCCCGCCGCGCGCTCCTCGCCATTGTGGATGAGGAACCGCGCGCCCCAGACCAGGAGCGTCGCCGCGATCCCCCAGGCGCCGTAGCCGACGATGACGAAAAGGGGCGAGGCGATCGAGGCGCCCAGTCGGCCCAGCAGGTTGCGCGCGGGCTCGGCCGAGGCGCTCATCCATCCGGTGTCGTCGGGCACGTAGGATCCCAGCATCAGCGCGCAGGCCACCCCGAGGCCGATCAGCGTGATACCGAGCAGCTCCTTGCCACGGCGTTCCAGCGCGGCTTGGGTCTTGCTGTCGAAGAGCGGATCGCGCCCCCGGGTCTGGTATGCCATGCTAGATCGTCCTCATCATCTGTAGAGACAGTCGCGCAGCCGGATCAGCCCGCCCTGCAATTCCTCCTCGGGCGCGACGAGCGCCACCCGCACGTAACCCGCGCCGGGATTGTGCCCGTCCACCTCGCGCGACAGGTAGGCGCCCGGCAGGACCCGCACCCCCGTCTCGCGCCAGAGCCGCAGCGCGGCCTCCTCGCCATCCTTCACCGGGAGCCACAGGAAGAAGCCCCCCTCGGGCGCCCCTGCCCCGTCGATCCCGGCGAAAATCGCCTCGGCCATGTCGAACTTGCGCGCGTAGAGGGCGCGGTTGTGCAGCACGTGATCCTCGTCCGACCAGGCCCGTTCCGCGACGCGTTGCAGCGGCAGGGGAAGGGGCGCGCCGGCATAGGCGCGAAGCTGGCGCAGCCGGGCCATGGATTGCGGCCCGGCGGCGACGAAGCCGGACCGCAATCCCGGAAGGTTCGAGCGCTTGGAGAGCGAATGGAAGGCGATCACCCGCTCGGGATCGGCGCCCTCCCGGCTTGCGATCTCGAGCACGCCCGGCGGCGCAGTGCCGCGATAGATCTCCGAGTAGCATTCGTCGGCGAAGATGCGGAAATCATGTCTTTCGGCGAGGCGCAGCAGCTCGGCCCAGTAATCCGGGGAGGCCACCGCCCCTTGCGGGTTCGCCGGCGAGCACAGGAAGGCGATCTCCGTCCGGTCGAGCAGCTCGGGCGGCAGGCCCGCGTAATCAGGCAGGAAACCGGTCTCGGCGGTGGCGGGCACATAGACCGGCTCGGCGCCGGCGGTCAGCGCCGCCACGGCATAGACCTGGTAGAAAGGGTTGGGCGTGAGCACCACCGGGCGCGCCGTGCCCGAGGGCTCGGGACAGAGCGCCAGCGCCGCGTTGAACAGGCCCTCGCGCGTGCCGTTCAGCGCCATGAGGCGGGTCTGCGCGTCGAGCGTGACGCCGTAGCGGCGCTCGATCCAGCCGGCGATCGCCTCCAGCAGCTCGGCGCTGCCCTCGTTGGGAGGGTAGCGGCCGAATTCACCGCAATGGGTGGCAAGCACGTCGGGCACCCAGGCCGGGGCCGGGTGTTTTGGCTCGCCGATGCTCATGTGAACCACGTCCCCGCCGGGCGGGTGCGAATCGAGCAGATTGCGCAGACGCGGAAACGCATAAGCCGGCAGGTTGGAATACCGCTCAGGAAACCGCATGAATTGCCTCAAGAATTGGGATCGTAACGTCCCATTTGCCGCAAGGATAGACCATGGCTCACGGCGGGGTCCAGCACTGATGGCAGCCTCCCCCCCCGCGCCGGCGCTTGTGGCTTTTAGGTTCGGCGGCGTGCCGGGTTCAGAATCGCCTCGATCCGTGCGGCCGTGCCCAGAAGGGCCGGCTCGCACCCGCCTGGCATCTGCAGCAGCAGGCCGCAGGAGGGATGACCGGCCGGCACCGTGACCCCGGCGAGATCGAGCAGGCTGCCGATGCGCGTGTTGCGCAGCGTCATCAGGTTCGCCCAGCCGTAGTAATCCGAATCCTCCGTCAGCCGCTCGATCAAGGGTGGCAGGATGGGCACCGTCGGCAAGAGCGCCCCGTCGAACGCCGCGGTCCGCTCGCGGTACATCACCCGAAGCGCGTCCATGCGGTGCCAGGCGGCGACGTAATCGGCCGCTCCGATCCCCGCACCGCCCCGGAAACGCAGCAGGATCTGATCGAACATCGCGTCCGGATTGGCCTCGATCGTCTCGCGCCAGATCCCGTAGGCCTCCGGCGCGAAGAGGGTCGTGGCAAGCTCGAGCGCTTCCGAAACCTCGGGCAGGGCCTGCGGCTCGATCCGCGCGCCGGCATCGCGCAGCCGTGCACAGGCCGCATCGAAGGCGGCCTCGGCACCGCGCGAGAGCGCCTCGAGCGCGCGCTCGGGGATCACGAAGCGGCAGCCATCGAGCGCTCCTTCCCCCGAGGCGGCCTGCGGAAGATCGGCGCATCCCTGCGGCAGCCGCGCCCCGAGAGCGGTATAGACGAGGGCGGCATCCTCGACCGTTCGGGCAAGCGGTCCGACCGTGTCGAAGCGCGGACAGAGCGGCACCGCGCCGCGCAGGGACAGCGCGCCATGCCCCGGACGCAGCCCCACCAGGTCGTTCCAGGCCGCCGGCACCCTGACCGATCCCGCGGTATCCGACCCGATCGCCGCCGCCGCGAGCCCGAAGGCCACCGAGGCCGCGGCGCCCGAGGAGGAGCCGCCCGCCACCGCGCGCGGATCATGCACGCAGACGGGGGTGCCCATCACCGGGTTGAGGCCCAGTCCCGAGAAGGCCAGCTCGCTCATGTTGGTCTTGCCAAGGCAGACGAGCCCCGCCTCGGTGGCGTTGCGCAGCACCTGCGCGTCCTCGTCCGGCACCCTGCCCTTCAGAAGCGCGCTGCCGGCCTCCGTGACGGTTCCGGCCGTGTCGAAGAGATCCTTCCAGGAGACGGGCACCCCGTCGAGGCGCGAGCGGCGCTGCCCCGCCCGTGCGCGTCCGGCGGCAGCGGCGGCCTCCTGCCGGGCACGCTCGGGCGTGACGCGGGCATAGATCTGCCGGCTGCGCGGATGACCGTCGATTGCCTCGAGAAACGTCTCGGTGAGGGCGACGGGGTCGATCTCGCCCGCCGCGATCCCGTCCCCGAGACGTGCCGCCGTCATCCACCGCCAGTCATTCATGCCATACCCCCCGGTCCGCATCCCGTTCGCGCCCAGCCTAGACGGGCCGGTGCACATGGACAATGCGCCCCGGCGCACCATAGTGAGGGGCATGGAACATCGCGTCATCATCGCCGGCGGCGGCCTCGGGGGCATGACCCTCGCCCTGGCGCTCGCCTCCGCGGGCATCGCCAGCATCCTGGTCGATCCCGCGCCCGCCACCGCGTCCGGAAACGCATCCGGCCGCGCGCCCTTCGACGGGCGCAGCTACGCGCTCTCGGCCGCGTCGGTCAACCTGCTGCGGGCATTGTCTCTGTGGGAGGGGCTTGCCGAAACCGCGCAGCCGATCCTGCAGATCAAGGTCAGCGACGGGCGCGCCGGCGAAGGGCCCTCGCCCTTCGTGATGGAATTCGATCATGCCGAGCTCGAGGAAGGGCCGATGGGCCACATGGTCGAAGACCGCCATCTGCGCCCCGCCCTCGAAGCCGCGCTCGCCCGCATGCCGCTGTGCAGCCGCGTCGAGGACAGCGTCACAGGCCAGCGCGCACTCGGTGACGGCATCGAGGTCGGGCTGGCCGGCGGCGCGCGGCTCCGGGCTGCGCTTCTCGTGGGCAGCGACGGACGCCAAAGCCCCACCGGGCGGCGCGCGGGGATCACGCGCCTCGTCCGCGACTACGGTCAGGGCGCGCTCGTCACCTCGGTCGAACACGCCCGCCCGCATGAGGGAATCGCGCATCAGTTCTTCACCCCCGAGGGACCGCTCGCGATCCTCCCGCTGCGCGGCAACCGCAGCTCGATCGTCTGGACCGAGCGCGCGGCCCGCGCCGAGACCCTGATGGCGGCGGATGACGCGCAATACCTGGCGGCGCTCGAACCGCGCTTCGGTGATTTCCTGGGCGGGATCTCCCTTGCGGGCGCGCGCTTCGGCTATCCGCTCGGCATGTCCCTGGCACGCAGTTTCGTAGCCCCGCGCGTGGCGCTCCTGGGCGACGCGGCCCATGCCGTCCACCCGATCGCGGGACAGGGCCTCAATGCAGGGCTCAAGGATGTCGCGGCCCTCGCGCAGGTGCTGCGCGATGCGGCACGGCGCGGCGAGGATATCGGCCGCGCCGACGTTCTGGATCGCTACCAGCAATGGCGGCGCTTCGACGCGACTGCCCTGGCGCTGGCGACGGACGGCTTCAACCGCCTCTTCTCGAACGACAACGCGTTCCTGCGCCTCGGGCGCGATCTGGGGATGGGGATCGTCGGCGCGGTGCCGGCGCTGCGCCGGGGCGCGATGCGCGAGGCGGCGGGCCTGACCGGGGCGCGGCCGCTGCTGCTGCGCGGTCTGCCGCTCTAGGGCACCGCGGCCCGCTCAGTCGAGCTTGCGCGCCTCGTCGATCAGCATCACCGGGATGCCGCCGCGGATCGGATAGGCCAGATGCGCCGCCTTCGATACCAGCTCCTGGCGCTCCGCGTCATAGCTCAGCGGCGCGCGGGTCTGCGGGCAGACCAGCGCCTCGAGCATCTTGCGGTCATGGGTTATGTCGCTCATTGCAATCTCTCGTCGTTACCGCCGCCGTGCAGCGAGAATTCGAGCAAGGTGACCAGCGTCTCCCTGCGGTTCGCCAGGGTCGGCGCCTCGAGAAGTGCCTGCTTGTCCTCCGCGTCAAAGGGACAAAGCATCGAGAGCGAGTTGATCAGCAACTCGTCATCGGCATCGCTGAGGCTTTCCCAGTCGGTCTTGAGATCCTCGGCATCGAAGTAGCGTCCCAGCAAGGCAAGGAAACGGTCCCGGTCGAAACCCGTATCGCGCTCGCTCGCTCCCAGATCGCGCTCGAACCCGTCCCAGGACACGGCGCATTTGATGTAGGGCGTGAAGCCGTCCACCTCCTGCACCTTGCGAAAGCGCGACACGCCCGAAAGGGTCACCATGTAGCGTCCGTCCTCGGTTTCCGAGAAGGCCGTCAGGCGACCGGCGCAACCGATGGCATGCAGCCGCATGTCGCAACCCTCCGGCACCTCGCGGGGCTGGATCATCCCGATCAGGCGATGCGGTGTCTTCATGCAATCCTCGATCATCGCGAGATAGCGCGGCTCGAAGATATGCAGCGGAAGCCGCGCCCGGGGAAGCAAAAGCGCCCCCGGAAGCGGAAAGACCGGGATGGTCTCGGCGAGGTTGGATTGCTTGAACATGTCTTGAAGCTAGGACGGCGGCGGGTTCAGGCAAATATCATCGAGGACAGCTTGCGCCGTCCGGCAAGGGCCACGGGGTCTTGCGGTTTCAAGGCATCGAAAATCTTGAAGAGCTGGGTCTTGGCCGCCCCCTCGTTCCAGTCGCGGTCGCGCCGGAACAGCTCCAGCAGCTCGTCGACCGCACCTTGCAGATCGCCGGAGGCGTGAAGCGCGGTGGCCAGGTCGAAGCGGGCCTGGTGATCCTCGGGAGAGGCCTCCACCTGCGCGCGCAGATCGGCCACGGGGCCCGCGCCGGCCGCTTGCCTCGCAAGCTCGAGCTGGGCGGCCGCGGCCTCCAGCTCGGGCGTATGGGAAATTTCCGCATCAGCGCCATTGAGGATCGCCTCGGCCTGTTCCAGATCGCCGAGCGCGATATGCGAACGCACGAGCCCGCCATAGGCAGCGGCATTCTTGGGATCCTCGCCGAGGATCGCGGCGAAGGTCTGCGCCGCGTCGACGGCGGCCCCTTCGGAAAGCATCGTCTCGGCGGCCTCGATCGCCTCGGCAAGCCCGTCATCGGCACCCGCGGCTCCGCCGCCCTGCGCCGCGACACGCTCGACGAATGCCTTGATCTCGGAGCCCTGCACGGCGCCCTGGAAGCCGTCGATCGGCTGCCCCTGATAGAAGGCATAGACGGTGGGGATCGACTGGATGCGCAGCTGCGCCGCGATCTGCTGCGCCTCGTCCACGTTGATCTTCACCATCTTGACCGCGCCGCCCGCCGCGCGCACCGCATCCTCGAGCATCGGGCCCAGGGTCTTGCACGGACCGCACCACGGCGCCCAGAAATCCACGATGACCGGAACGCTCTGGCTCGCTTCGACGACGTCCTTCAAGAACCCCGCTTCCGTGCCATCGATGATCAGATCGCCCTGCGCCGCCGCACCCGTCTTCTGCCCAAGTTCCAGCATGTTCCCGCTCCGAATGTTTCCCGTGATTTCAGAGTAGATGGCGCATCACCCCAGTGGTTGCAAGGTCCGCCCCGCCCGCTCAGAGATCGAAACTGGCCAGGACCGGCGCATGATCGGAGGGTTTCTCCCACCCCCTGACATGGCGCAGGATCCGGCTCGAATGCGCCGCGCCCGAGATGTCAGGCGTCGCCCAGAGGTGATCGAGCCGGCGGCCCTTGTCGGCCGCGTCCCAATCTCTCGCCCTGTAGGACCACCACGAGTAGAGCTTGCCGTCGGGAATGTCCTGCCGTGTGATGTCGACCCAGGAGCCTGCCTCGCGCATCTCCTCCAGATGCGCCACTTCCACGGGGGTATGGCTGACGATCTTGAGAAGCTGCTTGTGCGACCAGACATCCTCCTCGCCCGGAGCGATGTTCAGATCGCCGACGAGGATCGCCTTCTCGGGCGGCATGCAGCGGAAGGCATCGCGCATGTCCGTCAGGTAATCGAGCTTCTGTCCGAACTTCTCGTTCACCGCGCGGTCCGGCACGTCGCCCCCCGCGGGGACATAGAAATTGTGCACCGTAACCCCGTTCTCGAGGCGGCCCGCAACGTGGCGCGCATGGCCAAGACCCGCATGATCCTCGGCCCCCGCCTCCTCGATCGGCAGCTTCGACAGGATGGCGACGCCGTTATAGCCCTTCTGTCCGCGCGCGATCATATGCGTGTAGCCCAGGGCCGCGAAGGCATCACGCGGGATCTTCTCGACGGGCGATTTGCATTCCTGCAGGCACAGGATGTCGGGCACCTCCTCGCGCAGGAGCCGTTCGACGAGGGGCGCGCGCAGGCGCACCGAGTTGATGTTCCAGGTCGCGATGGTGAAAGGCATTGCGGGCTCCCGTATCAAGAAGGGTTCGGGCCGGACCCGAATGCTGCGGTCCCGAGGGTGGGGGCCGCGGGCCTTCTATGCCCCTCATGGGGTGCAAGGCGCAAGCCGGCGCCCCGCGGTCCGCGCCGCAGGTCCCGAACGGCAAAAAAAGACCCGGCGCAGGGGCCGGGTCAGTCCAACAGGGAACATATGCGCCTATGACCGGACGCATGCGGGGGTTCTCTTCACATCAGGCGACGAGCCGGTAGCCGCCGCTTTCAGTCAGAAGCAAACGCGCGTTGGAGGGATCTGGTTCAATCTTTTGTCGCAGACGGTAGATATGCGTCTCGAGCGTGTGGGTCGTGACCCCGGCATTGTAGCCCCAGACCTCGTGCAGCAGCACGTCGCGCGCCACCACGCCCTCGGGAGCGCGGTAGAGGAACTTGAGGATGTTCGTCTCCTTCTCCGTCAGCCTGATCTTGCGGTCATCCTCGGTCATCAGCATCTTCTGAGCGGGCTTGAACGTATAGGGGCCAAGCTGGAAGATCGCGTCCTCGGACTGCTCGTGCTGGCGCAGCTGGGCACGGATACGCGCCAGCAGGACGGGGAACTTGAACGGCTTGGTGATATAGTCGTTCGCACCGGCGTCGAGGCCGAGGATCGTGTCCGAATCGCTGTCATGCCCGGTCAGCATCAGCACCGGGCATTTCACGCCCTGCCGCCGCATCAGGCGGCACAGCTCGCGCCCATCCGTGTCGGGAAGTCCCACATCGAGGATGACGAGATCGAAGAGCGCCCCCTTGACCCGTTCCATCGCATCGACGCCGGTCTCCGCCTCGAAGACATCGAAATCCTCGGTCATCACGAGCTGCTCGCTCAGCGCCTCGCGCAGGTCGTCATCGTCGTCGACGAGGAGAATCTTCTTCACGTTGCTCATCTGGCCTACCACTTCTCCGGTTTCCGGATAGACTTGAGAGCCGGGGGCGCGGCTGGCAAGTTTTGCAACGGAAAGTCACGCGCTCGTGTGGCGATGGCCGGATTTGTTTCACATTCCGCCGCCCCCGCATTATCTGGTGGGCATGAGCCAGCGCCATCCCTTCGCCCCAGCACCCGTCGAGATCATGGCGCGTGCGCGCTCCGATCTGCGGATGGGGCTGCCGATCGTGCTGAGCCGGGGGGGCCGGCTGATGCTGGCCGCCGGCGCCGAGGTGATCGGGCCCGAGCGGCTCGCGGCCTTCGTCTCCGGGGGCGATGCCGCCCTCGCGATCACGCATCGGCGGGCGCAGACGTTGAAGGTCGCCGCCTATGACGGCGATCTGGCGCGGCTTGCCCTGCCGCTCGACGCGACGCCGGGATGGCTGAACGCGATCGTCGATCCCGCGGGTGATCTGGTGCATCCCCTCAAGGGCCCATTCAAGGCCCTGCGCGGCGGCGACGCGACCCTCGCCCGCGACGCCATCGCCCTTGCCAAATCGGCGAGGCTGCTTCCCGCGGCGGTGCTGCGCCCCGTCGATACGGCGCCGGAGGGCCTGACCCGGCTCGAGCTCGGCCGCGAAGGCGGGCTCTTCGATCCGGATGCCGCAAGCCCGCTTCACGAGGTCGTCTCGGCGCGCCTGCCGATGGCGGCGGCGCGTGCCGGACGCCTGCGCATCTTCCGGCCGGAGGATGGCGGCGACGAGCATTACGCCGTCGAGATCGGAACGCCGCAGCGCGATGCGCCGGTCCTTGCCCGGCTGCATTCGGCCTGTTTCACCGGCGACATCCTGGGCTCCCTGAAATGCGATTGCGGCCCGCAGCTCGCCGGCGCTCTTGCGCAGATGGAGGAGCGCGGATCGGGCGTGCTGCTCTATCTCAACCAGGAGGGGCGCGGCATCGGCCTTGCCAACAAGATGCGCGCCTATGCGCTTCAGGATCAGGGCTTCGACACGGTCGAGGCCAATCACCGGCTCGGCTTCGAGGATGACGAGCGCGATTTCCGCATCGGCGCGGCGATCCTGGGGGCGATGGGCTTCTCGCAGGTGCGCCTGCTGACCAACAATCCCGCCAAGGTCGACATGCTCTCGGCCTGCGGGCTCGATGTGATCGAGCGTGTGCCGCTCTGGGTCGGGCGCAATCCGCTCAATGCCGGCTATCTCGATACCAAGGCGGCCAAGTCGGGGCATCTGTCGTGATCCGCCCGGTTCTCGAACTCGACGCCTCGGGGCTGCGGGTGCTCGGACGGCGCGTTCCGTGCAGCATCGGACGCGGCGGCGTGGTCGCGGCCTCGAACAAGGCCGAGGGCGACGGCGCCACGCCGGCCGGATCGCACCGGATCGCGGGCCTGCTCTACAGGGCGGACCGGATGGCCGCCCCCGCCCCCTGGGCGCGCGCCATCGGACCGCGGGACCTGTGGTCGGACGCGCCCGGCGATCCCGCCTATAACAGCATGGTCACCGCGCCCTACGCCCCCTCGCACGAACGGCTGCGCCGGGCCGACGGGCTCTATGACATCGTGATGGTCGTCGACTGGAACATGGACCCAGCCATTCCGGGCGCGGGCTCGGCCATTTTCGTCCATGCCTGGCGCCGGCCGGGTTATCCCACCGAGGGCTGCATCGCGGTGGCGCCCGCCATGCTGAGGCGGATGGTGCCGCTCTGTCCTCCGGGCACCCTCCTGCGGGTGCGCGGCTAGCCGGGCTCGCGCTCGCCGAAGATCGCCGAGCCGACCCGCACATGGGTCGCTCCCGCCGCCACGGCCGCCTCGAAATCACCGCTCATGCCCATCGATAGCCCCGACAGGTCATTGCGCTCGGCGATCGCGGCCAGCATTCGGAAATGTTCGTCGGCGGGCGCGTCGATCGGCGGGATGCACATCAGGCCGATCACCGGAAGGTCGAGCTGCCGGCATCGCGCGACGAAGGCATCGGCCTCCCCGGGCATGATGCCGGCCTTCTGCGGCTCCTTGCCGGTATTGACCTGAACGAAGAGATCGGGGCAGCGTCCGTGCTCCTGCGCCAGCCTGGCCAGGGCATCGGCCAGTTTCGGACGGTCAAGCGTGTGCATCGCATCGAAGAGTTCGAAAGCCTGCCTGGCCTTGTTGCTCTGGAGGGGTCCGAGCAGGTGCAGCTCGAGATCACGCAGCTCTGCGGCGCGCGCCTGCCAGTGGCGCCCGGCCTCCTGCACCCGGTTCTCGCCGAAAACCCGGTGCCCCTGCCCCAGGACCGCGTCGATGCGCGCATCCGGCTGCACCTTGCTGACCGCGATCAGGGTCACGCTGTGCTCGGGGCGCCCGGCGGCACGCTCGGCGGCGCGCAGGCGCGCGGTGACATCGGCAAGCGACATGATCCGATCCTTTCGATGCGGTGGCATCCCGGTTGCATGGGTGCCAAACGAAAAGAGCGGGCACAAGGCCCGCTCTTCCCAGATCGATCCGGTAATGGATCAGAAGGACATCGCCACGCCGAGCGAGTAACGGTCGGTGTCGACGCCGTCACGGTCGCTGTTGCCGTAGCCGGCCTGCAGCTGGGCGCCGCCGCCGAGGTCGTAGTTGCCGATCAGGCCGAAGCCCTCGTTCTCGGAACCGTCGACGCGCTCGAAGATGCCGTAGTTGGCAGCAACGGTGATCGCACCGGCGCTGTAGCCGACGGCGAGACCGGTGTGGTGGTCGTTGCCGTTGACGCCATCGAGATCGGAGTAGTTCAGGATCGCCTTGATGCCGTTATCCATGCCGGCGGTGACGCTGACACCGACGATGTCGGCTTCGTCGCGCGTCTGGTAGCCGAGGCCGAAGCCCAGGTTCATCGTGCCGAACTCGCCGGAATACTTGGCGCCGAGGCCGAAGACATCGTCGTCGTCGTTGTCGTTCTCGTCGTTCATCTCGGCCGAAGCGGCAAAGGCGAAGTCGCCGAAGGAGTAGTCGTAACGAGCGATCTGGCCGTCGAAGGTGCCGTCGAGGCCGGCGTTGCCGTTGTAGCCGGCATGCTCGTGGTCGTCGTTGATCGCGGAGCCGATGATGGCTTCGGCGAGGGCCCAGTCGAACGCACCGTCGGTGTCGCCCATGGTCAGGGTGCCGAAGGCGCCGGAGACGAAGATGGTCTCACCGCCCTGGGTGGTGTTGTCGAACGCGGGCGAGCCGCCGACTTCGATGTCTTCGGTGGTGCCGTTCTGGTTGTTGATCGGAACACCGGCGATCGTGCGGTCGGCATCCGACTCGTCCAGATCGATCGACGCGCCGAAGGTCAGGCCGGTGTCGGTCGTGCCGGACATCGAGAACGTGACGTCGATATCGGTGTGGAACTGATCTTCGAAGCCGTCACCACCGACGATACCCATTTCAGCCGAACCCGACAGGTCGACGTCAGCCATCGCGAAGCTGGTGGAAGCAACGAGCGCCGTGGTTGCGAAGAGAACCTTTTTCATGTTTTCCCTCATGATTTTTAAAGCCGGCCCCAAGAGGCAACGTTCCCCCCAGGCACAATCGGGGAGTGCGCCTTTTGCCGTTTCAATTCAAGCTTGGCCAAGAACGCCCATGATTTTGCCACATAAGCTGGTGCAGCCATGTCACAGTGAGCTTTTGCCCCCCCCCTGTATGGCCGGGGGAACTGCCCGCTTGCCGGGTCTGGGTGCTTGGGATACCACTTGGGCGCAAATCACGGGGGCATTGGGCGATGGGTATGAACGGCGCGGCGCGGATCAGGGCGGGACTATTGCTTGCGGGCGGCGCGGTGGCCCTGACGGCCTGTGCGGGCCTGAACTTCCGCGACGATCCGGCCGATATCAACTTGAGCGAGACGCAACGGCGCCAGCTCGAGAGCACCCCGCGCGGTGCCGATCGCCGGCAGACGGTCTGGGACCTGTTCGGCAACAACGACAACCCCGATACCCGGATCGAGGTGAACAAATATATCTGGGTCGCGGCGCAGGACGTGCTCGACTTCCTGCCCATCACTGCCGCCGACCCCTTCTCGGGCGTGTTCACGACCGGCTACGGGACCCCTCCGGGCGGGCGGCAGGCTTACCGCGCGACCGTCTATGTCCAGGATCCCGCGCTCGACGCGCGCTCGCTCAACGTCGCCCTGCTGACCGCAAGCGGTCCGGCCAGCGCCGACACGGTGCGCGCCATCGAGGATGCGATTCTCACCCGCGCCCGCCAGCTGCGCCTGCGCGACGCCCGCCTCTAGACACCCGCCTCTGGACGCCCGCGCTCGCCACCGTCGACCGGCCAGGCCCCACCGCACCCCGGCCCGCGCCCGGCCGGGCGCGGCGCTCAGCCCCGGGGCGTCATGAGCCCGTCCAGGTAGGAGAGCTGCGCGGGCAGGCAGATCGCCTCGAGATCGTAGCGCGCAATGGTGTCGGCGCGGGCGGCGGCGCCGAGCCGGGCGCGCTGCGCCGCGTCCTCGCCGAGCTCGCAAATCAGCTCGGTCATCCGCGCCCCATCGAAGAAATCGAACAGCCGGCCCGTGCGTCCCTCCTCGATCGCCTCGGCGACCGGCGGCGTGCCCGAGGCGACCACCGCACAGCCGACGCTCATCGCCTCGAGCAGGCTCCAGCTGAGCACGAACGGATAGGTCAGGTAGACATGCACCCGCGAGACCTGGAGCATCGACGTGAAATCGGCGCGCGAGAGGCGACCTGCGAAATGCACCCGGCCCCAGTCCTCGGGGCGCATCCGGTCCGCGATCTGCGCCGTCAATGCCGCCCGCCACGTCCCGCCGCCCTCGGGCGCGCGACCGTAGCTCACCCCGTCCTCCCCCACGATCAGGACCTGCGCGCCAGGCCGCCGGCGCAGCAGCTCCGGCAGGGCGCGCATGAAGACGTGGAAGCCGCGATAGGGTTCGAGATTGCGGTTGACGAAGGTGATGAGCTCATCGTCCCGGCTCCATGAACCGAGGCCCTCGATCTGCAGCCGCGCGGCGGGATCGGGCCGCAACGCGCCGGTGTCGATGCCGTCATGGATGACCTCGATCTTGCGCTGCAGCTCTGGCGGGAAGGTCCCGGCCTGCCAATGGGTGGGCGAGATGCCGCCATCGGCCTGCTCGAGCTGCATGTTCATCGCCATGTTCTTGAACGTCATCCGGTGGGCCGCGCCGAATTCGCGCCGCCCCGAGAATTCGGGATCGAAGCCGACATCGGCTCCTTCGGCGCGGTAGTGGAACTCGCAGAAAAGCGCGATGCGCGCCCGCGGCCACAGATCGCGCAGGAACAGCGCCTCGCCCCAGCCCGGATGCGCCACGATGAGGTCGGGCATCATCCCGCGCGCCTTGAGCGCCTCGGCCGCGCGCAGCACCGAGGTGCCGCGATGCACCGCGGCATTGAGCGTCTGCATCCAGGGATGCAGGCTCTGGGGCCCCGGATCAGGATGCGC
Source organism: Profundibacterium mesophilum KAUST100406-0324 (assembly GCF_009835145.1). Lineage (GTDB taxonomy): Bacteria > Pseudomonadota > Alphaproteobacteria > Rhodobacterales > Rhodobacteraceae > Profundibacterium > Profundibacterium mesophilum. Next base: position 253,126 of record NZ_APKE01000014.1, on the reverse strand, counting down.
GTAGGGCAGCACCTCCACCCCCTGCCACCGCGTCGGGGCGCGCACCCGCGAGGTCAGCGCATGGACCCTATCGCCGCGCGCGGCCATGGCGGGGGCGAGATGGGCGAACTGCCCCGGGAAGTTCTGGTGCAGGAACAGGACATTCATGACGCGTCGTCGTCTCCTTTCGCGCGGGCGGCCGGTGCGGGCTGAAGGCGCGCGGCCGCTGGTGCCGCGCCCGGCGCGGGGTTGCCCATGCGGCTCCACGCCGCGGGACGGCGGGGGCCAGACGGGTTTGCACGGGGCCGAATTCACCGATGGCCACTGGACCGTGCGAGCCTGGCCACTTATCAAGCCACAGCCGCAACAGCCGCAACAAGTTTTCCGCAAAGACGAGGGGCCGACGATGTCCAGCTACGATGCCGCCGAGATCGAACCGAAATGGCAGGATGCCTGGACCGATGCCGGCACGTTCGAGGCCAGGCGCGATCCGGACAAGCCCAAATACTACGTCCTGGAGATGTTCCCCTACCCGTCTGGCAACCTGCATATCGGCCATGTGCGCAACTACACGATGGGCGACGTGGTGGCGCGCTACAAGATTTCCACCGGTCACGCGGTGCTGCACCCGATGGGATGGGACGCCTTCGGCCTGCCGGCCGAGAACGCCGCGCAGGAACGGCGCGTGCATCCGGGCGAATGGACCTATGCCAACATCGCCAACATGAAATCGCAATTCTCGCGCCTCGGGCTTTCGCTCGACTGGAGCCGTGAATTCGCCACCTGCGATCCGGACTATTACGGCAAGCAGCAGGCGATGTTCATCGACTTCCTGGAGCAGGGGCTCGTCTACCGCAAGAACGCGGTCGTGAACTGGGACCCGGTCGACATGACGGTCCTGGCCAACGAGCAGGTCGAGGACGGGCGCGGCTGGCGCTCCGGCGCGCTCGTGGAACGGCGCGAGCTGACACAGTGGTTCTTCAAGATCTCCGACTATTCCGATGCGCTGCTCGATGCGCTGGACACGCTCGAGAACTGGCCCGACAAGGTCAAGACGATGCAGGCCAACTGGATCGGACGCTCGCGCGGCCTGCAATTCGCCTTCAGCCTCGTCGACGGGCCGCAGGGGCATGACCGGATCGAGGTCTACACCACCCGCCCCGACACGCTGCGCGGCGCGAGTTTCGTGGGCATCTCCCCCGATCATCCGCTGGCCCGGCAGCTCGAGAAGGACAACGAGGAGCTTGCCGCCTTCAACGCCGAATGCCGCCGCATGGGCACCGCCGAGGAGGACATGGAGAAGGCCGAGAAAAAGGGCTTCGACACCGGCCTGCGGGTCCGCCACCCCTTCGACACGGCATGGGAGCTTCCGGTCCATGTCGCCAATTTCATCTTGATGGATTACGGCACCGGCGCGGTTTTCGGCTGCCCCGCCCATGACGAGCGCGATCACGATTTCGCCGTCAAATACGGCCTGCCGATCTATGCGACCTTCGTTCCGGAGGGCGAGCTGCCGGGCGATCCGGACGAATACGTCCAGCAGACCGCCCTTGTCGCGCCCAAGGACACGCCCGTCCGCTACGTCCGCGGCTTTGCCGGGGAGGAGGTTCAGACGGCCAACGCCGCCATCGACGCCGCGATCGCCTTTTGCGAGGCCAACGGGGTCGGGCATGGCGTCACCAAGTTCCGACTGCGCGACTGGGGCCTGTCGCGGCAGCGCTACTGGGGTTGCCCGATCCCCGTGATCCATTGCGAGACCTGCGGCGTGGTGCCCGAGAAGAAGGAGAACCTGCCGGTCGAGCTGCCGAAAGATGTCAGCTTCGATCAGCCCGGCAACCCGCTAGACCGCCATCCCACCTGGCGCGACGTGCCCTGCCCCTCCTGCGGGGCCCCGGCCAAGCGCGAGACCGACACGATGGACACCTTCGTCGACAGCTCGTGGTATTACGCGCGCTTCACCTCGCCGGGGGCCGAAACGCCGACCGATCCCGAGGAGGCGGCCTACTGGATGAATGTCGACCAGTATATCGGCGGGGTCGAGCACGCGATCCTGCACCTGCTCTACTCGCGCTTCTTCGCCCGCGCCATGCATGCGACGGGGCACCTGCCGGCGCGGGCAACCGAGCCCTTCGACGCGCTTTTCACGCAAGGCATGGTCACGCACGAGATCTACCAGACGCGCGACGAGACGAATCGCCCGGTCTATCACTTCCCGCACGAGGTCACGGACGGCAAGCTCGCCGATGGCCGCGCGGTGGAGGTCATCCCCTCGGCCAAGATGTCGAAATCCAAGCGCAACGTGGTCGATCCCGTCGAGATCATCGACCGCTACGGCGCCGATACCGCGCGCTGGTTCGTGCTTTCGGACAGTCCGCCCGAGCGCGACGTGGAATGGACGGCCTCCGGCGCCGAGGCCGCATCCAAGCACCTCGCCCGTGTCTGGCGGATCTGCGACGAGGCCAGCGGGGCGGCCGAGCAGGGCCGCGACGACGACGCGCTCAGGCGCGCCGCCCATCGCACCATCCACGACGTGACCATGGGCATCGAGAGCTTCGGCTTCAACGCGGCCGTCGCCCGCCTCTACGCCTTCACCAGCGTGCTGCAGAAATCCCCCGCGGGGCGGGCGGCGAAATGCGAGGCGGCGCGGATCCTCGCGCAGCTGATGGCCCCGATGACGCCGCACCTGTCCGAGGAGATCTGGGCCCGGCTCGGCGGCGAGGGCCTCGTCGTGAACGCCCCCTGGCCGGTGGCCGACCCCGCCATGCTGATCGATGACGAGGTGGTTCTGCCGATCCAGATCAACGGCAAGCGCCGCGACGAGATCACCGTGGCCAAGGATCTGGGCAAGGACGCGATTGAAAAACTGGTCCTCGAACGGCATGCTGTGCAGAAGGCGCTCGATGGCGCCGCGCCGCGCAAGCTCATCGTCGTGCCCGGACGGATCGTGAATGTCGTCATCTGATCGCCGCAAACTGCTGACCGGTCTCGCGGGCTTCGCGATGCTGGCGGGCTGCGGCTTCTCGCCGGTCTACGGGCCCGGCGGGCAGGCGGAGGGGCTGCGCGGCCTGATCCGCACCGATCCGCCGGCGGATGCGCAAGGCTACACCCTGGTGCGCCGGATCGAGGAGCGCCTCGGCCGGCCCGAAAACCCGGCCTTCGGCCTCTCGGCGAGCGTGCTGACCGAACAGGCCGCCCTCGCCGTCACGCCCGATCAGGAAACGACCCGCTACCAGCTTCGCGGAACGATGATCTGGAGCCTGACCCGGATCGCGGACGGGGCATCCGCCGCGAGCGGGACGCTGCACCGCGCCACCGCCTATTCCGCCCCGGTCTTCAGCGCGGATCGCGGCTCGATCGCGGGCAATACCGTCTCCGTGCTCACCGCGGAGCAGGACGCGCGCCGGCGCCTCATGGTGATCCTCGCCGACGATCTCGTCTCGCATCTGTTGGCCACCGCGCCCGATTGGCAGCGATGACGGGGCGGGCATGAAACTGTCGGCGCGCGATGCGGCGGCCTACCTGGCCAAGCCGCCTCCGGGACGGCCCGGCACGCTGCTCTATGGCAGCGACGCGATGCGCGTCAGCCTCAAGCGCCAGTCGCTGGCAAAGGCGCTCGTGGGTCCGCAGGGCGATGAGGAGATGCGCCTGACGCGCCTTCCGGCCGGGGAGCTGCGACGCGACAAGGCCGCGCTGAGCGACGAGATGAAGGCCAGCGGTTTCTTTCCCGGTCCGCGCGCGGTGCTGCTCGAGGATGCGGGAAACCAGCATGCTCCCGCCATACTCGGCGCGCTTGCCGATTGGTCCGAGGGAGACGCACACCTGCTGGTGACCGCCGGCGCGCTGAAGGCGGCGAGCGCGTTGCGCAAGGGCTTCGAGCAGCATCGCACGGCCGTGGCCATCGGCATCTACGACGACCCGCCCGGACGGGCGGAGATCGAGGCGATCCTCAAGGAGGCGGGACTTGCCGCCGAAGGGGCAGCGATGGGCGATCTGAACGCCCTCGCGCAGGTGCTCGATCCGGGGGACTTTCGCCAGACGGTCGAGAAGCTCGCCCTCTACAAGCTGAACGACAGCGCGCCGCTCGGTCCGGACGACATTGCTGCCTGCGCCCCGGTCTCGCATGATGCGGGGCTCGACGACATGCTCGCGGTGATCGCGGGCGGGCGCACGGCGGAGGTGGGCCCGCTGCTGCGGCGGTTGCAGGCGCAGGGGGTGCAGCCGGTCGGCCTGTGCATCGGGGCGATGCGTCATTTCCGGACCCTGCACGTCGTCGCCTCCGATTCAGGCGGGCCTGGCTCCGGTATCGGCAAGCTCCGCCCGCCGGTCTACGGGCCGCGCCGCGACGCCGTGCTGCGCCAAGCCCAGGACTGGGGCCGGCCGCGTCTCGAGCAAGCGCTGCGCCTGCTGACCGAAACCGACCTCGCCCTGCGCTCCTCTGCCCGCGCGCCGCAAATGGCGCTAATGGAGCGCGTCCTGATCCGCCTTTCCATGATGGGACGACGCTGATGCTTGAATTGATCGGAACACTGAAAAGCCGGAGCTTCCGTCCCGCCTGGCTGCTCGAGGAGCTTGGCTTGCCCTATACGCATCGCGATCTGCCCCCCCGCAGCGAGGCGGTGCACGCGGTGAACCCGTCGGGCAAGATCCCGGTCCTCCTGACCGAGGAGGGCACGCCGCTGACCGACAGCACCGCCATCCTCACATGGCTGTCAGATCGCGAGGGACGTTTCAGCTGCCCCCCCGGCAGCACCGCGCGCGCCAGACAGGACGCGATCACGCATTTCCTGCTCGACGAACTCGATGCCTGCCTGTGGACCGCCGCGCGTCACAGCTTCGTCCTCCCCGAAGAGCGTCGCCTTCCCGCGATCAAGGACAGCTTGAGATGGGAATATGACCGGGGCCTCGAACGGCTGTCGCGGATCCTGTCGGACGGGCGCGCCTTCCTCGCCGGGGACACGCTCACGGTTCCCGACATCATCGCCGTGCATTGCGGCAACTGGGCCCATGCCGCGGGTTTCGCGCCAGGCGACGACGTGATCGCGGCCTATATGTCGAGGCTGCGCCAGCGCCCAGCCTATCGCGCCGTCGCGGTGCGCATGGCCGGCTGAACCCCGCCCGCCGGCTGCCGGGCATTCCCGGACGGCCGGCGGCCGGGGCCGTGCTCCCTCGGGGTCAGGCCGCCGGCACGGCGAGATCCGCCGCCGCGGGCCCTCTTGGCAGGACAGCTTCGCGCGCGCTCAGGAGCCCCTCCTCGACCAGCCTGTCGGCGAAGCCCTCCGCGCCCCGGAACAGATGCGTCTGCCAGCCGCGGGCACGGGCTGCCGCGACGTTGTCCTCGCGGTCATCGGTAAAGAGCAGCGTATCGGGACGCAGGCCGCAATCGGCCTCGACCTGCTCGAAGATCGCCGCCTCGGGCTTGATCACGCCCATGTGGCCGGAGATGTAGCGCCGGTCGAATTCCTTGAGGAAGGGATATTGCGTCTCGGCGAAGGCAAAGCTCCCGATGCCGAAATTGCTCAGCGCGAAGACCGGCACACCCTTGGAGCGCAGCGCCTTCAGAAGCTCGATGCTGTGCGGAATGGCCGGGCGGGCCATCTCGATCCAGCGATCATGCCAGTCGCGGATCTCGGCACGCCATTGAGGATTGGCATCGGCGGTATCGTAAACGGTCTGCTGAAAATCGCCGCCCGCGTCGATGCGGTCGTTCATGGCATGCAGGTCGATCGCCTCGAACAGGGCGGCGCGCCGCTCCGGGCCGATCGTACCGTCATAGTAGCGCTCGGGTTGCCATTCGATCAGCACGTTGCCGATATCGAAGATCACTGCGTCGACGGCCATTGCGTCTCCTCTCGTTCGTAGTGGATGCGGTTGTGCCCGATATTGCACCTGAGACTCTGAGCGAAACCTCTTTACACAAGATAATGATCACGCAAAGCGAATGCTTGGCCGAGCCCTGCCGGCGGCATCCGCGCCGGTCAGCCCTCCGGGGGGCGTTCGGCCGGTGCCTCGCGCAGCGCCGCGCGCACCGCGGTGTCGAGCGCCGAGGAGAAGCGCGCCCGGTCCGCCTTGCCAAAGGCTCGGCCACCGCCTTGGCGGAACGGATCGGCGGCGCGTAGATCGGCCATGAGGTCCCTCGTGGCGAGGATCTGGCCGATATTGCCCTCGGTCAAGGTGCTGCCATCATGCTTGAGGACCCGCGCCCCGGCGGCGACGCAACGGGCGGCAAGCGGAATATCGGCCGTGACGACCACGTCACCGCGTCCCGCGCGCTCGGCGATCCACATGTCGGCGATGTCCGGCCCGTCCGGGACGAAAACCACCTCGACCAGCGGGTTGGCCGATGGCCGCAGCCCGCCATTGCACACCAGCTTGAGCTGCGTTCCGAGCCTCGTGGCCACCGCCTCGGCCTCCGCCTTGACCGGACAGGCATCCGCATCGACGTAGATCACGCGTAGAGTGCCTCCGCGTGGAACTCGATATGTTCGGGCATGAAGGTCGCGACGAAGAAGTAGCTGTGATCGTAGCCGGGCTGCAGGCGCAGCGTCGCTTCCTGCCGCCGTGTGGCCACGGCGCTGGCGAGCGCCTCGGGGCGCAGCAGCTCATAGAACTGGTCCTGCGTTCCGGTATCGGTGAGCACGGGTCCGTCGAAGCCGGTCCGGGCCATCAGGAGGCTCGCATCATGCGCCTCCCACGCAGTTTCATCAGAGCCGAGATAGCCGGTGAACTGCTTGCGGCCCCAGTCGCTTTGCATGGGGTTGCAGATCGGCGAGAAGGCGCTGACGGAGCGGAAGCGGCCCGGCAGGCCCATCGCCAGCGTCAAGGCGCCATGACCGCCCATCGAGTGACCGCTGATCGCCTGCCTGCCGGCATCGAGGGCGAACTTGTCGAAGACCAGCGCCGGCAGTTCCTCGGCGATGTAGTCCCACATCCGGAAATGCGGGGACCAGGGGCTCTGCGTGGCATTGACGTAGAAGCCCGCCCCCTGCCCCATGTCGAAATCGGCATGATCCGCCACGCCCTCGCCGCGCGGCGACGTGTCGGGAAAGACGAGGGCGATCCCCTGATCCGCCGCCCAAGCCTGCGCGCCGGCCTTGGTCATCGCGTTCTCGTGGGTGCAGGTCAGCCCTGACAGGAACCACAGGACCGGCACCGGCCCGTCGCGCGCCTCGGCTGGCAGGAAGACGGCGAAGGTCATCTCGGCCCCGCCGCAGACCTGCGACTTGTGCGAATACACGCCTTGAACACCGCCGAAGCAAGCGTTTTCAGATTTCGTCTCCATTTCGCATCCTCTTGCTGCCGGACCGCCGGGGCGCGGTGATGGACGCGGCAAGCCTGCACAAGTCTGCCGCCCTATGCCAGTGCCGCAAGCTGCTTTTTTGGCAAGCACGGTGCCGATACCGTGCTCTTTCAACCGAATCCGATCACGATGCCGGCACCCAGCACCAGGCTTCCGCCCACGACCACCTGCAGCGCCGCGCGCCAGAAGGGGGTCTGCATGTAGCGGTTCTGGATCCAGGCGATGGCCCAAAGCTCGACGAAGACGACCGCGAGCGCGATGGCCGTCGCGGTGGCGAAATGCGGCACGAGATACGGCAGCGCGTGGCCGAGCCCGCCCACGGTCGTCATCACGCCGGAGGCAAGGCCTCGCTTGAGCGGCGATCCGCGGCCGGAGATCGTGCCGTCATCGCTTGCCGCCTCGGTGAACCCCATCGAGATGCCCGCCCCGATCGAGGCGGCCAGCCCGACGCGGAAGGTCTGGCCCGTGTCGCCGGTGGCGAAGGCAGCCGCAAAGATCGGCGCAAGCGTCGAGACCGACCCGTCCATCAGGCCCGCAAGGCCCGGCTGGACCCATGTCAGGACGAACTGGCGGTGCTCGGTGCGCGCCTCCGCCGAACGGGCATCCTCGCCAAGATGCGTATCGGCCAGGCTCGTCGCAAGATCGGCATGTCCGGCCTCCGCCGCCGCCAGATCGCCCAGAAGCTTGCGGGTCGAGGCGTCGCCGGTGCGCTGTGCGGCCAACTCGTAGAACCGGCGGGCATCGCGCTCCATCATCCCGGCCTCGGCACGGATCCGGTCGATGCCCAGATTATCCACCAGCCAGAGGGGACGGCGCGCGGGAAATCCCGACACGTGCTCACGTCGCAGCAGCGGGATCACTTCCCCGAACCGCTCTTGATGCAGGGCGATCAAGCGGCGGCGATGATCGTCCTCCTCGCGTGCCATGTCCTCGAAAAGGGCCGCGGATGCAGGGTAATCGGCGCGCAGCCGCTGCGCGTAGCTGCGGTAGATGCGGGCGTCATCCTCCTCCGAGGAGATTGCCAGCGCCAGAACGTCCTGCTCGCCGAGATCGGCGAACCGGTATTTGCGCGGCCCGTTCCAGATCATCTGCCCCTCCGTTATGCCGTCCCTTCGCAGGGATCTAGCGCCCTTGATGCCGGACGCAAGAATGGTGACTTACGTTACGTCACTTTGCATGCTATGATGAAGGTGTCGTTCCCCGGAACGGCCCCGCGGTGCGACCTCACTTATTGTTCAGAGATCGCCCCGTGCCGGATGTCTTCGCGTTTTCCGGTAGTCCGGCCTGTTAACCAGACCGTCCGTTCCGTGACCAGTTTCATTTTCAAATCCATTTTTCACAGGAGGATTCGGCCATGTCCGGTCTGAAATTCGCGCTCGCCATCGCCCTTGCATCCGCCGCCCCCCTCGCTCCGCATGTCGCGGAGGCGGGTGGGCTCGCCGTCACCTTGCCCCATCTCACCTTCCCGGAGCCCAAGCCCCCGGTCAGCCGCGATTGCAGCGATCTGTCGACGACGCTCCCCAGCTGCGCGGCGCCGCGGTAAATGCAGGCGAGACGCCACCCGGTCAGTCGACCCGGCGCACATGAAGCTGGTTGCCGATCTTGCGTGTCTCGAAACGCTTGAGCTCCTGCACGAGGTCGCTCAGCTTCCGCTTGCCATAGGTCCGCGTGTCGAAATCGGGATTGTCGGCGGTGATGTACTGGCCGAGCTGGCCGAGCGCATACCATTCGTCATCCTGGTCGATCTTGTCCATCGCCTTGAGGATGAGGGGCACGGCATTGATCGGTTCCTGCTTGGTGGGCGGCGCGGCCGGCGTGCCGTCATCGCCGCGCTCGGTGGCGGCGGGCTCGTCGACGATGTTCTCGATCAGGATGAAGCGGTTGCACACGTTGCGCAGGCTCTCGGGCGCCTTGCCCTCGCCGATCCCGATCACGTCGAGCCCCTGCTCGCGGATCCGGTTGGCCAGGGCGGTGAAATCGCTGTCGGAGGAGACGAGGACGAAACCGTCGAAACGCCCCGTGTGAAGGATGTCCATCGCATCGATCACAAGGCCGATATCCGAGGCGTTCTTGCCCACCGTGTTGGCGGTTTCCTGATGCGCGACGAGGCCGAGATCGCGCACCGTGCGCGACCAGTTGTTGAGCCGTCCCGAGGACCAGTCCCCGTAGACCCGGCGCAAGGCGGGCTCTCCCAGAGAGGTGATCTCTTTGAGGATCGGGCCGGCGAACTTGGCCGGGATATTGTCGGCGTCGATGAGCACGGCATAGAGCGGGCGGCTGCGATCGTTCATGAGGGTCTCCTGTGTCAGTCCCCTCATGGGCCGCGGGTACGGGCCGGGTCAAGTGCCCGGTCGAATGCCCGGCCGAATGCCCTGTCGAATGCGGGGCAGCGCGGCGGCCTCGGGCGGCGGCGCCGCGGCGGGCCGTCCGCTCCACCCGGCGCGGCGCGTGCGGCTATCCCAGGTCGGGCGCCGTCGCCTTGAAATCCTCGTCCCCCTGAAGCCGCTCCCACAGATCCGCGGTCCGGCCGGTTCCCAGGAGTTGCCCGGCATCCGGCGTCAAGGAGACATAGAGAAGAAGGGGCCCGAGATAGTAATCGGCAAGGCTCACCGCCTCCCCCGCCGCCCAAGGATCCTCGCCCCTGATCTCGTCCACCAGCGACAGGAAGGTCCGCGAACGCTCGAGCGCGGCATCGTGCTTCGCCTCGTCCGCCCCGCCGATGAAGTCGGGAAAGAGGTGGAAGCCGACCGCGCCGATCAGCGCGTCGTAGCCATAGGCATGGGTCAGCGACATGATCTCGTCCATCCGGGCCCGATCCTTGATGTCGCGCGGAATGACGGCGGGCGTCTCATGTGCCGCATCGAGATAACGGCAGATCGCGTCCGTTTCGCGCAGGCGCATCCCGTCGATGTCCAGCACCGGCACCTTGCCGAAGGGATGTCGCGCCAGGTGCTCGGGCTGACGCGGCTCTCCCTCCAGCACGTTCACTGTCACCTGCTCGTAATCGATCCCCTTGCGGCGCAGCACGGTGCGGACGGTCCGCACATAGGTGGAGCCGTCGAAGCCGTAGAGTACGGGTCTGTCAGTCATTGATCTCATCCATGGTTTGACCGGTGGCGTGACGGAACCGGCAGGGCGCGCGGCATGCCCGCACCGGCACCGCCCGATGATATGGCGTCATTCGGCCGCGTGTCGATGCTCCGGTGCGACCACCATCGAGCGGTAGCTCTCGATAAGCTCCATGAACTCGTCGAACTCGCGCTCGGGCACGTTGAGCTGGTAGAGGGATGTCTTGATCTCGGTCGCGACGATGTCGAACTCGCGTTCGGTCACGCTCAGATGGGCATGGCTCTCGCGCATGTCGCGCCCGGGATAGATCTTCGGGCCGCCGGTCTCCTCGATCGACCACGCGGTGACGAGGAACTTGAACCCGGCATGGCCCTGCTGCTGGTGAAACTCGTCCACCTTGGGATTGGCATTGGCCGCGCCGTTCACGTAGAGCCGGTCGACGAGGTTGTCGACGGCGGCGGAGATGCCGTAGATGCCGCCGAGCCTGGCAAAGAGGCTGTCATCGGATGCCGGCTGCACGGGGGTGTCTTCGGGTATGCTGGTCACGCTCTGGGTCATGCTGTTCCTCCTCCAGATAGGTGCGCGACCGCCCTCCCCCGGACGGCCGCGCCTTCTACGCCCGGCCGGTCTCCTCCCGAACCGCGCGTATCTTGGTCTCGTCCGGCTCCATGCCGTCCGAAAGCTCCATTCTCGTGACCAGGTCGACCAGTTTGCCGCGCAGCGTGGCGAACTCCTCGGGATCGAGCGTGGTGCGGCAGACGACCTTGGCCTGCGCGACCCCCGCCCGGGCCTTCAGCGCCTGTCCGGCCTGCGTCGCCGCCACGTTCATCACCCTGCGATCGTGCTGATCCGGGGTCCTGCTGGCGAGCCCCTTCTCCTGAAGGCGCTCCACGAGGGGCCCGATCGCGTTCGAGGCCAGTTTCAGCTTGGCCGCGATCCGCGCGATCGGAAGGCTGTCATGGTCCCACAGCACCAGCATCACGAGATATTGCGGGTAGGTCAGGCCAAGCTCGTCGAGCAGGGGCCTGTAGCTTCTGGTAATCGCGTTGGTTGCCGAATAAAGGGCGAAACAAAGTTGGTCTTCCAATGCCAGGCTGGAGGTCGCATCCGATAGTGTCATCACGGCCTCCGCCTGCTGGCTCATGTATGATTTATCCATGGATGGAACTTCCTTGTCCATTATTTTCGATAATCAAGGGGAACACAGACGCGTGATCCCCGCCTTGCGATTTGTGGGCCATCTTTCCCGGCGGGGCAATGTTTTTGCTCTTTTCGGGTTTGGGCGGGAAGCGACGTCACGGGACAGTAAATGTTCGACATGGCGCCGCCCGCATGCGAACAAAGCACGAACGACACCATCATCGGACACTGCCATGTCCCATCATCGCATCCTCTCCCTCTGGTTTCCCCGGATGGGGGCCGAACGTCTTTCGCGCCGTGCCCGCGGCACGCTCGACCCTCCCCTTGCCATCGTCGCGGAGCGGGGCAACGCGCATGTTCTGGTCAGCCTGTCGCACAGCGCGCAGAAGGCCGGCCTCCGGCGCGGCCAGGGCCTGCGCGATGCCCAGGCGATCTGTCCGGAATTGCGGGTCGTGCAGCACGATCCGCAGGCGGAGGCGGCCTTTCTCGCTGCACTCGGACGCTGGGCGGGCAAGTTCTCCCCGTGGGTGGCACAGGAGCCTCCCGCCGCTCTCCTGCTCGACCTGACCGGCTGCGCGCATCTCTTCGGCGGTGAGGAGGCTCTCCTTCTCGAGATCGGCCAAGATTGCCATAGGCAGGGCCTGACGGTGCGGGCCGGAATCGCCGATACCGTGGGGGCCGCATGGGCCCTCGCGCGGTTCTCTGGCACCCGGCCCGGCTCCGAACGATCCGGCGATGCCATAGACCAGGAGGCTCCGGCCACGCGGGCCCGCGCCGTCCGCCGCCGCGCGTGGGAGCGGGGCGGCAGTGCAGTGCCGGCTTTGCCCGGGCCGCGCCCGGGATCGCCCGATGCCGGGCGCATCGCGCCGCCCGGCGGCACGGCCGCCGCCATCGCCGCCCTGCCCGTCGCGGCCCTGCGGCTCGATCCCGAAACGGTGAGCGCCCTGTCGCGGCTTGGCCTGCGCCGGGTGCGGGATCTTTCCGCACAGCCGCGCGGGGCGCTCGCGCGGCGTTTCGGCCATGCGCTGATCAGGCGGCTGGACCAGGCGCTGGGCATCGAACCCGAGCCCGTCTCGCCGAGCCGTCCGGGAGGGCATTTCGCGGTCAGGCTGACCTTGCCCGACCCCATCGGCCTCGAGAGCGACCTTCTGGCCGCGATCGACCGGCTGCTGCCACCGCTCTGCGCGCGGCTGCATGCCGCCGGACACAGCGCGCGCCGCCTGCGCCTGTGCTGCCAGCGCAGCGACGGCACGGCCGAACATATCGAACTCGGCCTTGCACGGCCGGCCCATGAGCCGGACCGCCTGCGCCCCCTGCTGAAGATGAAACTCGCCGGGATGGATGCCGGCTTCGGCATCGACATGATCAGGCTCGAGGCGCATGTGACCGAGCCTGCACGGGCGCAGCAGCACAGCGGCCACGCCGAGGCCCTCGCCGATGCCACGATGCGGCGCGGTCCCAACAGGACCGATCTCGACGACCTCCTGGGACGGCTCGGCGCAAGGATCGGCCTTGGCGCGATCACCCGGCGCCATTCGGCGGACAGTCATATTCCGGAAAAATCGATCAGGGTGATGGCGGCGGCGGACGGTCTCGACCGGGAGGATGCCGGTTTCACGGCCGGTCCGCGGAACGCCCGCCCTCTCTTGCTGTGGCCTCCCGAAGCGGTGAACGCGCCTTGCCGCCCCGCCCTCTCCACACGCTTCGGCTGGCGCGGACGCCAGCTGGAGCCGAGCGCGCTCATCGGCCCGGAGCGGATCGCGCCGGAATGGTGGCTCGACGATCCGGCATGGCGCAGCGGCGTGCGCGACTACTGGTGCGTGACCTGCCTGGAAGGCGACAGGCTGTGGCTCTTCTACGCCCATGGGGCGACGCTTTCGCAAGGATGGTTCTGCCAGGGGAGCTTTGCCTGAAACGGCCCTTTCGGACGAAAGGACCAAGGCGGCCCCGGCTCCGCAGGCTGGTGGGGGCATTTGGCTGCGGAGCCGGAGCTAGCGTGGTGTCGCTATGCCCTTCTTGTCGCCTTTCGGTGGGGCATGGGCAGGGAAGGTTCTGGCCCGTCGCGCGGCCATGTCGTGACAATTCGGCGGCAGCCCCGCCGCGCGCCGCGCGCGCATCTTCAGCTTCGCGAAAATACCTTCGCCGAAGGCCAGCCTGCCCGGAGCGGCCCGCGGTCCGGCCGGCAGTGGCCGCGCGCGGCACGCTCGATGCGCCCCCCCCATGCGGCGCGGCCGCCCCTTGCCAAGCCGACGGCGAAGCCCCAGTTTCCCTGCATGACGGTTCAGTCTCCCACCCCGCTTCCGCCCCGCAGAGAGCCCGACGAGAAGGTCGCCTTCGACCGGGGCGAGCTGGGACATCTTCTCACGCTCTACGGCCGGATGGTCGCGATCGGCGAATGGCGCGATTACGGCATGTCTTTCTTGCGTGATGTCGCCATCTTCTCCGTGTTCCGCCGAACCGCCGAACATCCGCTCTACAGGATCGAGAAGCGGCCAAAGCTGCGCCTGCGACAGGGGCAATATGCCGTGATCGGCATGGACGGGCAGATCCTCAAGCGCGGAAACGACCTTCGGGCGGTGCTCAGGGTGCTCGAGCGCAAGCTGATCCGTTCGGTGGAGTGAGCGCCGGGGCCCGTGCCTAGCTTCGCGGCAGCCGCCGCTGCGAGGTGACCGGGCCACCGCCCTGCTCCTCGATCCTGGCAATAGCCTCCGCCGCCGGCTCGTAGGCGACCGCCATGTGATGGGCATTGGCGTGGATCAGGACGTCCTCGTCGACGGCCAGGGCCACGTGGCCGCGCCAGAAGAGAAGATCGCCCCGCATCTGCGGGCTGCCGGGTGCGAGGGCCGCGCCAAGCTCGGCCTCCTGCAGGTCGCTGTCGCCCGGGCAGGCGATGCCCGCCGCGAGACAGCCCATCTGCACCAGGCCCGAACAGTCGATCCCGAGCACCGAGTTGCCGCCCCACAGATAGGGCACCCCGAAGAAAAGCTGTGCCACGGCGACCGGATCGGTGAAGGGCGCCCTTGCGGGACGGACATGCGGGCGCGGCACGAACCGGCCCTCGGAGGTCTCGAAGAACGTGCCGTCAGCCGAGGCCGACACGATCCTGAGCCGTGCCCCGAAGGAGAGATGCTGCGCACCGGGATGCTTCATGTCGGGCACGGGGTAGAGATGCGTCGCGGGAACCGAGACGGTGTGGGTGATGTCCTCGGGCGCACCCAGGGCCGCTTCGGGGACATAGCCGACATAACCGTCGCGCGCGGCCTGGATGAAGGCCATGCCCCCGCTCTCGTCATAGACAGTCACCGCCTCGCCCCAGACGAGCTGCCGCTCGCGCGCGCCGGCATCGGGCCGGGCCCACAGATCGGCCACCGGGACCACGACGCGGCGCGGCGTGCCCTCGGCAAAGCGCTCCGCCGAGACGAGACCCTTCAGATGCGCCGCCGCGACGCGGCCGTTCGCGGGGGTGAGGCGCCGGTCCGTCACAGGCCCAGCACGTCCGGGAGCGCGCCCAGGATCGCCCGCGCGCCCTGCCCCACGCCGCCCTTTGGCCGCCCCGGCGCCGCGCTGGGCTGCCAGCCATAGATGTCGAAATGGGCGTAGCGCGGCACACCTTCGGCGAATCTGCGCAAGAAGAGCGCGGCGGTGATCGCCCCGGCAAATCCCCCCTTGGGCGCATTGTCGAGATCGGCGATCCCGGGCTCGATCATCGGCTCGTAGGGCTCCCAGAAGGGAAGGCGCCAGACCGGATCGGCCCCGTCCCGCCCCGCGGCCGAAAGCGCCTCCGCCAGCGGTTCGTCATCGGTGAAGAACGGCGCGATGTCCGGGCCGAGGGCCACGCGCGCCGCGCCCGTCAGGGTGGCCATCGAGATCAGCAGGTCTGGCGTCTCCTCGACCGCGAGCGCGATCGCATCGGCGAGAACGAGGCGCCCCTCGGCGTCGGTGTTGTTGATCTCGACGGACAGTCCCTTGCGCGAGGGCAGGATGTCGCCCGGGCGGAAGGCATTGCCGGAGACCGAGTTCTCGACGGCCGGGATCAGGACCCTGAGCCGCAGGCGCAGCGTCTGGCTCATGATCATCCGCGCGAGGCCCAGAACCGTCGCGGCGCCGCCCATGTCCTTCTTCATCGTGCCCATGGACGCGCCCGGCTTGAGGTTGAGGCCGCCGGTATCGAAACATACGCCCTTGCCGACCAAGACGACCGTCGGGCCGGTCTCGCCCCAGCTCATGTCGATCAGGCGCGGCGCCCGGCTCGAGGCCCGCCCGACCGCGTGGATCAAGGGCAGGTTCCGCTCCAGAAGCTCGTCGCCGCGAGTGACATCCATATCGGCGCCGAACGCATCGGCAAGCGCCCGGGCCGCCGCCTCAAGCTCGTCCGGCCCCATGTCGTTGGAAGGCGTGTTGATCAGGTCGCGGGTCAGCGCCTCCCCGGCGGCCACCGTCTCGAAATGGGTGCGATCGCACCCCTGCGGACAGGTCATCGAGGCTTTGGGAAACGATGCCTCGGCGTAGCGGCCGAAGCGGTATCCCGCCAGGAGCCATCCCAGCGCCGACTCGCCGCGCAACTGCGCGCCATGCCGGCTCGCGAGCCGCCAGACGCCCTCCGGCAACGAGGCGCGCGCCTGTGCCAGAACGAAACGGTCGCGGCCACGCCGCGACGCGGGTCCGAGCCCGACGAGCGCCGCCTCCGGCCGGCCCTCTTCGGAAGGGATCAGCACCATCGCGCCGCTCGCCGCCGAAAAGCCGTTCGCCTCGACCCAGCTGCGCACGCGCTCGGGCTGCTGCGCCAGCCAGGGCGCAAGCTCGTCCGGCCCCAGCATGTGGATCGGCAGGGCATCGGGGGTCTCGTCGGCGAATTTCAGGGACATGAGCCGGGACTTTCATAGGCTTTCGGTTCGCCGACACTACAGCGCGTGTCAGGGCCCGCAACCCCTGCGGATCATCCGTGCCGGTCCCTGCCGCTTGCCAGCATCTCGCCCCCCTCGCCCAGCCGCGCGAGGCGCGCCATCACGGCCGCGAGCGCAGCGCCGTCGTCCTCGAGCGCCAAGCGCCTGGCCATTCGGCTCACCTGCGAGAGCCGTTTCAGATCGAGCCTGCGCGCGGCGCCGCAGATCTGCTGCATCAGCGCGCGAAGCTCGGACATCCGCCCCGCCCGGTAGGCATCGACGCTGCATAGCAAGGTCGTCTGAAGGTCGCGGATTTCTCCCACGATGCGCAGCGCGTCGCGCGGATCGGCCAGGCGGCTGGCTAGGATGTCCATCTCGAACACCGTGAGATTGCCCGGCTCGCCACGCGCGATGAAGGGAATGACATTGCTCATGAAGTCGTCCTATTCTTGTCGTGGCGGCACGGCCTGTGCCCTTGCGGATCGAATGCGGGCTGCTGTAGCAACGGGCAGTTCCATCGGGCATCCGCGGATGCCCCTTTCGAAGAAACGGACATCAGCGGAGCCCCCAATGACACCAGCGAAACCGCTTCCCGCCTACCTGGCCCAACGCTACCACGGCTGGCGCGCGACCACGTTCCAGGACAGCATGCAGTGGTATCGGCGCCTCGCCGAGGAAGGCCAGAGGCCGCGTGCCATGGTGATCTCCTGCTGTGACAGCCGGGTGCACGTCACCTCGATCTTCGGCGCTGAGCAGGGTGAATTCTTCATCCACCGCAACATCGCCAATCTCGTCCCGCCCTACCAGCCCGACGGAAACCAGCACGGCACCTCCGCCGCGGTCGAATACGCGGTCCAGGCGCTGAAGGTCGCGCATGTCATCGTGCTCGGTCACTCGCGCTGCGGCGGCGTCCAGGGCTGCTACGACATGTGTTCGGGCGACGCGCCCGAGCTCGAGGAGCCCACGAGTTTCGTGGGCCGGTGGATGGACATCCTGCGTCCCCGGTTCGAGGAGCTGCCGCAGGGCGAAAGACCGGACCGCCTCCAGGCCTTCGAGCAGGCGGCGGTCGTCACCTCCCTCGAGAACCTGATGAGCTTCCCTTTCGTCGCCTCGCGCGTCGAGGCGGGGGAGCTGAGCCTGCATGGCCTGTGGACCGATATCGCAGAAGGAAGCCTCCTGGCCTACGATCCGGCCGGCAGCGCCTTCAAGCCAGTCTGACCGCCCGTTCGCCGCGCGCACCCGTCCCGGCGCGCGCGGCGAACGGCCCCCGTCACGACACAAGTCGCGGCCCGCCCCTCGCCCTGCCTGTCCCGCATCATGCCCTGCCCCGCGCCCGGTCCCGCGTCCTGGCCGGTGGCGCGCCATGTCCCCGGCGGCCCTGCCATGACCGTCGTGACGAGCGACGTGGCCGCGCCCGCATGGGTGCCGTCTTCGCGGCATTACCCTGCGGCTGCCAGGCCGGCCGGCGACGAGATTGGAAGCCGAAGCTTCAGGCGGTGCAGAACGTTTCCTACGCTGGCACTGCTTTGCGTATCGACCGGCGAATGAAAGAAGTTCGCCTTGTTGCGGCTAAGCGTATCGAGCGCACGCACTCGGCCGATGCGCGCCGTGGCGAGAAGGTCCGCGCCGCAAGCCGCGGCACCGGGCTCGCATGTCGGCGCGGCGGGCGCGACATCCTCCACGGACGCCGGAATGCCATCGAAGGCGAGTTGCGAATGGATGCTCATCATATGGCCCTCCGCGGTGCGGAAAGATCCTCGGCGAACAATGCACGTAGCTCATCGCGGGATACCTCGCCGGCGTCCTTGCCGCGCTTTTTGCGTCGGCGTCCGATCCCGTTCAGCATCCCCCTCAAGATATACAGCATCACCAAATCCTCACTGAATTCGCCGCCGCGCATCACCCCAACGCCCGATCAACGATGGGTATGATACTGTAGGCAAACGGTTTTCGGAGAGTTACCGCTAAAGTGCAAATTCAACACGTTCGCATGTATACATGTCCATGAGGTTGGAAAGGCTTGAAACTTTTTTCGTATATATCGTTTTGCGCCATTGGCCGGGGCCATGAAAACGGGCGCGTCCCGTCACCGAGAGCGCGCCCGCCAGCTCCTGCCTTCGGCCCTGAGGGTCAGCCTTTCTTGAGTACCCGGTTGCCGAGAAGCTCAGCGATCTGAACCGCATTGAGCGCCGCACCCTTGCGCAGGTTGTCCGAGACGCACCACAGGTTGATGCCGTTGTCGATCGTGCTGTCCTGGCGGATGCGGCTGATGAAGGTCGCGAAATCGCCGACGCATTCGATGGGCGTGACGTAGCCGCCATCCTCGCGCTTGTCGACGACCATGACACCGGGTGCCTCGCGCAGGATGTCGCGCGCCTCCGCCTCGTCGAGATGGTCCTCGAACTCGATATTGATCGATTCGGCATGCCCCACGAAGACCGGAACCCGCACGCAGGTCGCGGTGACCTTGATCGACGGATCGACGATCTTCTTGGTCTCCACCACCATCTTCCATTCCTCCTTGGTCGAGCCGTCTTCCATGAAGACGTCGATATGCGGAATGACGTTGAAGGCGATCTGCTTGGTGAACTTCTTGGCGGGCTTGTCATCGACCGGGTTGTAGATCGATTTCGTCTGATCCCACAGCTCGTCGATGCCTTCCTTGCCCGAGCCCGAGACGGACTGGTAGGTGCTCACCACGACACGCTTGATGCGGGCCCGGTCATGCAGCGGCTTGAGCGCCACCACCATCTGCGCCGTCGAGCAGTTGGGGTTGGCGATGATGTTCTTCTTCGAATATCCCTCGATCGCGTCGGCATTCACCTCCGGCACGATCAGCGGCACCTCGGGATCGTAGCGGTAGAGCGAGCTGTTGTCGATGACGACGCAGCCGGCCTTGGCCGCCTTGGGCGCGTATTCCTTGGTCGCGTCGGAGCCGATCGCGAAGAGCGCCATGTCCCAGCCGGAGAAGTCGAACGTGGCGAGGTCCTTGGTCTTGAGGGTCTTGTCGCCGAAGCTGACCTCCGTCCCGAGCGACTTGCGGCTCGCCAGGACGGCGATCTCGTCCACGGGAAACTGGCGCTCGGCCAGGATGTTCAGCATTTCGCGGCCCACATTGCCCGTGGCGCCCGCGACGACAACTCGATAGCCCATTTCGGCCTCCTTCACGACGGATCAGCGCGCTTCATACTGCATGACCCAGAAAGGTGAAAGGGGCGGCGCGGTCAGGCCTCGTCGAGCGGGGCGAGCAGGTCCGCGATCACGCCGCGCAGCCAGATATGGGATGGATTGGTCGTGCTGCGCTTGTGCCAGAACATCGAGAGCTGGACCCTCGGCATCGGCATCGGCGGCTTGTAGCAGACGACCGGGGCCCGGCGCTCCATGTGGCGTGCCAGTTGCGAGGGCACGAGAGCGATCCTGTCGCTCTGCGCGACGGCCGAGCAGACGCCGGAGAAGACCGGCAGGGTCATCACGACACGCCGCTCCCGGCCGACCGCCGCGAGGGCCGCATCACCCATCGCGCCGATATTGCCCGCCGGCGAGAAGAGCACATGCCCCAGCGCGCAAAAGAGGTCGAGCGGGACCGTGTCACCCGCCGACAGCCCCGCCGCGGCAAGGGCGCGGTGACCGCTGGCCGCGATTACGAGGAAGTTCGAGCGGAAGACCGGCTGCGACTCGACCCAGTCGGGATAGGCGACCTCGGGGATCAGCCCCAGGTCGACGCGATACTGCTCCAGCGGCTCCACATAACGGCCGGGAACCACGTCGACGAGCTGGATGCGCATTCCGGGCGCACGGCATGACAGCTCATTGGCCAGGCGCGGCATCAGCATTTCGGCGAAGAAGTCGTTTCCGGTGATCTTGAAGGTCAACTCGGCGCTGCGCGGCTCGAATTGCGACGGCCCGCAGAGCATGGCCTCCAGGTTGTCGAGTTCCTTGCGCAAGGGGATCGCGAGGTCGCGCGCGAAATCCGTCGGCTCGAGCCCCTGCCCCTTGCGCACGAAGAGCGGATCGCCGAGCGCGTGGCGCAATCGGCCGAGCGCCGCCGAAACCGCCGGCTGCGACAGGCCGATCCGTTCGCTGGCCCGCACGGTAGAGCCCTCGCGCAGCAGGGCGTCGAGGACACGCAGGAGATTGAGATCGAAAGATGCAAAATTCATCCCGGGTATACTTAACATACAATTATTGGATTGGAGTGATCGATGCCTTCTCGTGTACCATGACGTCGTCACCATCCAACAAGTCGGTGATAATTTCACGCTACGGATTTCCAATGACGAAACGTGACGTCGGCGCGGGAGCCGTGCAACGGACCAAGCTCCCGGCCGGCGGTCACATTCCCCCGCCCCGGCGATCGGCCCTGCGCCCAGCCTGCCCCGTTTCCGGCCGATACGCTTTCCGTCGGGCCGCGCCCCCCATGCCCGGCCAACCCGGCCAGGCGGCTGCGCCACGTCGCAGATTCGGCCACCGCGTGATCCCCTTCGCGCCGACCGAAAGCGCGCCCCGTCAGCCGATGACCCGGTTCCAATCCGCCCCGTCGCGGCGGAAGCGCCGTTCGCTTTCGGCCTCGAACCGCGGCTCCGATCCCGCCACGTAACGGATGATGCTCAGGTTCGGACCATCGACGACCAGCAAGTTGAAGTCGTTCTCCTCTCCGCGCAGGCGGGTGGACAGGCCCGTTCCCGCCTGCACCAGCAGCACCGCGCCGCCATTCGCCTCGGAGCGGACGGGATCGGCGCGCCAGGCGTGCAGGTGGCCGCACAGGACGATATCGGCCCCGCATCCCGCCAGAACGCCGGCGGCCTTGCGGGCCCCGCGCATCAGGCGCTTCTCGGTGCCGGGGGCGTGTTCGAGCGGGTGATGCAAAGCGACAAAACGCATCCGGCGATGGCGGTTCTGATCGAAGGCCTTGCAGACCCGCTTGACCGCGCGCCCCCGGATCAGGCCGCTCTGCCAGGCGAAGGGATTGACCGTGTTGACGCCGATCACGTTGATCTCTTCATCCGACCAGTCCGGCTCGAGAGCGGGATTGATGATCTCCCGGTAGCGCGCGAAGGGCCGCAGCAACCGCACCCACAGGTTGTCGAGCGGCACGTCGTGATTGCCCGGAACCGTCAGGACGGGAGCGGTGATGCGGTCGATGAACGCGCGGGCCTGGGCGAATTGCCGGCGGCGCGCACGCTGTGTCAGATCGCCCGAAACGATCACCAGGTCGGGATCGATCTCGGTGATGGTGGCAAGAAGCGGGTCCACGAGATCCTCGCGGATACGGCCGAAATGCAGATCGGAGAGATGGATGACACGCCGCATGTCAGGCCGTCCTCCCCGAATCGTCCCGCCCCGGAACGCCATGCCCCGAATCGTTCCCGTCCCGATCGTTCTGGGCCAGACGGTCTGGCCCCGATCGCCCTGGCCCAGCGCCGCCACGCGAAGGGTCGCCGGGATCCGCACGGGGCCGCGCCGCGTGGGAGGCCGGGACCTCCTCTGCGGAAAGATCGCCGGCCAGATCGGAGCTTTCGGGCATGATGACCATCAGGGCCTTGTCGCGGAACCCGAAGCGGATCGGCGCGGTCATGCGGGCACGCTCGCCGTCGCGGGCCACGAGATGGCGCCGGCCATGCGATTCGACCTCGATCTCTGTGCCGTCGAGCAGTTCGAAGTCACGATGGCGCGTCATGCTCCGCCCCATAAGGAGGATGGCGTAGCGCAGCAGGCCCCAGCGGCTCGCGTCGGGCGACAGGAAGACCGCGAAACGCCCGTCACGGATGAGA
Organism: Profundibacterium mesophilum KAUST100406-0324; assembly: GCF_009835145.1. Taxonomy (GTDB): domain Bacteria; phylum Pseudomonadota; class Alphaproteobacteria; order Rhodobacterales; family Rhodobacteraceae; genus Profundibacterium; species Profundibacterium mesophilum. The sequence continues at coordinate 230,987 of NZ_APKE01000014.1, read as the reverse complement.
TCGGCCCCTTGCAGGTTGAACTGCTCGAGCTGGTAGGCGGAGCGGGCGACGAAGATCAGGGGCGTGCGGCGGCGATGCGTCACGCCGTCGATCGTCACCTTCATCCGGCGCGAACGCCGGAATCCCAGCAAGGTCAGCACCACCGACCAGTAGGCGGCGAGCTGAGAGCGGCCCCAGCGCTTGTAGATGATCTCGCGCTTCTGCAAGATCGCGGGGTAGACGCCGAGCGAGGCGTTGTTGAGGAAGATCTGGCCGTTGACCTCCGCGACGCGCATCGGATGCGCCGTGCCGTTCAACAGCAGATCGAGCGCCGCGCCGATCTCGAGCGGCACCTTCAGGCCGCGGGCGAAATAGTTGAACGTGCCCATCGGCAGCACGCCCATACGGGCCTCCCCGCCATGCAAGCCTTCCGCCACGCCGCAGATCGTACCGTCCCCCCCGGCGGCCACGACCGTGCCGAACCCCTCGCCGCGCGCCGCGCGGGCGGCCGCCGCGGGGGATGCGCCCCGCTTCAGATGCCGCAGCGTCACACGGTCCGAATGGCGCAGCGCGAAAGCCTCGATCTCGCTTACGAGGGCCGCGTTGCCCTGGTGGCCGGAACCGGGATTGAGAAGGATGCAGATGCGCTCGGCGATGTCTGGGCTCGGGGGCGCCATTGGGATGCTCCTGGGTGACGGTGACATGTGTCCGGAAACGAGTCCCCCCGAGGGACAGTTCCGCCATTATCGCGCCTCGGGCGAAAGTCGCGCGCGGCCTTCCGCCCCGAGCACGAAAGCTCCCTCTGGCGTCAGCGCGGCGGCGGTGATCGGGCGTCCATATCCCGCGCCGCTGTCGATATTGATGCGGTTGCCGTGATGCTCGGGCGCTTCGACGGCGGTATGGCCATGGACGACGACCGCCCCGTGATCGCGCGGATCGTCGAGGAAGCCATCCCTGATCCAGATCAGGTCCTCCTCGCTTTGCTCCTCCATCGCGGTGCCGGGCCGGATACCGGCATGAACGAAGATAAAACCAGCCTCGCGGTGCCACAGGGGGCAGCTTTCGAGAAACCGCAGATGCCGCTCGGACACCGCGTCCCGGGCCCGCGCCTGCATCTGCTGCGGGCCTGCGAGCGCACCGTTCACTCGGGCTTCGACGAGGTGCTCGACCCCGCCCTTCGGCCTGAGGAAACCGGGCGTCTCGTCGAAGACGAGCCCGTAGGAGGCGAGCGTCTGCGCGCCCCCGAGACGCGGGTTGAGCCAGCTCAGACCCGAGCGGATATTGTCGTCGTTCTCGATGCCGGCCGTGACGTAGCGCAGGAACATCCTGTCGTGATTGCCCTTGAGGCAGGTCCAGGGCCGGCCTTCCTCGCAGCCGGAGACGAGCCGCTCGATCACCTGCCGGCTATGAGGCCCCCGGTCGGTGTAATCGCCGACGAAGACGATCCGCGCATCCTGCCCGCCATCCGCCTCGATCAGCGCAAGAGCGCGCTCCAGCTCGCCGAGCTGACCGTGAATGTCGCCGATCGCATAGAGTGTCATCACCGCGCCCTTTCCATTTCTTCGGCCCCTGTCCGGCCGATTGCATGACCTAGTTTGGGTCCCCGGCACGAAAAGGGCCGGCAATGCCGGCCCCGTTCAGATCATTTCGTCCTGCGCGGTCCCTATTCGGCCACCTCGAAGCGCAGCGGGCGGATCGCCTTGAAGAGCCCCGTCTCCTTGAGCTTTTCGAGCACGGTCTCCGGGGGCTGCTCGTCAAGATAGAGAAGTGCGATCGCATCCTTGCCCCGCGTGGAACGTCCAAGGGTGAAGTTGGCGATGTTCACGTCGTTCTCACCCATCGTCTGGCCAAGCGCACCGATGATCCCGGCGCGGTCCTCGTTGGTGGTATAGAGCATGTGCTCGCCCACCTCGGCATCGATGTTGATACCCTTGATCTGGATGAAGCGCGGCTTGCCGTCCGAGAAGACGGTGCCGGCGATCGAGCGCTCGCGCTGCTCGGTGACGACCGTCAGCTTGATATAGGCTTCGAAGACACCGGTCTGGGACTGGGTCGTGGTCGCCAGATCGATGCCGCGGTCCTTGGCCATCACCGGCGCGGAGACCATGTTCACATCCGGGTTGGTGGCGCGCATCACGCCCGCCATCGCCGCGGCGTTGAGCGCGGCGGTGTTCATCTCGGCCACGGCACCGTTGTAGAGGATGTTGATCGCGGTGATCGGCTCGTCCGTCATCTGGCCCACGAAGGCGCCCAGATGGCCCGCCAGCTTGATCCAGGGCGTCATCACCTTGGCCTCCTCGGCGGTGACCGACGGCATGTTGAGGGCGTTGGTGACCGCCCCGCTCAGCAGGTAGTCCGACATCTGCTCGGCGACCTGGAGGGCGACGTTCTCCTGCGCCTCCGTGGTGGCGGCGCCGAGATGCGGGGTCACGACGACGTTCGGCAGGTTGAAGAGCGGCGATTCGGTGGCCGGCTCCTCGGCGAAGACGTCCAAGGCGGCACCGGCGACACGGCCACCCTTGAGCGCCTCTGCCAGCGCTTCTTCATCGACCAGCCCGCCGCGCGCGCAGTTGACGATCCGCACGCCCTTCTTGAGCTTGGCGATGTTCTCGCGGCTCAGGATGTTGCGGGTCTTGTCGGTCAGCGGCACGTGGAAGGTGATGAAATCCGACTTGCCCAGAAGCTCGTCCAGCTCGACCTTGCGCACGCCCAGCTGATCGGCCCGCTCCTCGCTCAGGAAGGGGTCATAGGCGATGACCTTCATCTTCAGCCCATGCGCCCGGTCGATGACGATCGAGCCGATATTGCCCGCGCCGATCACGCCGAGCGTCTTGTTCGTGACCTCGACGCCCATGAAGCGGGACTTCTCCCATTTGCCGGCATGGGTGCTTTCATTGGCCTCGGGGATCTGCCGGGCCACGGCGAACATCATCGCGATGGCATGCTCGGCGGTGGTGATCGAGTTGCCGAAGGGGGTGTTCATCACGATCACGCCCTTCTTGGACGCGGCCGGGATCTCGACATTGTCCACCCCGATGCCGGCGCGGCCGATGACCTTGAGGTTGGTCGCGGCCTCCAGCACCTTGGCGCTGACCTTGGTGGCCGAGCGGATGGCGAGGCCGTCATATTCGCCGATGACCGACAGGAGCTTGTCCTTGTCCTTGCCGATGGAGGGATCGAAGGTCACGTCGATGCCGCGATCGCGGAAGATCTGCACGGCGGTTTCGGAGAGCTTGTCGGATACGAGAACTTTGGGGGCCATCGGGCCTCTCCCTTATGTCTGGAATGTCTGGATGGCCGGAGGGCGCCCGCCCCCCGGTCCACGATGCGCCGCGCCCTGCGCCATCCGGCGCAAAGGCGGGCCGTAGGATCAGGCGGCGGCCTGCGCGGCGATCTCGGCCTCGAAGGCCCAGTCGATCCAGGGCATCAGCGCCTCCAGATCGCCGGTCTCGACCGTGCCGCCGCACCAGATGCGCAAGCCGGCAGGCGCGTCGCGATAGGCGCCGATATCGAGGGCCACGCCCTCGGCCTCCAGCCGCTTGGCCACGGCCTTGGCGAAGGCCGCGCCATCGGCGATACGCGCATCCGTGAACTTGAGGCAGACGCTGGTATTCGAGCGGGTCGCCGGATCATCGGCGAGATGCGCGATCCAGTCATGGCTGTCGACGAAATCCGCGACCACCTTGGCATTGGCATCGGCACGCGCGATCAGGCCCTTCAGCCCGCCGACGCTTTCGGCCCAGTCGAGGCAGTTGAGGTAATCCTCGACCGCCAGCATCGAGGGGGTGTTGATCGTCTCGCCCTTGAAGATACCCTCGATCAGCTTGCCGCCCTTGGTCAGGCGGAAGATCTTGGGCAGCGGCCATGTGGGGGTATAGCTTTCCAGCCGTTCCACCGCGCGGGGGCTCAGGATGATCATCCCGTGCGCGGCCTCGCCGCCGAGCACCTTCTGCCACGAGAAGGTGGTCACGTCGAGCTTGTCCCAGGGCAGCTCCTGGGCGAAGGCGGCGGAGGTCGCGTCGCAGAGCGTCAGCCCCGCGCGGTCCGCCGGGATCAGCTCGCCCGAGGGCACGCGCACGCCGGAGGTGGTGCCGTTCCAGGTGAAGCAGACATCGCGGCTCCAATCGAGCGCGGCGAGATCGACGATCTGCCCGTAATCGGCGGTATGGGTGCCGCCCTCGAGCTTGAGCTGCTTGACCGCGTCCGTGACCCAGCCCGAGCCGAACGACTCCCAGGCGACCATCTCGACGGGGCGCTCGCCCAGCATGGTCCACATCGCCATTTCGTAGGCGCCGGTATCCGAGCCCGGAACGATGCCGATGCGGTAATCGGCCGGAACGCCGAGGATGTCGCGGGTCCGCTCGATGGCGGCCCGAAGCTTGTCCTTGCCGATCGCGGCGCGGTGCGAGCGGCCAAGCGCGGCATCCGACAGGTCGGAGAGCTGGAATGTGGGGGGTTTGGCGCAGGGGCCGGACGAAAAACGCGGGTTGGCCGGCCGCGTGGCCGGGGCGTTTGGTGCCATTGCTGGTATCCTCGCAGATATATGCCCCTCGTTGGGGAGGGGTGTCCCACCGACGCAGGTAGAGCGGCACCGTGCCCGTTGCAAGGATTACTTTGCCGGTGCGCTTGGCTCTGGTCTCGGACAGGCCGGCATGATTGAAGGACCCCCGCCGCGCCACGCCGCGCCCATCCCCCGAAAGGAGCCTGCCATGTTCGCCGTGACCCTTCTTTGCGCCCCCGGCACGCGCCATCTAGACGAGGCGCTTCCGGGTGAACTCAGCACCGCGTGGGGCGGCACCGAGCCGGTCTGGCTCGCACCGGGCGAGGCGGCGGAGTTCCTCGTGACCTACAGCCCCGGCACCTTCTGGGAAGTCTGGTCGCAGCTTCAGGAGCGCGGCATCGACATCGCGGTGCAGCCCGCCGAGGGCCGCCGGCGCAAGCTGCTCCTGGCGGACATGGACAGCACGATGATCGCGCAGGAATGCATCGACGAGCTTGCCGCGATGGCCGGCATCGGCGCGCATGTGGCACAGATCACCGCCCGCGCGATGAATGGCGAGCTCGATTTCGAGGCAGCCCTGCGCGAGCGCGTCGCCCTTCTGGAGGGGCTCGAGGAGACGGTCATCGAGGAGGTGCTGGCCACGCGCATCACACTCGCGCCCGGCGGCCCCGAACTGGTGGCGACGATGCGGGCGAACGGCGCCCATGCCGCGCTCGTCTCGGGCGGCTTCACTGCCTTCACCGCGGACGTGGCGGCGCGGCTCGGCTTCGACGAGCACCGCGCCAACGTCCTCTTGGCCCGCGACGGCAAGCTCAGCGGCCAGGTCGCCGAGCCGATCCTGGGCCGCGAGGCCAAGATCACCGCGCTCGAGGAGATCTGCGCAAGGCTCGGCATCGCCGAAGCCGAGGCGATGGCAGTCGGCGACGGGGCGAACGATCTGGGAATGCTCGGGCGGGCGGGCGCCGGCGTCGCACTGCATGCCAAGCCCGCCGTGGCCGCGCAGACCGACCTGAGGATCAATTTCGGCGACCTCACCGCCCTTCTCTATCTGCAAGGCTACCGCCGCGAGGAGTTCTCTCGGCCCTGAGAAAGGCCGGGACGTCCCGCCCGTCCGGGCGCTACGGGAACCCCGCCGCGCGCCGCACCTGCCCCACCTGGAGGCCGGCGCGGTTCATGATCGGCGCATCGACCCGGCGCAGCACGGCCGGATCATCGGCCGCGAGCACCCCCAGATGCACCAGCAGCGCGGCGATGGCCGCCTCGGCCGCGCGGGTGCCGCCATCGACGATCTTGAGCGCGACGCCGAGCTTCTGGCGCGGCAGGATGGCCACGAAGACGGCCTCCGCCCCGGTCTTGACCGCCGCCGCGCCGCCCGCCGCCCGCATCAGCTCGGTGCAGGCCCGCCCCTGCCCTGCCACGAGATCGGGATGCGCGATCATCGCCCCCGTCAGACGTGCCATGGCCGCATCGCGCGCGCCCGACCCCGTGCCCGCGGCGGCGAATCGCGCCATCGCCGTGGCAAGCCCCGCGACGGTGGTCGCGAAATTGGGCGCCGAGCAGCCGTCGATGCCGTAGCCGGGGCTTTCCAGCCCGGTTACCTCCTCGAAGGAGCTGCGCACCGCCTTTTGGACCGGATGATCGAGCGCGACGTAATCGGGCCCGGCCTTGAGGTGCCGCGTCAAAGTGAGAAATCCCGCATGCTTGCCCGAGCAGTTGTTGTGCACCTGGCAGGGCGCCTCGCCCGCCCGGATCAGCGCCTCGCGCAGATCGCGGTCGCGCGGCATCTCGGTGCCGCAAAGAAGATCGTCCTCGCCCTGCCCTTGCCGCGCAAGCCAGGCACGCACCGCATCCGCATGCAGCGCCGCGCCCTCGTGACTGGCGCAGGCGAGGGCGAGCTGCGCATCCGTGAGCCCCGCGGCATCGGCGGCGCCGCTCTCGACGAGGGGAAGCGCCTGCATCATCTTGCACGAGGAACGCGGGTAGATGACGGTGACCGGATCGCCCCAACCCTCGATCACGGACCCCGAGGAATCGCAGATCGCGGCATGGCCGGCATGGACCGATTCGACGAGATTGCCGCGGGTCAGTTCGATCAGTATGGGGGGACGCGTCATGGTCGCTCTTTCGATTGGGAAGAAGATATGGCGGTTTTCTGCTGGAAGGGGTTCCAAAATCAGGCTTCTATCCGTTAAGGTCGCACCGCTCGATTGAAATTGGAACCAAGTCGTGAAAGGCCCTCCCAGAGGGGCCGTCCGGCCGGGACTTGAGGCAAAAGCAGCTGGAGGCTGTGTATCAGATGACATCCAAATTCGCACGCGCATGTGCAGGCATCGCGCTGGCCAGTGTGGCATCCACCGCCTGGGCTCAGGAAGAATCGACCAATCGCGTCGCCGTCGAGACGGCATGGAGCGTGTTCGTCGAGGACAACCCGACGGAGTGCTGGAGCGTATCCAGCCCCAAGCAGACCGTGAACACCAGGGACGGCCAGGTCGTATCGGTCCGGCGCGGGGACATCCTGCTCTTCGTGAGTTTCCGTCCCGGCTCGAACGTGCAGGGCGAGGTCTCCTTTACCGGCGGCTATCCCTTCGCCAGCGATTCGACCGTGACCCTCGATGTGGGCGGCACCAAGTTCGAACTCTTCGTCGACGGCGAATGGGCCTGGCCCGCCTCGGATGCCGATGACGCGCGCATCGTCGCGGCGCTCAAGGGCGGTGCGGATGCGACGCTGTCGGCGCGCTCCTCGCGCGGCACGCGCACGGTCGACACCTTCTCGCTCTTCGGCTTCACCGCCGCGCTCGACGAGGCCCGCAAGCGCTGCAACGGCTGAGGTCGGCACCGCCGGGCCGGAACCCCGGCCCCTGATCGACAGAAGCGGCGCTCCGGCGCCGCTTTTTGGCATTTCGTCCACGCCTCCCTTATATGAGGGGCACCCAGTCCGCATGAAACCCGAGGAAGCTGCACCATGACCGCGAGCACGCCGATCACCCAGGACGTCCTGACCCTGCCGCGCAAGGCGCCCGCGGATGGCCCGGTCAACCTCGTGGGCCTGACCCGCGACGCGCTGCGCGACGCGCTTGTCGATGCCGGCACTCCTGAGAAGACCGCAAAGATGCGCACCGGCCAGATCTGGCAGTGGATCTATCACTGGGGCGTGCGCGACTTCGATGCCATGACCAACCTGAGCAAGGACTACCGCGCCCTGCTGGCGGAGAATTTCGTCATCGCGCTGCCGCAGATCGTCTCGCGGCAGGTCTCCTCGGATGGCACCCGCAAGTTCCTCGTGCGCATCGAGGGCGGGCACGAGGTCGAGACGGTCTACATTCCCGAGGAGGATCGCGGCACGCTGTGCATCTCGAGCCAGGTGGGCTGCACCCTGACCTGCTCGTTCTGCCATACCGGCACCCAGCGCCTGGTGCGCAACCTCACGCCCGCCGAGATCGTCGGACAGGTCATGCTGGCCCGCGACGATCTTGGCGAATGGCCGGTGCCGGGCGCGCCCAAGGACGAGACGCGGCTGCTGTCGAACATCGTGCTGATGGGCATGGGCGAGCCGCTCTACAATTTCGACGCGGTGCGCGACGCGATGAAGATCGCAATGGATCCCGAGGGCATGTCACTCTCGCGGCGGCGCATCACCCTGTCGACCAGCGGCGTCGTCCCCGAGATCGCCCGCACCGCCGAGGAGATCGGCTGCATGCTCGCCGTAAGTTTCCACGCGACCACGGACGAGGTGCGCGACAAGCTGGTGCCGATCAACAAGAAATGGAACATCGCCGCCCTTCTCGACGCGCTGCGCGCCTATCCCAAGCTGTCCAATTCCGAGCGCATCACCTTTGAATACGTGATGCTGAAGGACGTGAACGACAGCGACGAGGACGCCCACCGCCTGATCGAGCTGATCCGCGGCATCCCGGCCAAGATCAACCTCATCCCCTTCAACGAATGGCCCGGCGCGCCCTACCAGCGATCCTCGAACAACCGCATCCGCGCATTCGCCGACATCATCTACAAGGCTGGCTATGCCAGCCCGATCCGCACCCCGCGCGGCGAGGACATCATGGCCGCCTGCGGACAGCTCAAATCCGCCTCCGAGCGCCAGAAGCGTGCTCGGAATCAGCCCGAGGCGAGTCCCGCCCCCTGATCGGGGGCGAGGAGGGGACAAGGGAGCGCTCAGCCGCCAAGCCGTTCGGCCTTCGACTGGTTGAGCGAGAAGAGATGGGATGCCGAGCAGCTCAGGAGCAGAAAGCCCAGAAGGGACTGCACTCCTGCCATGAAACGCAAATGGCCGGCCGGATAGATGTCACCGAGCCCGAGCGTCGTGTAATTGACGATCGAGAAGTAGTAGACATCCATGAAGTCAAGCGGCGCTTCAGCCTTGAAGGCGCCCAGATCCATGCCCTGCGCCACTTCGAACACGATGGCGAAGATCAGGGCCTCGCCGATATGCAGCAGGCCGATCAGGGTCAGCAGCAGAAAATGCCGCGTTTCCAGCGTCCGCGCCATCGAACTTACGATCGGCAGCCCGCGCGAGAGCACGAGGAAATGCGACATGCCCACCAAAAGGAAGGTGGCTGCCGTCAAGGCGATGGCTGCGAGCATGTGCGGCTCCTCCCTTTTACCGCGCGATGAAAGTCGCGCGGCGCGGCTCCTCCGGGTTCACTGGCCGTCGCCCGCATGGCGTCCCGGAACATGGTCCCGCTTGGTCTCGGGCAGCGGCCAGTTCTCCACCAGCTCCACCGCTTCCGCTGCGGTCTCCACGAAACGGAACAGCTCAAGGTCCTCGGGCGAGATCGTTCCCGCCTCCGACAGCGCGTCCCAGTTGATGATCCCGGTCCAGAAATCCTTGCCGAAAAGCAGCACCGGAACCCGGTCCATCCGTCCCGTCTGGATCAGTGTCAGCGCCTCGAAAAGCTCGTCGAGCGTGCCGAAGCCCCCCGGGAAGACGCAGATCGCCCGCGCCCGCATCAAGAAGTGCATCTTGCGGATCGCGAAATAGTGGAAGTTGAAGCACAGCTCCGGGGTGACGAAGGTATTGGGCGCCTGTTCATGCGGCAGCACGATGTTCAGGCCGATGGACTTGCCCCCCGCATCGAGCGCGCCGCGGTTGCCCGCCTCCATCACGCCGGGGCCGCCGCCGGTAACGATGACGTTCTCGCGCCCGCCGCTCTCGGCCGAGCGCAGGGTCATCAGCCGCGCGAATTCGCGCGCCTCATCATAAAAGGACGACAGGGCGGCAAGCGTCTTGGTGCGCACCTTGTCGGCATTCTCCGGGCGCGGGATGCGGGCGCCGCCGAAGAGCACGATGGTCGATGAGATATTCTCCTCGGCCATCGCCATTTCGGGTTTCAGCAATTCGAGCTGCAACCTGACCGGGCGCAGCTCGGCCCGGCACAGGAACTCGTCATCGGCAAAAGCGAGCCGGTAGGCCGGGGCGCGGGTCTGGGGGGTGTCGGGAACCGTGCGTGCGGTTTCGAAATCTTCCTGGGCCTGGCGAAAACCGCCCCGTGCATCGTCGCTCATGCGTCATTCCTGTCTATTTTGCCGCCCGGGCGGCGGGCCGAAGCGGATGGCTTGGTGCCGACCGAGCGGTCGCGCAGCCAGTTCTGCAAGCCGCGCAGCAAGTTCATGCCGCCCGACAGGCCCGAGAGCCGGTCAAGCAGCGACAGCTCGTGTATATCGGTGCGCGAGCTGCGCTGATAGGCCAGGTCGGGCACGCAGACCGCGCTTTTCAACGAAGACCCGCTCCGGCGCAACCGGCTATAGGCGCCATCCACATGCATCGGGCCGCCGGCCGGATCGCCGGGCGCACGCGACGCCAGCGCCTCGAGATAGGCCGCGGCCTCCGGGATCGCGGCATCGCGCATGGCGATGAAATGCGCCCCGACGATGCGGGTTTCGGGATCGAGAACGCGCGCCACAGGCTGCTGGGCCCGCAGATCGGTATCCTGCTGCCCGCCATAGAAGATGTCCCAAGGCTCCGCGCCCAGCGCCCGGAGGCTTTCCGGCGTCGCCGTCAGAAGGGCCGGGCCGAAATTCGCGTCATCCTCGATGATGAGGACGCTGCGCGCGCCGGCATCGCGCGCCTCCTGCAGCACCCCCAGATGGCTCAGGAAGCAGCCACGCGCCCCGATCGTGGGCCAGCCCCCCTTCTCCTCGCAGCGCACCGCGTCGAAGAAGGCGACATTGCCCTCGCCCGGCACCAGACCGATCCGCGCCAGCTGACGTGTCATGTCGCGGCGTCGATCCTTGCGGCTTGGAAGACTGATGATCCGCACATGCTCGAAGGTCGCCGCGATCCATTGCCCGGCTCCGTGTGAATGACCCATGAAAGCTCCTGTGAGGAAGCGGCACGCCCGGACCGCGTTCGATTGGACTCTCCGGATGACCGCCGGATCGGCTTGCCTTGACGGCAAAAAGGGCAAGGCGCCGTTCTGCGCGCAGCCGCACAACGCAAGGTGGCGTCCAAGGTTTCGTGCCGATTGCCGACAAATGCCCCCCGCCTCCATCTCTGCCGGTCGGACACGGACGGGCATGGACGGGCATGGACGGGCGGGGCGGGGCGATTGCACGCTTTGCCGCCAATGCCTATAGCTGCGCGAAAGACCGCGATCACAAGGAGAGGCCGCCATGAACGAACAGCTCGAAACCGCGATCGAGGCCGCGTGGGAGGCCCGCGATACGATCACGCCGGCCACCGGCGGCGAGACGCGCGACGCGATCGAAGCGACGCTGAACGCGCTCGACAGCGGCAACCTGCGTGTTGCAGAGCGCGCCGGGGACGGCACCTGGACGGTCAACCAATGGGCCAAGAAGGCGGTGCTCCTCGGGTTTCGCATCAAGGACATGGAGATGCAGTCGGGCGGCCCGCAGGGCAGCGGCTGGTGGGACAAGGTCGACAGCAAGTTCGAGGGCTGGGGCGAGAACCGCTGGCGCGAGGCGGGCTTTCGCGCCGTGCCCAACGCCATCGTGCGCCGCTCGGCCTATATCGCGCCCGGCGTGGTGCTGATGCCCTCCTTCGTCAACCTCGGCGCCCATGTCGGCGAGGGCACCATGGTCGATACCTGGGCCACCGTCGGCTCCTGCGCGCAGATCGGCAAGAACGTGCACCTGTCGGGCGGCGTCGGCATCGGCGGCGTGCTGGAGCCGATGCAGGCCGGCCCGACCATCATCGAGGACAACTGCTTCATCGGCGCACGTTCCGAGGTGGTCGAGGGCTGCATCGTGCGCGAGGGCTCGGTGCTTGGCATGGGGGTCTATATCGGCCAGTCCACCAAGATCGTCGACCGCGAGACCGGCGAGGTCTTCATGGGCGAGGTTCCGCCCTACTCGGTCGTGGTTTCCGGGTCGATGCCGACCAAGAACAACCTCAACCTCTATTGCGCGGTGATCGTGAAGCGCGTCGACGAGCGTACGCGCTCCAAGACCGGCATCAACGAGCTGCTGCGCGACTGACGCGGCAGCGCCGGGGGCGGGTCCAGCTCCGCCCCCGGCCCCCGGGCGGCCCCTCGATGCGGCATGCCGGCCCACCCTCCTCCGCGCGCCGCAGAAGTCCCCTGCGCACCCGTTCCGGGCATTCGGACTGGAACCTGCGGACGTTCCGGGCACTTGGGTGCCATGATCCAGAACCTGCCCCTCCCGCTCCTCCTCGGTGTCTTTGCCCTCGCCTGTGCGGCCGTCGTCTTCGCCTCCATCCGTGCCACCCACCTGGCGGACGTGATCGCCGATCGCACCCAGATGGGCGAGGCGATCGCCGGCGGCCTGATCCTCGGCGGCGCGACATCGCTTGCCGGCGTCGTCGTTTCCGTGGATGCCTCGCTTACCGGAAACGCCTCCTTCGCCTTCTCGAACGCGGTGGGCGGGATCGCCGCGCAGACGCTGTTCCTCGCGCTTGCGGATATCTTCTACAGGAAGGCCAATCTCGAACATGCGGCCGCCGAGCCGGCAAACCTTATCCAGGCGGTCATGCTGATCATCCTGCTCAGCCTTCCGCTGAGCGCGATCGCCGGACCGGAGCTGTCCTATCTCGGGGTTCACCCGATCTCGGTCGTGCTCTTCCTGGCTTATGTCTACGGGGTGCGCGTGGCATCGAGCGTGGCGGAGGAGCCAATGTGGCGCCCGGTGATGACCGCCGATACCCGCGCCGACGAGCCGGAGGACCCGGAGGAGGCCGACAAGCCGGTGCGCGGCCCAGCGATGCGCTTTGCCGCCCTGGTGCTCGTCATGGGCTTCGGCGGCTGGGTCATCGCGCAGGTCGGGGGATCGTTCATCACCCGTTTCGGGCTCTCCTCCAGCCTGGTGGGCTCGCTGATCACCGCCGTCGTCACCTCCCTTCCCGAACTCGTCACCACGCTCGTCGCCGTGCGGCGCGGGGCGCTGCAGCTCGCGGTGGGCGGGATCATCGGCGGCAACACCTTCGATACGCTCTTCCTCGTCGCCTCCGACGTCGCCTATCGCGAAGGCTCGCTCTATCATGCGGTCGGCACGACCGATCTTTACTGGCTGGGCACCGGTTTGCTGATGACGGCGGTGCTCCTGGCCGGCCTGATCGCGCGCCAGCGTCACGGGCCGGGACGCATCGGCATCGAGAGTGTTCTCATGCTGGTCATCTACCTCGCCGCGCTGACCGTGGAGGTCACGTCCTGAACGAAGCGAAGGAACATTATGCCCCGATGACTGTTCCCTTCGCAGAGCCGGTATGTCCGGTGACACATTGCCAAAGGGGAAGATAATGGAAGGTTTGGGCTGGATTTCGGCGATCATCGTGGGCGCGATCGCGGGCTGGATTGCCGAAAAGATCATGAAGTCCGACATGGGACTTCTGATGAACATCATTCTGGGTATCCTGGGTGCCGTCATTCTGAACGCCATCCTGATGGCCGTTGTCGGCGGAACGCTCGGCGGTTGGATCGGTCAGCTGATCATCGGTATCATCGGCGCATGCCTGCTGATCTTCGGCTACAGGATGATCCGCGGCCGGACTTGACCCCGGCATCCGGAATCGACAGGACGAAGGCGGCCTTCCGGACATTCCGGGAGGCCGTTTGCCTGCAAGGAGACCCCCATGGGCCGCGAGAACCATTCCGTCTACACGCTGCTGGTCGAGGTGGGGCGCAAGAAGGGCGACGGCTTGCCGAAGGGGGCCACCGGCGCGGCGCTGATGTGCTATGCCAGTGGCGTCGACGAGGCCGAGGCCGTGCGCGAGACGGTGGCGATCCTCAAGCAGGCCGACATGGCGCCGCTCGACGTGTCGGGCTATGGCAGCCTGCAGGACCGGCTTGACGAGGGCCACGATATCGACGATGACGAGCGCGCCCTGATGCAGCAGGCCCTCGACGAGAACTCGGTCGTGGTTGCCCAGATGACCCCCTTCTACGACGATCCGTCCAAGCGCGGCGACTGACGGACCCGCGCGGCTGCGTCCCCTCCATCCGGGCGGCGGCGCGGCAAGATGCGTCCGGGCAAGGATCACGCGCCTGCGCCCGGAGGAGGCCTTCGGGCGGGATTGCCATCGCAGGTGATTGCCCGTGATTGCCTGTCAGGGCGCATGTTTGTATGCCTCGGGTCAGCAGAAACAGGATGTTCCATGACCGCTCCGATCGATCCCGTCGCCCTGACCGCCCGCCTTGTCCGCTGCCCCTCGATCACGCCCGAGGAGGGCGGTGCGATCTCGCTGCTCGAGACGCTTCTGGGCGAGGCCGGCTTCACCTGCACCCGCACCGACCGGGGCGGGATCGCCAACCTCTACGCGCGCTGGGGTACGCAGGGGCCGGTGCTCGGCTTCAACGGGCATACGGACGTGGTTCCGGTGGGCGACCTGTCCGCTTGGACCCGTGACCCTTTCGGCGGCCAGATCGAGGACGGTGTGCTGCATGGGCGCGGGGCGACCGACATGAAGTCCGGCGTGGCCGCCTTTGCCGCGGCGGCGATCGATTTCGTGACCAACACCCCGCCCGAAGGCTCGGTGGTGCTTGCCATTACCGGCGACGAGGAGGGCGAGGGGCGCGACGGGACCCGCGCAATCCTCGACTGGATGGCACGGCATGACGAAACGCTGGACGATTGCCTCGTGGGGGAGCCGACCTGCCCCGACGAGATGGGCGAGATGATCAAGATCGGGCGGCGCGGCTCGATGACCGCCTATCTCACGGCAACGGGGGTGCAGGGGCATGTCGCCTACCCGCACCGCGCCCGCAATCCCCTTCCCGCGATGGCGCGGCTGATCGACCGGCTGGCCTCGCACGAACTGGACACGGGCACCGAGCATTTCGATCCCTCGACCCTGGCCGTCACCACCATCGACACCGGCAATCCCGCCAACAACGTGATCCCCGCCATCTGCCATGCCACGGTGAACATCCGCTTCAACGATGCCCACAGCGCGCAGGATCTGTCCGACTGGCTGCACCGGGAGGCGGAGGCCGCCGGCACGGCGGACGGGATTGCCATCACCATGCGCATCAAGGTTTCGGGCGAGAGTTTCGTGACCCCGCCGGGCCCCCTGTCCGAGCTGGTGGCGCGATCGGTGAGCCATGTCACGGGGCGGCGCCCCGTCCTGTCGACCAGCGGCGGCACGTCGGATGCGCGCTTCATCAAGGATCACTGTCCCGTGGTCGAGGTCGGCCTCGTGGGCAAGACCATGCACCAGGTCGACGAATGCGTGCCGGTCGAACAGATCGGCCAGCTCAAGGAAATCTACGGCAGGATCCTCGCGGGGTATTTCGCATGAGCCGGGTCATCGTCACCGACGACATCGCCACCTGTCATGCGCTGCGCCGCACCGTCTTCATCGGCGAGCAGGCGGTGCCGGAGCACGAGGAGATCGACGGGCGCGACGGCGAGGCGGTGCATCTCCTGGCCTTCGACGGCGCGCGGCCCGTCGGCACGGCGCGGATCCTGGTGGCCGGCAGCGTGGGCAAGATCGGCAGGGTCTGCGTGCTGCGCGAAGCGCGCGGCGCTGGCCATGGCGCGGCATTGACGAACGCGGCGCTCGCCTGGATGGCGGATCAACCGGGCATCGTGCAGGCGCGGCTCGGCGCGCAGTTGCACGCGCTCGACTTCTACGCGCGGCTGGGTTTCGTGGAGGAGGGAGAGGTCTTTCTCGATGCCGGCATCCCGCACCGCGAGATGGTGCGGACCCTGTGAGACGGGCCACCCTCGTCATCATGGTCAAGGAGCCGCGTCCCGGACGGGTCAAGACACGGCTGGGACGGGAGGTCGGGATGACCCGCGCCGCGTGGTGGTTCCGCCGGCAGACCTCCGCCCTCCTGCGCCGCTTGGACGATCCGCGCTGGGAATGCGTTCTGGCCGTCTCGCCGGATGCCGAAGGGCTGCGAAGCCGCGTCTGGCCCCCCCGCCTGCCGCGCCTGCCGCAGGGGCGCGGTGATCTCGGCGCCCGCATGGCCCGGCTGCTGCGCGGCGCGCCGCCCGGCCCCGCGATCGTTATCGGCGCCGACATCCCCGGCATCGAACGGCGGCATGTCGCCCGGGCCTTCGCCGCCCTCGGACGGCATGACGGGGTGATCGGCCCGGCGCCCGATGGCGGCTACTGGCTGGTGGGCCTGCGGCGCCGGGCAGCACCGCCGCCCGGCCTCTTCCGGGGGGTGGAATGGTCGAGCGGGACAGCCCTCGCCGACACGGTGCGCACGATGCCGCGCGACACGGCACGCATCGACACGCTGGCGGATGTCGACACGCTGGACGATCTGCGCGCGGCCGCGCGGCAAGGCCGCACCGATTGGGCATGACCCCGGCCGCCACGCGTGCTACCTGCCCTGCATGACACGGATCCCCAGCAAGGCCGAGATCCTCGAATGGATCTCGCAAAACCCGACACAGACCTCCAAGCGCGACATCGCGCGCGCGTTCGGCATCAAGGGCGCCGCCCGCATCGAGCTCAAGCAGCTCCTGCGCGCGCTTGCCGCCGAGGGGCATCTCGAGAAGCGCAAGAAGACCTACCGCGATCCCGAGACGCTGCCCCCCGTTTCGGTCTGCGAGGTCGTCGGACCGGATGCCGACGGCGATCTTTCGGCCCGGCCGCTCGAGTTCCACGGCAGCGGCCCGGAGCCGCGCATCGCGCTCGTGGCCCGCGACGGCGATCCGGCCCTCGGCGCGGGGGAGCGGGTGCTGCTCCGGCTCACCGCCGTCGACGGCGAGGACCATGCCTATGAGGGCCGCCTGATCCGGCGCATTGGCGGCGGCCCCGATGGCGGGGCGGATGGCGGGCCCCGGACGATCCTGGGCATCTTCCGTTCGCACTCCGAAGGCGGGCGGATCGTGCCCATCGACAAGAAACAGGATCTCGAATGGATGATCCCCGAGGAGGCCACGGGCGGCGCGCAGGACGGCGAACTCGTCGAGGCGCGCCAGAGCGGCCCGCGCAACCGGATGGGGCTGCCGCGCGCGCGTGTCGTAGCGCGCCTGGGCGATCCCTCGCAGCCCCGCGCCGTCTCGCTCATCGCCATCCATCAGCACGGCATCCCAGACGCCTTTCCGGCGGCGGTCACCCAGGAGGCCGAGCGCGCGAAACCGGCCGGTCTGTCGGGACGCGAGGATCTGCGCGGGATGCCCTTCGTCACCATCGACCCGCATGACGCGCGCGATCATGACGATGCCTGCATGGCGGAGCCGGATACCGATCCGGGCAATCCCGGCGGACACATCCTGTGGGTCGCGATCGCCGATGTCGCCCATTACGTGCGCCCCGGCAGCGCGCTTGACGCCGAGGCGCTGAAACGCGGCAATTCCACCTATTTCCCCGACCGTGTCGTGCCGATGCTGCCCGACCGGCTGTCGGGCGATCTGTGCAGCCTGCACGAGGATGTGCCGCGCGCCTGCATCGCGGTGCGCATGGTCCTGGACGCCGACGGCAACAAGATCGCGCATCGCTTCGTGCGGGGCCTGATGCGCTCGGCGGCCTCGCTGCATTACGAGGAGGTGCAGGCGGCGCGGGATGGAACGCCTTCCGCCCGCACCGAGCCCCTGATGGAGACGGTGATCACCCCGCTCTACGGCGCCTTCGAAGCGCTGCGCGCGGCGCGGGCCCGGCGCCAGCCGCTCGATCTGGAGTTGCCGGAGCGCAAGATCGAGCTCGACGCGGAGGGCCGGGTCGCCTCGATCGCTTTCCGCAAGCGGCTGGATGCGCACAAGATGATCGAGGAATTCATGATCCTCGCCAATGTCGCGGCCGCCGAGGAGCTGATCACCCGCCGCACCCCCCTGCTTTTCCGGGTGCACGAGGAGCCGACGGCCGAGAAGCTCGAGGCCCTGCGCGAGGTGGCGCAGGCTTCCGGCATGACCCTCGCCAAGGGGCAGGTGCTCCAGACGCGCCATCTCAACGCGCTTCTGGCGCAGGCCGAGGCCACTACCTTCGACGAGCTGATCAACATGAGCACCCTGCGCGCCATGACGCAGGCCTATTACAGCCCGGAGAATTTCGGCCATTTCGGTCTCGCCCTGCGCTCCTACGCGCATTTCACCTCGCCGATTCGCCGATATGCCGATCTCGTCGTGCACCGTGCCCTGGTCAGTGCCCATGGGTGGGGCGAAGGCGGGCTCTCGGCCGAGGAGGTCGCCGAGCTGGAGGCGACGGCCAAGCATATCAGCGAGACCGAGCGCCGCTCGATGGTGGCCGAGCGCGATACCAACGACCGCTATCTCGCCGCCTTCCTGTCCGAACGGATGGGCAGCGAAGCGGTCGGACGGATCTCCGGCATCCAGCGATTCGGCCTCTTCGTCAAACTCGACGAGACGGGCGCGGACGGCCTTGTTCCCATCGGCTCGATCAGCGGCGAATACTGGCGCCACGATGCCGAGGCGCAGACCCTCACCGGAAGCGACAGTGGCCTTGTCCTCGCCCTGGGGCAGAAGGTGACGGTGCGCCTTGCCGAGGCGACCCCCGAAACCGGCGGACTGGTGCTGCAGCTGCTGGAGATCGAGGGCGACCCGGTCGCGCAGGGATCGGGCTCCAGGGGGCGTGGATCGCGCCGTCCGGGCGCCGGCGCCCCCACCCGGCGCAAGGCCGTCCGGGCCAAGGCGAAGGCCGACAAGACCCGCAAGAAGGTCAAGCGAACCCGGCGTTGAGCGCTCATGCGGCGCGCCGGCCGCCGGGGCCGGTGCGGGCGCCGGACGTGCCATGACATCGCATTCGCCCCGCGCCCTCCGCTTCATCTTCGGCCGCGCTTGCGCTAGGCTCGTCCCAGTTCAACAGTGACCAGCAAGCAGGTGCAGAATGCGCATGATCAGTGCCGCCGTGACGATGACCATCGCCGTGCTCGTGGCCCAGGCGGGCCATGGCGCCCCGCTTCCGGGACAAATGGGACCTGAACAGTCGCCGCGCCCGGTCCTGCGCGATGCGCAGGAGCCGGCGTCACAGCCGGAGCGGATCGCGGCGATCGAGGGCGCGCGCATCGACAGGGTGACGGCACAGCGGCCCAGACCGAGGGCCGAAGCGGCGGAGGCGAGGGTGACGATCAGCAGCAAGAACACGGGGTTTCACGACTGGATCGGCGCGTTTCGCGGCCGTGCGCTGGCACAGGGCATCGACGCGTCGACCTTCGACGGGGCCTTCGCGCAGGTGCGCTACAACACGGATGTGATCCAGCGCGACCGCAACCAGTCGGAATTCACCAAGACGATCTGGCAATATCTCGACAGCGCCGCCTCCGACACGCGCATCGCCAATGGCCGCGCGGCGCTTGAACGGCATGCGGAGCTGCTCGACCGGATCGAGGCCCGTTACGGCGTCGAGAAGGAGGTCGTCGCGGCCGTCTGGGGGCTTGAGAGCGCCTATGGTGCCTTTCGCGGCTCCACCCCGATCATCGAGGCGCTGGCGACGCTCGCCTATGACGGGCGGCGCGGACGCTTCTTCGAGGCGCAACTCGTCGCGGCCCTGCAGATCGTGCAAAGCGGCGACACCGTGCCCAGCGGGATGACCGGGAGCTGGGCGGGCGCGATGGGTCATACGCAGTTCATCCCCACGAGCTATCTCGCTTATGCGGTGGATTTCACCGGCGATGGAAAGCGCGACATCTGGTCGGACAATCCCGCCGATGCGCTGGCCTCGACGGCCGCCTATCTGGCGCGGTTCGGCTGGACCGAGGGGCAGCCCTGGGGCGTGGAGGTCATCTTGCCGCGGGGCTTCGATTACGCGCTGGCCAGCCGGAAGGTAAAGAGGCTGCCATCGCAGTGGGAGGCGCTCGGGATCAGGGGCGCCGACGGCGGCCCGCTGGCCGATCATGGCAAGGCATCCGTGCTGCTGCCTGCCGGCGCGGAGGGCGCGGCCTTCCTGATTTTCGACAATTTCGGTGTCATCGAGCGCTACAATACCGCTGATGCCTATGTCATCGGGGTCGGACACCTGAGCGACCGGCTGACGGGAGCAGGGCCGATCAGGGCGGACTGGCCACGCGGCGACAGGGCGCTGACCTTCGCCGAACGCAAGGAGATGCAGGCCCTCCTCAGTCGCAGGGGACACGACACGCAAGGGGTGGACGGCAAGATCGGACCGCTGACGATCGAGGCGATCCGGGGCTTCCAGAAGACGGCGGGCCTCGTGCCTGACGGCTACGCGTCGCTACGCCTGCTGGAGGCGCTTCGCTGACCGCGACCCCAGGGGCGCGATTTCATCGGGAAAAGTCGGCGCGTGCGGACATGTCATGGTGCAGGGCGGCAACGTCCACCGGTCCATAGCGGCGGGGCGGGCCATGGTCCGCCCGGAAACCTTGCCAAGCGATTACGAAGCGGGAATCCTGTATGCAGCAGGAATGACATTTCCGTGAGGCCCGCAGGATGCTCAAGACGACCCGACGATTTGATCCTGCCAATCCCGGGCTGCGCGCAGGGTTGATCGGGGCGACGGTCGCGTTGGTGCTTGCCACGGGATTGTGGATCCAGCAGTCTCGGATCAGCGCGCAGCGTGTCGAGGCGCGGTTGGACCTGTCACAGGAGGTCAGCGCGCTCGCCGCGCGGATCGAGGGCAACCTGCTGTCGAAATACCACCTTTTGAACGGCATGATCGCGATGATCCGCCTCGAGCGGGAATTGACGGACGAGGTGTTCCGCGTCACCGCCGAGACGCTCCACGGCAACAATCCCGAGATCCTCAACATCGCCGTGGCGCCCGATCTCGTTGTCACTCAAGTCTACCCGCTGGAGCCGAACAGCTCCCTGATCGGCTTCGATTACCGCGGCTCGGTTCAATACGACGCGGCCCGGGCCACGATCGACGAAGGCCGCCCGGTGATGGTCGGCCCGCTCGAGCTGATCCAGGGGGGCAGCGGCTACATCATCCGTGCGCCGGTTTTCTCGCAAGCGGGCATCCGCGATCCCGAGACGGCCTGGGGCATCGTGTCGATCGTCCTCGATGCGCCCAGGTTCCACGCGGCCGTCGGGCTCAATACCGGCACCATGGCCGCCGCCCTGCGCCGGGTGGAGCGCGACGGAAGCGCCGGTCCGGCCTTCTTCGGTCCGCCCGAGATCTTTCCCGGCGATCCGATCACGCAGACGATCACCCTGCCCTTCGGAACCTGGGAGCTGGCCGCGCGCCCCATCGGTGGCTGGCCAGACAACCTCGAGACGCCTTGGCGCCACTGGACGTTCTTCGCGGCCCTGGCCGCCCTCGCGGCCACGCTCCTGCACTTCATCCTGATCCTTTCGGAGAGGCGCCGCCGCGCCGAGGACCGGATGTTCAACGCGATCGAGGCGATCGATGACGGTTTCGCCCTTTATGACAGCGAGGACAGGCTCGTGTCATGCAACCAGAAATACCGCGAGATCTACACGCTCTCCTCCGATCTCATGGTGCCGGGCATGCCTTTCGAGACGATCATTCGCGAGGGCGTGCGGCGCGGGCAGTATCCCGAGGCCACGGGCCGCGAGGAAGACTGGATCGCCGAGCGCCTGCAATCGCATCGCGATGCCGACCAGATCATCGTGCAGCAGATCGCCAGCGGGCGCTGGCTCAAGGTCGCCGAGCGCCGGACCTCCGACGGGGGTATCGTCGGCTTCCGGGTGGACATCACCGCCCTGACCGAGGCCAAGGAGCTGGCCGAGCGCGCCAGCCGCGCCAAGACCGACTTCATCAACGTGCTCAGTCACGAGCTGCGCACGCCGATGACCGTGGTACTCGGCTATACCAGCATCCTCGCGAACCCGCAGCTCTTCCGCGCCGCCCGCGAGTTCGAGGAGCTGATGAAGCATCCCGAGCCCGATCCGGACGAGATGCGCCGCCGGGGCGGTGCCCTGCTGACCGAGATGAGCAGCTTCGCGCGCAAAATCGAGGGCTCGGGCAACCAGCTTCTCTCCCTGATCAACGAGCTGCTCGATTTCTCCAAGATCGAGGCGGGCGAGATCGAGATCGACCTTATCGATTTCGATCTCGCCGACGCGGCGGAGGCAGCGGCCGAGCAGTTCAAGGCCCTGGCCCAGCGCAAGAACGTCACCATCACCTGTGACATGCCGGGCATCCGCGTCCATGCCGACCCCAAGCGCACGCAGCAGGTCTTTGCCAACCTGCTGAGCAACGCGCTGAAATTCACCGATTCGGGCCATGTGGACATCTGCGCCACCCAGAACGGCGATATCGTCTTCGTCACGGTCGAGGATACCGGCTGCGGCATTCCCGCCGGACTTCAGAGCAAGGTTTTCGAGGAGTTCCAGCAGGCCGACAGCTCGTCGACACGGCGCGCCGGGGGGACCGGACTCGGCCTTGCCATCGTCAAGCGGATCGTCGAGCGGCTCGGCGGGACGGTCTCGCTCAACAGCACGCCCGGACAGGGCACCAAGATCACCTTTACCCTCCCCTGCGCCGTCGCGGCCTCGCAGACGCACGAGACGGCGCGGCGCCTGCTGGCATGAGGGTGCGCGTATGGCGGCCGTCCGGGGCATGGCTGGCCGTGCCAGGCTGCGCATGCCGATCACGCAAATGTAAGATCCTGCCATATGATGTCGCGGGAACGGTCCAATTTGCGGCGCAATCGCCTATTACCCCATCGCACGATACTGCAAGATCCGACCACGCCACGGGCTGGCACGGCCGTTGATGAGGACGAAGGTAGTCGAAATGATCGCCAAACGAATTTACCTGCTTTCGGCCCTCTGCTTCGCGGCGGCTTTGATGGTGGCCGCGTTCCTCTTGATAACGGGATCGCAAAGCACGCGCTTGATGTGGCTCTCGGTCGCGATCTTCATTCTCGGGCTCGTCGCGCTGGGTTACGGCATCCTGCGCCAGCTGCGCGACGATTTCGACGGGATGCAGGAGAAGCTCCAGCGCGAGGAGACGGTCTATGTCGAGGCGCTCAAGGCGCATACGATTTTCTCCGTGAGCAAGCCCGACGGCACCATCGTCGATGTCAATGACAAGTTCCTGAACGCCTTCGGCTACCAGCGCGAGGAGATCATCGGGCGCAACGGGAGCCTGACCTATCCGCAAGGGGAGGACGATCCGTCATACCGCGCCGTCATGACCCATGTGGGCCGGGGACTGGCCTGGTCCGGCGAGTTCACCCAAGTGACCCGTTCGGGCATCGAGGTGGTCATGCAATGCACCACCGTGCCCCTGATCGACACGGCCGGAAACCACCTCAAGAGCATCTCGCTGCGCACCGATGTCACCGAGGCCCGACGCTCCGCCGCGCGCCAGCGGCTGACCGCGATCCTCGAGGGCCTGCCCGACCAGGTCTATGCCTTCCGGGTCAGCGACCTGTCGATGGTCTACCTGAACGACGCGGCGCGCGACTGGTGCTTCATGCGCCTTGGTTGGGAGGGCGACACGTTCCGCAAGAAGACGCTGCTCGATCTCGACGACAGCCTCGATGCCGAAGCCTTCAGGGCGAGGGCCCTGCCCCTTCTGGAGGGCCAGTCGGTCTCGGTCGTCTACGAGGGCATGCATGAGGGCGTTCCGGTGGAGATCAACCTGCAGCTCTCGCGCGGCACCTTCGCGGGCGATTGTTATGTCGCGGTCGTGCGCGACATCACGGTGCGCCGCGAGGTCGAGGACGCCAAACGCGAGATCGTCTCGGTGGTCAGCCACGAGATGCGCACCCCCCTGACCTCGATCCGCGGCTCGCTGGGGCTTCTGAGTTCGGGCACCATGGGCGCGCTCGACGAGCAGGCCGCCTCGGTCCTGGCCATCGCCGAGCGCAACTGCGAGCGGATGCTGCTGGTCGTCAACGACATGCTCGACCTGGAGAAGATCCAGTCCGGCATGATGGATTTCACGCTCAATGTCATCGACCTGACGCAGATCGTGGCCCTGTCGACCGAGGATAACGAGGGGTTCGCCTCGCAATTCGGTGTCGATGTCGCGGTCCAGCTTCCCGATCATCCCGTCCGCATCAAGGGCAATGGCGACAGGCTTGCCCAGGTGATGACCAACCTTCTGTCGAATGCCGTGAAGTTCTCGCCGAAGGGCGGCACGGTCGAGGTCCGCCTCGAGCCGCGCAAGGACAGCTGGCGCGTGTCGGTCACCGATGCCGGTCCCGGCATCCCCGAGGCCGACAAGCACACCATCTTCGACCGCTTCTCGCAGGCCAAGCCCGTTGACGGGGTCGAGCGGAAGGGAAGCGGCCTGGGCCTGCATATCGTCCAGAACATCATCGAACGCCATGGCGGGACGATCGCCCTGGAGAGCCGCGTCGGCCATGGCGCAACCTTCTATTTCGATCTGCCGCGTTATGATGCAGATTGCGCGCAGGTCACCCATGCCGCCGAATAGGCCGCCATGCCGGTGCCGGATCGCTCCGGCACGCCCCTTACCCGCAAGCGTTGCGGGCACATGATGACCCGGATGCCCCGTGGCGCCGGACCGAAAAGGAGTTTATTCGGATGTCGACCACCCTTCGCAAGATCCTGCATGTGGACGATGATTCTGATATCCGCACCATCGCGAAAATCGCGCTCGAGACGGTTGGCGGGTTCGAGGTCCTGCAATGCGACAGCGGACAGAAGGCACTCGAGAGCGCGGAAGGGTTCGACCCGGACCTGATCCTGCTCGACGTGATGATGCCTGGCATGGACGGCGAGGACACGCTGCGCTCCTTGCGCCAGGTGGACCGCCTGCGCGACACGCCGGCGATCTTCATGACCGCCAAGGCCAACACCGCCTCGCGCGAGCGGCTCCTCGCCGCCGGTGCCTTCGACGTGATCGTCAAACCGTTCGACCCCATGACCCTCGCCAGTGAAATCTCCGAGACCTGGGCGCGCAAGGGCGGACGGCGCTAACGCTCGTCAGTCCTTGGCGCGGTGCCCTGAAAACGCCTGCCTGTGCCCACGGCCCAGCGCGCCGGCGGTGCTCGGTCGCGCCGTTGATGTAGAGTGACGGGCGCCCGCGTTCGCCGCATGGCCGCGCGTCGCACCGGCCCATGAGAGGGAGGAGGTCGGCATGTCCCGCAAGGTCCGCCGCGATCCACGACGATCCAGCGCGCGAATCGGCTGATAATGCGGTGATGGCCAGGGGTGAACTGCCTGCCCATCCTCGGCGATACCGGCGCCTTGAGGGGTCAACGGACCGGCATGGCAGGGCGGCGCGTTTGTCCGGGGGCCTGCCCGCGGCGCGCGGGGCCACTTGGGGGACCGCGAGGAACGGGATCAGCGCCCGTTGGTGATCTCGTCGATCCGCGCGACATGGACGTCGAGCTTGTCGAGCAGGGCATGAGCCTCCTCGGTGCGCCGCACCTCGCGAAAGGCCATTTCCAGTTCGGCGGCCTCGACCCCGAGCTCGGCGTAACCGAAACTTCCGGCGATGCCCGAGAGCCTGTGCAGCTCATCGATGATCCCGACGAGATTGGTCGATGGCTCGATCCCCTCCGCGAGCGATTCGGCCATCATGTCCAACCGCTCGATCGTCACGGTAAGCCGCTCGACGAAACGCGTGCGCAGGGCGCTGAGTGCGCTGTCTGCACCCTGAACTGCCTGTGCCTGCGTCATCAGCTCGCTCCGGCCTGAACGCCGCCGGCGACGACCGCCGCGAGGCCGCCCATGCGGCGCGGGCCGGGCGCGGTGTTCACCGCCGCGATGGCGTTGGTGATGATGTCGGTGGGGCTTCCACCGAAGAGGCGGCTCTTGGTCTGCGGCTCGCCCATCGCGAGGGTCACGGTGCATGGCCGTCCGTCGTCGTAGCACAGGGCCATCTCGTCGATGTCGTACTGGATGAACTGGCACAGCTCGTCGGTCAGGCAGGCCGCGTTGCGCCGGGTGATGCAGGTGAAGACGCCCGAGCCGGTATAGGCCATCAGGAAGCTGGTCTGCTTGAGCTGGTTGGCGATCGCCTCGGCCACGTCGGTCAGGGTGAGGTAGATTTCGGACGGGCTGGACTGCGCGTAGATCGTGTCGAACTCGCGGATTTTGAAGGCGAAGGCCGCTGTCTGGAACGCCTCGCCGCGCGAGAGTTGGAGCACGTAATTCTCGAGCACCACCTGGTCGACGACCCCCGTCACGTCCTCGATCAGCACCGGGCTGGTCGGCAGGAACCGCGACTTCTCCTCGACCGCGTTGCGCAGGTTCTTGAGGGCGAAGACCTTCTCGGCCACGACCCGGTTCTGGCGGACGGTCTCGCCGGCAAGACGTAGGCGGGTGACCAGCTCGAACGGGTCGAAGGGCTTCGAGACGTAATCGTTCGCGCCGGCCGCGAAGGCCCGCTCGACGAAGCTGCGCTCGGTCATCGCGGTGATCATCAGGATCGGCGTCGTCTTGTACTGGTGCAGGCTGCGGATATGGGCACAAAGCTCGATCCCGTCGGTGCCCGGCATCTGGATATCCAGCAGGATGCATTCGTAGGGTGTGACGCTGTTGGCAATCTGCGCGAGCGCTTCATCCGCGCTCGATGCCAGGTCGACATCCACGTAACCGGCTCCCTGGAGGGTGATCTCCATCAGTTCCAGCAGCAGACTGTCGTCGTCGACAGCTAAGATTCTCATGTGCAGCCCCTTCTTCTCCCAAGCACAACCCGTTTCTTGTGAACGGTGATCGCTTGGTTAAATGTCCATTAATGTTTTTGCTCCCCCAAATTGGCTAAACTGTGACGGGAATCCGCGCGATTTGTGGATAGCCCATCCGTGCACCATTTTTTCCCGCTGCTGGCGCCCCCTCCGGTGCCGCGATGCGCGTATGAAAAAAAGGGGCTGCGCGGCGGCGGCAAACCCTTTGCCGGATGCATGACGAGGAGGGGATCCGGCGGCGATGCGTGCCCATCGTCTCGATGTATCAGCGCCCTCGCCGCACGCCAGAAGGACGCCGAAACCGCGAATGCCCGCCAGGGGGACCCTCCTGCCGCTCGCTGGATATGCGAGCGGGAGAATCGCTTGCTGGGCATCCCGGCAATAGTGAAGAGCGGCGATCTGCATGAATGACTGTCACGAGCCAAGAGGCTTCCGTCACCGGTGGCGGTTCGGCCGGAGGGTCCCTGTGCATGACCGTCTGGCAAGCATCGCGGCCGGCACCGATCGCGCACAAGACACTGCGTCACCCACCCTGCAAACGAAAAGGGCCCGCGCATCTGCGGCGCGGGCCCTTCATCCATCCGGCTCCGGTGACGACCTCGCGCCGCCCGCCGGGTCCGGCTCACTGGCTCATTGGCTCAGCGGCGGTCCGATTCGTCCTCGTCATCCTCGTCCGCGTCATTGGGCAGGTTGAAGAAGCTGTCCGCATCGCGCGGCTCGTCCTTGTCCGTCTCCTCGAGACTTTCGCCGCTATCGGAGAGGGAGAAGGTCTCGAGCCCCGAGATCGCGGTCGGCATTCGTTGCTCGGGCTCCATCCCGAGGCTCTGCTCGGTGGAGACGAGCTTGCGCCGCTCGTCATCGGTCATGACCGCACCCTCGCGCGCCCGCTTGGCCGCGGCCTTCTGGACGGCCGCATCGAGCTCGGACTGCTTGCACAGGCCCAGGGCAACGGGGTCGATGGGCTGGATGTTGCTGATGTTCCAATGGGTCCGCTCGCGGATCGCCTGGATCGTCGGCTTCGTCGTGCCGATCAGCTTGGCGACCTGCGCATCGGCAAGCTCGGGGTGGAACTTGACCAGCCAGAGGATCGAGGCCGGACGGTCCTGGCGCTTGGAGAGCGGGGTATAACGCGGGCCGCGGCGCTTCTCCTCGCCGACGGCGGCGGCGTAGAACTTGAGCTTCAGCTTCTGCAGGGGGTTCTTCTCGGCCTTCTCGATCTCGCCCTCGTCGAGCTGGTTGTTGGCGACGGGATCGAACCCCTTCACCCCGGCGGCCACGTCACCATCGGCGATGCCCTGCACCTCGAGCTCGTGCAGGCCGCAGAAATCGGCGATTTGCTTGAAGCTCAGGGTCGTGTTGTCCACCAGCCAGACGGCGGTGGCCTTGGCCATGATCGGTTTGTCTGCCATGGGGCGTCTCCTTCGGTATGCCGCGGGGCCCCGACCATAGCTTCTTCGTCGCCCGGGAAGGGCAGGACCGCTCTGGCCCAAGTTCGCATTGTCGGGGAACTCGGACCCTATATAGTCAGGGCGACCTGATGAGGAAAGACCAAATGCGTGCGCTGCTCCTGACCGCCCTGATCGCCCTTGCCGGGCCGGCATTGTCCGAAGGGGAGCGGGCGGGCGATTTGGACTATTACGTGCTGTCGCTCAGCTGGTCGCCGACCTGGTGCGCGCTGACCGGCACGGCACGGGGCGCCGAGCAATGCGACGAGGAGGCCGATTTCGGATGGGTGCTGCACGGGCTCTGGCCGCAATTCGAGCGCGGCTGGCCGAGCTACTGCACTAATGCGCCCTCCGATCCGTCCCGCCGCCAGACGGCCGCCATGGCCGACATCATGGGCGATGGCGGGGCCGCCTGGTATCAATGGAAGAAGCACGGCCGCTGCAGCGGTCTCGCCTCGGAGGATTACTTCGGCGCGGCCCGCACCGCCTTCGAGGCCCTCGAGAAGCCGCGCGTGCTGCGTGATCTGGACAAATCCGTGCGCCTGCCCGCCTCGGTGATCGAGGATGCCTTCATCCAGAGCAACCCCGCCATCGAGCGCGACATGCTCACCGTGACCTGCAAGGCGAAGCGCATCCAGGAGGTCAGGCTCTGCCTCACCCGCGATCTCGCGCCGCGCCGATGCGGGGCCGACGTGATCCGCGATTGCAGTCTTCGGGACGCCCTTTTCGATCCGATCGACTGACAACCGGCGCGGCGCAGCGGGGCACTTGCCCGCGCTTCAGAAGCCCCGCCGGGTGCCGCCCTGGCCGGGGCCGAAGCGGCGTCCGGGCAGGTCCGTCCGCCCGATCCCGCGCGGCGCGCGCACCCGCGACAGTGCCCAGATCGGCCCCGCCAGCGCCCGCATCAGGACCGGGTTGCTGCGCATCCGGGCCTTGGCCGTCTCGATCCGCATGACATCCTCGATCCGCCTGTCGAGAAAGGCCCAGCTGTCGCGTTGCTCGGGCGAGTCGTCGCCCAGCCAGTAGAGCACGGTGGCGCCGTAGACGGCCGAGAGGGTAGCGCGTTTCGTGTACCAGTTGATGTCGTCCGAGCGATCGCCCAGAGCAGTCCAGATGTGATCGGCCGTCTCCCACAGGGCCTGCGTGCTGTCGGCGGCATGGTGCGGCAGGGCAAGCAGCGCGGTTCCCCGGCGCACGGCCTCGCGGCTCTCGATCATCTCGATCCGCCAGCGCACCGCGGTCATCACCCGGTCGCGAAACCGCATCCCGTCGAGGGGCTCGCGCTCCAGTCGCGCGCGAAGCCGCGCATCGCCGCGGCGATGGAAGGCGAGGGCCATGTCGACGCCGCCGCGCGGAAAGAGCGCGCGCGCCGCCTCGACGGACAGATCGACATCGCGTGCCGCCGCGCGAAGCGTCGCATCGCTCCAGCCGTCGAAGGGAACATGCAGCAACGCCGCATCGAGGAGCCGGTCGCGCGGGTCCGTGATCTCGTCCGTCATCTCAACTCCATGCCTCCTGTCGGGTCCGGCCGGCGCGGAGCCTGTGCCCGTCCGCCGCCGCGATTGCAGGATGGACAATCTAGCGCGGCCTTGGTATAGGGCCAGCTCCTGCAATCCGACACTCTAACTTAGAAAGGTGGTGAAAACCACATGCAGGTCAGTGTTCGCGACAACAACGTCGATCAGGCGCTTCGTGCCCTGAAGAAGAAGCTGCAGCGCGAAGGTGTCTTTCGCGAGATGAAGCTTCGGCAGCACTTCGAGAAGCCTTCCGAAAAGAAGGCGCGCGAGAAGGCCGAGGCCATCCGCCGGCAGCGCAAGCTCGCTCGCAAGAAGGCCCAGCGCGAAGGACTTCTCTGAAGTCTCGTGCATTGCCGCAGGGCCCCGCTCGCGCGGTCCGCGGCATGACAATGACGGCCCCCGGGCGAAAGCTTCGGGGGCTTGTCGCCTCCCCTCCCCCCGCGGCTCTTGTCCATCTTTGCCGCCCGCGCCCGTCCATGACGGCACCCGGCCGCCGTGCCCGCGTTCTTGCAACATGCGCGCTTCTTGCTATGACCCGGCGGCAGCAGTGACCTCCGGCGGCAAGGACGTATCATGGATCATTTTCTCTATAACGGCGGCAAGCTCCATGCCGAGGATGTGCCGCTCTCGCGGATCGCCGAGGCGGTGGGCACCCCGTTCTATTGCTATTCGACCGCGACCCTGACCCGGCATTTCAAGCTTTTCGACGAGGCGCTCCAAGGGATGGATCACCTGGTCTGCTACGCGATGAAGGCCAATTCCAATCAGGCAGTGCTGCGCACCCTCGGGGCGCTCGGGGCGGGAATGGACGTGGTCTCGGGCGGCGAATACGCCCGCGCCCGGGCGGCCGGCATTCCCGGCGACAGGATCGTCTTCTCGGGTGTCGGCAAGACCCGTGAGGAGATGCGCATGGCCCTCGAGGGCGGCATCCGGCAGTTCAACGTCGAATCCGAACCCGAGCTTGAGCGGCTGAGTGCCGTGGCCGCGTCGCTCGGCCTCAGCGCGCCGGTCGCGATCAGGATCAATCCCGATGTGGACGCCCGCACCCACGAGAAGATCGCCACGGGCCGCAAGGAGGACAAGTTCGGCATTCCGATATCGCGGGCCCACGCGGTCTATGCCCGCGCCGCGTCCCTGCCGGGCGTGGAGGCGATCGGCATCGATGTCCATATCGGCAGCCAGCTGACGGCGCTCGAGCCCTTCGAGCAGGCCTATGGCAAGGTCGCCGACCTGACCCGTCAGCTCAGGCAGGACGGGCACGACATCAGGCGACTCGATCTGGGGGGCGGTCTGGGCATCCCCTACACGCGCGGCAACCAGGCCCCGCCCCTGCCCTCCGATTACGGCGCCCTGATCCGGCGGACGCTCGGCGACCTGGAATGCGAGATCGAGATCGAGCCGGGGCGCCTCATCGCGGGGAATGCCGGCCTGCTCGTCAGCGAGGTCGTCTATGTCAAGCAGGGCGAGGGCTCCGACTTCCTGATCATCGACGCGGCGATGAACGACCTGATCCGCCCGGCGATGTATGGGGCCCATCATGACATCGTGCCGCTCGTCGAGCCGGAGCCGGGCGCACCGACGAAGCCTTACGACATCGTCGGCCCTGTCTGCGAGAGCGGCGACACCTTCGCCAAGGGCCGCGAGCTTCCGCTTCTTGCCGAGGGCGATCTTCTCGCCCTGCGCAGCGCCGGTGCCTATGGCGCGGTGATGGCGTCGGAATACAACAGCCGCCCCCTCATCCCCGAGGTTCTCGTGAACGGCGATCAATTCGCCGTCATCCGCAAGCGCCCTAGCTATGAAGAGATGATCGAGCGAGATACCATTCCTCACTGGCTCTGACCCGCCACCGCGCGGCTGGCCGAAAGCGCAGAGGTTCATGATCCCAAAGCTCCGCCTTTCCGACGATGCCAACAGGGCGTTGCGCCGTCCCGTCGCGCTGACCCGTGCCGGGATGCTTGCCGAGCGGATCACCTATGGCTTCTGGCCGTTCTGGTCGCTGCTGATCGCCGCGCTGGCCGCGCTGATGTTCGGCCTGCCCACGGCGCTGCCGCTCGAGGCGGGCTGGACCCTGGCCGTGCTGACGGTGGTCGCCCTTTTCTGGACGCTCTGGCGCGGCCTGCGCCGGTTCTCCTGGCCCAGCCATGCCGAGGCGCTCGACCGGCTCGACCGCACCATGGCGGGGCGGCCCATCACCGCGCTCACCGACGCACAGGCCGCGGGCGCCGCCGACCCGGCCTCCGCGGCCCTGTGGCGGGCGCATCAGGACCGCATGGCGCGGCGTTTGCACGCGGCCGCCCCGGTGCGTCCGGATCTGCGGCTTGCGGCGCGCGACCCCTTCGCCCTGCGCTACGTCGCGCTCTTGTGCTTCGTGATCGCGCTCCTCTTCGGCTCGGTGATGCAGATCGCCAACATCGCCGGAATGGCCGGACCGGGCGCGGGCGGCGCACAGGCCGCGGGGCCCTCCTGGGAGGGATGGATCGAGCCTCCGGCCCATACCGGGCGACCCGGCCTCTATCTTGGTGATCTGGGCAAGAATCCGGTCGAGGTGCCGCAGGGCAGCGAGGTCACGCTGCGGCTCTATGGCGAGATCGGCGCGCTGACGGTTGCCGAAACCGTCTCGGGCCGGACGGGCGACGCGGGAAGCGCGGCCGATGCCGAGCAGAGCTTCGAGATCGCGCAGAGCGGAACCCTGCGCATCGACGGGCCCGGCGGTCGCGGTTTCGACATCGTGGCCCGCGCCGATGCCGCGCCCCGCATCGCCGCCGCCGGACCCGTCGAGCGCGCCGCGGGCGGCACGTTCCGGCAAGCCTTCACCGCAAGCGACGATTACGGCGTTGAGGGGGGACAGGCGGTAATCACCCTCGACCTTGACGCGGTCGACCGCCGTCATGGGCTCGCCGCCGCCCCCGATGAGCGCGCGCCCCTGACCGTCGATCTGCCGATGCCGATCGCGGGAAGCCGGACCAAGATCGCGGAAACCCTGATCGAGGAATTCGGCAAGCATCCATGGGCCAACCTGCCCGTGCGGATCACCTACGAGGCGCGGGACGGCGCGGGACAGAGCGGTCTTTCGGAGCCGGTGGAGACACCGCTTGCCGGACAGCGATTCTTCGACCCGCTGGCGCAGGCGGTGATCGAGCAGCGCCGCGACCTGCTCTGGGCGCGGTCCAACGGGGCGCGTGTCGCGGCGATCCTGCGCGCCGTGTCGTGGAACCCTGACACGCTCTTCAGCGATGACGCGCTATACCTGCGTCTGCGCGTCGCGATCCGCCGGCTCGAGGCGGGGATCGCCGCCGGGGCGTTGCCGCGGGAGCTGCAGGAAGAGATCGCCGAGGAGCTCTGGCAGATCGCCGACCGTCTCGAGTTCGGCGACCTTTCGGATGCGCGCGATCGGTTGCGGCGGGCGCAAGAGCGGCTGAGCGAAGCGATGCAGAACGGCGCGAGCCCGGCGGAGATCGCCGAGCTGATGGATGAGCTGCGGGCGGCCACGGATGCCTATATGGAGCAGCTCGCCGAACGCGCCGAGGCGCAGGACAGCCAGCAGGCGCAGGCCGAGAGCGAGGAGATCACCGGCGATCAGCTTCAGCAGATGCTCGACCGCATCCAGGAATTGATGGAGCAGGGCCGCATGGAAGAGGCCCAGCGCCTTCTCGATCAGCTCGCCCAGATGATGGAGAACATGCAGGTCGCCCAGGGCCAGGGCGGCGAGACTGGCCAGCAGGGCGATGGCCAGGGACAGGGCCAGCAAGCGATGCAGGATTTGCGCGAGACGCTGCGCCAGCAGCAGGAGCTGAGCGACGATGCCTTCCGCGATCTGCAGGAGCGGTTCAACCAGGACGGCACCGGCACTCCGCCGGGCCAGAACCCGCAAGGCGGCGGGGGCCAGGACGGCATGGAGCCGGGCGATCAGGGTGCGGCCGGCCAGGGAGAGGGCCAAGGTCAGGGCCAAGGCGCGGGTCGGGACGGGGATCGGAGCGGCACGGGTCAGGGCGGCACCGGTGCGCAGCCGGGCATCGCGGACCGCCAGCAGGCGCTGCGCCGCGAGCTCGACCGGCAGAGACAGACGCTGCCCGGCGCCGGCACGCAGGAGGGTGACGCGGCGCGCGATGCGCTGGGACGTGCGGGCACGGCGATGGACGGCGCCGAGGAGGCGCTTCGCGCCGATGACATTCCCGGCGCGCTCGATCGCCAATCCGACGCGATGGAGGCCCTGCGCGAGGGCATGCGCAGCCTCGACGAGGCAATGGCGCAGGGCGAAGGTGCGCCGGGACAGGAAGGCGGTCAGGGACAGGCCGGAATGCGGGGCGATATCGATGGCAGCCGGCGCGATCCGCTGGGCCGTGAATCGGGCTCGCAGGGCCAGAGCGGAACCGATCAGCAGCTCCTGCAGGGCGAGGATGTCTATCGCCGCGCCGAGGAACTGCTCGATGAGATCCGGCGTAGATCCGGCGAGCAGATCCGCCCCGAAGAGGAACGCGACTACCTGCGGCGGCTTCTCGACCGGTTCTGACGGGTGGGACGATCATGTGCCCATGCCAGCCCCTGCGCGCGCATGGACCGGCATGGGCAGCGGCGCGGCAAAGACGAGGCGTAAGGACTAGGTCAGCAGGTTAGCAGGCCGTTGGAAGTTGGGCCAATCCGGTGCTTGCGCCTAGTCGAAAGTGCCCGCCGCGCGGCCCAGCAGCATGAAGGCCCGCGCCGTGCGCGTCTCGAGCAGCGCGGCCACATCCTCGTCGCCAAGATCCGGGGCGATCTCGGAGAAGATGTGATCGAAGAGGCGCAGGAAGTGATGCGCCGCATCGCGGAAGATCGTGTCCTGGCGCATTCGATCGGCGATCCGGTCCAGTGCCTCTTCGTTGGCGACCGTGCCGATGGCTTCGATCTCGGGGCTGCGTCCGCCTTCGGCGAAGATGCGCCATTGCGCGGGCGAAGCCGATTCGGGGCGCATCTCGTCCATGTAGATGCCATCCTGGCTCAGCAGTGTCAGGATGTCCTGCGCGGCCGTTACGAGCTGTGACGCCTTCTGGTCGTGCAGGGCGCGGCGCAACGCCTTGAAACCTTCCTTGTCCTGCGCATCGGCGGGAAACTGGAGGGCCGTCACGAAATCCTCGAAGCTCAGGGGCTGCCCGGAGGGCTCCTGCACCGCGTCGCCGCGGGCCGCCGGGTCGCGCGGCGCCGTCTCGCGTTCCGCAGGCGCGGTGCCTGCCGCCGGCTTGCGCGGTGCCGGGCTCGAAGGCTGCCTGAGCACGGAGGGCTCGGTGGCGGGAGACGGCTCGGCCCGCGGTGCGGCGCCGCGGGCCAGAACGCCATCGAGGCGGCGCTGCCCGTCGAGCAGGCGATCGAGCTTTGCCGCCAGTTCGGCGGGCGATGTGCCGCGTCCGCTACCAGCCGCGCCGGGCAGGCCCGGCAGTGCCGCCAGACGGTCGCTCATCTGGTCGAGACGCTGGACCATGTGAATCGCCAGAGCCAGCAGCACTCCCAGGACCGGCGGGAGCACGATCACCGCCGCGACGCCCGCGGCTCGCAGCAGGGAGAACGGCGCCTCGGGCTCCGCCCCGCTGCCCAGGAAGATGAAGGCTCCGCCGACAAGCACCATCCAGACCGCCGCCGCGACCAGCGCCGCTGTCCATGGTGCACGGTCCTCGGGGCCGTGTCCGGGGGTGCCGAACGGGCCCGCCGAAGCGATGCGGTCATTGTCGCGATCGACCATTGGTGATCTTTCCTGGATTGGGCTCTGGGCCTTGGGGCATGGCGCGGCGCGTGCGCCCGTCAGCTGTATTCGATGCTCAGGATCTCGTAGCTCTTCTGACCGCCGGGCGTGCGCACCTCGACGCTGTCGCCCTCCTCCTTGCCGATCAAGGCGCGCGCCAGGGGCGATTTGAGGTTGAGCTTGCCGTTCTCGATATCGGCCTCGGGCTCTCCGACGATCTGGAACCTGCGCTCCTCGTCGGTATCCTCGTCCACCAGCGTCACCCGCGCGCCGAACTTGATCGCCCCTGAAAGCTTGGCGGTGTCGATCACGTCGGCCAGGCTGAGGATGCTTTCGATCTCCTTGATCCGCCCCTCGATGAAGGACTGCTTCTCGCGGGCGGAGTGGTATTCGGCATTCTCGCTCAGATCGCCATGCTCGCGCGCCTCGGCGATCGCCCGGATGATCGCGGGCCGCTCGACGCTCTTGAGTTTCTTGAGCTCTTCGTTGAGCGCGGTCTGGCCCGCGCGGGTCAAAGGTATCTTGTCCATAACGCGCTTGTCTCGGCTGCTATCCGGGGATGGGGTGCTGTTATCTCAATGCGGCGGGCCGGTTCAATGGCGCGCGCGCCAGAGGAAAGCGAACACCCGCCGATCGGTCTTGTTCCCGGACTATGTGCCAGACCTGCTCGCCGGATGTCAAAGCCTGAACGCCGCCCGCCCCGTGTGCTGTCCCGTGCGGCGCCCCATGTGCCGCCGGCACGAAGAGGCACCCCGGGATGGTGCGGAGCGGGGGCCGCCATCCGGGGGCCCGCCCGCGCCCAGCCGCACGCACCGTCAAGCCCGCATGCCGATTGACCCCCCCCCGCCCAGTTCGCTAACCCTTTGCATAGGCCGCTCAGCGGGAAACAAAGGACAGATCATGACCGAGACCACTCGCGAATCCATGGAATACGATGTCGTGATCGTCGGTGCCGGCCCCGCCGGGCTGAGCGCGGCGATCCGCCTCAAGCAGCTCGACCCCGACACTCAGGTCGTCGTCCTGGAGAAGGGATCGGAGGTTGGCGCGCATATCCTGTCGGGCGCCGTGCTCGACCCTTGCGGGCTCGACGCCCTGATCCCCGACTGGAAGGAGAAGGGCGCGCCGGTCACGGTCCCGGTCAAGGAGGACAACTTCTACGTCCTCGGCGAGCAGGGCAAGCTCAGGGTGCCCAACTTCGCCATGCCGCCGCTGATGAACAACCATGGCAATTACATCGTCTCGATGGGCAATGTCTGCCGCTGGATGGCCGAGCAGGCCGAGGCGCTCGGCGTCGAGATCTTTCCCGGCATGTCCTGCTCGGAGCTGGTCTTCGCCGAGGACGGCACGCTCAAGGGCGTGGTCGCCGGCGAGTTCGGGCGCAACGCCGATGGCACCCCCGGCCCCTCCTACGAGCCGGGGATGGAGCTTCACGGCAAATACGTGATGCTGGCCGAGGGCGTGCGCGGCTCGCTCAGCAAGGAGGCGATCGCCCGCTACGATCTCGATGCGGCGAGCGACGTGCAGAAATACGGCCTCGGCATGAAGGAGATCTGGGAGGTCGATCCGGAGAAGCATTCCGAGGGCCGCGTCGTGCATACGATGGGCTGGCCGCTTGGCAAGAACGCGGGCGGCGGCTCGTTCATCTACCATCTCGACAACAACCAGGTCTATGTCGGCTTCGTCGTGCATCTGGGCTACGAGAACCCGCATGTCTTCCCCTACATGGAATTCCAGCGCTTCAAGCATCACCCCTACGTGGCCGAGCTTCTGAAGGGGGCCAAGCGCGTCGCCTACGGCGCACGGGCGATCACCGAGGGCGGCTGGCAGTCGCTTCCCAAACTCGCATTCCCCGGCGGCGCCCTTCTGGGCTGCGCCGCCGGCATGGTCAACGTGCCGCGCATCAAGGGCAACCACAACGCGATGCTCTCGGGCAAGGCGGCCGCCGAGGCAGCCCATGCCGCGATCAAGGAGGGCCGCTCCGGCGACACGCTCGAGAGCTATGACGCGGCGGTGCGCGAAGGGCCGATCGCGGCGGATCTCAAGCCGGTGCGCAACGTCAAGCCGCTCTGGTCGAAATACGGGCTGAGCGCATCCATGGCGCTCGGCGGCTTCGACATGTGGGCCGGAAGCCTGACGAAGTGGAACCCGCTCGGCACGCTGCGCCATGGCAAGACCGATGCCGAGGCGACGGGCCTGGCCAAGGATTTCGCGCCCATCGACTACCCCAAGCCCGACGGAAAGCTCAGCTTCGATCGCCTGACCAACGTTTCCTTCTCGATGACCAACCACGAGGAAAGCCAGCCCTCGCACCTGAGGCTCAAGGACCCGGCTGTGCCGGTGGAGGTCAACCTGCCGCGATATGCCGGCCCCTCGGCCCGCTACTGTCCCGCCGGCGTCTACGAGTTCGTGACCGAGGAGGGCAAGGAGCCGCGCTTCGTGATCAATTTCCAGAATTGCGTCCACTGCAAGACCTGCGACATCAAGGATCCGTCTCAAAACATCGTGTGGACGGTGCCGCAGGGCGGTGACGGGCCGAACTACCCCAACATGTAGGCTGCGTGGCCCGCGCCCCCACCTGTCGGGGGCGCGGGCATCCGCCGGGTGCCGATTGCACGGCCCGCTCCGGAGGGGTAGCGTTTGCGGAACGCCCGGACTCGAGAAAGGCCACCCGATGACCCATTCGCTGAAACGTCTCCTGCTGATCGCGGCGCTCGCCGGTGCCGGCGCCCTTCCGGCCGCGGCCGAGGAGGCGGCAGGGCCTTATCTCGCCGCACGCCAGGCGACGATCCAGAACGACTTCCGCGAGGCGGTGCGCTACTACGTGCGCGCCATGAGCGAGGATCGCGAGAATACCGACCTGATGGAAGGTGCGCTCACCGCCTATATCGGACTGGGCAAGATCCAGGAGGCCATCACCGTCGCCTCGCAGATCATCGAGGTCAAGCCGGGCAGCCAGATCGCGAACATGCTCACCCTGTCGCGATACGCCCACGAGGGCGATTTCGACGGGCTGCTGGCGAAGCTCGACGCGGGCCAGAGCGTCGGCGAGCTCTTTGACGGTCTGGTGCGCGCCTGGACGTTGGTGGGCACGGGGGACGGCGATGCGGCGATCGCGGCTTTCGAGGAAGTGGCCGCCGCGCGCGGCGTGGAAGCCTTCGGCATCTATCACAAGGCCCTCGCCCTCGCCGCCCTCGGCCGCTTCCAGGAGGCCGACGCGGTCATCACCGACGCGCAGGCGCTGCAACTGGACCGCCGCGGCATCATGGCCCATGCCCAGATCCTCAGCCAACTGGGGCGCAACGACGCGGCGCTCTCGAAGATCGAGGAGGGCTTCGGCGAGGATGTCGATCCGATCCTCGGTGATCTTCGCGCCCGGCTGGAAGCCGGCGAGACGCTCGACTACACCGTGACCGCCGATGCGAAGGACGGCCTTGCCGAGGTGCTCTTCTCCATCGCCAACGCGCTCGCGAACGAGAGCGGGCCAGCCTATACGCTGATCTATGCACGCATGTCGCAATACATGCGCCCCGATCACATCGAGGCGACGCTGCTCGTGGCCGCGCTTCTCGATCGGCTCGAGCAATACGAACTGGCGATCGAGGCCTATGGCGCCGTTCCGTCCGATCATCCCGCCTTCATCGCCGCCGAGATGGGCCGCGCCGAGGTCTTGCGCAAATCCGGCCGCGAGGACACGGCGATCGAGGTCGTGCGGCAACTGGCACGGATGCGCCCGGACAATTCGATGATCCAGGTCTCGCTGGGCGACGCACTGCGCGAATCGGGCCGCCATGCCGAGGCGATCACGGCCTATGACGCGGCGATCGAGCTCTTCGACACGGATGCCGAGAGCCAGTGGGTCGTCTACTTCGCCCGGGCCATCGCGCGCGAGCGCACCGACAACTGGACAGGCGCCGAGGCCGATTTCCTCAAATCGCTGGAACTGCGCCCCGGCCAGCCGCAAGTTCTCAACTACCTGGGATATTCCTATGTCGAGCGCGGCGAGAAGCTCGACACCGCCCTGTCGATGATCGAGCAGGCCGTCGCCGAAATGCCCGATTCGGGCTACATCACCGACAGTCTCGGATGGGTGTTCTACAGGCTCGGACGATACCAGGATGCCGTGGAGCCGATGGAGCGCGCGGTCGAGCTGATGCCCGTCGATCCGGTGGTCAACGACCATCTGGGCGATGTCTACTGGGCCGTCGGCCGCAAGCTCGAGGCCCGCTTCCAGTGGAGCCGCGCGCTCAGCTTCGTGGAGAACGACGAAAACGACGAGATCGATCCCGATCGTATCAGGGCCAAGCTGGAGCGCGGTCTCGACAAGGTACTCGAAGAAGAAGGCGCCGACCCGCTCAACCTCGCCGATGAGTGAGCCGCGGGGCGCCGGGGACGCGCGCCTCGCCGGCGCGGTGACGGAACGGGCCCCGGCAAAGATCAACCTCGCCCTGCATGTCACCGGCCGCCGCGCCGACGGCTATCACCTGCTCGACAGTCTCGTGATCTTCGCCGGGCCGGGCGACACCGTCACGGCAAGACCCGCGAAGGAGTGGTCCCTGTCCGTGACGGGACCGCGCGCTGCCGGGATCCCCGCCGGAGAGGAAAACCTGGTGCTGAGGGCCGCGCGCCTGATGGGCGGCCCGCCTGCGCATCTGACGCTCGACAAGCACCTGCCGGCATCGGCCGGCATCGGCGGGGGGTCGGCAGATGCCGCTGCCGCGCTGCGCGCCCTCGCCCGGCTCACCGGCCGCCCGATTCCCGCAGACCTGCAGGCTCTTGGTGCCGATCTGCCGGTCTGCATGGCATCCCTTCCGGCGCGGATGCGCGGGATCGGCGAGCGGCTCGATCCTTTCGCGGTTCCGGCGCTGGAGCTGTGCCTCGTCAATCCGGGCATCCCCCTCTCGACCCCGCGAGTCTTTGCCGCCCTCGAGCGCCGCGATGGCGGCGCCCTGCCCGACCATCTGCCGGACTTCGGCGATGCAGCCGCCCTGGCCGCGTTTCTCGCAAGGGATACACGCAACGACCTCGAAGCACCGGCGCGCCAGATGGCACCGGTGATCGGCGACGCGCTCGATGCCCTGCGCGCCGCGCGCGGATGCCTCTTGGCGCGCATGTCGGGATCGGGCGCCACCTGCTTCGGCCTTTTCGCGAATGCGGGCGCATGCGCGGATGCCGCCGGGGCCATCACGCGCAAACATCCCGGCTGGTGGACGGCCGCCCTTCGCTAGGGCGTTTTCATCTTCGCCGAAAATACCTTCGCCGAAGGCCCGCGCCCGCAGGGCGCGCAGATCGAAGCCGGGTCTCAGCTCACCCGCGAAACCACGAAATCCGCAAGATCCTGCAGCATGTCCCGCAGCGGCGCATCGGGCAACTTGCGCAATGCGGCCTGCGCCCGCGCGCTCCAGTCGAGGGCCTCCTGACGGGTGCGCTCAAGCGCGCCGTGCCGTTGCAGCAACTCGCGCGCGATCTCCAGATCGCCCTCCTGCTGCCGTCCCTTCTCGATCGTCCTGACCCAGAACGCACGCTCCTGCTCATCCGCGGCCGCGATCGCGTGGATCAGCGGCAGCGTCAGCTTGCGCTCGCGGAAATCGTCGCCGACATTCTTTCCCGTCGCCTCGCCGCCCATCCAGTCGAGCAGGTCGTCGACCATCTGGAAGGCGATCCCGAGCGCATCGCCATAGACATGCAGGCTGGCCACATGCTCCTCGGAAGCGCCGGCGATCACACCGCCCGCCTCGGTCGCCGCCGAGAAGAGCGCAGCCGTCTTGCCCCGTACGATCTGCAGATATGTCTGCGGTCCGGTCCGCAGATCGCGCGAGGCGCTCAACTGCAGCACCTCGCCCTCCGCGATCGTGGCGGAGGCATTCGCGAGAATGTCGAGCACCCTGAGCGATCCGGTCTCGACCATCAGCTGGAACGAGCGGGCAAAGAGGTAGTCGCCGACCAGAACGCTCGACTTGTTGTCCCACAGCAGGTTCGCCGTGGGGCGGCCGCGCCGGCGCTGGCTCTCATCGACCACGTCGTCATGAAGCAGCGTCGCGGTATGGATGAACTCGACCGTCGCGGCGAGCCTGACATCATGCGGCCCTTCGTAGCCGCAGAGCCGCGCCGCCGCGAGCGTCAGCATCGGACGGATACGCTTTCCCCCTGCCCCGATGAGGTGATCGGTAACCTCCGGAATGCGTGGCGCGTGCTGCGACGCCATCCGCTCCCGGATCAGGGCGTCCACCCGGGCGAGGGGCTCCGAGAGAGCTTCGGCAAGGCGTTCATGCGGCTTGGCGGGGACTGTCTCGATATTCATCACGCGTCCGTCTGATTGCTCGACAAAGCCGGCGGCTTGTCCTTTAGTCCGCTCATGAAGGAATTGATGCGCAGCAGTGACCCCACACAGATCGCCTTTGCCAAGGCCATCCTTCAGGGTGAGGGTATAGATTGCTTTGAAATGGACGTCCATATGAGCGTTCTCGAAGGCTCGATCGGGGTTTTGCCACGGCGGCTGATGGTTCGCGAGGCCGACTTGCCGTCCGCCGAGCGGGCGCTGCGCGACAACCTGATCGACCTCGGGCGATGAGCGATCCCGTCCCGGCATCGCCGGGCGATTCGGGGGCAACGGGCCGTGATGCCTTCCTGGGCGGGCGGGTCACGATCGAGCAGCCGCTCAACGGCTACCGCGCCGGTATCGATCCGGTCCTGCTCGCCGCGAGCGTGCCCGCACGTGCCGGGCAGAGCGTCCTGGAGCTTGGCTGCGGCGCCGGCACGGCGCTCTTGTGCCTCGGGCGCCGGATCGAGGGGCTGGAGCTGACCGGCGTCGAGCTGCAACCGGTCTATGCCGAGCTTGCGCGACGCAATGCCGCCGCGAACGCGCTCGCCGCCAGGATCGAGACCGCCGACCTTGCCGCCCTGCCCGCTGCCATCCGGGCAGAGCGCTATGATCACGTGATGTTCAATCCGCCCTATTTCGATCGAGGCTCGGGCACCCGCGCCGAGGACCCCGGCCGGGAAATCGCCCTTGGCGAGTCCACCCCCCTCGCCGATTGGGTCGCGGTGGCGGCACGGCGCCTGGCACCACGTGGACGGCTCGGCGTGATCCACAGGGCAGAGCAGCTCCCCGGCCTGCTGGCCGCATGCCACGGACGCGTGGGCAGCATCACCATCCGCAGCCTTCATCCGCGCGAGGGACGCCCCGCCCGTTTGGTCCTCATGAGCGCCATCAAGGGCGGGCGGGCGGCCCTGCGGATTGCCGCCCCGCTAATTCTCCATGCCGGGACGCATCACGGCGCCGATGGCGAGGATTACACCCCGGCGATCCGCGCGGTGCTGCGTGATGCCGCAGAACTGCCGTCAAACTGAGCGGCGCACCGCTCCCTGGCAGGCGAAAATAGGTTGCATTTGACCTACTACCGTTTCGGACAGGTGACAGAACGCGCGAAACGTGCTGCAATCCCTCCCACAGCAGCAAAAAAGGAGGAACACGATGAGCTTGAGTTCACATGTGCAGGAACTCCGAAAGAAACATCAATCCCTCTCGGAGATGGTCGAGATCGCGCAGCGAAGCCCGGGAAGCAGCGACAGCCAGATTGCGGAACTCAAGAAGAAAAAGCTCCGCATCAAGGAGCAGATCGAACGGCTTCAGCATCATTGATGCCCGGTCGGGGCGGCCATATGTCCGACCCGACCCCTGACAGCCGCCCGATCTGAAGGGCGGAACTGCCCCGGCATGCGTTGGTTCAGCGCACGCGATGCCGGGGCGGTCGTGCCCGAGGCCGCATGCAAGGCGGCGTCCTGCCCTTCAAGGATGCCGCCTTCGCCCGGCAGGCGACACGGCCCGCTCCGCATGCAATCACACAGTCCCGGTATATACCAACGGCAGCCAGCCACCGTGGCATCAGGCCTTGGCGCCGTGGCCCTGATCTGGACTGCTGGATAACGCGAAGAGGGGCCGACAAGCGGCCCCTCCGGGTTGGGTCGCACAAGAATCCGCCGCTCAGACGAAGAACTGTCCGCCATTGGCCGAAATCGTCGAGCCATTGATGAAACCCGCATCATCCGACACGAGGAAGGTGACGCAGCGCGCGATCTCCTCCGGCTCACCAAGCCGCCCTGCCGGGATCTGCGCGATGATGCTCTCGCGGACCTTTTCGGGGACCGCCATCACCATGTCCGTCCCGATGTAACCGGGGCAGACCGCATTCGCGGTGATGCCGGCGCGGGCACCCTCCTGGGCCAGGGATTTGACGATCCCGAGATCCCCCGCCTTCGATGCGGCATAGTTCACCTGGGCGAACTGTCCCTTCTGACCGTTGATCGAGCTGATGATGACAATCCGCCCGAACTTGCGCTCACGCATCCCCGGCCAGACCGGGTGGGTCATGTTGAACACGCCCGTCAGGTTCGTGTCGATGACCTCTTTCCACTGCTGCGGGGTCATCTTGTGGAAAGGGGCGTCCCGCGTGATGCCGGCATTGTTGACCAGCACGTCGATCGGGCCAAGCTCGGATTCCACTTGCTCGACCCCCGCCTTGCAGGCATCGTAATCGGCAACCGACCATTTGTAGGTCTTGATCCCCGTCTCTTCCGTGAACGAGCGGGCCGCGTCGTCGTTGCCAGCGTAATTCGCCGCGACGGTATAGCCGGCATCCTTCAGCGACTTGCTGATGGCGGCGCCGATCCCGCGCGATCCCCCGGTTA
Organism: Profundibacterium mesophilum KAUST100406-0324; assembly: GCF_009835145.1. Taxonomy (GTDB): domain Bacteria; phylum Pseudomonadota; class Alphaproteobacteria; order Rhodobacterales; family Rhodobacteraceae; genus Profundibacterium; species Profundibacterium mesophilum. Next base: position 187,218 of record NZ_APKE01000014.1, on the reverse strand, counting down.
CGAGTGCCACTCTGGACATGATGATTCCTCCTCCTGTGCTTTGGTTCGTGACGTGCAGTGTGATCGTGATGCACAGCCCCGCCCTCCTGCGGGGTCCGCGCGATCCGCGATGCGGTATGGAATGATGTGCGGTGCGGCGGATCGAAAGCCCCCCCGGAGCGCCGCATTCCATGACCGCGTTTCGTCATGGCCGCGCTGGGCGGGGCGTCACCCCCGCTCGACGCACATGGCAACGCCCATCCCGCCACCGATGCACAGCGTCGCCAGACCCTTCTTCGCGCCGCGCCGCTGCATCTCGAAGAGCAGGGTGTTGAGCACACGCGCGCCGGAAGCGCCGATGGGGTGACCGATGGCGATCGCGCCGCCATTGACGTTCACGATCTCGGGGTTCCAGCCCATGTCCTTGTTAACGGCGCAGGCCTGCGCGGCGAAGGCTTCATTCGCTTCGACGAGATCGAGATCCTCGGGCTTCCAGCCGGCTTTTTCGAGCGCCTTGCGGCTCGCATGGATCGGTCCAACGCCCATGATCGACGGGTCGAGCCCCGCCGTCGCATAGGAGACGATCCGCGCCAGCGGCTCGATTCCGCGTTTCTCGGCATTCTGCGCACTCATCAGCAGCACACCTGCCGCACCGTCGTTGATGCCGGAGGCGTTCGCCGCCGTGACCGAGCCATCCTTGGTAAAGGCGGGACGAAGCTTCTGCATCGCTTCCATGGTGGCGCCGTGACGAATGTATTCGTCCTTGTCCACCGTGACATCGCCCTTGCGCGTCTTCACGGTGAAGGGGACGATCTCGTCGTCGAAACGGCCCGCTTTCTGGGCGGCTTCCGCCTTGTTCTGGCTGGCCACGGCAAAGCGGTCCTGCGCCTCGCGGCTGATTTGCCATTTTTCGGCGACGTTCTCGGCGGTCTGTCCCATGTGATATCCGTTGAAGGCATCCCACAGGCCGTCCTTGATCATCGAATCGATGAATTTCATGTCGCCCATCTTGTGGCCTTGGCGCAGGTTGGCGACATGGGGGCTCATGCTCATGTTTTCCTGGCCGCCCGCCGCGACCACGTCCGCGTCGCCGAGCAGGATATGCTGCGCGCCAAGGGCGACGGCCCGCAAGCCCGAGCCGCAGACCTGGTTGATGCCCCAGGCGGCGCTCTCGACGGGAAGACCGGCGTTCACATGGGCCTGCCGCGCAGGGTTCTGGCCCTGCCCTCCGGTCAGCACCTGACCCAGGATCGTCTCCGAGACGTCGGCCTTGTCGATGCCGGCCCGTGCCACCAGCTCCTCAAGCACCGCCTTGCCGAGGTCATGGGCCGGTGTCGCGGCGAAGGCCCCGCCGAAACTTCCGACCGCGGTCCGTGCGGCGGATGCGATAACGACATTGGTCATGTGACATTTCTCCCTGATCTGTCAGCTCGAGCGTGCCGAAAACCAGTCAATTAACCGGTTTTCGACGCCGTTACTGTCGAGACTAGGGGGATGTTTTGAAAAGCACAATGCACGCTCGTTCCGGCATGAAACATGCCTCGGGCGGCATCCGGGCGGTATCAGCCAGCCTTCTTTCGCGCGTTGTTGCAGGGCTCCCAGCGCGGGCGGATCGTCGGTGCACCGAAATAATAGCCTTGCAGACAATCGACGCCGATCTGCCGCAGATATTGCGCGTCCTCGCCGGTCTCGACGAATTCGGCGATGGTGACCATGTCGAAATGCCGCCCGATCGAGACCAACGCCTTGACCACGGCCTGGTTGTCCGGCGAGCGGGCGATGCCCCTGATGAACTGTCCGTCGATCTTGAGAATGTCGAAATAGAGATCCTTGAGGTACCGCATCGAGGTATAGCCGGAGCCGAAATCGTCGATCGCAAAGCTTATGCCCTGATTCTGCAGGCGGTTCATGAAGACCTGCACCATGTCGGGCATCAGGATGGCCGAGCTTTCGGTGATCTCGAGGATGAGGCGCTCTCCGATCGAGGGATCCGCGGCAAGCGCGGTATCGAGCACCCGCGTCCAGTCGGGATAGCCGATCGAGCGGGCAGACATGTTGATCGACAGGCGCAGGCGCGGACGCTCCTGAAGGAGCTTGAGGCCCGCCTCGAGCGAGAGGCAGTCGATCTGCCGGCCCAGCTCCAACGTCTCCACCGCGCCGATGAAATCGCGCGCCGGGACGATTCGACCGTTATCGTCCAGGATGCGGATCAATCCCTCGTAGAAGACCGGTCGTTCCGGCCGGCTGGCTGGCACGACGGGCTGGAAAGCCAGCATCACGTTGCGCTCCGTCACGGCGCGCTCGACGGTGCGCAGGATCGACCGGTCGCGGAGATTGATCGCAATGCTCAGCGGATCACCCAGCTCCGGTTGGTATCCTCCAAGGTCTTCGGTTCGGTCCAGTCCCATTATTCCAAGCTCCCTCGCGGCACCGTCCTCTGGTGCCACGCCGCGCCTTAACGGGAGCTTAAACCGGGGATTTGTTTCTTATCCGCGGGAATTGCGCCCACGCCGTCAGCGCAGGTGTCCCTCGGCAGCGGCGGCGCTGCTGCCAAAGAAGAGCTGTGCCATGTCCTCGATCCCCAGGAACCGCAGCGCTTCGCCCTCCTGGTCGAAGCTGCGCAGGTCCACCAGAGGATTATCCGCCACGAGCCTCTCGAAGGCCCGGGCGCCTTGCAGGACCGAGGGACGGGACGCGAGAAGCGCCGTTCGACACGTGTTCGTACGCCGCGCATAGTGGCCCTTGGCCATGCTTGCCAACTGCCCCAGATCGCCATCGGAGATGGAGATATCGGTTATCCCCCGCAGATCGTGCAGCAGGTCGAGATCGGGCACATGATCGGGGTGATACGTGATGCGGTCGAAAACGCGCAGCAGATCGGGCACTGCGTAAGACCCGAAATAGCGCACGAAGACGAGCTTGCGCGCACGCAATATGCAGACAGCTTCGCCCAAGCTTACTCTTTCCCCTTAGTGAGAGGGTCAGGTCAAAAGAACTTAGACAAAATATCTACTTAAGGATGTTTGTGATGTCCATCAGTATTCCATGAGTTGCGCAACAATAGCTTTCGCGCTCTCTCCGAACCAATCGGCATCACCCTGCATCCGCGCGATCTCCCGGCCCTCGGCATCGAGCAGCAAGGTGACCGGCAGGCCCAGAACCGCCATGTCCCGTGCGAGGGCCTGATCGGCATCGTAGAACTTCTCCAGATGCGCGAGCCCGGCATCGGCGAAGAAGGCGTCGACGCCGCCCGGCGCGCTGCGGGCCGTGGCGATCGTCACCACATCGAACCCCTCCCCGCCGAACTCGGCCTGAAGCGCGTCCAGAAGCGGCATCTCGGTCCTGCAGGGCGCGCACCAGGTCGCCCAGAAATTGACCAGGACGGGCTTGCCTGACCAGTCGCCGAGCCTGCGCGTCTCGCCTTGCGCATCCTCGAAGGGCTCCTGCGAGACCGCCCGCGGCTCCGAATGAAAGATCAGCTTCTTCATGCTGCCCTCGCGCAGCGCCTCGAGCGCCGGCACATCGATGGAGGGGCCGGCGGGTGCCTCCGTCTTCGCGGATGCGTCGCCGGCGGCGCCCTGCCCGCTGACGGCGAGATTTGCACCAAGCCCGATGGCCATATAGAGAACGGCAAGTTCGATCTTTTTCATCATTCCTCCGGGAGCGCCCCATGACTGACAAGACTTCCAACGCGATGTGGGGCGGACGTTTCGCCGCCGGACCCGACGCCATCATGGAGGCGATCAATGCGTCGATCTCCTATGACCGGCGCCTTGCGCCGCAGGATATCGCCGGCTCACGCGCCCATGCCGCCATGCTTGCGGAGACGGGCATCGTGGAGCGTAGCGATGTGGAGGCGATCCGGGAAGGTCTGCTCACGGTCTTGTCAGAGATCGAGGCGGGAGAGTTCGCTTTCTCGGCGGCGCTCGAGGATATCCACATGAATGTCGAGGCGCGGCTCAAGGCGCTGATCGGCGACGCGGCCGGACGGCTGCACACCGCCCGGTCGCGCAACGACCAGGTGGCGACCGATTTCCGGCTCTGGACGCGCGATCAGTGCGATGCGGCGATCGCAGGTCTCGACGCGCTGATCGCGGCGCTCCTCGATCAGGCCGAGCAGGGTGCCGACTGGGTCATGCCCGGCTTCACCCACCTGCAGACCGCGCAGCCCGTCACCTGGGGCCACCACATGATGGCTTATGTGGAAATGTTCGCCCGCGATCGCGGCCGGCTCGTCGATGCGCGGCGCCGGATGAACGAAAGCCCGCTCGGCGCGGCCGCCCTGGCCGGCACCGGTTTTCCGATCGACCGGGAGATGACGGCGCGGGCGCTGGGCTTCGATCGGCCCATGGCAAACTCGCTCGACGCGGTTTCGGATCGCGATTTCGCCCTCGAATTCCTCGCCGCGGCCTCGATCTGCGCCATGCATCTGAGCCGCCTGGCCGAAGAGCTCGTGATCTGGTCCTCCGCGCAGTTCCGTTTCGTCTCCCTGTCGGACCGCTTCTCCACCGGCAGCTCGATCATGCCGCAGAAGAAGAACCCGGATGCCGCCGAGCTCATCCGCGCCAAGATCGGCCGCATCGTGGGCGCGAACGTGGCGCTGCTGACGGTGATGAAGGGATTGCCGCTCGCGTATTCCAAGGACATGCAGGAAGACAAGGAGCAGGTCTTCGACGCAGCCGATACGCTGATGCTGGCCTTGGCCGCGATGACCGGGATGATCGGTGACATGAGCGCCAATCGCGCGGCGCTCGCCAAGGCCGCCGGCAGCGGCTTCTCGACCGCGACGGATCTCGCGGATTGGCTGGTGCGCGAGGCAGGCCTGCCGTTCCGCGATGCCCATCACGCAACCGGCGCGCTGGTCGCGAGGGCGGAGGCGAAGGGATGCGATCTCCCCGATCTTTCCCTTGAGGAGATGCAGGCGGTGAATGCCGCGATCACGCAGGATGTCTTCTCGGTGCTGGGGGTCGAGAACTCGGTGCGCAGCCGCACCTCGCATGGCGGCACCGCGCCGGAGCAGGTGCGCCGCCAGATCGCCCGGTGGCGCGAGATGCAGAAGGGCCGGGCATGACCATGCCCCCGGCCGCTGCGCCCGCCCTGCTCCTCGCCGCCCTTCTGTTGCAGGGATGCGGCGCCGACGGCGCGCCCGTCCCCGCCGTCCCCCCCGCCCCCGAAGAGGCGGTCATCCGGGTGACGGAAACGCTCTGAACGCTCAGAGCGGCACGGCGAGGCTCTCGCGCACCGAGCGCAGGGCAAAGCTCGACTGCATCTGCGCGACGCCCGGCAGACGCGCGAGATTGGCACGGTGAATGCGGGCGAAATCATCGGTATCGGCGGCCACCACCTTGAGCAGGAAATCCGCCGTTCCCGCCATCAGGTGACATTCGAGCACTTCGGGGATGCGCGCCACCTCCCGCTCGAACGCATCAAGCACGTCATCGGCCTGGGTCGAGAGGGTGATCTCGACAAAGACGGTGGCGGCCAACCCGACCGCGCGCCGGTCGATCACCCCGGCATAGCCTTGGATCACGCCGATCGCCTCCAGCCGCGCAATGCGCCGATGACACGAGGAGGGCGAGACACCGGCCATCGCGCCGAGCTCCGCATTGGTCGCCCGCCCTGCCTTCTGTATCGCCGCGATCAGGCGCCGGTCCGTTTCATCAATTTGCGAAACCACGCAAGATTTTCCCATTCTATCCCTGACTGGAGCAAGGATTTACCGCGATCCGGGCAGGGTCGCCACCATTTTTCAATCAATGCGCGGCGCGCCCGATGCATCATACCCCCATCACATCTACTGAAGTCTGTCCAAGGAGCCCCAGCATGAAAATTGGATGCCCCACTGAGGTGAAGACCCGTGAGTACCGCGTCGGCCTCACCCCCCATGCCGCGCGTGAGGCGATCGCCCACGGGCACGAAGTCCTGGTGCAGGCGGGCGCGGGAACGGGCGCCGGCTTCTCCGACGAGGATTACAAGGAGGCCGGCGCGACGATCGCCGCCGATGCGCAGGCCGTCTTCGAGGCAGCCGAGATGATCGTCAAGGTCAAGGAGCCGCAGCCAAAGGAACGCGCGATGCTGCGCGGGGGTCAGCTCCTCTTCACCTATCTCCACCTCGCCCCCGATCCCGAACAGACCGATGACCTGATCCGTTCGGGCGCGACCTGTATCGCCTACGAGACGGTGACCGACGCGCGCGGCGGCCTGCCGCTCCTGGCGCCGATGTCGGAAGTGGCCGGCAAGCTCGCGCCGCAAATGGGCGCCTGGACGCTGCAGAAGGCCAATGGCGGCCGCGGGGTCCTGATGGGCGGCGTGCCGGGCGTCGGCCCGGCCCGCGTCGCGGTGATCGGCGGCGGTGTCGTGGGCACCCATGCCGCGCGCGTTGCGGCGGGAATGGGCGCCGATGTCACGGTGCTCGACCGCTCCCTGCCCCGCCTGCGCCAGCTCGACGAGACCTTCGGCGGGGTCTTCCGTACGAGCTATGCCAGCGCCGGAAACACCGCCGAGTTGGTGGCCGGGGCCGACATGGTGATCGGCGCGGTCCTCGTGGCCGGTGCCGCCGCGCCCAAGCTCGTCACGCGCGCGCAGCTGTCGCAGATGAAACCCGGCGCCGCGATCGTCGACGTGGCCATCGACCAGGGCGGCTGTTTCGAGACATCCCGCGCAACCACCCATGACGACCCGATCTACGATGTGGACGGGATCATGCATTACTGCGTGGCCAACATGCCCGGCGCGGTCGCGCGCACGTCCACGATCGCGCTCGGCAACGCGACGATGCCCTACATGCTCGCTCTGGCGGACAAGGGATGGCGCGCGGCCTGCGCCGAGGATCCCCACCTGACGGCGGGTCTGAATGTCCATGACGGGCGTATCACCCACCGGGCGGTGGCGGAGGCGCTCGGCCGGGATTTCAGCGATCCCGGGCGCCTGCTCGCCGGCTGACCCGGTCGAAGGGAGGGGCGCCGCGCGTCCCTCCCTCTCTCCCCCGACGGGGTACGGCGAAACCCGCGTTCCTTGCCCAGCGCCAGACGGGGCGCCGCGCTTCACCGCGCCTTCAGCACATCCCGGATCTCGATCAGGATATCCTTCTCGCTGGGCGCGGTCGGCACGCTCGGTGCGACATCGTCGGGCGATTCGGTCAGTTTGCGCAGCTTGTTCACCCACTTGACCAGCAAGAAGACAACGAAGGCGATGATCAGGAAATTGATCACCGAGCTGAGAAAGGCGCCATAGGCGAAGACCGCGGCGCCCGCGTCGCGGGCAATCTGCAGCGATTCGAAATCGGCACGGCTGCCGCCCGACAGGATGACGAACTTGTCGGAGAAATCGATCCCGCCGGTGATGATCCCGAGAACGGGGTTCAGCAGGTCATCCACCACCGATTTCACGATCGCGGTGAAGGATGCGCCGATGATGATTCCCACGGCCATGTCCATGACATTGCCCTTGGCGATGAAATCCTTGAATTCCTCAAGCATCGGCCCGCGTCTCCGGCAGCGCCCCCGTCAGAACGTAGCGCAGCATCTGCACCACCTGCTCGGGCGTCTCCGCCACCGCCAGCGCGGCCGCATCGACTTCCTTGAGCGCATGTTGATGTTCGGGTCCATGCAGCACGATCAGCGACTTGCCGAGCGCCGCCGCCTGGCCCGCATCGAATGCCGCGTTCCACTGCTTGTACTTGTCGCCGAAGCGCACCACGACCACGTCGGCGCCCTCGATCCCGCGGCGCGTACGGATCGCGTTGAGCCCCGCCCCCTTGCGATCATGCCAGAACCGGCTCTCCTCGGCGCCGAGGATGGCCGCGCCGCAATCGTCGCTGGCGGCGTGATCGGTCACGGGACCGTCGAAGCGCACGTCGAGGCCTTCCGCCCCGGCGACGATCCTGTCGCGCCAGTCGGTATGGATCTCACCCGACAGATAGACCTTCAGCATCGCGCTCTCCTTCATCTTCGTCAAAATACCTCCCCGCCGGAGGCGTCCGCCATCAGCCGCGCAGCGTGCCGCCGGTCGCCTTCGTGACCTTCTCGACGATCTTGCCGCTGACTGCCTCGATCTGCGCCTCCGTGAGAGTGTCCTCCCGCGGCTGCAGCCGCACCGTGATGGCAAGGGACTTGCGTCCCTCCCCGAGCACCCCGCCGACGAACTCGTCGAAGACACGAACCTCCTCGATCAGGGCCTTGTCTGCACCGGCCGCGGCGTTCACGAGGGTCAGTGCCTCGACCCGATCATCGACCACGAAGGCGAAATCGCGCTCGACGGCCTGAAGATCGCCCAGAACGAGCGCCGGCCGCGTGGCCGATTGGTTGCGCGGGGCCGGCACCTCCTCGGGAGAGACGACGAAGGCGACCGCGCTTCCCTTGATCCCCATCTGGCGCAAGACGGCGGGATGCAGCTCGCCGAAGACGGCAAGCCTCTTCTTGGGACCCAAGCAAAGGATGCCGTGCCGGCCCGGATGCCACCAGCCTTCCCCGCCGCGCATGATCTGCATCTTGGCAGGCGCGCCGATCGCCGCGAGCACGGCTTCGGCATCCGCCTTCGCGTCATAGATGTCGACGGCGCGCGCGGCACCGTGCACGTCCTTGGGCCCGGTGCGCCCGCAAAGCAGCCCGGCGATCTGCACCTGCTGCTCGCCGGGCTCGCCGCCCGAGAAGACCGGCCCCACCTCGAACAGCGCGAGATCGCCCGCGCCGCGGGCCTGGTTGCGGGCCGCGGCCTGCAGCAATCCCGGCAGCAGGTGCGGGCGCATATGGCCAAGCTCGCGGCTGATCGGGTTCTCGAGCCGGCGCGCCGGCTCGCCCCCGCCGAAAAGCTCCGCCGAGGCCGCGTCCACGAAACTGTAGGTGACGCATTCGTTGTAGCCGAGGGCCGCCACGGTCCGGCGCGCCATCTGCTCGCGCTTCTGGGCGGCGGTCAGGACAGGCGCGGAAACACCGGCGCGGGCGCGTTCTAGGGGGCGGCCTTCGAGACGGGTCAGCGAGGCGATCCGCGCGACCTCCTCCACCAGGTCGGCGCTGCCCTGCACGTCGGGCCGCCAGCTCGGTACTTGGACCATGTCGCCATCGATGGTGAAGCCGAGCGCCTCGAGCGCGGCATGCTGGCGCTCGGGCGCGATCTCCATGCCGACAAGGCTCTGCACCCTGCCCGTATCGAGGGGATAGGATCGCGCGGTCTGCGGCACCTCACCGGCCTGCACCAGTTCGGAGGCGGTGCCACCGCACAGATCGAGGATCATCGCGGCCGCGAGATCGAGCCCCGGCAGGGTGAACTCGGGATCGACGCCGCGCTCGAACCTGTAGCGTGCGTCCGAATTGAGTTTCAGGGCCCGGCCCGTCCGCGCAATGCTCACCGGGTCCCACCAAGCGCTTTCGAGGAAGACATCCGTCGTCCCCTCCGAGACCCCGGTCGCGGCGCCGCCCATGATGCCGGCAATGCTCTGCGGACCGGCATCGTCGCGGATCACCATCATTCCCGGTGCCAGGGTATAGCTCTTCTCGTCGAGCGCCTCGATCGTCTCGCCGCCGCTCGACAGCCCGATGCCCAGATCGCCCTTCACATGCGCCATGTCGAAGACATGAAGCGGTCGGTTGCGGTCAAAGGTGAAGAAATTGGTAATGTCGACGAGTGCCGAGATCGGACGCAGGCCGATCGCCCGCAACCGGCTCTGAAGCCATTCCGGGGAGGGACCGTTGGTCACGCCGCGGATCACGCGCCCGGCGAAAAGCGGGCAGCCCTCGCGCGCATCCTCCCCGATGGTCACGTCGAGGCCGGCGGGCCCTTCCTGCGCGATGCGCGGCTCGGGCGCGGGTTTCAGCGTGCCGAGCCCCCGCGCTGCGAGATCGCGCGCGATGCCGCGCACGCCCAGCGCATCGGGGCGGTTCGGGGTGATCGCGATCTCGATGACCGGGTCGACCTTTGCCGGATCGTTCTGCGCCAGCCAATCGGCGAAGCTCTGGCCGACCTCGCCGGAGGCCAGCTCGATGATGCCGTCATGCTCCTCGGAAAGCTCCAGTTCCCGCTCGGAGGCCATCATGCCGTGGCTCTCGATCCCGCGGATCTTGCCGACCTGGATCGTGGTGTCGATCCCGGGGACATAAGAGCCGGGGCTGGCCACGACCACCGTGATCCCGGCGCGGGCATTGGGCGCGCCGCAGATGATCTGGCTCATGCCATCGGCAGTGCGCACCTGGCACACGCGCAGCCGATCCGCATCGGGATGCTTCTCGGCGCTCTCGACATGGCCGAGCCGGAAACCGGAGAGCATGTCGGCCGGGTTCGACACCGCCTCGACCTCGAGCCCCAGATCGGTCAGGGCCTCAGCGATCTCGTCCACCGAGGCGGTGGTGTCGAGGTGATCCTTGAGCCAGGTGAGTGTGAATTTCATGGGACAGCCGCCTTGTCAGTTTAACCGCAGCAGGTACCCCAGCGCGGTGCAGATGGAAAGGATCGCGCCGCGCGGCACCCGGCCGCCCGCGCCTATCGCTCGGAGAGATCCTCGATCAGTTCGAAGCGCTCGAAGACCAGCTCGGCCGCCGCATCGAGCGCCTCGCCGCCGAGGCTTTCGCGGCGCAGCCTGCGCCATTCCTCGAGGCTCGCGGCCTCGCCTTCCGCGAGGGCCATCTCCTCGGTCACGTCGCAGAAGCGGACCGTCTCGACCGCAGTCGTGCGGATCACGAGGGCCGGCGCCCCGTCCCAATCCACCGCGATATCGGCCCGCCCGGCGCGCGGCAGGGCATCGAGATCGCCGCCGAAATCCGAAAGGAGCGCGACATTCGCGGTCTTGGTTCCCCGGCGCACCATCTCGTTGAGGCGGCGGCAGGCGACCCGGCTGGTGCCGAAGCGGAACGTGCCCGCCCCGGGATAGGTATCCTGAAGATCCTCGTAATCGTCGTTCATGCGCGTCTCCCGCTGGGGGTTTGCATCGGGTGCGGGCCGGCGGGAACGCCCCCGCGTCTGGCGCGTGCGGCGCGGCCCCTCAGACCCCGCCATGGAGCGTCGGCACGTCCAGCGCGCCGAATCCGTAATGGCGCAGCCAGCGCAGGTCCGAATCGAAGAACGCCCGCAGGTCGGGTATCCCGTATTTCAGCATGGCGAGCCGGTCGATCCCGATGCCGAAGGCGAAACCCTGCCATTCGTCGGGATCGATGCCGCCCGCCCGCAGCACCGAAGGATGCACCATTCCCGAGCCGAGCACCTCGAGCCAGCCATCGCCCTCGCCGACCTTCACCTGGCCGCCCTCGAAGCTGCACTGGATGTCCACCTCCGCCGAAGGTTCGGTGAATGGGAAATGCGAGGCGCGGAAGCGGGTCTTGACCTCGCGGCCGAAGAAGGCGGTCAGGAATTCCTCGAGCACCCATTTGAGATTGGCCATCGAGATGTCGCGGCCGATCGCCAGCCCCTCGACCTGATGGAACATCGGGGTGTGGGTCTGGTCGTAATCGGCGCGGTAGACGCGGCCCGGTGCGATGATGCGCAGCGGCGCGCCCTGCTCCTGCATGGTGCGGATCTGCACGGGCGAGGTATGGGTACGCAGCACGTGCGGGGGTCGGTCGTCGCCTTCGGCGCGGGTCATGTAGAACGTGTCCATCTCGCCGCGCGCGGGGTGATGGTCGGGGATGTTCAGCGCGTCGAAATTGTACCAGTCGCTTTCGATCTGCGGCCCCTCGGCCACCGAGAAGCCAAGATCGGCGAAGATCGCCGTGACCTCCTCCCAGACCTGGCTGACGGGGTGGACGGTGCCCTGCGCCACGCCGCGCGGCCCGGCACGGCCCGGCAGCGTCACGTCGAGCCATTCGCCGGCAAGACGCGCCTCGAGCGCCTCCGCCTCGAGGGCGGCCTTGCGCGCCGATATCGCCTGGGTGATCTCGGTCTTGAGCGCGTTGAGAGCGGGGCCGGCCTCCTGGCGCTCCTCCGGGCTCATCTTGCCCAGCTCGCGCATCTTGAGGCTGACCTCGCCCTTCTTGCCGATCGCGGCGAGACGGACCTCTTCGAGCGCGGCCTCGTCGCCTGCCTCGGAAATCGCCGTCAGGTATTTCTCTTTCAGATCGTCCATCACGAGGCCCCCGGGCTAGCATTCAGCGGATCAGCTACCCCGTCAGGCGCGTGGGTGCAAGAATTGCACTCAGGTGAAGAGCATCCAGAGCGCCATGGCCACCATCATCACGTTCTCGGTCAGCGACACGAACCCCAGCGGCACCCGGGAGCTGCCGCCCACGCAGGCGCATTTCAGTTCGCGCTTGTCGATATAGACGGCCTTGAACACCGAGACCGCGCCGATCGTGCCGATGAAGAGGGCGACCGGGATGGCGATCCACAGGAGGGTGCCCGCGATCATCAGAAGCCCCGCGCCGGTCTCCGCATAGGGATAGACATATCCGTAGCGGGGCTCGCGCTGCGCCAGCAGGTCGTAATTGAGGAACATGGTCGAGAAGCTCTCGACATCCTGCAGCTTCTGAATGCCCAGCATGACCATGGCGATGGCGATGAACCACTCGATCACGGGAATGATCGCGATCGCACCGAGAGCCGCCCAGCTGAAGGCCAGCGCCATGGCGAAGGCGGTGCCGAAGATCGCGATCACCGGCTTGTAGCTGGTGGCGCCCTCCTCGGGCAGGGGGTTGCCGAAATGGGCGCGCAGCTCTGAATACCCGCCGATACGCTCGCGCCCGATAAAGGCCTGCGGCGTGGTCTCGACCCCGTGCTCGCGCTTGAACGCCTCGGTTTGCTCCCTGGTGGTCAGGGGGTGATCCTCGACATCGAAGCCTTTGCGCTCCAGCAGGGCTTTCGATTTCAGCCCGTAGGGGCAAAGGTGCTTGTCCATGACCATGCGGTAGAGCGTGGCCTTCCGTCCGGCGGGCTGACCTTGCGGTTCGGTCTCGATCGTATCTTTCATGGTGACTTCCCTCTGCTGCGTGACGTCGCAAGCGGCGGCTCCTTGCTCGTGCCGCATTCCGCCCGGCCGGCGGCAGACGCCCTGAAGATCATGGCAGCGCAACGCGCTTCCAGCGGGTGAGGGTTCCCCGAACGCAAGGGACCGCGACGCCTGCGCATCGCGGTCCCTCGAAATTCTTGTCAGCCGTTATCCTGCCGCATCCACGAGACGGGCCGGATGCCTGATCGATCAGGCGGCCTGCTTCTGGTTCAGCGCCGACTGCACCTTCTCGACGATCGCACCGAACGCCTCGGGCTCATGCACGGCGAGATCGGCGAGCACCTTGCGGTCCACCTCGATCCCGGCCAGCGCCAGACCGTTGATGAAGCGGCTGTAGGTCAGCGCCTCGTCATGGCTGCGCACGGCCGCGTTGATCCGCTGGATCCACAGCGCGCGGAAGTTGCGCTTGCGGTTCTTGCGGTCGCGGGTCGCGTATTGGTTCGCCTTGTCCACCGCCTGCGTGGCTGTGCGGAAGGTGTTCTTGCGGCGGCCGTAATAGCCTTTCGCCGCCTTGATGACCTTCTTGTGACGGGCGTGGGTGACGGTTCCACCTTTGACTCTTGCCATGGGTCGGTCTCCTTAACGGGCGTAGGGCATGTAGGATTTCGCGAGCTTCTGGTCCGGTTCGGACAGGACGCGGGTGCCGCGTGCGTCACGAATGAACTTGGTGCTGCGCTTGATCATGCCATGCCGCTTGCCGGCATAGCCGCCGATGACCTTGCCGGTCGCCGTCACCTTGAAGCGCTTCTTGGCGCTCGATTTCGTCTTCATCTTGGGCATTTCCGTCTCCTCTGATCCGGGCGGTTCGAGACACGACTCGGCATGCCACTCGGGCCGGTCGTGCCATAGGAAACCGCCGTATAGGAGGCGCATCGCCCGCAGGCAAGGGCAAAACGTCAGTTCACGATCATCGCGACGACCCTGAGAAAGGCGTCGGGAAGATCGCCGATGCCATAGCCCTCGGGTGCCCGGCGCACCGCGTCGTAGACAAGCAGCGCGGCGAGCACGAGCAGCAGCGCGGCCAGCCGCGGCGGCCGGCTGTCGGAAAAGGCCGACAGGAAGGACGGAATCGCGAGGAGCGCCATCGCGGCTCCGCTCACCAATGCGACATCTGGCTCCATGACGTCCCTTACTCCTTCGGCCCTGCAGGGGCCAAGGCTACTCGGGTTCGGTTTTGAAGATCAATCTCTCCTCGCAGGGCGCGACACGAAGAATGTTCGTGGTTCCCGGCTGGTTGAAGGGCACGCCCGCGGTCACGACGATGTTGTCCTCGGGCTGGGCGAAGCCCTCCGCGATCGCGGCGCGCACCGCGTTGACCACGGCCGACTTGAAGCGGTCCACCTCCTCGGTGATGGCGCAGTGCAAACCCCAGCTCAGGCACAGCCGGCGGGCCGTCGCCTCGACGGCCGTCATCGCGATGATCGGCACATGCGGCCGCTCGCGCGCCACCAGAAGCGCCGTCGTGCCCGATTGCGAGTAACAGCAGATCGCGGTGATGGGCGTCGTCTCGGCGATCTCCCGCGCGGCCGAGACGATCGCGTCGGCGATGGTCTTCTTGTCACCGCCGCGGCTTGCATCGATGATGTTGTAGTAGGTCGCGTCGCTCTCGACCTCGAGCGCGACGTTGTTCATCGTGGTCACCGCCTCGATCGGATAGGAGCCGGCGGCGCTTTCGGCCGAGAGCATGACCGCATCGGCCCCCTCGTAGATCGCGGTGGCCACGTCCGAGACCTCGGCGCGGGTCGGCATCGGCGATTCGATCATCGATTCAAGCATCTGCGTGGCGACGATCACCGGCTTGGCGGCGGCGCGGCACTTGCGCACGAGGCGCTTCTGGATCGGCGGCACGTTCTGCACCGGCAGCTCGACCCCCAGGTCGCCGCGCGCCACCATGATCCCGTCGCTCACCTCGAGGATCTCCTCGAAACTCTTGACCGCCGCGGGCTTCTCGATCTTGGAAAGGATCGCCGCACGGCCCTTGGCCAGGGCCCGGGCCTCCGCCACGTCGGCGGCGCGCTGCACGAAGCTGAGGGCGAGCCAGTCGACGCCGAGGCCGCAGACGAATTCGAGATCCTTGCGATCCTTCTCGGAGAGCGCCGCGAGGGGCAGCACCACGTCCGGCACGTTGACCCCCTTGCGATTCGAAATCGTCCCGCCGACGAGCACCTCGCAATCGGCGTGATCCTTGCCGCAGGATTTCACCCGAAGCTTGATCTTGCCGTCATTGACCAGCAGGTGCGCGCCGGGCTCGAGCGCCTCGAAGATCTCGCGATGCGGCAGGCGCACGCGGGACGAATCGCCCTCCGCCTCGTCCAGATCGAGCCTGAAGGACTGCCCCTCGGTCAGCTCTTCCTCGCCATTGGCGAAGGTGCCGACGCGCAGCTTGGGTCCCTGCAGGTCGGCAAGGATGGCGATGGGCCGGCCGGTATCCCTCTCGATCTGGCGGATGATCTTGTGACGCTCGCCGATCTCGGCGTGATCACCATGGCTCATGTTGAGCCTGAAGACATCCGCGCCTGCCTCGAAAAGCGCGCGGATCATGTCGTAGTCATTGGAGGCCGGACCCAGGGTCGCGACGATCTTTACATTGCGAAGGCGTCTCATGGGACCTCATCCGTTTGGGGCGGAGCATCATATGTTAGCGCATGACAATATACGCTTGGCTGGGGTTATGGCTTAAAACCCCCAGCCTGACAACTGGCGCTCCGGGCCATCATTGCCTATTCATGTCACGTTCTTGAACAGGTGACACCCCCATGAGCTATCAGCCCTTTTTCATCGAAGGCGCAGACCGTCCCTCGCAATGGCTGGTGACGTGCGACCATGCCGCGAACACGGTCCCGCAAGCGGTCAACGGCGGCACGCTCGGCCTCGAGGAGGCCGACATGAACCGGCATATCGCCTATGACGTGGGCGCGGCCGGCCTCGCGGCCGAGTTGGCCCGGCGGCTCGACGCGCCCTTCATCCGCACCAACTTCTCGCGCCTCGTCATCGATCCGAACCGCGGCGAGGATGATCCCACGCTGCTGATGAAGCTCTATGACGGGACCATCGTGCCGGCCAACCGCCATGCCGGCGCGGAGGAGTTGGAGCGGCGCATGGAGCTGTGCCACAGGCCCTATCACGCGGCGCTCGAGGAACTCGCGGCGCGGCGCGATGACAGGGCCATCCTCGCCATCCACAGCTTCACGCCGCAGCTCAGGGCCGGTCCCCCGCGCCCCTGGAAGGTGGCCGTGCTGTCCGGCCCCGACCGCCGGATCGCCGATCCGCTGGTGCGCGGCCTGGCCGATCTCGGCACGTTCGAGGTCGGGGATAACGAGCCCTATAGCGGCCATCTTCCGGGCGATTCGATCGACCGGCACGCGCTGGCCCACGGGCGCCTGAACATTCTCGTGGAGCTGCGCAACGACCTGATTGGCACCACGGCCGCGCAGCGCGACTGGGCCGACACCCTTGCCCCGATCCTTGACGCGGCGCTCGCCGAGGCCCAGCTGTAACGGGCCAGATGACAACTCCCGGAGAGGTTTCCATGGACGAGACGACACGCACCGAACTCGAGGCCGCCGCATTCCGCAGGCTGCGCGACCATCTCGCGGCGCGGGGCGACGTGCAGAACATCGACATGATGAATCTCGCCGGCTTCTGTCGCAACTGCCTGAGCCGCTGGTACCAGGAAGAGGCCAATGCGCGCGGCATCGAGATGAGCAAGGAAGAGGGGCGCGAGGCCTTCTACGGCATGCCCTATGACGACTGGCGCGCGCGCAACCAGACCGAGGCGAGTGCCGAGCAGAAGGCCAGCTTCGAGACCGAGTTCGCCCGCAACGTGGGATCGGAGGCGGAGCGCGGCTAGACCCGCCCCGCGACCGGGTCCGCCTGCCTGCGGGCTACGCCTCCCCCTAGCCCTTGGCCGCGCGCTCCTCGGCAGCGGCGGCCTCGCCCCCCTCCTCGTTTCGCTCCTCGCCCCGCCCCGACAGGAACGAGCCGATATTGTGCAGCGACGGGATATGGTCGCACAGGGTCTTGACCAGGACCAGAAGCGGCGTGGCCAGCAGCATGCCGACGATCGACCACAGCCACGCCCAGAATGTCACCGACAAGAAGACCATCACCGTGTTGAGCCGCAGGCTGCGCCCCACGAAATAGGGCGTGACGAACTGGCCCTCGATCGTGGTGAGGCTGAGATAGAGGCCACTGGCGATGAGGGCATGCTGCACCGTGTCGAAGCTGACGACACCGACGCCGAAGGACAGGGCGACGCCCATGATCGCGCCCAGATAGGGCACGAAGTTCAACAGGAAGGCGATCACCCCGAAAAGAAGCGGGCTGGGCATTCCGATGATCGTCATGGCAATGGCGATCCCGACACCCAGGCCGGCATTGATCACGGTGATCGTCAGAAGGTAGCGCGACAATTGCCGCTCGATGTCGCGGGCGATCCGGATGGCGCGGCGCTTGTCCTTGAACTTCGGTATGACATGCACGAGCTTCTCGTAGAACATGTCGCCCGAGACGAGCAGGAAGAAGAGCAATGTCAGGGTAAAGAGCACCTGCCCGACGATCTGAGGGGTTGCCCAGACGAGCGTGCTCGCGGCGCCCGGCTCCTTGACCACGACCTTCTCGGGCGGCTTGGGCCCCTCGATCGGTCGCCCGACCTCCGTCGCCTCCGTCGTGCTCTCGCCGCTGGTGATCTTTTCCACCTGCTCGGCGGCATTCATCATTCCGGCCGCCGCACCGCGCAGATCGCGCAGCTTGGTCTCGAATTCGCGGCTGATGCGCGGGGCATCGTCGACCCAGCGGCTGATCGGCGCCATCAGGCCAAGCCCGAGACCGCCCATGCCCACGAGGAGCGTGACCGTGATCAGGAAGGCGGAGATCGCGGAATTGACGCCAAGCCGCTCCATGCTGCGACGCAGGGGGCTGAACACGAGGGCCAGCAGCAAGGCGAGGAGAACCGGGAGAAGGAAAGCGCGCGCCGTTGCCAGCGCATCGATCGCGAGGATGAGGAAGACACCGATGATCGCCCAGCGGGGGATGCGTCTTGCGAGTGCGACATACGGATCGTCCGCGGTTTCCTTGTCAGCCACAGCGGCGATGCCTCCCTGTCAAAGCGATGCTCTTTGGTGGAGCGTGAACGCGCCCGGGCGCTGCCGGTTCCGCATGCCCGCGCGATCGCCCGTGTGCCCACTCCCCAAGGCGATGATCCCGGGCAGGAGCGGGGACGCGATGCGCTCAGACGCCGGCGCGCCGGCTTTCCTCGATGTAGATCTCGCGCAGCCTGCGGGCCACGGGACCCGGCGTGCCGGTGCCGACCTTCTCGCCGTCGATCTCGACCACGGGCATCACGAAGGCCGAGGCGGAGGTGATGAAGGCCTCCTCCGCCTGTTGCGCCTCGGCGATGGTGAAGGGGCGCTCCTCGACCTTCATCTGCGCCTCGCGCGCGAAACGCAAAACCGCGGCGCGGGTAATGCCATGCAGGATCTCGGTGCCGAGCTGGCGCGTCACGATCGCGCCGTCCTTGACGATATAGGCATTGTTGGACGTGCCTTCGGTGACATGACCGTCCTCGACCATCCACGCGTCGTCGCAACCGGCGGCCTTGGCCATCATCTTGCCCATCGAGGGATAGAGAAGCTGCACCGTCTTGATGTCACGCCGGCCCCAGCGCTGATCCTCGATCGAGATCACCTTCATCCCGCTGCGGGCCATCGGCGCGTCGGCGAGGCCGGGCTTGGCCTGGGTGAAGAGGACCATCGTCTGGACCGGATGCTCGGGATAGGCGAAGTCGCGATCGGCGGCGCCGCGCGTCACCTGCAGGTAGACGAGGCCGTCGCCGATCCCGTTGGCCCTGACAAGCTCGCGGTGGATCTCCAGAAGATCGTCCTCGGGAACGGGCATCTTCATGTCCAGCTCGCCCAGCGAGCGCGCCAGACGGCGGGCATGGCCCGGGAAATCGATGAGCTTGCCGCCCAGAACGCTCGTCACCTCGTAGACGCCGTCGGCGAAGAGGAAACCGCGATCGAAGACCGAGACCTTGGCCTCTTCCTCCGGCAGGTAGTCGCCATTGACATAGACTGTGCGGCTCATCGTGTCTCTCCTATCCCCAGAGCGCCCGGTCGGGCGGATGCACCCCGCCGCCGTCGTAGCGCAGCGGGTTCGGGCGGTCTTCGGCCAGAAGCAACGGTCCGTCAAGATCGACAAGTTGCGCGCCCTGCGCGGCCAGCACCGCCGGCGCCATTCCCAGCGAGCTGCCGACCATGCAGCCGACCATAACCATGAAGCCCGCCTCCCTGGCTTCGCCCGCAAGGGCCAGCGCCTCGGTCAGGCCGCCGGTCTTGTCGAGCTTGACGTTGATCATGTCGTAGCGGCCGGCGAGCCGCGGCAGAGAGGCGCGGTCATGGCAGCTTTCGTCGGCACAGACGGGCACCGGCCGTTCGATCTCGGCAAGCGCCTCGTCGCGGCCGGCAGGCAGGGGCTGTTCGACCAGCGCCACGCCGAGACGCTTGAGATGCGGCGCCAGCTCGGCATAGACCGCCGCGCTCCAACCCTCGTTGGCATCGACGATGATCCGCGCGTCCGGCGCGCCCTGCCGCACCGCCTCGAGCCGGGGCATGTCCGCCTCCGTGCCAAGCTTGATCTTGAGCAGGGGGCGGTGGGCGTGGCGCATGGCAGCCGCGCGCATCTGCTCGGGCGAGGCGAGCGACAGGGTGAACGCCGTCACGCAGGGCTTCGGCGCGGCGAGGCCGGCAAGCTGCCAGACCCGGCAGCCGGCGCGCCGCGCCGCGTGATCCCACATCGCGCAATCGACGGCGTTGCGCGCCGCCCCCGCCGGCATCGCCTCCTGCAGCGCCGCCCGATCGAGGCCGGAGGGCAGGGCACGGATCGCCGCGAGAACATCGGGGACCGCCTCGCCGTTGCGGGCATAGGGCACGCATTCCCCCCTGCCCGTCACGCCGCCGCCCCGCAGATGAGCGGTCACGACATGCGCCTGCATCTTGGAGCCGCGCGAAATGGTGAAGGTCTCCGCCAGGGCGAAGCGTTCCTCGGTCGCGGTCAGTTCCATCATCTGCGCTCCTTGCGAGGCGGTTGGGGGGGCGGTTGGCGGGCGATTGCGGGGGCATGGCGCGCGGCGCGCCCGGCGGACCGGCACGCGGCGCCCGGTCGATACCGGCCCATGGCTGCCATTGGCCCGCACGGGACGCAAGGCCCCGCGCGATTCTGCTTGCCCTGCTGGCCTCACGCACCGCTCCGCCTTCCCCGCTTGCAACGGGGCGGACAACATTATACCCACCAAGGCGAGCATATGGTAATAATATTGCGAGACACAGATGAGCTTCCGTATACAGCCGACGCCCCCCGCCCGCCCGAACCGTTGCCAGCTTTTCGGCCCCGGATCGCGTCCGGCGATCTTCGAGAAGATGGCCGGCAGCGCGGCAGACGTGATCAACCTCGACCTCGAGGACAGCGTCTCCCCCGATGACAAGCCGGAAGCCCGCAAGAACATCATCCAGGCGATCGGCGATATCGACTGGGGCAACAAGCATCTCTCCGTCCGGATAAACGGGCTCGACACGCCCTACTGGTATCGCGACGTGATCGACCTGATCGAGCAGGCCGGCGACCGGCTCGACCAGATCATGATCCCCAAGGTCGGTTGCGCCGCGGACATCTACGCGGTGGACGCGCTGGTGACGGCCGCCGAGGCGGCGCGCGGACGCGAGAAGCGCATCGCGCTCGAGGTCATCATCGAGACCGCCGCCGGCATCGCGCATGTCGAGGAGATCGCAGCCGCCTCCCCCCGCCTGCAGGCGATGAGCCTCGGGGCGGCCGATTTCGCCGCCTCCATGGGGATGCAGACGACCGGCATCGGCGGCACGCAGGAGAATTACTACATGCTGCACGAGGGCCGGAAGCACTGGTCCGACCCGTGGCACTGGGCGCAGACGGCGATCGTGGCCGCCTGCCGCACGCATGGGGTGCTCCCCGTTGACGGCCCCTTCGGCGACTTCTCCGACGACGAGGGCTTCCGCGCGCAGGCGCGCCGCTCCGCCACGCTCGGAATGGTCGGCAAATGGGCGATCCACCCCAAGCAGGTGGCGCTCAGCAACGAGGTCTTCACCCCGTCCGAGGAGGCGGTGCACGAGGCCCGTGCCATCCTCGAGGCGATGGAGCATGCAAAGCAATCGGGCCAGGGCGCGGCTGTCTACAAGGGCCGCCTCGTCGATCTGGCCTCGATCCGGCAGGCCGAGGTCATCGTCAAGCAGTCGGAAATGATCGCCGACTGAGCCGCATCGCCCGCCGCTCCGCAACCCTCGGCGCACAGAGCCAAGTTGCAAAGCGGCGGGCGAGAGGTCATATCCGGCAGCGGACAAGCTGGAGCGCCGAGATGACCAATTACCTCGAATTCGAACGCCCCCTCGCCGAGATCGAAGGCAAGGCCGAAGAGCTGCGGGCCATGGCGCGGCGCTCCGAGGGCATGGATGTCGAGAAGGAGGCCGCCGCGCTCGACCGCAAGGCCGCGGGGATGCTCGACGAGATCTACCGCACGCTGAACGCCTGGCAGAAGGCACAGGTGGCGCGCCATGCCGACCGGCCGCATTGCAAGGATTACATCGCGCGCCTCTTCACCGAGTTCACCCCGCTCGCCGGGGACCGCAACTTCGCGGATGACCATGCCGTGATGGGCGGGCTTGCGCGCCTGCAGGACCGGCCCGTGATGGTGATCGGACAGGAGAAGGGTCATGACACCAAGACCCGGATCGAGCGCAATTTCGGCATGGCCCGCCCCGAGGGCTACCGCAAGGCGATCCGGCTGATGGAGCTTGCCGACAGGTTCGGCCTGCCGGTGATCACCCTCGTCGACACGCCGGGTGCCTATCCGGGCAAGGGCGCCGAGGAGCGCGGCCAGTCCGAGGCGATCGCCCGCGCGACGCAGAAATGCCTGCGCATCGGCGTGCCGCTCGTTTCGGTCATCATCGGCGAGGGCGGCTCTGGCGGCGCCGTGGCCTTTGCCACCGCGAACAGGATCGCGATGCTGGAGCATTCGATCTATTCGGTGATCTCGCCAGAGGGCTGCGCCTCGATCCTGTGGAAGGATGCCGAGAAGATGCGCGAGGCGGCGGCCGCGCTGCGCCTGACCGCGCAGGACCTGCACAAGCTCGGCGCCATCGACCGGATCGTGGCCGAGCCCAAGGGCGGTGCGCATCGCGACAGTCTCGCCGCGATCGATGCCGTGGGCAAAGCGATCGGGGCGATGCTGGGCGAGCTCGACGGCCAGGAGCCGGACGCGCTGCGCCGTGCCAGGCGCGAGAAATTCGTCAAGATGGGCAGCAAGGGCCTTGCCGCCTGAACCCGAGGGCGCCCGCATCCGCTCCGCATTTCCCCCGGCCTGAAACGCGCCCGCGCGCCGGGGACGCCTGCCTGGCGTTTCAGGGCGCCGGCGGCAGGCGCGTGAACCCGGCCTCGGCCATCAGCCGGTCCGAATGGCTTTCGATATCGTGCGACAGGCGGCGGGCGAAGCTGTCCTTGTCGAGCCCGGGCGGGATCACCGGCAGGAACTCGACCACGGCCAGGCCCTTGCGTCGCATCACGCCCTGGCGCGGCCAGAACAGGCCGACATTCACCGCAACGGGCACGCAGGGCTGCGCAAGGGTGCGGTAGAGGATCGTCGTCCCCGACTTGAACGGCGCGCTCACGCCGGGAGCGAGGCGCGTGCCTTGCGGATAGATGATGAGCTGCCCCACCTCGAGGCTGCCGGCGGCCACGTCCCTGAGCATCTGCGAGATCGCCCGCGCCCGCTTGCCGCGATCCACCGGAATGCAGCCCATCCGAAGCGCGAACCAGCCCAGGACGGGCGCATATCTGAGCTCCTTCTTCATGATGAAGCGCGGGCGCGGCAGGACGGAGACGATCATGATGATGTCGAAGAAGCTCTGATGCTTGGCGGCGACGATGACCTTGCCCGTGGGGGGCGTTCCGCGGATCTCGGATCGCAGGCCGACCATCCATGACGCGGTCCAGCGCACGTAACGGCAATAGGTGTGGACGGCCGCGAAGGCGCCCTGCCGGGAGACGAGCGCATAGGGCAGGAAGACGAGCGCCATCAGCGGCATCATCACGTACATCTGGGTATTGAAGAGAAGCGAGCGCAGCCATTGCACGGCGTTGGCCATCAGGTGATCTCCTTGAGCGCGCGCAAGGCGGCATGACGGGTGGCCCAGAAGGCGATGATGCCGGCAAGGGGCGGTATCGCCAGCGGCGCGAACCAGCCGGCCCCCTCGAAGCCCAGCCCCGTGAGAAAGCTGCCGGCCGCATCGGCGCGCGGCAGCAGGGCGATGGCCACCATCGCGATCACCGTTCCGATGGCGGCACCGGCGAAGGCGCGCAGGGTGAAGCGGCGCACGAAGGCGCGGGCGATGGTCATGTCACGCGCCCCCACGAGGCGCAGCACGGCCAGAACCTGGGCATTGGCGGTGAGCGACACGCTGGCGGCGAGCGCGACGAGCGCGGCCATGGTCCCCGCGATGAGCCCGATGGCGGCGAAGCCGAAGAGGTTGAGGCTTTCGGCGGCCCGAACCAGTGGCCTGCGCCAGCGGGCGTGATCGTCGAGCATGGCCCCCGGCGCCTCGGCACGCAGCCGCATCCGCAGCCCTTCGGCATCGTATCCGCCCGGCGCCTCGCCCACCTCCACGAGACGGGGGATCGGCAGGCTCTCGATCGGCAGGTCCGGCCCGAACCACGGGGCCAGGAGGGCCTGCTGCTCGGCATCGCCAAGCGCCCGCGCCGAGGCCACGCCGGGCGTCGTGCGCAGGATGCGAAGCACCGCCTCGGTCTGCAGGTCGCGCTGCGCGAGCGGAGCGGATATGCGGATCGTGGCGCTTTGCCCGAGCGCGCTGCCCCAGCGTTCGGCGAGCCTGTGGGTCGCGAGGGAAAGGGCCAGCGCGAAGACCGCGAGAAAGGCCATCGCCGCGCTGGTGAAGAGGGTCAGCCTCGCGGTGAAGCCCGAGGGCGGCACCACCCGGTCGGCGCGCGGATCGCCGCGCACGAGGGCGACGGCGCCGGTGACGAAAGCCGGCAGCCTCACAGGTCCGCCCCCGCCATCTCGACCCGGCCGCCCCTGATGCGCACCACCCGCGCGGCGAGCTGCGCCTTGGCCTGTCGGATCAGGTTAAGATCATGCGTCGCGATCAGGATCGCCTTGCCCATCCGGTTCAGCTCGACCAGCAGCGTCAGCAGCCGCAGCGACATCTCCCAGTCGAGATTGCCGGTGGGCTCGTCCGCGAGGATGACATCGGGCGACATGATGAGGGCCCGCGCCAGCGCCGCGCGCTGCCGCTCGCCGCCCGACAGCTCGGGCGGCAACGCGTCGCTGCGCCCGCGCAGCCCCACCCAGTGAAGCAGCTGATCCAGCTCCTCGCCGTATTCCTCCACCGGCAGGCCCGCCGCCGCCAGCGGCAATGTCACGTTCTCGGAGAGCGGGAGGTGGTCGATGAACCTGCAATCCTGGTGCACCACGCCCACGCGGCGGCGCAGCTTGGCGATCCCGTCGCGTCCGAGCCGCGCCGAAGCGCGCCCGAAGACCGTCACCTCGCCCCGGCTGGGCGCGAGTTCGAGATAGCACAGCTTGAGCAGCGTCGTCTTTCCCGCCCCCGAGGGACCGGTCAGGAAATGGAACGAGCCTGCGGACAGGTCGAGATCGACCCCTTCGAGCAAGGTGTCGGACCCGTAGCTGTAGCTGACATTCTTCAGTTCGATCAACGCCACTCTCCCGCGGGGGCCGACACGCCCGAACGCGCGACCGTTTTGCCTCATGTCGGCGGGTCTTTCAACGCGGCACGCCTGCTAAGGCTTTGATTGTCGCGAGCGCCTTGATACTGCTGACACAAACCGGGAATGACGCGGTCCACCACTGGTCTGGACGAGAGAGGTGCGCAATGAGGCTGATCTGTCCGAATTGCACGGCCCAATACGAGGTCGACAGCGCGATGATCCCCGACGAGGGGCGCGATGTGCAATGCTCGCACTGCGCGCATACCTGGTTCCAGCCCGGCCCGAACATGCCGCTGGGCGATGACGCGCCCTGGGACGAGGATGACGCGTTCGGCGGCGCGCAGGACGGCGCCGATGTGGCCGGCCCGGCCCGCCGCACCGCCCCGCTGCGCCGCGAAATGGACGAGGAGACCCGCCGCATCCTGCGCGAGGAGGCCGAACGCGAGGCGGAGGCGCGCCGCCGCGCGGCGGAAGGCGCCGTCCCGCGGGAGGACGGGGCCCCGGAGGACGGGGCGCGGGGCGCGCGCGGCGAAGCGCCGTGGCCGGACGAGACGGAGACGGATGCCGGGGAACACGGTGCCGGGCCGGTAGAGCCCTGGGGCGTGGAAACGCGACCAGACATGGGGCCAGAAACGGGACCGGAGATGGGGACGGAGCCGCATGCCTCCCCCGATCACGCGCGCCCTGGGGCCGAGCCCGTGACGGATCTCGAACCTGAAACGGGCACGGGCACCGGGCCGGACCGCGACACGGATCACGATCCAGAACACGGTACGGGGCACGATACGGGGCACGATACGGGCTGGGACGACGAGACGGATATCGGGACAGGCGGGAGGCGGGCCGCCGGGATGCCCGCCCCGCCAAACCTTGGTGGTGCGACCGAGGCGCCGCGTGTCGCGCATATTCCCCCCGAGCGGGAATTCGACGACGAAAAGGGCAACGATGCCGCTGGTGGAATGTCCGGGACCGGCCGCGCGCCGCGCGGGGAGGAGGATCCCGACCCTACGCCGCGCCCCGATACGGATGGCACGCCGCCCCGGAGAGCCGACATGCCGGAAGGCGCGGCGGGGAACGATTTCGCGCAGGACGGGCCCGGAATGGCCCCGCCCCTCCGGGCGGATCCGCGCGCCGAGGCGCCGCCCGAGGGCGAAGCGCCGAAGCGCGGCGCCGCCGTCTTTCCGGCAGCCCCCCCGATCGACCCGGTCGCCGCGGGTTCGCGGCGCGACCTGCTGCCCGATATCGAGGAGATCAACTCCACGCTCGCCGCGGCCCCGCAGCGCAACCTGCCGCCGCCGGGCACCGCGCAAACCCGTGACGAAAGCCCGCGCGGCTTCAGGCTCGGCTTCTCCTTGATGCTGTTCCTGGCGGCGGCGCTGATCCTTCTTTACGTCTTCGCCCCGCCCCTGGCGCGCGCCCTGCCGGCAATCGAGCCGGTGCTCGCGGCCTACGTGGATCAGGTCAACGTCTTCCGCCTGACACTCGACGGGTGGCTCGAGGATGCGGCGGCCGGGCTGAGCGCGCAGGAAGGCTGATCCCGGCTGTCTTTGGCGCCGGTCCTCCGGCCGGGCCGTCATCCGCCCCGCCATCCTGCCCCGCATCGCTCACCCCCGAAGCTGGGCCCTCGGCGCTAGAGGCCGAAGCTGCCATAGGGCACGAAGCGCACCGGGTCTCCCGGCGCGACGGTGCCGGCGGGCTCCGCAAGCTCCACGAAACCACCGGCCCAGCCGAGCCCGCTGATCCGTCCGGACCCTTCCGAGGCGAAGACCTCCGCATGCCCCTCACCGGTGAGCCGCGCGCGCAGGAATTCGCGCCGGCCGGCCTTCTTCGTCTTTTCGAACGCGGCCGGAACGGTGAACCCCGCCGGCACGCTCCAGTTGCCGCCCGCGAGCTGCGCCAGGGCAGGCCTCGCGAAGACCAGCGTGCAGGTAAAGGCCGCGACCGGGTTCCCGGGCAGCCCGAAGACCGGCATTCCGCGCCACATCGCAAGGGCCAGCGGACGCCCCGGCTTGACCGCGATCCGCCAGGCGGTCAGATGCGCCTCGGCGCGCAGGATGGCGGAGACGTGATCTTCGTCCCCCGCCGAGGCGCCGCCGGAGCTCAGCAGCACGTCGCAGCGCGCCCGCGCCGCGTCGAAGGCATCGCGCAGGGCATCGCGGCGATCCGGCACATGGCCAAGATCGACGGGGACGTAGCCCCAGCGCGCCAGGATCGCCAGGAGCATCGGCCGGTTCGCATCATAGGTGCGCGCGGGATCGGTGGTCTCGCCCGGCGCGGCCAGCTCGTCCCCCGTCGAGAGCACGCCGACCCGCAACCTGCGGCGCACGGTCAGCCGGGCCGTCCCGGTGGCCGCCAGAAGCGCGATATCCTCCGGACGCACTAGCCGTCCGGCGCCGAGTGCGGGCGCGCCGATCTCGATATCCTCGCCGGCGCGGCGCGTGTTGGCGCCGCGCTGGGGCAGCCCGTCGAAGACCACCCGGCCGTCCTCCACCCACACGTCCTCCTCCAGAAGGACGGTGTCCATTCCCTCAGGCAGCACCGCACCCGTCAGAACGCGCAGCGCCGCGCCCCGCTCGAGGCGGCGGCCATAGGGGGCGCCGGCCGCCGCGCGTCCCTCTGCCAAAGGCAGCGATTGCGGGCCGACCATCCCGTCATGCCAGGCGAACCCGTAGCCATCCACGGCGGAATTGGCTGCCGGCGGATTGCTCCGACGCGCGGCGACGGGACCGGCCAGCACCCGGCCATCGGCGGCGTCGAGGGCGACCTCCTCCTCCCCGGTCACGGGGGCGAGACGCGCGCGCAGCAGCGCCAGCGTCTCCTCGACGGGCATCCAGTGCACCCCCGCCGGCAACGCGAAGCAATCGTCGCGCAGCGGCGGAACGGCAGGACCGGTATCGTCGTATTCGCTCACAGATCGAGCTCCCCGGCGATGAAATCGGCGATGGCGGCGGTATCGTCGAGATCGAAACGCGGCCTGCCGGCGGTATCAAGCGGCGTGTCGGAGGCGACGGCGCGGATGGTCGGATCCTCCGGCGCGATCAGGGGGTTGGCGGTCTGGGCGCGCCAAGCCTCGATCTTGGGATGGCGGTCCCGCTTCCAGCCTTCGATCAGAACCAGATCGGCGGGCGCCATCATCGAGAGCAACGCGTCGAGACCGGGCTCCGCCTCGCCGCGCAGCTCGGTCATCAGCGCCCAGCGATTGGCCGAGCCCAGCATCACCTGATGCGCGCCGGCCTCGCGGTGACGATGGCTGTCGCGGCCGGGGTGATCGACGTCGAAGCTGTGATGGGCGTGCTTGAGCGTCGAGACGCGCAGCCCCCTGGCCGTGAACTCGGCAACCAGACGCTCCATCAGCCCCGTCTTGCCGGCATTCTTCCAGCCCGTGACGCCGTAGACCTTCATGGCGCGTCCAGGAAAGAATGGGCCCGCGCCAGATCGTCTGGCGTGTTCACGTTGAAGAAGGGATCGAAGCGTTCCACGGGAAACACCGCCT
Source organism: Profundibacterium mesophilum KAUST100406-0324 (assembly GCF_009835145.1). Taxonomy (GTDB): domain Bacteria; phylum Pseudomonadota; class Alphaproteobacteria; order Rhodobacterales; family Rhodobacteraceae; genus Profundibacterium; species Profundibacterium mesophilum. The sequence continues at coordinate 159,052 of NZ_APKE01000014.1, read as the reverse complement.
CCACCGCGCCGTGCCGTCCGGTCCAGATCACCACCTTGCGTGTGCCCGCGGCGATGGCTAAACGCAGATCCTCACGCAGGGCGACGGGCCAGAGGCCGAAGACGGGGTGGCGCACCTGCCGCGTGCCCTCCATCGTGGCGGCAAGCGCGATCGGCGCTCCCGCCCGCTCGGCCGCCAGTTGCAGCATCGGAACGAGATCGCAGGGAAAGAAGGGCGTGTCCGCGGCCGCGGTCACGATGTGATCGGCCCCCTGTTCCGCCGCCCAGTCGAGACCGGCCAGCACGCCTGCGAGGGGGCCGGGATGATCGGCCACGCTGTCCGGCAGCACGTCAAGCCCGAGATCGTCGAAGCGGTCCGGATCGCCGTTGGCGTTGAGCGCCAGTCCCGCGACCTGCGGCTCCAGCCGGGCGATCACCCGCGTCAGGATCGGCACGCCGCCGAGCGGAAGCCGCCCCTTGTCGCCGCCCCCCATGCGCCGCGCCTGGCCGCCGGCGAGAATCACCCCCACCGGGGCCCTCATGCCGCGCCGCCCTTGCGCGCCGAACGGCGCGGCTCGTCCGCCACCGCGCCCGGATCGGCGTCGCGGATCAGCCGCGCATCGCCCGCGAGGCAGGTGAACCGGCGCCCGCGCATCCGTCCGATCAGCGTGAGGCCGACCTGCTGCGCGATCTCGACCCCCCAGGCGGTGAAGCCCGAGCGCGAGGCGAGCACGGGGATGCCCATAAGCGCCGTCTTGATCACCATCTCCGAGGTCAGGCGGCCGGTCGTGTAGAGGATCTTGTCCCCCGCAGCGACATTCTCGCTCAGCATCCAGCCGGCGATCTTGTCGACCGCGTTGTGCCGCCCGACATCCTCCATGTAGACCAGCGGACGATCCTCGCGGCACAGGACGGTGCCGTGGATCGCCCCCGCCTCGAGATAGAGGGAGGGGGTGGTGTTGATCTTCGCGGCGAGGGCATAAAGCCAGGAGCTGCGCACCTCGGCCTGCGGCAGGGTCAGCCCCTCGAGCCCTTCCATCATGTCGCCGAAGACGGTGCCGACCGCGCAGCCGCTGGTGCGGGTCTTCTTGCGCAGCTTCTCCTCGTAGCTGGTCTGCCCGTCGGTGCGCACCACGACCGTCTCGAGTTCCTCGTCGAAATCGACCCCCTGCACGGTCTCCCCGTCACGCAGCATCCCCTGATTGCGCAGGAAGCCCAGCGCCAGGTATTCGGGATAGTCTCCGATCGTCATGGCGGTGACGATCTCCTGGCCGTTGAGGAAGATCGTCAGGGGACGCTCCTCGACGACGCTGACCGGACCGGACTGCCCGCTCTGGTCGATACCCTCCACGCTGCGGGTCAGGCCGGGGCGGCCGGGGTCTGGGGCGACGATATAGTCACCCTGGTCATCACGATTTGTCATTTGATCCTGCGGAAGCATTAGGGCAAAGCCGGCTCGACAAGTGGCAATCTAGGATGTCTCGGTGACAGGCTCCACCATGAAATCGGAATGGGCGCGCGGCCTCGTGCAAGGAGCGCCCTTCGTGCTGGTCATCGCGCCCTTCGCCACGCTGTTCGGGGTGGTCGCGGCGGAGGCGGCGTTGTCGCTGGCGCAGATCATGGGTTTCTCGGCACTGGTGATCGCGGGCTCGGCGCAGTTCGCTGCGCTGTCGATGCTGGTCGAGAACGCGCCGCTCTGGGCGGTTCTGGCGACGGCACTGGCGATCAACCTGCGCATGGCGATGTATTCGGCAGCCCTCGTGCCGCATCTGGGCGCGGCACCGCTGTGGCAACGGGCGCTCGTCTCCTACATGAACTTCGATCAGACTTATGCCGCGAGCATCGCCGAATACGAGGCGCGCCCGCAGATGAGCACCGGGCAGAAGATCGGCTTCTATTTCGGCATCGCCACGCCGATCGTGCCGGCCTGGTACGGCTGCACCCTGCTCGGGGCGCTGCTCGGCGCACGCATTCCCGAAAGCTGGGCGCTCGATTTCGCCCTGCCGATCATGTTCATCGCCCTGCTCGGCCCGATGCTCAAGACCGCGGCCCATCTGCTGGCCGCGCTGGTCTCGGTCGTGGTCGCGCTGTCGCTCGCCTGGCTGCCGGCGGGACTGGGACTGTTGATCGCGGCGGGGGCCGCGATGGTGGCGGGGGCCGCCGCCGAAACGCTGATCGAGGGCGCCGGGCCGCGCCGCGCGGAAAAGGGAGGAGGGACATGAACCACAGTGCCGCCGAGATCTGGCTGGTGATCGCGCTGCTCGCGGTGGGAACATTCGCGATCCGGTTCTCTTTTCTCGGCCTGATCGGCGATCGCCCCATGCCGCCACTGGTGCTGCGCCTGCTGCGCTACACGCCGGTGGCCGTCCTGCCGGGGATGGTGGCGCCGATGGTCCTGTGGCCGAGCGCCACGGGCGGCAGCTTCGATCCGCCGCGCGCCGCGGCCGCGCTCGCTGCGCTCGGTGTGGGACTTCTGACGCGCAACATGCTCCTGGCCGCCCTCGCGGGGGCCGTCGCGCTCTATGGCGGGCTCTACCTGCTGTCCTGAAGCTGCGGCGGCGGCACCTTCGGGACGTTGCGCCGCTCCGCACGGATCAGCACACCGTGATTTGCATCGGCGTCGTCGTCGGTGATGACCTTTTGCGTCACCCCGTCGAGCGCGCCGAACCGCGCCATCGTCACCTTGGGAAACCAGCTGCTGCCGATCGCCTCGAAGCCGGGAAGCTGCCGCAGGATCGATGTCGTGCTGAGCGAGCAGGTCGACCGGCTCGCCGCGCCCTTGCCCATGGCGAGACGCAGCGCCTGCTCGGCGATCTCCGGCGCGACCTCGACCGTCTGCTCGACGATGCGGAACGTCTCGCGGGCGTGGTAATCCTCGTAGACCAGCTCGATCTGCGGGGTGAAGCCATAGAGCACGTCGCCGCGCTCCGGCGCGTCCGGATGATAGAACGAGCCCGCCGGATCCCACAGGACCCGCTGGCTGGCATTGATCAAAAGCCCGGTATGCGCCCCCGCCCCCGAACGGTTGTTGATCACCGTGTAGAGCGTCAGGCTGGACGGGCCGGACTGCGCATAGGCCGCCCGCTGCACCGGGGCCGTCCGCTCCGGCGGGCCGCCGGACGTGGCGGCGCATCCGCCGAGCAGGGCGGCCGCGGCGAGCGCGGCCATCAGGTTGCGCATGGCTCGTTGACCGCTCAGCCGTTGATCAGCGCGAGCGCGACGAGCGAGACGATGATCGCCACCGTGGTCCATTTCACCCAGGCGATGAAGCCGGCGAAGGTCTTTTCCTGGACCGAAATGTCCATCGTGCCGATGCGGTGCTTTTCCATATGCGGGTCTTCCCTCAACAAAACGGTATCCGGCTTATCCGATAAACGATCCCTCCCTCCCTGTCACGAGGCACGGGGTGGGGAAAAGCGCCGCAGGGGCGCGGGGGCGAGCGGAAAACCCGGCCTGCGTGGAACAAGGGCGCGCGTTTGCGCATTTTGACCCATGCTGCGCCGGCAGGCCCCGGCACGGCCCTGTCGTTTCACGAGGAGCCAGCTTCATGTCCCCCAATACATCCAATTCCAGACCGGCGAGCGCGGACGCCACGCCCGCGAATGCCGCCGAGGATCCGGTCGCGCGCATCGCGGCGCTGTTCGAGCGGACACGGGCCCGGTCGAGGACCCTCGCCGCCCCTCTCGCGCCCGAGGACATGATGATCCAGTCGATGGAGGATGCGAGCCCGCCCAACTGGCATCTCGCCCATACCACCTGGTTCTTCGAGGAATTCATCCTGAAGCCGCATGTGCCCGATTACGAAACCCCCGATGCGCGCTTCGCCTTCCTGTTCAATTCCTATTACGTGCAGGCCGGCCCCCGCCATGCCCGCAACAAGCGCGGCCTCGTCTCGCGCCCCGGAACCGAGGCCGTCATGGCCTATCGCGCGCATGTGGATGAGGCGATCGGCGCACTGATGTCATCCCGGCGCAACGATCTGGAGGAGATCGCGTGGCTGGTCGAGCTTGGCTGCCACCACGAGATGCAGCACCAGGAACTGCTCGTGACCGACCTGCTGCACGGGTTCTCCTACAACCCGCTCCTGCCCGTCTATTCCCCGCCCGAGCCGATGCCCGTCGCCGCCGAACAGCCCCTCGCCTATGCCGCGCATGAGGGCGGCCTCGTCGAGATCGGCCACGAGGGCGACGCCTTTGCCTATGATTGCGAAGGACCGCGCCACAAGGTCTATGTCGCGCCCTACGAGATCGCCGAGCGCCCGGTGAGCAATCGCGACTGGATCGCCTTCATCGAGGCGGGCGGTTACTCCGATCAGACGCTGTGGCTGATGGAAGGCTGGGCCGTCAGGCAACGCGAGGGCTGGGATGCGCCGCTCTACTGGTGGCAGCAGGAGGGCGAATGGTGGTGCTATACGCTGCGCGGCCCGCAGCCCGTGCATCTCGACGCGCCCGTGGTGCATGTCAGCTATTACGAAGCCGAGGCCTATGCCCGCTGGGCCGGGGCGCGGCTGCCGACGGAACAGGAATGGGAACTGGCGGCGCGCGATCACCCCATCGAGGGCAATTTCCTCGAGAGCGGCGCGCTGCGTCCCCTGCCCGGCGGCGGATTCTGGGGCGATGTGTGGGAATGGACGTCCAGCCCCTTCACCCCCTATCCCGGCTTTCGTCCGCCGGAAGGGGCGCTGGGCGAGTATAACGGCAAGTTCATGATCAACCAGATGGTGCTGCGTGGCGGCTCCTGCGCCACCCCGCGCGCGCAGATGCGCGAAAGCTACCGCACCTTCTTCTATCCCCATCAAAGATGGCAGATGCTGGGACTGCGTCTGGCGCGGGACGCCTGAACGGCAACGGCAGCCCCAGCGATCCGCGCCGCGAGGCGCGGGCGTTGCGGCGGTCACCCTGCCCGGCAAGGGCAAGCATGACGCGGCACAGGCAGATTTTCCATCAGGAGGGGGGCGCCGCTTCCAGGCGCGGCCCCATCGCACGGCCGCTCCCGGCGCAAAGGCCGCGGCCCGCAGGGCGGGACTTTCGATCTCGATCCGGGATCAGTGGTGAGCCGTGCAGGATTCGAACCTGCGACCCACTGATTAAAAGTCAGTTGCTCTACCAACTGAGCTAACGGCCCACGGGGGGCTAGCTAACTTTGGGCGGCAGGGGGGTCAAGCGGAAATTCGACACAAACCGGACTTGTCTTTCCAACCGCGTCCACCGGGTCTATATGCGCGCCCATGGAACAGCGTGACAATACGACCGGGCCGACCTTCATGAAGATGCACGGGCTCGGCAACGACTTCGTCGTCTTCGACCGCCGCCAGCAATCGGTGGAGATCACGCCGGCCCTGGCGCGGGCCCTGGCCGACCGCCAGCGCGGCGTCGGCTTCGACCAGCTCGCCGCGATCGACAGCGACGCGGAGGCGGATGCGCGCCTGACCTTCTGGAACGCCGATGGCACGCTCTCGGCGGCCTGCGGCAATGCCACGCGGTGCATCGCACGCTACATGATGGGCGCGGGCGGGGGGCGGTCGCTATCGCTGCGCACCGATCACGGGCTTCTGGAGGCGCATGACGCGGGCGGCGGGCTGACCTCGGTGAACATGGGGCCGCCAAGGACCGACTGGGCCGATATTCCCCTCGCGCGGGAGACGGACACGCTGCACCTTCCGATCGAGGGCGATCCGGTCGCCACGGGGATGGGCAATCCGCATTGCACCTTCTTCGTCGAGGATGCCGGCGCGGTCGACCTGGCGAAGTTCGGCCCCCGCATCGAGCATCACGCGCTCTTTCCCGAACGCACCAACGTGCAGGTGGCACAGGTGATCGGGGAGAACCACCTGCGGATGCGCGTCTGGGAACGCGGCACCGGGATCACGCTGGCCTCCGGCTCCTCCTCCTGCGCCACCGCGGTGGCGGCCTTCCGGCGCGGATTGACCGGGCGTCACGTGATCATCGACCTCGACGGGGGCCGGATCGAGATCGACTGGCGCGAGGACGGCGTCTGGATGACCGGGCCGACGATGCATGTCTTTACCGCGCGGTTCGGCCGCGACTTCCTCGGGGACCTGTGATGGCACCTTCCGCTCCCGTCTTCTCGAACCATGGCTGCCGCCTCAACGCGTACGAGAGCGAGGCGATGAAGGAGCTCGCGCAGGGAGCGGGACTCGAGAACGCCGTCATCGTCAACACCTGCGCCGTCACCTCGGAGGCGGTCCGCAAGGCGCGCCAGGACATTCGCCGCCTGCGCCGCAGCCATCCCGACGCGCAGATCATCGTCACCGGCTGCGCGGCGCAGACCGATCCGGGCAGTTTCGCGCAGATGCCCGAGGTGGACCGCGTGATCGGCAATACCGAGAAGATGCAGCCCGCCACATGGGCCGCCATGGCGCCCGATTTCACCGGCGAGACGGAACGCGTGCAGGTCGATGACATCATGTCGGTGCGCGAGACCGCCGGTCACCTGATCGACGGCTTCGGCACCCGCTCGCGCGCCTACGTGCAGGTGCAGAACGGCTGCGATCACCGCTGCACCTTCTGCATCATCCCCTACGGGCGCGGCAACTCGCGCTCGGTTCCGGCCGGCGTGGTGGTCGATCAGGTCAGGCGGCTGGTCGATCGCGGCTACAATGAAGTGGTCCTCACCGGGGTGGACCTGACCTCATGGGGCGGCGATCTGCCCGGTCAGCCCCGGCTCGGCGACCTGGTGATGCGACTCCTGCGTCTCGTGCCCGATCTGCCGCGCCTGCGGATCTCCTCGATCGACAGCATCGAGGCGGATGAGAACCTGATGCTGGCCATCGCGACCGAGCCGCGCCTGATGCCGCATCTGCACCTGAGTTTGCAGCACGGCGCCGACTTGATCCTCAAACGCATGAAGCGGCGCCATCTGCGCGATGACGCGATCGCCTTTTGCGAGGAGGCGCGGCGGCTGCGCCCCGAAATGACCTTCGGCGCCGACATCATCGCGGGCTTTCCCACGGAGACGGAGGCGCATTTCGCCGATTCGCTGAAACTTGTGGCGGAATGCGGGCTGACATGGCTGCATGTGTTTCCCTACTCGCCCCGGCCCGGAACCCCGGCCGCGCGCATGCCCGGTGTCGCCGGCAGCGTGATCAAGGACCGGGCCGCGCGGCTGCGTGATGCCGGCGCCGCGCGCGTGGCCGCCCATCTCGAGGCGCAGCGCGGCAAGGAACATGTGATCTTGATGGAATCGCCCCTGATGGGCCGAACCGAGCAATTTGCCGAAGTGATCCTCGATGCGCCGCGCGAGGAGGGCACGCTGAACCACGTGCGGGTGCATGGTCACGAGGGCGGCAAGCTCCGCGCCGCCTGACCGGCCCCCGCCCCCAAGGGTCGCCGCGAGACTGGACAGCGGCCATCCCGCCATTCCCCCCCTCGCGGCGGGCCCTTCAGGGCGCCGGGCGCGTGACGCAGCGGCACAGTCCGCGCCGGATGATCGGCCCTTTGCAGTTCCGCCCGGGCTTGCAATCCTGCCGGCGTAGAAGGGCGACGAGATGCATCCCAATCCGATCTTCCGGCGGGCTCCGGACCAGCTGAGCCTCGATTTCGCACGCGAGCGCGGCTTCGGTCTTCTCGCGCTCAACGGCGCCGCGTCTCCCGCCCTGGCCCATCTGCCCTTCGTTCTGGACAGTCAGGGGCGGCAGGCCGATCTGCACCTGGTGCGCAGCAACCCGGTGCTTGCCCTGCTGGACGAGCCTGCCGAGGCGAGCCTCGTGGTGAGCGGGCCTGATGGCTACGTGTCGCCGGACTGGTATGGCATTCCCGACCAGGTGCCGACCTGGAACTACGTGGCCGTGCATCTGCGCGGCCGGCTCGAGCGTTTGCCCCGGGAAGCCCTGGCGGGGGTGCTCGATGCGCAATCGGCCCATGCCGAGGCACAGTTGTCGCCCAAGGCACCTTGGACGGCCGCCAAGATGACCCCCGGCGCCCGCGACAAGATGATGCGGGCCATCGTTCCGTGCCGACTGCATGTGCAGACCGTGGAGGGCACATGGAAGATGTCGCAGAACAAGCCCGGTCCCGCGCGCGAGGGCGCGGTGCGCGGCATGGAGGCCGGCGGCGGCCCCGGCCTCGAGGTGGGGTTGATGGCGATGATGATGGCGGCGGACGGGCTGCGGGAGAAGTGAGCGCCTTGCCGCCCCCGGCCCTCCTGCCCCCGGTGTGGATGGACAGGCCCTCGACCGCCGGCGTAGGCTGCTCGCGCAGCAATCCGGAGACCCGACATGCAGCTTTTCCACGCCGCCGCATCGCCATTCGTGCGCAAGGTCATGGTCGTGCTTCACGAAACCGCGCAGCTGGCCGAGGTCGCCTGCGTTCCCGCCACGGTCAGCCCTGTCGGCCAGGAGGGCGCGGCCCATGCGCATAATCCGCTGGGCAAGATCCCCGTGCTGACGCGCCCCGACGGCCCCGCGCTTTATGACAGCCGTGTCATCTGCCGCTATCTCGGCGAGCGGGCAGGCGGCGCGCTCTATCCCGCCCCGCGCATCTGGGAGGTTCTGACCCTCGAGGCGCTGGCGGACGGGATGATGGATGCCGCGATCTCGATCACCTACGAGGGGCGGCTGCGGCCCGAGGGCGGCCGTTCGCAGGACTGGATCGCGGGACAATGGGGCAAGATCGACCGCGCGCTCGACGCGCTCGAGGAGGGCTGGATGAGCCATCTCGCCGGACCTCTCGACATCGGGCAGATCGCGGTCGGCTGCGCGCTGGGCTATCTCGATTTTCGCCATGACACGAAGGACTGGCGGCAGGGGCACGGGGCTCTGGCGCGCTGGTTCGAGCGCTTCGAGCAGCGCGCGTCGATGCGCGAAAGCCGGCCTTCGGCCTGAGACGCGGCGCGAGGCGCGTGTGCCGGGGGGCGGTCCACCGGCCACGCCTCCCGGCTTATCGCGCCCCCGCCCCTGCGCGGGTTTGACCGCTGGACCGCAAGGCGCTACGGCGCTAGAGAAATGCGACGATGCGCGGCAGCCCGCCGAGCATCTGGGATTCTGACCCGCCGCTCTTGCCGATGCATGGGATTGGTGGATGGACGAAGAGAATGGAGATGCTTCATGTCACATGCAGATGACCATGGCGGCACGCGGAGGGACTTCCTGTTCTACGCGACTGCGGGAACCGGAGCCGTGGTGGCCGGCGCTGCCGTCTGGCCGCTGGTCAACCAGATGAACCCCTCGGCGGACGTCCAGGCGCTGTCCTCGATTCGCGTCGACGTCTCCGGCGTCGAGCTCGGCTCCCAGCTCACGGTGAAGTATCTCGGCAAGCCGGTCTTCATCCGCCGCCGGACCCCCGAGGAGATCGAGCAGGCCCGTTCGGTCGATGTCAGCGACCTGCCCGATCAGATCGCCCGCAATCCCAATCTCGACGATGCCGGTGCCGCCACCGATCAGAACCGCGCGCTCGACGATACCGGTGAGTGGCTGGTGCAGATCGGCGTCTGCACGCATCTGGGCTGTGTCCCGCTCGGTGAGGCCGGTGATTTCGGCGGCTGGTTCTGCCCCTGCCACGGCTCGCATTACGACACGGCCGGCCGCATCCGCAAAGGCCCCGCGCCCGAGAACCTGCATATTCCGGTGGCGTCCTTCGCGGACGAGTCCACCATCGTGCTCGGCTAGAGGAGAGACGCAATGTCCGGAATTCCGCACGACCACTACCAGCCGAAGACGGGCGGCGAGCGTTGGCTCCACCGCCGTCTGCCGATCGTCGGGCTGCTCTACGACACGATCATGATCCCCACCCCCAAGAACCTCAACTGGATGTGGATCTGGGGCATCGTCCTCGTCTTCACCCTGGCGCTGCAGATCATCACCGGAATCATCCTGGTCATGCATTACACGCCGAACATCAACAACGCCTTCGCGAGCGTCGAGCATATCATGCGCAACGTGAATGGCGGCTTCATGCTGCGCTACCTGCACTCGAACGGCGCCTCGCTGTTCTTCGTCGCGGTCTACCTGCATATCTTCCGCGGCCTCTACTACGGCTCCTACAAGGAACCGCGCGAGGTCACGTGGATCATCGGCATGCTGATCTACCTGCTGATGATGGCCACCGGCTTTCTTGGCTACGTGCTTCCCTGGGGCCAGATGTCCTTCTGGGGTGCAACGGTGATCACCGGCCTCTTCGGCGCGATCCCCTTCATCGGCGAAGGCCTGCAGATGTGGCTCCTTGGCGGACCGGCGGTCGATCAGGCCACGCTGAACCGCTTCTTCAGCCTGCATTACCTGCTGCCCTTCATCATCGCCGGCCTGGTGATCGTCCATATCTGGGCCTTCCACACCACCGGCAACAACAACCCCACCGGGGTCGAGGTGCGCCGCACCAGCCGCGAGGAAGCCGAGCGCGATACCCTGCCCTTCTGGCCCTACTTCGTGCTCAAGGACCTCTTCGCCCTGGCGGTGATCCTGGCGGTGTTCTTCGCGATCGTCGGCTTCATGCCGAACTATCTCGGCCACCCCGACAACTACATCGAGGCGAACCCGCTGGTGACCCCGGCGCATATCGTTCCCGAATGGTACTACCTGCCCTTCTACGCGATCCTGCGGGCCTTCACGTCCGAGGTCTGGGTCGTGCAGATCGCCAGCTTCGTCACCGGCGGCATCGTGGATGCCAAGTTCTTCGGTGTGCTGGCGATGTTCGGCGCCATCTTCGTGATGGCCCTGGCACCCTGGCTCGACACGTCGAGCGTCCGTTCGGGCCGCTACCGCCCGATGTTCAAGTGGTGGTTCGCCCTGCTCGTCGTGGACTTCATGGTGCTGATGTGGGTCGGCGCGATGCCCGCCGAGGAGCCCTATGCGACGATCGCCCTGATCGGTGCGGCCTACTGGTTCGCCTATTTCCTGGTGATCCTGCCTCTGCTCGGCGTCATCGAGAAGCCGTTGCCCCAGCCGATGACCATCGAAGACGACTTCAAGGCGCATTACGAGCCTAAGACCGGCGGCACCCATACCATCGTCAAGCCGGCCGAGTGAGAAAGGACCGCATCACAATGCTCAAGCATCTCACCATCACCGCAGCGCTCGCGCTGGGTCTCTCGGCGGGCGGCGCGTTCGCCGCCGCCGGCGAGCAGAAGATCAAGGATCCGGACTTCTCCTTCGAGGGACCGTTCGGCTCCTACGATCAGCTGCAGCTGCAGCGCGGGCTGAAGGTCTACACCGAGGTCTGCTCGGCCTGTCACGGCCTGAAATACGTGCCGCTGCGCACGCTCGGCGACGAGGGCGGTCCGCAATTCTCGGCGGCGCAGGTCCGCGCCTATGCCGAGAATTACGAGGTCTTCGACCCCGAGCTCGACGATTTCCGTGCCGCGAAGCCCACCGACAGCTTCCCCGAAAGCAACCTGGCGAACGCCCCTGACCTCAGCCTGATGGCCAAGGCACGGGCCGGCTTCCACGGTCCCTACGGCCTTGGCATCAACCAGATCGTCAAGGGCATGGGCGGCCCGGAATACATCTACTCGCTGCTGACCGGCTATACCGGCGAGCAGAAGGAGGAGGCCGGGGCGGTCCTTTACGAGAACACCGCCTATCCGGGCGGCTGGATCGCGATGGGCCCGCCGCTCGTCGGCGAGGACGTGGAGTTCGATGACGGCCATGCCAATGACCTGAGCGCCGAGTCCAAGGACGTTGCGGCCTTCCTGATGTGGACCGCCGAGCCAAAGCTCGCGGCCCGTAAACAGGCCGGTTTCGTCGGTGTCGGCATGCTGGTCCTGCTGTCGGTCCTGCTCTACTTCACCAACAAGCGCATCTGGGCGCCAGTGAAGAGACGCGAGGGTCCCGGCAAGGATTGATCCGCGGATCGACATTGCCGAAGGATTTGAAGGGGCGCGCCGCGAGGACGCGCCCCTTCGCATGAACGGATGGGCACGAAGACGGTGCCGGCCGCGATCATCCCGAGGCTTGAGAAGGGAACGAGGCGGCGCTAGGAACGCTGCGAACAAGGAGCGCCCCGCCATGAGCCTGAACAGCTACGGACATCTCTTTCGCGTCACGACCTGGGGCGAGAGCCACGGCCCGGCGCTCGGCGCGACCGTCGACGGATGCCCCCCGGGGATCGCGCTCGACGCGCAGATGCTGCAAGTCTGGCTCGATCGGCGCAAGCCCGGCACCTCGCGCTACACCACCCAGCGGCAGGAAGCGGATGCGGTCGAGATCCTGTCCGGCGTCTTCGAGGGCCGGACGACCGGCACGCCGATCCAGCTGATGATCCGTAACACCGATCAGCGCTCCAAGGATTACGGCGAGATCGCCGAGAAATTCCGCCCCGGCCATGCCGACATCACCTATTGGCAGAAATACGGGATCCGGGACTATCGCGGCGGCGGGCGTTCCTCGGCGCGGGAGACGGCCGCGCGGGTCGCCGCGGGCGGGGTCGCGCGGGAAGCGCTCGGCGCACTCGCGCCCGAGATGCGCATCACTGGCTACATGGTGCAGATGGGCGAGAAAACGATCGACCGGGCCGCCTTCGACATGGAGGAGATCGCCAGGAACCCGTTCTGGGTTCCCGATGCCGGCGCCGCCGAGGAATGGGCCGACTACCTCGACACGCTGCGCAAATCGGGCAACTCCGTCGGCGCCATGATCGAGATCAGGATCGAGAACCCGCCCGCCGGGCTCGGCGCGCCCGTCTACGCCAAACTCGACACCGAACTTGCGGCGGCGATGATGAGCATCAATGCCGTCAAGGGCGTCGAGATCGGTGAGGGCATGGCGGCCGCCATGCTGACCGGAGAGCAGAATGCCGACGAGATCACGATGGGCCCCGACGGTCCCGTCTATGGCTCGAATCACTCGGGCGGCATTCTCGGTGGCATCTCGACGGGGCAGGACATCGTGCTGCGCTTCGCGGTCAAGCCGACCAGCAGCATCCTCAAGACGCGGCGCACCATCGACAAGCAGGGCCGCGAGAGCGACATCGTCACCAAGGGCCGGCACGACCCATGCGTCGGCATCCGGGCCGTGCCGGTGGGCGAGGCGATGGCCGCGGCGGTGATCCTCGACCATTTCCTTTTGCATCGCGGGCAGACGGGCGGCGGATTGCCGGGGGCGATCGGCTAGGGGCCGGGCCACCCCGCCGATCGCACACTTTCGCGGCTGCCCTGCCCCGCGCCCTCAGATCCAGTAGAAAGGCGCGCCGTAATGCAGATGCGCCTGCTCCTCCCAAGCACGGTCCTCGGTCCAACGTTCGGGCCGCGAAGGTGCCGCTTCGAGCTGCTCACGCGAGATATCGGTGACGAAACCGCCGCGCGAGCGTTCGTAGGTTAGCTTCGTCCAGGGGATCGGGTAATGCGCCTCTCCGAGCCCGAGGAACCCGCCGAACCCCATCACGGCCCAAGCGACCTTGCCCGATTGCTTGTCGATCATCAGGTGGTCGATCGTTCCGACATGCTCGCCGGCCTCTGAATAGACCTCGGTTCCGTTCACGTCGGACGAGGAAACCATGTCGTGATTGCCATGGGTCATCTTGGACACTCCCTGCTTGCACGCATGTCACTCATGCATCCGGGAAACGCGGGACCGCCCATGCGCGTTCCGCCCCCGCCGCGCGCCGCGCGTTCCCGGTGCCGGGTGACAGCGGCGCGTTCAGCCCTTGCCACGGCGAATGGCGGCGGCGATACGCCGTCCTTTTTGCCGGGATCCGCCCTTGTGGCCCGCATCCGCATGCCGTGAAAGCTGCACAGCGAGGATACCGAACATGATGATCGTCACACCGATCAGATCGAAGATGCCGAGCCGTTCGCCCAGGAAGACGGCGGCGATCGCAACGCCGAGAAAGGGGTTGAGGAAGTGGAATGTCGCCGCCCGAACGGCCCCGATCCGCTCCACGAGGAGGAACCACACGAAGGTCGCGGCCAGTCCCGGCACGAGAGTTGTATACACGAATGCAAAAGTCAGCCGCGTGCTCCAGGTCACGTCCCAGGTCTCGAGCGGGATCGCCACGAGGGTGAGCGCGGCCGATCCGATCACCATCTGCAGACCGACGACCATCATCAGGTTGCCGCCGGAAGAGGCGCTGCGGACCGACAGGGTCGCGAATGTGAGAGCCAGGACGCCGATACCGCAGAGCAGAAGACCGCCCAGATCGACGCCGCCGCTCAACCGGCTTCCCATGATCAGGGCGACACCGAGCAGACCCGCGGCAAGCCCGGCCGCCGCGAGCCCGGAGATGCGCTCATTGTAGAAAAGCGTCCCGGCAAGTGCGACGAGGAGCGGCATGGAGGAGGCGATGATCGCCGCGAGCCCGGCCTCGACCGTCTGCATGGCCACGAAATTCAGGCCGAGATAGAGAGCATTCTGGCATATTCCGAAGATCACGGTCGCTTTCCACTGCGCCCGGCTGAGCTTCCAGGACTGGCCAAGCGCGAGCGCGAGCATGATCCCCAGCGTGCCGGAAATGGCGAAACGCAGCGCCAGCGCGCTCAGCGGTGGAGCCTCGGCGACGATGATGCGGGCCGATGTGAAGGCCGATGACCACATGAATGCGAAGGCGAGCCCCATGAGAATTGCCTTGATATCCATGATCTCCACCGCGTTCCAAGACAACCTGCCGGCACGATGCGCAGAAGGATCATCCACCGCAACTGCAAAAAAAACGCTCCCGAAAGGGAGCGTTTGAAGTTGGACACAGAACCAAACGAATGTTCGGCGAGGCAGGGCAGCCCTCAGGCTGCGGAACTGACCCCTTTTGGGGAAAAGGGCATCAGGATAGCGAGATCGAGCGCGTTCCGCAGAAGGCGGGCCCGCAGGGAACCCTTGCGGGCATGTGACAGGACAGCAACGCTCGTCTTGATCGTATGCACCTTGGGACGGGACAGGCCCCGGGCACAGAAAGTCAGGGTGACATCGGCTTCCAGCCGGCAGAATTCACGGTTCCACCGCACTGCGGTGATCGAATAATCCTCGACCGGCAACTTGCGCCGCGCAGAGGCAATCGTAGTGCACACCGGGGTACGTTCGAGATGGCCCATGGCAGTATGGATCGACATGGCCCCCCCTTCCGATGCTTTGTTTCTCCTGGCTTCTCCGCGAACCTGCTCGCCGATCAACCTGTATACCAGTGTAGAATGCCCAAATGTGTCATAATTATGGCAGGGTTTAGCGCAGGTTAAGATTCTGCGAATAATTGTCAGTTACGATACCAAAGCCCACGGTTGACCTCTCCAAACCGGCAGGTCACCCCAGCCTGACCCCGGCCCGCTCGCCATGTTCGTGGCCGATATGCCGATGCCGAAGCCAGTTTTCCTGCTCGGTGTTCTCGATCGATTCGTCGAAATGGGCGCGAACGGTCGAAATTGCCGCGTCCGGCGCCGCCCCGCGCTCCATTAGCATCAGGGCCGCGATCATCCCGCTGCGTCCGGCGCCGTAATGGCAGGACAGCGCGCATCCATCCCCCCGGTCGAGCAACTTGTGCAATTGAGGCCCCACTACGCGCCATTTCTCTACGAATTCCGCAGACGGGGTCGAGAAATCCTCAATTGGCATATTGATGATGGCGATGCCCGAACGCTTGGCAGCGGCAGCAAGGCAGCATCCCGCCCCCTCGGGGAGCTCGTCGTCACCGGCCATCACGATCAAGGTTCCCACGCGCGCCTCCACAAGGGCGGCGAAGGTATCGTCCATGGCTTCGATATCGATATAGGCCTCGCCATCATGCCCGATCAGCAGCCCCGGAAAGCCGGTCATCACCAGAATTCCGCCTTCCGGGGTCCTGATGCGTGCACGGATCGAAATTTCATCGTGATCTTCCATCCCGATATTCCTAATTGTTGTAAAAACGAAAGTACCCGCATCCGTTTGCGGAACCGCTTAACTGCTTGTATACACGTTTCTATTGTCAAGACCGATATTTCATCGAGGAGACCCTCCAAAGTGGCATCATCCAAGCGCGTTGCCGGCAGCGAGATCGCCAACCGGATCCGACAGCGCATCTGCCTGTCGGGCGGGACCGAAGGGGGCAGCGTGCTGCACGAGGGCGCCCTCGCGATCGAGTTCGGCCTGTCGCGCACGCCCATCAGGCAGGTGCTGCAGCGTCTTGCCTATGAGCGTCTGGTCCAGGTCCAGTCGGGGGTAGGCACGATCGTCGCCACGCTCGACCCCGAACACAGGGCCGAGCACAAGCGCGTCGCCGTCGCCCTGCTCATGGCCTCGGCCGATTGCGGGCAGCAGGTCGCCGTGCCGCTCCAGGCCAGGCTCGAGATCAGCGCGCTTGCGGGGATGCTCGAGAATGACGGCGATATGGACGAGGTGGCGATCTTCGACATGTATGCCCAGTTCCTCGATATCATGGCGGGGCTCGCGGTGGACACCATCCTCGAGGATGCGCTCCGTGCCAGCCAGTGGCGCCTCACCCGGTGGTACATGCACGATTTTGCCAAGGATCCCGAGGAGGGACGCCGCCGGCTTCTGGGGCTCCTGCAAGTGGCCCGGCAGGCTGCCGAAACCGGCGATCGGTCGGGGCTCTACACGGTCGTGGCGCGCGACGTGCGCGGTCGCTGACCGCCCTTTCCGCCGAGGCATCACCCGGGGTCGAACTTTCGGGCCGTCTTCGCGTTGAGGCCCCGTCCAGATGAGGAGGGCCCGATGGCGGCTAGAACCAAGACCCGCACCCAGAAATCACGAGGACGCGAGGCCGAACGACCTTCACAGATCCCCAAGCCGGGCTGGCGCGACATCCTGCTGCGCACCAAGAACGAAATCACGAACGATCACGTCTCGGTCGTGGCCGCCGGCGTCGCCTTCTTCGGACTGCTCGCGATCTTTCCAACCATCGCCGCGATGATCTCCATCGCCGGACTGGTCCTCGATCCGGCCGCGATGCAGGAGCAGATCGCGCAGCTTGCCGGCATGCTGCCGCAGGACGCGGCGGACATCCTGCGCGAGCAGGCAAACCAAGTTGCGGCCGACGATACCAGCGCCGGCATCACCGCGGTGATCAGCATTGCACTCGCGATCTACGGGGCGTCGAAGGGGATGAAGACGCTGATGGAAGGCATGAACATCGCCTATGACGAGGAGGAGAAGCGCGGCTTCATCCGGTACAACATCACCGCGCTGGTGCTGACGGTGATCCTCATCTTGGGTCTCGTGATGGCGCTTTCGGCCCTCATCGCCGCGCCCGCCGCGGTGGCCGCGATGGGACTGCCCGGCTGGGTGGACACGCTGATCATCTGGGCGCGCTGGCCCCTGATGGCGGTGCTGACGGTCTTCGGGCTCGATATCATCTACCGCTATGGCCCCTCGCGCGAGAACCCGCAATGGCGCTGGATCAACTGGGGCTCCGTGCTCGCCATGATCATCTGGGTGGCGGGCTCCATCGGGTTCTCGATCTACGTGACCAATTTCGGTAGCTATTCCGAAACCTACGGGGCGATCGGCGGCGTGATCATCCTTCTGACCTGGCTCTGGCTTTCGGCCTTCATCGTGCTCTTGGGGGCCGAGCTGAACTCCGAGATGGAGCATCAGACCGCCGAGGACACGACCACGGGCGCCGAGAGGCCGATCGGGAAACGCGGCGCGGCCAAGGCCGATACGCTCGGCAAGTCGCCCTGAAGGCTCAGCCCTGGGAGGGGTCGACGGTGCCGCGAAGCGCCTTGACCTCTCCACGCTGACGCTTGCCGGCAAGACGGCGGCGTTTGGAGCCTAGGGTAGGCTTGGTGGGCACCCGCCGCTTGGGGCGCTCGAGCGCGGCGCGGATCAGCTCGGTCATGCGGGCACGAGCCAGCTCCCGGTTGCGGCCCTGGCTCCGCGTGTCGGAGACCTTCAGGACGATCGCCCCATCCTTGGTCCAGCGCCGCCCGGCCAGCCGCCTGAGCCTGGCCTTGACCGGCTCGGGAAGGTTGGGAGAACGCTCCGCCTCGAAACGCAGCTCGACGGCCGTGGCGACCTTGTTGACGTTCTGGCCGCCTGGGCCGCCCGATTGCACGAACTGTTCGGTCAGTTCCCATTCGGCGAGCTCGATCTGGGGAGTTATCCGCATCGGGTCCTTCACGCGTAATGTCGCGGCTTGGCCGCCCTGCAAAATCGAAGGGGCCGCCGGATATCGGCGGCCCCTCGAATAATAAGGAGATGGGCCCGGTTAGAGCAGGCGCCCAATCATGTGTGTTCTGCCCGAAGGACTGCCTTCAGACATCGGCCCCCATGACTGTTCCGACCTCATTCTCCACCATCATTCTAGACACTGGACCACCTCCTTTCATTACATTGCCGATACAAGGGAAGGTGGCACAGATTTGGTGTATGTCAAAAGAATTCGCGCAAGGGGTTGCTCAACTCCATGCGAGCCGACGCATGCCCGCAATACCCCTATTCGCTCAGGCGGTAATCGACGAGTTCGGTGCGTTGCAGGAAATGGAAATTGTCGTCGGAGAGCATCGTGACTCGGATCGTCCCTTCGCGATCGGCCCAGACCGCGATGCCTTCGAGATTGTCATGCCGCCCGGTCCATGTCTGAAGCAGGACCTCCTCGTCGGTGAAGCCATCCGGACCGAGCGTGAAGCGTCGCACCCGCGTGGAGAAGCCGAAGATCCCGGTGAAATGACGCTCCAGCAGGTAGAACTTGCCATCGGGGCCGAAATCCGCCCCGACCGGCAGATGCTCGCCGCGACGCGGGATGGACAACAGGCTGTCCCAGCGGCCCTTGGCAAAGCGGTAGACGGGAAAGGGACGCTCGAGCTTACCGGAGCGTTCGGGAAGCGCGTAGAGGGTGCCGTCGGGCCCGATCGCGAGGGCTTCGAGCCCCGAATTGGGCTGCAGCTCACGGAAAGCGGGATTGACCGGCATCGGCATCGCGCGGCTGCCGGCCGCCTCGTAGGCCCAAAGCCGGTGCCTTGCCTCGAAGGAGATGAAAAGGCGCCCGTCAGGCGTCCGCGCGAGACCTTCGGCATCGCTCCACTTGCGGGTGACGGGCGCTCCCTTGATATCGCGCAGCGGCTCGAGCGCACCCGCCGCGATGCCGCTCACGGCGCCATCCTTGCGCTCCAATGTGCCGCTCACGATGTAGCCGCGATCCGACAGGGCCACGAAATCGCGGCCGTCATCGCCGATCTCGATCGCCGACATGCCGCCCAGATGCGGGTCGGGCGAGGTCCAGGTGTAGCTGCCGACATAGTCGAGCCGGGGCGTGCCGGCATCGGCATCGGCCCCGGCGACGCCGAGCACGAAGGCAATCAGGGAGGATATCACCGGGCGAGGACGCTTTGGCACTGGGCCGGGAGGTCGGCCATCTGCAATTCGGAACGCGGCTTGGCGGGGGGAGCGTTGGGATCGGGCGGCGGCGGGTTGAGGATGTTGTCGACCCAGTCCTGCGCCTCGGCGCAGCCGTCTCCGGGCGGCGGCGCGGCCTGATCGACGCAGTCACGCGCGCCCTCCGGGCAGCTCAGCCGCGCATGGAAATGATAGTGATGCCCATACCACGGCCGCACCTTGCGCAGCCAGTCGCGGTTGCCCGTCTCGTCGGCGCACATCCGGACCTTGGCCCCGGGGAAGATGAAGATCCGGGCGAGCCGCGGATCGTTTGCCGCGGCCTTGACCAGCTCGTGCTGGACCCGCGACCATTTCTCGTTGACGAAGGCGCCCCTGTCGCGGCGGTAGCTGACCGCGCTGATCCGCTCGCGCTCGGCGCGGTCGAGCCCGATCCGCGCCGGCATCAGCCAGATGTCGGCATCCATGCCGATCTGGTGGCTGCGATGGCCGGTCAGCATCGGACCGCCCTTGGGCTGCGACAGATCGCCGACATAGATGCCCTCGGTCTCCGGCAGCCGCGCAATGGAGCGCGACAGGTCCTCGATGAAGTCGACTGTCTGGGGATGGGCCCAGTTACGGTTCCGGCTGAGCCGCATCGCCTGCCAGGTCGCTCCCGTCTCGGCCAGCTGCGTGCCGCCCGCCAGGCATCCCTTGGCATAGCTTCCGATCGGTGCGGGCGGCAGGGCGGCGGGGCCCGTCGCTGCGCCGAAGAAGGTCTTGGCCATGCCGTTTCGGGTGACGATATCCCCCTGCGAGGGCATGGTGGGAAGCGCCGAGGCCGGCAGGCTACGCGAGCCGCCGCTGCACCCGGCCAACGCCGCCACCAGAGCCAGCGGCGCCCAGAACTTGAGAAATGTCATGCTGCTCGATCTCCGTCGGGTTTCACCCATGATAGCAGAAAAAGCCCCGAGGCGAAGAGCGCGATGAGCGGAATGATCCCCAGTTGCTGACTTCCGCTCAGGTCGGTCGCGACGGCGATCGAGAGGGGCGCGATGAAGGCCGTGGCCTTGCCCGACAGGGCATAGAGGCCGAATGCCTCGGTCATGCGCGCCGGATCGCCCTGCCGCACCATCATCGAGCGGCTTGCCGATTGCAGCGCGCCGCCGGCGGCACCGATCACCGCGCCCACCGCGTAGAAGACGATGTCCGGCAGCGCGGAGCCGGGCGCGAGGGCCATGCCGAAAAGCGATTCGCGCGAGACGAAAACGCTGACCGTCACCACCGCGATCAGCGCGAGGATGCTGGCGATGATCACCGGCCTGGGGCCGAGCGCGGTATCGGCCCGCCCGCCGATCCAGGCAAAGACGGCGCCGGTGATCACGGCGAGAATGCCGAATGTGCCGGTCTGCACCACCGACCAGTCGAGCACGCCCGCCGCGAAGATCGCGCCCAGCGCATAGGTCCCGTTCAGCGCGTCGCGATAGAGCATCGAGGCGCCGAGGAAGGCGAATTCGGACCGCCTGCGCGGCAGGCGCCGCACCGTCTGCACGAGCCCGGCCAGCGCGCGGCGCACCGGGATCCCGGCACGGCGGGCGGGCGCCGGATCACGCATCCAGGCGAAGAACGGGATCATGAAGAGGATATACCACAGCGCCGAGAAGGGCCCGACGAAGCGCGTTCCCTCGCGCGCCGCCGCATCCAGCCCGAAGAGGGGCTCGATCCCGATGAGCGTGCGGCCCGTTTCGGCATCCTCGGCGAAGAGCAGCAGCATCAGGACCAGCGAGACGAGGCCGCCGAGATAGCCGAAGGCCCATCCGTTCCCCGAGATCCGGCCGATCTGTTCGCGCGGTCCCAGATCGGGCAGCATCGCGTTGGTGAAGATGGTCGCGAACTCCATCCCGATGAGGCCGATCGCGAAACTGATCATCACGAGGGTCAGGTCGAAATCACCCGGCCGCGCCCACCACAGCCCCGATGCGCCGATCACGTAGAGCAGGGAGAAGGCCCAGATCCACAGCATCCTGTTGCCGCGCCCGTCGGCAAGCGCGCCGAGCACCGGCGCGAGAAGCGCGATCACGAACCCGGCCGCCGCGATCGCGTAGCCCCAGCTTGCCTGTGCCGCGGCGCCGTCGCCCAGCAGGGTCTTGACGTAGGGGCCGAAAATGAAGGTCAGGAGCAGCGTGTTGTAGGGCTGGCTCGCCCAGTCGAAGAAGAACCACCCCCAGATGCGTCTTCGCTCGATCCGTCCGGTCATCGCCGCCGCCCCTCCCCTGGGGCCTTCTCGCCGGCCCATTCGGGGGCGCGGCCCCCGAACCTGCATCAAACAGCCAATGCCGGGCACGCGCAATCGCCGGCATTGGCGGGGTCAGGCCCCGCCCGGCCCGCCCGGCCCGCCGGACCTGTCCGCCGCGCCCCGATCGCCGGGGTCAGGGGTGCCCGCAGGGGCGGGCTGCATGGGGGGCCAGGGTCGCTCCGCCTCCGCCGCGCTCCAGGCCTCGACCCATGCCGGCAGGGGCGGCGAGAGGGTGCCGGGCGCCAGCGCCTCGATCACCCGCTCCATCGGAACGAGACCGTTGCGATCGGTGATCGCCGTGCGGATCAGGACATGGCTCGTGCATTCGCCGTCCCGCCACATCGCCTGTTCGATATAGATGAAGCGCCGGTCCCAACCGATGATCCGGGTGCGCATCTCGAACCGGTCGAACATCCGAAGCCTGCGGCGATAGCGCACGGAGCTCCCCGCGACGGTCCCGCCCCAGCCATGGCTGCGCATGAGCGAGATCGCCTTTACCCGGCGGAACAGGACGAACCGGCCCAGATCGTAGAGGGTCAGCGTGCGGCCGTTGTTGAGTTCCATCCACACGTCGATGTCATGCGGCCAGCAGCGGTGATGCGAGACATGCGTGTCGAAGAGGCCAAGCGGCAACGCCTTGCGGTGGCTCCAGAATTCCTTGGCCAGCCTGACGAGCGGATACATGAGGGTCTCCCGGCGGGGGTGGGGTGGATATGCGCGCGGTCCACGCGGATCGCGGGCCGCGCGGTGGAGATGCGCCCCGCGCCGCCCGGGTGCAATGCCGACGTTGCGGAAAACCGTCCCTTTCGCGCGCGCCAGGGCGGTATCGCGGGCGCCCGATCCGCCCCCGCATTCGCCGCAATGCCTTGCCTCGCGCGGCACCGGCCCTTAACTACCTGTCTCAACGCAATGGGACGGACCGGCCATGACATCGCTCTTTCAAATCCTGCTGATGATCCTCAACCTCGTCTGGTTCGTCATGATCGCGCATATCGTGATGTCCTGGCTGATCAATTTCCAGGTGCTGAACCTGCGTCAGCCCCTGGTGGCGCAGATCTGGTTCGGCCTGAACCGCCTGCTCGAGCCGATCTACGGTCCGATCCGCCGGATCCTGCCGAACATGGGCGGGCTCGACCTGGCGCCGCTGATCGCCCTGCTCGGCGTCTACGCGTTGCAGATCATCTTGATGAACAACGCCGCCGCCTTCCATTGAGCCGCGACGCCGCCCGGCGGGCGGTGCGCGCCGATCCGGCCGCAGCCGCGGCGCCAAGAGGCATTTCCCGATCATGAGTTCCGCGCGCGATCTGCTCTCCTCCGTCTTCGGGTTCGGCGATTTCAGACCCGGACAGGAAGAGATCGTCGCCGCCGTGGCACGGGGCGAGAACACGCTGGCGATCATGCCGACGGGCGGTGGCAAGTCGCTGTGCTTTCAGCTTCCCGCGCTGGTGCGGGCCGGGGTGACGGTGGTGATCTCGCCGCTCATCGCCCTGATGCGCGATCAGGTCAGGGGGCTTCAGGCCGCCGGGGTCGCCGCCGGCGCGCTGACCTCGGGCAATACCGACGAGGAGACGGACGCCGTCTGGCGGGGGCTCGACGACGGCTCGCTGAAGCTGCTCTACATGGCGCCCGAACGCCTGGGCTCGAGCGGAACCGAGCAGATGCTCAACCGCGCCAATGTCTCGCTCATCGCGGTGGACGAGGCCCATTGCGTCAGCCAGTGGGGACATGACTTCCGTCCCGACTACCTGCGCATCGGCGCCCTGCGCGCCGCGCTCGACGTGCCGCTCGCCGCCTTCACCGCAACCGCCGATGCCGAAACGCGCGAGGAGATCATCGCGCGCCTCTTCGGCGGGATCGAACCGCGGGTGTTCCTCGGCGGCTTCGACCGGCCCAACCTGCATCTCGCCTTCGGTGCCAAAAACGGCCCCCGCCGGCAGATCCTCGACTTCGCCGCGGCGCGCAAGGGCCAGTCCGGCATCGTCTATTGCGCCAGCCGTGCCAAGACCGAGACCCTCGCCGCCGCCCTGCGCGACGCGAAGCACAATGCCTGCCATTATCACGGCGGGATGGAGGCCGGGCCCCGCCGCGCGGTCGAGGAACGGTTCGCGCGGGAGGACGGGCTCGTCGTCTGCGCCACCGTCGCCTTCGGGATGGGCGTCGACAAGCCCGACATCCGCTGGGTGGCCCATGCCGATCTACCGAAATCCATCGAAAGCTACTACCAGGAGATCGGGCGGGCCGGGCGCGACGGGGCGCCGGCCGAAACGCTGACCCTCTACGGCCCGGACGATATCCGCCTGCGCCGCACGCAGATCGACGAGGGGCTGGCGCCCGACGCGCGCAAGGGCGCCGATCACGGCCGCCTCAACGCGCTTCTGGGCCTGGCCGAGGCGCTGGGCTGCCGCCGGCAGAGGCTGCTGGCCTATTTCGGCGAGACGGCGGACCCTTGCGGCAACTGCGATCTGTGCGAGACGCCGCCCGAGATATTCGACGGGACCGAAGCGGTGCGCAAGGCGCTGTCGGCGGTTCTGCGCACCGAGGAGAATTTCGGCGCCGGGCACCTGATCGACATTTTGCTGGGAAATGCCACCGACAAGGTCACGGCACGCCACCATGACGCCCTGCCGACATTCGGGGTCGGCAAGGAGTTCAACAAGCGCGAATGGCAGGCCGTCTTCCGGCAGATGATGGGGCGCGACCTCGTGCGGCCCGTCGCCGAGCGGCACGGCGCGCTCGCGATGACCGAGGCGGCGCGTCCGATCTTGCGCGGCGAGGCGGGCATCGAGCTGCGCCGCGATGTGATCGCGGCGGCGGCGCGCGAGAACCGCCCGGCGGTCCACACGCTCGTCTCCGAGGCGGATGCGCCGCTCCTGTCGGCATTGAAGGCAAAGCGGCGGGCCCTCGCGGAGGCGCAGAAGGTGCCGGCCTATGTCGTCTTCACCGACCGCACGCTGATCGAGATGGCCGAGAAGCGTCCCGCCACGCTCGACGAGATGGCCCGGATCGGCGGCGTGGGGGCCACGAAGCTCGAGCGTTACGGCGCGCTCTTCGTGGAGGTGATCACCGGCGCGGCGACGCAGGAGATGCATCCCGTCAGGCGCAAGCTGGCAGGCCGCGAGTCGGGTGCGCTCTTCGACCGGCTGGCCGAAGCGCAGCTTGCCCTCGCGCGCGGTCCGCTCGGCACCGACAAGTATCTCAGCTGCACGAACGCCACGCTGCGCTGGATCGCGGAGCGCAAACCGGCAAGCCTGGCCGATCTCGAACGCGCGCCCGGCATGGACGCCCCGCGCACGGAGCGGTTCGGCGACAGTTTTCTGGGCGTGCTGCACGGCGCCTGACCGCCGCCCCCCGAAAGGAGACAGAGATGCTGACCGTGATTTCCCCCGCCAAGAAGCTCGACTGGGACGTGACCCGCGACGCGGCCGCCACGCCGCAGTTCCAGGGCGAGGCGAACATCCTCGCCGATCATGTCCGCGCCCTGCCCCTGGCCGATCTCAAGGCGCTCATGGGGCTCAGCGACACGCTCGCGAAGCTGACCCGGGACCGGTTCCGCGACATGGCTCCCGCCCCGGACGCGGATAACAGCCGTCCGGCCATCCGCGTCTTCGCCGGTGATACCTACCAGGGGCTGGATGCCAGGAGCCTCGATGACGACGCGTTGCGCCATGCGCAGGAGCATCTGCGGATCCTCTCGGGTCTTTATGGCCTGCTGCGTCCCCTTGATGCGGTCCAGGCCTACAGGCTGGAGATGGGGAGCCGGCTGGCCACCGAGCGGGGCCGCACGCTCTATGCATTCTGGGGATCGCGGCTGTCGGAGGCGTTGAATGCCGCGGCGCGCGAGACCGGGAGCCGGTATCTGCTCAACTGCGCCAGCAAGGAATATTTCGGCGCGGTCGCGCGCGACGTGCTGGAGCCCCGCGTGATCACCCCGGCCTTCCTCGAGCGCAAGGAGGATGGAAGCGCCCGGATGGTCAGCTTCCACGCCAAGCGCGCGCGCGGCGCAATGGCCCGTTTCGTGGCGGAGCGCCGGATCCGGGATCCCGAGGCGCTGGAGGAGTTCGACAGCGGCGGTTACGCCTTCGCCCCCGAGATGTCGGAACCCGGCGCTCCCGTCTTCGTCAGGCCGGCTGCGGCCGGCGCCGCCTGAAGGTCCGCGATCTCGGCTTCGAGCGCGGCCCGGCAGAGGGGCTTGGAGAGCGCCGCATCGAACTGCGTCAGCGCCGCGCAGCGATGCGCCGGCATGGCGGTGATCGCGATGAGCCGCGGCGCGGCCGAGCCTGAAAGATTGCGCAGCCGCCGCGCCGTCTCAAGCCCGCCGATGCCGGGCATCGACAGGTCGAGCAGGACGAGATCGGGCCCCTCCCCCGACCGCATCGCGCACGCGGCCGCGTCCAGAAGCGCCTCACCGCGATCGAAGAGCGCGACCTGCATCGGCGCCGTGCCGCAAAGCATCTCGAGATAGGCTGTCAGGATCGTCCTGCTGACGGAGCAGTCATCCGCCGCGAGAAGGCGGAGCGGATGCGCCACAAGGGGGCGGGCCGGCGGAGCCGCGGCGCCACTCCGCGCGGCATCGTCGAGAATTGCGTTCATGATCGGCGGCCCTCTTGCGACAGTCGGCCCGCCGATCAATGCCCTTGCGGGGTTAACATCCCCTTCAGCGCATCCCGGTCAGATGCGCTCGATCGCGAGGGCGATGCCCTGCCCGCCGCCGATGCACATGGTGATCAGCGCCTTCGAGCCGCCGGTCCGTGTCAGCTCGTGCATCGCCTTGACCGTCAGGATGGCACCCGTTGCGCCGACCGGATGGCCCAGCGCGATGGCGCCGCCATTGGGGTTCACCTTCGCCGCATCGAGCCCAAGTTCCTTGTTGACCGCCAGCGCCTGCGCCGCGAAGGCCTCGTTGCTCTCGATCACGTCGAAATCGCTCGCCGAGAGCCCGGTGCGCTCCAGCAGGTTGCGCACGGCGGGGACCGGGCCGATCCCCATCACCTCGGGACGCACCCCGGCATGGGCGTAGCCCAGAACCCTGAAGCCCGGCGTCAGGCCAGCCGCCTCCGCCGCGGAGGCGCGCGCCATGACGATCGCCGCCGCGCCATCGTTGATGCCGGACGCGTTTCCGGCGGTGACCGATCCGTCCTTCTGGAACACCGCCCGCAGGCCCGACAGCGCCTCGAGCGAGGTCGCCTTGGGATGCTCGTCCTTGTCGAACTGCACCGTCTCGCGGCCGCGGCGCACCTCGACCGGAACGATCTGATCGGCGAAACGCCCTTCCTCGATGGCGCGCGCCGCGCGGTTCTGGCTCTCCAACGCGAAGCCATCCTGCGCGGCGCGGTCGATCCCGTGCTCGGCGGCGACATTCTCGGCCGTGACGCCCATATGACCCGTTCCGAAGGGGCAGTTCAGCGCGCCGAGCATCATGTCCTGCGAGCCGATATCGCCCATCTTCTGGCCCCAGCGCGCGGCGGGAAGGATATAGGGCGAGCGGCTCATGTTCTCGGCACCGCCGGCCAGCGCGTAATCGGCATCCTCGAGCATCAGCGACTGGATCGCCGAGACGATCGCCTGCGCGCCGGAGCCGCAAAGCCGGTTCACGTTCATCGCCGGAGCCGTATCCGGAATGCCCGCCTGCATGGCGGCCACGCGGCTCAGATACATGTCGCGCGGCTCGGTGTTGATCACGTGACCGAAGACCACATGGCCGATCTGGCCCGGCTCGACCCCGGCCCGCTCCAGTGCCGCCTTCGATGCCGTGGTCGCCAGGTCGATCGGCGGCGTTCCGGCCAGCGCTCCGCCAAAGGTGCCAATCGCGGTGCGCACACCGCCCAAGATTACGATGTCTGTCATGTCAGATCCTCCTTTGCGGAGCGACCATGGCGCAACTCAGTGCGGGATGCACGAGGCAAGTTCGCCGAACCTGCCGCGCTGCAGCATCAATGCCGCTCAGCTGCCCGGCTGATAGAGCGGCACCGTCGAGATCGACATCTTGGCCGATCCGTTGGTCAGCTCGGCGGCATGGACGAGATAGATCAACGTCTGGTTCTCCTCGTCGAAGATGCGCTTGATGCGCAGGGTCTTGAGAACGATCGAGCGCCGTTCGCGGAAGACCTGCTCGCCATCCTTGCTGCGGTCGATGTCGCCGAGGGTGATCGGCCCGGTCTGGCGGCAGGCGATGGACGCGTTGGAGGGATCCTCGAACCAGTTCCCCTTGCTCAGGCGGTCGATCATGCTGCGCTCGAAATAAGCGATATGGCAGGTGACGCCCTCGACCTCGGGGTCCTGCACGGCCTCGATGATCACGTCGTTGCCGACCCAGTCGACCCCCACCTTGCCCACCTCTTCGGCATGGAGCGGGGCGGCGGCGAGACAGGCGGCGGCGGCAAAGTATCGAAGCAGGGTGGTTGGGGACATGGAAGCTCTCCTTTGGGCGGCGAACGCGCCGGACGGCTCCGCGTTCCCCTCCCGGCTCGCGATCGGGCCATCCGCACGGGTTTCACGCCGGGCCGCATCCCGCTAGAGGTGGGAGGAGCAGCAAGGGAGCAGCGCGCATGACGAACGCCTTTCTGACCCATCTCAACGACACGCTCGACCAGATCGAGAGCGACGGACTTCTCAAGCGCGAACGGCCCTTGGCTGGTCCGCAGGGCGCGCATGTCACGGTCGAGGGGCACCGTCTCCTCAACCTGTGCGCCAACAATTATCTCGGGCTCGCCGACGATCCGCGCCTGCAGGAGGCCGCCACTCGGGCGATGAACAGCCATGGCTTCGGGCTTGCCAGCGTGCGCTTCATCTGCGGCACGCAGGATCTGCACCGGGCGCTCGAGCAGCGCCTCGCCGACTATCTCGGTCATGACGACAGCATCCTCTTCGCCGCCTGTTTCGATGCCAATGGCGGCCTCTTCGAGCCGCTTCTCGGCCCCGAGGACGCGATCATCTCCGACAGTCTCAACCACGCCTCGATCATCGACGGCATCCGCCTGTGCAAGGCGCGGCGATACCGCTACCCCAATGGCGACATGGACGCGCTCGAAACCTGCCTGAAGGAGGCACGCGCCGAGGGAGCCCGCTTCGTGATGATCGCGACGGACGGCGTCTTCTCGATGGATGGCACGCTTGCCCGGATCGACCTGATCCGCGCGCTCGCGGACCGCCACGACGCCATGGTGATGGTCGATGACTGTCATGCCACGGGTTTCATGGGCCCCAAGGGACGCGGCACGCCGGCGCATTTCGGCGTGAAGGCCGATCTCGTCACCGGTACTCTTGGCAAGGCGCTGGGCGGTGCGCTGGGCGGCTATATCGCCGGGCCGCAGGCGGCGATCGACCTGCTGCGCCAGAGGGCGCGGCCCTATCTCTTCTCGAACGCGCTTCCGCCCGCGATCACCGCAGCCGGCCTCGCCGCGCTCGACATCGTGGAGGCCGGCGACGATCTGCGCGACGCGCTTTTCACCAACACGCGCTATTGGCGCGACAGTCTCGAAAGGCTCGGCTTCGAACTGCTGCCCGGTGAGCATCCCATCGTTCCGGTGATGCTGGGTGATGCGCGCCTGTCGCAGGAGATGGCGCGCGCCCTTCACGAGGAGGGCGTCTATGTCGCCGGCTTCTTCTTTCCGGTGGTGCCCAAAGGACAGGCGCGCATCCGCACCCAAATGAACGCGGCATTGAAACGTGCCGATCTCGACCGCGCGCTCGAGGCGTTCGAGACCGCCGGAAGGCGGGTGGGGGTGCTGTCATGAGCAACGAGATGAGGGCGCTGGTCAAGGCCCGCCCGGAGCCCGGCCTGTGGATGGAGCGCCGCCCGGTGCCTGCGATCGGCCCGGATGACGTGCTCATCCGCATCCGCAAGACCGGCATCTGCGGCACCGACATCCATATCTGGAACTGGGACGACTGGGCGCGCGGGACGGTGCCCGTTCCCCTCGTGACGGGCCATGAGTTCGCCGGCGAGATCGTCGAGATGGGCCGCGATGTCGAAGGGCTGGAACTGGGCCAGAGGGTCAGCGGCGAGGGGCACCTGATCGGCAGGACCTCGCGCCAGAGCCGTGCGGGCCGCTTCCATCTCGATCCCGAGACCCGCGGCATCGGGGTCAATGTCGCCGGCGCCTTCGCCGAATACCTGTCCCTTCCCGCCTTCAACGCCGTTCCCCTGCCGGACGCCGTGGATGACGAGATCGGCGCCATCCTCGATCCGCTGGGCAATGCGGTGCACACCGCGCTCAGCTTCGATCTGGTGGGGGAGGATGTCCTGATCACCGGCGCGGGCCCGATCGGTATCATGGCGGCGGCGGTCGCACGCCATGTCGGCGCGCGTCATGTCGTCATCACCGACGTCAACCCCGACCGCCTCGCCCTCGCGGCCGAGGTCGCCGACTGTGTGCCGGTCAACGTGGCGCAGGAGGACCTGCGCGACACCGCAGCACGGCTGAAGATGCGCCAGGGCTTCGATGTCGGGCTCGAGATGTCGGGCAACCAGGCGGCGCTCGACCAGATGATCGAGGCACTGGTCATGGGCGGACGGATCGCCATGCTGGGCATCCCGCCGGGCAAGTCTCCGGTCGACTGGAGCCGCATCGTTTTCAAGGCGATCACCCTGAAGGGCGTCTACGGGCGCGAGATATTCGAGACCTGGTACAAGATGCTTGCCATGCTGGAGAACGGTCTCGACATCAGGCGTGTCATCACCCACCGGATGCGCGCCGCCGAGTTCGAGACCGGGTTCGCCGAGATGCGCGCGGGGCATACGGGCAAGGTCGTGCTCGACTGGGACTGATACCCGGCGTCGGCGCGCGCGGTCTTCAGCTTCGCAAAAATACCTTCGCCGAAGGCCCCCCCAACGGGGGGGATGCGACACCCTCTTCCGCGCGGGCCCTCAGCCGATCGGCGCGTCCGGCCGTATCAGCCCCGCTTGCTTGAGATCGTGCCAGAGCGCGGACGGGATCTCGGCATGCGCGGCGGCGACATTCGCCGCCATCTGCGCCCGTGACTGGGTGCCCGGTATGACGGACAGCACGCTGGGATGAAGCAGGGGGAACTGGAAAGCCGCGTCCACGAGGCGCACGCCATGACGCCCGCAGATGTCCTCGATCCGCGAGACCCGCTTCCGGACATCCCCGGGGGCAGGCTCGTAGTCGTAATGGCTGTCTTCGCGCGCGCCGGTCGCCAGGATCCCCGAATTGTAGGGACCGCCGAGGATGATGCCGATCCCGCGCGCCTCGCAAAGCGGCAAGAAGGTCTCGAGCGCTCCCTGCTCGAGCAGGGTATAGCGTCCCGCCAGGAGGAACATGTCGAAATCCCCGCGCTCGGCGAGCCACTGGCAAGGCTCCCATTCGTTGACACCGGCTCCGAACGCTTCGATGACCCCCTGCCCGCGCATCTCCTCAAGGGCCCTGTATCCCCCGGACATCAGCTGCTCCAGCGCCGCATCGAGCGCCTCCTGGGAGCCTTGGTTGCGCTTGTCGATGTCATGCGCGAAGAGCATGTCCAGCCTGCTGACGCCAAGACGCTCGAGAGAGAATTCCACCGAACGCATCACGCCGTCATAGCTGTAATCATAGTTCTCGCGGCGATCGGGAACGTCGAACCACTTGCCGATGCCGTCGCGCTCCTCGGGAGTGCTCGGCGCCAGAAGCCGCCCGACCTTGCTCGACAGGACATAGGCATCGCGCGGCTTGCCGCGCAGGAAACGGTTCAGCCGCGTCTCGCTCAAACCGAAGCCGTAGAGCGGGGCGGTATCGTAATAGCGCAGACCGGCCTGCCAGGCATCCTCGAGCACCGCATCCGCCTCGGCATCGTCGATCGCCCGGTAAAGATTGCCCAAGGGGGCCGCGCCGAAGCCCAGTTCGGTGAAGGTGAGCCCACCGGTGCCGTGCCTGTTCCAGGATCGTGTCTTCATCGGCAACCTCCTCGCCCGCAGGGAATGAGAAGGCACCTAGCGCGCGCCCGGCCATGCGCCAGACCCCGCATGGAGGCGGGCACCCGGCGGGCCGGCATGAAAGAGGCGCGGGCCGGTCTCCCGAAACCCGCGCCCCGCGCCTTGTCCAGAATGCCGTCCGCATGACGGGCGCGCGGGAGAGCCTCCCGCGGCCGCGCCGCGCGCCCGGACGTCACATCTTCGGAATGCGCCTCACTCGTTGATGACGATGCTCTCGACCTTGGAATAGCCGTCCTCGCCCAGCGCCTCGTAGGTGATGCTCACGCTCATGCCGGCTTCCAGCTCGTCGGGCGCGACGCCGCCGACATCCGACAGGGTCCAGATCGTCTTGTCGTCGAGAACGAGGATGTTGGCCACGCGGTCGTAGGCCACGACCTCGCCCGTCACGCTATCGGCAAACGCGGGAGCGGCGGTGAGCAGGGCGGCGGCGGTGAAGGCGGCGGGCAGGGTGGAAATACGGATCATGTCCAAGAAGGCTCCGAGGGCGCCACTACGCTGGCGGGACGTTGCGCGATCTCGCGCGCGCTGCACATGTGTCTCGGCGGGGGCCCTGTCAATACCTCATGGCGCAAATACTGACGCGGCGGACGGCGGCGGGCACGATGGCGAGCCGATCACGCCTCTGCCTCCGCTCTCGCTCCCATTGCCGCCCCCGCCCCCGCATTGCCGCGCCGATGCTCCGAAGCCCCGCAGTTCTTGCAATCGGCGCGGTTCGCCCCGATAAACATACCCCGTGCCCGGGCCCTACCCATCACCCGGTCCGGAACCGCGAGGATGTCACGGGGCCCCAAGGCGCATGCCCACCCTCATCCAGGCGGCCGGTCATCGCAGCGACAGCACAGGAATGGCCATCATGGACGATACCCCGAACCAGGCAGCCGATGTCGTCGTTCTCGGCATCTTCGTGGCCGACACCACCTATACCGCGGCGCGCATGCCCCGGATGGGCGAGACGATCATGGGCACCGACTTCGCGCTCGGCCCCGGTGGCAAGGGCTCGAACCAGGCGGTGGCCGCGGGACGCTCGGGCGCGCGCACGCATCTCGTGACCCGGATCGGACGGGACGCCTTCGGCGAGATGGCCGAGCGGGTCTGGGCGGAGGCTGGCGTCACCCCGCGCCTTTGCGGGGACGGCATGGCGCGCACCGGCGCTGCGAACATCTTCATCGATGCGGGCACGGGCGACAATGCCATCATCGTCTTTCCGGGGGCCGGCGCGGGCCTGTGCCCCGACGATCTGGAGGAGTGCCGCGATCTGCTGGGCGCCGCATCCGTCTTCCTCACCCAACTGGAGCAGCCGATGCCCGCCGCCGAGCGCGGCCTTCGGATCGCGCGGCAGGAGGGAACGATCACGATCCTGAACCCCGCCCCCGCGCCGCACTCCCCCCTGCCCGGCGCCCTTCTGGAACTGTGCGATTACGTCACTCCGAACGAGACGGAGGCCGAGGCGCTGTCCGGGATCGCGGTGAGCGACATTCCCAGCGCGGCGGCAGCGGCGGCGGCCTTGCGCGCGCAGGGCGCGGGCGCCGTGGTCATCACCCTCGGGGCGATGGGGGCACTTCTGAGCGATGCGGAGGGCGAGACGCATATGCCGGCCCATGACGCGGGCCCCGTGCGCGAGACGACGGGAGCGGGAGATGCGTTCAACGGGGCGTTTGCCGCCGGGCTCGCCTCGGGGATGGCGCCGCGTGCGGCGCTTGCGCGGGCGGTCGTGGCGGCGGGAATCTCGGTGACGCGGCCGGGTGCCGCCGCATCGATGGCCAACGCCGCGGAAATCGACAAAGCGGTGTCGCGGCGCCCGCTGTGATCCCCGCCGCAAGCGCGGCGGCGCGGCGGGCCCGAAAACGGCCGGCAAAAGCGCGGTTGGCGGGTCCTCGATCGACCGGGCGGGGGCCGTGACGGATCGCGAAGCGCCAGGGACGACTGCGCGCGGCCGCGCGGCGCCGCGGTGGTCAGTCCTCGCCCAGGTGGCTTTCACCGCGATCGGCGGCAAGGCGCATCTGCTTCTGGCGCTCGCGGAAGCGGGCCGTCTGCTCGGGGCTCTGGACCGGCGCGCAGCGGTGACATCTCACCCCTTCCTCGAATTCCGGGCGCGCCATGTCGGCGGCACTCACCGGCGCGCGGCAGCCATGGCACATTCCATGCGTTCCGGGCGACAGCCCCTGCCCGACGGAGACCCGCTGATCGAACACGAAGCATTCGCCGTGCCACATGCTGTCGCGCGCCTCGATTTCCTCGAGATACCTGAGGATGCCGCCCTGGAGGTGAAAGACCTCGTCGACCCCCTCCTGGCGCAGGAATGCCGTCGATTTCTCGCAGCGGATGCCCCCGGTGCAGAACATCGCGATGCGCTTGCCGTCGAAACGCGCCTTGTTGGCGCGCCACCATGCGGGGAAATCGGCGAAACGCTCGGTGCCCGGATCGAGGGCGCCCTCGAAGCTGCCGATCGCCACCTCGTAGGCGTTGCGCGTGTCGATCACCGCGACATCGGGCGCGCTGATCAACGCGTTCCACTCGGCGGGGGGAACATGGTGCCCGGCGCCGGCGACCGGATCGATGTCCGGCTCGTTCATGGTGACGATCTCGCGCTTCAGGCGCACCTTCATCCGTCCGAACGGCATCCGGGCGGCGCTGCTTTCCTTCCATTCGAGCGCCGCGCAGCCCGCGAGCCCCCTGATATGGCCGAGCACCGCGTCGAGCCCGGCACGCGGCCCCGCGATGGTCCCGTTGATCCCCTCGCACGCCAGGAGAAGACTGCCGCGCACGCCGCCCTCCCGGCACACCGCGAGCAAATCGGAACGCAGCGCGGCCGGATCGTCGAACCGGGTGAAATGATAAAGCGCGACAACGGGGATCATGCGCGCGGCCTTAGCGCGGGATCGGAACGCTGGCAAGCGGCGGCAGCGGCGCGGGCGGGTGCAAGGCAGCGGGCCCGCCGGAAAGGGCGCGGGCGGATGCATGCCGGGACATGGGTCCCGATCCGCGCCAGCCCTGCCGCGACAGTCACGCCACGCGCACCCGCCGCCCCCGCCCCAAGGCCGGTCCGCGCGGGCGGCGCGATTGACGCCGCGCCGCCCGTTGCCTAGCAAGAACGGGACCTTGCAACCCGGAGAGTGCCATGCGTACCGCCAACGAGGCCCTCGTGGTCGTCGACATGCAGAACGATTTTTGCCCCGGCGGGGCACTCGCCGTTGCCGGGGGGGACGAGATCGCACCGGACATCGCCGCCCTGATGGAAGAGTTCCGTACCGTCGTGCTGACCCAGGACTGGCACCCCAAGGGCCATTCCTCCTTCGCCTCGGCGCATCCCGGCCGCGCGCCCTTCAGCCTGATCGACATGCCCTACGGCGCGCAGGTGCTCTGGCCCGATCACTGCATCCGGGGAAGCGGCGGCGCCGCGTTCCACCCCGCCGTTCCGCAGGATGCGGCGCATGTGATCATCCGCAAGGGCACGGACCCCGCCATCGACAGCTATTCGGCCTTCTTCGAGAATGACCGAACCACGCCTACCGGGCTCGAGGGCTACCTGCGCAGCCGGGGCATCTCGCACCTGACCATGGTGGGACTGGCGCTGGATTTCTGCGTGAGCTACTCCGCCATCGATGGCGCGCGGCTGGGCTTCTCGGTGAACGTGCGGCGCGATCTGAGCCGGGCGATCGATCTCGATGGCTCCCTCGATGCGGCGCTGGGCGCGATGTCCGCCGCCCATGTCAGGATCGAGGGCTGAACGATGGCCGATATCGCGTCACGCGTCTATAACCACAAATGGAAGATCGACCCGATCGTCCGCTCCCTCATCGACACGGATTTCTACAAGCTGCTGATGTGCCAGTCGGTCCTGCGCAACCGCCCGGACACGCAGGTCACCTTCAGCCTGATCAATCGCAACAGCGCGGTGCGGCTCGCGGAGCTGATCGACGAGGGCGAGCTGCGCGAACAGCTCGACCATATCCGGTCGCTGTCGCTCAGCCGGGGCGAATCGACCTGGCTCAGGGGCAATACCTTCTACGGCAAGCGCCAGATGTTCCGCCCCGATTTCATGGAGTGGTTCGAGAAGCTGCGTCTGCCGCCCTATCATCTCGAGACGCGCGACGGGCAGTTCGAGCTGACCTTCGAAGGCAGCTGGCCCGAGGTGATGCTGTGGGAGATCCCGGCGCTCTCTGTGCTGATGGAGCTGCGTTCACGCAAGGTGCTCGCTGATATGGGCCGCTTCGAGCTGCAGGTGCTCTATGCCCGCGCGATGACCCGCCTTTGGGAGAAGATCGAGGCGCTGCGCCAGGTCGACGGGCTTCGGATCGCCGATTTCGGCACCCGGCGCAGGCACAGCTTCCTGTGGCAGGACTGGGCCGTGCAGGCGATGCAGGAGGGGCTGGGGGCGAAATTCACCGGCACTTCGAACTGCCTGATCGCGCTGCGGCGCGAGCTTGAGGCGATCGGCACCAACGCGCATGAGCTGCCGATGGTCTATGCCGCTCTCGCCGATACGGACGCGGCCCTGCACCGCGCGCCCTACGAGGTTCTCGAAGACTGGCAGGATGAGCATGACGGCAACCTGCGCATCATCCTGCCCGACACGTTCGGCACGGCCGGCTTCCTCGAGCATGCGCCCGACTGGCTGGCGGGCTGGACCGGGATCAGGATCGATTCGGGCGATCCGGCGAAGGGCGCCGAGACCGCGATCGCGTGGTGGCGGGCCCGGGGCGAGGATCCGCGCGACAAGCTCATCATCTTCTCCGACGGGCTCGACACGCGCAAGATCATCGAGCTGCATGCCCAGTTCGCCGGCCGCGTCAGGGTGAGCTTCGGCTGGGGCACGCTGCTGACCAACGATTTCCGCGGATTGGTGCCCGATGACGGCCTCGCGCCGTTCAGTCTCGTGTGCAAGGCGGTGGCGGCGGAGGGACGCCCGACCGTCAAGCTATCGGACAATCCCAACAAGGCGATGGGACCCGAGGCGGAGGTCGCGCGCTACAAACGCGTCTTCGGCGTCGGAACGCAGGACCCGATCGAGGTCGTGGTCTAGCCGCCGAGCCGGGCCAGGAGCGCAAGCTCCGCTTCGAGCCCCGCCGCATAGGCCCGATCACCGCGCGCCATGCGCCACAGGCAGTAGCATGCCATGCGCCAGGTCAGGGCGGGGCGCAAGCCTGCCAGGCATGGCGCGCGGCGCGCGGTCCCGTAGCCTTCGAGGAGGGCCGCCTCGCCCTGCGGGGAAAGCGGCGCCGCGCCGTTCACGAGCCGCATCGCCGGCGACATCGCGAGCGCGAGATCGAGGGCGGGATCGCCAAGGCCGGGACATTGCCAGTCGATCAGCCGAAGGCCCTGCGCCGTGGGGATGACATTGCCCGGCACCGGATCGCCGTGCAGGACGACCCGGTCCGGCCCGCCCCCTGGCCGCGGGTCCGCGAAGAGCGCGGCATCCTCGCGCCCGGCACGGCGCAGCCGATCCGCCGGCGCGCCCTCCTGCCCCGCGATCATCGCAAGGCCACCGCGCCGCAGGGTGGCCCCGTCCGAAGGGACCCCGGCGAGCCCCCGCCAGGGCGGCAGCCGGTGAAGCCTTGCAAGAAGCGCGCCCAGATCGCCAGGCCCGTCCGGCTCCGTGGATGCACCCTCTCGCGGCGGCAGGTATTCCTGCACGAGGCACAGGCCCCAGGGGGTGTCGATGGCCGCACCGAGGCGCGGTGCGATATCCCTGCCCCGAAGGGCCGCGAGGGCCCGCGCCTCGGCCGCGCCGTCATTGGGAAAGAGCGGCGTGGCCCCTCGGGGACGCGACAGCTTGCACACCGCGCCGCCCACCCGCCAGACCAGGTTGGCACGCCCCCCCGCAAGGAGGGCCGGCGTGCCCGCCCGCCCCAGCGCGCCGCGCCGCGCGAGCCATCCGCTCAGCCGCACCGCGAGGGCCAGATCCTCGCCGGGCGCGGATGCCCGCCGCAGGTCGGAATGCCCCGTGCCAGCCTCCATCGTGCCTGCCCCCATCGCGCCAGCCTCCATCGCGCCTGCACCCATCGCGCCCTCCTTCGATGCGCGCCGCATCCGCATGCCGCGTCGTTGCCCCATGCGCGGGGCCGAGGCTATGCAGGACGGCGGGCGGGGGCAATGCCGCGCCGATTGCCGGCCCGCCGCGTTCCGGTCTATACCGGCGGCAACCCCGATCCACAGGAGCGGCCCTCATGACCAACCGGCTCTATCGCAACGACCTTCCAGACGGGCTCGACCTGGGGCCTGTCGTGGCCATCGATTGCGAGACGATGGGGCTCAACCCGCACCGCGACAGGCTGTGCCTCGTGCAGATGTCGGGCGGCGACGGCCATGCCCACCTGGTGCAGATCGAAAAGGGCCAGAGGCAGGCACCCAACCTGACGGCGATGCTGCGCGATCCGGGCACGCTGAAGCTCTTTCACTACGGGCGCTTCGACATCGCCGCGCTCTATGGCGCGCTGGGTGCCCTCGCCGCTCCGGTCTACTGCACCAAGATCGCCAGCAAGCTGGTGCGCACCTATACCGATCGCCATGGCCTGCGGAACCTCGTGCAGGAGCTTCTGGGCACCGATATCTCCAAGCAGCAGCAGCAGAGCGACTGGGGCGCCGCGACGCTGAGCGCCGCGCAGATCGATTACGCCGCCTCCGACGTGCTGCACCTGCATGCGCTGAAGGCCGAGCTCGACAAGCGCCTGGCCCGCGAGGAGCGCCGCGCGCTCGCCGATGCCTGTTTCGAGTTCCTGCCGGCCCGGGCCCGGCTCGATCTCGAGGGCTGGCCGGAGCAGGACATCTTCTCGCATTGAGCGGCGCGCGCGGCCGGGTGCCCGCGCAACGATGGAGGCGGGGCGCATGCGCCATCACGACAATGGCTACAGCAGGCTCATCGCCTGGCTCAAGATCGCCCTGCCCCTCGCGGCGCTCGGCATCCTGTCGACGCTTTTCCTCGTCGCCGAGCAGAGGGGCAGCCGCAGCGAGCTTCCCTATTCGGATGTCGATATCGAACGCTTCCTGCGCGAGCAGCGGATCGGGAATCCCAACTACGCCGGCCTCACCGCCGATGGCAGCGCGATCACCCTTTCGGCCGACAGCGCCCTGCCCGGCGCGCCCTCGGGCGCGGTGCGCACCTCGGAGCTGATCGGCGTGCTGGAGACGCCCGATGGCGGACGCATCGACCTCTCCTCCAGCAGCGGGCGCATCGATCCCGAGAGCGACAGCGCGCGGCTGGGCGGGGGCGTCGTCCTGCGCAGCTCCACCGGCTACAGGATCACCGCGGAGGCCTTCACCGCCGCGCTCGGGCGGACCCACCTGAGATCGGAGGGCCCGGTGCGCGCATCGGGACCTGCCGGCACGCTCGAGGCGGGCGGCATGGAACTTGCCCCCTCGGGCGCGCGCTATGTTCTCAGTTTCACAGACGGGGTGCGTCTGGTATACCGCCCGGCGAGCCTTGAGGAGACCGACCCGTGACATTGACCCGCATCCTCGTCACCTGCATCGCCCTGTCGGTGCCCGCCGCGCTTCTTTCCCAGGGCGCCGAGATCGCCTTCGGCGGGCTGAGCCAGGACACGGGCCTGCCGGTGGAGGTGGGTGCCGACAAACTCGAGATCGACCAGGCCGACGGCGCGGCGACCTTCACCGGGAATGTCGAGATCTCGCAAGGCGAGATGGTGCTGACCGCGGGCCGGGCCCGTGTCATCTACGGGGCGGACGGGGCGATCACCGAGATGCAGGCGAGCGAAGGCGTCACCCTCGTCAATGGCGGCGAGGCGGCGGAGGCGGCGGAGGCGGTCTATTCGATCGAGGCCGGCACGGTGGTCATGACCGGCGACGTGATCCTCACACAAGGCAGCAACGCGCTGAGCTCGCAGCGTCTGGTCATCGATCTTGCGCGCGGGACCGGCACGCTCGAGGGCCGCGTGCGCACGATCTTCCAGCCCGGCGCACAGTGATGCCCGCAAACCCGGCCCCCGAGGGCGAGGCGCGGGGATTGCAGGTGCGCAACCTCGCCAAGAGCTATCGCCGCAGGACGGTGATCCGCGATGTCAGCCTGGAGCTTCAGCGCGGCGAGGTCGTGGCGCTGCTCGGTCCGAACGGCTCGGGCAAGACGACCTGCTTCTACTCGGTCGCCGGCCTGGTGACGCCCGAAGGCGGCGCGGTGCTCATCGACGGGCGCGACGTGACCAATTTCCCCATGTACCGGCGCGCCCGGCTCGGCATCGGCTACCTGCCGCAGGAGATGTCGATCTTTCGCGGGCTGACGGTCGAGCAGAACATCATGGCGATTCTCGAGATCAACGTCGCCGGGCAGGCCGAGCGGCGCGACAGGCTCGAGGAGCTTCTGGCCGAGTTCTCCATCTCGCATCTGCGCCGCAGCC
Organism: Profundibacterium mesophilum KAUST100406-0324; assembly: GCF_009835145.1. Lineage (GTDB taxonomy): Bacteria > Pseudomonadota > Alphaproteobacteria > Rhodobacterales > Rhodobacteraceae > Profundibacterium > Profundibacterium mesophilum. The sequence goes on along the minus strand of NZ_APKE01000014.1, from coordinate 119,319 downwards.
CGGCCCCCGCGCTCTCAGGCGGCGAGCGCAGGCGCGCCGAGATCGCCCGCTGCCTTGCCGCCGACCCCAAATACCTGCTGCTCGACGAGCCTTTCGCCGGGGTCGACCCGATCGCGGTGAACGAGATCAGGCAGCTCGTGGGCAACCTCAAGAAACGCGGCATCGGCGTGCTGATCACCGATCACAACGTGCGCGAGACCCTCTCGATCGTGGACCGGGCCTATATCCTCCACGATGGCGGCGTGCTGATGTCGGGCACCAGCGAGGAGGTCGTGCGCGACCGTGATGTAAGGCGGGTCTATCTGGGCGAGGACTTCCGCCTCGGTTGATCCCGCCGCGGCTGCATCATTGACAGGGCCGCCATTTCTGTCGCCAAATACGGGGGATGAGAAGCAAGGTTGTTGATCGTGAATCGCGAACCCTCCGGCAGGGAGCCAAGGCTCCCGAAGCAAGAGTTCACGCTTCCTTAACCGCCAACGGCTTCTCCTTGTTTCCCTCAGCATCGCCTTCCGGACCGACTGTTCGTCGGGTCGGAGCGATCAATCAACCAAGGAGCCGAGATGCGCTATCAGATAAGCGGCAAGCAGATCGATATCGGGGAAGCCCTCCAGACGCATGTCAAGTCGGAGATCGATACGGTGATCGGGAAATATCCGGGCCGGCCGACCGACGCCTTGGTCATTTTCTCCAAGGATGCGCATGAATATGTCAGCGAGACGGTGGTCCACCTGTCGACGGGGCTCACCGTGCAGGCCCGCGGCAAGGCGACGGAAATCTATGCCGCCTTCGACGTGGCCAACGAGCGGATGGAGAAACAGTTGCGGCGTTACAAGCGCCGCCTGAAGGATCATCACATCGAACGGACACAGCCCGTTGAACTTTCCGGCGCATCCTCTTATATCCTCGCCGCATCGGACAAGGAGGACGATGCCGAACCGGACACGTTGCAGCCCATGATCATCGCCGAGATGGAGACGAAGATACCGTCGCTATCGGTCGGAGAGGCGGTGATGCAGATGGAACTGGCGGGTGCGCCGGTGCTCGTGTTCCGCAACGAAAGACAGGAAACCGGGATCAACATCGTCTACCGCCGCGAGGACGGCAACATAGGCTGGATCGATCCCAACCCGGCACCCTAGACGCGGTTTCGTCCCGCGCCAGCGCATCAGGTCACCATGAAGCTTGCCAAACTCCTCAAACCCGAGGCTGTGCGTGTCATCGGGTCGATGAGCAGCAAGAAGCGGCTCTTTCACGAGTTGGGAGAAATCGCCCAATCCGTTCACGGCCTGCCGCATGACCCGGTGGTCGAAGCGCTGATGGAGCGCGAGAATCTCGGGCCGACCGGCGTGGGACAGGGTGTTGCCCTGCCCCATGCCAGGCTCGGCGAGCTCGACCAGGTGAAGGGCGTCTTTCTCAAGATCGAGCGCCCGATGGATTTCCGCGCCGTCGACCGGCAGCCGGTCGACCTGGTGTTCTGTCTCTTCGCGCCGGAGAACTCCGGCGTCGATCACCTCAAGGCGCTGGCGGTCGTCTCGCGGACGCTGCGCGATTCGGATCTGTGTGCCAAGCTGCGCGCCAACGACGACGTGGCCGCCCTGCACGCGATGCTGACCGAACTACCGGACATGCGCGCCGCCTGAAACGGCGAGGCTGCCCGCCCCCCCCCGCGGCGCTCAGCCGGCCGCCTCCGGGCGCCAGTCCTCGAAGCCGAACATCATGTAATCGCGCTGATAGGCGCTTCGCACCGCCTCCTCGAGCGCGGGGTCGTGGATCCGCGACAGCGTCGCCTCCGCCCCTGTCCGGGCCGGCGGCACCGAGGCCTGCCGCCCGAAGGGGCGCGCCATTGCGTCGAGCTCTTGGGCGAGCATGTCCTCGCGCAGAAGCCGGTCGGGCAGGAGCACCTGCGCCGTTCCCTGGAGCAGCGCCGATTGCGTGGCCCATTCGGGCGGCACGCGCAGACCCGTCTGCCCCTGCAGGCTTCCCCGCAGCACGGCAAGAAAGGCAAGGAAAGCCGCCCTGTGCGCATCAAGGCCGAAATTCGGCTCCGGCGGCCCCTCGGGCAGCGGCACGCCGTGATGCGATCTCAGGCTTTCGCGCAGGTCCATGTCGCAATGCGGACCGGGATAAAGGATGCGTTCGACGAAGACGGCATGCGCCCGCGCTGCCGGATGGCGCAGTACCGCGAAGCTGCGATGCCCCGGATTGGTCCGGCGCCAGCGCCGCAGGCTCTTTTGCGTCATCCCCTGGAGGGGAGGAGCCCCGCCCGGGGAGAGCGCCTCCATCCAGCCCCGGATGCGCGCCCGGGGGCCGCCCGGCAAAGGCACGAAGAGCAGCGGGCAGGAGGCCGCGACGAGATAGGTGGGCACCCGCGCGCCGCGGTCGGGCTCGAGGCTGCGAGAGCGTCCGGCGCCGAACGGCTCCTGCGCGGACAGCTCGGCAAGAGCGGCGGCCATTTCCTCGGGGTTCTCGACCTTCTGGCTGACGGGTGCCGGGTTCTGCACGCGGGTACGGCTCGAGGCTGCGGTGATCGGGCCGCGCGCGCCCAGGAAACGGCACAGGCCGTTGAGGATCTCCACGTCGCCAAGCGCGTCATAGTCGATATGGAAGGCGCTCTGCCCGCTGATCTGAAGCCGCCGCGTCACCGCCGCCGCGGCGGCCGCCTGCATGTCGAGATAGGCGGCGAAATCGGCAGGCTCGAACCGTATCTTCGCCATGCGGGCCGTTCCCTTGGCCCCGAGACGCCATTGGCCGGTGCGCCGCGCGATCTGCAGGCTGACGAAACTGTCGAGCGGGTTGCGCCGCAAGATCACCTTGGCGCAGCGCGGATCGGCGAGACAATGCTCGAGGATGCGCGGATCGTGATCGTGGAAGAGACGAAATCCCGCCACGCCGTCGGTCCGCTCCCGGATCGCCGCCAAGAGCCGCAGCGGATCGGCATTGCGCGCGGCGATGTCGATGCCGGCCATCTCGCGGCGCCCAGCCGCGCCGACGAAATGCGGGTTGAACGCCTCGCCCCAGCATTTCAGGCCGGGCGCCGCATCGAGGCTTTCCTCGAGGAAATTCGATCCGGTGCGCATCTCGGCGAGGATGACGAAATAGTCGGGAGCCCCCATGCCGCTACCTCGCCACATAGGCGCGGCGCGGCGCCGGGGCGGCGGGCCGTGCCTCGCCCGCCGGGAAATCGCCCATCAGATGCGGCAGCATCCCCTCGTTCTTGAGGCTTTGCAGGAACTGCCCGAACCCGGTCAGGTCGACCATCTGCGGCAATTCCCTGACGCGCCGCCCGCCCCGCGCTCCGATCTCCTCGACCAGCGCCTGCAGCGGCTCGGCGGGCGCCTCGACGAAATCGGCCATGCTCCAGACCCGCAGGCTCGCCCGCATCTGCCCGGCGCGCAGGCGTGCGAGATGCGCGCTCTCGATCTTCTGAAGCTCGGCCGCCTTGCGCCGCAGCGCGGTGAAATTGCGCTTGGAGCGGAAGAGCGGCACCGCCCAGGCCCCGCTGATCACCGAGACCCGCGCATTTGCATCGGCGGCGAGAAAGCCCTCGATCTGCTGCGCATCACGCGGCCCGTGCAAGAAGCACTGCCTCTCGCCGCGCGTGTTCCACACGAGGTTGGCCAGGAAACTCTCCGGGTTGTAGTCGCGCAGGGCCGCGCTGTCGCTCAGCGCGCCGGCGAAGACGGGCTGGCGATGGGCGAATTCCACGCGGGCCGGCGAGAAGAGATGGCCGTGGACCTGCGCGCCCGTCGCCTTGTGCAGCCACCGTGTGAATCCCTCGAACAGATCACCGTAGCCCTCGAGCACCCAGTAGGGCGCGCAGCTGCGCACCGTGTCTCGCCCGGGATCGGGGAAGCGTGCCGCCGAAAGCAGTCCCGGCCGGCCGCGGACGCGCCGCTCGACCGCGCGCGCGAAGACCCTGTCGATCTTGCCGGGATTGGGCTCCGCGCGCTCGCGTCGCGGCGCGGCCTCGCGCAGGAAGGCGGCATAGAGCTGATCCGCGCGGGGCCAGATCTTGCGCGCCAGAAAGCAGTCCGAGCGGCGCAGCAGCTGCAGGTGATCGTCGTAGAAGACATGCGGTTTGCCCTGGTGGTCGAATTTCGAAAGTGTCAGCGATCGGCTTTCGATCCTGCGCGAATGAAGCCGCGCCATGGACTGGAAATAGCTCTCGTCGGGAATCCAGACCTTGCTGAAGTAGCGGTCATGGATATCGCGCCTTGGACTGTTCAGGATCGCCTCCAGGGTGCGCCGGGTCAGGCACCACCATTGCGATCCCATGTGGGGCACGATGTCCTGCGGGATTTTCCGGCGGTAGCCCAGGGATCGCTGGAGGCGCACATAGGCGTCGAAGAGCCGCCTGCGCTGCCGCCAGGAGAAGGGGAAGCGCAAGGTGAACCGTTCGGTATCGAGCCCGCCCTTGATCCAGGGCACGTCGCGGGTCGTCACGCTTTCGATGAAATCGGTCTCGGGGCGTGCGGCGAGATAGTCGATCAATTCGGCCACGGGGCGTAGCGGCAGGCATGAGCCGGAGACGAGGCAGACATGACCGAGCCCGGGGTGGCGCGCCAAGAGGGCCTCGGCCCCGCTTTGCGCCGCCGCTACCAGCGTCCATGTCCCCCAGTCGCAGGCATGTCGCGTGCAGAAATCGACAGTCTCCAGATGCGACACCTGCTCCACCAGCGCCCTGAAATCCGCCTCGGGCACGCGCCGGTCGACATGGATGACCACCGGACAGCCCGCCGCCGCCCAATGCGCCGCGACCTGGCCGGCCCGGTCCAATGCCTCGTGGCACAGCATCACGAAACCGACGCTCATGCCCAGCTTCCCTTGGACATCAGCCCGAGGATCTCGAGCTGTCGCCAGTTGATGTATTTCTCGGACCACTTGCACCAAAGGTCCGGATCGTCGCGCAGATGTCTGGCATAGGCCTTGTACTCGTGGCTGCCGGCATAATGCTGCCGCCGCTGCAGCTCCTCCTCGGCCTTGGCGGCGAAGCTGCTGAGGAACTTGGCATGCAGCAGGCAGCCGCTCGCCTTCTCGCCGCCCTGGCTGTCATAGACAAGGTTGAGCCCGCGCGGCAGAAGCATGTGCGTCGAGCTGACATAGGTGTAGCTGCGATGCCAGCGCACAAGGGGGATCTTGTTGAGGGCCGGCGCGCGCTCGGGACGGTTCGCGAAGAAGGCGCGGGCGCGCGGGCCGCCCTGGATCCAAAGGTTGCGATAGACCGGGTTGCGGGTGACGGTGTAGTTGCCGCTGTCGAACCAGCAGGCGATCTCCAGCGGGTCCTGCCCCTCGGCATAAGGCTGCGCGTCGATCCGGCCCTTGGGGTAGACATCGAGCAGCATCGTTCCGAAAGAGCGGATCGCCGCGCTGTCGAGCCAGTCGGTCAGGGCCCTGATCGAGCGCGTGTCGCAGAAGGGAAAGACCAGGAACTCGTCGGGATCGACGGTCAGCGTCCAGTGACCATGCGCATGGCGCCGCATCAGCCAGTTGGTCCAGTCCACGCCGAAACCGGCCTGCTTGTAGCTGCCCGAGGCATGCCAGAGCGACACGTCCGGCTCTGCCGCGAGGTAATCGGCCGTCCCGTCGGTGCTGTCATTGTCGATCATCAGGAAATGATCGATGCCCATGCGCCTGTAGTAGTCGAGGAAATAGGGCAGCCTGACGCGCTCGTTGCGCAAGGTGCTCACGAGCAGCATGTCCCGCGCGCCGATCTCGCCCGTGCGGTCGCGGACGGGGCTCAGCTCACGCGACTTGCGGGCCGCGCGCAGCAGACGGCGCCTGCGCCGCAGCCTCATCCTGTACGAATCCCACAGCCCCACTTCCACATGCCCCCATGGACCGCCACCGGCCGCGTGCCCCGGCGGCGATACGATGTCACGCAAGCCGCGCCAAGATCAACGCTCCGCGCGCGGCCCGCCACCCGGTGCACCCTTTCGGCCACGCGGCGATGGCCCGGTTTCCCCGAATGCCCCCGCCGCGCCGCGCGACATCAGGCCCAGCGCCTCGAGCTGTGCGGGTCCCTCGTAGACAAGGCTTCCCTCGTGCCAGAGCGTGCCGCCCCGCGCGACCGCGTCGTAATATGCCGCGAACGCCGCCGGGTCGTGGAAATGCTCACCCCGCGCCTTCTCGGTGCGGGCGCGCGAGGGCGCGTCGGGCAGGAACTTGCTGTGAAGCAGAACCCCGCAAGGGCGCGGATCGCCCGGACCGTCATAGGCCGCGTTGAGCCGGCGCGGCAGCAGCGAATGCGTCGAGTTCACATAGGCGTAGCGCCGGCTCCAGCGTAAAAGGGGGATCTTGTTCAGCGTCGGCGCCCGCGACGGGCGGCCTGCGAAGAAGGCCCGTGCCCGCGTGCCGCCGCGCAGCCACAGATTGCCGAGGGGCGCCTGACGCTCGGCCCGCCAGGGGCCCGCATCGAAGCCGCGCAGGATTCTCGTCGGATCATCCCCCGGCCGGTAGGTCTGCGCATCGAGGGGGCCATGGGGATAGAGATCGAGCATCACCGCGCCGAAAGCACCGCGCCCCTCGGCCTCCAGATCCCCGATCAGGGCCTCCAGGTCCCGCTCGGGCGCGCCGGGATAGACCAGCAGCTCGTCCGCATCGACCGTCAGGCACCAATGCCCATGGCCATGGCGCAACAGCAGCCAGCCGATCCAGTCGAGCCCGAAGCGCGCATCCCTGTAGCCGCGCGTGCAGGTCCAGAGCGAGACATCAGGCTCCGCGGCCAGCATCCGGTCCGTTCCGTCATCGCTGCCATTGTCGACGAGGAGGAAATGCGTGACCCCGAGCGCCCGGTAATGGGCAAGGAAATAGGGCAGCCGCAGCGCCTCGTTGCGCATCACCGAGAAGCACAGGATCGCCCCGGGCCGGATCAGGGCGGTGCGGTCGGTGCGGGGGTGCAGCGCCCGGCGCGCCCGGAAGGCCCGCCAGAGCAGGCGGCGGCGCTTCCAGCGCAGGCGAAAGGCGGCGCCGGGGCCGATGGGCGGCAATGGGAGGGGCGCGCTCAGCGCTCGTAATGGCCCGTCTGGTGCCATCTCCACGCATCGCCGATCATGTCGCGCAGTTGCGAGCGGGAAGGCGACCAGCCAAGCTCGCGCTCGGCCCTTTGCGAGCCGGAGACGAGCCGCGTCGCATCACCGGGCCGCCTCGGCCCAAGCTCGAAGGGCACGTCGCGATTGGTGACGGCGCGCGACTGGTCGATCACCTCGCGCACCGAGAAGCCGCTTCCCGTGCCAAGGTTGAAGACGCGGCTGCCCTTGCCGGCGCGCAGCCAGCCGAGCCCGAGCGCATGCGCGTCCACCAGGTCGCAGACATGCACGTAATCGCGGATGCAGGTGCCATCCTCGGTATCGTAATCGGTGCCATGGACCGTCAGCGCGGGGCGACGCCCGTCGATCGCGTCAAGCATCAGCGGGATGAGATGCGTCTCGGGGCGGTGGAACTCGCCGATCTCCGCCTGCGGATCGGCGCCGGCCACGTTGAAATAGCGAAAGATCACGTGGCGCAGGCCATGGGCCCCCTCGAAATCACGCAGGATGTCCTCGATCGCGCGCTTGGAGGCGCCGTAGGCGTTGATCGGATGCTGCGCGCTGTCCTCGTCGAGGGTGACGCCGTCCTGGTCGCCATAGGTCGCGCAGGTCGAGGAGAAGACGAAGTCGAGACAGCCCGCCGCGACCGCCGCCTCGGCGAGGGTGAGGCTGCCGAAGACGTTGTTGCGCCAGTATTTCGCCGGATCGCTCATGCTCTCGCCCACGAGGCTGAGCGCGGCGAAATGCATCACCGCGATCGGGGCATGTTCGGCGAAGACCGCGTCGAGGCGTGCCCGGTCCATCAGGTCGCCTCCCTCGAACGGGCCGTAGCGCACCGCGTCGCGCCAGCCTGTCGAAAGGTTGTCATAGGTCACCGGAACGTAACCCGCGGCGGCCAGCGCCTTGCAGGCATGCGAGCCGATATAGCCCGCGCCGCCGGTAACCAGGACCTTCTGCCCCTCGCCCTGCGCCGCCACTTCCATCAGCCGCGATCCAGGGCGCCGAGGAACTCGGAGAACTCGTCGCGCAGGTCGGGCCGCGCCAGGGCGAAGGCCACCGTCGCCTGCAGGAAGCCCGCCTTGGAGCCGCAATCGTAGCGCTCGCCGCGGAACTTGAGCCCGTGCACGCCGTCGGCACTGTCGATCTCGGCGGCGATCGCGTCGGTCAGCTGAATTTCTCCGCCGGCGCCGCTCTTCATCTTGTGCAGCGTGCCGAGCACGGAGGGCGGCAGGATGTAGCGCCCGATAACCGCCAGGTTGGAGGGGGCCTTGTCCGCCGGGGGCTTCTCGACCATGCCGCCGACGCGGACCCGGTCGCCCTTCTCCCCGCGGGTGTCCAGCACGCCGTAGGAGGAGATCTTCTCGGGCGGGACCTCCATCGCGGCGACCATGCTTCCGCCGGTCTCCTGGTAGGCCTCGACCATCTGCTTGAGGCAGGGCTCGTCGCCGGTGATGACGTCATCGGGCAGGATCACCGCGAAAGGCTCGTCCCCGATCAGCCGGCGGGCGCACCAGACCGCATGCCCAAGGCCCAGCGCGCGATGCTGGCGGACATAGGCGATTGCACCAGAGCCCATGTTGGTATGATCGAGAGCCTCGAGCATCTCGTCGCGGCCCTTCTCCTTGAGCGCCGCCTCGAGCTCGGGCGCCCGGTCGAAATAGTCCTCGAGCGCGCCCTTGCCGCGCGAGGTCACGAAGATGAACTCGGTGATGCCGGCGGCCCGCGCCTCGTCGATCGCGTATTGAATCAACGGCTTGTCGACCAGGGTCATGATCTCCTTGGGAATCGACTTCGTCGCGGGAAGGAACCGCGTGCCCAATCCGGCGACAGGGAAAACGGCTTTGGTGACGGTCCGGTTCATGTAGGCTCCTCGGGGAATACGAGCGGTAACATCTGATCTCGTGCAATGGCGTCTTGTCGCCTGAAACGGCCCGCCGGAGCAAGCCCCTTGTCCTTTGGCAAGCCGCCCGTCACGCCTCGGGCGGCAGAGATGCGGCATCGCGGCCGGCGGCGCAGATCTCCTCGATCCGCGCGACATCCTCCGGGTTGTTCACCTCCCAGAACCGCACGCCGCGCGCCTCGACCTCGGTGCAGAGCACCCGGTGGCCACGCTCCATGAAGCGCAGCTGTTCGAGCCCCTCGGCCCGCTCCAGTGGGCCTTGCGGCCAGAGCGCGTATGCCGCGAGGGCGGAGGGCCTGTAGGCATAGACGCCGACATGGTGAAAGACGGGAGCCGCCGCGGGACGGCCGGGATCCTGCCAGGGCAGCACCTCCCGCGAGAAGTAGAGCGCCGTCCCTTCGGCGCCGAAGACGGCGGTGGTGGCCCCCACCCGCCCCGCCTGCCGGTCGCCGCGCAAATCCGCGAGCGCCACCGCGTCGCAGCGCAGCACGGGGGTCGCGACCTCGGCCGCTGGATGCGCCGATAGAGCATCGATCAGCGCCGTGACGAACCATGGCGGGGTCAGCGGCGCATCCCCTTGCAGGTTGACCACGAGATCGTAGCCTCCGCCGAGCCGCGCCAGAGCCTCGGCGCAGCGCTCCGTGCCGTTCGCGCAATCGGCGGATGTCATGACGACCTCGGCCCCGAACCCCTCGGCATGCGCCTCGATGCGCGCATCATCGGTGGCGATCACGATGCGGGCGATCCCGGGCACCGCGCGCGCCGCGTGCCAGCAATGCTCGATCAGGCTGGCGCGCCGCCCGCCGGGCCCCGTCAGCGCGACGAGCGGCTTGCCGGGATAGCGCCGCGCGCCGTGACGGGCCGGGATGACCAGAAGGACGCGCATCAGCCGCGGCGCAGCTCCACACCCGGCGCATAGGCAATGAAGAACGGGTTGGCATAGCCGTCCTTTCCGTAGCGAAGCGGTGCGTGATCGTCGAAGGCGACGACCGCGCCGCCCGCGCCGGCGAGCACCGCATGACCGGCGGCCGTATCCCATTCCATCGTGCGCCCGAGGCGGGGGTAGAGATCGGCCTCGCCGCTCGCCACGAGGCAGAACTTGAGCGAGGAGCCGGCGCTCTTCATGTCGGCGACATCGTAGAGGGAAATGTAGTCGTCCGTGGCCGCGTCGCGATGCGACTTGGATGCAACGACGAGCAGGGCGCCGTTATCGGGGGTGCGGACCGACATCGGCGTCCGCGGGCCCGGCACGTCCTTGTCGAACGGCCCGCGCTCCTCGACCGCGCTGCCATCGGCAAGGGTATAGAAAAGCCGCTCTCGCGCCGGCGCATAGACCACGCCGCGCACCGGAACCCCATTCGAGACGAAGGCGATGTTGACGGTGAAATCACCGCGGCGCTTGACGAACTCCTTGGTCCCGTCGAGCGGGTCGACGATCAGGAACTCATCGGCGCTGACGCCATGGGACGCGGCCTGCTCCTCGGTGACGAGGGCGGTATCGGGAAAGGCGGCGCGCAGTCCGGCGGAGATCAGCGCATCGGCGCGCTCGTCGGCGGCGGTGACCGGGCTGTCGTCGGATTTCGACCGCACGTCGAAATCGTCGGACCCGTAGATCTCCATGATCGCATCCCCCGCCTCGAGGGCCAGCCTGCGCATCACGCCTGTCAGTGTCTCAAAATCCACGTTGTCGCTCCTATCAGGGCGGGCACGCCGCCGAATTGGAAATATTTGTCGGCGCCCTTATGCTGGCGCGCAAACGGAACGGCAAGATTTGCCTGCGAGAACGTCTCGGGGGCCCAGGCAGGATACAGAGGCGCATCATGTTCCAGCGGCAGCAGACCAGATCGCGGATGACCTCGGCGCTCAGCGTGCTGGAGCTGATCTACCACAGCACGGTCCGCTCGATCCGCAAGACGCATTCGAACGCGCTGATCGCGATCCTGACCAACATCCTGCAGACCGCGATCTTCGTTCTCGCCTTCTACCTGATGTTCATCGTGCTGGGGATGCGCGCCTCGGCGATCCGTGGCAATTTCCTGCTCTACATCATGTCCGGAATCTTCCTCTACATGGTGCATACGCGCACCGTGACGGCCGTCCTCGGTTCGGAGGGTCCGGCCTCCGCGATGATGAAGCATGCGCCGATGACGACCGCGATCTCGATCACCGCCGCAGCGCTCGGCACCCTCTACATCCAGATCCTTTCGATGTTCGTGGTGCTCTATGTCTACCATGTCGGCTGGGGGCCCATCCATATCGACGCGCCCGCCGGGGCCTTCGGCATGGTCATGGTGGCGTGGTTCTCAGGCATGGCGATCGGGATCGTGCTGCTGGCGCTCAAGCCGTGGGCGCCGGGTTTCACGAGTATCTTGGCCATGGTCTACACCCGCGCCAACATGATCGCATCGGGCAAGATGTTCGTGGCCAACAGCCTGCCGGGCTACATGCTCCCCTTCTTCAGCTGGAACCCCCTTTTCCACGCGATCGACCAGGCGCGGGGCTTCACCTTCATCAACTACAATCCCCATGTCACCTCGGTGCTCTACCCGGTCTATATCTCCCTCGCGATCCTGATGATCGGGTTGATGGGCGAGTTCTACACGCGCAAGCACGCCTCGCTCAGCTGGAGCGCCCGCAGATGAGCCGCCCCCGCCCGGATCACCCGTGCCAGGCGCGTCCATATCCGGATCGCGCATATCGCTGCCCGTCTTGCGGCGGCCCGCGCCCGGCAACCCGGCGCCCCGGCGCGGCGCGGCTTCGGGCCATCGCCGCGACTGTCCTTCTGGCCTTGCCCGTCCCCCTGACGGCTCAACCCGTCCCGGAGGCACCTCCCGCCGGCTACGGCGTCACCGGCATCGCGGCCGATGCAATCCTCATGGTGCGCGCCGCCGCCAATCCCACCGCCGAGACGGTCGGCTTCCTGGCATCCGGCACCGACGGGATCGCCATGGTGAAGGCGTCACGCGACGGTGCCTGGGCGCATATCGTGCACGGGACGCTCGAGGGATGGGTGCCGCGCGAAAACCTCCGCGCGGGGCGGGCACCCGATGCAGGCGAGGCCGCGCCGGACTGCGCCCTGGCGGGGGCATTCTGGTCGCGCGGGCTCGGCGCCGCCGCCACGGCAACCGACAGGATGGTCGACGCGGCCGGCTGCCCGGTCGTCGCCGCCTCCCCCATTCCCGCCCCGGCGCCGCAGGCGGCAGCGACAGCGCGAACCGCCCAGCCAACCGGCACGCCAGGCGGGATCGACAGTCCCGTCTCCATCGGATCGCCGGTCTCCATCGGATCACCCGTCTCCACCGGATCACCCGTCTCCACCGGATCGCCGGTCTCCATCGGATCGTCCGTCCCCGCGGGATCACCCGTGTCCGCCGGACCGACGGTATCTGTGGGGCCCGCGGTCTCCGTAGGAACCGCCGCTTTCGGCACGGAGGCTGCGGGTGCGGATCTCGGCGCCGGTCCCGGCCCGGGAGCCGAAAGCAGGCGTGGCGGCTTTGACGGGCGCGTCTTGCCGCCGCTGGAATTCGGCCTGCCGGACCTTGCCCTGACGGGTCCACCCCTGCTTCAGGACGGCGAGGAGGAGTAACCCCCGCAGCCCAGAAGCCCGGGGCCGGGTCGCCGCGCCAGCCGACGGGGTTTCGCGCGCATATGCAAGGCGGGGCGCGGGGCGTTCCTCATGTCACGACCCTGAGTGTCACGTTGATCCGCCCGCCCCGGGGTGTCAGGCGCGAGGAGCCGAAGCGGATGCGGTCGATCCCGTGATAGGTCAGCCGCGCGGCCCCGCCCATCACGAGGACGTCGCCGGAATGCAGCCATACACTCTGCGTCGGGCCGCCGCGTTCGAGATTGCCGACCCGGAACAGGCCCTCGTCCCCGAGCGACAGCGACACGACCGGCGCCCCCATGTCCTTCTCGTCGCGATCCTGATGCAGCCCCATGCGCGCGCCTTCGCCATAGAAATTAACAAGGCAGCTTTCGGGTTGCCGATCCGAGCCGCTGAGCGCGTTCCAGATCCGCAGGATCGCGGGCGGAATGGGCGGCCATGGCATCCCGGCGGGATGGCACGGCTCGTATCTGTAGCCGCGCCGGTCCGAAACCCAGCCAAATTTCCCGGCCGAGGTCATGCGCACCGTCATCTGCTTGCCGCGTTGCGTTTGCGGATGGAAAAGCGGCGCCGCCGCGATCACCCGGCGCAGCGCCTGCAGCACCTCCTGCTGCGCCGGAAGGTCCAGAAACTCCCTGTAGAGCGCGATCCCCCTGATCACCTGATCCGCGGCGCGCGGTTCGCTTTGATCCATAAGGTTCCCCCGTCACATGTCACCTTTTTGCGAGCATAGCGCGCCGCTCCCGGCTTGCAGCACGAATTGGCCCTCCCTATATACGCCCAGACGCCCGCCGGAGGCGCTAAACCCGGTTGAAAATCTGGGATAGCCGGACGGGTGCCGCCCCGCGGGTCCGTCCGCAGGAACATCGCCTAAGAGAGGATTTTTGCATCATGGCCAAAGTCATCGGTATCGACCTTGGAACCACCAACAGCTGCGTTGCCATCATGGATGGCAGCCAACCGCGTGTCATCGAGAACGCCGAAGGCGCGCGCACCACGCCTTCGATCGTCGCCTTTGCGGATGACGAGCGCCTCGTTGGCCAGGCCGCCAAGCGCCAGGCCGTCACCAACCCCGAGAACACCGTCTTCGCCGTGAAGCGCCTGATCGGCCGGACCTTCGAGGATCCCGATCTGGCGAAGGAGAAGAAGAACCTGCCCTACGACCTCGTCAAGGGCGGCAATGGCGACGCGTGGGTCGAGGCGAATGGCGAGAAGTATTCGCCCAGCCAGATCTCCGCCTTCATCCTGCAGAAGATGAAGGAAACCGCCGAATCCTATCTCGGTGAGGAAGTCACGCAGGCGGTCATCACCGTTCCGGCCTATTTCAACGACGCCCAGCGTCAGGCCACCAAGGATGCCGGCAAGATCGCCGGTCTCGAAGTGCTGCGGATCATCAACGAGCCGACCGCGGCCGCCCTCGCCTATGGCCTCGACAAGAAAGAGACCAAGACGATCGCGGTCTACGACCTTGGCGGCGGCACCTTCGACATCACCATCCTCGAGATCGATGACGGCCTCTTCGAAGTGAAATCGACCAACGGGGACACGTTCCTCGGCGGCGAGGATTTCGACATGCGGATCGTCAACTACCTTGCCGAGGAGTTCAAGAAGCAGCACGGCGCCGACCTGACGCAGGACAAGATGGCGCTCCAGCGCCTGAAGGAAGCGGCGGAGAAGGCCAAGATCGAGCTGTCGAGCTCCAGCCAGACCGAGATCAACCAACCCTTCATCTCGATGGGCTCCAACGGCCAGCCGCTGCACATGGTCATGAAACTGACCCGTGCGAAGCTGGAAAGCCTCGTGGGCGATCTGATCAAGAACTCGATCAATCCGTGCAAGGCGGCGCTCAAGGATGCCGGCCTGTCGGTCGGTGACATCGACGAGGTCGTGATGGTCGGCGGGATGACCCGGATGCCGCGCGTCCTCGAAGAGGTGACCAAGTTCTTCGGCAAGGAGCCGCACAAGGGCGTGAACCCCGACGAGGTCGTGGCGCTCGGTGCCGCGATCCAGGCCGGCGTGCTTCAGGGCGACGTCAAGGACGTGGTGCTGCTCGACGTGACCCCGCTTTCGCTCGGGATCGAGACGCTGGGCGGTGTCTTCACCCGCCTGATCGACCGCAACACGACGATCCCGACCAAGAAGAGCCAGGTCTTCTCGACCGCCGAGGACAACCAGAACGCGGTGACGATCCGGGTTTTCCAGGGTGAGCGCGAGATGGCGTCCGACAACAAGATGCTCGGCCAGTTCAACCTGGAAGACATCCCGCCGGCACCGCGCGGCCTGCCGCAGATCGAGGTGACCTTCGACATCGACGCCAACGGCATCGTGTCGGTCAGTGCCAAGGACAAGGGCACCGGCAAGGAGCAGAACATCACGATCCAGGCGTCGGGTGGTCTGTCGGATGACGAGATCGAGCAGATGGTCAAGGATGCCGAGGCGAATGCCGAGGCCGACAAGGGCCGCCGTGAGCTCGTCGAGGCCCGCAACCAGGCAGAATCGCTCATCCATTCGACCGAGAAGTCGATGGAAGAGCACAAGGACAAGGTCGACCCGAGCACCATCGAGGCGATCGAGCTGGCCATCGGCAACCTCAACGAGCAGCTCGAGACCGACGATGCCGGCAAGATCAAGTCGGGTATCCAGAACGTCACCGAGGCGGCGATGAAGCTGGGCGAGGCCATCTACAAGGCCGAGCAGGCGAAGGCCGATGGCGGCGAGGAGAACTCCGAGGAAGAGGGTCCGCGTAGTGTCGATGACGACATCGTGGATGCCGATTTCGAGGACCTCGACGACGACAAGCGCGCCTCCTAAGAGGCTTTCGGGATGCGCGGGGCCGGCCTGATCCATTCGGGCCGGTCCTGCCGTTCAAGAAGGATGTAAGATTATGGCAAAGCGCGATTTCTACGAGGTTCTCGGGGTTTCCCGCGGAGCCTCACCCGACGAGATCAAGAAGGCGTATCGCGGCAAGGCGAAGGAACTGCACCCCGACCGCAACGCCGACAATCCCAAGGCCGAGGCGCAGTTCAAGGAAGCCAACGAGGCCTATGAGGTGCTCAAGGATGCCGAGAAGAAGGCAGCCTATGATCGCTATGGCCATGCCGCGTTCGAGGGCGGAATGGGCGCCTCTGCCGGTGCGCGCGGCGGACAGCCCGGACAGGGCGATTTCGCCAGTGCCTTCTCGGACGTGTTCGATGATCTTTTCGGCGATATCATGGGTGGACGCGGCGGTGGACGCGGCGGCCAGCGCGCGACGCGGGGTGCCGATCTTCGCTACAACCTGCGCGTGACGCTCGAGGAGGCCCATCGCGGCCTGCAGAAGACCGTCTCCGTTCCGACGGCCGTTCAATGCGGTACCTGCCGAGGCAGCGGCGCCGAGGGAGGCTCCGAGCCGCAGAACTGTCCGACCTGTTCGGGAATGGGCAAGGTGCGCGCGCAGCAGGGCTTCTTCACCGTCGAGCGGACCTGCCCGACCTGCTCGGGCGCGGGACAGATCATCAAGAACCCCTGTTCGGAATGCGGCGGCGCCGGCCGTGTCCAGAAGGAGCGCTCGCTCAGCGTCAACATTCCCGCCGGTGTCGAGACCGGCACCCGGATCCGCCTTGGCGGCGAGGGTGAGGCGGGCCTGCGCGGAGGGCCGTCCGGCGATCTTTATATCTTCCTGGAGGTCGAGGATCATCCCCTCTTCCAGCGCGAGGGTGAACATCTCTTCTGCCGCGTGCCTGTCTCCATCGCCGCGGCAGCGCTCGGCGGCGATATCGAGGTTCCGACCATCGACGGGGGCCGCAGCCGTGTGAAGATCCCCGCCGGCAGCCAGTCGGGCAAGCAGATGCGCCTGCGCGGAAAAGGCATGCCGATGCTGCGCGGCGGTGGCCAGGGCGACATGTATATCGAACTGGCGGTCGAAACCCCCGTCAACCTGACATCGCGTCAGAAAGAGATCCTGCGCGAATTCGACAGGTTGAGCGAGAACAACAACCCGGAGACTTCCGGCTTCTTCAAGAAGGTGAAGACCTTCTGGGATGGAATGAAGAATTGACCCCTTCGGGTTAATCATTCCGTAAGGTGCCGGGCCGATCCTGTTTACCATGACAGGATCGGCCAATTCATTTCATGACAGCAGGGCACGCTTCGACGATGACGAGGCGCCTGTCGGCCCCGGCCGGCAACCCTCCTATATCCGCGATCACCGTGCCCGGCTGCGCGAGCGATTCAGTGTCGGCGGTGCCGCTGCCATGCCCGATTACGAATTGCTGGAATTGCTCCTCTTCCGCTCGATCCCGAGACGCGATGTCAAACCCCTCGCCCGGCGTCTCGTCGATACGTTCGGCGATCTCGGCCGCATCCTGTCGGCGCCCCCGGATGCGCTGCTCGCGGTGCGCGGCGTGGGTCCCGTGGTCATGCACGATCTCAAGGTGATCGAGGCCGCGGCCCACCGGATGGCCCGTGCCCGGATGATGCAGCGCCATGTCATCTCGGACTGGGAAGCGGTTCTAGATTACTGCCACACGACGATGTCGCACCGTCCGACCGAGCAGTTCAGGGTGCTGTTCCTCGACACCAAGAACATCCTCGTGGCCGACGAGGAGCAGGCGCGGGGCACTGTCGACCATGTTCCCGTCTATCCCCGCGAGATCGTCAAGCGGGCGCTGGAGCTCAATGCGAAGGCCCTGATCCTCGTGCACAATCATCCCTCCGGCGATCCCACGCCGAGCCAGGCCGACATTGCCATGACCGAACAGGTCGGGCAGGCCTGCGCCGCGCTCGGTCTGGTGCTCCATGACCACCTGATCATCGGCAAGAGTCGGGAGCTCAGCTTCCGCGCCGAGGGCTACCTATGATCACCTGAGCCAGACCTCGACGCGGCGATTCACGCCCCGTCCCCATTCCGTCTCGTCGCAGGCCATTGGCATGGCCTCGCCGAATGCCTCGATCTCGAGTTCCGGCAGCGCCGCATCGGAGGCTCCGTGGCTGGCGCGGCGAACGGCATCGCGGACGGTGCGGGCCCGTTCCCGCGAGAGCCTGCGGTTCAAGCCAGCCGGGCCGAGACCGTCGCTGAACCCGACGAAGACGAGGGCCCTGTCGTCGAAGACGCCCCGCTCCAGGGCCTCGCCGAGCAGGGCGATGTTGGAGCGCGATTGCGGGTCGAGCTGCGCCGCGCCATCCTCGAAGCGGAATGTCAGGGTCAGGCGCGTCATGTTCGACAGCACCCTGACAAGGCGTTGCAGGTCGGACAGGCCGATCTCGTCGCCGGCACGGGCGATGGCGGTCGCGAACCGGTGCCCCTGCGCATCGAGCGGAATCGCCCTCGGGAACTGATCCACGAAGCCCGCCCGGCGGATCACCGGCTGCGCGGCGGGCGAGTTCATGTAGGCCAGGAATCGCCGCCCGATCTGCGGCAGGCGGTAATTGGGCAGATAGGCGAAGAGCGGCGCGGTCAGCGGGTAATCCTCGGTCTTGAGCGAGGTCTCGCTGGCAACGGATGCGAAGCCGCAAGGTCCCTTCAGCGCGACGGGCATGGCATTGCCCATCTCCGAATAGCTCCCGATGCCGAGCGCACCGGGATCCCGGGCCACTGCATCGGCGATCGCGGCATTGCTGTCGTGACGCGTTATTCCCTCCGCCAGCGCCGTCTCCCGCCCCATCACGCGCGTCAGGAACGCCTGTGCCTGACCGGAGGCGTCGTCGCGCAGATGCAACGTGATCGGCTGCTCCAGTCCGGTCAGCTCCGACCAGTCGGCGATCTCGCCGGCGAAGATGGATCGCAGCTGCGACAGACCGATCTCCGCCAGTGGATTGCCGACCGAGACGAGCGGAACGATGCCATCGAGTGCGATGATCCGGCTGCGTCCGCGCCCGTTCAGATCCCCCAGGAGCGATCCGCGCCCCGCGGCGATCTCCGCCCCCGTGGCCTCGCGCAGCGACAGCGCAATATCCGCAACCTCCGCCAGAAGGTCCGCCATGCCCTCGTCCGAGCTTGTCAGGCGGAAATCGAAACGGCCGACGGCACTCCCGCCGGACCTCTCCGCCAGTTCGTAGGAAAAGGTCAGATCATCCACCACGTCGCGCGTGACGCTGTATCCGTTGCGGCTGGCGAAGGTCTCGATCAGGGCCGGGAGAAGGGTCTCGCCAAGGGCGCGCGCGCCCGAGAAGGTCACCACGGGCACGAAACCGTCGAGATCGGGACAGCCCGCGCCGCTGCACTCCACGCGCGCGGCATCGAGCGACAGGACGCCGTGTTCGGTATCGAGCCTGTAGAACTCGCCGTCATAGCCCATGAGCGTGCCGCGCATCGCGAACCCGCCCGTCTGCGATGACAGGGTGACGGTTTCGGCAAGGGCACCGAAGCTCGTGAAGAAGAGAAAAAGCGCGGCGCTCGCAGCCGCGCGGCAGTGGTTCATCGGGCGTTCGCGACCATTCCGTCAGTTCGCCGCGATCTTCACGTCTCTGAGCAGGTTTTTCAATATGAGAATATCGCCCACCTCGTTGCACTCGGGCATGTGAAGCCGCAGTTCCGTCGCCCCGAGCGTTCCGTCCGGCGCGGGCTGGAATGCCGTGCCGTGCACCATGCGGCCGCAGGAATAGGGCGTGACCTCCGCCTCCACGACGAGGCGCACCGTTCCGCGCCGCGCGGCCGCGTCCTTCGGCAAGCTGTAGATCTCGGCCTGCGCGGCATTGGCGAGATGGGACGCGCCGAGGCGGAAGACGCTGCCCGATGCGGCACCCTCATCGGAGCTGGCAGCCGAGACATGACCGGCCGTGCCGTAGCCCGCCCCGAATTCGAGCGCATGGATCTGCAAACCCGTCTGCCCGTCCCATGCGAGGACCACGCGCTCGTAATCGGCGTGATCGAGAATGGTGATCGGTCCTGCCGAAAGCGCCTGTTCTCCCAAACGAGCCGTGACACTGGCACGCGGCGACAGGGCGGGCACGATGCCTGTCCAGTCGCCCGCCGCACTCAGCTCCTGGGTGAAGGTGATCCCTTCATGCATGACCTCGATGCGTGCCTTGCCATTGCAGGGGGCGGTGACAGTGACGGCCATGCGCGCGCCGGCGAGCGCCTCGAGCGCCAGATGGGCCCGGCAATCGGTGGCGGCCTCCATCCTGGCGGGCCTGGCACTCAGCGCGCGCAGGGGGGGCGCGGCGAGGGCCGGCACCAGCATCTCCGCCGGCGGATGGGGCAGAGCACCGGCGCGCATGCCACCCGCAAGGGGCGCGACCGAGAAGCGCAGGGCCGCGCTCTCGCCGCGCGTGGCGATCTCGGTTGCCGGTCGCGCAGCGCCGTGTGCCAAGCCGCTCGCAGCCTCACCCAGATGCGAGCGAAGCGCGACCGTGCCGCCAGCGGCCAGAACGCCGAGCGCCACCACGGCGGCGACAGCGGCGGTGCGCGGGGAGAAGATAGTGAGCTTCTGCATGGCATGACCCTTTCCTGCGATCGGGTTTAACCATGATGGGCGATTCCGCCGAAGCTGTGGCGGCGGTCAGGCGCTTCGGCGTCAGCCGCGGGCGCCCGGCCGGGTCAGGCGAGGACGCCGTGGCAGTGCTTGAACTTCTTGCCGGAGCCGCAGGGACAGGAATCGTTGCGGCCGGGATTTCCCCAGGTCGCCGGATCGGCCTCGTCGAAGTCGGGACGGGCGCTTCCGGTTGCCGGCTGCGCCGCACCGTCGGGCGCCGTGCGGACGGCCGCGGAGGTGCCGCCGGAGCCCTGAGCGGCATCCTCGGCCGCATATTTCTCCTCGAGCTGCTTGCGCATGGCCTCGCGTTGCGCCTCGATCTGGGCGTACATCTCTTCCTGCTCTTCGCGGTTCATCGGCCGGATCTGCGCGAGCTTGGTGGTCACCTCGCTGCGCAGGCTCTCGAGCATGTGCTCGAAGAGCTGGAAGGCCTCGGTCTTGTACTCGTTGAGCGGATCACGCTGCGCATAGCCGCGGAAGCCGACGACGGAGCGCAGATGCTCGAGCGTCAGCAGATGCTCGCGCCACTTGCTATCGATCGCCTGAAGCAGCATCTGCTTCTCGATCATCCGCATGGAGGTCTTCCCGAAGGCTTCGGTCTTCTCGGCCATCAGCTTGTCGGAGGCCTCGTAGAGCCGCTCGCGGATGGTCTGCTCGTCGACGCCGTCCTCCTCGGTCCAGGCGATGACCGGAACATCCACGCCGATCCGCTCCATCGCGGCGACATAGAGCCCCTCGCCGTCCCACTGATCGGCATAGCTGCGCGGCGGGATGTATTGCTCGACCAGGTCGTCGATCACCTGGTGACGCATGTCGGCGACGATCTCTTCGAGATCATTGGCCTCCATGATCTCGCGGCGCTGTCCGAAGATCACCTTGCGCTGGTCGTTCATCACGTCGTCGAACTTCAGGAGCTGCTTGCGGATGTCGAAGTTGCGCCCCTCGACCTTCGCCTGTGCCTTTTCGAGCGACTTGTTGACCCAGGGATGAACGATCGCCTCGCCTTCCTTCATGCCCAGCTTGGAGAGCACGTTCTCCAGCCGCTCCGAGCCGAAGATGCGCATCAGGTCATCCTCGAGGCTGAGGAAGAAGGACGAGCGGCCCGGATCGCCCTGGCGGCCCGAGCGGCCGCGAAGCTGGTTGTCGATGCGGCGGCTCTCGTGGCGCTCGGTGGCGAGGACGAAGAGACCGCCCACCTCCTTGACGCGCGCCTTCTCCTCGGCGACCTCGGCCTGCATCCGCTGGCGCAGCTCCTCCGGATCGGCGTCGGGATCGGCATCGAGCGCCTGCATCACCTTCATGTCGACATTGCCGCCAAGCTGGATGTCGGTGCCGCGGCCGGCCATGTTGGTGGCGATGGTGATCGCCCCGACCTTGCCGGCATCGGCGACGATCTGCGCCTCCTGCTCGTGCTGGCGGGCATTGAGCACGTTATGCGGCAGGCTTTCCTGCTTGAGCAGGTTCGACAGCAATTCGGACTTGTCGATCGAGGTCGTCCCGACGAGGACCGGCTGGCCCTTCGCATGAGCCTCCTTGATCGCCTCGACGATGGCGGCGTATTTCTCGCGCGCCGTGCGATAGACGGCGTCATGCTCGTCGACGCGGGCGATGGGACGGTTGGTCGGCACCTCGACCACTCCGAGCTTGTAGATCTCGGCGAATTCCTCGGCCTCGGTCGTCGCCGTGCCGGTCATCCCGGCCAACTTGTCGTAGAGACGGAAATAGTTCTGGAAGGTCACGCTGGCGAGGGTGACGTTCTCGGGCTGGATCTTGACGTTCTCCTTGGCCTCGATCGCCTGGTGCAGACCGTCGGACAGGCGCCGTCCGGTCATCATCCGCCCCGTGAACTCGTCGATCAGCACGACCTCGTCGTCGCGCACGATATAGTCCTTGTCGCGCTGGAACAGCTTGTGCGCGCGCAGGCCCTGGTTGACGTGGTGGACGATCGTGGTGCTCTCGGGATCGTAGAGGGTCTGCCCCTCGGGCAGGATCCCCGCCTCCGACAGGTGCGTCTCGAGAAACTCGTTGCCCTCGTCGGTGTAGTTGACGTTCCGCGTCTTCTCGTCGAGCGAGTAATGGCTTTCCTGCAGCAGCGGGATCACCGCGTCGATCACGCGGTAGAGCTCGGAGCGGTCCTCGCTGGGCCCGGAAATGATGAGCGGCGTGCGCGCCTCGTCGATCAGGATCGAATCGACCTCGTCGACGATCGCGTAGTAATGATCGCGCTGATGCATGTCCTTGAGCTCGGACTTCATGTTGTCGCGCAGGTAATCGAAGCCCAGCTCGTTGTTGGTGGCGTAGGTCACGTGGCAGCCATAGGCCTCGCGCTTCTCCTTCTCGGGCTGCTGCGGGTAGACCACGCCGCAGCTCATCCCGAGGGCGCCGTAGACCTTGCTCATCCATTCCGCGTCGCGCCGGGCGAGGTAGTCGTTCACCGTGACGATGTGCACGCCCTTGTTCACGAGCGCGTTGAGATAGGCGGGGAACGTCGCCACGAGGGTCTTGCCCTCGCCGGTCTTCATCTCCGAGATATTGCCCTGATGCAGGAAGATGCCGCCCATCAGCTGCGTGTCGAAGGCCCGCAGCCCGAGCGCCCGGCGCGCCGCCTCGCGGCAGTTGGCGAAGGCTTCGGGAAGCAGCGCGTCGAGGCTCTCGCCGCCGGCGGCACGGTCCATCAGGCTGGCGGTGCGCGCCTTGATTTCCTCGTCGCTCAGCGCCTCGAATTCCGGCTCGAGCGCGTTGATCTTCTCGACCAGCGGACGCGTTGCCTTGATCTTGCGATCGTTCGGCGTTCCGAACACCTTCTTCGCGACAGTTCCCAGACCCAGCATGTGCACTCCTGACGGCATCGTGTGAGGGGACCGGCTTGCCCGTAACGGCAGGCCCGCATAGACAGGCTGCAAGAAACGGCCCCTCCTCGCGGCTTCTCGCGATGTAAGGGGGGCCTTGCACAGTGTCAATGTCAGCCCCCCGAGGGGGGCCGGAAGGAAGGACCATCACAATGTCGAATATTCGTACTCTGACCGGTGCCGGATTGATCGCGGCGAGCTTCGCCATGCCGGTCTTCGCGCAGGAACAGACCGCCCAGGATCAGGCCACTCAGGATCAGGCAACGACCGATACCGCGAGCGATGCCGCCACCGATACCGCCGCGACCCCCGATGCGGCCACGGTCGTCGCCACCGTGAACGGCACCCCGATCACCCTGGGCCACATGATCGTGATGCGCGAGCGCCTCCCCGAGCAATATCAGCAGATGCCGGACCAGGCGCTGTGGGACGGCATTCTCGAGCAGCTCATCCAGCAGACCGCGCTCAGCAGCGACGCGGCCCTGTCGGGGCGTGCGGAGCTGATGCTCGAGAACGAGCGCCGCGCCCTGCTGGCCGGCGAGCGGATCCAGGCCGTCGCCGACGAGGCGGTTACCGACGAGGCACTGCAGGCGGCCTATGACGAGACCTATGCCGGCAGCGAGGCGCAGACCGAGTGGAACGCGTCCCATATCCTCGTGGAGACCGAGGAAGAGGCCGAGGCGCTGATCAACGAGATCGAGAACGGCAAGGACTTCGCGGAACTCGCGGCCGAGAAGTCCACCGGTCCCTCCGGCCCCAATGGCGGCGAGCTCGGCTGGTTCGGCCCCGGCATGATGGTCGACGAGTTCGAGGAAGCGGTGAAGACGCTCGAGCCGGGCGCCGTGTCGGCCCCGACGCAGACCCAGTTCGGCTGGCATGTCGTCAAGCTCAACGAGACCCGCGAACAGCCCGCCCCGACGCTCGATGACGTGCGCGACGATCTGGCCGCCCAGATCCAGCAGGAAGCCGTGCAGGAGGCCATCGCCGACATCACCGACAAGGCCGATGTCGAGAAGACCGCCGCCGACGGGATCGATGCCGCGCTGCTGCGCGACGACAGCATCCTCAACTGATCGGACCGACATATGGGCACCCCCGGCACGGCCGAGGCGATCACCGCGAAGATCGCCCAGTTGCAAGAAGAGCTGAAGGGGCTTGCCCCGGTCAAGAAAACCAAGACGGTGAAGGTCTCCCCGCTTGCGCCGTCGGACTTCCCCGATCTTCCGGTGATCGCGGGGGCCCGCTTCGCCGCCACCGCCGCGGGGGTTCGATATGCCGGCCGCACCGACGTGATGCTGGTCCATCTCGCCCCGGGCAGCCGCGTGGCGGGCGTCTTCACCCGCTCGGCGACGCGGGCCGCCTCGATCCTCGATTGCCAGGAGAAGATCGGCGGCGACGGCGCGCAGGGCGCGGCGATCATCGTCAATTCCGGCAATGCAAATGCCTTCACCGGGCGCTCCGGCGCCGAGGCGGTCGCCCGCGTGACCGAGGGCGTTGCGACCGTGCTCGGCCTTCCCTCCGAGCGGGTCTTCAGCGCCTCGACCGGCGTGATCGGCGAGGCCCTCCCCCATGACCGGATCACCGCCGCGCTCGGCACGCTCGGCGCCGACCTGAGCGAGGAGGCGATCGGCCAGGCGGCCCGCGCCATCATGACCACCGACACCTTCCCGAAGGGCGCGAGCGCCGGCTGCGAGATCGACGGCAAGCCGGTGCGGATCGCCGGCATCGCCAAGGGGTCCGGGATGATCGCGCCCGACATGGCGACCATGCTCGTCTATATCTTCACCGATGCGAAGATCGCGCGTCCGGTGCTTCAGGACATGCTCTCGGCGCGGACCGATCGCAGCTTCAACTGCATCACCGTCGACAGCGATACCTCCACCTCCGACATGCTCCTCGCCGCGGCCACCGGGCAAAGCGGCATCGAGGAGATCACCGAGCGCGACAGCGTGGCGGGCCGCCGCTTCGAGGAGGCGCTCGGATCGGTGATGCTCGACCTGGCCCATCAGGTTGTGCGCGACGGCGAGGGGGCAACGAAATTCATCGAGATCGCGGTGACCGGCGCCGCCGATGACGAGGACGCCCGGCGCGTCGCCATGGCCACGGCCAACTCGCCGCTCGTGAAGACCGCGATCGCAGGCGAGGATCCCAACTGGGGCCGCGTCGTCATGGCCGTCGGCAAATCGGGGGCACAGGCCGACCGCGACCGCCTCGCCATCCGTTTCGGTGATCTGACGGTGGCCGAGAACGGCTGGGTCTCTCCGGGTTACAAGGAAGAGGACGGCGCGGCCTACATGAAGCGGCAGGAGCTGACGATCGGAATCGATCTGGGCCTGGGCTCCGGCACGGCCACGGTGTGGACCTGCGATCTCACGCATCGCTACATCGAGATCAATGCCGATTACCGATCCTGAGGCGGCTGGCATGGGCGGCGATGACATGGCTCCGATCCTGCTGGTCAGCGCGGCGGCGCTCGTCGATGTCGACGGGCGCGTGCTGCTTGCCCAGCGTCCCGAAGGGAAGTCCCTTGCCGGCATGTGGGAATTCCCCGGCGGCAAGGTCGATCCCGGCGAAAGTCCCGAACATGCATTGATTCGCGAGCTGCACGAAGAACTCGGCATCGACACGTGGGAGAGTTGCCTCGCACCGCTCTCCTTCGCCAGCCATCGCTATAGCGAATTTCACCTTCTCATGCCGCTCTTCGTATGCCGCCGCTGGGCCGGGCAGCCGCATGGGCGCGAGGGTCAGGCGCTCAGATGGGTACGGCCGCGCGACATGCGTGCGCTGCCGATGCCTCCGGCGGACCTGCCGCTGATCCCGGCACTCATCGATCTGCTCTGAGGCTAACCGCTGGTTCACGCTTTGCGTGCATGCTGGTCCACGCTCCACTCGTAACGGGGGCGTCAGCCAGGAGACAGGGACGATGATCAGGACCATCACCATCGCAAGCTGCATCGCGATCCAGGGACGGCTCGTGGAAATTCTCGCCGACGGGCGTGCCGTCGTCAGGGTGGGAAACCGTCTCT
The DNA here is from genome assembly GCF_009835145.1 of Profundibacterium mesophilum KAUST100406-0324. Lineage (GTDB taxonomy): Bacteria > Pseudomonadota > Alphaproteobacteria > Rhodobacterales > Rhodobacteraceae > Profundibacterium > Profundibacterium mesophilum. Next base: position 93,464 of record NZ_APKE01000014.1, on the reverse strand, counting down.
TCTGCGGGGCGCCGGTCCCGCGCAACTGAACGCCGCACGGCACGGCACGGCACGGCACGGCACGGCACGGCACGGCACGGCACGGCAAAGATGCTCGCGATCGGCTCAACCGTCCATGCGAAAAGGGGCGATGCAAACGCACCGCCCCTTCCATGGTTCAAACTTGTCCCGACAGCGATCAGCTGAGGCTGCGCTCGACCTCTTCACGGGTGAAGATCTCGATCACGTCATTGGGCCGGATGTCTTCGTAGTTCTCGAAGGCCATGCCGCATTCCTGACCGGACTGAACCTCGGAGACCTCGTCCTTGAAGCGCTTGAGGGTCTTCAGCGTGCCTTCGTGGATCACCACGTTGTCACGCAGCAGGCGCACACCGGCGCTGCGGCGCGCCACGCCTTCGGTCACGAGACAGCCGGCGACCTTGCCGACATTCGAAACCTTGAAGACTTCGCGGATCTGCGCATAGCCGATGAACGTCTCGCGCACTTCCGCCGATAGCAGGCCGGATGCCGCCGCCTTCACGTCGTCCACGAGGTCGTAGATCACCGAGTAGTATCGGATCTCCACACCCTTCTGGTTCGCGGTCGCGCGGGCACTGGCATTCGCACGGACGTTGAAGCCAAAGACCGGGGCACCGGAAGCTTCCGCCAGTCCGATGTCGCTCTCGGTGATCGCGCCGACGCCGGAATGCAGAACGCGCACCCGAACCTCGTCATTGCCGATCTTCTCCATCGCCTGGACGATCGCCTCGGCAGAGCCCTGCACGTCGGCCTTCATCAGGATCGGCAGCTCGGCCACCGTCTCGTCCGCCTTGGCCTTGGCCATCATCTGCTCGAGGGTGGTCGCGGCACCGACGGCGGCGCGTTTCTCCTTGGCAGCCTTCTCGCGATATTCGGCGATCTCGCGCGCCTGCGCCTCGGTCTCGACGACGTTGAGCACATCGCCCGCCTCCGGCGTGCCGTTCAGGCCGAGAACCTCGACCGGAACCGAGGGACCCGCGACATCCACGCGCTCGCCCTGGTCGTTCTCCATGGCGCGCACCTTGCCCCACTGCTCGCCGACGACGAAGATGTCGCCCTTGCGCAGGGTGCCGTTCTGCACGAGCACCGTCGCGACCGGACCGCGGCCCACGTCGAGCTGCGCCTCGATGACAGCGCCGCTGGCGTTGCGATCGGGATTCGCCTTGAGCTCCAGCAGTTCGGCCTGAAGCGCGATTGCCTCCAGAAGCTGGTCGAGCCCGGTGCCGTTGATCGCGGAGACCTCGACATCCTGAACCTCGCCGGACATCTTCTCGACGATCACCTCATGCTGAAGCAGGTCGGTGCGGACCTTGTCGGGATTGGCCGCCGGGCGGTCGATCTTGTTGATCGCGACGATCATCGGAACGCCGGCCGCCTTGGCGTGATTGATCGCCTCCACGGTCTGCGGCATCACCGCATCATCCGCGGCAACCACCAGGATCACGATATCCGTCACCTGCGCACCGCGGGCACGCATCGAGGTGAAGGCCGCGTGACCGGGTGTATCGAGGAAGGTCAGGAGCTGTCCGCTCTCGGTCTTCACCTGGTAGGCGCCGATATGCTGGGTGATCCCGCCGGCTTCCCCTGCCACGACGCGCGCATTGCGGATCGCGTCGAGGAGCGAGGTCTTGCCGTGGTCGACATGGCCCATGACGGTGATGATCGGCGCACGGTCCAGCAGGTCCTCGGCGCGGTCCTCGGCCTGTTCGATCACTTGCTCGACATCGGCGTCGGAGACACGGACGACCTTGTGGCCGAATTCCTCGATGATCAGCTCGGCGGTATCGGCGTCGATCGTCTGGGTCTGCGTCGCCATGATGCCGCTCTGCATGAGCGACTTGACCACGTCGGCCACGCGCTCGGCCATGCGGTTGGCAAGCTCCTGAACGGTGATCGCCTCGGGCAGGTTGACATTGCGAACGACCTTCTCGCGCTCGATATTCTGTCCCATGGCCTTCTGACGCGCACGCTCCTGCTTGCGCTTCATCGCGGCCATCGAACGCTGCCGTCCGCCTTCACCGCCCGAAAGGGCCTGGTTCAGGGTCAGCTTGCCGGACCGGCGCTTGTCGTCGCCGCCCTTTCCGGGCTTCGCCGGACGGTCGGTGCGGTTGTCGCGGTCGGTCTTGCGGGGGGCAGCTTGCTGCGGCTTGGCGGCACGCGCCTCGGCATCGGCGGGCGACGGGGCCGCGGGGGCGGGCTCGGCGGCACGCGCCTTCGCATCCGCCTCGGCCTTGAGCCGGCGGGCGTCTTCCTCGGCCTTCGCCTTGGCCTTCTCCTCGCGTTCGCGCTCCTCGCGCTCCTTTTCCTCGATCTCGGCGCGCCGGCGTTCACGCTCGGCGGCACGGGCCTTTTCGTCGGCCTCCCGCTTCGCGGTCTCGTCCGCCTCGCGGGCCTTCGCCGCGGAAAGGGCCTTCATCCGGCGTTCCAGCTCGGCATCCGTGATGCCGGCGGGACGCCGCGAAGGATCGCCGCCGACGGATTTTCCACCGGCATTCGTTTTCGTTCCAGCAGGCTTGGGCACCACCACGCGCTTGCGCTTGGTCTCGACCACGACGCTTTTCGTCCGGCCATGGCTAAAGCTCTGCTTCACCTGACCGGAACGGGGGCCACCGCCGCCACGAACGCCGAGAGTCTTCTTGCCGTCATTGTCGCTCATAGGGTTTTCTTCACCTTTCCGGTGGCATCGCCACCGACACTGTCGCGAACGCCTGAAAGCCGCACTGCGTCATCCCTGAACCTGTCAGCGAGCGCGCCGGCGGCAAGCGCCGCATGTATCACATGTTCCCGACCGAAAGCCAAACCCAATTCTTGGCCGGTCAGAATGTCGAAATAGGACCCCCGTCCACCCGGGGGACGCAACTTGGTCTTGCCCCGTTCGGAGCCGTCGCTGGCCTGCAGCAGGATCGCGGCCTGCTCTTTCATCAGCCAGTCCTTCGCCTTTTCGTAGCCGGCGACAGCCGCCCCCGCCTTTCGTGCGAGGGAAATACGGTCGAGCACCCGGCGCAGCAGGATCGCGTCGATCTGCGCCACGAGGCCCTCCGGAACCCGGACCTGCCGCTTGGCCCCGCGGGAGAAGAGCTTGCGCGTCACCGCGAGATCGAGCGCGTCACGCTCGGCGCTGACATACATGCCCCGGCCGGGAAGCTTGCCGGCGATGTCGGGAACGACCTCGTCATCGGGGCCGATCACGAAACGGATCAGCCCGCGGCGCGGATTGACCTCGCCGCTCGCAAGGCAGCGCCGTTCGGGCTCGTCCCGATCCTTTTGTTGGCCGCCTCGCGACATGTGGTCTCCCCGTCCTGGGTTCAGTTGGTTCCGGCGTCCCCGGCGACCGTCTCCTCGGCCGGATCGGCATCCGGCTCTTCGCCTTCTTCCGCCTCGAGATCGGCCGGATCGACCCAGCCGAGCTGAATGCGCGCGGTCATGACCATGGCCTGCGCTTCCTCGAGGGAGACGTCGAACTTCTCGAGCACGCCGTCATCCTTGACCCGCTGCCCGTCGACGGTCGTCCAGCCACCGGCCAGTTCCCAATCGGCACAGGTCGCGAAATCCTCCAGCGTCTTCACGCCATCCTCCGCCAGTGCTTCGATCATCTGGGGTGTCAGCCCCTCGAATTCAACCAGGCTGTCCTCGACACCCAGCTCGCGGGCATGGGCCAGCGCCTTGCGGTTCTGCTCCTCAAGAAAATCGCTGGCACGCGCCTGCAGCTCGCTCGCGGTGCTCTCGTCCACGCCGTCGATGACCAGAAGCTCGTCCGATTCGACATAGGCGACCTCCTCGAGCGAGGTGAAGCCCTCGGAGACCAGGAGCTGCGCGAAGAACTCGTCGAGATCGAGCGTGTCCATGAACAGACGCGTGCGGGCCTCGAACTCGGCCTGGCGGCGCTGGCTCTCCTCCTCCTCGGTCATGATGTCGATGTCGAGCCCGGTGAGCTGGCTGGCCAGGCGCACGTTCTGGCCCCGGCGGCCGATCGCGAGGCTGAGCTGACCTTCGGGCACCACGACCTCGATCCGCTCGGCTTCCTCGTCGAGCACGACCTTCGTCACCTCGGCGGGCTGCAGCGCGTTGACGAGGAAGGTCGGCTGATCCTCGTTCCACGGGATGATGTCGATCTTCTCGCCCTGAAGCTCGTTCACGACGGCCTGGACTCGGCTGCCGCGCATGCCGACGCAGGCGCCGACAGGGTCGATCGAGCTGTCATGGGAGATCACGGCGATCTTGGCGCGGCTGCCCGGATCGCGCGCCACGGCCTTGATCTCGATGATGCCGTCGTAGATCTCGGGCACTTCCATCTTGAAGAGCTCGGCCATGAATTCGGGTGCCGTGCGGCTGAGGAAAATCTGCGGGCCGCGCGGCTCGCGCCGCACATCCTTGATGTAGACGCGGATGCGGTCGTTCGGGCGATAGCTTTCGCGGCCGATCTTCTCGTTGCGGCGCAGAACGGCCTCGCCCCGGCCGATATCGACGATGACGTTGCCGTATTCCTCGCGCTTGACGGCGCCGTTGATGATCGTGCCGGCGCGGTCCTTGAACTCCTCGTACTGGCGATCGCGCTCGGCCTCGCGGACCTTCTGCAAGATGACCTGCTTGGCGCTCTGCGCGGCGATACGGCCCATTTCCACGGGCGGCACTTCCTCGGAGAACTCATCGCCGATCTGGGGCGCTTCCATGTACTGGCGCGCCTGCTCGACCGTCATCTCGGCCTGGTAGTTCTCGAGCTCCTCCTCGGCGACGACCGTGCGCACGCGGGTGAAGGTGGCGCGGCCCGTCTTGCGGTCGATGCTGACCCGGATATCCATCTCGGATCCGTAGCGCGACTTGGCAGCGCGGGCGAGGCTCTCTTCCATCGCCTCGACCACCAGGCCGGGATCGATCATCTTTTCGCGCGCGACGGCCTCGGCGGTCTGAAGCAGCTCAAGCTGGTTGGCGGAGGTGATGGCCATAGGGCTCAGTCCTTCTGTTCGGGAAGACGCGCATCGTCTTCCGACTCGATGATGGTTTCGATCTCGTCGAATTGGCTCTCGTCGATCTGCCCGGCATCCTTGCGCGACCTCAGCACGTCGCGGATCAGGTCGTCGGTCAGCACGAGCTTGGCATCGGAGACCCAGTCGAAGCGCAGGCCGATCGTCCCCTGCTCGATCTCGATGAGGATCTCGCCGTTCTCGACCCCGGCAAGCTCGCCCTTGAAGCGGCGCTGCCCGTCGATCAGCTCGTCCGTCTCGATCTTGGCGACATAGCCCGCCCAGGTCTCGAAATCCTTCAGGCGGGTCAGGGGGCGATCGATGCCGGGGCTCGACACTTCCAGCGTGTAGGCCTCCTCGATCGGATCCTCGACGTCGAGATGGGCGCTGACCTCGGTGGAGATCCGGCCGCATTCATCGACCTCGATCCCGCCTTCCGGGCGATCGGCCATGATCTGCACCGTGGGCGTCTTGCCGCCCATGTAGCGCACGCGGACAAGCTCGAAGCCCATCCCCTCGATGACCGGGGCGATGACCTCGGCAAGGCGGCGGTCGATGCTGGCTTTGGCAATCAGGTCTGACATGTCTGGCCTCCGGGACTGGCGTGCAGGCACAAAAAAACGGGCGCGCGGCCCGTTGGAATGATCCGGTGGATCATCGGGTGTGGACCCCGACGCGCCGCTGTTGTGCGGGATATAGGCCAGGGCGCCGCGAACTGCAAGCGGTAAGGCGCCCCCCCTCCGCGCGCGGTGCGGCGCGAAGGGGGGGCAAAGATCGCACGGGTTCCGGCCGCGGCGCGCGCGGCCGGGGCGCGATCAGTTCATCCACCAGCGCTCGGCCATGCGGGCATTGTCCATCTGCCACAGGTTGCCGACCGTCTCGGGGGTGCCGACCTTGGTGCTGAGCGCGCCCACGAAATTGGCGAACATAGGCACGATCACGCCGCCCCGGTCGCGCAGGATTTCCTGCATCTCGTAATACTGGCCGCGGCGGGTGTCGCTGTCGAGTTCGGCCCGCGCCGCGATCAGCAGCTCCTGGAAGCGCGCGTCGTCCCAGTGGCTGTCATTCCACGGCACGCCCGCCTCGTAGGCCGAGGAGAACATCCAGTCCTCGGTGGCCCGTCCCGACCAGTAGGCCGCGCAGAACGGCTTCTTGAGCCAGACATTCGACCAGTAACCGTCGGCCGGCTCCTGCACGAGATTGATCTCGATGCCGCCCGCACCGGCGGAGGCCTGGTAGAGCTGCGCCGCGTCGATCGCGCCGTTGAAGGCGGCGTTGGAGGCCGACAGGTCGATGTTCAGCCGGTCGATGCCGGCCTGCTTGAGGTGGAACTTGGCCTTGTCGGGATCGTAGGCGAGCTGCTCCATGTCGGCGTTGTAATACTGGTTGGCCGGGCCGATGGGGGTGTCGTTGCCGACCTGGCCGTGGCCGAGCAGGATCTTGTCGACCATCTCCTGGCGATTGATCCCGTATTTCAGCGCCTTGCGAACATGCACCTGATCGAAGGGCGACACGTCGGTGAGCATCGGGAAGGTGTAGTGCTGGTTGCCCGTAACCTCGAGGATGCGGACATTCGGATTGGCCTTGAGCAGCGCCTCGGTCTTGAAGTCGATCCGGTTGATCGCATCGACCTGGCCGGTCATCAGGGCGTTCATCCGGGCGGTGCCGTCATTGATCGCGATATACTCGATCTCGTCGAACCAGCCGAAATTGCCGTCCTTGTAATGGCTGTCGACGCGCTTGCCGACGAAACGCACGCCCGGCTCGAAGGCCTCGGCGCGGTAGAGCCCGGTGCCGATCCCCTTGGAAAGCGCCTCGTCGAGCTGGCCCGCGGGATAGATCAGCAGGTGATAATCCGACATCAGGTAGGGGAAGTCGGCATTGCCGGCATTCAGCGTGAACTGCACTTGATGCTCGCCGAGTTTCTTCATCTCGGTGATCGCGGCGACGATCGGCTTGGCGGCGGACTTGCTGTCCTCGGCCACGTGCAGCTGCAGCGATTCGATCACGTCATCGGCGCCGAAGGATTTGCCATTGTGGAAGGTGACGCCCCTGCGCAGCGTGAAGGTCCAGGTCTTCGCATCCTCGCTGGCCTCCCAGCTTTCGGCAAGCTCGCCGCGCAGGCTGCCATCCGGGGCGATCTCGGTGAGGTTGTCGAAGACCGCCCCCTGGGCGGCGGAGATCATGAAGATGTCCGAATGGGTCCGCGCGTCCCAGCTGTCGGAGGTGTTGGCCCCGTTCATGCCGACGCGCAGACGCCCGCCCCTCTTGCCCTGCGCCCTGAGCGGAAGCCCGGTGGCGGCGAGGACGGAGGCGGCGGCGCCCGTGCGCAGAAGGCCTCGGCGTGACATGTTGGTCATAAGTTCTCTCCCCTTGGTCTCGTTATCGGTTCCCGGCGGTGCGCCCTTGGACGAAAGCCGGGTCTTTCATCGCCCCTCGGAAGGGCATCCTGGCCGCCCCCCCTGCCGGGGACGGGTGTATCACATCCTGTCCGACGCCGCGTCGCCGATATTCTCGAGCCCGCGCTCCTTCAAAAGCTCGCTCAGCCAGTCGGGATCCATCTCCGGCACGGAGCTGAGCAGCAGGTCGGTATAGGGATGGTGCGGCGGGGTGAACATGTCGTCTTTGCTCCCCTGCTCGACGACTTCGCCATCCTTCATCACCACGACCTCGTCGGCGATCGAGCGGACCGTGGCCAGATCATGCGTGATGAACATATAGGACAGGCCCAGCTCGTCCTGAAGATCGGCCAGCAGCTTGAGGATGCCCTCGGCGACCAGCTGGTCGAGCGCCGAGGTCACCTCGTCGCAGATGATGAAGCGCGGCTCGGCGGCAAGGGCGCGGGCGATGCCGATGCGCTGTTTCTGACCGCCAGACAGCTCGGAGGGCAGCCGGTCGATATATTGCGATGGCTCGAGCTCGATCTGGGCCAGCAGCTCCTCCACCCGGGCACGGCGCGCCCGGCCACGCAGGCCGCCGTAGAATTCGACCGGACGGCCGATGATCTGACCGATCGTCTTGCGCGGATTGAGCGCGGTATCGGCCATCTGGTAGATCATCTGTATCTGGCGCAACTGGTCCTTGCTGCGTCCGCGGAAACTGCCCGGAAGGGGCGTTCCCTCGAACTCGATCTGCCCAAGGCGCGGCGGCAGGAGGCCGGTGATGCAGCGCGCCGTCGTCGATTTTCCCGAACCCGATTCGCCCACCACCGCGACGGTGCGCCCGGCATGGATGTCGAAGCTGACACCATGCAGGATATCCATCTTGCCATAAGCCGCCGTGACGCCCTGCACGCTGATGACGGGCACCGCGTCAAGCGCCGGGGCGGGCTTTGCGGGCCGCTTGAAGCTGCGCACGGCCCAGAGCGAGCGGGTGTATTCCTCCTGCGGGTCGGAGAGCATCCGCCGCGTCTCGGCCTCCTCGACCTCCTCGCCGCGCAGCAGCACCTTGATGCGGTCGGCCATCTGCGCGACCACCGCGAGATCATGGGTGATATAGATCGCCGCCGTGTCGAAATCCTCGACGATCTTGCGGATCGCGGCGAGGACCTCGATCTGCGTCGTCACGTCGAGCGCCGTGGTCGGCTCGTCGAAGATGATGAGATCGGGGCGGCAGGACATGGCCATCGCGGTCATCGCGCGCTGCAGCTGCCCGCCGGAGACCTGGTGGGGGTAGCGAAAGCCGATCTCCTCGGGATTGGGAAGACGCAGGCGGGCATAGAGCTCCATCGCGTCCTCCTCGCTTTCCTTGCGCCCGGACACGCCGTGGCGCACCGGGGCCTCGGTATGCTGGTCAATGATCTTGTGGGCGGGGTTGAAGCTCGCCGCCGCCGATTGCGCGACATAGGCGATGCGCTTGCCCAGAAGCTGGCGCTTGGTGTCGGCGGAGGCCGTGACAAGATCGGTGCCGTCGAAGAGGACCGAGCCGCCCGAGATGCGCACCCCGTCGCGGGTGAAGCCCATCGCGGCGAGCCCGACGGTCGACTTGCCGGCGCCGCTCTCGCCGATCAGCCCCAGCACCTCGCCCTTGTGCAGATCGAAGCTCACGCCCTTCACGATCGGGGTCCATGTCTCGTCCGAGCGCCCCTCGAGCTGCAGGTCCTCGACCCGCAACAGGAGCGATCTGTGGCTCTTGTCGCTCATCTCGTCATTCCTTCAGCCCCGAGGAGCGGTGCAGCATCCAGTCGACGATGAAGTTCACCGCGACGGTCAGCAGCGCGATCGCCCCGGCCGCGAGCAGGGGGGCGGCGGCGGCCTGCGGCGCGAAGGCCGCGTAATTGATGAATTGCGCAAGATCGCGCACCATGGTGCCCCAGTCGGCCAGAGGCGGCTGGATGCCGACCCCGAGGAAGGACAGTGAGGCGATGGTCAGGAAAACGAAGCAGAAACGCAGCCCGAACTCCGCCAGCAAAGGTGCCAGCGCATTGGGCAGGATCTCGCGGAAGATGAGGTAGCCGAGCCCCTCGCCGCGCAGCTTCGCCGCCTCGATGTAATCCATGACGACGATGTTGCCCGCCACCGCGCGGGCGAGGCGGAAGACGCGGGTGCTGTCGATCAGCGCGATGATGAGCACCATGAAAAGGGTGAGCGGAACGCCCAGCCGTGCCGACCAGACGCTGGCGATCGTCATCAGCAGCAGCGCGAAGATCAGGGCGGGGATCGCCATCAGCACATCGACCGCGCGGCTCAGGAGCTGATCGAGCCAGCCGCCGATCGTCGCCGCCAGAAAGCCCATCGAGCCGCCGAGCACGAAGGCAAGGCAGGTCGTGGCAAAGGCGATGCCGACGGTGTTCTGCGCGCCGTAGATCAGGCGGCTGAGGATGTCGCGGCCGATCTGGTCGGTGCCAAGCGGATAGGCCGGATTGCCACCGAGCGCCGGATCGCCCCCCGGAACGACATTGGCCGCACCGAGGATCTCGGCCTGCCCGTAGGGCGCGATGAAGCCGGCGAAGATCGCGAGGATGGCGTAGATCAGGACCACGAGCACCCCGAAGGAGGCGGTGAGCGGCATGGCGCGAAAGAGTTTCCGGCTGCCCCCCGTGCCAATGTGCCGCCCCGCGAGACGGAAGAGCCAGGCCGCGAGCGCGAAGATCACGAAGCCTTGCACCGCCCAGCGGAAGAAGACGGCGCCCTCGCGTCCGTAGAGCCAGACCGCGAAAACCAGCGCCGCGGCGGCAAAGACCCAGCCGAACGCCTCGCCGAAACCCATGTCGCGGAAACGCGGGTGATTGCCGCTCAGCGCGCGTCCCGCGAGACGCATCGCCCATGCGGCAAGGAGGAGCGCGGCAAGGGCGCCCAGAACGTAGAGAAGAGCGGTCATTTGGGATGCCTCAGGCGCGGATTGCTGAGGATCGACATGATATCGGCCGTCAGGTTGAGCAGGATATAGGCACCGGCGAAGATCAGGCAGGCGGCCTGCACCACCGGGATGTCACGGATCTTCACCGCGTCCACGAAAAGCTGGCCGATTCCGGGATAGACGAAGACGACCTCGACCACGACCACGCCCGTGATCAGGTAGGCCAGGTTGAGGGCGATGACGTTGATGATCGGCGCCAGCGCGTTGGGCAGGGCGTGACGCACGATCACCCGCATCGGCGAGATGCCCTTGAGACGGGCCATCTCGATATAGGGCGATGACAGGAGCTGGATGATCGCCGCCCGCGTCATCCGCATCATGTGGGCGGTGACCACGAGGGTCAGCGTCAGGGCGGGAAGCAGCGTCTTTTCGAGCCGCTCGCCGAAGCCCATCCCCTCGTAGATGTTGGAAAGCGATGGCAGCACCGGGTAGATCACCGCGAGAAAGAGGATCAGGACATAGGCCAGGAAGAACTCCGGCGAGGAGATCGACGACAGGGTGAACAGGTTTGCCCCCTTGTCGAAGGCCGAGTTGCGATAGAGCGCGGCCAGAACGCCCAGCGTGATCGAGAGCGGCACCGCGATCATCGCCGTCACCCCCGCGAGGAACATCGTGTTGCCGAAGCGCGGCGCGATCTGCGCGGCCACGGTCTTCATCTCGCCGCCGCCCATGTTGGACTGGAAATTCATCTGCGCGAAACTGACGCCGAGATCGCCCCGTACCACGCCCCCGAGCCAGTCGAGATAGCGCAGCACGATGTTCTGATCGAGGCCGAGATCGCGCCGGATCGAACGGATCGCCTCCTCGGTCGCGCCCTGACCGAGAACAGCCTGCGCGAAATCACCCGGAAGCAGGTTGACGGCGGTGAAGATGACGATGGACACGACGAGAAGCGTCAGGATCCCGAGAAGAAGACGTTGCACGACGATGCGTGTTACGGATCCCAATTGCGAATTCTCCAACTTTTCCCAGCGGTATTGGTAACCATAGCCGGCAGGCCGGGTCTGTAAACCCTGGCAGACGTGAACTTACACGCGACGTAGCGCATCCATGGTCGCGACCAGCGCCTTGCTGATCCCCGGCTCCGACAGGGCATGGCCTGCGCGCGGGATCATGTGAAGCCTTGAGCCGGGCCATGCCTTGTGCAGCCTGTAGGCCGATGCCGGCGGGCAGATCATGTCGTAGCGGCCCTGGACGATGGTGCCGGGAACCCCGTCGAGGCGATGGATATCCGCGAGGATCTGCCCGTCGCGGTCCAGAAAGCCGAGGTTGCTGAAATAGTGGTTCTCCAGCCTGGCGAAGGCGCGTGCATATTCCGCGGGGCTCTCGCCACCGGGCCCGTCATTGTCGATCGAGGCAAGCGTGTTCTCCCAAGACGCCCAGGCGCGCGCGAACCGTGTCTGCTCGAGCATGTCGTCGCCGAAGAGGCGCTTGCGATAGGCCGCGATCAGGTCGCCGCGCTCCTCCGGGGGAACCGGATCGACGAACTTGCGCCAGACATCGGGCCAGAACTGCCCCGCCCCGCCGCCGTAGAACCAGTCGAGCTCGGCCCGGGTCATCAGGAAGACCCCGCGCAGCACGAGATGCACCGAGCGCTCGGGATGGGTCTCGCCATAGACGAGGGCAAGCGTCGCGCCCCAGCTTCCGCCAAAGACGATCCAGCGCTTGATGCCCAGCGCCTCGCGGATCCGCTCGATATCGGCAACGAGATCCCAAGTGGTGTTGTTCTCGACGCTGGCATGGGGGCGGGAGCGGCCGCAGCCGCGCTGATCGAAGAGAATGATGCGGTAGACCGTCGGGTCGAAATAGCGGCGCATCGCCGGCGAACAGCCTCCGCCCGGTCCGCCATGCAGCACGATGACGGGTATGCCCTCGGGATTGCCGCATTGCTCGACATAGATGCTGTGGCCGTCGCCGACATTCATCATGCGTTGATCGAACGGGTCGATCCGCGGGTAGAGGAAGCTCGCCGCGCTGATTTGTCCTGCAACCTTGTCCATGACAGACCTATATAACCCGCATGGCCCCCGCGCCAGCCAGTCCGGGCAACAAATTGAGAGGCAGCCATGACCGCCAGCACCATCGACCCCCGTGAGATCGACAAGTTCAGCGCGATGGCCGCCGAATGGTGGGATCCGAACGGCAAGTTCAAGCCGTTGCACATGCTCAATCCCTGCCGCCTCGACTATATCTGCGCGCAGATCGCGGCCGAGTTCGACCGGGACCTGAGCGCGCCGGCGCCTTTCGCCGGATTGCGCCTGCTCGATATCGGATGCGGCGGTGGCCTTCTGTCCGAGCCGATGGCGCGCCTAGGTGCCGAAGTCGTCGGCGCCGATGCGGCCGAGCGCAATATCCCCGTGGCGCAGGTCCATGCCCGCGAGCAGGGGCTCGACATCGACTACCGCTTCACGACCGCCGAGGCGATGGCCGAGAAAGGCGAGCGGTTCGACGTGGTGCTGAACATGGAGGTGGTCGAGCATGTCGCCGACCCCCTCGCCTACCTGAGCGCCTGCCACGATCTGCTGCGCCCCGGCGGCCTGATGGTCTGCTCCACCATCAACCGCAATCCCAAAAGCTTCGCGATGGCGATCGTGGGGGCGGAATGGGTGATGCGCTGGCTGCCCAAGGGCACCCACGAGTTTGCCAAGTTCATCACGCCGGACGAGCTTTTCGGCCTGTTGCGGCGCGCGGGGCTCGAGCCCGTGGATCGCAAGGGCTTCGTGTTCAACCCGGTCCGCTGGAGCTGGAGCCTGTCCGACAGGGACCTGTCGGTGAACTACGTCACATCGAGCTTGCGTCCCGCCTGACCCAAGGGGTCCGTTCGCCCCCCCTTCCACCTAGTCGCCGATGGAGGGCGGAGCGAAGGCGCGGTCATGCGACAGCGCGGGAAGGCGGCGCCGCGTCTCGGCCACGAGGTCCAGATCGAGATTGGCGAAATGCAGACCCGGCGCCTCGCCCGCATCGAGCAGAACACGCCCCCAGGGATCGACGACAAGGCTGTGCCCGTGGCTGATCCGCCGCGCCCGCCCCGCCCCGGCGGGATGGTGGCCGGTCTGCGCGGCGGCGATCACGAAGCAGCCGGTCTCGATCGCACGGGCCCGCAGGAGCGTCTCCCAGTGATCGGGGCCCGTGGCGCTCGAAAAGGCCGAGGGCACGGCGAGGATCTGGGCGCCGGCCTGCGCGAGGGCGCGGAAGAGATGGGCGAAGCGCAGATCGTAGCAGATGCTCATCCCGATCGTCACCGCGTCCATCCGGGCGAGGACGGCCGCCGAGCCCGGCCGGTAGCCCGACGATTCGGTGTAGGTTTCCCGCGCATCGATGGCCACGTCGAACATGTGGATCTTGTCATAGCGGGCGATGATCCGGCCATCGGCGCCAATGGCGAAGGAGCGGTTGACGAAGCGCGGATCGGGCCCCTCCCCCTTCAGCGCGAGCGAGCCGATCAGCAGGCAGATGCGATGCTCGGCCGCGGCGCGGCACAAGGCGGCCAGGCTCGCATCCTCCGTCTCGTGACGCAGGACGCGGCCTTGATGCGCGCGATCGGCGCTCACGCAGTTCGACACTTCCGGGCTGAACCACAGGGCGGCCCCGCCCTGCGCCGCCCGCTCGATCGAACCCAGCATCACCGGCAGGTTCCGTGCCGGCTCGTCGCTCGCGTTGGATTGCAGCAGGGCGACGCGCATCGGCGCGCTCAGCTTGCCAGCATCGGGTCGAGCTTGCCGGAGCGGTCGAGGGCGGAAAGCTCGTCATAGCCCCCCACATGCGTGCCATCGATGAAGATCTGCGGCACGGTATGGCGGCCGCCGGCACGCTTCATCATCGCCTGTTTCTGGGCGGCATCGCGCGAGACGTCGGTTTCGGTATAGCTTGCGTCCTTCGATGCCAGAAGGCGCTTGGCCGCGTGGCAGTAGCCGCAGAGCGGCGAGGTGTAGATCTCGATGGTGGCCATTCGCTGTCTCCTTCAATGTCTCCCCTTCATCTAGGTCTCGCCGGTGACGCGTGCCAGTAGCAGAACGCACAGCTCCCCTGCGCCGCCCTCCAGGCAGGCCGCGCTCGCCGCCCGCAGGGTCGATCCCGAGGTCAGCACGTCGTCGACCAGCACCACCCGGCGGCCGCGCATGACGCCGCCATGGCGGGGATGGGGGATGAACGCGTCCTTGAGCCGGACAGCGCGCTGGGCAAAGGACGCGTCCCTCTGGCGCGCGGCCCGGACCGGGCGCAAAAGGGCGCGCGGCGCAAAACCCGGCCCCGCGCCGCGGCGCCCCCGCGCGCGGGCAATGCCGGCCGCCAGGGTGGCGGACTGGTTGAACCTTCGCGAGGCGAGGCGTGTCCAGTGGCTCGGCACCGGGACGAGCAGGGGATCGTCTTCCATGAGATCGGCCCCCGCCCGCAGCAGCCAGGCGGCGAGGATCGGCGCAAGATCGAGCCGGTCACCGTTCTTGAACGCCCTGACGATCCGCCCGCCATTCCCCTCATAGGCGAAAACCGCCCGGCCCCGTGCCCAGGGCGGCGGCGCCGCGAGACAGGCATCGCACAGCTCCGGCCGCACGCTTTCGCCGGGCAACGGCATCGCGCAGATGTCGCAGCACAGGCCCGTCAGGAACCGCGTCTTGCCCCAGCAAGCGGCGCAAAGCCCCCCGTCACCGAGGATCAATTCTTCGCAGATCGCGCATTGCGGGGGATAGATGAGCGCGCGCATCGCCGTCATAAAGGACATCCCGAACCCACCTTCCTGTCATGAAGCCCCGTCACGAAGTCCCGTTATCACCGCCAAGGCCCCGCATTCCCGAAGCCCGAGATCGCCCCGGCTCTGCCGCCAGAGAGCCCTGTCATCTTCCGCCGCTGCCTCCCTCGTCCCTATGCCGCCCTTTCCGCGCCACCCCGCTTCGCCCCGCCTCGCCCCGCCTCGATTGCCCAATCCATCCGGAGCCCGACATGACACCAGATACCCTGACGGACCGCCCTGCCCTCGAGCGGATGCGTCGCAGGCACCGCGATTCGGGCCTGTTTCTGCACAGGGAGGCACTTGCCGAGGTCGAGGAGAGACTGTCCGAGGTTAACAGGAGCTTTACGTCGCAGGCGGTCGTGACCGGATTTCCCGATTTCTGGCGCGCGGCGCGGCCGCAGGCGCGCATTGTCCCCGATACGGACCGGATCGAGCTGTCACCCGGCGCGCATGACCTGGTGATCCATGCCTTCGGCCTGCATTGGGCGGACGATCCCGTGGGGCAGCTCATCCAGTCGCGCCGGGCCCTGCGCCCGGACGGGCTCTTCATGGGGGTCGCCTTCGGGGGACAGACCCTGAACGAGCTGCGAACCGCGCTGGCGGCCGCCGAGATCGAGCTGCGCGGCGGCCTGTCGCCCCGGATCGCGCCAATGGCCGAGATCCGCGATCTGGGCGGGTTGCTGCAGCGGGCCGGCCTCGCGCTTCCCGTCGCAGACAGCCTGCCCCTGCGGGTGGATTACGCCGACCTGCCGGGCCTGATGCGCGATCTGCGGGACATGGGCGAGCGCAACGTCCTCGCCGCACGCGACCGCCGGGTGCCGCCACGTGCGCTCTTCGCGCGCGCCGCCGAGATCTACGAGGCGCAGACCGGCGCGCGGCCGGGCGGGCGCATCACCGCGACCTTCGAGCTGATCTTCCTGACGGGCTGGGCCCCCGACGAAAGCCAGCAAAAGCCCCTGCGCCCCGGATCGGCGGCGGCACGGCTCGCCGATGCGCTCGGCAGCGAGGAACGGACCGCCGGCGAGGTTGCGACGCCGCGCCGCGATTGACCCCCGGGACGGGCCGGATATCTGGTAGGCCCGGACGCGGCGCCTTGAGCCGCCTGCAAGATGCCCGAACCGACACGTTCACCCATGAGAGGATCAGGGGATGCCCGATACCGACCGCACCGAGACCGGCCCGTCGAGGCCGCCCCGCCACGCTCCCGAGGGGCATCCGTCACTGCCGCCCGCCAGGACGGGCGTGCTCCTGGCGAATCTCGGCACGCCCGACGGGCACGACTACTGGTCGATGCGGCGCTACCTGGGCGAGTTTCTAAGCGATCAGCGCGTCGTCGATTACCCGCGCTGGAAGTGGCAGCCCCTGTTGCAGACGGTGATCCTGACCAAGCGGCCCTTCACCAGCGGCGCGGCCTATCGCTCGATCTGGAACGAGGAGCTGAACGAAAGCCCGCTCCTGACCATCACCAAGGCACAGACGGCGGCCATCCGCGAGACGTTGAGGGCGCGCTACGGCGACCAGGTGATGACCGAGTTCTGCATGCGCTACGGCAATCCCTCGACCCGCGCGACCGTACGGCGGATGATCGATGCCGGGTGCCGGCGCATCGTCTTCTTTCCCCTCTACCCGCAATATGCAGGCGCCACGACCGCGACGGCGAATGACGCGCTCTTCAAGGCCCTGATGAAGGAGAAATGGCAGCCGCCCGTGCGCACCGTGCCGGCCTATTGCGACCGCCCCGACTATATCGACGCGCTCGCCCGGTCGGTCGAGCGTGCCTATGACGCGATGGAGACCAAGCCCGACATCCTCGTCGCCTCGTATCACGGGGTCCCGGAGCGCTACCTGCACGAAGGCGATCCCTATCACTGCCAGTGCCAGAAGACGACACGGCTCCTGCGCGAGCGGCTGGGCTGGAGCGAGGAGAAGCTCGTCACCACCTTCCAGTCGCGCTTTGGCCCCGAGGAATGGCTCAAGCCCTACACGGTCGAGGAGGTCGCACGCCTCGCGCAGGCCGGGAAGAAGCGGATCGCCGTCATCGCCCCCGCCTTCTCGGCCGATTGCATCGAGACGCTGGAGGAGATCAACGAGGAGATCCGCGAGAGCTTCGAGCATGCCGGCGGCGAGACGTTCACCTACATTCCCTGCCTGAACGACGACGAGGCCCATATCGAGGCTCTGTCGAACGTGATCGGCGACAACCTGGCAGGCTGGATCGACCGGGTGGATACCGAAACACCGTAGGGGCTACCCGGTCCGGCGGCGGGGTCGATGCGGGCGCCGCCGCCTGGACGCGCATCCGGCCGGAGATCGCGGCGGGATCTTCGGCGCGCCTTCGGGCCCAGACACAAGAAGCGGCCGGAACGCTCCGGCCGCTTCTTCGTGTTGCGATCGCGGCCCGGGGGCCGGCGCTCGGGCTCAGTCGGCGGCGACGACCGCGATGACGGCCAGCAGCAGCAGCGGAACGATGATGCCGCCGGAGGAGGAGCTGGTCTCTTCGACGATGACCGCGGGCTCCATCACCGGAGCGGCGACGTTGCCGGCGAATGCACCCGTGGCAGCAACCGACAGGGCGGCGGCAAGAGCGATTTTCTTCATGTGTATTTCTCCAGTAATTTGCCTGCGTCCAAAGCGAAGTGAGGCGGCATCAGGCGTCCAGAACTGTACCTCGCATGATCCGTATAAGCAGCAACTTGCCAGTCTTGAAAAGAACCCTTGAACATCGCCGGCTTGTCGGGGTGCAGGCAATGACAAATCGGCAACACCTGCGCGCCTTTTTTGCTCCGCTGAAAAGAGTTCAGATTGAATGACTTATGCCCCCCATCCGGGCATGGATGCGCTTTCGCACCGCTTGGAACGCGCTGCCGCCGGGCTTGGCGCGGGGCGGGCCTTGGCGGATCGGGGCGGGCAAAGCCACATCACCGTGCCGCTTCGCGATCCGGCGGGCTTTGAAACGCTGCCATGTCGGAGTAAGCCTGTCGTGAACACAAACGAGGCTGATACGTTGATGACACCGGTTAAGTCCCTGCTCCTGATCTCCGCGCTGGCCCTGTCGGCATGCGCCGCGCCCCCGCTGCCCACACTCGGTCCCGACGGTCGCCCGTTGCCGCAGGTCTACACGATCGGCTCGAACGACACCGAGCAGGTGCAGATCACCATGCTCGACGCTGTCAACTCCCTGCGCTCGGCCGCCGGCGCCGGTCCGTTGCGCTACGACGCCTCGCTGAACGCCGCCGCGGCCACGCATTCCCGCGACATGAGCATCCAGAACCGGCCCTGGCATTTCGGCTCCGACGGCTCCTCGCCGCTCGACCGGGTGCGCCGCGCCGGCTATGGCGGCATGATGCTGGGAGAGAACATCTCCGAGACCTACGAGACGGAACTCGAAACTCTGGCGGCATGGATCGACGATTCGCAGACGCGGGACGTGCTTCTCGATCCCAAGGCCACGGATATGGGCTTTGCCTGGTTCCAGGAGGATAACGGCAAGATCTGGTGGACCCTGATGACGGGACGCTGATCGCCGGCGGCAAAGGATGAGGCGGGCCGGGCAGCGGGCCCGCCTCCCGATATGGGCGCGACCGGCGCAGCGACCGCCGGAAGGCTTGAGATGCGGCGCGCCGGTGGCACGCCGCCGCATACCTTGCCCCCTCGTCACTCACCCCGTCGTCACGCGGGCGGTTTGTTCCCGCGGCGCACTCGATACCTGACGATCACCTGCGATCCGTCCGGGCGTGACGGATCGCGACGGACGGCGAAGGGGTGACCGGCCCGTCGGTCCTGACAGGCGCGGATGGCGCTCCGTTTATGGCAGGACGGTGATCGGCGTGCCGTCACGGACCATGGCATAGATGTCCTCCATCTCCTCATCCTTCACCGCGATGCAGCCCGCCGTCCAATCGTCGCGCCCCTTCTGGTAGAACTTGCCGCGGCCATGGATGAAGATGTCGCCGCCCGGCGAGACGCCCAGCGCATGGGCCTCGGCGATGTCCGCCGGCGCCGGATAGGAGAGCCCGATCGACAGGTGATAGCGGCTTTCGGGATTGCGGCGATCGATGAAGTAATCCCCCTCGGGCGTGCGCCCGTCGCCCTCGAACTTCTTGTCGCCCACGGGCGCGAAGCCCAGACCGATCCGGTAATCCTTGAGGGTCTTGTCATTGTTCATCAGGAGCATTCTGCGCTCGCCCTTCAGAACGTAGATCCGGGTCACTTCGGGCCCGTCATAGGTCTTGAACTTCGAAGCGCAGGCCGAAAGGCCGAAAGCGACGACGAAGATCAGCAACAGCCTGGTAATCTGCATGCTCGTACTGCCTCTGCTCTTGTTTTTCGGCAAGCATAGGAGGATTCGGCACCGGCGAGAACAAGCATCGCGCAGGCCTGATCCATTTTTCGCGGCAATTTCACCCCTCCCGCGCGGGAGGGATCACCGTGTGAAGCCGGCGACGAGCTCGACATGCGGGGACCAGCGGAATTGATCCACGACCTCGACCTGTCCCATGGCGAATCCCGCCTCGATCAGGCAGGCCGCGTCGCGCGCGAAGGTCACGGGATTGCATGAGACGAAGGCGATTCGGCTGATCGTTGACGCGGCGAGCTGCCGGGTCTGCGCCTCGGCCCCCGCACGCGGCGGGTCGATGACGGCCGCATCGAAGCCGGCAAGCTCATCGCCGAGCAGGGGGCGGCGAAAAAGATCGCGCGTCTCGGTGCTGACCTTCCTGAGCCCATGCGCGTCCCGCCATCCGCGGGACAGGGCCTCGAGCAGCGCGGCCTCGCCCTCCACCGCATGGACATCGCCCACCCGCGCCAGCGGCAGCGCGAAGGTTCCGCATCCCGCGAAGAGGTCGACGATGCGCGCCGCCGGGCCCAGGATGCGCGTCACCACCGCGCGCAGCGCCGCCTCGCCGGGCACGGTTGCCTGCAGGAATGCCCCCGGCGGCGGGACGATGTCGATGCCATCGAGCGAGACGGCGGGCCGCTGCGCGAGGATCACGGGCTCCGTGTCCCAGGTGAGCCGCGCGAATATCCCCGCCCCGGCGATCGCGGCCAGCTCGGCTCGCAGGGCCGCATCGAGCGGCTTGCCCCCCGTCACGGCAAGATCGAGCCCGCCGCGGGTCTGCGTCACCGACAGAGAGAGCGGCCCGCGGCGCGACGCGCCCGCGACGGTGAGCGCCTCCATCGCGGGAAGGCCCGCGATCAGGCCCGGCGTCAGCACGCGGCAGTTCGGCACGGAGGTGAGCACCTCCGTGCCGCGCCCGTGAAAGCCGACGACGGCACCCTTCTTGGTGCGCCTGCCACTCAGCGTCGCCCGCCTGCGGCTCGCCGGCGGAGAGGTGATCGGATCGCCGATCTGCGCGCGGATCCCTTGCGCGGCCAGCGCGCGTGCAACGACATCACGCTTCCAGTCCGCGACGAAGGCATCGCTGGCATGCAACAGCGCGCAGCCGCCGCAGCCGCCGTAATGCGGACAGGCCGGGCGCACCCGCTCGGGCGCGGGATCGAGGATCCGGGGCGCGGCGATCAGTCCCTCCTCGGGCGTCCCCTCCACGGTCTCGCCGGGGAGGGCACGGCGCACGCGGATGCGCTCGCGCGTGAGGCCATCGCCGCGATGGCCGAGACGATCGATGTGGTAGCTGTCCATCGCGCCGATCTAGGCGATGGCGTGCGGGGGCGCAATCGGCACGATCGGCGCGGGCTATTCCGCGGCCGCGCCGTAATTGATGAAACCGCCCGATTGCAGACGCCAGTAGCTGGCATAGAGCCCATCGGCGGCAAGAAGCTCCCGATGCGTTCCCTCCTCGGCGATCCGGCCCTGTTCGAGCACGATGATCCGGTCCATCCGGGCGATGGTGGACAGCCTGTGCGCGATGGCGAGCACGGTCTTGCCCTCCATCACCTCGTCGAGCGCGTCCTGGATCGCGGCCTCGACCGCGCTGTCGAGGGCGCTGGTCGCCTCGTCGAGAACCAGGATGGGCGCGTCCTTCAGGATGGCCCTTGCCAGCGCGATCCGCTGCCTCTGGCCGCCCGAAAGCTTCACGCCCCGCTCGCCCAGATGGGCATCATAGCCGCGGCGACCCTTGAAATCCTCGAGTTCGAGAATGAAGTCATGCGCCTCTGCCTGACGCGCCGCGGCGATCATCTCCTCCTCGCCGGCATCGGGGCGGCCATAGAGGATATTGGCGCGCGCCGAGCGATTGAACATCGCGGTTTCCTGCGTGACCATCCCGATCTGCTGGCGCAGGCTCTCCTGCGTCACCTCCCGGATATCGGTGCCACCGACAAGCACCCGGCCCTCCTGCGGATCATGCAGACGCAGGAGCAACGAGACGAGGGTGGACTTGCCCGCGCCGGAGGCCCCCACGATGCCCAGCTTCTCGCCCTGCGCCACGGCGATGTCGATCCCCTCCAGGCCACCGGCCTCCGCTCCGTAGGCAAAGCGCAGGTTCTCGAAGCGCAGATCGCCCGCCTGCGCGAGCGCGGTGGCATCGTCGGCATCGGCCAGGCGATAGGGCGGGGTCAGGGTCGTCATCCCGTCCTCCACCTCGCCGACATTCGCGTAGATCGCCATCAGGGTGAAGCTGACCCAGCCGGTCATCTGGGCGATCCGGATCGAGATCGTTCCCGCGGCCACCACGTCGCCGGGCGTGGCCCCCCCGCGCGACCACAGCCACAGCGCGCCGCCGATCAAAAGGACCGGCAAAAGCCCCGCGAGGGTCATCAGCGAGACCCTGAAGAGGGTCGAGACATGGCCGAACTCGATCACCCTTTCGCGGAAGGTGCCGATCGCGCCCAGCGCCGCGCGGTCCTCGTGGGCGGCATGGGCGAACAGCTTGACCGTCTTGATGTTGGTGATCGTGTCGACCACCTGCCCCGAGACCATGGCCCGCGCCGCCGCACGCCGCATCGAGCGCGCCCGGATATGCGGCATGAATCCGCGGATCAGCGCCAGGTAGCCCACGAGCCAGACGAGCAGCGCCGCGCCGATCCACAGGTTGATCGTGCCGAGCATCACCGCGGCCCCGACGAGGGATGCGAGGGCGAAGAAGACGACGTTGATGATCTCCGAGGCGACATCGGTGATCGCGCGGCTGGTCTGCATCTGCTTTTGCGCGATGCGTCCGGCGAAATCATCGTCGAAATAGGTGACATCCTGCCCGAGCGTCCAGCGATGAAGACGGCTCAGGACCAGCGGATTGACATTGGGCGCGACGATGATCGCGTTGGCCGCCGCCGAAAGGCCGAAGAGGATCGGGCGCAGGATCACGAAGAATGCCGCCACCCCCAGCAGCAGCCACATGTTGGCGGTGAAATAGCCGGCCGGATCGCTGACGAGGGCCGCGTCGATCACCCAGCCAAGCAGCAGCGCGGTCACGACCTCCGCCGCGCCGGCAAGGGCCGACAGGCCGCCGGCCGTCCAGAGCCACGGCCACGAGCCCGAGAGGGACCAGCGGAAGAAGGCCATCAGCGTACGCGGCGGCGCCCCGTCCGCCGGACGAAAGGCATCTATGAGATCGGCTGGTCTGCGCATGTGGGGTCCGGTGTTGCGGCTGGCGGGGCCCCGGCGCGGGCAGAGCCGGCGCATGCGGGGGTCGTCTTGCTACCTATGGCCGGATCGCCCGGAGGCAACGTCTCATCGGCGCGCCAGCAGGGCCGCGCGATCCAGGGCGAAGCCCGAGGCGATCCAGTCGGCCTCGAGTTCGGCGAGGCGCGCGCCCAGCGCGGGCCCCTTCAGCTCCGGCATCAGATCGGCGGCGCGAAGGGGAAAGCGGGCCTGCGTGCCGAGTGCGATGTCCTCGTCGAGCGCGGCGGGAAGCGCCGCGCCGAAGCCGGCGGCGCGCAGAAGCTCGATGTCGCGCGCCGTCTCGGGGCCCAGCCGGTAAGCCAGCTCAGCCGTGCCTGCCACGGCGCCGATCCCGTCCCGCAGCTGCGACAGGCGCTTTGCCTGCTGGCGCGACAGGCGCAGCCGCACTTCAGGCTCCGCGCCGCCGATCGCGGCGAGCCGGCGCAGCGGTTCGGGTTCGAGGTTCAGGCTCCCTTCCAGGTGAACGAGCGGGAAAAGATCGCGCGCGGCGGCGCCCGGCAGGACGCGTGCGAGAATGCCGCTCTGCTCCATCGCGCCCAGCGCGCGGCACGGACCCGGCGCGGCGAGAAGCTTGAGCATCTCCGCCCCGATCCGCTCGCCGGGTAGCGTATCGAGACCGGCGGCGCCCTGCGCGCAGGCCGCCAGCCCCTCGGCATCGAGCCCCCGCGCCGCGTCGGCATACCAGGCGTGGAAGCGGAAGAACCGCAGGATGCGCAGGTGGTCCTCCGCGATCCGTTCATGCGCCTCGCCGATGAACCTGACATGGCGGGCATCGAGATCGGGCAGCCCCCCGAGCGGGTCGACCACGCGGCCCTCGGCATCCGCGTAGAGGGCATTCATCGTGAAGTCGCGGCGCATCGCGTCCTCGGCGATATCGCGGGAGAAGGCGACGACGGCGCGGCGCCCGTCCGTTTCGACATCGCGGCGAAAGGTGGTCACCTCATGCGCCCGTCCTTCGGCGATCACCGTGACCGTGCCATGATCGATGCCGGTCGGCACGCAGCGAAAACCCTCGGCATCGGCAAGCCGCATGACCTCTCGCGGCAGCGCGTCCGTCGAGATATCGATATCGCTCGCCTCGCGCCCGATCAGCGCATCGCGTACGCAGCCCCCGACATAGAGGGCCTGATGCCCCCCGCGCGCCAGACAGTCCATCACGGCCCGTCCGCCCGGATGCGCCAGCCATGCCGCGGCGAGATGCCGCCCCGCCCCGGTCATGACAGGCGCTCGGCCAGGCCGCGCAGGACCCGCGCCGTGGCGCCCCAGATGTAGTAGGGGCCATAGGGAACCTGGAAATATCGCCGCTCCTGACCCCGCCAATGGCGCGAGGAGACCATGTAATGCGCCGTCTGCGCGAGATGAGCGAGCGGCACGGTAAAGACCTCGGCCACCTCCCCCGCCTCCGGGACCGGGGTGAAGGGGCCGCTGATCCAGCCCACGATGGGCACCATCGAGAATGTCGTGACCGTCTCGTGATGCGGCAGGCGGCCGATGAGCTCGACCCGGGAGGGCGCGAGGCCGATCTCCTCATGCGCCTCGCGCAGGGCCGCCGCCTCGGGGCCAGAATCCCCCGCATCGATCTTGCCACCCGGAAAGGCGATCTGTCCGGGATGATGGCGCAGGGCCGAGGATCGCTTCGTCAGGATGACATCGACACGCCCGCCCCGCTCCCATAACGGCACGAGAACGGCCGCGGCGCGCAGATCGGGCGCCCGGGAGGGACGCGCGGCGGGGTTGAGATCGAAATCCGACGATCCCGGCCCCTCGCGTTCCAGACCCGCCATGACCCGCGCTCTCCAGTCAGGGTGCCGCATCGGGACCTTTCGTTGCCTCGAAGCCGAGCTCCTCGGGATCGAGCACGTAATGCGCCCCGCAGAACTGGCAGTCGGCGGTCACCTGTCCCTCGTCGGTCGTCATATGCGCGATATCGCGCGCCGAGTAGATCGACAGGCTCTCGCGCACTTTCTGCTCGGAACAGGTGCAACCGAACCGGACGGGCTGGGCGTCGAAGACACGCGGTTGTTCCTCGTGAAACAATCGCACCAGAAGATCGGTTGGCGAGACCTGCGGGCCGATGAGTTCCATGTCCTCGACCGTGTCGAGCAACATGTTCGCCCGGTTCCAGTTCTCCGCGTCGTCCTCCTCGAGCATGTCGTCCGCGGTAAGCAGACCGTCCTCTCCCGAGCCGCCCTCGCCGGGATTGGCCACGTGCGGCGAGGCCTTGGGCATGGATTGCAGCATCACCCCCGCCGCGCGCCATTCCGAGGTCTGGCCCGGGGTCTGCACTTGGCCGAAGGTCGTCTGGAACCGCGTGGGAAGCTGCTCGGACTGGGCGAAATAGGTCTGCGCGCAGTCGGCGAGGGATTGGCCCGCGATCGGGGTGATGCCCTGGTAGGGCGTGGTGCCGTCGCCCTGGTCGATCAGGACGGCGAAATAGCCCTTGCCGATCTGCGAGAACGGATCGACGCCCGATTGCAACCTCGTCTCGTCATAGGACGCATAGGCGCGCAGCCGCGCCGGGGTGCCGTCATCGCCCGGCGCGTAGTAGTCGGTCGCGATCAGGCGTGCGGCCCCGTTACCGCGGATCTGCAGCGACAGCTTCCAGCGCAGCTTGATGGCCTGTCCGATCAGCGCGGTGAGCAGGGTCGCCTCGGCGACGAGCGCCTCGATCTCCGGCGGGTAGCCATGCTGCGCGAGCACCTCCTGTAACGTGCCATCGAGCCGCGCCACGCGTCCGCGGATATCCGACCGGTCGAGCTGGAAGGGCAGGACGGTATCATCCCAGGCGATGTGAGTTCCGATGGTCATGGACTTTCCTTGGCAATGCGCATTGCGTATCGGCCCTATATAAGGGCCAGATCGCGGGCTTTAACAGGGCGGGACACCAGCATGATCAGAAGGTATGGCGGACGGCCCGAGGCGAGTCGGGTCTATATCCCGCGTCCGGGGGCATATGCCATCCTGCTGCGCGCAGGGCAAATCCTGCTGACATGGCAGGGTGCGCAGCGGCGCGAGCTGCAACTGCCGGGCGGCGGGATCGATCCCGGCGAATCGCCCATCGGGGCACTTCACCGCGAGGTCTTCGAGGAAACCGGCTGGCATATCGCGGCCCCGCGGCGGCTGGGTGCGTTCAGGCGCCACACCTATATGCCCGAATACGGCATCTGGGCCGAGAAGATCTGCCATGTCTATCTCGCGCGGCCGACATTGCGCAAAGCCGCCCCGAGCGAGCCCGACCACGTCCCCGTCTGGCTCGATCCCGATGAGGCCGCCGGATCGCTTGCCACGCAAGGGGACCGGGAGTTTCTCGGCAGGCTGCTGCGCAGTGCGGCCGGACGCGCGGCCCGTCGCGGGTAGAGCACGGCGGCCGCGTCCGCGGCGGGTTCAGGCCTGTCGCGCGACGAGCACGCCGGAAATGTCGTCCTCGAACTCCATGCTCTGCCGAAGCGCGGCCAGCGTCCCCGTCATCTTGTCGAGAAGCCCCGGCCCGTCCAGATGCGCGTTCTGCGCCACCAGCCGCGACAGCCCGGCCTCGCCGAGTGCCTCCCCCGTCATGCCGGCGCATTCCGTCAGGCCATCGGAATGGATGAAAAGGCGGTCTCCGGGCGCCAGATGCGCCTCCACCGAGGTATAGACGGCATCGTCGAGCAGGCCGATCGGCATGCCGCCCTCGCCCACCGATTCCACCTCCCCCCCGGCGCGCTGGATCAGGGGATAGGGATGGCCGGCCTGCGCGATCGAGAGGCGCCCGCTGTCCAGATCGACATCGGCGAAGACCATCGTGAAATAGTGATCCGTCTCGATCTCCTCGTGGAAGATCCGGTTGAGCCGGGCGCAGATCTCGTGCGGTGGACGGATCACCACGCGCCCGTCGCGGCGTGTCAGAGCGATGTTATGCTCGGGATTGGCGCCGGAAAGCCAGCCCGACAGGCGGGCCGTGATCAGGGCGGAGGCGATGCCGTGGCCCGACACGTCAAGCGCGTAGATACCGAATCGTCCCTCGGAGAGCGGAACCTGGCCCACGAGATCGCCGCCAATATGCCCCGATGGGCGGAAGAGGTAGTCCACCTGCCCGCCGGGATGTCGGGTCGAGCGTGTCGGAACGAGGGACATCTGCAGCTTGCGCGCTTCGATCAGATCGCGATCCAGCGATTCATAGACACTCTTCATCCGGTCGAGCGTGTCGCGCACGAGCCGGTTTTGCGCCGAGAGGCTGCGCTCGATCGTCAGGATCCGTTCTCCGGCCGAGAGCCTGGCCCGGAATTCGGTGGTGTCGATCGGCTTGGAGAGGAAATCGTCAGCCCCCGCATCGAGCCCCTGGACCACCTCGCCGGGTGCCGACTTGGAGGTCAGGAGGATGATGTAGACGTAATTCGCAAGGTCCAGCCGCCGGATGGCGCGGCAGAATTCCAGACCGTTCATGCCGGGCATCATCCAGTCGCAGACGATCAGGTCGGGCGAATAGGCCGTGCAGAGTTCGATGGCCTGCTCCCCGCTCGCCGCCTCGATCACCTCGAAGCCCCAGCGGCGCAGCGCGCTCGACAGGACGCGCCGCTGCAGCCGGCTGTCATCGGCGATCAGCACGCGGTTCATCGCCGAAGGGCGCGGCCGCGGATAGGGACAGGGGTCCGGTGGGGTGATCGAGGTGACCTGCATGGACCGCAGATTGCCCGCCACGGGTTTAATTACAGGTGAACGTCGCAAGGCAGAAACTCTTAACCGCTGCCCCGTAACGTGGCGTCGGGCATGGGCCCGACACGTTTTTGAGGATCGGTCATGGTGGATGTCGAACGCATCGGGATGCTTGCCCGCGATCTGGGGCGCGAGATGCTGGGCACGGTGATCCGCGACTTTGAACACGAGGCCGACGACATCCTCGCCCGCCTTGCCGCGCGCCCCGCTCCGCCCGCGGATGCGATCAAGGCCGATCTGCACATGCTGCGCGGCGGCGCGATGACGCTTGGCTGCGACGTGCTCGCGGAACGCTGTGCGGCGCAGGAAGAGCAGCTGGAGCGCGGCGAAGCCCCGTTCGACCCTGCCCCCCTCATCGCCGCCTTCAAGGACTGCAGCACGCGCCTTGCGGCCTGGAGCGCGGACCGTGGGTGAGCGGACGGTGGTCGTGGCGGAGGACGTGGCGGACGCCACGCGCGGATGGCGCGCCGGATCCGGTCTCCCCCCGGCGGCTCAGATCAGGAATTCGGCCAGCGTCGC
This sequence comes from Profundibacterium mesophilum KAUST100406-0324, assembly GCF_009835145.1. Taxonomy (GTDB): domain Bacteria; phylum Pseudomonadota; class Alphaproteobacteria; order Rhodobacterales; family Rhodobacteraceae; genus Profundibacterium; species Profundibacterium mesophilum. Next base: position 65,611 of record NZ_APKE01000014.1, on the reverse strand, counting down.
ATCGCGGGTGATATCGCGATAGACGAACTCGCTTGCCTCGAACTTTGCGAAAAGCGTGTCGAAATTTGCCGGATCGTCCGTCTCGATCCCGATCAGGACGGAGCCGAAGTTGCGCGCCGACTTCTTGAGATACTCGAACCGGGCGATATCGTCCCTGGGCCCGAGCAGTTCGAGAAAGTCGCGCAAGGCGCCGGGTCGCTGCGGCATCCTCAGGATGAGGTATTTCTTCACCCCGGCATGGCGCAGCGCCCGCTCCTTGACCTCCGGCAGCCGCTCGAAGTCGAAATTGCCCCCCGAGGTGACGCAGACGACGCGCCGGCCCCGGATCTGGGGAGCGAGATCGCGCAAGGCGTCCACGGCGAGCGCCCCGGCGGGCTCGAGCACGATCCCCTCGACATTCAGCATCTCGAGCATGGTCCCGCAGATCCGGTCCTCGGGCGCGATCAGCACATCCTCGGCGGGCACGCGGCGCAGCACGTCGAACGTCCTCGTGCCGATCCGCGCGACCGCGGCGCCATCGACGAAAGTATCCACCTTGGCGAGGTTCTCCGGCGCGCCGGCCGCCAGTGCCGCCGCCAGGCTCGCCCCGCCCGCCGGCTCGACATAGCGCAGATCGACCCCCCGGCCCTCCATGATCCGCGTGATGCCGGAGGCAAGGCCGCCGCCACCCACCGGCAGGACGATCATGTCGGGCGCGGCGCCCAGCGCATCGAGGATCTCGACCCCCACGCTGGCCTGCCCCTCGATCACGTCCGGATCGTCGAAGGGCGCCAGGAAATGGCCCCCCTGCTCGGCGCAATACTTCTGCGCGCTGCGCAATGTCTCGTCGAAGTAATCCCCGATCAGGCGGATCTCGATCGCGTCGCCGCCGAAGATGCGGGTCTTGTCGATCTTCTGCTGGGGTGTGGTGACGGGCATGAAGATGACCCCCTTCACCCCGAAATGCCGGCACACGAAGGCGACGCCCTGGGCGTGGTTCCCGGCGCTCGCGGCGATGAAGAGTGCCCGCTCCGGCGCGGCGGCAAGGGCCTTCTGCGCGGCGTTGAAGGCGCCCCTGATCTTGTAGCTGCGCACAGGGGTCAGATCCTCGCGCTTGAGCCAGATATCGGCATCGTATTTCGCCGACAGGTGATCGTTGCGCAAAAGCGGGGTCGCGGGGAACAGCGCCCGAAGGCGGTCGCTCACGGCGCGGGCATCTTGGAAGAACTGGCTCATCCCCCAGCAATCGCCGATGACACGGCCGGGCACAAGCGCGTCATCTTGCCCTTCGCGGCAAAACCCGATAGGCGGCTCGCGTCCCGCGCAAGCCATGGAGAGTGCAGATGTCCGCCCCAAAGAAAGTCGTTCTCGCCTATTCGGGCGGTCTGGACACGTCGATCATCCTCAAGTGGCTGCAGACCGAATACGGCTGCGAGGTCGTGACCTTCACGGCCGATCTGGGCCAGGGTGAGGAGCTGGAGCCGGCGCGCAAGAAAGCCGAGATGATGGGCGCCTCAGAGATCTACATCGAGGATCTGCGCGAGGAGTTCGTGCGCGATTTCGTCTTCCCGATGTTCCGCGCCAACGCCGTCTACGAAGGGCTCTACCTGCTGGGCACCTCGATCGCCCGGCCGCTGATCTCCAAGCGTCTCGTCGAGATCGCCGAGATGACCGGCGCCGATGCCGTGGCCCATGGGGCGACCGGCAAGGGCAACGACCAGGTCCGCTTCGAGCTGTCGGCCTATGCGCTCAACCCCGACATCAAGGTGATCGCCCCCTGGCGCGAATGGGACCTGACGAGCCGCACCAAGCTGATCGAATTCGCCGAGATGAACCAGATCCCGGTGGCCAAGGACAAGCGCGGCGAGGCGCCCTTCTCCGTCGACGCGAACCTCCTGCACACCTCCTCGGAGGGCAAGGTGCTCGAGGATCCGGCGGTCGATGCGCCCGACTACGTCTACCAGCGCACCGTCAATCCGGAAGATGCGCCGGACAGCCCCGAATTCGTCGAGATCGGTTTCGAGAAGGGCGACGCGGTCAGCATCGACGGCACCGCCATGTCGCCCGCCGGGATCCTGACGAAGCTGAACGAGCTGGGCGGCAAGCACGGCTGCGGACGGCTCGACCTTGTCGAGGGGCGGTTCGTGGGCATGAAGTCTCGCGGCATCTACGAGACCCCGGGCGGCACGCTGCTGCTCGAGGCGCATCGCGGCATCGAGCAGATCACGCTCGATCGCGGGGCGGCGCATCTCAAGGACGAGCTGATGCCGCGCTATGCCGAGCTGATCTATAACGGCTTCTGGTTCAGCCCGGAGCGCGAAATGCTCCAGGCCGCGATCGACAAGAGTCAGGAGCATGTCGAGGGAACCGTGCGGCTGAAGCTCTACAAGGGCGTTGCGCGCACCGTGGGCCGCTGGTCCGACAAGAGCCTCTATTCCGAGGCGCATGTGACCTTCGAGGACGATGCCGGCGCCTATGACCAGAAGGACGCGGCGGGCTTCATCAAGCTCAACGCGCTGCGTCTCAAGCTCCTGGCGAACCGCAACCGCCGCGGCTGATCGGGATACCGGCGCCGCCCGCTCCGTGGCTTTGGTAACAGCCTCATGTCGCCTGGGCCACGCAGTCCGGCCCGATGCTTGATCCCGTGCTCGGGCCCGTGTTCGGCCCCATGGCCGGGCATCGGGTGCCCTGCCCGCCTCCGCATGCCCCCGCACCCCCGGCGAGGGAGCGCCCCGGCGAGGGAGTGATGCACCGTGCGGATCGCCGCCGGCACTCATGAAACTTTACTGGCGCAAAGAAAAAGTTTACCACTGGGTGAAACAGTGCCTGGCCACGACGGGGAAAGGGCCCTTCATGCAGAATCCGAAAATCAGGAACATGGAGGAATTCGCCAAGGCGAGCGGGATTTCCCGCCCGACCGTCTCGAAGTATTTCCAGGACCCGATGAGCGTCAGGAGATCGACGCGCGAGCGGATCGAGACGGCCCTGCGGACCTACGACTACCAGCCCAACATCTATGCGATGAACCAGAACCGGCGCAGGACGAACAGCATCGGGATCATCGTGCCGAACCTCGCCGATCCGTTCTTCACCGAAATCGGACGCGTCGTCGAGCTCGCCTGCATCGATGCGGGATACAGTCCCATCGTGCGCAGCTCGCACGGCAAGCCGGCACAGGAGACCGCCAATCTCGAGGCGCTCAAGGCCCTCAAGCCGGCCGGCATCCTGCTTGCTCCTTTCGGCCGTGCCTCCGATCGTGACCATGTCCGCGCCTTTGCCGAAACCGTGCCGATGGTCCTTTTCGATGCGGATATCGAGGAGGCCGGCGCCGCCTTCGTCGGAACCGACAATGTCCAGAGCATTGGGCTGATGACCGATTACCTGTGCCGCACCGGCGAGCCGCCCTGCCTTTTCGAGATGAGGACGCCGCTCAACCCGAATGCCAACAAGCGCCGCCTGGCCTATCTCGCCGGGATGGAGCGTCACGGCCACGAGCCGCGCATCGTCCATGCCGAAGGGTCCGGGTGGAGCATCGAGGAGTTCGGTCTTCGGGAAGGGCGCAGGCTGCTCGAGGACGGCGCCTTCCCCTCGCGGACGATCCTGTGCAGCAATGACCGGCTGGCGATCGGCCTGCTCTCGGCCGCCTTCGGGCTCGGGATCAAGGTCGGCCACGGTTCCGATTGCGAGTTGCGGATCGCCGGGCATGACGATCATCCGTTTTCCCGCTTCACCTGCCCCTCCCTGACCACGATCGCGCAGGATTACGGTGCGATCGCCGAGCTGGCGGTTCAGCAGATCGCGCAGGTCATCGAGACCGAGAGCATGCCGTGCGAGCGTGAGATCAGCCTTTTCGATGGCAAGCTGGTGATGCGCGAATCCGCCTGAGGAAGACCCGGCGCGCCGGCGGTGGGCTGCCATTGTTCGCGAGGGTAACGTGCGGCCGCCCGAATGGTCACGGGTGATATAATTGAAAATATTATTTCCGCGCGCAAAGTTTTCGTTGACCGCGCGCCATGTGCGGCGGTAGGGTTCCTCGACATCCAATACGGGAGGATTGAGGATGCGATTCGGAAAGACATTGTGTACCGCGAGCGTGCTGGCCATTGCCGCGGCGGGTGCCGCCACCGCGGGCTCGCACATGACCACGATCACCATCGCCACCGTGAACAACGGCGACATGGTCCGCATGCAGGGCCTGGCGGACGAGTTCAACAAAGAGTATCCCGACATCGCTCTCGAATGGGTGACGCTCGAGGAGAATGTCCTGCGCCAGCGTGTGACCCAGGACATCACCGCCGGCGGCGGACAGTTCGACGTGATGACCATCGGCACCTACGAGGTTCCGATCTGGGGCAAGCAGGGCTGGCTCGTCGCGCTCGACGACATGCCCGAGGACTGGGATGCGGATGACTTCCTGCCGGCCATCTCCAGCGGCCTGACCGTCGATGGCACGCTCTATGCCGCACCCTTCTACGGCGAAAGCTCGATGGTCATGTACCGGACCGACCTGATGGAGCAGGCCGGCCTCGAGATGCCGGACGCGCCCACTTGGGAGTTCATCACCAAGGCCGCCGAGGCGATGACCGACAAGGAGAACGAGGTCTACGGCATCTGCCTGCGTGGCAAGGCCGGCTGGGGCGAGAACATGGCCTTCCTGACCGCCATGTCCAACAGCTTCGGCGCCCGCTGGTTCGACGAGAACTGGACGCCGCAATTCGACACCGAGGAATGGGCCACGACGCTCAACACCTATCTCGATGTGATGAACAACTACGGACCTCCGGGCGCGTCGACCAACGGTTTCAACGAGAACCTGTCGCTGTTCCAGCAGGGCAAATGCGGCATGTGGATCGATGCCACCGTCGCCGCCTCCTTCGTGACCAACCCCGACGACTCGACCGTTGCCGACAAGGTCGGCTTCGCCCTGGCACCCGATGCGGGCAACGGCAAGCGCAGCAACTGGCTCTGGGCCTGGTCGCTGGCGATCCCGAGCGGCACGGATGCCGAGGATGCCGCCAAGACCTTCGTGGCCTGGGCCACCGGCAAGGGCTATACCGAGCTTGTCGCGCAGAACGAAGGCTGGGCCAACGTGCCTCCCGGAACCCGCAAATCGCTCTATGAGAACGAGGAATACCTCGAGGCGGCGCCCTTCGCGGAAATGACGCTGAACTCGATCAACGAGGCGGATCCGAAGAATCCGACCGTCGATCCGGTGCCCTATACCGGCATCCAGTTCGTTGCCATTCCCGAGTTCTCCGGCTTCGCCACCCAGGTCGGCCAGGAATTCTCCGCCGCGCTGGCAGGCCAGCAATCGGCCGAGGAAGCCCTCGAGAAGGCACAGGCGCTCGTGAGCGACGAGATGGAAGCCGCGGGCTACTGAGCCTGCGCACCACTCCGGGGGGCTGGCATTCCGGCCCCCCGACCCCTTCGAAGGTCCCCCACTTTACCCGCGTTTCCCATGTCCTGCCCCGCTGCGCTCCACGCAGGCGGCCGGATCCTTCATTTCGAGGACCAAGATCATGGCCACCCAGCATTCCCGCTCCGCCGCCCGGTTGATGATGGCGCCCGCGGTCATCCTGCTCCTGGGCTGGATGCTCGTCCCACTGACGATGACGCTCTATTTCTCGTTCAAGAAATACCTGCCCCTGCGCGGCGGCGATCTCGGATGGGCCGGGTTCGACAATTACGTCCGCTTCGTCACCTCCTCCGCCTTCTGGCCGAGCGTCCAGGCGACCCTCGTGATCGTGGGCGGGGTGCTGCTCATCACGGTCGCCCTGGGCATCGTGCTGGCGCTCCTGCTCGATCAGCCGATGTGGGGACAGGGGGTCGTGCGCATCCTCGTGATCGCCCCCTTCTTCGTGATGCCCACCGTTTCCGCGCTGGTCTGGAAGAACATGTTCATGGACCCGGTGAACGGGCTCTTCGCCCATCTCTGGGCCTTCTTCGGAGCTCAGCCGATCGAATGGCTGAGCCAGGCCTCGCTGGCCTCGATCATCCTCATCGTCTCCTGGCAATGGCTTCCCTTCGCGACGCTGATCCTGCTGACCGCGATCCAGTCGCTCGATAGCGAGCAGCTCGAAGCCTCCGAGATGGACGGCGCTCCGCCGCTCTCGCGCTTCATGTGGATCATCCTGCCGCACCTGGCCCGCGCCATCACCATCGTCGTGCTGATCCAGACCATCTTCCTGCTCTCGATCTTCGCCGAGATATTCGTGACCACGGGCGGCGCATTCGGCAGCCGGACGCTGACCTACCTGATCTACCAGCGTGTGCTCGAAAGCCTGAATGTCGGGCTCGGCAGCGCGGGCGGCATCTACGCGGTCATCCTCGCCAACATCATCGCCATCTTCCTGATGCGGATCGTGGGCAAGAACCTCGATGCCTGAGCGACACCCAACATTCGTCCCGGCAGCAGACCGGGGCGGCATCGCAACCCCCGAGACTTCGGCTTCACCCCGGAAGAGGGAGACCTGACATGGCCCGTTCCGTCACCACCCGCCGCAAGATCATCAACACCGCCCTGGCCTGGAGCATCGGCCTGCTGATCTTTTTCCCGATCCTGTGGACCATCCTGACCAGCTTCAAGACCGAGGCGACCGCGATCGCCAACCCGCCGCAATTCTTCTTCTTCGACTGGACGCTGGAGAATTACGCGGTCGTGCAGGAGCGGTCGAACTATGCCCGCTTCTTGTGGAACTCGATCATCATCGCCGGGGGATCGACAATCCTGGGCATCATCATCGCCATCCCGGCGGCCTGGTCGATGGCCTTCGTTCCCTCCAAGCGCACCAAGGACATCCTGCTGTGGATGCTCTCGACCAAGATGCTTCCGGCAGTCGGCGTGCTCTATCCGCTCTACCTGATCTTCATCGAACTGGGGCTGCTCGATACCCGGATCGGCCTGACGATCGTCCTGATGCTGGTCAACCTGCCGATCATCGTGTGGATGCTCTATACCTACTTCCGCGAGATCCCCGGCGAAATCCTGGAGGCCGCGCGGATGGACGGGGCTTCCCTGCGCTCCGAGATCCTCTACGTCCTCACCCCGATGGCGGTCCCCGGCATCGCATCGACACTCCTTCTGAACTTCATCCTCGCATGGAACGAGGCGTTCTGGACGCTGAACCTGACGGCCGCCAAGGCGGCGCCGCTCACTGCCTTCATCGCCAGTTATTCCAGCCCGGAGGGACTGTTCTACGCCAAGCTGTCGGCCGCCTCGACCATGGCGATCGCACCAATTCTCATCCTCGGATGGTTCAGCCAGAAACAGCTCGTTCGCGGCCTGACCTTCGGCGCGGTTAAATAGGGAGGCCGGACATGGGCCAGATCACGCTTCAGAAAGTATCCAAGAAATTCGGCAATGCCGAGGTCATCCCCCCGCTCGACCTGACGATCGAGGATGGCGAGTTCACCGTCTTCGTCGGCCCGTCGGGCTGCGGCAAGTCGACCCTGCTGCGCCTGATCGCGGGGCTCGAGGACATCACCTCGGGATCGATCCTCATCGACGGCACCGATGCCACGGACCAGCCCCCCGCCAAGCGCGGCCTGGCCATGGTCTTTCAGTCCTACGCGCTTTATCCGCACATGACGGTGCGCAAGAACATCGCCTTCCCGATGCGCATGGCCGGCATCGACCAGGCCGAGCAGGACCGGCGGATCGAACAGGCCGCCGCCGCGCTCAACCTGACCGACTACCTCGACCGGCGTCCCGGGCAGCTCTCCGGCGGGCAGAGGCAGCGCGTCGCGATCGGGCGGGCCATCGTGCGCGAGCCGTCGGCCTTCCTCTTCGACGAGCCGCTGTCCAATCTCGACGCGGCGCTGCGCGTGGGAATGCGTCTCGAGATCGGGGAGCTGCACAAGCGGCTCAGGACCACGATGATCTACGTGACCCATGACCAGGTCGAGGCGATGACGATGGCCGACAAGATCGTCGTGCTGCGCGCCGGGGTGATCGAGCAAGTGGGAACGCCGCTGGAACTCTACCGCACGCCGCGCAACACCTTCGTCGCCGGGTTCATCGGATCGCCCAAGATGAACCTCCTGGAGGGGGAGGAGGCCAGCCGGCACGACGCGCATACCGTCGGCATCCGTCCCGAGCATATCGATGTCGCCGAGGAGGGCGGCCTCTGGAGCGGACGCGTCGGCGTGGCCGAGCATCTGGGATCGGACACCTTCTTCCACGTGCACGAGACCGGCCTGGCCGAGACAATCACCGTTCGCGCCCCCGGCGAGGTCAACTTCCGGCATGGCGACCGCATCACCCTGTCACCCCGGCTCGAGCAGCTCCACCGCTTCGACCGCGACGGCGCAAGGATCGCATGATGCGCCTTGCGGGAAAGACCGCGCTGATCACCGGCGCGGCGCGCGGCATCGGCCTTGCCTTCGCGAAAAGGTATGTTGCCGAGGGCGCAACGGTCGCGATCGGTGACATCGACCTCGAGGCGGCCCGCCGGGCCGCCGAAGAGATCGGCCCGAAGGCAATTGCCATCGAGATGGATGTCGCGCGCCAGGACAGCATCGAGACGGCGGTGGCCGAGGCCATCACCCGCATGGGGCGGATCGATATCCTGGTGAACAATGCCGCGATCTTCACCGCCGCGCCGATCGCCGAGATCACCCGTGCCGATCACGACCGCGCCTTCGCGATCAACGTGACCGGCACGCTCTTCACGCTTCAGGCGGTCGCGCGGCACATGATCGCCGAAGGCATTCGCGGCCGGATCATCAACATGGCAAGCCAGGCCGGGCGCCGCGGCGAGCCCCTGGTCGCCGTCTATTGCGCGACCAAGGCGGCGGTGATCTCGCTGACGCAATCGGCGGGGCTCGACCTGATCCGGCACGGGATCAATGTCAACGCCATCTCTCCCGGCGTCGTCGATGGCGAGCATTGGGACGGGGTCGACGCCTTCTTCGCCCGCTACGAGGGCAAGCCGCCGGGACAGAAGAAACGCGAAGTCGCGCAGGCCGTCCCCCATGGCCGCATGGGCCGGGCGGAGGATCTCACCGGCATGGCCGTCTTTCTCGCCTCCGAGGAGGCGGATTACATCGTGTCGCAAACCTACAACGTGGATGGTGGCCAATGGATGAGTTGATTCCCCTGTCGAACGAGTCCCTCGGGCGGATGCCCGGGGACGTGCGCCTGCCTCGATACGACCGGACCCGGCTGACGCCGGGCATCGTGCATGTCGGTCTGGGCAATTTCCACCGCGCCCACCAGGCCTGGTATCTGCACCGGCTCTTCGATGAAGGACGCGACCTCGACTGGGCGATCCTCGGCGCGGGCATCATGCCCGGCGATGCCGCGCAGCGCGAGAAGCTGCGCGCGCAGGACTGGATGACGACCCTGATCGAGCTCGACCCCGAAACGACCTCCGCCGAGATCGTCGGCTCCATGTGCGGCTTCGTGCCGGTCGAGGAAGGGCATCGCCCCCTGATCGAGGCGATGGCCGACCCGAACATCCGCATCGTGTCCCTGACGGTCACCGAAGGGGGATATTACCGCGATGCGACCGGCGGGCTCGATACGGATCATCCCGATATCCGGCACGATGCCCACACGCCGGACGCGCCGCGCACCGTCTTCGGCGCGATGGTCGCCGCGCTGCGCATCCGCCGCGATGCGGGCCGCGGGCCTTTCACGGGGCTGAGCTGTGACAACCTGCAGGGCAATGGCGACATCCTGCGCCGGACCGTCCTTGGCATCGCGCGCGCGGTCGATCCCGAGCTCGCCGTCTGGATCGAGGCGGAATGCAGCTTTCCCAATTCCATGGTCGATTGCATCGTGCCGGCCACGGGTCCGAAGGAACTGGCCCTGGTGGAGCAACACGGGATCGCGGATCGCAGCCCCGTCACCCACGAGACCTACAGGCAATGGGTGATCGAGGATGACTTCTGCGCCGGGCGTCCCGCATTGGAGCATGTCGGTGCCACTTTCACCCGGAAGGTCGCCGCGCATGAGGCGATGAAGCTGCGCATACTCAACGCGGGTCACCAGCTGCTTGCCAATATCGGCGAGCTGCGCGGCCATGACACCATCGCGCAATGCATGGCCGATCCGGAAATCTCGGGTTTCTTCCACAAGGTGCTGAACGACGAGATCGTGCCGCATGTGGCCCCCGTGCCGGAACGGACGCCGGGCGCTTATGTGGAGCTTGTCTCGCGGCGGTTCTCCAATCCCGCCATCGTCGATACACCCCGCCGCGTCGCCTTCGACGGATCGTCGCGCCACCCCGGCTTCGTGCTTCCATCCATCCGCGACGGCCTCGCGGCGGACATGTCGATCGAGGGGCTGGCCCTTGCGGAAGTGCTCTGGGCCCGCATGTGCATCGGCACCCGGCTTGACGGCACCCAGATCGCGCCGAACGATCCCAACTGGGCCCGCCTTCAGGATGCGGCACAGGCGGCCCGTACCGATCCGGCCCTCTGGGCGGCGCAGGAGTGGATCTACGGCGATCTCGCGCATGAGAGCCGCTTCATCGAGGCATTCACCCGCCGCTACGGCGATGTCGCGGAGCGCGGTCCCGACGCGGTGCTGCGTGACTATGCCGGCGCGGCCTGAGACCGCCGCCCGCCGGACCGTGAGACGATCGGACCGATGGCGGGCCCGCCCCTCCGCCTCCAACCACCGGCCGGTGCGCATCGCCGCACCGGCCGTCGGCTTTTGTGTCCTGCCGGGGCGAGTTGCGCATTCATCCCCGGAGCCGCATTCGTTAAGGTCCGCGAAGCGCCAGCCAAGGGGACCAGATGGCATCGAACGAGACCAGCGTGACGCCCATGATGGCGCAATTCCTCGAGATCAAGGACGGGCATCCCGGTGCCCTCCTCTTCTACAGGATGGGCGACTTCTACGAGATGTTCTTCGATGATGCCGTCGCGGCGGCCGAGGCGCTCGACATATCGCTGACCAAGCGCGGCAAGCATCAGGGGCGCGACATCCCCATGTGCGGAGTGCCGGTGCATTCCGCCGAGGGGTATCTTCTGACGCTGATCCGCAAGGGGTTCAGGGTCGCGGTCTGCGAGCAGATGGAAGATCCGGCCGAGGCGAAGAAGCGCGGCTCGAAATCGGTGGTCCGGCGCGAGGTCGTGCGCCTCGTGACGCCCGGCACCCTGACCGAGGACGGTCTTCTGGAGGCACGGCGGCACAACTACCTCGCCGCCTATGCCGAGATCAGGGATGGCGGCGCCCTTGCCTGGGTCGACATCTCCACCGGTGCGTTCAACGTCGCCGCCTGTCCGCGGGTCAGGCTCGGGCCGGAACTGGCGCGCCTGTCACCGCGCGAGATGGTGGTCCAGCAGGAGCTGCCCGATGAGCTTGCGGAGATCATCCGCGAGGGCGGCGCCGCGCTCAGCCCCCTCGGCGCGGCCAGCTTCGACAGCGCGGGCGGCGAGAAGCGTCTCTGCGCCGCGTTCGAGGTGGGCACGCTCGACGCGTTCGGCACTTTCACGCGTGCCGAGATCTCGGCGATGGCCGCGATCCTCGACTACCTGGAGATCACGCAGAAGGGAAAGCTGCCGCTCCTGCGTCCCCCGGTCCGCGAGGGCATCGAGGGCGCGGTGCAGATCGACGCCGCCACACGGCGGAACCTGGAGCTGACGCGGAGCCTGTCGGGCCGGCGCGAGGGCTCCTTGCTGGCCGCCATCGACCGGACCGTGACGGCGCCCGGCGGCCGCCTTCTGGAGCGGCGCATCACCGGTCCCTCACGCGATCTGCCGCTGATCCATGCCCGTCACGACGCGGTGGCCTTCGGCGCGGCGCAGGAGACGCTGTGCGGCAGGACACGCGAGATGCTCAGGCGTGTGCCCGACATGGACCGCGCCCTGTCGCGGATCGGCCTGGAACGGGGGGGGCCGCGCGATCTCGCGGCGATCCGCGACGGCCTCGGGCAAGGCGCGCGCATCGCGGGCACGCTCGGGGAGGCCGATCTTCCCGAGATCCTCGCCGGGGCGGTCCGCGACATCGCGGCCATTCCGGAACTGGGCGCCGCGCTCGATGCAGCCCTCGTGGCCGAGCCGCCGCTTCTCTTGCGCGATGGCGGCTTCATCGCGCCCGGCCATGACGCAGAGCTCGACGCGGCACGCAAGCTGCGTGACGAGGGCCGCGGCGTGATCGCCGCGATGCAGGCCGAATTCGCGCAGGAGACGGGCATCGCGGCGCTGAAGGTCAAGCACAACAATGTCCTTGGCTATTTCATCGAGGTCACGGCCACCCATGCGCAGAAGATGCTCTCGCCGCCGCTGAGCGAGCGTTTCATCCACCGCCAGACGACGGCGAACGCGGTCCGCTTCACCACGGTCGCGCTTTCGGAGATCGAGACGCGCATCCACAATGCCGGCGGCCGTGCTCTGGAGCTGGAGCGGGCACTTTTCGCCCGGCTCTGCGGGGCCGTGCTCGATGCCGCCGGGCCGATCGGCCTTGCCGCTGCGGCCCTGGCCGAGATCGACCTCGCCCTCGCCCTCGGCGATCTCGCCCGCGCCGATGACTGGACGCGGCCCACCGTCGACGAGGGGCGCGGCTTCGACGTGGTCAAGGGACGCCACCCCGTGGTCGAGCAGGCGCTGCGCCGCGCGGGGGGAAGTGCCTTCGTCGCCAATGACTGCGCCCTGTCCGACGGGCACGAGGGCGCCGCGCTATGGCTGATCACGGGTCCGAACATGGCGGGCAAGTCGACCTTTCTGCGCCAGAATGCCCTGATCGCGCTCCTTGCGCAGGCGGGGGCCTTCGTACCTGCGCAAAGCGCCAGTATCGGCCTTGTCAGCCAGCTCTTCAGCCGGGTCGGCGCGGCCGACGATCTGGCGCGCGGGCGCTCGACCTTCATGGTCGAGATGGTCGAGACGGCGGCGATTCTCAACCAGGCGGACGACCGGGCGCTGGTCATCCTCGACGAGATCGGGCGGGGCACCGCGACCTATGACGGGCTGTCGATCGCCTGGGCGACGCTCGAGCATCTGCATGACGTGAACCGCTGCCGGGCCCTCTTCGCCACCCATTACCATGAACTGACGCGGCTTGGGGAACGGCTGGACGGGATCACCAACGCCACCGTGACAGTCAAGGAATGGAACGGAGAGGTCATCTTCATGCACGAGGTCTGCATCGGCTGTGCGGACCGCTCCTACGGGGTGCAGGTGGCGCGTCTCGCCGGATTGCCGGAGGCGGTCCTCAAGCGGGCGCGCGTGGTGCTCGATGCCCTCGAGCAGGGCGATGACGGGACCCGGCGCGAGACGCTGATCGACGATCTGCCGCTCTTCTCGGCGGCACGGACAGCGGCGGCACCGGCGGCGCCCGCCCCAGCCGGATCGCCCCTCGACGCGCGGCTGGCACAGGTCAGCCCCGACCGGCTCACGCCGCTCGAGGCATTGTCCCTGCTCTATGAGCTCAAGTCTTTGGCGCATCCTTCGGAGCCGGGGTCGAACTGACACCGACATGCGCGGGACGCAGGAGGCGGTCATGGAGCATGAAGCCCTCCGCCATCACCTGGATGATCTCGCCGGCACGGGTATCGGGGACGGGAGCCTCGAACATCGCTTCGTGGTGCTGGGGGTCGAACTTCTCGCCGACCTGCGGCGAGATGCGGTTGATGCCATGCTTGGAGAAGACGTTGATCAGCTCGCGCATCGTCAGCTCGACACCCTCGATCAGGGGGCCGGCGGCCTCGCGCTGCTCGTCCGTGACCGAATCGACCGCGCGCTTGAGGTTGTCGAAGATCGGAAGCATGTCGCGCGACAGCTTCGATCCACCGTAATTCTCCGCCTCGCGCCGGTCGCGGTCGGAGCGCTTGCGGGCGTTCTCGGCATCGGCAAGGGCACGCATGAAGCGGTCGCGCAGCTCGTCGCGCTCGGCGCGCAACGTCTCCATCTCCGCGTCCGGTGCGCCGGCGGCCTCCGCAGTGTCGCCCTGCGCGTCACCGCCCTCGGCGCCGTTATCGGTACCCGCCCTGAACATCTCCTCGATCTCGGCTTCGAGTTTGCCGTCTTGCGCTTTCGCCATGCTTCTACCTGCTATCCGCGGTCGGCCAAGAGCTTGCCGACCAGTTGGGCCGTGTAATCGACGATGGGAACGATCCGGCCATAATTCAAACGTGTCGGACCGATGACGCCCACCGCGCCGATGATCTTACGGTCAGCGTTCATATATGGAGAGACGACCAAAGAGGAACCCGAAAGTGAGAAAAGCTTGTTCTCCGACCCGATAAAAATCCGCACCCCGTCGCCTTCATCGGCCAGTTCGAGGAACTCGGCGATGTCGCGCTTGCGCTCCAGATCGTCGAAGAGGGTCCGGATCCGTTCGAGCTCCTCGGCCTCGCCGGCTTGCCCCAGAAGGTTCGCCCGGCCCCGCACGATGAGCCGCTCATAGGGCTGCCCCTCGTTTTCCCAGATCGCCAGGCCGCTTTCGACCATGCCGGCGGCGAGCGTATCGAGCTCGCGGCGGCGGCTCTTGATCTCATGCTCGATGACGCGTCGCAACTCGCTGAGCGTCTTCCCCTCGGCGAGCGCGTTGAGGAAATTCGCCGCCTCCCGCATCGAGGAGGGCGTCTGTCCCAGCGGCGGGGTGAAGACCCTGTTCTCGACATGGCCATCGGCGAAGACCAACACCACGAGCGCGCGTTCCGGCGACAGGCTGACGAACTCGATATGCTTGATCGGTGCCTCGTGCTTGGGCGTGAGTACGAGGCTGGCGCCCGCGGTGACACCCGAAAGGGCGGAGCCTACGCGGTCGAGCAAGGTGCCGACATCGCGCTCGTTGCTGCCCAGCGTCGCGTTGATCCGCGAGCGGTCATCCTCGGTCAGATCGCCCAGCTCCAGAAGGCCGTCCACGAACATGCGCAGCCCGTGCTGCGTGGGTATGCGCCCGGCGGAGACATGCGGGCTGTCGAGCAGGCCCATATACTCGAGGTCCTGCATCACGTTGCGGATCGTCGCCGCGCTGATGCGCTCGCTCAGGGTCCGTGACAGGGTCCGCGATCCGACCGGCTCGCCGCTGTCGAGATAGTCCTCGACCACCCGCCGGAAAACCTCTCGGCTGCGATCGTTGAGCTCTGTCAGAAGTGTGCCGCGACCTTTCATGCGTGATGACCCATCCACCTGTGTTTGGCCCTTCCGGCGCGTCCCGGAGCCCGCCGAACGGGGTTGAAACTTGCCGAAGCGGACGCGTATCACACGAACGAACCAGCAAAGGTGAACCCCATGCGCCCCTCCGGACGACAGTTAAGCGAAATGCGCCCGATTTCAATCGAGACCGACGTGACCCGTCACGCCGAAGGCTCCTGCCTGATCCGGGTCGGCGGCACCCATGTGCTGTGCACCGCCTCGCTCGAGGAACGCGTGCCGCCCTTCCTGAAGAACTCGGGTCTGGGATGGGTGACGGCCGAATACGGTATGCTGCCACGCGCGACGCACACGCGCATGCGCCGCGAGGCCAAGAACGGGCAGTCCGGCCGGACGCAGGAAATCCAGCGCCTGATCGGGCGCAGCCTGCGCGCCGGTCTCGACCGCGTGGCCTTGGGCGAGCGGCAGATCACCATCGATTGCGACGTGATCCAGGCGGATGGCGGCACGCGCTGCGCCGCGATCACCGGGGGTTGGGTCGCCCTGCGCCTTGCCGTCAACAAGCTGATGAAGGTGGGTGACGTGATCACCGATCCCCTGCCCGACCCGGTCGCCGCCGTGAGCTGCGGGCTCTATGCCGGGCAGGCGGTGCTCGATCTGGACTATCCCGAAGACAGCGAGGCGGGTGTGGACGGCAATTTCGTCATGACCGGCAGCGGCCGGCTGATCGAAATCCAGATGTCCGCCGAGGGCGCGACCTTCTCGCGTTCGCAAATGACCGAGCTGCTCGATCTGGCGGAGGACGGCGTGAAGACCCTGGTCGCCGCGCAGAAGGATGCGACCGCGTGAGCCGGCGGCTGAGCGAGGGCCAGCTGGTTCTGGCCACCCACAACCGTGGCAAGCTCGAGGAGATCGCGGCGCTCCTGGCCCCCTACGGCATCGAGACCCGCTCCGCCGCCGATCACGGGCTGCCGGAGCCCGAGGAGACCGGAACGCGCTTCGTCGAGAATGCCAGGATCAAGGCCCATGCCGCCGCGAAGGCGACCGGGTTGCCGGCGCTTGCGGACGATTCGGGGATCGAGATCGATGCGCTCGACGGCGCGCCCGGTGTCTATACCGCCGATTGGGCCGAAACCCCGAGCGGGCGGGACTTCGCGATGGCGATGCGCCGGACCCATGACGCCCTGAAGGCCAGCGGCGCCGCTGAGCCTTGGACGGCGCGGTTCTGCTGCACGCTGGTGCTGGCCTGGCCTGATGGCGAGGATGCGGTCTTTCCGGGGGTGATGCCCGGCCGTGTCGTCTGGCCGCCGCGCGGTGACGAGGGCCATGGATATGACCCCATCTTCGTGCCGGAGGGCCATGAGGAGACCTTCGGTGAGATGGATCGTTGGGCAAAAAACCGCATCAGCCACCGCGCGGATGCCTTTGCCAAGCTGATCGCTGGCGCCCTTGATTGAGAATTGGCAAAGGGCCGGCTTCGGCATCTATGTGCATTGGCCCTTCTGCCAGGCCAAGTGCCCCTATTGCGACTTCAACAGCCATGTCGCCGCCCACATAGACCAGGACCGCTGGCTGGCGGCGTACCGCGCCGAGATCGCACGGTGGGCACGGCGTTGCCCTGACCGCACCGTTTCCTCGGTCTTCTTCGGTGGCGGCACGCCCAGCATGATGGAGCCGCGCGTCACCGCGGGCATCCTGGACGCGATCGCGGCCGCATGGCCCATGTCGAATGCGCCGGAGATCACGCTGGAGGCGAACCCGACCTCGGTCGAGGCGGAGCGGTTCCGCGGCTATCGGAATGCTGGCGTGAACAGGGTCAGCATGGGCATACAGGCACTCGATGATGGCGATCTGAAACGTCTGGGACGATTGCACGACGCGGACGAGGCGAGACGGGCCTTCGACACCGCGCGCGCCACCTTCGATCGATGCAGCTTCGATCTGATCTATGCGCGGCAGGACCAGACGCTCGAGGGTTGGCGGCTCGAACTGACCGAGGCACTCGGCATGGCGGCCGACCATCTGTCCCTCTATCAGCTGACGATCGAGCCGGGCACCGCATTTCACGCACGGTTCAGCCAGGGTGGCCTGAAGGGTCTGCCGGACGAGGATCTGAGTGCCGATCTCTATGAGCTGACGCAGGCGCTGTGCGAGGATGCCGGTCTGCCGGCCTACGAGGTCTCCAATCATGCCGCGACGGAGGATCGTTCGCGTCATAACCTCATCTATTGGAGCGGCGGCGATTACGTGGGGATCGGTCCCGGCGCGCATGGTCGCATAGGCGCAGGCTCGGCAAGGCACGCGACGGTCGCGCCCTCCGCCCCCGGACGCTGGCTTGCCGATGTCGAGGCGGGGCAGACAATCTGGGACGATGCCCCCCTCCCCGTCCACGATCAATATGCCGAATACCTGATGATGGCGCTTCGGATTACCGAAGGCGCCGAGCGACAGCGGCTCGATGAACTTAATACCAACTGGATTAGTTCGTTCCAAGATATGGTAGAGAATGATTTTATTGAATTAACTGAAGATCGTGTTCGCGTTACGCGGGCAGGACGCCCGGTTTTGAACGGCGTCCTGCGAAATCTCCTTGCTTGAACCTCAGCGGTCCTCGGATGCTCCCGTGAGGATTCGGCACAAATTGTCGAGTTCTTCGAGCGATCTGTAAGAGATAACGAACTTACCGCTTCCTGCGGCCTCGTCATGGTCGATCGAGACTGGCATCTTGATATTGCTCTCGAGATCCTGCTCCAACGCGACCGTATCGGCATCCTTGCGAGGCTTGGGACGCGGTGCAGACCGACTGGGCGCATCACCGCGTTTCACAAGCTGTTCCGTCTGACGCACAGACAGGCCCTTCGCAACGACTTCGCGGGCCAGTGCGCCGGGATGCTCACTGGTGATCAAGGCACGGGCGTGGCCGGAAGAAAGCCGCCCTTCGCTCACCAGTTCCCTGACATCATCTGGAAGGTTCAGCAGGCGCAGGATATTGGCGATATGGCTTCGGCTTTTTCCCAAGGCCTGCGCCATCTGTTCCTGCGTATGACCGAACTTGTCCATGAGTTGCCTGTAACCGGCAGCTTCTTCGATTGCGTTGAGATCGGCGCGCTGAATGTTCTCGATGATCGCGACCTCGAGAACCTCGGTATCGTCGAAGTCCCGAACGATCGCCGGCAGTTCGTGCAGCCGTGCCATCTGCGATGCACGCCAGCGCCGCTCGCCCGCGACGATCTGGTAATGCCCCTCCTTCTCGGGATCGGGACGCAGGATCAGGGGCTGTAGAACGCCCTTTTCCCTGATGGAGGCCGCAAGCTCATCAAGGTTATCCTGGGCAAATCTGCGACGCGGCTGATCCGGATTTGGTGCGATTTTCTCGATCGGTAGAGTAAGCACGCCATCCCCCGTTTGCTGCACGGTCGGAGCATCTTCCGTGACGATCGCGACATCAGCCATAAGAGCCGACAGTCCTCGACCCAAGCCTCTGCGATCATTGCGTTTATCTGTCATTTCATGCCTCTAGTCATGCCGCGGACGGTCCCGCGGCGATCAGTTCCTTCGCCAGCTGACGATATGCGATACTGCCCTTTGAACTGGTATCATATTCGAGCACGGGCTGCGCAAAGGATGGCGCCTCGCTTACCCTGACATTGCGCGGAATAACGGTCTTGAAGACCAGATCGCCGAGGGTTTCACGTGCGTCGATCTGAACCTGCTGCGCCAACCGGTTCCGCCCGTCATACATCGTCATGACAACGCCCTCGATCCTCAATTCTGGATTGGCTCCCTGGCGCACCTCCCGGATTGTCAGCATGAGCTGCGACAACCCTTCGAGCGCGAAGAACTCGCTTTGTAGCGGAACGAGGACGGAGTTAGCCGCAACCATTGCGTTGATCGTCAGCAATGACAATGAGGGCGGGCAATCGATCAGGATGAAATCAAGCTCGGCGTTCAGGTTTTCGTCTCGCCGGATCGCGTCCCGAAGAAGATAACTGCGTCGTTCACTCCGGACCATCTCGAGATCGGCCGAACTCAAATCAGCCGTCGCAGGGACGACATATAGATTCGCAACCGAGGTCCGCATCATGATCTCGGTCGGGGTAACAGGCTCCAGCAGAAGATCGTAAGTCGTTTTGACCCTAAGATTGTTATCGATTCCCAGACCCGTGGATGCATTCCCCTGGGGATCGAGATCGACAATCAAGACACGCTTACCCTTCTCGGCGAGAGCGGCACCAAGGTTTATCGCCGTCGTTGTTTTTCCCACGCCCCCCTTCTGGTTGGCGAGCGCGATCACGCGGCAGGGAACATCTGTGTCGGTCATCGTGTGCTCAGGTCCGTAATGGAGAGGATTGCGGCTTTTTCATCAGTCGAACTCGGTATGACGGCTAGATCGAAGGACCATCGTTCCTGCGCTGTACGAATCTCTTCTCGGTAGGAGCTGCCCTTCATAAAAAGTAGGCGACTATTCCTCCTGCCGATCATGGAAGCATAAGCCAATAATTGCGGAAGATCAGCGAGCGCACGGGCGGAGATGACGTCTGCGTTCATTGGACCAACTCTCTCGATTCGTTCGTTTATGACTTCGGCGTTGAGACCAAGGTCACGAATAGCTGTACGCAGGAAAACGGCTTTGCGTTGATCCGATTCAATCAGGACAAATCTCGTGACATCGGAAGATTGCTTAGCTTGGATTGCGAGTGGGATCGCAGGAAACCCACCCCCACTGCCAAGGTCCACCCATATTCTCGGGTTCCCAGCTAATTTCGCAAGCTGCAATGAATCAAGAAGATGCCTCGCCCGTATGTCGTCACTCGGTGAGATCAGGTTGATCCGTTTGGTCCATTTCGCCACGAGATCAGCGAAGTAGTTCAACCCTTCTTCTGTTTCACGTGAAACATCAGCTTGCATTTTGAGCCCGTGTCGGCGCGGAGGACGACTTGATGGCACGGACCAACAACGAGAGAGCTGCGGGAGTCATCCCTTCGATTTGGGTCGCCCTGCGAAGATTCTGCGGACGGATCCACTCCAACTTTCCGATCAACTCATTCGAGAGGCCGGTGATACGATCGAAAGCAATGTCTTCCGGAATGCGCAGATTTTCCTCGCGGCGGAGAATGGCAATATCTGCAGATTGCCTCTCGATGTAACTCCCATACAGGGATTCGGCAAAAACCGAAGTCGCGACCGCTTTGGTGTATTGATCCTTACCTAATAGATCGTGGAAAATTTCTGCCGACATACCTTTTGTGTTCGCGAGAGAACAGAGCGTCTGCCTCTGACCACTCCCTCCAAGCACGATGTCCCGACCTGCCAGGTCATCCTTCTTGAATGAAATCAACTTGCTTCGTTCACGGGCGTGAGCAAGCTGGTCAACCTTCGCGTGGAAAGCCGCAGCGCGGCTTTCACCCACAACACCCAGTTCAATGCCCAGAGGGGTCAGGCGGAGATCTGCGTTGTCCGTCCTCAGGCTGAGACGAAACTCGGCCCGGGAGGTGAACATGCGATAAGGTTCGGTAACCCCGCGCGAGGTAAGATCATCAAGCATGACCCCGATATAGCTCTCAGATCGTGACAGGGTCACCGTATCGAGACCCCGCGCGATCCTGGCAGCGTTGATGCCGGCCAAGAGGCCTTGCGCCCCCGCTTCTTCGTAGCCTGTCGTTCCGTTGATCTGACCTGCCAGGAACAACCCTTTGATAGCCTTCAACTGTAGATCAAGGTCGAGGCTCCGGGGATCGACGTAGTCGTATTCGATCGCATAGCCCGGCTGCGCGATCTCCGCAATCTCTAATCCCTTGATACTACGAACGTAATCGAGCTGAACGTCTGCAGGCAAAGATGTCGAAATACCGTTGGGATAGACCAAATTGGAATCCAAACCCTCGGGTTCGAGAAACACCTGATGCGAAGCCTTGTCCGCGAAACGCGTGATCTTGTCTTCAATGGATGGGCAGTAACGTGGACCCTTCCCTTGGATGTTCCCAGCATGCATCGCGGAAAGATGCAGGTTTTCGGCGATGATCGCGTGTGTCCGCTCGTTCGTCTCCGTCAAGGCGCAGGAGATCTGTGTCGCGGCGACCTCGCTCGTTACGAAGGACAAGAACTCCGGGTCAGGATCAGCCTCTTGCTGGGTGAGATTATCCCAGTCGATCGAACTGCGTTTGATGCGTGGCGGTGTCCCAGTTTTAAGACGCCCCAACGGAAGCTTCAGGCTTCGGATACGATCGGCCAGCTTGTTGGACGGTGCCTCGCCCATCCGTCCGGCCGGGATCTGTTCTCTACCAATGTGAATGACACCATCCAGAAAAGTGCCCGTAGTCAGAACGACAGCCGATGCATTGATCGCTATTCCGTTCGAAAGAGAAACGCCTTTGATCTCGTCCGATTCGACGATCAAGTCGTCCACCATCTCCTCGACAACGTCCAGATTACTTTGCGCAGCGATAAGTGTTTGGATCGCTTCAAGGTAGAGGTTCCGATCGGTCTGAGTTCGCGGGCCATGGACCGCAGGACCTTTTGAAGCATTCAGCAGGCGATACTGGATCCCCGCAGCGTCGCCAGCGCGAGCCATAAGCCCATCGAAGGCATCGATCTCACGAACCAGATGCCCCTTTCCAACGCCGCCTATGGCAGGATTGCAGGATAGAGTTCCGATCTTTAGGCGGTCCGGCGTGACCAATGCAGTACGAAGCCCGCAACGGGCAGAAGCGGCAGCGGCCTCAGTCCCAGCGTGCCCACCGCCAACGACAACTACATCGTAATCATACTGTTTCACGTGAAACATCCTATTTTCCAAGACAGAAACTCGAAAAAATCTCGTCGTAGAGTGTTTCCACATCCACGGAACCGATCAGGCTCTCCAAATCGATGATGACAGCACGAACCAGTTCCGCCGATATTTCAGGAGCGCTTTCCCCTTCTTTAATCCGTTCCAACACCGAATCCAAGCCATCGCGTCCTCGGATCAAAGCGGTTCTGTGCCGATGGTTCACCGCTGCGGTCGAGGGAACGATCCTGGCTCGAAGTGTGCTTTCGACTTCTGCCAGCATGTCGGCGACCCCGGTTCCGCTGAAACCGGAGATGCCTGGGACCCTCTGGGGATTAAGGTCAGCCTTGCTCCATAGCCGAAGATCACCATCCAACGCATCGATAGGGAATGCTTCGTCGGCATCGCTCATCAGAAATATCCTGAGATCAGCCGCTGTTGCACGCTGAACGGCGCGTTGAACACCGAGAGCCTCGATCTCGTCATGGGTCTCCCGAAGTCCGGCCGTATCCAAGAGCATGACTGGCAGACCGCCGATATTCATGCGGACTTCGATCACGTCCCGCGTCGTACCGGCGATCTCGGACGTTATCGCAGCTTCCCTACCTGCCAGACGGTTGAGCAACGTCGACTTTCCAGCATTCGGTGCTCCGATTATCGCGACCGTAAACCCGTCCCGAATGCGTTCGGCGGCATGCGTCCCCTCGATCTCGCGGCTCAATGCCTCATGTACTTCGCCGAGAAGACCCGCGATTTCCTCGGCGATATCATCAGGGATGTCCTCTTCCGAGAAGTCGAGTGACAATTCGATCAGCGCACTGGCCCGGACAAGATCCTTGCGCCACTCGGCAACCTTTCGGCCAAGCTCTCCCGAGAAGACCCTAAGGGCCTGCTGTCTCTGGTCCCGGGTTTCTGCGTCAATCAGGTCGGCAAGACCTTCGACTTGGGACAGATCGAGATTGCCGTTCTCGAGCGCCCGGCGGGTGAACTCACCCGGTTCGGCCAGCCTGAACCCGGGAATGGTCGAAAGGATATCCAAGACATCGCGGATGACCGCAACGCTTCCATGGGTCTGCAGCTCAACCGTTGCTTCCCCGGTAAAGCTCTTCTCCGCGTCGAAACGCAGAACGAGCGCCTCATCGATCAGATCGCTGTCAGCGCCGCGCAGTGAACGCAACCCCGCTTGCCTTATCGGAGGTAGTTTTATCGAAAAATATCGTTCTATATCAGAAGCTTGTGGCCCAGATATGCGTATGATCGAGACACCGGCCTTACCTGGTGCCGTCGCCTGCGCGTAGATCGTATCCATCTTTTCGCCCGACGCTCATGCGGATCAGGTGTTCATCGAATCGAAGAACTCGGAATTCGATTTCGTCTGTTTCAATTTCGACAGGAGGAACTCGATGGCATCGGTTGTGCCCATCGGATTGAGGATCCGCCGTAGAACGAAAGTCTTCTGCAGATCGATCTTTTCCACCAGAAGCTCTTCTTTCCGGGTGCCGGACTTGAGGATATCCATGGACGGATAGACCCGCTTGTCAGCGACCTTGCGATCGAGAACGATCTCGCTGTTGCCGGTTCCCTTGAACTCTTCGAAGATCACCTCGTCCATGCGGCTTCCGGTATCGATCAGCGCGGTGGCGATGATGGTGAGCGATCCGCCCTCCTCGATGTTCCGCGCCGCGCCGAAGAAGCGCTTGGGCCGCTGCAGGGCATTCGCGTCCACGCCGCCTGTCAGCACCTTGCCCGAGGAGGGGACGACCGTGTTGAAGGCACGCCCGAGCCGCGTGATCGAATCGAGCAGGATGACGACATCGCGCTTGTGCTCGACGAGCCGCTTCGCCTTTTCGATGACCATCTCGGAGACGGCAACGTGGCGTGTCGCGGGCTCGTCGAAGGTCGAGGAAACGACCTCGCCCTTCACGTTGCGCTGCATGTCGGTGACTTCTTCGGGCCGCTCGTCGATCAGCAGGACGATGAGATAGCACTCGGGATGGTTTGCCTCGATCGAATGGGCGATATTCTGCAGCAGGACCGTCTTGCCGGTACGCGGCGGCGCCACGATGAGCGAACGCTGGCCCTTGCCGATCGGCGCCACCAGGTCGATGATACGGGCCGAGCGATCCTTGATCGTCGGATCCTCGATCTCCATCTTCAACCGCTCGTCGGGATAAAGCGGCGTCAGGTTGTCGAAGGCGACCTTGTGCCTGGCCTTCGCGGGATCCTCGAAATTGATCTTCTCGACCTCGGTGAGCGCGAAGTAACGCTCGGATTCGTCCGGTCCGCGGATCACCCCTTCGACCGTGTCGCCGGTGCGCAGGGAATGCTGCCTGATCATGTCGGGCGAGACGTAGATGTCATCGGGACCCGGCAGGTAGTTGGCCTCCGGCGAGCGCAGAAACCCGAAACCGTCCTGAAGCACCTCGAGCACGCCGTCGCCGCCGATGACCCATTCCTCGTCGGCGCGTTCCTTGAGGATCGAGAACATCATCTCGCCCTTGCGCATCGTGCTCGCATTCTCGATTTCGAGCTCTTCGGCGAGCGCCAGCAGATGCTTGGGGCTCTGCGCCTTGAGATCTGCAAGGTTCAGACGGTCCTGGGACATGATCGACATTCCTCGACCGCACGCAAGATGCGGTCCGTTTTCAGCTTCGGGAGGCATTGAGGCCGGACGGCCCTGGGGCGCTGCTAATCCATCTCGCGCCGTCGGTCAATCCTGCGCTCAGAAGGGCCGCGCGATGACGGCCACGACGATCACCAGCATCAGGAGCGTCGGAACCTCGTTCATCTTGCGATAATAGCTTCCCTCGCGCGTGTAGACGCCATTGGCGAGGAGCCTGCGATGGCGCGCGCACCACATGTGAAAACCCGTCATCGCAAAGACCGCCACGGCCTTGATCCAGGGCCAGGCGGCCGACCAGTCGATCATTCCGGGCGTTGCAACCATGGCAAGTCCGAAGATCCATGTCGCGATCATTGCCGGATTCATTATAAATCTCAGCAACTTGTTCTCCATTACGCCGAAGAGTTCCTCGAACTCGCCACGTCCCTGCCCGCGCTCGGTGTGATAGACGAAAAGTCTCGGCAGATAGAACAGCCCGGCCATCCAGGCGATCACCGAAACGACATGCGCCGATTTGATCCAGGGATAGGCGATGATCAGGAAGTCCATACCGTGTCTTTCTCTGTTCCACTCTCAATAGATCTAAGAGTTTAGAAGGATGTAGTTCTTAGTAGGCCGCTGGATAAGTCGAATTACAGGGATATGCACGCTTTTCCCACGGCTCTCCTTCCTCCTGTGGATAAGTCTGGGTGTTGTTTGAATCTTTTCCGAAAAAACTGTTTTACGGCAATAACTTGTGGAAATCGTGGCGCAGGGATAAGACCGGAGAAGATCCCGGTGAGCAACCTCGGGACGACTCGGTTTATGCACAGCCCCGCCGCGAAGATTGCTCCCTGTGGGAGAAAATGGGATGAGGACGCGCGATATCGGCGAGATCGGGGCAACCCGTGAATCATCCCCGTTCCGCCCACGCCCGTCCAGAGGCTCCAGCCGAACTTATCCACGAGGTTATCCATGAGCAGGCCCATTATCCTGGCATCCGCGTCGGAAAGCCGACGCCAGCTCCTCGCCAATGCGGGTGTCCCCTTCGAGGCGGTGCGCCCGATGGTCGACGAGGACGCGATCAAGGCCGCGTTGCAGGCCGAAGGAGCCCTGCCCCGCGACATCGCCGACGCCCTCGCCGAGGCCAAGGCGCGCAAGGTTTCGGCAAAACATCCCGGTGCGCTCGTCCTTGGCTGCGACCAGGTGCTCGAGCATCGCGGCGACACCCTGAGCAAACCCGGCAGCCCCGACGCGGCCCGCGCGCAGATCACGCGCCTTTCGGGCGATCGTCACAGTCTTCTGAGCGCGATCGTCGCCTACGAGGATGGCGCGCCGGTCTGGCGTCATGTCGGGGTCGTGCGCCTGTCGATGCGCACGCTCGGCGCGCCCTATATCGACGATTACGTCGCGCGCAATTTCGAGAGCATCCGCCACAGCGTCGGCGGCTACAAGCTCGAGGAGGAGGGTGCCCGCCTCTTCACGCAGATCGACGGGGATTATTTCACCGTCCTGGGCCTGCCGATGCTGCCGCTCTTGTCGTGGCTGATCCTGCGGGGCATCCTGCCGGCATGAGTCATGAAAAGATCCCCCTCGCCGGCGTCCTGGGATCCCCGATCTCGCACAGCCGCTCCCCCGCCCTGCACGGCCATTGGCTGCGGAGCCTCGGCATTCGCGGCTTCTACGTCCCGATGGATGTGACGCCCGGCGATCTGTCACAGGTGGTCGCCACGATGCCGCGGATGGGCTTCGTCGGCTGCAACGTGACGATCCCGCACAAGGAGGCCGCCCTCGCCCTCGCCGATCAGGTCTCCGATCGCGCGGCGCTGATCGGCGCGGCCAACACGTTGATCTTTCGCCCCGGTGGCGGCGTGCATGCCGATAATACCGACGGATACGGCTTCATGGCCAACCTGCGCGCCAACGCACCCGACTGGCAGCCGAGCGCGGCTCCGGCCGCGGTGATCGGCGCCGGCGGCGCCTCGCGTGCCGTGATTTCGGCGCTGATCGAGGCCAAGGTGCCCGAGATCCGCCTCACCAACCGCACCAAGGTCCGCAGCGAGGTCCTGCGGCGGGAATTCGGGGCGCGGATCGTGATCTATGACTGGGTGGATGCGGGGCGCATGCTTTCCGGCGCGGGCACGGTCGTCAACGCGACCTCTCTGGGCATGACCGGCAAGCCGGAGCTGAAAATCCCGCTCGACGCGCTCTCATCCGATGCCCTCGTCACCGATCTCGTCTACACCCCGCTCGAGACGCCCCTGCTCGCGGCCGCGCGGGCACGCGGCTGCCGCGTGGTCGACGGGCTCGGCATGCTCATCCATCAGGCCGTTCCGGGCTTCGAGCGGTGGTTCGGGATGCGTCCGGTGGTCGATGACACGGTGCGCGACGTGATCCTGAAGGCATGAACGCACCCTTCGTCATCGCGATCACCGGCTCCATCGGCATGGGCAAATCCACGACCTGCGCGCTTTTCGAGGCCGAGGGCGTGCCGGTCTGGGACGCCGATGCGGCGGTGCACCGGCTCTATGGGCCCGGCGGTGCGGCGACAGCGCGGATCGGGGCGCTCTGCCCCGCCGCGTTGGGCGAGGCGGGTATCGATCGCGCCGTCCTTGCCGAATGGATCGCCGACGATCCCGGCGCCCTGCCCCGGATCGAGGCGATCGTGCATCCCCTCGTCGCGCAAGACCGCGCCGATTTCATCGCGCGCACCGATGCGCCAATCGTCGTGCTCGATATTCCCCTGCTTTTCGAGACGGGCGGCGCGGCCATGGCCGATCATGTCGTCGTCGTCAGCACCGATGCGCGGACGCAGCGCGCGCGGGTCATGGCGCGCCCCGGAATGACGGACGCGAAATTCGAGACCATCCTCGCGCGCCAGCTTCCCGATGCCCGGAAACGCGCGCAGGCCGATACCGTCATCGAGACCGACAGCCCCGATACCGCGCGGCGCGCGGTCCAAGCCCTCCTTGCGCAGATCAGAAGGAAACTGGCGGATGCGTGAAATCGTCCTCGACACCGAAACCACCGGCTTCGAGCCCGAAAGCGGCGACCGTATCGTCGAGATCGGTGCGGTCGAGCTCTATAACCACATGCCGACAGGCAAGACCTACCACCAATACATCAACCCGGAGCGCGGCATGCCGGCGGAGGCCTTCGCCGTGCACGGGCTGGGCGACGATTTCCTGCGCGACAAGCCGGTCTTCGCCAAGGTGGGACGCGCCTTCCTCGATTTCGTGCAGGATTCGAAGCTCGTTATCCACAATGCGGCCTTCGACATGAAATTCCTCAACGCCGAGCTCAAATGGATGGGCCTGCCGCAGCTCCCCTGGGAGCAGGCGCTCGACACGCTGGCAATCGCGCGGCGCCGCTTCCCCGGCGCGCCGGCTTCGCTCGACGCGCTCTGCCGGCGCTTCGCGATCGACAATTCCTCGCGCACCCTGCACGGCGCCTTGCTCGATTCGGAAATCCTGGCGGAGGTCTATCTGGAACTGATCGGCGGGCGGCAGCCCGATCTCGTTCTTGGCACCCGCGAGGAATCGCCTGCCGGCGGGAGCGGCGAGGATGAGGGGCGGCCGGCGCGGCTCGCACCGCGTCCCGCCGCCCTGCCCTCCCGCCTGACGCAGGAGGAGCGTGCCGCCCATCAAGATTTCGTGACGAAGATGGGCGACACCGCGATCTGGTCGAAACTGGCCGGCAGGCTCAGTTGACGGGCGTGTCGTCGGAGGGCTGTCCCTGCGCGGCCTGCTGTGCCTGACGCTGGGCAAGGCTCTGGCGGTAGAGCGCGACGAAATCGATCGTGTCGAGCGTCAGCGGCGGAAAGCCGCCATCATGGGTCACGTCGCTGATGATCCGGCGCACGAAGGGAAACAGCATCCGGGGGCATTCGATCAGCAGGAACGGGTGAAGCTGCTCCTCGGGGACGTTCTCGATGGAGAACAGCCCGCCATATTCGAGCTCGAGGACGAAAAGCGTCTCGTCACCGCCCTTGTTGCGCGAGGTGACGTTGAACTTGCCGACGACCTCATACTGGTTTTCCTGCGACCGCTTCTTGGCGTCGAGGCTGACCTGGACCTTCACATCCGGCGTGACCTCGCCTGCCGCGCCCTTGCGCGAGATGATGTTCTCGAAGGAAAGGTCACGGATGAATTGCCCCAGGATACGCATCTGGGGCTGGGCGGGCTGCTCGCTCGCAGCGCCGTTATTCTCGGATTCGGCCATCGATAACTCCGCTATATTACACTGCGCAATCGGTAGCAGACGGCGCGGTGGCGCTCAATGGCGGGTCCAGCCCGAGGGGGAATGGGTCGGTGTCTTCACCGGCTCGGTCTCGCTGTATTCCCCTTCGATGATCTCACCGGCCGGCGAAGGCCGGCCTGCACCGGGGCGCTGACCTGCACGCGGGCCACCGGGCTGCGCGGCCGAGGGGCCTGCCGCCCCCGGCGCGCCGTAATCGAACCGCCGCAGCTCCACCCGCCGGCGGACCGCCTCGAAGACGCGCCGCCGCACGGCCGGAATCAACAGGGCAAGGCCGAGCGCGTCGGTCGCAAATCCCGGCGTCAGCAGCAAGACCCCCGCGACGAGCACCATTGCCCCATGGGCCAGCGGCTCTGTCGGGTCGCGCAGCGCGTTGATCGACCCGCGCAGCTGCCGCATCGCCAGGGCACCCTGCGCGCGCACCATCGCGGTGCCCACAAAGGCGGTCAGCAGGACGATACCGAGCGTCGGCCACAGGCCGAGAAAACCGCCGACCTGGATGAAGAGGGCGATCTCGATCAACGGAATCGCGACGAACAACGCGAAGAGCCACATGACATACCTCCTGAGGGCAAGATGCTCTGCTGGCGGCGGTGTGGACTTGCCCCCGGCTAGCACCTACATAAGAGCAACACCTGGATGTTTCCAATCCCGCAGCACGAATGAGGTTTAGATGAGTTCAGCCGTCATCCAGCTCCTGGTTCTGGCCGGCATCGCCGTCTTCCTGATCGTTCGGCTCAAGAACGTGCTGGGAACGCGCGATGGCTTCGAGAAGCCCCCGGTCGGCAAGACCGACAAGCCAGAGAGCCGTATATCGAGACGCCACGATTTCGAGGTGATCGAGGGCGGGCCCGACCGCGACATCACCGATCATGTCGAGGATGGGACCGAAAGCGCCAAGGCGCTTGCCGCCATGAAGATGGCGGAGCCCGGATTCTCGGTCAGCGAGTTCCTGCAAGGCGCGCGCGGTGCCTACGAGATGATTCTCACCGCCTTCGAGAAGGGCGATATCTCGGAGGTGCGCGGTTTCCTCTCCGAAGAGGTTGCCGAGGCCTTCGACGGCGTCATCGACAGCCGCGCCGAACAGGGCCTGACCGTCGAGGCGGATATCGTGGGCGTGCGCGATGTGCAGCTCAGCCGCGCCGCGATGGACCGGGACAGCAAGCTTGGCGAGATCACCGTGACGTTCCTTGCGGAGATGACCTCTGTCGTCCGCAATGCCGAGGGCGAGATCGTCGAGGGCGATCCGCGCGGCATCAAGCGCCAGCGGGATGTCTGGACCTTCGCGCGGACCATGGGTGCCAATGACCCCAACTGGCAGCTCGTCGCCACGGGGGAATGATGCGTGGATGGGCGGCGTCGCTGGCCTTGGCCCTCATGAGCGGCGCCGGTCCGGCCGCCGCCGACACCTCCTACGAGATCCTTGACTTCTCCCAGCTCGACGGCTGGGAGGAGGACGATCACGGTGCGGCGCTTGCGGTCTTCCTGGAGACTTGCCGGGACATGCGCGACATGGAATGGCGCGCCGTCTGCGCCGCTGCCGCCGAACAGACGGATGCACGGGCCTTCTTCGAGATCCTCTTCCGCCCGGTGCGCGTCAGCGATGCCACTCCCATGCTCTTCACCGGCTATTACGAGCCGGAGCTGCGCGGGTCGCGGCGGCGCTACGGCCCCTATCAACATCCCCTCTATGCCCTGCCGCCGGAAGCCGCGGAGACGCAATTCGCCTCCCGGGCGGAAATCGAGGAGCAGGATCTTCTCGAAGGGCGCGACCTCGAGATCGCCTGGATCGACGATCCCGTCGATGTCTTCTTCCTTCAGATCCAGGGATCCGGCCGGGTGAAGCTTCCGGACGGAAACCGCCTGCGGGTCGGATATGGCGGCAAGAACGGCCATGAATACCGCTCGATCGGTCTCGAGCTGGTCAGGCGCGGCATCTATCAGCCGCACGAGGTTTCCGCCGATGTCATCCGCAACTGGGTCAAGCGCAATCCCGAGGAGGGCGCCGAGCTGCTGCGTCACAACCCCTCGTACGTCTTCTTCCGCGAGGTGAGCGAAGTGCCGGCCGAGCGCGGTCCGCTCGGCGCGATGAACCGCTCGATCACGGCGATGCGCTCGATCGCGGTCGATCCCCAGCATACCCCCCTCGGCGCGCCGGTCTGGATCGAGAAGGACGGCGAGACGCCGCTCAACAGGCTGATGATCGCGCAGGATACCGGATCGGCAATCAAGGGACCGCAAAGGGCGGACATCTTCTTCGGCACGGGCCGCGCGGCGGGACGGGCGGCGGGACGCATCCGCGATGGTGGACAGATGGTCGTGCTCATGCCGATCCAGCGCGCCTACGCACTCGTGCCGGGCCTCTGAGCATGGCGGGACGTCGCAAACCGCGTGGCCTGCGCCCCGAGGAGCGGGAGTTGTGGCAGAAAATCGCCAAGACGGCCGATCCGCTCCACCCCCACAAGCCCGCCGATCCCGCCGCATCCCGGCTCTCTGACCCTCCGGCACCGGCCGCGTCCCCTCCTGCCGCGCCTCCGTGGTCCCCGCCGCCCTTCAGCATCGGCCAGAAACGCAGCGGCACGGCGGCGCCGAACGATCTTCAGGCTCCCTTGCGCGAACGCCTTGCCGCACAGCCCGTCAAGATGGACGCAAAACGTTTCACGCGGATGAAACGTGGCAAGATGCCCATCGAGGCGCGGATCGATCTTCACGGGATGACGCTCGACCAGGCTTATCCGCGGCTCAACAGTTTCATCATGGGCGCCCATGCCCAGGGGTTGCGCCTGGTTCTCGTGATTACGGGCAAGGGACGGCGGGCATCCGAGGATGGACCGATCCCGGTTCGGCACGGCATCCTCAAGCATCAGGTGCCGCAATGGCTGCAGGGCGGAATGATGGGCGTTGCCGTGCTTCAGATCGCGCCGGCGCATCAGAGCCATGGCGGATCGGGTGCCTTCTATGTCTATCTGCGGCGCGGCCGCTAAGGGCTGCGCCGCCAGCGTTCAAAGGACGTAACGGCTCATGTCCACCGAGCGCGAAAGCTCGCCCAGATGCTCTTCCACGAAGGCCGCATCGACGGTGATCTGCTCGCCCGCACGATCGGGCGCCTCGAAGGAGATATCCTCGAAGACACGTTCCATCACCGTGTAGAGCCGCCGCGCGCCGATATTCTCGACCGAGCGGTTCACCTCTGCCGCGATCCGCGCGAGGGCGGCGATGCCCTCGTCGGTGAAGCTCACCGTGACATCCTCGGTGCCCAGAAGAGCCGTGTACTGGCGCGTCAGCGCGTTGTCGGTCTCGCGCAGGATCCGCACGAAATCCTCCTCCGTCAGGTCGCGCAGCTCGACCCTGATGGGAAGCCGGCCCTGCAATTCGGGCAGCAGGTCGGAGGGTTTGGCCACGTGGAAGGCGCCGGAGGCGATGAAGAGGATATGGTCGGTCTTGACCGATCCGTACTTGGTACTGACCGTGGTGCCCTCGATCAGGGGGAGCAGGTCGCGCTGCACCCCCTCGCGGCTCACCTCGCCGCCACGCGCGTCGCTGCGCGCGCAGACCTTGTCGATCTCGTCGAGAAAGACGATGCCGTTCTCCTGCACCGCTTCCAGCGCCGCCTTGTTCACCGATTCGTCGTCGAGCAGCTTGTCGGCCTCCTCGCCAAGCAGCACGTCGTAGCTTTCCGCGACGCTCATCCGCTTGTGCACGGTGCGTCCCTGGAAGGCCTTGCCGAAGATGTCACCGATATTCATCATCCCGCCCTGGCCTTGGGGCATTCCGGGAAGCTCCATGTTGCCCAGCGGGTTGGAGGTATCGAGCAGGTCGAGCTCGATCATCGTGTCATCGAGCTCGCCGGCACGCAGCTTGCGGCGGAACATCTCCAGCGTCTGCTCGCGCGCGCCCTCGCCGGCGATCGCCTGCAGAACGCGGGCCTCCGCATTGGCCTCCGCCTTGGCCTTGACCTCCTCGCGCATGTGCTCGCGGGTCATGGTGATCGAGGCTTCCATGAGATCGCGCACGATCTGCTCCACGTCGCGGCCGACATAGCCGACCTCGGTGAATTTCGTGGCCTCGACCTTCAGGAAGGGCGCGCGGGCCAGCTTGGCGAGGCGCCGGCTGATCTCCGTCTTGCCGACGCCGGTGGGTCCGATCATCAGGATGTTCTTGGGATAGACTTCCTCGCGCATCTCCGCGCCGAGCTGGCGGCGCCGCCAACGGTTGCGCAGGGCGACCGAAACGGCGCGCTTGGCGTCCTTCTGGCCGATGATGTGGCGGTCGAGTTCGCTGACGATCTCGCGGGGGGTCAGGTCGGTCATGATGTTCCTTTCACGCGATGGAGCCGGGCAGGGCAGGGGGACGCCCTACTTGCCGATCGTCTCGACCGTGAGATTTCCGTTGGTGTAGACGCAGATCTCGCTGGCGATCGCCATGGCGCGGCGGGCGATCGCCTCGGCATCCATGTCGCTCTCCATCAACGCGCGTCCGGCGGCCAGGGCATAGTTCCCGCCCGAGCCGATCGCGGTCACGTCATGCTCGGGCTCGAGCACGTCACCCGCACCGGTGATCACGTAGAGATCGGCGCCATCGGAGACGATCAGCATCGCCTCGAGCTTCTGGAGATACTTGTCGGTGCGCCAGTCCTTGGCCAGTTCGACAGCGGCGCGCTGCAACTGCCCGGGTGAGGATTCGAGCTTGGCCTCGAGCCGCTCGAGCAGCGCGAAGGCATCGGCGGTCGAGCCGGCGAAGCCCGCGATGATGTCATGGCCGCCGGGGCTGAGCCTGCGGACCTTGCGGGCGGTGCCCTTGATGACCGTCTGGCCAAGGCTGACCTGTCCGTCGCCAGCGATCACCACCGTGCCGCCCTTGCGCACGCCGATGATCGTCGTGCCGTGCCAGCCGGGAAATTCGTTCTGTGCCATATCTCGCCTCATGTCGTTTCGGGGTATATGGCCATCCCTCCCCCGATTGCCAAGCTGGCCGCCGGTGGGGCCGGGGCCCGCGGAGCCGAGGGGGCGGGAATGCCAAGGATGGCCGCGGCTCAAGAAAAAGGGTGCCCGCAGGCACCCTTCCGATCCGATGCGGACACGTCCTTCGCGCCGATCAGATCTCTTCCTTGATCCAGCTCTCGAGCGCGGCCTTGGGCGCGGCGCCGATCTTGTTCGAGACGACCTGGCCATTCTTGAACATGAAGAGGGCGGGAATGCCGCGCACACCCATCTCGGCGGGCGAGTTGGGGTTCTCGTCGACATTGACCTTCACGATCTTGACCTTGCCCTCGTATTGCTCGCTGAGCTCTTCGAGCGCGGGTCCGATCTGCTTGCACGGTCCGCACCATTCGGCCCAGAAATCCACGACGACCGGGAGGTCGCTTTGCTTGACTTCGCTATCGAAGGTGGCGTCGGTAACGGCGGTGGTTGCCATGTCGTCTCTCCTTGAGATGTGTCAGGGGATAGGTATGAACCGCCCCGGCCGGGGTCAAGTCGGCGCCGCGCGGCGCAGGGCGGCCATGACCTGCTCGCGCGGCAGTTCCATCAGGCTCGGGCCGCGCGTCCACAAAAGCGCGGTGCGCACCGTGCGGCCGGGATAGATCTGCTCGAGCGCCGCGCAATAGGCGCCCATCTGCCGCAGCAGGCCCTCGGGAACCTCAGTGGGCGTGCCGGGAACGCGGGTGTTGGACTTGAAATCGACCGCGAGGATCTCGTCGTCATCGAAGACGAGCCTGTCGATCGCGCCATAGACCCGCAATCCGCCAAGCGCCTCGAGCCGCGCCGTCACTTCGACCTCCGACAGCCCGTCCCCGGTCAGCAGGTGGGAAAGACCGGGCGCATCGAGGACCCCGGCCGCCTCCTCCAGCGCCGAGCGAATCTCCTCGGGGGAAAGCGGCTCGGCATCGTCATGCAGCAGGGCGGCCGCGCGGTCGGCACGGTCCGCCACGGGCCAGCCGGGCATGTGCTCGAGCAACCTGTGGATCGCCGTGCCCCGGCGCAGCGCCGCCTCACCCTCGATCCCGGGCTCGCCCGCAAGGGTCTTGGCCCCGCCCAGCCCGGAAGGGGAGAGGGGCGCCTGCACGGGCGGCGGCGGCGGGGCGGGGGTGTCGAACCAGTCCGGCAGGTGCGCGCCGGGGGCCGGGGGCGCGGGGCGCGGGGCGCGTGTGCCCGCCTCCCAGTCGCCGTGCAGGCTGCGCAGTCCGGGACCGGCCGGCGTGGCGGTGCTGGTGGCGCCGAGCGCGGCGAGCCCCTCCTCGATCTTGAGATACCAGCTTTTCTGCGCCTTCGAGGTTTCCTTCGGCCGGGTGCCGTGACCACAGACGATGAGCCAGGATTCCGCACGCGTCATCGCGACATAGAGCAGGCGGTCATCCTCGGCCCTGTTCTTCTGCTCCTTGAGCGCCTGCGCGCTGCGCATGATCTCGGGTGCGACATCCTTGGACATCCGCCATATCGGAGTGCCGTCGCCGAGCCGGTCGATCACGGTGCGGTCAGGCGCCGTGCGCGACATCGTCTCGGGCAGGATGACGACCGGCGCCTCGAGCCCCTTGGCGCCATGCACCGACATGACCCTGATCCGGCTGCCGGCGGCATCGGCCTGACGCTTGACCACGACATCGCCGCTGTCGAGCCAAGCGAGGAAGCCGGTCAGGCTGGGAATATCGGCCCGCTCATAGAGCTGTGCCTGGTTGAGCAGCTCGTCGATTGCATCCTCGGCATCGGCGCCAAGCCGGCCAAGGAGCCGCGCGCGCCCGTCATGGCGCTGCAGGATCCGCTCGAGCAGCTCGTAGGGTCGCAGGAAGTCGGCATGTTCCGCCAGATCGCTCAGGACCGCGCGGGTCCGCGGGCAATCCTCGCGCTTGCGCAGGGCCTGGATCAGGTAGCGGCGTCCGCGGCCCGCGGCCAGATCGTAAAGCTCCGCCTCGCTCCAGCCGAACAGCGGCGAGCGCAGCACGGCCGCGAGCGACAGGTCATCCTCGGGCGTGACGAGGACCGAGAGCAGGGCCCTGAGATCCTTGACGGGAAGCTGATCGGTCAGGCCCAGCCGGTCGGGCCCCGCGATGGCGAGGTCGCGGCGCTTGCAGGCGCGGATGATCTCGTAGAAGAGGCGGCTGCGTTTTGGCAGCAGGATCAGGAAGTCGCCCTCGTGCAGGGGGCGCCGGGTGCCGCCGGGATGCGGTATGGTCTCGCCCTGGTCGATCAGGCGCCTGATCTCGCCGGCGATCATGTCCGCCAGGATCACGGAGGCGGCCTCGGGCGAGACATGATCGACCGGATTGTGCCAGTCGGGGGGATCCTCCTCCTCCTCGCTCTCGATCAGAGGCCACAGATCGACCCGTCCGGGCAGGGCCTCGTGGAAGGCCAGGTGGCGCACGTCGCGGCCCAGCCCGCTCTGGCTCTCGGCATCGAAGACGGCGTCCACGGCACCGAGCACGGCGGCCGAGGAGCGGAAGGAATGCAGCAATTCGCGCCGCGCCAGGCCGCCCGTTGCATCGAGCCGTTCACCGAAATCGGCGGCCATGGTCTCGAAGGAATCGGGATCGGCCCCCTGGAAGGAATAGATCGACTGCTTGCGATCGCCGACGACGAAGATCGTCCGCTCACCTGCCGCATGCGTGCCTTCCCCGGCGGTGACCTCCTGCGCGAGGGCCGCGATGACCTGCCACTGCACCGGACTGGTATCCTGCGCCTCGTCCACGAGAATGTGGTCGATGCCGCCATCGAGCCTGTAGAGCACCCATTGGGCCACGTCGGGATTGGTCAGAAGATCGCGCGCCTTCAGGATCAGGTCGTCGAAATCGAGCCAGCCGCGCACCTGCTTCTTCGCCGCGTAGAGCGGCAGCAGGCCGGCGGCGAAACGGTGCAATGCGAGGCTGCGTTCGAGCGCTTGGAGACGCATCCGTGTGTCGCGTCCCTCCGCGAGCCGGTCCATCAGCGCGTCGAGCTGCGTGATGCTCTCTCCCATCGCGGTGCGGGTCTTCTTCGCCGGATAGCTCCCCGCCTTCGAGGAGAAGGGCTCCTTGGCGCCGGCGCCAAGGAGCATGAACGTCTCCAGCTCGGCGATCATCCAGAGCTCGGGCGCGAAGCCATCGGCGAGGGCGGCGATCCTGGGCGCCGTGCGCTGCTCGGCCGCGGTGCCTTCGGCGAGCGCGGCGGCGAGACCGCGCAGCAGGTCCGCCTCCGAGCCCAGGAAGACATTCGCCAGGGCGGTCTCGGCGCTCGTGCCCGGAGCAAGGCCGAGCGCGCCGCGCAGCCGGTCTTCGTCGAAAGGGGTTCGGAACGCGTCCCTGTTGCGGATCACGGCCGCGGCGAAACCGACCGCGGCATCATCGCTCAGATGACGCGCGACCGCGTCGACCACGCCGGGGGCGTCGTCATCGGCCGCCAATTCCTCGATGCAGTCTCGAAGCAGGCGCTCGGCCGTGCGCTCGTCCATCTCGGTGAATTGCGGCGTCACGCCGCTTTCGAGCGGGAAACTGCGCAGCAGGGAGGCGCAGAACGAGTGGATCGTCTGAATCTTGAGCCCGCCCGGCGTCTCGATCGCGCGGGCGAAGAGACGCCGCGCGCTTGCCAGCCTCTCGGCGTCGATATCCCCGCCGGCGCCGAGGGCGCGCAAGGCCGCGCGCAGCTCCGCCTCGGGCAGCATCGCCCAGGCGCCGAGCCTCTGGAACAGGCGGTTCTGCATCTCGCTGGCCGCCGCCTTGGTATAGGTCAGGCACAGGATGTTCTGCGGCGAGGCCCCGTCGAGCAGCAGCCGCGCCACGCGGTCGGTGAGCACCCGCGTCTTGCCAGAGCCCGCATTCGCCGACAGCCAGGTCGACGCCCGCGGATCGGCGGCGCGGATCTGGTTGAGTGTGGCTTCGTTCATCCCACATCCTCCGGGCAGACCGGGTCGCTGTCGGCCCATTCGCCGAAGCGGGCGAGATGGTCGTAATCGCCCTGCCACTGCATCTTCTGCATGGCCCTGCGCGCGGTGTAGCCTGTCTGCCGCCGGGCATAGCTCGAAATCAGGCGGATCAGCTCGTCGCGGGTGCACGCGGGATCGAGCGGCGTCTCGTCCTCGTGCTGGCGGAGCGGCATCCTGATGAACGTCGCATCGCCCCCCAGCCCGATATAGCCGACCTCGGCCACGGGCGCCGCCGGCACCCCGTCGAAGGCTCCCTGCTCGGCCATGACGGCCTCCAGAAGGAGCTGTTTGTCGAAATGTGCCATCACCTTCTTGTCGGGCGGCTTGCCGGTCTTGTAATCATAGATCAGCAGGCGCCCGTCGCTCCTCTGGTCGATGCGATCGGCCTTGCCGACGAGGGTGAACTCCACCGATGGCAGGGTCAGCTTCCCGTTCCCCTCGAGGCGGATCGGCATCCCTTCGGCGCGCCGGTCGATCTCGCCGGCGAGGAAGGGAGCGATGACCCTCTCGACCCGGTTGCGCCAGAAGGTCCGCGTCGAGTGCCACGGCACCTCCCGCGTCAAGGTCTCGTGCACGATCCCGCGCAGGGTCTCGGCCGCGCGGGGATCGTCCGGCGCCATGCCGGTGCCGATGAAGGCCTCGAAGATGTCATGCACGATCGTGCCGCGCAGGGGGGCGTCGGGATTGACCTGCAACGGCTTCAGAGGCTTCAGGTTCAGCACCTCCCGCGCGTAGATCGCGTAAGGATCGCGGATCAGCGTCTGTATCCGCGTGACCGAAAGCTGCCTTGGCCGCCGGTCCGTGGGCGGCCGCGGCGCGGGACGGGACGCGGGCGGCGCCGCGATCAGGCGGGTATCGGCGGCAGCGGCCATCCTCAGCCAATGCGCGCCGCGCGCCCGCATCTGCGCAAGGGCTTGCGGGCCGCCCTGCTCGGGCAGGCCGTCCAGCAGGTTGAGCATCCGGTTCAGCCAGCGCGAGACGACCGTCTCGGTCTCGGAATTGCGCACGGCCCGCGTCAGGACGACCTCGGGGGCGGCGACGGCCTGCTGGAAGTCATGCGCCGAAAGGCCGATGCGCCGGTCGGGAAGGAGCATGCCAAGTTGCCGCCGCATCTGCCGGTTGAGCCAGGGATCGGCTGCCGGTTGCTCCGGCCAGACCCGGTCGTTGAGCCCCCCGAGGATCACCAGATCCGCGCCCTGCACCCGTGCCTCCAGCGTGCCCCAGATCATGATCTCGGGATGCGGCTCGACCGGATCGCGCACCTCGCGGCCCGCCAGGACCGCATCGAGCAGCGTCCGGAACTCGCCGGCCGTCATCTCGGCGCCATGGACCGCTTCGAGGCGCAGTTCGGCAATGGCCTCCGCCGCGGCGCGCCCTGCGGCCGCCGACCAGAGGGGATCGGCCGTGCCGAGGGGTCCTGCGACGATCTCGGCGGCGCAGCCGGCCAGCCGCTCGACGAGATCGGGCAGGGCGCTCGTGCCCTCGACGGGGGATGCCAGCACATGCGCGTCCACCCAATGCGCCCAGGCGGTATCCTCGGGGTCGCTGCGCGTGGCGGCCCAGTCGGCGAGGCAGGCGGCGTCGATGAAGGGCCGCGCGTTGCGGCGCATCCACAGCTCGAGCTCGCGCGTCCGCAGCAAATGCAGGTTCCGCTGCGCGCCCGCATGGCACAGCGGATGCTTAAGCAGGGCGAGGAAGGTCTCGCCATCGGGCCTCGCGGCCATGCCTTCCGCCACCTGCCGCAGCAGGCGGCCGGGCGCGGAAAGTCCGAGCGGGCGCCCGGCGCTGTCATCGGGCTCGATCCGCCAGCGATCGAGCGCGGCGGTCACCTGCCGCGACAGCATCCTGTCGGTCGTGATCAGCGCCGCGCGCTGGCCATCCTGCGCCGCGGCCCGAAGGCGCAAGGCGATCGCGAGCGCCTCCTGCCGGGGACCGGACGCCTCGATGAGGGTCATCGGCGCCGTGGCCCCCGCGAGATCGTCGAGCCGGCGGCCATCCTCCATCCATTGGTCGGTTACCGGCGCGGGCCTGAGCGCAAGGGAAATCAGCCGGTTGCGTGCGGCGACGGGGCGCTCCTGCGTCCAGCGCGCGATGTCTCCGAAACCCAGATCCATATCGCGCGCCAGGCGCACGAAGCGGTATTGGGGATGATCCTCGGAGGTCAAAGGCTCGTCGAGACGGTCCCAGACACGCTCCGGCATGTCGAAATCATAGCCCGGCAGCAGGACCGCGCCCTGCGGCAGTCGCGCCGCCGCCCGCATCAGCATCGCGGTGGTGCCCCGCGAGCCGGTCGATCCGATGATCAGGATCGGATGGCGCGGTGGATCTCGCTCCCAGGCGGCGATCCGGGCCATGACGGCGGCCCTCTGGCGCGCCTCGCCTCCGGGAAGGCCGAGGGTCTCGACGTAGCGGGCGGCGATCTCGACGAATTTCAGCGCGCGTTTCCAATGTCCCGACGTGTCGCTGACATCAAGCGTGGCGAGGCTGTCGAGGGGGATCCCTTCTCCCTCCATCTCGTCGAGTAGGGCGTTGAGGCTGGTTGCGAGGTCATGCACCGCCCCGCGCGGCGCGGCGCTCGCATCCTGTTGCACGAGGGCGTTGATCAGCGCGGCAAGCTCGAGGCGACGGCGCAGCCCACTCACCGGGGGCGGCAGGTCCGAGGATGCCGAGGCCCCGAGATCGGTGATCATCCTCAACCTGGGAAGCAGCCGTGCGGGGCCGTTGGAGAGGATCTCGCGCAGGCGCCTTTGCATGCGGCGCGTGTTGACGAAGATCTCGACCCGCGCCCAGTCCTGCGGTGGGCTGGCCCCAAGGCGATCCACGAGCCCGTCCGCGAAGGCGGCGGGGAAATCCGCACCCGGCGGCAGGCCGAAAAGCCGCGCGCCCGGAAGGCCGTCGCCGTCGTCAAACATCGCCTGCCTCCGCGAGCATGGCCTCGGCGATGGCGATCCCGCCAGGATGGCCGACATCGCACCACCCCCCCTCGTGCACGATCCCGTGCAACCGTCCTTGCGCGGCGAGTGCGTCCCATGCCGCGTTCAGCGACGAAGGCCCCGGGGGAAGCGCGCCCAGAATGGCGGGGTCGATGATCTGCGCGCCGGTATAGACGAGCGGCCCGCCCCGGATCAGCCGGCCGGAGGGGTCCAGATCGAAATCTCCGGTGGCGGCCTTGCGGCCCGCTGCGCGTTCGCCCGGCACCAGGAGGAGGAGCGCACCCATGCCCCGACGCCAGGCTTCGCCGAGCTGCCGCAAGGGGTTCGGACCGCTCCATACCATGTCCGAATTGAGGGTGAAGAGCGGTGCCGTGCCCAGATGGGGCAGGGCCGCGCGCAGACCGCCGGCCGTGTCGAGAAGCTCCGGCTCGTGCGAGATGGCGATCCCGCGCCCTCGCAGGTGATCCTCGATCTGCCGGGGGAGATAGTGGGTATTGACGGCGACGGGCCCGGCACCGGCGGGTATGGCAAGCTCGAGCGCATGGTCGAGGAGCGTGCGGCCGGCAACCTCGATCAGCGGCTTGGGGCGATCGAGCGTCAGGGGCCTCATCCGCGTGCCGAACCCGGCGGCGAAAACCATCAGGGCCCGGCCCGGAGCGGTGCCTTGCGCGGCATCGCGTGCGAAAAGGCGCGCCGCGATAGGCGCAGGACCCCGCACCGTCAGCCTGCGGCCCTCCCCCTCGGGCTCCAGCTGCAGCGTCAGGGCCTCTTGCGGGCGATGCTCTGCGAGCCGCTCGGGCCATTCGACGAAACAGATCCCCTCATCGAAGGCCCCGTCGAGCCCCAGTTCAATGACCTCCTGCGCATCGCCGATGCGGTAGAGATCGGCATGGACGATCCAATGCGTGCCGACGGTATATTCCTGCACGATCGTGTAGGTCGGTGAGGGGATATCCTCGATCTCGCCGGTCCGCTCCATCATGGAGGCGATGGCCGCGCGGGCGAAATGGCTCTTGCCGGCGCCGATCTGCCCTTCGAGCAGGAGCGTGTCGCCGGCACGAAGCCGGCCGGCGATCTCGCGCGCCAGCGCATCGGTATCCTCTGGCGTGTCCAGGTAAAGGGAGATGGAGGCCGTCATGCGGCGCAGTTAACCCCCCGCACGGAAGGGCCGCAAGGCGGATCATCCCTCCACGCGCAGCTCCTCCTCGGCCGTGTCGTGGACCGGGGTCAGGCGCGGGGCGGGATGCTGGATCATCGGGGTGAACATGGCGCGCAGGGCACCGCCGGGCATCGGCGCGAGACGGCAGATCAGGGAGCGCCCGTCGCGCAGGCGCAGCTCCCCCTCCCAGCCATCCGTCTTGCCGCTCTCGGCAAGATAGGCCTGCAACGCGTTCAGCGTCTCGCAAGGAACGCTGAGATTGCGCCAGCGCTCGGCCGCGTTCCCGATCGTCTGGGCCAGGACGCCATGGCGGGTCTCGACCTTCCACAGGATGTCGTAGGCATCGTTCGACATGGTCAGCGTCCCACCCGCATCGAAAACCGCCAAAGCGTCGTCGAGCGCGTTGAAGACCGTCTGCGCCGTCTCGAGCTCGGCCCTGAGATTGCGCGTCATGCTGATCTCGGCGGTGATATCCTCGAAGAGCAGCGCGAGCGCGCCGTTCGGCTGCGGCTGCCCGGTGATCTTCAGGGTCTGCCCGAAAGGCAGGTGCCAGGCCTCGCTGTAGGGTGCGCCGGCGTCCGAGCTGTCGAAGCGGGCGATCTGCGCGCGCCAGGTCTTGTAGTCCTTGGGCTCGGGCATCTTCTTGCGACTGCGCAGCGCGTCGATGAAACTGAAGAAGTCGGGCCGCTCGAGAAGCAGCGTGACGGGCAGGGTGGTCAGGTCCGTCAGCGCAGGGTTGAAGAGGGCGAGCCGGCGATCGGGGCTGAAGACGGCGAGGCCGATGGTCAGGGTCGCGAAGGTCTTCGACAGGGTCTGCACCACGTCGCTGCGCGAGGTTTCGGCCTCCACGATGCCGCTTGCGTCGCTCGCCGAGATCAGCATGTCCTCGCCGATCCGCGACAGGTGGCAATCATACCATTGATCGGGCTTGCAGGAGGATTGCAGACGCAGCCGCCCATCCTCGTGTTCGGGCCAGCGGGTCTGCGCGTCCACGCTGAGCACCATCGGCGGCGGCCAGGTTCCGACAGGCGCGTCGCTCCCTTGGGAGGCGAGATCGAGATAGGCCTTGTTGCACCAGGTGATGACGCCGTCGGGACGCTGCCGCCAGACGGGAAAGGGAATGCGGTCGGTCACCAGGCGCAGATGGTCCAGCTCCTCGGTTTCGGCCGAATGCTGGCAGGGGTCGCGCTCGCCGGGACGGGCCAGCAATTCGCAATCGGAGATGGTCACCCTGATCATCTGCCCCTCGCGGCGCAGCGACAGGCAGCGGGTGCCGTCGGGCGAGAGGAGGGCACCGTTGGCCGGCCCGTCGTCGCGGGGCCAGACGCTCTCGAGATCGCCGAAGCTGCGGGTGAGCAGGGCGGCGAGTTCGGCCCGCCCCGACTGGGGTATCCGATTACGCGCCAGCATGAGCCGCGCCTCCTCGGTGGCATCGACGATCCGCTCGCCATCGAGAAGGAAGCTCGTCTGCGTGCTCTGCAGGCTGAGCGGGACCGTGCTTTCGAGCGGATCGCGGCGCGTGCGCACGCCATGCGTCACGTAGATCAGCATCGTGCCCGCGGCGAGCGCGGCGATCGCCACCTGGAGCCAGAGGAAGGACAAGGGCAGAACCTCGCGGATGAGAAGCGGTCCGTCCACGGTGCTGCCATTTGGTTAAAGGGAGATTAACCACACAGCTCCGCCCGGCGATTCGCCCCGGGGTCGGCCTTCGCAAACGCCATTTCGTGCAGCCCCCGCGAGGGTCACGAGAAGACCTGGTTCTCACCCAGCGGCTCGCGGGCATCGGCCTCGCCCGGCGCGAAGGCGCTGCGCGGCCAGATCGCCTCGACGACGGCACCACAGCGCTCCGGAACCGGGCCGGTCTCGAAGGGGTCATGCCCGTTCGCAAAGCTGAGCTCGGCGCCGGATCGCTCGAGGAGCGTCTTGGCGATGAAGAGGCCCAGACCCATACCCTCGTAGCCCGGGCGGGGAGACTGGGTGCCGCTTTCCCGGCGCCGGCGCAGGAACGGATCGCCCAGGCGCGGCAGCATGACGGGCGGAAAGCCGGGCCCGTCATCGGTGATCCGCAGCCACAGCGAGCTCTGGCTCCATTGCAGCTCGATCCAGACCTGGCTCTGTGCGAAATCGACGGCGTTCTGCACGAGGTTGCGCACCCCGTGAATGATCTCGGGGCGGCGCGGGATCACCGGCTGCGCGGCCACGGCCCCCTCGGCGGGGTGGATATCGTAATGGAGGGTCTTGCCGCGGTCTGCATGCGGCTCCGCGGCCTCTTCGATCACCGCCCCGAAAGGCGCGCGGCGCAGGTGCAGATCATCCTTCCCCGCCCGGCCCATCGAGCGCAGGATCACCCGGCACCGGTCGGCCTGCTCGCGGATCAGCTGCACGTCCTCGCGGATGAGCGGATCGTCGATCTCGTCGAGAAGCTCGCCGCTGACCAGGGTGATGGTGGAGAGCGGCGTTCCCAGCTCATGCGCCGCCGCGGCCACGACGCCCCCGAGGTCGGTGAGCTTCTGTTCGCGGGCGAGGGCCATCTGCGTGGCGGCGAGCGCGTCCGACATCGCCGTCACCTCGGTGGT
The DNA here is from genome assembly GCF_009835145.1 of Profundibacterium mesophilum KAUST100406-0324. Classification (GTDB taxonomy): domain Bacteria; phylum Pseudomonadota; class Alphaproteobacteria; order Rhodobacterales; family Rhodobacteraceae; genus Profundibacterium; species Profundibacterium mesophilum. The sequence goes on along the minus strand of NZ_APKE01000014.1, from coordinate 21,405 downwards.
CACGCGCCTTGCATAGATCGACAGGAAGACGATGCCGATCATGATCGCGATCCAGAAGCCGAAGATGAAATCCGTGGGCATCCGCATGATCGCGCCCTCGCGGGTGACGAGCGGAAAGTGCCAGCGCGTCACCACTGTCACGATCAGGATGGCGACAGCGCCCACGAGGAGCGATCCGCGCAGGTGCAGCGCCGCCGCCGCGATCGTGGCGGGAGCGAGGATCAGAAGGGCGAAGGGGTTGTTCAGCCCGCCCGTCAGGAAAAGCAGCAGGCCCAATTGCGTGATGTCGAAGAGCAGCAGCGCCGTCAGCTCCGCCTCGCTCAGCCGCCGGTTCTGGGGATAGACGAAGCCCGAGACGAGGTTCGAGGCGACGAGCGAGCCGATCACGAGATAGGTCCAGCCGACCTCGAGCTGCAATCCGAAGAGGCGCTGGGCCACGACGACCGCGGCGATCTGGCCCATCACGGCGCTCCAGCGCAGCAGAAGCAGCGTGCGCAGCCGCACCCAGTTCGGCCTGTGCGTATGGGCAAAGACCGGCGATGTCTGGTCCATCCAACGGCTCCTGCCCCGCGACGGGCGCAGTATGGCCCGCGGTCCCCGGCGGGGCAATCCGCGATCGGCATGATGGCCACAGGCGGTGCGCCTGCCGCCACGTTGCAGCCGCCTCGATTTGACCGGATCGGCCTGCAGACATAGATCATTGGCAGGACGGTGGCGCCAACCGGCGCGGATCGGGGGAGAACTGAGCATGGCGGAGACCCTTGGAGCCGAAATCGGACCCGACAAGTCATTGCTTCTGGTCGATGATGACGAGGCCTTCGTCAAACGCCTCGCGCGGGCCATGGAGAAGCGCGGCTTCGAGGTGCGGACCGCCGAGAGCGTGGCGGCCGGCAAGGCACTGGCGCAGGCAAGCCCGCCGGCCTACGCGGTGGTCGACCTGCGGCTTCTCGACGGCAACGGGCTCGACGTGGTCGAGGCGATCCGGGCCCGGCGCGAGGACAGCCGGATCATCGTTCTGACCGGCTACGGGGCGATCGCCACGGCGGTGGCGGCAGTCAAGATCGGGGCGCTCGACTATCTCTCGAAGCCGGCGGATGCCAATGACGTGACGGCCGCGCTGCTGGCGGGGGGCGACGCGTTGCCGCCCCCCCCCGAGAACCCGATGTCCGCCGACCGGGTGCGCTGGGAGCATATCCAGCGCGTCTACGAGATGTGCGACCGCAATGTCAGCGAGACCGCGCGGCGCCTGAACATGCATCGCCGCACCCTGCAACGGATCCTGGCCAAGCGTTCGCCGCGCTGAGGCGTCCCCGCCCGCCTAGCCGATCGCGCGCAGCAGCGTCTCGTGGCGCGCGGTGAAGGCGCGGCGCGTCTGTGCGGGAGGGCGCAGGACGATCTGGAGATCATCCATCCCCGCGCGCGGCCTGCCGAAGATGCGGCTGGCCTCCGCCTCCGAAAAACCGGCGATCATGACGGCCTCGAGGCGGGCGGAGATCTTGTCGGCCTGCTTGATCTTCCGCTTCACCTCCGCCGGCAGCGCCGCCGGCAACCCGAACCGCAGATGGATCGCCGCCGTCAGCCGGGCATCGAGCTGCTCGTATTGCGGGCCGATCGCGGCCTTCACCGGAGAAATCATGTCGCCGATCACGTATTCCGGCGCATCGTGCAGCAGGGCGGCGAGTTGCCATTTCGCCGGGGCCGAAGGACTGAGCCGCGCGAAGATCGTCTCGACCAGCAAGGAGTGCTCGGCCACCGAATAGGCATGATCGCCCCGCGTCTGGCCGTTCCAGCGCGCGACGAAGGCGAGGCCATGGGCGATGTCCTCGATCTCGATATCGACCGGCGTGGGATCGAGCAGGTCGAGCCTGCGGCCCGAGAGCATCCTTTGCCAGGCCCGGCTCATGTCCGGATCTCCAGGTCATGGGCGAAACGCGCGAGATAGGCCTCGATCCTGTCGGCGGCCAGCAGGTGCCGCCAGGCCAGATGCCGCGCGGCACCGGGGATCGCCAGAGGGCCGCGGCCCGGCGCAGGGCGGGGCAGATCGGGAAAGTGCTCGGCCATGAAGGCGGCAAGGGCCGCGGCGAAGCGCGGCGCGAGCCGTCCTTCGGGATCGGCCCAGGGCTTCACCGCGCCGATGAAGTGCACAAGATGCGGCGCGGTCATCGCCTCGAACATCCGGGAGGCGCGGGTATATTGCCAGTTCCAGACCGGGCTCAGCTCCGCCCAGCGTCCCTGCAGCACGGCGTTGAGCAGGGTCTGGTCGCGGTGCTCGAGACGTCCCGCATGGTCCGCGCCGAACGCGAGCGCCTCCCCGGTGAGACCGGCCCGGCGCCAGGCGGGAATGTCGATCATCATGACGCCCGCATTCAGGTAGGGCCCCGGCGGCAGGCCAAGCGCGCGCATGTCGCTCAGATGCGCATCGGGACTGCGCCATTGCTGGGTGTCGCGCACCGCCGCGACGGGGCATCCGCCCATCTGCGCGCCGAGCAGGGCCGCGATCCGCGCGCCGGCCCCGCGATGCACATGGATGTCGCAATCGAGATAGAAGAGACGGTCGTAATCCCCGGCGAGCGCGTCCGGCAGGGCAAGGCGCAGATAGGTCGCCGCCGTCACGCGTGCGTCGGCGTCGAGCGCGTCGAAGGCGCCGCCGGTCTCGATCACGCGGCCGGACAGCCCGAGCGCGGGCGGGATCGGCAGCGGCCGGTTCGAGCAGATGAGCACGTCGAGATCGGGCGCACCCAGCCGGATGCGATGCCCGGCGAAGGCCGCATAGGGCAGGAAGGCCGCGTCGCAGCACAGCACCGCGCAGCCGCGCGGCCGGGCCTGGCTGTCCCGTGGATGATCTGGCGGCACGTTGCGTCTCCGGCCCTGCGCCGGCCCCGCCGCCGGCCCGCCGAGAGGTAGCACGGGCGGTCATGCCGCAGCAATCGGGGGCGCCGGACATGCCGCCGCGCGTTGTTGCGGCGGCCGTGAAATGCTAGGTGGCGTCGATCTGAACGACTTGTCTTCGAAAGGACGTCCGATGAAGGATTACATCGTCAAGGATATCGCCCTTGCCGCCTACGGGCGCAAGGAACTCGACATCGCCGAGACAGAGATGCCCGGCCTCATGGCGCTGCGCGAGGAATACGGCCAGTCCAGGCCGCTGAGCGGGGCGCGCATCGTCGGCAGCCTGCACATGACGATCCAGACCGCCGTGCTGATCGAGACACTGGTCGAGTTGGGCGCCGATGTGCGCTGGGCATCGTGCAACATCTTCTCGACGCAGGACCATGCGGCGGCCGCGATCGCCGAGGGCGGCACCCCGGTCTTCGCGATCAAGGGCCAGACGCTGACCGAGCATTGGGATTATCTCGACCGCTCGTTCCAGTTCCCGGAAGGCGCGAACATGATCCTCGACGATGGCGGCGACGCGACGCTCTACGTCCTGCTGGGCGCGCGGGTCGAGGAGGGCGAGACGGGTCTCATCGAGGTTCCGACATCGGAGGAGGAGGAGGCCGTCTTCGCGCAGATCAAGAAGCGCATGAAGGAAAGCCCCGGCTGGTTCACCAGAACCCGGGACGCGATCCGCGGCGTCTCCGAGGAGACCACGACCGGCGTGCACCGGCTCTATGACCTCAAGAAGCAGGGGCGGCTTCCCTTCCCCGCGATCAACGTCAATGACAGCGTCACCAAGTCGAAATTCGACAACAAGTACGGCTGCAAGGAAAGCCTCGTCGATGGCATCCGCCGCGCGACCGACACGATGATGGCCGGCAAGGTCGCGGTTGTTTGCGGCTACGGCGACGTGGGCAAGGGCTCGGCGGCGAGCCTGCGCGGCGCGGGCGCGCGTGTGAAGGTGACCGAGGTCGATCCGATCTGCGCGCTGCAGGCGGCGATGGACGGGTTCGAGGTCGTGCTGCTGGAAGAGGAGGTGGCGCGCGCCGACATCTTCGTGACCACCACGGGCAACAAGGACGTGATCCGCATCGAGCACATGCGCGAGATGAAGGACATGGCGATCGTCGGGAATATCGGTCACTTCGACAACGAGATCCAGGTGGCCAATCTCAAGAACCACAAATGGACCAACATCAAGGACCAGGTGGACATGATCGAGATGCCCTCGGGCAACCGGATCATCCTGCTTTCCGAGGGGCGCCTGCTCAACCTGGGCAACGCCACGGGCCATCCATCCTTCGTCATGTCGGCCAGCTTCACCAACCAGGTGCTCGCGCAGATCGAGCTGTGGCAGAACGCGGGCAAGTACGAAAACGACGTCTATATCCTGCCCAAGCATCTCGACGAGAAGGTCGCGCGTCTGCATCTGGGACGGATCGGCGTCAAGCTCACCGAGCTGAGCGTGGAGCAGGCCTCCTATATCGGCGTGACGCCGGAAGGCCCGTTCAAGCCCGAGCATTACCGCTACTGATCCGGGGCGCCGGCAGCGTCCGGCCGGGGGGCTCCGCGATTGCGGGGCCCTTTTCCGTGCCAGCGAGGCGCGGCGCGCGGGTGCCTCGCCTGGCGAATTCCCTTGCCGCGCCCCGGCACCGGCCTAGTCTGGGGCCCGCGTGCCGCCGGGGCGCGCGCAGCCAGGGTGGGGATATGGAATGGGAAAACGCGACCGTCTCGTAGGTCTTTACGCGCACGAGCTGCGCACGCGCTGTGCCCAGGCGCCCGATATCGATCTTCTGAAACGGATCGTGGCCGGCTGCGGCCCTTCGGTCTATGACCGCGAGAAGGCACTCTTCGATCCGCGCCGCCCCGGCGAGCGGGCCGCCCTGCGCCGCAATTTTATGGTCAGGAAACTGGGTCTGCCCGATGGCGGGGCGCTCGATGACGCCCTCCAGATCGCCCTCGAGACCTACGCGCCGGATACGCAGCCGCGCTACAGGGCGGTGCTGCACTACCTTCTGGTCAGGCAGTTCGGCAAGGAGGACCGCTTCGCCTGAGGCCGCCCGCCGACACGGCGCGCGGCCCCGGGCCCGCTCACGCGGGAAGCTGCCGGCGCAGGATCTTGCCGGAGGCCGATTTGGGGATCGCGTCGAGGAATTCCACCGCCGCGAGATGCTTGTAGGACGAGAGCTTGGCGGCGACATGCGCCTTGACCTCGTCGGCGTCGATCTGGCTGTTCTGGGCGCGCACCACGAAGGCGACGGGCCGCTCGCCGGCCTCCTCGTCCTTGCGCGCGCGCACGGCGGCATCGGCGATCTGCGGATGGGCCAGGAGGAGCGCCTCGATCTCGGCGGGAGCGACCTGGAACCCCTTCACCTTGATCAGCTCCTTGACCCTTTCCTGGATGACGAAGTCACCGTCGTCATCGACGATCGCCAGATCGCCCGTGCGCAGCCAGCCATCCTCCACGATGGTCTCGCGGGTTGCCTGCTCGTTGTCGAGATAGCCGAGCATGACCTGCGGCCCCCGCACCCACAGCTCGCCTTCCTCTCCCGCCGCGCGGTCCTTGCCGGTCTCGGGATCGACGATCCGGCATTCGGTGCCCGCGAGAGGCCGACCGGAGGTGGCGGTCTTGCCGCTCAGGGGACGGCCCAGATGCGAGACCGGGCTCATTTCCGTCATGCCGTATCCCTGGATCACGTCGCAGCCCAGCCGCGCGGCGCAGGCATCGGCAAGCTCGGCCCCGAGGGGCGCCGCGCCCGACATGATCGTCTCGACGCTCGACAAATCATACTCCTCCACGGCCGGATGCTTGGCCAGGGCGAGGACGACGGGCGGCACGACGAAGAGCTTGCGTGCCTTGTGCTTCTGCGTCAGCTCGAGAAAGAGCGGCAGGTCGAAGCGGGGCAACGTGACCAGGTGGCCGCCCGAGGAGAGGTAGACGTTCATCATGACCGTCAGCCCGTAGATGTGGAAGAAGGGCAGGAAGGCGATCGTCGTCTCGTCCTCGGCGAAATCGAGGCCCGAGCGGACCTGCAGTGTGTTGGCCAGGAGGTTCCTGTGGCTGAGCATGACGCCCTTGGGCATGCCGGTCGTCCCAGATGAATAGGGCATCGCGGCCACGTCGGCATGCAGGTCGATCGGCGTCTGCTCGGGCATCGGCGATCCCATCAGATCGTCCAGCGTCAGGCTGCCCTGCGCCGCGCCGATCACGGCGATCTCGCGCACCCTGGATTCCTCGGCGCCCTGGCGTGCGGTCTCGAGGAAGGGCGCGGCCACGATCAGGAGCTCGGCCCCCGAATCGACGAGCTGGTGATTGAGCTCATGCGCCGTGTAGGTGGGGTTGACGGTGGTGATCGTGGCCCCGGCCCAGAGCACGGCGTGGAACACGAGGCAGTATTCGGGGATGTTCGGCGCCATCAGGGCGACCCGGCTGCCCGGTCCGATGCCCCGCTTGGCAAGCCCGCCGGCGAGCTTGCGGATCCCGGCGGCCAGTTCGGCGCCGCTCATGGATCGCCCGCTGGTCCCCTCCGTCAGCACCGTGGCACCGCCGCGCCGCTCCAAGGTTTCGAGCACCAGCGAGGTCACGCTGCGCTCGGGGATCGTCACATCTGCAGATTCGCTCTTGTAGAGCATGGTTGTCTCACTCCCCTGCGGCGGCACGCGGCCGCCGGTCCCTGTTACCGGCCATGCGCGGAGCCACCGGCCGCGGCCGCCCCGCTTCGGCGGCGCGATGACCGGCCCGCGCACGGCATGCCGTGACAGCATGGACCGGCGGGCCGCGGCATTCCAGCGCTGTCGTGACCGCGCGCCGCGCCGGGGCGGTCAGGGAAGCGACGTGCCGGACATCGCGAGCACGAGCGCCCATTCCTCGGGGCGCACGGGCTGCACCGAAAGCCGGCCGAAGCGTACCAGTGCCATCTGCGAAAGCTCGGGCCGGGCCTTGATCTGGGCCAGCGTCACGGGACGGGCGAGGGATTTGACGGCCCGTATGTCGACGCAGTCCCAGATGGGGGGCGCGCCCGGGGCGGTGCTGTCGGGATGGGCGGGGGCGATCACCTCGACGATGCCCACGACCGCGCGCTCGCGCTGCGAATGATAGAAGAGGCCCAGATCGCCCACCGCCATGCGGCGCATGTTGTTGCGCGCCTGGTAGTTGCGCACGCCCGACCATTCCTCGCCTTGCGCCCCGCGCGCCAGCTGCGCCTGCCACGACCATGCGGAAGGTTCGGATTTGAAGAGCCAGTGTTGCATGTCGCGCGCCCTCAGGCCTTGGCGCCCTTGCGCCCGCCACCCAGCAAGGCCGGCGCGCGCGCGTCGAGCGGCCATCGGGGCCGGGCCGAGAGGGTCCAGTCGTCGCGCGCGCCGGCACGCATCCGCTCGATGCCCGCCCACGCGATCATCGCGGCATTGTCGGTGCAAAGACGCAGCGGCGGCGCTGTGAAGGCGAGCCCGGCCTGCGCGCAGACCCGCTCCAGCGCCGAGCGCAGCTCGAGATTGGCCGCCACGCCGCCCGCCACGGCCAGCAGCGTCGGGACGGTCCCGCGCTCGGCGCAGAGCGCGATGGCCCGCCGCGCCTTCTCTGCCAGCACGTCGCGCATCGCGGCCTGGAACCCGGCGCACAGGTCCGCGCGCTCCTGCGCGGTGATCCCTCCCGAGCGCGCCACGCAGCCATCGCGCGCCCGCATCAGGGCGGTCTTCAGCCCCGAGAAGGACATGTCGGCCCCCGGCCGGTCAAGGAGCGGGCGGGGAAAGGCGAACCGGTCCGGATCGCCCTTCGCCGCCTCGGCCTCGACATGCGGGCCCCCCGGTTGCGGCAGGCCCAGCAGCCGGGCGGTCTTGTCGAAGGCCCCGCCCGGCGCGTCGTCGATCGTGCCGCCAAGGCGCACGAAGCTTTCCGGGCCCTCCACGATCAGGAACTGGCAATGGCCCCCTGAGACCAGCAGCATCAGGTAGGGATAGGGCGCCGTGCCCACCAGGCGCGGCGTCAGGGCATGCCCGGCAAGATGGTTCACCCCGACAAGCGGCAGGCCGGTCGCGGCGGCGAGGCCCTTGGCATGCATGACGCCGGACAGGACCCCCCCGATCAGTCCCGGGCCGGCGGTGACGGCGATCCCGTCGCATTCGCGCAGACCCAGTCCGGCCTCGGAAAGGGCCGCCTCGACCGCGAGATCGACCTTCTCGGCATGGGCGCGGGCGGCGATCTCCGGCACGACACCGCCGAAATCCGCGTGCAGCTCGGCCTGCCCGTAGACGATATTCGCCAGGATCCGGGGTTCGGTACCGGGCGCATGGCGCACGATCGCGGCCGCGGTGTCGTCGCAGCTGCTTTCGATGCCGAGTATGGTCAGCGTGTTGGTCATGATCCTGCCGGTTGCACGGGGGCCGCGGGGCGCGTAGCATCTGGGTGTCGCTCAGACAATGCCCCGCGGCGCACGATGTCGGCAAGCCTCGCCGGCAGGCCGCCCCGAACCCGCGAGGCCCCCGATGCCGCAGATGCCCGCCCTCCTGCTGACCCGCCCCGGCGCACAGTCGCATGGCTTCGCCCAGGATTGTCGCGCCGCCGGTTTCGCCGGAGACATCGTGGTCTCGCCGATCCTGTCGATCGTGCACTGCCGCCCGGACCGCCCGCTCGAGCCCGACGCGGCGGCGATCTTCACCTCGGTACACGGTGTCGAGGCGGCCGCCGCGCTCTGGCCGATGGCCGGGCGCAGGGCCTTCGCGGTGGGTGCGCGCACGGCGGCGGCGGCGCGGGCCGCCGGGGCGGTCTGCCTGTCCTCGGCGGGAGACATGGGCGACCTGGTGCGCCTGATCGTGAGGGAGGCGCCCGACGGGCCACTGCGCCATCTGCATGGCACGCATCTTGCCGGTGACCTGGCAGGGATGCTGGCGGCAGAGGGGTTCGATGCGGCCGGGATCACCGTCTATGCACAGGAAGCGGCGGCGCTATCAACGGCGGCGCTGGGGCTTCTGCGGGGTCGGGTGCCGGTCATCGTTCCGCTGTTCTCGCCGCGCTCGGCGATGCTTTTGTCATCGGCGAGCGCGGCGGCCGAGGCGCCGGTCCGGGCGGTGGCGATGAGCGCCGCCGTGGCGGCATGCTGGAACGGAACGACGCCGGCAAGTGTTGTTCCGATGCCCACGGCAAGGGCCATGCTGGATGAGATCTTGCGGATCGTCGTGCGTCTCGCGGCACAGACCTGACCGCTCCGGCGGGCTTGTTGACCGGGATACGGAACTATAAGGTCGATTTTGGCTTGCGCTGGCGTATCTTATTACCGGAATGACAATCACGAGAGGTGTGACGACCGTGGCAAAATCGAGGAAACCGGCGTCTTCGTCGGCGAAACGGGCCCGTCAAGACGGGACTTCTACCGCTAATGCCACGGGGCAGGACACCGAGATCGACCGGCTCGACGCGGCGAGTGCCCGGCTATCCGGCGCGCCCGATCGCGGCGATACCGCGGCAGGTTCCGAAGGGGTCGAGGGCAAGGCCGCGGGCGATGCCTCCTCCGCCGGGACGACCGGTCCGGGCTCGACATCGGATGCCGCATCCGGCACCGCGCCGGGACACGGCGACGCTCCGACGGGACGTGATGCGGAAAAGACCGCGCCGATGGCGGATGGACCGGGTGCCGGCGCCTCCCCCTCCGAGCCGGGCCTCAACGAGCCGGTCGGCGTTTCCGCCGCGCCCGCGCCGTTGTCGAAGGCCGCGGGCACGGATGCCGAGTCGAAAGCCTCGGACAAGGATGCCGCCGCGCCCAGGGATGCGGGATCGGCCGGAAAGACGGATATGACAAAGACGAACACGCCTGAAACCGACATGACAAAGAACGACAGGGCGAATGCGGGCGTGACGGGAACGCCGTCCTCCGGCAGTGCCACCGCCGCCGGCGCCAAATCCGAAACCTCCAAATCCGAAGCCGGCAAGCCCGAAGCCGGCAAATCCGAAACCGGCATGGCCACGAGCAGCTCCGTGCCGCGCTCCGGCCGCGGGCCGGGCGCGCGCGATGCCGATGCCGCCACCACCCAAGGCGGCGCGGCCGCCCGCTCGGGCGATGGCGGCGCGGATGCGACCGGACATGGCGGAGGGTCTTCGACCCCGCCCCGCACCCCGCGGATGAAATCGGGACCGGGCTTCATGACGATGCTGCTTGGCGGTATCGCGGCCGGCGCGATCGGCTATCTTGCCGCCTATTACACGGAGTTCCGCCCCTTCACGACCGAGCAAACCACCGATGAGGCGCAGTCCGATCCGCTGACGGTTCGGCTCGACGAGCAGGCCGCGCGCATCGCGGCGCTGCAGGATGAGCTGGCGCAAATGTCGCAGGCTCCGCAGGATGACCGTCTTGCCGGCGTGAACGAGACCGTGGGCGGGCTTCAGACCGAACTCAACGATCTGCGCGAAGCGGTCGCCGGCCTTTCCGGCAACGAGACCCCCGCCGCCACGCAGGAAGCGCTGGAGGAGATCCGGCGCAGCGCGGCGGAAGGCAGCGCGGCCCTTTCCGCGCGGCTCGAGGAGATCGCGGGGCAGGGCGGCACGCAGGATGCGCAGGGCCTTGCCGAGTTCGACAGTCGCCTTTCGACCGTGACCGAACAGCTCGGCGCGCTCGCCGCGCAGATCGAGGCACAGGAATTCCCCAGCACCGAGGATCTTGCCGCGCTCGAGAGCCGGGTCTCCCAGATCAACGGGCAGATCGACGAGCGCATCGCGCAGCTTGACCAGGAAATCGAGAGCCGTATCGCCGAGTTGAACGGCACCATCGAGGCGCAGGCCGCCCAGATCGCCGAGGCCGAGGCCGCGGCGGAGGAGGAGACGCGGCGCGTCTCGAGCCGCGCCGCGCTGTCGCAGATCGAGGCGGCCCTCGAGAACGGCACGGCCTATCAGGACGCGCTGGGCGCCTTCGAGGCGAGCAGCGATGCGCAGGTGCCCCAGGCCCTCGCCGATCCCGCGCCGGAGGGCGTGGCCACCCTCGCGCAGCTTCAGGCCGAGTATCCCGACCTGGCGCGGGCCGGGCTCGACGCGTCCCTGTCGCAGACGGCGGGCGATGGCGCACTCAACCGCATCGGTGCCTTCCTCAAGTCCCAGACCGGGGCGCGCTCGCTCAGCGAGAAGGAAGGCGCGGATGCCGATGCGATCCTGTCGCGGGCCGAGGCGCGCCTTCGCGAAGGTGATCTCGCCGCTGCCGTCGAAGAACTCCAGGCGCTGCCCCAATCCGGCCGCGAGGCCATGGATACATGGCTCTCACGCGCCACACGACGGCTCGAGGCGCGCGCTGCGCTCTCGGATCTGACCGCCCAACTGTCCAGCAACTGAGGACGTCCGAATGCTCTGGTCCCTTATCAAGATCGTCCTCTTCATCGCTGTCGTCGTGGCGTTGACCATCGGGGCGGGTTACCTGCTCGAAACCGACGGTGCCATCAGGGTCGCCTTCGGCGGCACCGAATTCACCCTCGGCCCGCTCCAGGCGGCCATCGCCGCGGCGCTTCTCGTCCTCGCCGTCTGGATCGTCATCAAGATCCTCGGAATGCTTCTGGCCGTGATCCGTTTTCTCAACGGTGATCAGACGGCCCTGTCGCGCCACTTCGCGCGCCGCCGCGAATCGAAGGGCTATCGTGCCCTTGCCGACGGAATGCTCGCGCTGGCTTCCGGGGAGGGGCGGGTCGCTCTTTCCAAGGCGGAGAAGGCCGAGAAATATCTGCACCGTCCCGAACTGACCAATCTCATCACCGCGCAGGCGGCGGAGATGGTCGGTGACAAGCGCCGCGCGGAGACTGTCTACAAGGAGCTGCTTGCCGACGATCGCACGCGCTTCGTGGGTGTGCGCGGCCTGCTCAAGCACAAGCTCGACGAGGGCGATACGGATACCGCGCTCAAGCTCGCCGAGAAGGCGTTCGCCCTGAAGCCCAAGCATGACGAGACGCAGGATATCCTGCTGCGCCTTCAGGCGGGCAAGGAAGACTGGGGCGGCGCGCGGCGCACGCTTGGCGCCAAGCTCAAGCACGGCACCCTGCCGCGCGATGTCTACAAGCGCCGCGACGCGGTCCTCGCCCTTTCGGAAGCGAACGAGGATGGCGGCCCGGCGATGAGCATGGCGGCCCGCGATCACGCCATCGAGGCGAACCGTCTGTCGCCCGACCTGATCCCGGCCGCCGTCCTGGCCGCGAAGGCCTATATCGCCAACAATCAGCAGCGCTATGCCACGCGGGTGATCAAGAAGGCCTGGGAGAATCAGCCGCATCCCGATCTCGCCGCGGTATTCGCCAAGATCGAGCCCAACGAGACGCCGGAGGCCAGGATCAGGCGCTTCGGCACCCTCACGCGCATCCACCCAGAGGATCCCGAAACGCGGATGCTGCTCGCCGAGCTGCATATCGCGAACGAGGATTTCCCCGCGGCGCGCCGGGCGCTCGGCGATCTGGCCACCAGCCACCCCACGGCGCGCTCCGTCACCATCATGGCGGCGATCGAGCGGGGCGAGGGCGCGAGCGACGCGATCGTGCGCGGTTGGCTGACCCGTGCGCTGAGCGTCTCGCGCGGGCCGCAATGGGTGTGCGACAACTGTCAGAACATCCATTCCGACTGGTCGCCCGTCTGCGAGAATTGCGGCGCCTTCGACACGCTGAGCTGGCGCGAGCCGCATAGCGGCACCACGGTCCTCCCCGGATCGCCGGAAATGCTGCCGCTCATCGTGGGGCAGGTCGAGGAGCAGGGGACGGTCGTCGAAACCGATCGCTCGCATGAGGACACACAGACCGCGTCGGCGCCCTCCACCGGCGGCGCGCAGGGTGTGTCCGCTTCCGCTTCGAAAGCGCCCGGCAGCGAGGATCCGACGCTCGCTCCCGTGCCAGAACGCGCACCGGCCGATGACACGGCACCGATCGTCACGCCTGCCGGACCCGGCGCGCCGGCGAGTTCGGACGCCGCGACGACCCCGGCACAGGCGGACGAACGCAAGACCGGCGTCGTCTGATGTGAAAACAGCTCTTTTCCCCCGGCGCAAAGCTTGCTAAGAGCGCGCCGGGGCCGCTGTAGCTCAGCTGGTAGAGCACGTCATTCGTAATGATGGGGTCGGGGGTTCGAGTCCCTTCAGCGGCACCACTTGCCCCCACCGGGGCATTGTTCCGGTTCAGCCCCTCTCCCAGTTCATCGTTGATCGTCCGCAGCCCCGGCCGAAGCCTTGCGCGTCGCGGATAGCGCTTGCGCTTTCATGCTCGGGCTGCCATGGCCCCGGGCTTGCGACAGACCGCCACGCGGCAGCCCGCTGCCGGCCCGGCGCTTGAGGAGATTGACCACAGTGACCCGACCCAACCTGCTCACCCTGTCATGCGTCAACCGTCCCGGCATCGTGGCGGCGGTGACGAGCCTTCTTGCCCGGCACGGGGGCAATATCGTCGAGGCCGCGCAGTTCGACGATCCCGAGACCGGGCGGTTCTTCATGCGTCTGGCCTTCGATGCCATGGCGCCAAAGGAGTTCGAAGCTTTCCGTGAGGCGTTCGCGCCCTGCGCCGAGCAATTCGGAATGGACCACATGTTGCGCCGCGGCGATACGCGCCGGAAGGTGCTGCTGCTGGTGAGCAAGTTCGATCACTGTCTTGTCGATCTGCTTTATCGCCACCGGATCGGCGAGTTGCCGATGGAGCTTGTCGGCATCGCGGGCAACCACCCGCTCGAGGCGCTCGATCTCGGCCCGCTGGGCGATGTGCCCTACACGCATCTGCCGATCACCCGCGACACCAAGCCCGCGCAGGAGGCGCGAATCAAGGAGCTGGTCGATGCCACCGGGGCCGAGCTGGTGGTTCTCGCCCGCTACATGCAGATCCTGTCGGACGATCTGGCGAGGTTCCTGTCGGGGCGCTGCATCAACATCCACCACTCGTTCCTGCCGGGCTTCAAGGGCGCCAGGCCCTATCACCAAGCCCATGCGCGGGGGGTGAAGCTGATCGGTGCGACGGCGCATTTCGTCACCTCCGACCTGGATGAGGGGCCGATCATCGAACAGGATGTCGAGCGGATCACCCATGTCGACAGCCCGGATGACCTGGTGCGCAAGGGACGCGACATCGAGCGCCGCGTCCTGGCGCGCGCGGTGTCCTCCTTCCTGGAGGATAGGGTGCTCATCAATGGCAGCAAGACGGTTGTCTTCGGCCGCTGAGCGGGGCGCGCGGAAGGGCGGCGGCTAGTTGCCCACGAGGCCCCCAAGCCAGCCCTTCAGCCCGCCCTGCTCCGCCTTGCCGGCCGCGTGCTGGGCGTTGTTGATCAACCCGTTCACGTAGAGCACCAAGTTCGTGTCTGTGAACGCGAGCCCGTGGAAACGCCCGGCGAGTTCACCCTCCTGGTCGATGACGAATGTCACGACGCCGTGCATCATCTCATCGCTCATCTCGCTGGTCATGAAGTCGACGCCGTAGGCCCTGGCCAGTTCGCGGGTGACATCGGCCGCGTCGTCGGGACCGGCCGTCAGGATACGCCAGTTCGCACCGTCGAGCCCGTGCAGTTCGCCGTAGCCGGCGAGCACTTCGGGCGTGTCCTCTTCGGGATCGGTGGTGATCGAGACGAATTCCACCATGTCCTTCATCGCCGAGGCGTTGATCAACTCCTGGACATCGGCGATCTTCTGGCTGTGGAGGGGGCAGAAATCGGGACAGCTCGCATAGATGAAGTTCAGGATGACGATCTTGCCCCTCAGCTCATCGAGCGAGACGGGGGTGCCCTGCGCGTCGACGAGCGCGAAGCCGGGCGCGGTCTCGTGATCCGCGGGTTGGAAATAGGTTTCTTTCTCGAACATCTCGCGGTCGAGATGCGCGCCGGGATGATCGGCCGCGGCGGGCGGGGCCAGCGACATCGCGAGGCCCGCGGCCAGGATCAGACGTTTCACGTGCATCATTTCTCGACCTTTCGTTGCGCGCACGGTTGCGCCGGTGAACGGTGTATCGCCGCCGGGTCCGCTGAACGCGCCCGGTCATACTGTCGCAGTCCAAGCGTTGCCAATCTGAAAAACACGACCCGTTTCCCAAAGAAAGTCATACCCGGCCATAAGCGGGGGACGCATTCTTGCGGACAATATAGGGGAGCCGACTTTGGTGCCCAGGAGAGGCTGTCCTGAGGGAGATCCGGTTTTTCCCTGTCGGACAAGATGAACCCAAGTTTTCAGGGCGAAACCGCTCCATCTGGCGACGGGTGGGGTTCCTGAAAACCGCCCAAATGTGGGGCACTTTGTGGGGCAGATCCTGTGCCAACGACTACCGCCGATTACCTCGATCTTCGAGGAAAGACCTACTACCTTCGAATGCGCGTCCCGGCTGAGTTCGCCGATGTCGAGCCGCTCGACGAGATCAACCGATCTCTGAAGACTCGCGACAGAGTTGAGGCTGAAGCGCAGTGCGCGATCATGCGGGCAGCGCTCATCAACGAATGGCGGGCACGGCGCGCTGGAAAGGCCGCCGACACCCGCGCGATCTTTGATACGTCGATCGAGTTGCTCAAGGGCTGGGGCATGTCGTTTAGCCCCATGGATGATCTCCTCAACGGCCCCGTCGACGACCTTCTCTCGCGGATCGAGGCGATCGCAAATTTGGAACCCAACTCGGCGGCCATTCCGGCGGCCCTCGGGGCCATCGATCTGCCGGACGCCACTCTTGAAGAGATGGCGAAACGGATGCCGGTGTTGAGGGAGGCGGAAATCCGGGCCAAGAATGATCGTCAGCGTCGCGAGTGGCTCGGCAACTACAAGCGGGCAGCCAAGGACTTCGCCACCCACATCGGGAAGCGGACAGTCCTCACGATCTCCGAGCAAGACGCCGCTGACTACGAAGACTTCTGGAAGAAGCGCGCCAGGTCCGGCGCCGTCACTACCAACTACGCGAACAAGCAGGTGCGCTACGTTCGCCAGATGATTGACGCGCACTTCGAGGATATCCGGCTTCCCAAGAGCAAGCGGATCAACGTGTTCAAGGACATGCGCGTGGAGAAGCTCGCTCACGAGGACGGCGACGAGCGGAAGAAGCTTCCTTTGCCGGAGCTTTGGATCAAAGAGCGACTGGTTCGGGACCGAATTCTCGAAGGGCTGGATCAGGAGGCCTCCGACATCGCCATTATCGCGGCGATCTGCGGGTGCCGGGCGTCCGAGATCTACGATCTGCCGGAAGCAGACATCCATCTTGATGATCCGATCCCGCATCTCATGCTACAGGTCGTCAAGGAGGGCCCCGATCGCCGGCAACTGAAAGGTCCGTCTTCGAAGCGCGCAGTGGTCCTGTTGGGACCGGCGCTGGAGGCCATGCGTCGTCATCCGCGTGGCTTCACCCAATACCGGGGGAAAGCGACCTACTCGGGCAAGGTGAATGGCTTTCTGCGTGACAACGGTCTCTTTCCTCCTTTGCCGGAGGACAAGAAGGACGACCGCTACGTCATCAGCGGCACCCGACACTCCTTTGAGGATCGCATGGGGAAAGTTGGGATGCCCAACGAGGAGCGGGCTTATCTCATGGGGCACTCGATCGGTCGCGTCCGGGGACGCCCAGTCTATGGAAGCGATCTTGACCTGCGCATTCGCGCACTTCTTCAGGAAATGATCACGTTCGAGACCCATGACTGGAAACCCCGACCAGTAAAGCGCCTCTGGAAGGAGATCGACCGACTGATCGAGGCGGAGGGTTTCCGGCTGAAGTAGACCGCTCAAGATCCTATCGTCTTGGCAGCGCATTTCATCGGCCGCATCGCAAGCGGTGGGTCAAGGGCGTGTCAGCTGGCGCAGTAGAAGGAGTGGAGGCCAACACGCCTGCCCATGGTGATCCTTCCATGGACACGGGCCATTCGACCCTCAAGGACGGCGCCCCTTCGCGGGGCGCCGTGATGCTCATCCGTCGATCAGGTTCTCCGCAACGCGCGCCGCGCCGGCGGCGCTGAGTGCTGCGGCGACGAGATCGTAGAGCAGATCGAGTTCGCCGATGGCCGCGACGAGAGGCTGTGCGCCGGGCTCGCGGAAGATGCTCTCGTAGCCGCCGCGGACGTGGTTCTCGTCTGCATGGAAGTAGACGTGCGTGCGGTCTTTGACCTGCCCGCCGAGCCGCTCGATGAGCGCCTTGAGATCCCGGGCGAAGCTGTCGTCGAAGATGTCGCGACGTGCGATCTTGCTCGCGATCATGGACGGGAACGCGCGCTGCGCAGGTGGCAGCTCCGGCATGACGGTGTCGTAGAGTTCGTTCGCGACGGCATCGGCCTGCAACAGCGCCGCAGTGACGAGCCCAGTGATCAGATTGGGCGTCATGTCGATGCCGTCGATCAGGGCGGAGAAGCGGGGGAGCGTGAGGGGCCGGCTCACGCCGCCACACCCGGGGTGACCTGCTCGGGCGCTTCCTCGCGGTATGCGTCGAGTGCATCGGCGAGGCCGTCGGCGAGGATGCAGATCTCCTCGACAACCGGTTCGGTCGGATCGAGCACTGCGAAGCAGGCGGCTTCGATCCGATGCGGCTCATGCACATGCTCGAGCGTGAGAAGGTCGACCAGATCGTCGAGCGCGCGCATCGTGCGTCCTGTCGGGCGGCCGGGGACGGCCAGACCGTCCAGCGCCGTCAGGGCGGTGCGCACTCCCGGCGCCGCGCCCAAGAGCGCGGCGGCGCAGGCGAGCCCTTCGGCGTTCTCGGCAGCGAAGGATCGCAGGTCCCCGAGAGCGGGCGACAGTGGGGTGGCGATGGTGTTGGTGAAGTCGAACATGGTGTCTCCATTCTTCGGAGTGTTCCGGCTGGGGCCGGGTCAATGTTCGGATGTTCGATCCACCTCTTCCTCGAGCCGGCGCGTCCCTCCTTCCCGTTCGGCTCTCACCCGAGGAGCTGGGCGGGAAGGAGGGACCTACGCGGACCGCCTCTTCTTTCCCGGCGCAGCCGGATGCGCGGCTCTGTCCGCGGGACCGCGGTCACGGCCTGACGGGGAGAGTGTCGAGAGGGGTGCCCCCTCTCGACCTTTCGCCTCCCCCAGCACGCATTGCACCATCGTGACCAAGATCAGGCGTCTATTCACGCCTACTGCTCCAAAAAAGTGCGACCCGGGGCATAAAGATTGGCTTGCCGCTTTTTCGTCTGCGAGGGCTCGATCCAATCTTCCGAACTCCAAGAGATAATGGAGATCCAAATGATCCTTTGCCCCTGCCCAAGCCCACGACCTTTGGTCGAGGCCGCGTCCGCGGCCGCATACGAAATTCGCGAGGCAGCTCGCAAAATGACGCTCGAGAAACTCGAGCGCTTCATGACACCGGACCATGGCGCTTCCATCGGCGTGCTCGTGTCTGTGCAATGCGGGCAGGATGGCACCTTCGAGGCGGCAAGCTTCGAAGTGGCCGCTGAGCCCTCTTCAGTGCCTCCCCACGCGTTCCATTGTTCCATGTCACTGGCGGAGGGTTTCTGGCGGGCCGAGCATGATCTGAGCCGGGCAGCGGAGGATTTCTGGTTCGCACACGAGGTCACCCGCCGACGTAGCGCGCATGGCCGAGAACTCGCTGCCCTGACGGTAGAGGAACTGGAGGCGATTTCAGGCTATCGGAGACCGGTGCACGATTTCGACGGCTCGAAACACTTAAATGACGCCGTTTTGACAGAGATCGCCAAGAACGAGCGTGAGGCACGTTGCGACGAGTCGGCCCATGCGCGAATGGAAGCGGTCGCCGCCCTCGCTGAAGCGAAGGAGTTTCTGGCCGTTGAAGCACTGCGAGCCAGCGCCTGGTGGGACAGCCTGGCGCCCCACGACCGGAGTAGACTTCCACATTATGACTGCAAGGATCTACCCACGGCCTCACGAGCCATCTTCACCTACCGGGATTTCCTTGAGAAGAGTCGTAAGAGGCTTCCTGGGGGGACCTGCCGCGTCGATCTCGGCCAGCTTCAGGCCGCGAAGAGGTCCAAACGCGCCGGCGGCGGAAAGTCATCCGCACGGAAAGTAGCATAGGCCCGCTCAGGCTCACGCGCCGCCATGCGCCGTGATGTCGTTGGCGACGCCAGGGGAACTGCCAGGGGGGCTCTTGCCTTAGTGGAAAGCTTTCTTTGGGGGACCACTGACCCAGCCCCTCAATCATTTCTGACGCGGACCCTTTCGGGCGCGTAGCGCTTAACCCGGAGAGGTTCGCCGGGCGGTGGCGGCGCATCTGGATCACGAGGGGCCTCCAGATCAACGGGCCGCTCGAATGCGTCCCCCGAACCTTCGGGCGACGCATCAGAGTTCTGCGCCCACGCCAGCGCGGCATCCATCGCATCGCCCGCTACAGGAGCATCCACCGCGCCGGCTTGCGCGAGTGCGAGAGCACGCTCATCGGCCGTCGTAGCTTCCCGAAGTTTTTTCTTGTCGACTTCGGCCTGCGCCCGCCGCCGCTGCTCGTTCTCTTGAGCGACGCGTTCGGACTCGCCCTCGAGCCGAGCCTTCTTGCGAGCGAGGCGGCGGAGTTCGAACCAGGTCTCCCACCGCATCTCGTTTTCTTCGCGCACCATCGCGTTGCGCCCCGCGACCAAGGGCTCGTCGAAGAGGTCCATCGCTTTCCGGAGTTTTGCTGTCCGGCGAGGTCCCGCGTGTTCTTGCGCCTGTAAGTCTTCTGGCGCATCGCCCGCGGCCGCCATGTCCTTGTAGGACCGGAGGTCGATCCTCGCGTGAGACCCGGCTCTCTCCAGCGCGGCGTTTGTCCGCCGCTCCCACTCGGCACGGATCGCCTTGACCTCCTTAGCCCCTGTAGCCTTGTCATCGAGGGTTCGGGTCTTCTTGCCAAACACTCCAGTGTCGCGATCGACTTCCCGCACTGTCCATCGGATGTGAGCGTGAAAATTCAGGTTCGTTCTGTCGGGATCGTTGAGAGCATCGAGGTAATTTTTCCGCCCCTCGTCAGAGTTGCGCCCTTTCCAAAGGTGCTTACCCACGCCCTCATCAAGAAACGTTGGCGCATGCACAACCCATTGAGCCGCCACACCGTAGCGATCCTTCAGGAAGAGACAGAACCCTCGAACCAGGCGCAGCTGATCGTCGAGCGGCAGCTCGGCAGGCAGCGCGGGCCGCAGTTCCCGAGCGACACGCGCATTGATGCGACTCTCGCTCGCCTCGGCCGCATTCCAGAGTTCCTCTGCGCTACCATCCCAGTGGACAAGACCCTCGCCAAGCAGGCCAGGCACGCTGCGGTAATTGTAAATGAGGCCGGTCCGTTGGTCCGTCATGCGGGAGCGTGAGGCGTAGGCGGCAGCCGCGACCGACGAGCGCCCGTCTGACCGCGACAGGACAAAGAGAGGGCAGTGGCTCGCAGGATGAAGCTTTGTCTGTTCCATGGAGTGGAGATCGGGCCTGCAACCGATCTCCGCTGAAGAAAAGCCCGCGGCAGGCGCGCTGCAAACCTTCGGTTTGCGTAATTGCGCCCTTGGCTTTGGCCGCGGGCTTGGCGGGGTCTCTCGGTGGGACCCGAAAATCTCCCATCAAAAGAGGTGCGGCCCACCGGAGCAGGCACGATCTCCCCCTCGTCAAATCATGCGGCGAAAGGAACGGCCATGTCCAAGATCGACGACAGGATCGCGAAGATCGAGAAAGAGATGGAGCAGCGACGCGCTCGGTTGAAGGATCTGAAGGCCGAGGCAACCAAGCAGGAGCGCAAGGACGACGTGCGCCGAAAGGTGCTTTACGGGGCGGCCTATCTGGCCGGGCTCGAGACCTTGTCGGAGGATGCGCGCAGGCGCAGTCTGGCCCGCGTCGAGGCGCACATCACGCGTCCGAAGGACCGGGTCTTTCTCGGGTTGCCCGCATTGGACAAGAAGAATGAAGCGCCCAGGAAGCCGGAGGATAGATCGGGCGAGACGCCCGGTCTCCCCTTCGGGAATTCCTGAGCGGCTCGCATGAAATCAGGAGATGCGGCGGCCGGAGGGCTTCTCAACATGCAGGCGGAATTCGTGAGAGCCGAGCTTCTCGAAGACGACGGTGTCTCCGACCTCCGCGCCGCTGTCGTCAAGCACGAGCTTCGCGAAGGACCGATCTCGAAAGAACCCTCGCGGCGCCTTGTCATGCGGATACCGGGGGATGTCGGTCGCGACAGAATGATGTCGCCAGTGCAGCTTCAGCGCGGAGGGGGCGGCATCGGCCTTGTCGTTCGAGCCGATGACATCGTGGGGCAGCAGATGCCGGAAGGGAGTCACCGTGATACGGAAGGCGTTGAGGTTTCCCTCGGTGATGGGGGCGCTGCGATACTCGGTCGTCATCCTGATGCCACCCTCTTGCGATCACGCTTCGCCTTGGGGGCGGCGGCGCGAGCTTCGCGGATGCGGGCGAGGAGGGCTTCGACGGGTTCGTCGTCGGGGTCCTGGGGGACGAGCTCTCCGCGGAAGGCCTTGGCCAGCAGGCGCTCGTCGAGCGTTCGAGGAGATGGGCGGCGCGGCTGGCCTCATCGGTGATCCGGTCGATGCGGGCGAAGGCGGCTTCGATCCGCCAGACGATTACCGTAAGCGTTAGCTGAACAGCACCAGCGGTTCAGCTTGACGGCTTGAAGTTCCACGGCAGCAGGTCGTCGAGGCGGCTTTGCG
>NZ_APKE01000130.1 GCF_009835145.1 Profundibacterium mesophilum KAUST100406-0324 | reverse complement strand
GCTTTCGAAGACGTCACAGGCGTCGAGCGCGTCGTTGTAGGCCTTGGCATCGATGGCCCTCATGGTCGGGGGCTCGTCCCCGGAGAGGGTGATCATGCGCCCATGCCAGAGCGCCATTGTGGCATCGTCGGGGGCGACCGCTGCATCGATCTCGGCGAGGAGGGCATAATAGTCTCTTTGCAGCGTCTGGTGGTCTCGAGCC
>NZ_APKE01000129.1 GCF_009835145.1 Profundibacterium mesophilum KAUST100406-0324 | reverse complement strand
GCTTTCGAAGACGTCACAGGCGTCGAGCGCGTCGTTGTAGGCCTTGGCATCGATGGCCCTCATGGTCGGGGGCTCGTCCCCGGACAGGGTGATCATGCGCCCATGCCAGAGCGCCATCGTGGCATCGTCGGGGGCGACCGCTGCATCGATCTCGGCGAGGAGGGCATAATAGTCTCTTTGCAGCGTCTGGTGGTCTCGAGCC
>NZ_APKE01000128.1 GCF_009835145.1 Profundibacterium mesophilum KAUST100406-0324 | reverse complement strand
CTCCCAGTTGTCGCCGTTGTAGAGGTTGAGGGTCATGTATTTCCCCTCGACCGTCTCGCGCACATGGTTCTCCGTCCAGAAGAAGATCTGCTTCCAGCCGGAGGGCACAAGCTCGAAGCGCCCGGCAAGCTGCGGCCAGTAGGGCGAGGACTTCATCACGTCCCACAGGTAGTTCTGCCAATGCGCCATGAGGATCGAGCCCG
>NZ_APKE01000127.1 GCF_009835145.1 Profundibacterium mesophilum KAUST100406-0324 | reverse complement strand
GATGGGGATCGAGCTGCACTGGGCGACGCCGGGGCATGGCCAGGCGAAGCCGATCGAGCGTGCCTTTCGGGATTTCGCGGACAATATCGCCAAGGACCCGCGTTTCGCCGGAGCCTATGTCGGCCACAAGCCCGACGCCAAGCCCGAGAACTACGGCTCCACGGCGATCGATATCGATCGCTTCGTGGCGGTGGTCGGCGAAGGGGTGGCC
>NZ_APKE01000126.1 GCF_009835145.1 Profundibacterium mesophilum KAUST100406-0324 | reverse complement strand
GATCGGCGCGCCGAAAGCCGCGTTGAAGTCCGCCGGCGGCTTGATCCGGCCATCCGCTGCAACCAGCTTGTTGCGCGTCGATGCAAGCGCGATGTTCGCCGCCGCCGCGAGGTTGCGCCAGATCGCGCTGCGGTGATGGGTGATGCTGACGCCGGCCGAACCGATACCCATCTGCAGCTCGACGCCCGCATCATGCGCAATGTCGCCCGTC
>NZ_APKE01000013.1 GCF_009835145.1 Profundibacterium mesophilum KAUST100406-0324 | reverse complement strand
CTCTAAAATCAAACAAACGGCTCAATCCAAACTGGCCTACTTTTACGCCGCCCTAATGGACCAATTTTGCACCGCCCTTGACAGTTCGTACCCAGCGCGCTTGCGATCCTCGAGTATTTCGCGCCCTGAAGCCGCATCAAGCAGACCGTCACGGCCTCGGCTTCCCTGAGCGTGGTATGCTCGACTTCTATCGAGTTCATGGCCACACCGGTCAGGGGATGTTGAATAGTCATTCTGATCTATCCTCGTATAGGCGAAATAGATTGCGATATTCGCCGGAAATCGGCGCTTTGGACCTGATTATCGGACCTGCCTCCCCCTTCGTGGAGGACAGAACTTTCCGCGCGGTCCCGCCCGCGGAAACGCGAAGGGCCGGGCATTCGATGCCCGGCCCCTTGCCTGGTCAGCTACAGCCTGAGGTTCCGCCGCAGGTGTTGCACTTCATGCAGGTGCCGTTGCGCACCAGCGTGTAGTTGCCGCACTCGCCGCAGGGATCGCCCTCGTATCCCTGCATCCGCGCCTTGGCCCGCGGATCGATGGCGGCGGTGGCCATCACCGCGGTTTCCCCCTGCTCCATGCGGGAGGTCTGGACCGTGCCGGACACTGCTGCCGTCCCCTGCAGGCGGGTCAGCTCAAGCGGCACGCGGTTGCGCAGGAACCCGCTGGAGGCAACCTGGCGCAGGACGTCGAGCGGCGAGGATGCGGCCGTCTCGGGCCGGTTCGCCGGATCGCGCTTGCCCTCGTCCTCGCCGCGGCCCAGCTCGTCGAAGCTCTGGCCGTCGGGCTTCACATGGGCCAGGTCGGTGCGGTCGAGATAGCTGACCGCCAGTTCGCGGAAGATGTAGTCGAGGATCGATGTCGCGTTCTTGATCGTCTCGTTGCCCTGCACCATGCCGGCCGGCTCGAACCGGGTGAAGGTGAAGGCGTCGACGAATTCCTCGAGCGGCACGCCATATTGCAGGCCCACCGACACGGCGATGGCGAAGTTGTTCATCATCGCCCGGAAGCCCGCGCCTTCCTTGTGCATGTCGATGAAGATCTCGCCGAGCTTGCCGTCACGGTATTCGCCCGTGCGCAGATAGACCTTGTGCCCGCCGACGATCGCCTTTTGCGTGTAGCCGCGGCGCCGTTCGGGCATCTTGGCCCGTTCGGTGCGCAGCACTTCGCGGATGACGACCTTCTCGACGATCTTCTCGGCCAGCACGCGCGCCTTCTCGTGCTGCGAGCCAGTAGCGAGGGTCTCCTCTGCCTCCTGGTCATCCTCGACGAGGGCGGCCGCGAGCGGCTGGCTGAGCTTCGAGCCGTCACGGTAGAGGGCATTCGCCTTGACCCCGAGGCTCCAGCTGAGCTCATAGGCCTTCTGGCAATCCTCGATGGTCGCGTCGTTGGGCATGTTGATCGTCTTGGAGATCGCGCCCGAGATGAAGCTCTGCGCCGCTGCCATCATGTGGATGTGGCTGTCCACCGAGAGGTAACGCTTGCCGGTCTTGCCGCAGGCATTGGCGCAATCGAAGATGTGGTAATGCTCGGCCTTCAGATGCGGCGCGTTCTCGAGGGTCATGGTGCCGCAGACATGGTCGTTCGCCGCGTCGATCTCGGCCCTGCCAAAGCCCAGGTGGCGCAGCAGGTCGAAGGTCGGATCGACCAGCTTCCCTGCCGGGATGCCCAGCGTATCGCGGCAGAACTGCTCGCCCAGCGTCCACTGGTTGAAGACGAAGCGGATATCGAAGGCCGATGGCAGGGCGGCCTCGATCTTCTCTATCTCCGCGGTGCCGAAGCCGTGGCCGACAAGCGCGGTGTGGTTGATGCCGGGCGCATTGCCGAGGGTGCCGTGACCGACCGCGTGGCCCACGATCTCCTCGATCTGCGACGGGGTGTAGCCCAGATTGGCGAGGGCCGCGGGGACCGAACGGTTGATGATCTTGAAATACCCGCCGCCTGCGAGCTTCTTGAATTTCACCAGGGCGAAATCGGGTTCGATCCCCGTGGTGTCGCAATCCATGACGAGGCCGATCGTGCCGGTGGGCGCGATGACGCTGACCTGCGCGTTGCGAAAGCCATGCGCCTCTCCCAGCTCGAGCGCCCGGTCCCAGGCCCGCATCGCGCGCTGCGCGAGGTCGGCATCGGGGCAATTGGCATGATCGAGGGGCACGGGCTTGACGGCGAGGCGGTCATAGCCGGAGGTCTTGCCCTGCGCCGCCTTGCGGTGATTGCGGATCACGCGGAGCATGTGCTGCGCGTTGCGCTCGTAGCCAGAGAACGCCCCCAGCTCGCCGGCGATCTCGGCGGAGGTCGCGTAGGAGACGCCGGTCATCAACGCCGTCAGCGCCGCGCAGAGCGCCCGCCCCTCTTCGCTGTCATAGCCATGACCCATGGTCATCAGAAGCCCGCCGATATTGGCGTAGCCGAGGCCGAGCGTGCGGAAGTCGTAGCTGAGCTGCGCGATCTCCTTCGAGGGAAACTGCGCCATCATCACCGAGATCTCGAGCGTCAGCGTCCAGAGCCGCGTGGCATGCATGTAGTCATCGGCCTGGAACGCCCCGTCCTTGAGGAAGGTCAGCAGGTTCATCGAGGCGAGATTGCAGGCGGTGTCATCGAGGAACATGTATTCCGAGCACGGGTTCGAGCCGCGGATCGCCCCGTCCTCGGGGCAGGTATGCCACGCGTTGACCGTGTCGTGATACTGGATGCCCGGATCGGCGCAGGCCCAGGCCGCGTGCCCGACCTGCTCCCACAGGGCGCGCGCCTTGATGGTCTTGGCCACCGAGCCGTCGGTGCGGCGGATCAGCTCCCAATCGGCATCGTCGCGCACCGCCTGCAGGAAGGCGTCGGTGACGCGGATCGAGTTGTTCGAGTTCTGGCCCGATACCGAGTTGTAGGCCTCGCTGTCCCAATCGGTGTCGTAGGTCGGGAACTCGATGCTGCCATAGCCCTGACGGGCGTAGTCGAGAACACGCTTGATATAGGTCTCGGGGATCGCGACCTTCTTGGCGTCCTTGACGGCCGCCGTCAGCGCATCGTTGACCTTCGGGTCATAGGCATCCTCCGCCCGTCCGTCCCAGGCCTTGATCGCGGCGAAAAGGGCGTTGAGCTTCTGTTCGTGCATCTTGGAGCCGGCCACCACGGAGGCGACCTTCTGCTCCTCGATCACCTTCCAGTTCACGAACTCCTCGATATCGGGGTGATCGGCGTCGCAGATGACCATCTTGGCCGCGCGGCGGGTGGTGCCGCCGGACTTGATCGCCCCGGCCGCCCGGTCGCCGATCTTCAGAAAGCCCATCAAGCCCGATGAGCGCCCGCCGCCCGAAAGCGTCTCCCCTTCCGCGCGCAGCGACGAGAAGTTTGTGCCGGTGCCGGAGCCGTATTTGAAGAGGCGCGCCTCGCGGACCCACAGATCCATGATCCCGCCCTCGTTCACCAGGTCGTCGGAGACGGACTGGATGAAGCAGGCATGGGGCTGCGGATGCTCGTAGGAGGATTTCGAGGCGGTCAGCTTGCCGGTCCTGTGATCGACATAGTGATGGCCCTGCGCCGGACCGTCGATGCCGTAGGCCCAGTGCAGGCCGGTATTGAACCATTGCGGGCTGTTGGGCGCCGCGCGCTGCGTGGCGAGCATGTAGCGCATCTCGTCGAAATAGGCGCGCGCGTCCTCCTCGGTCGTGAAGTAGCCGCCCTTCCAGCCCCAGTAGGCCCAGGCACCTGCGAGACGATCAAAGACCTGCTTGGAGGAGGTCTCCCCGCCCATCTCGCTGCCCTCCTCGGGCACCGAGCGCCACAGGAATTCGGGCACGTCCTTCTCGCGGACCTTCCTGGAGCGAGCGGGCACCCCGGCCTTGCGGAAATACTTCTGGGCGATGACATCGGAGGCCACCTGGCTCCAGCTCGCGGGCACTTCGACCGATTCGTTGCGGAATACGATGGTGCCGTCGGGATTGCGGATCTCGGATACCGTGGTGGTAAAATCGAGATCGGCATACGCGTCGGCGCCGGCCCTGGTGAAGTTACGTTCGATCTTCATGTCTCGCCCCATAATCAATCCGGACCGCACGACATCGCCCCCATGGCAAGACGCAGGCCGGCGGCAGATCATCACCCCGCCGGCAGGCCGCCGCGCCACAGCGTTGCCCCCGCGCGGCCTTCGCAGACCCCGGCATTGCATCGCAGCTCACATGACCTGCCGGCAGATCTCACCACATCTGGTGTGAAGCTCTGCCAACATCCACAATGTGAGGTAACTGCGCGCAACCGGTCAACGCCATTTTCCGGGCCCCGCAGCGCCCCTCCCCCTTGACCGGCAGTTGCCCCGAACCGTTCGCGATTCCCGAACAGGAAGCGGCCGGGAATTGCGACGTGAAAACAGAGCGGTCGCAACCTTTATGCACAGCTGTGGATAACTCTGGGGATGACGGGCATGTATAAAAAAAGCTGTGGAGCGTTTTTCACTGGTGTATAAAATACCACAAATACGCGAACAGAGCGGCAACACGCGACCCTGAGCACAAGATATAGATAGGGGGGAACCGAATCTCGCCCGGTTGCAAGGAGCCGGTCTGCGCATGCCATGGCCGAACCCGGCCCCGGGGACAAAGCGCATCCGGTTCGTGAGAGATGGTCGGGGCGATAGGATTCGAACCTACGACCTACGGTACCCAAAACCGCCGCGCTACCAGGCTGCGCCACGCCCCGACGCGGCCCTCATAACCGCCCGATCACGGCTTGGGAAGGCCTAACGGTCCGCGCAGGGCCAAACCGCCTGTTCCTGCGGCAGGCCGGGATGGCGCAGCTGGGTCCCGGACACGATGCCGAAC
The DNA here is from genome assembly GCF_009835145.1 of Profundibacterium mesophilum KAUST100406-0324. Lineage (GTDB taxonomy): Bacteria > Pseudomonadota > Alphaproteobacteria > Rhodobacterales > Rhodobacteraceae > Profundibacterium > Profundibacterium mesophilum. Next base: position 76,887 of record NZ_APKE01000013.1, on the reverse strand, counting down.
TCCCGCGCGAGGCCGCCATTGATCTCCAGAACGGCCAGGACCCCCTCGCCGCCATCGATGACGGTCTCGTCGAGCGGGACCGCGTTCTCATGAATGGATGCAACGACGCCATCGGAGCCGAGGAAGATCATGTCGAGCGGTATCAACGTGTTGCGCATCCAGAAGGTCGCGCGCACCGGCTCTTCGTAGATGAAGAGCATGCCGTCGCCGCGCGCCATCTCCGGGCGGTTCATCAGGCCCTGGTTGCGCTCATCGGGCTCATCGGCGATCTCGACGTGGAACCGCGCCTGCCCCCAAGCACCGCGCAGATCGACACGGTCCCGGTCGCAGGACGACGCTTCTTCGCCTGTGGCAGCCTGCCGGGATGCCTGCGACCCACTCTGCGCGGCATCCTTGAGCGCGGTGGCCCCCGGGGTCTCGGCCCAGAGCGGACCCGCCAGACAAAGGCCTGCCGCGATAGCCCCGCGGATGTGGCTCATTCGGCCCATGCGCGATCCGCTGTTTCCGCTACCGCGCCGCATTCCCATGTCGCCACCTCCGTCGCCAGCCTGCCCCTGTCGCCGTCGCTCACCCGCATCGCGACCGCTTCGCCGGCCTGCAGCTCGGCGAGCCCCGAGCGGCGCAGGACCTCGACATGGACGAAGACATCCTCGCTCCGGCCGAAGACATTGGCAAACCCGAATCCCTTCACCTTGTCGAACCACTTCACCCGGGCGGGGTGGAACGGCCCCTCGGCGCGCATGGGAACCTGCGGCGCGTCCGGCTCTGCGCCGGCGGGGGGCGGTCCGGCGGGCGGGACGATCTCGAGCACTTCGAAGGCCTGTATGCCGCGCGGCGTGGTCTGGGTCCGCACCCGGAGCCGCGCGCCTTCGGCGATCGAGCTCTGACCGAAATTGCGCAGCACATTCGCATGCAGCAGGATGTCCGGCCCGCCGGTCTCCGATACTATGAAGCCGAATCCCTTGGACGGATCGAACCATTTGAGATGGCCCTCCACGGCGATCCGCTCGTCCCTCGTATCATCCATACTGGTGTACCGGCCCGATGCGGACCGGCCCTTTCCTTTGGGCGCCCCATCCCCGAACAGGTCCGGCGAGGCTTCGTGTCAAAAGTCTAAACGTGCGAGACGTCTTAAGACATACTCTTTGCCGTCAGGGATATAATCTTTCTTTTTCCCACACGTTAAAAGTGAATCCCTGCGTCCAACGTTCCCGATCATGCAACCTGAAGGCGCCATCGGCCCAGAATTCAAATTCCGTAGGGCGGATCCGGAAGCCGCCCCAAAAGGGCGGACGTGAGGGATTCGCACCGTGCTCGGCCCGCGCGGCTTCGACATCCGCCATCAATTCCTCGCGGCTGCCGAGGGGCCGGGACTGCCTGGACGCCCATGCGCCCAGGCGGCTGTCGAGCGCGCGGGAGGCGTAGTAGGCGTCGGCTGGCGCACCATCTTCGCGCTCGGCGGTGCCGCGCACCCTGACCTGCCGGCGCAGGCTTTTCCAATGCAGCACGAAGGCGATCTTGCCCGACAGGCCGATCTCGCGTGCCTTACGGCTTTCATAATTGGTGTAGAAAACGAAGGCATCGTCCTCGATGCTCTTGAGAAGGACGATCCGGACATTCGGCATCCCGGTCTCGTCGACGGTCGCGACCGCCATCGCGTTGGGGTCATTGAGTTCGCTCTTTTCCGCCTCGGCCATCCAGGCGCGGGTCAAGGCAAAGGGGTCCTTTGCACCGAAGATGCTCTGTCGTGCCGTCATGCCAGTCCCTTTCCGCGCGCCGCAGCAGCCTTGATGCCCGATGGACAATCTCGTAAAGCCTCAGTGATCTACGATAAACAGGGTGCGAGGCGGGCGAATGTCAACGAATCTCATGCACGGAAAGCGCGGGCTCATCATGGGGCTTGCCAATGACAAGTCCATCGCCTGGGGCATTGCAAAGGCCTGCGCCGATGCGGGTGCCGAGCTTGCCTTCTCCTACCAGGGCGACGCGCTGCTCAAGCGGGTCAAGCCCCTCGCCGAGAGCCTCGGCTCCGATTTCGTGCATCCTTGCGATGTGGGCGACGAGGCCTCCTTGGACGCGCTCTTCGCCGAGATCGAGGCGCGCTGGGGCAAGCTCGATTTCGTCGTTCATGCCATCGGCTTTTCGGACAAGAGCGAACTGCGGGGGCGTTACGTCGATACCAGCCCCGCCAATTTCCGCATGAGCATGGACATCTCGGTCTACAGCTTCACGGCCGTGATGCAGCGCGCCGAGAAGCTGATGAGCGATGGCGGCTCGGCCGTGACGCTGACCTATTACGGCGCCGAGAAGGTCATGCCGCATTACAACGTGATGGGCGTGGCCAAGGCCGCCCTCGAGGCCTCCGTTCGGTATCTGGCCGAGGATCTGGGCAAGGATGGCATCCGCGTGAACGCGATCAGTGCCGGCACCATCAAGACGCTGGCAGCTTCAGGCATCGGCGATTTCCGCTACATCATGAAATGGAACGAGTACAACTCCCCCCTGCGCCGCACCGTGACCCAGGAAGAGGTCGGCAAGTCCGCGCTCTATCTGCTGTCCGATCTGGGCAGCGCGGTCACCGGCGAGGTGCTGCATGTCGATGCCGGCTATCACGTCGTCGGGATGAAGGCGCCCGATGCGCCGGACATCACCAAGGGGTGAGAGGGTGAGCCTCGCCGCCTTCTTGTCGATCCTGGCGATCCATTTTCTCGCCGCGATGAGCCCCGGCCCCTCCTTCGTCGTCTCGGTGCGCACCGCGGTGGCCGAAGGGTTCGGGCCGGCCGCCGCTATGGCGATCGGCCTCGGGCTTGGCGCGATGATCTGGGCGGGGGCCGCGATCCTGGGGCTCGCCGTTCTCTTCCAGATCGCGCCCGCCTTGCTCACGGTGATGAAGATCGCCGGTGGGGCATTCCTGATCTGGATCGCCTGGAAGACCTGGCGTCACGCCGCCGATCCCCTGCCGCAGGAGGGCAACGGCGTCCTGCCCCGCTCCATTCCCGCCGGCATCTGGCTGGGACTGAGCACGCAGCTGGCCAATCCCAAGCCCGCGATCTTCTTCGGCGCGGTCTTCATCGGGCTGGTTCCGGCGGATACGCCGCCGTTCGTCATGCTTGCCCTGCTTGCGCTTGTCGGGCTCAACGAAACCTTGTGGTATGTCGGCGTTGCGCGGGTCTTCTCGCTCGGAACGAGCCGCCGCGCCTATGCCACCGTCAAACCCTGGATCGACCGGGCATTCGGAGGGCTGATCGCGGCGCTCGGGCTCAAGATCGCCATCACCTGAGGACACCATGCCATGACCGACCGTCTCCCCCATGAAAAAGGCTTCCATGTCAGCTGGGACCAGATCCACCGGGACAGCCGGGCCCTTGCCTGGCGTCTCGACGGGCTTGGCCCCGAGGGCGAGGCCGGAGAGAAGGGCGGCGGCTGGCGCGCGGTCGTCGCGATCACACGCGGCGGAATGGCACCCGCGATGATCGTCGCGCGCGAGCTCGACATCCGCGCCGTCGACACGATCTCGGTGAAATCCTACGATCATCAGGACCGCTCGGAGGCACGTGTCATCAAGGCGCCGGACAATGACCTGATGGGCGATGGCACCGGCATCCTGGTGATCGACGATCTCGTCGATAGCGGCAAGACGCTGGAGTTGGTGCGGACCCTGTTCCCCAAGGCACATTTCGCCACCGTTTATGCCAAGCCGCAAGGGCGCCCGATGGTCGATACCTATGTCACCGAGGTCAGCCAGGACACCTGGATTTTCTTTCCCTGGGACATGGCGCTGCAATACGCGCCGCCCTATCGCGGAAGAGACTGACCCGGCACGGGCGCGGTCACCGGCCGTGGCATGCATGCGGAAAGGCGCCCGACCTGCTCGCCGGGCGCCAAGGGGTCAGGCAAGCTCGGATACGAGGATCTTCTCGATATCGCCAATGGTGTGATTGGTCAGGGTCTTGGGCACTTCCGCCACGACCTTGTTGCTGACTTCCTTGTGCATCTTTTCGCGGATCTCGCCAAGAACCCCCGGCGCGGCCACGAGGATGATCCGTTCGAACGCACCCTTATGCGCCTGCTTGTAAAGCAGCTCCGCGATGTCATCGGCGAAGCGGTCCTTGGCCAGCTGGTGCCAGTCGGTATCATCGAAGGACGATCGCGGGCCCGATGCCGAGTTGCCCGGACGACCCTCCTGCATCCTGCCGGGACGGTTGGCCGATTGCTCGCCATCGCTGGGATTGTCCTGCTCGTCCTTGCGGCGCACCACGAGGTTCGGATCGTTCGCGTCGGTGGTGTTTTCGAGGATGAGGGCCTTCTCGCCATCGGCGATCAGGACCCAGGTTCCCTTGGTGATCTTCGTACTCATCATGAATCCTCGCCGGTGCCGTGATGCCCGCCCAGATTGCCGGCTCCCTTTTCGTCCGACTTGGTGACCCGGGTGGTGCTTTCGCCCTGCTTTGCGCGGTTTTCCTCGTCTCGCGTGCCGACCTGACGCTCCAGGTTGCCCTGCGCGCGGCCCTGCTGGCCCGGCGTGGCGTCATCGGGGAGGAACTCATCCGTCTCGCGCGTGCCGTCTTTCGACCTTTGGCGTTCTGCCATCTTTCCGCCTCCTGATACGTAGTTTCAATGGAATAACGGATGGCCGCGACAGCGGGTTCCGCATGCGCGAAGGGCCCGTCCATGTCCGGACGGGCCCCATTTTCGCCGAGTGGCAGCGCCGGGCTCGCCCGGCCGGTGCCGCGCATGGATCACATGCGGCTTGCGACGTTTTCCCAGTTCACCAGCTTGTCGAGGAAGTTCGACAGGTAGGCGGGACGCTTGTTGCGAAAATCGATGTAGTAGCTGTGCTCCCACACGTCGCAGCCCAGAAGCGCGGTCTGGCCAAAGCAGAGCGGGTTCACGCCGTTCTCGGTCTTGGTGACCTTCAGGCTGCCATCGCTATCCTTGACGAGCCACGCCCAGCCGGAGCCGAACTGGCCGCCGCCGGCGGCAGAGAATTTCTCCTTGAAATCGTCGACCGATCCGAAGGCTTCCTTCAGCGCGGATTCAAGCTCGGAAGGCATCGCGCCTTGATCGGGGCTCATCATCTCCCAGAACTGGCAGTGGTTCCAGTATTGCGAGACGTTGTTGAAGATGCCGGACTGGGCGACCGCATTCGGATCATAGGTGCCCTTGATGATTTCCTCGGCGCTCTTGCCCGCCCATTCGGTGCCTTCAATGGCCTTGTTGCCATTGTCGACATAAGCCTTGTGGTGAATGTCGTGGTGATATTCCAGCGTCTCGCGGCTCATGCCGAGATCGGCCAGAGCGTCGTGAGAATACGGAAGATCAGGAAGTTCCAATGCCATGTCGTGTCCCTTCGGTTGCATGTCTTATGACGTGAACCTGCGGAATTATCGCGCAGCGTCAACCCGGCAACGGATGGGCGGCGGCGATTGTTCCGGACTGCCGCCGGCGCCCCGGCATTCGCGCCCCGCGCCGTGATCCGGAATGCGCCGTCCACGGCGATGCGACGGAGCGCGGCACCCCAAGGGACACGGCATCGCGGGAAATGAGGCATCCCCGGGCGCGGCCGGCGTCGCCCTCAGCGCGCCTCTGACGCTCTATGCGAGAGATTGCGACCCATGGCGAAAACTTCCCGGACGGGTCTCTTCGATCCACTTCGGGGCGGCTGAAACCCGGGTCCGAGGACGTGGGATCTTGCGAGGATTCCGAAAGCCCCCGCGCCTGGACACCGCCTCGCTCGGAGCACCCTGGCACCCGCAAGGCCACCGATCCGCGGTATTTCTTGGGTCAAAAGAAGGACATGGGTGCCGGAAGCTCGCGTCGACGTTTCTCAAGCGAGCCGGCCCATGCCGGAAGCGGCCGGTCGCTCGTCTGCCGAAGAAGCCGGTGCAGTCATGCGGTGTTGTCCTGCGAAAACATCGCATGACTGAGCTGCCCAAGGCGCGTGGTCTGCGCCTCGGGCGACCTATACGTCAGCTTTCCACGTGAAGGCTTTGCACCCCCCTGCGCTCGCGGATCGCGTCGTTGATGATCGCCTTGACCAGCGCCACGCACATCAGGAACATGACGAGGCTGAACGGGAGCGCACCGATCACCATGGCCGTCTTGATCGCGCCCAATCCGCCGACCAGCAGCAATCCACCGACCACGAGGCTGAGCGCCACGCCCCAGAAGACGATATGGGCCCGGCCCTTCGGGCTCTCCTCACCGGCGGCGTTGATCGTGTTGACGATCAGGATCGCGGAATCGGCCGTGGTCACGAGGTAGGTCAACAGCAGCACGACGACGATGGCCGCCATCACCCAGGCCAACCCGCTGCTCAGCATCAGGTCCAGCATGACGAAAAGCTGGCTTTCCTGTCCCGCGCCCGAGATCGCGTCGCCAGCCTCGCCGTTGAGGGTCATGTCGATGGCGGTGCCGCCGACCAGGGTGAACCAGACAAAGCACATCAGCGACGGCACGATGATCGCGCCGAGAACGTATTCGCGGATGCTGCGCCCGCGCGAAATGCGGGCCAGGAACACACCCACGAAGGGGGCGAAGGCGATCCACCAGGCCCAGTAGAACACCGACCATCCGCCTTGCCACCCGGCCAGCGCGTCGCCCGTCTCGGTTCCGTCCGCTTGCCAGACGGTGAACAGCATCGCGGGCAGGTCCAGCACATAGGCCACCAGCCCCGTGCCCAGCGCATTCAGCCCGAAGAAGGTGGAGCCGAAGATGACGAAGAAGGCCAGCAGGAAGAAGCTGAGCACCATGTTGAGGTTCGACAGCCACTTGATCCCCCTGCCCACGCCCGAGAGCGCCGAGAGGGTGGACGCGCCGAGGATCACCACCAGCGCCAGCACGATGCCCGCAGAACTGGGCTTGCCGTTGTCGAGGATGATCCAGTCGCCGAAGCCCACGCGGTTGAGACCGGCGACGAATTGTTCGACCCCGAAGCCCAGCGTCTGCGCCACGCCGAGGATGGTGGCGACGACGGCCACGACGTCGACCACGTGCCCCACCGGCCCGGAAAGCCGCGCGCCGAACAGCGGCGTGAGCGCCGAGCGCACCGTCAGCGGCAGGTTCCGCCGATAGGAGAAATAGGCGAGCGACAGCCCGACCAGCGCATAACAGGCCCAGGCTGAAAAGCCCCAGTGCAGGAAGGACCAGACATAGGCGGAGGTCACGTTGTCGGCGCCCGATCCGGTTGTCTCGCCCCGGATGACATCGGGGTTGGTGGCGAAGTGATACATTGGCTCGGCCGTGGCGAAGGTCAGCATGCCGATGCCGATGCCCGCGCCGAACATCATGGAAAACCACGAGAACCGTGTAAACTCGGGGCGATCATCCGGCAGGCCCAGTTTCATCCGCCCCGTGGCAGGCACCAGTGCCAGGGTGATGCAAAGGATCAAGAACAGCGCGACGACCCAGACGTACCAGCTGGCAAAGCTGCTGAGCAGCGCGCCGTTCAGCGCGTTCAGTACGGCGGCGGCGTTGTCGGGCACGGTGATGGCCCAAACGATCAGCGCGCTGACGAGTATCTTGGATGGAATGGCGACGCTTTTCGCGAAGCCGGAATAGAAACCGCGATCCGCGGTCTCGATATCCAGTTCCATCAGTGGGGGTTTATTGGCCATGTATCCTCCGTTCTGGCACAGGATGTTCGGGCATCCGCCGCGCATCGCTGCAGGGCGGTGCTTATCCGCACCCTTCGGAAATAGCGATATACCTTAAAGAGGAGGGGCGCTTCGGCGAGCCCCCCGGCAAATACCCCTAGCTGGGCAGGTATTCGACGCTCCAGCTCTCGCTGAGCTGGCCGGATTTCAGCATCCTGTCGATGGCCGCGTCGGAGTAGCCGAGATCGATCAGGATCGCCCGCGTGGAGGTGCCGAACTTCTCGGTGGGCGACAGGGCGTAGACCTTCGCGCGGGCCGGGCGCACGGCATAGGGATCGAGCTGGATGACCTCATGGCCGCTGGGATGGTCGCTGTATTGCGAGAAGGAATAGCTTCCCCGCCCGGTCCCGGGCGTCCCGTCCGGCTCGCGCAGGTTTTCGGACCGCAGCGCGTCAATGTTGTTGCAGATCGCGCAGCCAATATCCGCCGCGCGCAGGCGGGCGATCCATTCCGTTGCCGGGTGCCTCTGGAACGCGCCGGCGAGATAAGCCGCGCGCTCCTCATCGGGCAGATCGGGCAGAACCGACAAATCCTCGACCTCGCGGAACCGTGGCAGGTCCGTCTCATAGGCGCTCAGCAGGATATAGACACCCGATGCGGTGCTGTAGAACCGGCTGAGCGCGTCGTAGCCGTTGACCTCCGGCCCCGACGGCTCGTCGAAAAGCCCGCGCCCCTGGAAATCATAGGCAAAAGGCACCTGCAGCAGGCCGCTATTGGCGCTGAGCGAGGTGCGCCCGCGCCCGATCCGGCCGAAGCGGTATTTCTGGTAGAGCGCCGCCGCCACGGCAAGCGCGCCGCCAAAGCCGCACATGACGTCGATGGTGCCCACATGGGCATGCTCCTCGGGGCTGTCCATCGCCCCGCCGAACCGCAGCATGATGCCGGTGGTCGCCTGCACGAGGTCATCATACCCGATGTAATCGGTCCGGGTGCCGCGCCGCACCCCGCTGAAACAGTCCAGCTTGCAGAAGATCGCTTCGGGGTTCAGCTTGCGCAGGCTCTCGGCATCCAGCCCCATGCGCTTGATCTGGCTGTCCGGCGCGTTCCAGAAGATCACGTCGACGGATTTCACCAGGTCCTCGAAGACCTTGCGCCCATGTTCGGATTTCACATCCGCCAGGATCGACCGTTTGCCCCGCCCCTGGCTCAGACCGTAGATCACGGTGTTCCAGCTGTCGTAGAGTGGCTGGGCCGGATCGATCTTGATCACCTCGGCGCCGAAACGCGCAAGGTAGCTGGCCGAATGGGGGCCGGCGATGACGTTGCACATGTCCAGCACGCGCAAGCCGGACAGCCAGCCCTCCTGTTCTACCCCCTCCCCGGGGTCGGGAATGTCCGTGCGGTGCTTGCGCAAGGCTTTCAGCGCCTCGTCGAACGCCACCCAGCGGCGGGGTTCCGGGGCAAGGGCCTCCTCGCCGCTTTCCTCCATCCAGACGACCGGACCGGGCTGGGTCATCTCGCCATATTCGGGATCCCTGACATCGATCATCAGGCCGGAGGTTTCCGCGTATTCGTCGTTGATCCACTCCTGCAGCCAACGCTGCGGCGCGCCCGGAATGCCCGCGCGGCCGAACATGCGCTTCCATTCATGGGAGGTGCGGGTCATGAAGACCTCCTTCATGCGCGCCGCGATCTTGTCGGCCCAGAATTTCGGCATCGGATAGACACCGAGCGAGGTATCGGAGACCCATTCCGATTGCGGCCTGTAGGTGTCGTCCTCTTCTCGCAGGCCCTCCGCGATCATCTCCTCGTAGAGGCCCAGCACTTGAAGGCAGCGGCGCGCATGGTTCTTGTGGCTTGGGCAGACGACGTAGAACATCCGCCCGTCCTTGCACATGTAGCTGCGGAAGAACGGGTCGAGCAGCTCCTGCAGATCCTCGTAGGGCAGGTTCATCGGCAGGCCCTCGATCCGGCGCCGCTCGATCTCCTGCTCGCGCTGCGTCAGGTAGCGTTCGGGCATGTCCGACACCTTGATGGAGTTGTAGCACAGCCCCTCCATCACCGCGGCTGCCAAAGGCACCTCGATCTGGTCGCCAAGCCCCGTCACCTGCCGCGATTGCAGCGCCAGCACCGTGGCCGAGGCCGCGATCTGCGAGGCATAGGCCGACGAGAGCGGCAGGGGCGAGAATGACGGGTTCAATCCCATCAGCACCCGGTTCAGCCCCATGTCGGTGAAGACGCCCGAACTCGCCGCGACCACGCTTTCGAAGGCGCGCTGCTCGCGGCGCTCCATGTCGTTGGAAGCGAAACCGGGGATCGAGATGGTGATCAGCTCGGGCCGCTCCTCGCGCATGGCGGCAAAGTCGATCCCCAGCGCGGCCAGTTTGCCGGGGCGGAAATTCTCGACGATGATGTCCGCCTCGGCACAAAGGGCGCGGGCCTTTGCAAGCCCGTCCCCGGATTTTAGATCGAGGGTCACGATCGACTTGTTGCGCATGAGCGTCGCATTGGCCGGACTGTCCCACATCGGACCGCCGGGCGGGTCGATATGGATCACCGTGGCGCCAAGATCACCCAGCAGCATCGCAACCGCGGGCCCGGCGATATACTGCCCGAAATCGACCACCTTGACCCCGGTCAAAGGCAGGTTCGAGAACGAATTGCGCATGGTCCCTCCCAAATCGAGCGTTCGTGTCATTGGCCTGCCAGGATCCAGCGTGCCGCTTTCTCCGCGATCATGACCGTCGGGGAATTGGTGTTGCCGCTGGTGATCTCGGGCATGATGCTGGCATCGACGACCCGCAGCCCCTTCACCCCCTTGAGCCGCAGGTGGGGATCAAGAACGGCGCTGTCATCGTCCGCGTGGCCCATCTTCACGGTGCCCACGGGGTGAAAGATCGTGTTGGCGATGTCCCCGGCCAGCTTGGCGAGGTCCTCGTCGCTCTGATATTGGATGCCGGGCTTGTATTCCTCCGGCCGGTAGCCTTCCATCGCTGGCTGCGACATGATCCGGCGGACCTGCCGCAGGCTGTCGGCGGCGACCTTCCTGTCGTCTTCGGTGTCGAGGTAATTGGGCGAGATCATCGGCGCATCGCGGAAATCGGCCGAGCGCAGGCGCACATGGCCCCGGCTGCTGGGGTTCAGGTTGCACACGCTGACCGTCATCGCCGGGAAGGCATGAAGCGGCTCGCCGAACGCGTCGAGGCTGAGCGGCTGGACGTGATATTCGAGATTGGCATGGGGCCGGTCCGGATCGGAGCGCGTGAAGGCGCCGAGCTGGCTGGGCGCCATGCTCATCGGGCCGGACCTCTTGATCGCATATTCCGCGCCGATCATCGCCTTCCCGAAGAGGGTCCCGGCCAGCGCGTTGAGCGTGCGGGTTCCGTTCACCTTGTAGACCGCGCGGATCTGCAAATGGTCCTGCAGGTTCTCGCCAACCGGCGCGTCCTGCAGAACCTCGATGCCATGCGCGCGCAACAACGCCGCCGGCCCGATCCCCGAAAGTTGCAGGATCTGCGGCGAGTTGACCGCACCGGCCGACAGAACCGTCTCGCGCCGGGCGGTCACCATGACGGTCCTGCCCTTGCGGTTGACCTGCGCGCCCGAGCAGCGCCGCGTGCCGTTCGCATCCCGCTCGAATGTCAGCCTCTCGACCTGCGCCTCGGTCCAGATCGTCAGGTTGCGCCGCGCCTTCGCCGGTTTCAGGAAGGCCTTCGACGTGTTCCAGCGCCAACCCGATCGCTGGTTCACGTCGAAATACCCGACGCCCGCATTGTCGCCGGTGTTGAAATCGTCGGTCTTCTCGAAGCCGGCCTCGACGGCGGCGTTGGCGAAACTGTCCAGCACGTCCCAGCGCAGGCGCTGTTTTTCCACGCGCCATTCTCCGGCATGGCCGTGCATGTCCGAGAAACGCTCGTTGTCACCCGTCTTCGGATCGGCCCCGCCATCGAGCTTGTAATGGCTCTCATGCGCCTTGAAATCCTTCAGCGCGCCGTCCCATGACCAGTCCTCCTCCCCGGTGAGCCTGGCCCAGTTGTCGTAATCGCGGGCCTGGCCGCGCATGTAGATCATGCCGTTGATCGACGAGCAGCCGCCCAGCGTCTTGCCCCGTGGATAGCGCAGCATGCGCCCGTTCAGGCCCTTGTCGGCCTCGGTGTTGTACATCCAGTCCGTGCGCGGGTTGCCTATACAGTAGAGGTATCCCACCGGCACGTGGATCCAGGGATAGTTATCCGCCTTTCCCGCCTCCAGCAGCAGGACCCGGTTGGCGGGATCGGCGCTGAGCCTGTTGGCCAGAACGCAGCCGGCGGACCCGCCGCCAATGACGATGAAATCGAACTCTGTCGCGGCGTCGGCCATCTCTCTACTCCGAACTGTCGGACGACGGAGGTGTCACCACGCGGCCCGGATCGTGCCCCGGGTCTTCGGGTCGACGGTCCCTCCCAGCCCATCAACAGCTCCTCGTTAGAGCGGCGCGCGGAACAATCCCAATGACATATATCTCTGAGTGATATTACAATCCGTAATATGCAGAGATTCCCCAGCTTCAGCGGCCTCCTCGCCCTTGTCACCGTCGCGCGGGAGGGCAGCGTCTCACGTGCGGCCGAGGTGCTGAACCTCACGCAACCGGCGATCAGCCACCAGATCCGGCGGCTGAGCGAGGAAACCGATGTAACCTTCTTCAAACGTACGCCGCACGGGCTCGACCTGACGCCGGACGGCAAGGCGCTGTTGCCCAAGGCCGAGGCCGTCCTGGGCGCCATGGTCGAGTTCCGCCAGAGCGCCAGCAGCCGTGTCGGACAGGTTTCCGGCACTCTGCGGATCGGCACGATCGTCGATCCTGAGTTCATCCGCCTCGGCCGCCTGCTGGGCCATCTGGGCGAGGCCCACCCGGGTATCACCACCGAACTGGTTCATGGGGTCAGCGGAGAAATTTTCGAAAAACTGCGCCGCCGTCAGATCGACGCCGGTTTCTACCTGGCGGACCCCTTGGCAGTGGACGGTATCGGCACGGACGACGCCATGCAGGTGCGCGAGCTTGCGACGTTCAACTATCGCATCATCGCGCCCGTCGGCTGGGAGGACCGTGTCGCCCGAGCGGATTGGCAGGATCTGGCATCGCTGCCATGGATCGGTACGACAGCCGCCTCCGTCCATAACCGGCTGCTGCGCCGTATCTTCGCGGAACATGGGTGCACTCAGAACGTCGTCGCCTTGGTGGATCACGAGGCATCGATGCTGGAGATGGTCCGCGCCGGGGTCGGCCTGAGCCTGTGCCGCGAGGCCATCGCCTTGTATCAGCGCCATTCCTTCGGCCTCAGCCTGTGCGAGACCCAGCGGGTGGCGGCCTGCCTCGTGATGCTCTCGTCGGAGGAGCGCAAGTCGGAGCCGACCGTCGCGGCCCTCTTCGAGCAGCTCGCCGTCGTCTGGGGGTAAGGGATCGTGCGGTTCCCGGCGGTTGGGGGCGCGGATCCCCCCCTCTCGCCTCCGCCCGGCCGGGCGCTGCCTCCGCCGGAGGTTCCCCGCCCGCCCCGTGGCCGGCCCTTTGCCTTTGGCGCGATCAGGCCGGCGGCCCGTCCGCCCGCTGGAAATAACCGACCCGCCCCCCCGGCGCCGCGGCCTGCCACAGCAGATCGTGCAGGTAGCCGGCGACGGAGCGAAAACAGATCACCTCCGCGCGCGTGTCGCCGCGCAGCCATAGCGCGGCCGGGATCTGGCCCAGCCGGGTGCGCCTGACCTCCCCATGCGCAAGCCCGCGGGGCGACATGTCCGCCGGTCCGAGCTTGGCGAGAACCTCGCGGTACTCCTCCCCTTCGAGGGTGAAGACCGCACGCGCGTCCGACATGTCGGCGACAAGATGATGCAGACCATCCAGGGCTTCGCCGATGCGGGCCACCAGAGCGCCCGCCCCGTCCCTCTCGCAAAGCAGCAGCAGCTCGTCGGGCGACATCCACAAGGCACCCTTTGCGCCGTCATGCCGCCCCTCGCGGCGGCCAGGCACACCGAGCGGCAGGACATCGCCCAAGGCCGCGGCGATCGTCTCGTCCGCGAGATCGGCGCGCAGCGTCACCATGCCCCGACTCTCGGGGCCCATGATGCGCAGCGCGCCGTTCCGTCCGCCCGCGGCGGGTGTCACGCGTTCAGACATCCTGCTTCGCTCCCTCCTTGTCGTAGAAGACCGGATCGCAAATCCGCGCCGCGATCGGCGGTCCCGAGATCTGCGTGAATTCCACGATTTCTCCCATCCGCTCGGGCCCATGGCGCAGCAGGCCAAGCGCGATGCCGCGTCCCAGCGTCGCGGAGCGATAGCTCGAGGTCACGCGTCCCTGGACCGCCTTCTGACCGGCCGCGTCATGTCCGTCATCAATGGCATAGGCCCCGTCGGGAAGAACCTCGCCCGACAGCGTTTCCAGCCCGACGAGCTTCCAGCGTCCCGGATCGCTCATATGGCTGCGCGAGAGCGCACGCTTGCCGATGAAGTCCTCCTTCTTCTTGGATACCGCCCAATCGAGCCCGAGATCCTGCGGGATGACGGTTCCGTCCGTCTCGTCGCCGATCATGATGAACCCCTTCTCGGCACGCAGGACATGCAGGGCTTCGGTTCCGTAGGGGGTGATCCCGGCCTCGCCGCCCGCCGCCACGAGCTTGTTCCAGAGCGCCGGCCCCTGCCCCGCAGGCACCGCGATCTCGTAGCTCAGCTCGCCGGAGAAGGAGATGCGGAAGACGCGCGCCGCGATACCGCCGAGCGTGCCCTCCATCCAGCCCATGAAAGGCAGGGTTTCGGCGTCCAGCGCCATCCCCCCGAGACGCTCGAGGATCTCGCGCGCCTTCGGCCCGGCAACCGCGATCTGCGCGAATTGCTCGGTCTGGTTCAGGCAATAGACCTTCCAGTCCCACCATTCGGTCTGCAGCCATTCCTCCATATGGGCGTGGATGCGCTCCGCCCCGCCGGTCGTCGTGTGGCACAGGAAACTGTCCTCGCCCAGCCGGGCGACCACGCCGTCATCGATCAGGAACCCGTTCTCGTCGCAGATCAGGCCGTAGCGGCAGCGTCCCGGCTTCAGCGTCGACATCATGTTGGTATAGATCATGTCGAGAAAGCGCGCCGCGTCCGGGCCGCGCACCACGATCTTGCCTAGGGTCGAGGCATCGAGAATCCCGGCGGCAGTGCGCACGGCCGTCACCTCGCGGCTCACCGCTGCCGCGCGTCTCTCGCCGTCGTGCAGGTAGCAATAGGGCCGGCGCCAATGGCCGACCGGCTCCCAATCGGCGCCATGGGCGTCATGCCAGTCGTGCATCGGCGTGCGCCGCACCGGCTGGAACAGCGCGCCGCGCGCCTCTCCCGCGACGGCCCCCATCGAGATCGGGGTATAGGGGGGGCGAAAGGTCGTCGTGCCGACATCGGGGATCGCCGCGCCGCGCGCCTGCGCAAGTATGGCCAGGCCGTTGATGTTGCTCAACTTCCCCTGGTCTGTCGCCATGCCGAGCGTGGTGTAGCGCTTCGCATGCTCGACGCTTTCGAAGCCCTCGCGGGCGGCGAGCTGCACATCGCTGACCTTCACGTCGTTCTGAAAATCGAGGAAAATCTTGGCGCGCAGTTCTGGGCCCGCGGCCTGCGGCACCATCCAGACAGGCTGCAGCATCTCCTCCGGCGCGGAGTGCCCGCGGCTGGCCGTCTCCTCGGCGCCCGTCTCCTTGGGCCCCGTATCCCCGGCCCCTGTATCCTCGGCCCCCGTATCCGTTGCCGCCGCGCATCCGGCCTCGAAGGCGTCCGCGAAGAGCGCGCCGAGCGCGAAATGCCCCCCTGCGGCGCCGGCGCAGCGCACGAAGGCCGTTCCGTCGGCGCCCGTCGGGGCACGGTCCGGATCGGGAAGGAACATCCCCCGCTCCGCATCCCAGGCAAGTTTCCCTCCGCAATGCGACCAAAGATGCACGACCGGGGACCATCCGCCCGACATGCCCACCGCGTCGCAGGCGATCTCCTCGAGAACCGCGCCGCTCCCCTCCGCGCCGCAGACCGCGACCCCGGTCACCCGCTTGCCACCCCGGATGCCGGCAATGCCGCGCCCGGTGATGACGCGCAGCCCCGCCGCGCGGGCTTCTTGCGGCAGGGCGCCATCGGCCGCGCCGCGCAGATCGAGGATCGCGCAAACCGTGAGTCCCGCCCGGTGCAGCGCCAGCGCGCTGCGATAGGCATCGTCGTTGTTGGTGATGATCACGCTGCGATCCCCCGCGGCAACGGCGTGATCCACGAGATAGTCGCGCATCGCGGAGGCGAGCATCACCCCCGGCACGTCATTGCCGGCGAAGGCAAGGGGTCGTTCGATCGCACCGGTGGCGGTGATGATGCGCCTGGCCCTGATCCGCCAGAGCCTGTGACGCGGCGCGCCCTCCTGCGGGGCGTTCGGCCCGGGCATGCAGGTTTCCTGCGCCAGGCAATAGCCGTGATCGTAAATCCCCGCCCCCATGCAGCGCAGGCGCAGATGGACGTTGGGCAGGGCCGCGAGCGCCGCGATCTGCCGCTCCACCCAATCGGCGGGGGCCATGTCGTCGATCGTCCCGCCATCGACCGGGGCCCGTCCGCCCCAATGCGCGCGCTGTTCGATCAGGAGCACCTGCGCACCCCGTGCCGCCGCCGCCCGCGCCGCTTCGATCCCCGCCACACCGCCGCCGATGACCACGACATCGACGGTGACGTTGAAATGCTCATAACGGTCCGCATCCACCCCCTCCGGCGGCCGGCCGAGACCGGCGCTGCGGCGGATGAACGGCTCGTAGACATGTTTCCAGAAGGCGCGCGGCTGCTTGAACATCTTGTAATAGAAGCCGGCGGGCAGGAACGGCGAGAGCGCGGCGTTGACCGCCCCGATGTCATGCTCGAGGCTGGGCCAGTGGTTCTGGCTGATCGCCTGCAGGCCGTCCGACAAAGGCGCGACGCTGGCCTTCACGTTGGGCTCGAAGCGCCGGCCTTCGCCGATGCCCATCAGGGCGTTGGGCTCCTCGGGTCCGCTGGCCACCACGCCGCGCGGGCGGTGATACTTGAACGAGCGCCCCATGAGCATCTGATCGG
The DNA here is from genome assembly GCF_009835145.1 of Profundibacterium mesophilum KAUST100406-0324. Lineage (GTDB taxonomy): Bacteria > Pseudomonadota > Alphaproteobacteria > Rhodobacterales > Rhodobacteraceae > Profundibacterium > Profundibacterium mesophilum. Next base: position 60,222 of record NZ_APKE01000013.1, on the reverse strand, counting down.
CCGCCAGCAGCGCCGAGGCCAGCGTGTCACCCTCGTAACCCTCCAGGGCGCGCCCGTTGAAGCTGAACGCGACGCGGCGATCGCGGTCGATCAGGCGCCCCCCGGTCGAAAGCCTGCTGCTCATGCGCGCTCCTTTCGCAAGATGGCCGTGATGCCGCGCAACGTCATTTGAAATCTCTCCACGACCAGCCCGGCCGGGCGGCGCGGATCCGTTCGAGAAGCGCCTCGGGCGGCGCCGTGCAATCGGCCCTATAGGTGCCGAAGATTTCGAGCGTCACGGTGCAGCGGGCCGCGTGAAACCACTTGCCGCAGCCCATCGCGTGGCGCCAGCGCTCGAAATGGACCCCGCGCGGGTTCTCGCGAGAGAAGAGATAGTCCGAGAATGCCTCCTCCGACGCGTGAGGTCCGGCACGGGCGACATGCGCCTCGCCGCCCGGATGAAGCTCGGTCTCGTCGGCGGCGATCCCGCAGGCGGGACAGGTCAGGATCAGCATGCGCACCTCCCTAGTGACAGGCGAAAGGGTCGCGGCAAGCCGAATGCCCCGCATGAAACCATCATGCGGGGCGAAGGCCCGAGGGCTTGGCGCGCTGCCCGAAGGCCGCGCGCGCCGGGATGCCGGCGATCAGTTGGCGGTGGTTTCGGGCTCGACCGGTTCGGCCGGAGCCGCAGGCTCGGCCGGATCGACAGGCTCCAGCACGGGCGTGTCGCTCTCGCTCTCGACCACGGTGCCGCCCTCGGCGCTCGCCTCGGGGGATTCGACCGTGATGTTGGTATCGCTGTCGCCGGTCGCGGTGCCGGTGGAATCGAGATCGGTGCCGCCCAGGAAGAGCCAGGCGATGACGGCCACGGCGACGACGAGGCCGCCGACGATGAACGCCATGGAACTGCCACTGCGCTTCTCGGTGACATGCGTCTCCCGGGACGTGTGGGAGCTATGATTGTTGTGGTTCGTGTTCGGGTCCGACATGGCGCAAACTCCAATGCAAAGATTGGACAGGGAACGATGTCGAATGACATCCGGTTCCTTGCAGCCGCGCCGCGACCGAAGATATGGCCGTTCAGCAACACCTCGCGCGGCCCGGCCGGGGTCAATGGGCCACCCCCGCCGCGACCGACTCGTCGATGAACCGCCCCTCGGCGAAACGCGACAGGGAAAAGGGGTCGGCGAGCGTGCTGGCACCGCGCGCCATCAGCTCGGCCATCGCCCATCCCGAGCCGGGGATCGCCTTGAACCCGCCGGTGCCCCAACCGCAATTGACGAAGCATCCCGCAAGCGGGCTGCGTGACAGGATCGGTGAGCGGTCCCCGGTCATGTCCACGATGCCGCCCCACTGGCGCAGCATGTTCAGCCGCGAGAGCATCGGGAAGGTCTCGATCAGCGCCCTGACCGTTTCCTCGACGTGATGGAAACTGCCGCGCTGGGTGTAGTTGTTGTAGCCGTCCGCGCCGCCACCGATCACCATTTCCCCCTTGTCGGACTGGCTGAGGTAGCCATGGACGGTATTGGCCATGACAACCACGTCCATACAGGGTTTGACCGGCTCCGAGACAAGCGCCTGCAGGGCGACGCTCTCGATCGGAAGTCGGAACCCGGCCATCTGCGAGAGCACGCCCGAATGTCCGGCCGCCACGAGGCCCAGCTTGCCGCAGGCGATCGGCCCGCGGCTCGTCTCGACCCCGGTCACATGGCCCTGCCGGCTCGTGATCCCGGTCACCTCGCATTGCTGGATGATGTCCATTCCCATATCCGAGCAGGCCCGCGCATAGCCCCAGGCGACGGCATCGTGGCGGGCGGTTCCCGCGCGCGGCTGCCACAGGGCGCCGAGCACCGGGTAACGCGGCCCGCGGGTCTCGATGATCGGGCAGAGCTGCTTGACCCGATCGGGGCCGATGAACTCCGTCGCCACCCCCTGGCGCCCGTTCGCGTGGGCCGTGCGCAGGTAGCCGCGCTTCTCGTGCTCGGTCTGGGCGAGCATCATCACGCCGCGCGGGCTGAACATCACGTTGTAGTTCAGATCCTGGCTCATCGTCTCGTAAAGGCTGCGCGATTTCTCGTAGATCGCCGCCGACGCGTCCTGCAGGTAGTTGGAGCGGATGATGGTGGTGTTGCGCCCGGTATTGCCGCCCCCCAGCCAGCCCTTCTCGAGGATGGCGACATTGCGGATCCCGTGATTGCGCCCGAGGTAATAGGCCGTCGCGAGCCCATGCCCCCCGGCCCCCACGATCACCACGTCATAGCGCTTGCGCGGCTCTGGCGAGCGCCAGGCCCGCTGCCACCCGCGGTGGTGGCGCATGGCCTCCCGCGCCACGGCGAAAACGGAATAACGCTGCATCTCGACCTCCCGGCGGACCATGGCAGGGAATCGAGCGATCCCCCCGGCTTCCGTGATAGGCATAGCCCGCCCGCCGGGTCCGCGCGAAGCGGCAATTGCGTGGTCTTTCGCGACATTCACGCAAGGGCTGGCCCCGCTCGCCCGCTTGTGAGCATCGCCCGGCCCGCCCACGCTTTCACCGGAGGGCCGTTCCCGCTAAGACGGGTGCGGAACAGCAAAGGGGCTTGGGATGACATTCTGGCTGGTGGCCTTCGCGATCGCCGCCACCGTGGCGGGCATCGTCACGATGGTGCTTCTTCGAAGCGAGCGGTCGGCATCCGCCGGCGCGCAATCCGTGAGCGTCTATCGCGACCAACTCGAGGAGATCGAGCGCGACCTGGAACGCGGCACCATCGCCGAGACGGAGGCCGCGCGGCTGCGCACCGAGATCTCGCGCCGCCTCATCGAGGCGGACCGGCGGGCGGGAGCGGACCGCACCTCTCCCGCGCCGCGCGCGGCGAGCGCCATCGCCGCGGCGGTCACGGTCCTCGTCATCCTCGCCGGCGGGGGCGCACTCTACCTGTCGACCGGGGCGCCGGGATATCCCGATCTGCCGCTCGCCCATCGCATCGCCCTTGTCGAGCAGGCCCGCACCGAACGCCCGCGTCAGCCCGACGCCGAGGAGGCCGCGCTGTCGAGCCTGCCGCGTGCTCAAGAGGTCGATCCGGCCTTTCTCGAGCTGATGCGCAAGCTGCGCGGAGCCGTTGCGGAGCGTCCCGACGATCAGCAGGGCTATCAGCTTCTGGCCCGCAACGAGGCGCGCCTGGGCAATTTCGGCGCGGCCGCGCAGGCCCAGATGCAGCTCGTTCAACTGCGCGGCGCCGAGGCCAGCGCGACCGAGATCACGCAGGCGGCCGAGTTCCTGATCCTGGCGGCGGGCGGTTATGTCTCGCCGGAGGCCGAGACCGCCCTCGACGCCGCGCTCGCGCGCGATCCGTCGAATGGCCGCGCCCGGTATCTCAAGGGTCTGACCCATGCGCAGGTCGGGCGGCCCGATCTCGCCTTCGGCCTCTGGCGTCAGCTCCTCGAGGACAGCCCGCCCGACGCGCCGTGGCTGCCGCCGATCCGTGAACAGATCGTCGAACTGGCGCAGCTTGCCGGCGTGCGATACGACCCGCCAGAGGGCAGCGCCCTGCCCGGCCCCGATGCCGCGCAGATCGCCGCGGCCGAAGACATGAGCGATGAAGATCGCCAGCAGATGATCCGCTCGATGGTCGCCGGCCTGTCGGACCGTCTTATCACCGAGGGGGGCACGCGCGCCGAATGGGAGCGGCTTTTCGGCGCGCTCTCCGTGCTCGGCGACAGCGCGGGGATCGACGCGGCCTGGGAAGCGGCGCAGTTGAATTTCGCCGGCACGGCCCAAGACCGCGCCGCGGTCGAGGCGGCCGCACGTGCCGCCGGGGCGTCCGGCGCAGGGGCGGATACGCAATGATCCACGACCGGATCGAAGACTTCGCAGCGGCCCTGCCCCCGCGCCGTGCGCTGGCCGGCCTCGACTTGGGAACAGAGACGATCGGGCTGGCGGTATCCGATACGTTCCTGTCGGTCGCAACGCCGCTCATGACCGTCAAACGGCGCAAGTTCACGCTGGATGCGCAGGAGTTGATGACCCAGTTCGAAAGCCGGATGATCGGCGGCGTCGTTCTCGGCCTGCCGCGCAACATGGATGGCAGCGAGGGCCCCCGTGCGCAATCGACGCGCGCCTTCGCCCGCAACCTCGCGGGGATGACCGATCTCGTGATCACCTTCTGGGATGAGCGCCTGTCGACCGTGGCCGCCGAACGGGCCCTTCTCGAGGCCGACACGTCCCGCCGCCGCCGCGCCGAGGTCATCGACCATGTCGCCGCCGCCTATATCCTGCAGGGCGCGCTCGACCGGCTCGCACGGATCGGAGCACAGTGATGAACGACAGACCCCCCATCGAAAGCCCCTGTGTGCAGATTTGCGTGATTCATCCCGCCGAGCGCATCTGCGCGGGTTGTTTGCGCAGTATCGACGAGATTACCCGCTGGAGCGCGATGAGCGACGAGGAGCGCGCGGCCGTCATGGCCGATCTGCCCGGCCGCGCACCGCGCCTCAAACAAAGACGCGGCGGGCGCGCCGGGCGCCTGGGCTGAGCAATCAGGCGGCGCTGCGGGCGCCGGCCTCGCGCACCGCGCCGAGGGCCGAGGCGACGAGATCGGGACCGGCACCGGGGCGATGCGCACCCTCGGACAGTATGCGGCGCCATTCCCGCGCGCCGGGGCGCTGGGCGAAAAGACCGAGCATGTGCCGCGTGACTTGTGCGAGGCGTCCGCCCGCGCTCACATGCGCCTCGATATAGGGCAGCATCCCGATCACCGCGCGCTCGGCCGGATCCTCGCCCTCCATCACCGGCGCCGCGCCGAAGATACGCGCATCGGCCTCGCCCAGAATATCGGCCGGCCGGTGATAGGCCGCACGACCGATCATCACGCCGTCGAGCCCCCGCGCCAGGAACCCCTCGGCGCTCTGCAGATCTTCGATCCCGCCATTGATGCTCACATGCAGATCGGGAAAGGCCGCCTTCATCGCGATCACGAGATCATAGTCGAGTGGTGGCACATCCCTGTTCTGCTTGGGCGACAAACCCTGCAGCCAGGCCTTGCGGGCGTGGATCGTGACACGCCGGATGCCGGCCGCGCGGATCTGTTCGAGAAAGGCCGGCAATATGTCGCGCGGCTCCTGATCGTCGACGCCGATCCGGCATTTCACCGTCACCTCCGAGCCGACGGCGCCGCGCATCGCGGCCACGCAGTCCGCGACAAGCCCGGGCTGCTTCATGAGGACCGCACCGAACGCGCCCGATTGCACCCTGTCCGAGGGGCAGCCGACATTGAGGTTGATCTCGCCGTAGCCTGCCTCTTCTCCGAGCCGTGCCGCCCGCGCCAGCTCGGCCGGCTCCGATCCGCCCAGTTGCAGGGCGGCGGGATGCTCGACCGGGTCATGCTCGAGAAGATGCAGCGCCCCGCCCCGCACCAGCGCGGGCGCGGTCACCATCTCGGTGTAGAGAAGCGCTTCTCGGCTCAGGATCCTGTGCAGCACGCGGCAATGCCGGTCGGTCCAGTCCATCATCGGGGCGACCGAGAGGCGGGCTGCGCGATCGAGGGCACAAACCCCCGGCTTTCCTGGCTCTGTGCTCATGGTGCCCCCGATACCCCTGTTCGCTTTCCCGGGCCTTTTGCCCCCGTTGCCGTGGAGGGTGCAACATGATGTTGCACCGGCGCTGGATGGTGACGCCCCATCGCTCTTCGTTGGAGGCTCCTATGACCCCGCCCCATGCCCGATAGATAGCCCTGCTCTTCCAGTCGTCATTCACGCGCCCTGGACGTACCGACCGCCACCCCCTTCAACCGCGCTCGGACGTCCATTGCTCGAGGCGGCGGCTCACTGGGAGCAATGGCGCCCGGGGCGCTGCATCACTCCGCCATGAGAAAGGGGCGCGCCGATCGCTTTCCTGCTGTTCGGGGTCTCGCACTCATCAGGAGCCGAGACGGCGGGAGATATCGAACATCTCCTCGAACTCCTGAGGATCAAGCTGCTCCAGTTCCGGCAGATCGACCGACATCACGTCCTCGTACTGGCTCGTGGCCTCGGAGATCACCAGCGACAGGCTGGCCGCGGTCTCGAGCGTGATGAGGGTGTTCACCGCGGCATCGGCCCTTTCCCTGGCGAGATCGAGAGCCTCCGCCGTCAGGCCGCGCCGCCGCTCGAGCATTGCTTCATAGCGGTCAATCACGCCGAGGATCCGTTCCTGGATCGCCATGTTATTCTCGTAGGTCTGCCGGACATCCTCTCGGCTGACGGCCTGTGACTGCTGGCGGGTCCGTGCCTGCAGCGCCTCCGTCTCCGCGCGCATCTCCTCGAGCCGTGGCAGCCAATCCCCGTCATAGGCGGCGAGATGCCTTTGCAAAAGACGCGCATGGATAAGGCGCGTTGCCGAGGAGACACCGAGATAGGTGCGGCGCGCATCCGGCCCGATGCCAGCGTCCATGACCTCCGCGAGACGGCGCTCGACGTCTCCAAGCGCCTGAAGGACCACTGTCGATTCGACCATCAGGCCGCCATTCACCGAGTAGAGGATCGCCTTTGCCTGCGCGTCGGTCAGCTTCACACCGTGCAGCTCGCGCATGTCCTTCGCGAACTCCGTCGCGGCAAGATCGCGATCCTCGCCGAGCTGGACAAGGGCCGCGTCGATCTCGGCAAGCTTTCTATTGATGTCCTCGCGGCTGCCGCGTTCATGCTCCCGGCCAAGGATCTTGCCGACCATGCCCACGCCTTCGGATGTCTTGGCCCGCATTTGCTGCAAGAGCAGGTCCGCACGTTCGGTTTCGGCATCTGTCGTCGCGGCGTCGATCTCGCGGATCTGTTCGGCCCAGAGGTCGAAGGTCTCCGGGACGACCAGGCGAAGGGCCTTGTCGAGGACGGCGTCGATATCGGCCTGGTGGTCGGCCTTGTCGCTCTCGAAATACCCGCCTTCGTTCGGAGCCGCGTCGCGGGCCTCGACCTCTTCGCGGATGTCGGACAGCTCGCCTTCGAGAAAATCGATCAGTTCCGCTGCGCTGGCAGAGACCTGCGTGGCCGTCAAGGCGAGGGTGAGGGTGAGGGCAATTCGTAACATCATGAAAAACTGTCCGGGATTGATCTGGGATAAAAACGTCAATCATTGATAAGCCGCTCAGAGCATGGGAGGCAAGCGCCCGGCGCGGCTTTCGCCTTCGCAACTCCGGTCCCTCGGCATGACTGACCCCTGCCGCGCATCGGCGATGACCATGGCCGGTGCGATCGCGAACGAGACGCGCGGGGTCCGTGCGCAGCCTCCTCCGCCGAAGCCGCGCGAGGGCTGGATTGCGGGCGTATGGGAGCCACCTGCTGCATCCCCGGAATGCCGAGCTTCGGTGCGCCGGGCCGCATGGAGGCGGACGTATCGCATCAACGCACCCCGCGCGGACGCCCCTTCTCGGGGGCGGTCCGCGCGGGGCTCGTTCATGCCGACTTGCGGCCCTTCGCCAGCGTGATGCGCAGGGCGTCCCAGAGCGAGGGCAACAGCACCAGCGAGACCGGAACCGCCGTCACCACGATGAAGCTTTGCAGCTTGTCCACGCCGCCCGAGCCCAGAGAGATGAGGATCACGGCCACGAGCCCCATGCCGATGCCCCAGAAGACGCGCACCGGCATCGAGGAGCGGTCCTCGTTCGACATGGCGACGGAGATCACATAGGTCATCGAATCCCCCGTGGTCGCGACGAAGATCGTCGTCAGCAGGAGGAAAAGGAGGGAAATCACGAACCCCATCGGCAGGATCTGCGTGATCGCCATGAGCGCGGCCGGAAGGTCGAATCCCTCGAATGCCTCGGAGACCGATCCGGCCTCGGCAAGCTCGAATGCGATGCCCGACCCGCCGACGATGGTGAACCAGAAGGTGGTGATCACCGGGGCCACGAGCGAGAGCATGATGACGATGGCGCGGATCGACCGCCCCCGCGAGATGCGCGCGATGAACATGGCCATCAAGGGACCGTATCCCATGAACCAGCCCCAGAAGAACACCGTCCACCAGCCCAGCCAGCCGGGATCGCCGAAGACGCCCGCCTCGCCGCGGTAAAGCGCCATGTCGAAGAATTCGGTGATGTAGGTGGCAAAGCCCGCGACGTAGCTCTCGAAGATGAAGGCGGTGGGGCCGAAGACGAGCATGAAGATCAGCAATCCGGCGGCAAGGATGACGTTCACCTTGCTCAGAAGCTGGATGCCGCGTGTCAGGCCGGAGATCGCCGAGAGCGTGTAGATGGCGACGAGGCCTGCGATGACGGCGGCTTGCGTCGCGAAGACGTCGGGAATGCCGAAAAGCTCGTTCAGCCCGTAGCTGACCTGCAGGCCGAGGAAACCGATCGGCCCCACGGTCCCGGCCACGACGGCAATGATGCAGGCCGCATCGGCGATGAGCCCGATCGGCCCGCGGAGGGCGCGATCGCCGAAGACCGGATAGAGCAGCGTGCGCGGGGCCAGCGGCAGGCCCTTCTCGTAATGGTAATGCATCAGCATCACCGTGGTCAGCGCGCCCAGGATCGCCCAGGCGAGAAAGCCCCAATGCATGAAGCTTTGCGCCAGGGCGGGCGCCACGGCTTCCGGCGTTCCCGCCTCGGCGCCGAAGAGCGGCGGCGATGACAGGAAATGCGCCATCGGCTCACCGGCCGCCCAGAAGACGCCGCCCCCCGCCAGCAGGGTGCACATGATCATCGAGCCCCATTGGAACAGGCTGAATTCCGGCGCGGCGATGCCGCCCATGATCGCCCTGCCGCCCGGCAGCACGACGAGCACGAGACCGATCAGGAAGGTCGCCAGGAGCAGGACCTGCCAGTAGAGGCCGAAATACTTGGCCGAAAAGGCGAAGCTTGCATCCACCATCGCCGAGAGCAGGTCGAGATCGATGAGCGCGATCAGGCAGAAAAGCGCGATGAAACCGCCGGTGATCGCGAAGAGCGGTTTGTTGATATGTCCGCTCGGCGGTGTTCGCGCTGCCGAGGGGTTGGGATGGTCCGTCATGTCGTTCTCCGAAAGGTCTTGCCGCTTGATGGGTTTCGCGTGCGGGATCATTCCGCGATGCGCTGAACGGGCCGCACTGTCACATCTCGTGCCGTGTTGAAAGCGCCGCCTGGACATCCCGCGGGAGGGCGTCCCCCCGCGCGGGATGTCCAGGCGGCATCGTCCCCGGCGCAAGGCCAGCATCGGAACCGTGCGGCAGGGATGGCGCTACGCCCGGCCGGTGGCGATCGGCACGGCCCTCCCGCCCGCACCATGTGGACGGTGATCGCCCTTCATGGCCTGCATTTGCGCCCTGCGCTTCGCGCTCGGGCCGCGGGAACATGGCCGGAGCCCGCGACGCGGGCCCCCGCTGCCCGATCATCTTGCAACGGCCGCGCGCCACGCATCTTGCCAGACGGGTCGCTGCGCGCCTTTGCCGCGGCAGAGCACGTCGCCGCGAGCAGCTTCCAAGTGCCCCGCAGACAGGGAAATGCGCTACGGGAATTTTGCAAAGCAGCGCCTTGCAAATCCAGCAAGCTGCAAAATGTCGATCGCCCCGTGCCGCGGGCGCTCGGCACGGGAAGATGGAGCGAGAAGACCGGCGGCTTGCGCGCGCCGGGCGGCGCTGTATGGTCGGGGTTCTCCATGTCACCCGCGCTGCGGGACCAATCCCGAGGCCGCTTCATGTCGCAGCAGATCACCATTCTGAACGGTCCCAATCTCAACCTGCTGGGGCAGCGAGAGCCGGAGATCTATGGGGCGGAGACGCTCGACGATGTCGCCATGCGCTGCGCGGCACTGGGCGAGGAACTGAACCTCGAGACGATCTTGCGGCAATCGAACCACGAGGGCGCGCTGATCGACTGGATCCACGAGGCGCGCCAGACGGCTGCCGGGATCATCATCAATCCCGGTGCCTTCACCCATACATCCATCGCGATCCTCGATGCGCTCAACACCTTCGAGGGTCCGGTCATCGAGGTTCACATCTCGAACGTGCACAGGCGCGAGAGTTTCCGGCACCACTCCTATGTCTCGCTGCGTGCCGATGGCGTGCTGGCGGGGTTCGGGGTCCAGGGCTACGAGCTTGCCCTGCGCCGCATGGCCCATCTTCTGGGGACGTGACATGCCGCCGGGGGCGGAATTGACCGGGGCGGGCGCGTTTGCGCCCTACGAGCGAAGGGGACCGCGATGAGCAGCCGCAAGGAAACGGGAGATGCGGTGCGGCGGGCCGTTCTCGGCGATGCCCATGTCGACCGGGCAAAGGCGGCTGGCACGCAATTCGACGCCGAGTTCCAGGCCCTCGTGACGGAAGGGGCCTGGGGCACCGTCTGGGCCAGCGATGCGATCAGCCGGCGCGAGCGGTCGATGATCACCCTCGGGCTGCTCGCCGCGACCGGGAACTTCGCCGAGATCCCGATGCATATCCGTGCCACGGTCAATACCGGCGCCAGCCGCGATGACATCGCGCAGGTCTTCCAGCATGTCGCGATCTATGCCGGCGTGCCCGCCGCAAACCACGCGATCAAGCTCGCGAAGGAGACTTTCGCGCAGATGGACGCCGCCGATGGGGCGTGATGCGGGGATGCCGCCCAAGGGTCTGCGCCCGCGCGGGGCCGGTCTTCATCCCCCGGCCCTCACCCCCGCCTATCGCAGCAGCATCGCCCGCGCGCCGCATCACCCGCCGATCGCGATCGGCGGCACGGCCGAGAGCCTTCACGGACCGGTCTTCGGCCATGGCGACATTGCCCCGGACGAGGCGAACCTGCTCGCCGGCTACGGAAGCGGCGGCGCACCGATCGGCGAGAGGATCATCGTGCACGGCCGCCTGCTTGACGGAAGCGGCCGGCCGGTTCCGGGCGCGCTCATCGAGATCTGGCAGGCCAATTCCGCCGGGCGCTACAGGCATCCCGGCGACCGTCATGACGCACCCCTCGATCCCGCCTTCTCGGGATGCGGGCGCACCCTCAGCGGCGCCGATGGCAGCTACAGCTTTCGCACCATCAGGCCGGGCGCCTATCCGTGGCCCAATGGGGGGAACGACTGGCGCCCGGCACATATCCATTTTTCGGTCTTCGGGACGGCCTTCGCGCAGCGTCTCGTGACACAGATGTATTTCGAGGGGGATCCGCTGATCCCGCGCTGCCCGATCGTCGCGACCCTGCCCGATCCCGCCGCCGTGACACGCCTCGTCGGCCGGCTCGACATGGATGCCAGCATTCCCTTCGATGCCTTGGCCTACAGGTTCGACATCGTTCTGCGCGGCCACGAAGCCACGCCGTTCGAAACCCGCCCCGAGGGCAATTGAGCATGACCGACGCAAACCGGCCCCTGCCCGAGACGCCTTCGCAGACCGCCGGACCCTATCTCCATATCGGCCTCGCACCGCGCCTGGCGGGGATCGACGGCCCCTGCGCCGCGCTGGGATCGCCTGGCGCCGAGCCCGACCTGCCCGGCCCGCGCATCCGCGTGAGCGGAACCATCACCGACGGCGCAGGCGCGCCGGTGGGCGATGCGCTGCTGGAAGTCTGGCAGGCGGATGCCGATGGCCGCCATGCCGCCGGCGGGTTCCGCGGCTGGTTCCGGGTCGCGCCGGATGCTCGCACGGGAGCGTTCCAGTTCGAGACGCTGCGCCCCGGCGCCGTCGATGCGCCCGGTCTCGCGGGCAGCGCGCCGCATCTGAGCCTCTGGATCATCGCGCGCGGGATCAATACCGGGCTCGCCACGCGGCTCTATTTCGCCGATGCGGCTGAGGCGAATGCCGGTGATCCGGTCCTCGCCCGCGTTCCCCTTGAGCGTCGCGCAAGCCTCATGGCGCGGCCGGGGCCATTCGGCTATCACTTCGACATCCGCCTGCAAGGCCCGGATGAGACCGTCTTTTTCGATTTTTGAGGAGCGCCAATGGGCAAGCCATGCATCATCTGTGTCGCCATCACGGGCTCGGTGCCCGGAAAGGCCGACAATCCCGCCGTGCCCGTGACGATCACCGAGCAGATCGAGAGCACGCAGGCCGCCTTCGAGGCCGGGGCCAGCATCGCCCATTGCCACGTGCGCGACGACGACGCGCGGCCCACCTCCGATCCCGACCGGTTCGCCCGGCTGAAGGAAGGCCTGGAGACGCATTGCCCCGGCATGGTCATCCAGTTCTCCACCGGCGGGCGGTCCGGCTCGGGGCGCGAGCGGGGCGGCATGCTGCCCCTGCGCCCCGACATGGCCTCCCTGACTGTCGGCTCCAACAATTTCCCGACCCGGGTCTACGAGAACAGTCCCGATCTCGTGGACTGGCTCGCCTCCGAGATGATCGCCCACGACGTGCTGCCGGAGATCGAGGCTTTCGACCTCGGCCATATCGTGCAGGCCGCGCGAATGGCGCAGGATGGGCGTCTGCGCCGGCCGCTCTATGTGCAATTCGTCATGGGAGTGCGCAACGCGATGCCGGCGGATGAGCGTATTTTCGATTTCTACATCGAGACGCTCGAACGTCTTGCCCCCGATGCGCTGTGGTGCGCGGCGGGGATCGGACCGGCGCAGATCGTGCTGAACGAATGGGCGATCTCGCGCGGCGGGCATACACGCACCGGGCTCGAGGACAACATCCGCCTCGATCGGGACCGCCTCGCGCCTTCGAACGCGGCGCTGGTCGCCCGCACGGCCGAGATCTGCGAACGCCACGAGCGCCCCGTCGCGACCTGGCGGCAGGCGCGCGACATCCTCGGGCTTCGCGCGCCGCTCTGAGCGGGCGGAATGGCGGCGGCGCAGAACCGGCGGCAATCGAAAGGACGGTCATGGACACTCAGGTGGCGATCATCGGCGGCGGACCCGCCGGGCTCTTGCTGGGGCAGCTCCTGCAGCGCGCGGGGATCGGAACGGTCATCCTCGAGCGGCAAAGCCGCGAGCATGTGCTCGGCCGCATCCGGGCGGGTGTGCTCGAACAGGGGCTGGTCGGCCTCATGCGACAGGCCGGTTGCGGCGCCCGCCTGCAGGCCGAGGGCTTTGCGCATTCGGGCGCCACGATCAGTTACGCAGAGCAGTCCTTCCGCATCGACTTCGAGGCGCTGACGGGAAAACCGGTGATGGTCTACGGGCAGACGGAAGTGACGCGCGATCTCTATGATGCCCGGGACAGGGCCGGCGCGCCCATCCATTTCGGCGTCGGCGACGTGGTGATCGATGGCGCGGACGGGGATGCGCCGACGGTGAGCTTCACCGAAGACGGCACCCAGCGCACCCTGCGCTGCGATTACGTGGCCGGCTGCGACGGGTTTCACGGCGTCTCCCGCCGCACCATTCCGGAGACACAGCGCCGCGAATACGAGAAGGTCTATCCCTTCGGCTGGCTCGGGGTGCTCTCGCGCACGCGGCCGGTGCATCACGAGCTGATCTATGCCAACGCGCCGCGCGGCTTCGCCTTGTGTTCCATGCGCAATGAAGGGCTCAGCCGGTATTACGTGCAATGCCGCCTCGACGACACGCCCGACAGCTGGAGCGATGCCGATTTCTGGGAAGAGCTGAAGCGGCGCATCCCGCCCGAAGCGGCCGAGGCGCTCGTGACCGGCCCCGCGATCGAGAAGTCCATCGCCCCGCTGCGCTCCTTCGTCTGCGAGCCGATGAGCTGGGGCCGTCTGTTCCTGTGCGGCGACGCGGCCCATATCGTTCCGCCCACCGGCGCCAAGGGGCTCAATGCCGCGGCGGCCGATGTCCACTACCTCTCGCGCGCGTTGATCGCGCGCTATGCGCGCGGCGACGAGACCCTCCTGCGGCGCTACTCGGAGGACGCGCTCGCCCGCGTGTGGAAGACCGAGCGCTTCTCGTGGTGGTTCAGCGGTCTCCTGCACCGCTTCCCCGATCAGTCGGGCTTCGAATACAAGATGCAGCTGGCCGAGCTCGACATGCTGCGCACCAGCCGCGCGGCGCAGGCCCTGATGGCGGAGAACTATGTCGGCCTGCCCTATTGATCGGGCCGCGCGGCAAAAAGGCGCTCACAGTCGCTTGGCCACCTCCTCGAGCATGACCTCGCTGGCGCCGCCGCCGATCGACTGCACCCTGGCATCGCGGGCCATCCGTTCGATCACGCTGCCGCGCATGAACCCCATGCCCCCGTGGAACTGCAAACAGTCATACATGACCTCGTTCACCAGCTCGCCCCAATACGCCTTGATCATCGACACCTCGCGCACCACCGGCTCGCCCGCCGCCGCCCGCGCCGCCGTGGCATAAACCATCTGCCGTCCCGCCTCGACGCGCGCGGAGAGCATCGCAAGCCGCTGGCGGATCGCCTGCTTGTCCCACAGGGGCGCTCCGAATGCCGAACGGGTGCGCAGATGCTCGAGGGTGAGATCGAGCGCGGCCTGCGCCTCGCCAAGGCACATCGCTCCCAGCACGAGGCGTTCGTTCTGGAAATTCTTCATGATCTCGTAAAAGCCGCGCCCCTCCTCGCCCAGCACCGACGATACCGGCAGCCGCACCCCGTCGAAGCTCAGCTCGGCAGTGTCCGAACTGCGCCAGCCGTGCTTGTCGAGCGCCTTTGACACGGTGAAGCCGGGCATGCCCTTCTCCAGCAGGAACATGGTCATGCCGCGGCCCGGGGGGGCGTCGGGATCGGTGCGCGCGGCGATGCAGTAAAGATCGGCCAGAACGCCATTGGTGATGAAGGTCTTGGCCCCATCGAGGATGAACCCGTCGCCATCGCGGCGCGCCGTGCTGCGCAGGCCCTTCACGTCGGAGCCGGCGGCGGGCTCGGTTATGCCGACGGCGGTGATGCAGCTTCCGTCGACGATGCCGGGCATGTATCGCGCCCTCTGGGCCGCCGTCCCGGCATTGGTGACATGCACGGAGGCCATGTCCGTATGCACGAGCACGGTGATCGCGACCCCCGAGAAGGTCGATCGGCCCAGCTCCTCGGCGAGGATCACGCTGGCGCGCTCATCCATGCCAGACCCGCCATGCTCCGGCGAGATGCGCATCCCCAGAAAGCCAAGCTCCCCCATCCGGCGCAGAAGGCTGCGCGGCACGGCGCCCTCTTCCTCCCAGCGGGCCGCATGGGGGGTGATCTCCTCTTTGACGAAACGGCGCAGCTGCGCACGCAGCATGTCATGCTCGGGCACGAAGAGCCCCGGCGCCGCGCCGGTGCCGCGCTCCGCGCCCGGCCCCGTTCCACCCTGTCGTCCCATGTCCTGTGCCATCATCCGCCCTCCCCCAAGGACCGCGCCGCCGACCGGACACGGTATCCGCAAGCATGCCCGACGGCGCGCCGCCGCGCCACGTTTTTCCCCCGATCATCCCGGCCCGCCGCGCGTGCCGATATGAACAGGTGACATCGGCGCGCGGGGCGATAGGCTCGACCGTGGAATCGGGCGCACATGCTCCGATCGATCAGGAGGGGAACGGGACGATGGCGGGATTGTGGTTCGAGGAGTTCACCGAGGGAATGGTCATCGAGCACGCCATCACGCGCACCGTGAGCGAGGCGGACAACCTCTTCTTCTGCTCCATGACATACAACCCGCAACCCCTTCATATCGATCGTCATTTTGCCGAAGAGACCGAGTTCGGCAAACCCCTCGTCAACTCCCTCCTGACCCTGGGGATGATGATCGGCCTGTCGGTTCACGAGACGACGCTCGGTACCACGGTGGCCAATCTGGGTATGAGCGACGTGCGCTTTCCCGCGCCGGTCTTTCACGGCGACACGCTGCACGTGCGCAGCACGGTGAAGGGGTGCAGGGCCAGCGGATCGCGCCCGCGCGCCGGCATCGTCGATTTCGTCCACGAAGCCTTCAACCAGAACGGCGTGCTGGTCGCGCGCTGCGACCGCGCCGCGCTGATGCACCGCCGGCCGCCGCAGGCATGAGCGGCACGGGCCCGCTCGACGGGATCGAGGTGCTCGAATTCGATGCCATCGGGCCCGTGCCCTTCTGCGCGATGATGCTGGCCGATCACGGCGCACGGATCACCCGCGTCACCCGGCCCGGCGGACAGCCCGGTGGGATCGATGCCGGGGATGCGGACATGATGCTGCGCGGCCGGGCCCGCGAGGTGCCGCTCGATCTCAAATCCTCCGGCGGGCGCGCGGCGGCATTGGAGCTGGTCGCCGGGGCGGACATCCTTCTCGAGGGGTTCCGTCCGGGCGTCATGGAGCGGCTCGGGCTCGATCCCGCAGCCTGCGCCGCACGCAACCGCGCCATCGTCTATTGCCGCCTTACCGGCTATGGCCAGGACGGGCCCCTTGCCACCCATCCCGGACATGACATCAACTACATCGCCCAGTCCGGCGCCCTGCACGCGATGGGCCGCAGGGACGCGCCACCGCCGCCGCCGCTGTCGCTCGTCGGTGATTTCGGGGGCGGCGGGATGATGGCGGCCTTCGCCGTTCTCGCCGCGCTGCTCGCTGCCCGGACGAGCGGGCGCGGCGCCGTCATCGACGCCGCGATGGCGGATGGCGCGGCGCTTCTCATGGCGCTGAGCTACGGGCTGCGCAATGCCGGTATCGGGAGCGCGGCACGCGAAGCGAACCTGCTGGACGGAGCGGCGCCCTTTTACAGATGCTATGCCACACGCGACGAAAAGTTCATCGCGGCGGGCGCGCTCGAGCCGAAATTCTATGCGGCGATGCGGCGGGCGCTCGGCCTCGATGCGCAGATCTTCGACGCGCAGATGGACCGCGAACGCTGGCCGGAGATGGCGGCGCGGATCGCCCGGATCGTCGCGGCGCGCGACATGGCGGCATGGCGTCCCGCGATCGCCGATCCGGATGCCTGCCTGTCAGAGGTGCTCGACATGGACGCGGCGGCGCGCGGCGGACATCTTCGGGCCCGGGGCATGCTTGGACTGTCCAGGCGGGGGATCGAACTGGGACGCGCGCCGCGCATCGATCCGCTTCCCGGCATGCCGGGTGACTGACCGTTCAGTCGGTCTCGGTCTGCGCCGCCTCGACACCCAGCAGCGCGCGGTCGAAGGTCAGCGTCGTGACAAGGCCGCCATCGTTGCGGTTCTGCAAGGTGCCGCCGTGCTTCTGAACCATGCTGCGTACCATCCGCCACCCCAGTGACATGGCCCGTCCGGGACGTTCCAGGTCCCCCGGCAGCCCGATCCCGTCATCGCGGATCACCAGGATGTAGTCGTTGCCGATCCCGGCAGCCGAGATCGTGATTGTCCCGGCGCTGCGTTCGGTGAAGGCATGTTTGCAGGCATTGGTAATGAGCTCGCCGACGACCAGCGACAAGTCGACCGCGGTGCTGGAGGCAAGACGCACCGGCTCGCCCTCGACAGTGATGACGATGTCGCGCCCGCTGGAGGCGAAGGCGCTGCGCGACTGGGCGGCGACATCGCGCAACAGGCTCAGCAGCTCGACCATGTCGGCGGCGCCCTCGTGCTGCAACTGGTCATGAACTTTCGCGATCGCCGAGACACGCCCCTCGAGGTCGCGCAGGATATCGCGCGATTCCTCGGACTTGGCCGCGTTCCGGCTGAGCCGCATGAGGCTGATGACGAGACTGAGATTGTTCTTGGTGCGATGGTGCATCTCGGCCATCAGCAGGTCGCGCTCCTCGATCGCGTCGAGCAGTTCGCGGTTCTGGCGGCCCAAGACCTCCGACAGGTCATCCTCCTCGGTACTCTGCGCGAGGGCGAGGATCTTCTCGCGGTCCCGGCGCAGATCGCTGACGCCGATCATGCTTCGGAAACAGGCGCTTACACGGGTTCCCTCGACGCCGGTCTGGATGTCGAACTGATCAGCCATTCGGCGCACGCCCTGCAGGCCCAAGCCGAGACCTGGCCGCTTGGCGCCGGACGTTCCCGCGGCGCGGGTGCTGGCCTCGATGCCGCGCCCCTGGTCGACCGCCTCGATGACCAGCAGCACGCGCTTTCCGTCTTCGCGCAGCATCAACGACAGGTGCCCGCCGGGCGCATGGTCGATCATGTTGCGCGCCAGTTCCAGCATCGCGGTCACGACGCGCGTGCCGGCAAAGCCCGAGAAGCCCGTGGCCATCACGATCCGCGACCCGAGGGTCCGCAGACGGACGATGTCGCGCTCGTTCTGAATCCGCAGCCGCGCGATGATCATCGCGCGATCCCCTGCGCGCCGCCCTGTGAGTGCGGCGCATCGGTGATGCGCGCCACGGCGACGCAGGCATCGTCGCGCTCGCGGTAACCATCTCGCTGCAGCACCGCCGCGATGAGCGCTGGCGAGCGTGTCATCAGCGGGGCGAGCTCGGCAGGCTCGCGCCGCAAGGTGGCGATCCCGTCGCTATGCAGCACGACCGTGTCGCCGGGCGCGAGCGCGCAGGTCTCGTTCGACAGCTCGGGCACCCGCCCCCCGATCCGCCCGGCCCGCCCAATGAGCCGCTTGACCTTGCCCGAGCGCGTGATGACCATCGCCGCGATATTGCCCAGCGAGCAGTAGCTCATCCGGTGATCGGCCGCCTCGATACAGGCGACACCGACAACGGCGCCGCGATTGCCGAGCATTTCGCCACCGATGCCCATGATGGCGGATGCGGGCCCGCCCGACTGGCGCCGCAGCGCGTCGATGACCTCGTCGGCGGCAAGCTCGGCCTTGCTGCCATGTCCCAGCCCGTCGACCACGCCCAGATCGAGCGTGCCCTTCCGGTCGCGGCAATACCAACCGTCGCCGCAGCTGGTCTCGGCGGGATGCGGCTGCAGGAAGGCACCGACGGTAACGCCCGCGACGCTGCGGATGCCGGTGCCGAACTCGGCCAGCACGACCGTGCCCTCGCCGCTGCGCGAATGGATGTCGAACCGGTCGCCCAGCCGCGAGATCGCCCCGAGGCCGGAGCCGCCCGTGCCCGAGGAGGACACGCCGTCGCGCAGCGCGTCGGCGATGTCGGAGATGCCCGGACCGGCATCGATCGCGGCCATGCTCAGCCAGTAGCCGTCGGCGCCAAGCACGCCACACATCAAGATCTTGCCGCGTCCGACATGTTTGAGCAGGTTGGTCGCCATCTCTGAGGCGACGATGGCGGCCTTCTCGGCGCGCTCCTCCCCGATCCCGAGCCTTTGGGCGAGGGAGCGCGCGAAGCGGCGCGAGGCCGATACGGCACTCGGGTCGGTGATGTCGAGATGAAACCTCAAAGCCGCGAACTCATCCATATCTCGATCCCGCCTTCGGGACGATTTTCGATCCGGAACCGGTCCACCAGCCGCTTTGCGCCGCCAAGGCCCTTTCCCATGCTCCGGGCAGAGGAATACCCGTCCTTCATTGCGAGATCCATGTCCGGAATGCCCGGGCCCGTATCGGTGCAGCGCACCGTGATCATCTTGTTGGCCTGATCGACGTCGATCTCGATCTGCCCGCCGCCGCCGTGATCGACGGCGTTGCGCACGATCTCGCTGACGGCCGTGATGAAGCGTACCTTGCGCAGGGCGCCGGCCTTCAAACGGTCACAGGCCTTGGCGACCTCGCGGCGCGCAAGGGCAATATCGTGCTCGTCCCGCAAGGCGACTACGACGGATGCCCCTGAGCCGCGCTCCGTCACGCCAGCCCGTCCCTCCGAAGTTCGCGCAGCGCCTGCGTCAGGCTCAGCGCCATTCGGCAGCCCGGCAGGTCCATGTCAAGCTCGACCAGCGTCATCGCCACCGCGGGGCGCATGCCGACCACGTAGGTCCGCGCACCCAGCATTCCCGCCACAGATGAGAGCTGCGCCAGGACGCGGCCGACGAAGGTGTCGACGATCTCGAGGGAGGCGATGTCGATCACCACGCCACGCGCGGCTTCCCCGACGATCCGTTCCGAAAGATTCTCGAGCAGATCGACGATTTCGGTATCGGTTATGTTGTCCGGGATCGTGACCAGCAGAACCTGCTCGACGAGATAGATGGAAATGGTGTCAGCCACGCTGGCTCGCCTCGCCGCGCACGATCTGGAAACCGACCTTGCGGAAGGCTTCCGCGAGGGCCGAACGGATGGTGGGACGTGTCGTCACCTCGCCGACATCGACACCCAGCTCGACCATGGTCTGGGCGATCTTGGGGCTGATGCCGGAGATGATCGCCTCCCCGCCCATCAGGCGGACCGCCGAGGCGGTGCGCAGCAGGTGCTGACCGACCTGCGTATCGACGACCCTGACGCCGGTGATGTCGATGATGACGACCTCGGCGCGGTGCTCGACGATGGCGTTTAGCAGGTTCTCCATCACTTCCTGCGCCCGGGCGCTGTCGAGCGTCCCGATCAGCGGGATCGTCAGGACACGCTCCCAAAGCTGCACCACCGGGGTCGACAGCTCGCGCATCTCGTCGCGCTGGCGTTCGATGATCTCGTCGCGCTCGTCCAGAAGATGCGTCCCGGCATAGGTCGCGCAGGTGTTGAGCAGGCGGTTGATCTTCAACAGCTCGCCGCTGAGCAGTTCTGGCCGGTCCGCAACTTCTTCCGTAAGGCGTGCGGCGAGCGGGTTGGAGAGGGTCTGCACGAAGCGCATCAGCTCGGCAAGGCCCGCGCCCCGCTCGCTCCGTTCGCGCAGGATATCGAGCAGGGCGTCGCGCAGGGGCGCCCATTCCTCGTCGCGCAGATCGCCGCCCGGCTCCTCGGAGGCATCCGCCAAGGCCGCCGTGAGCCCGTCGAGGAACTGTCCCAGCTGGGCGGTCAGTTCCGCGTCGGAGAACAGGTCCGGGCGACGCACGCCTGCTGCCTTCTGCGTCTCCAGCCAGTCGGACAGCAGCTCTGCTCGATCTGCGGTGACGATCTTGAAGATCTCGGCGAAGCGGCTGTTCGGCATATGGCGTCCTCTCCAATGTTTGGCATTCGGTACCATTGCCCCGCCTCGAAGGAAAGCACGTCAGCGCCGAGCGCCACGCGCGGCGGCGACCCAGCACGGTAGGGCAGTATCGCGGGTTCTCGGCCAGTGACAGATGGCACGCTTGGCTCCCTCATTCTGCGCCCCACGCGGCGCGTATGCGGGGTCATGGGCGCCATTCCGCGCCCATGACCCCGCCGGGTGTCAGGCAGACACGATGTCCGAGATGCGCATCGGGATCGCGGTCAGGCGCTTGCCGGTCGCGTGATAGACCGCGTTGCCCACGGCGGCGGCCGTGCCGACGATACCCAGCTCGCCGATGCCCTTGACGCCGAGAGGGTTCACGTAGTCGTCGCGCTCCTCGAGCATTTCGACCCGAAGCTCACGTACGTCGGCATTCACCGGGATGAGATATTCGGCGATATTGGCATTGAGGAAACGTGCCCTCGGCGTATCCACCTCCGTGATCTCGTGCAGCGCCGAGCCGAGCCCCCAGACCATGCCGCCCATCAGCTGGCTATGCGCGGTCTTGCGGTTGAGCCATGTGCCGGCGGCAAAGGCCCCGTGCAGGCGCGGGACGCGGATCTCGTGCGTGTAGCGGTGGACATGCACCTCCGCCATCTGCGCGCCGAAGGCGAACATCGCCATCTCGGGGGTGACCGGACCCGCAACGCCATAGCCGCCATGATAGGTCATGCGCAGCGCCTTGTCGGTCAGGGCCGGGTGGCGGTATTGCCCCTCTGCCTCGATTTCGCCCATCGGCGTGGAGGCCAGCGCCTCGGCAAGGCTCTGGCTCTCGCCGCCGGGACCTTTCAGCACCCCGTTCTCCAGCGTGATCTGCGCGGGATCGAGCCCGGCAAGCGGTCCGTCCTTCTGCGCCGCGACCTTTTCGGCCACGCCGCGCGCGATGTTGGTGCAGGCGATGTGCACGGCCGAGCCCGAGGAGGCCGCCGTGGTCGAGCCACCGGCGATCGGCGCCAGCGGCAGGTCCGCCTCGCCCATCACCACGTCCACCGCCTCGACCGGCAGGCCAAGCTGCGCGGCCGCGATCTGTGCGAAGATCGTGTAGCTTCCGGTGCCCACGTCATGGGCGGCAAGCTCGACATAGGCATGACCGGAGCCCTGCATGCGCACCCGCGCCGAGGAGGGCGACATGTTGGTGGGATAGGTGGCGGTCGCGCAGCCATAACCCACGAGCCAGTCGCCATCCGTCATCGAGCCGACCTCGCGTCCGCGATCGGCCCAGCCGAAGCTGCGCGATACCGCGTCATAGCTCTCCATCAGCGAGCGCGAGGAGAAGGGCACGTCCTTGACCGGGTGTCGGTTCGTGTCGTTCACACGGCGCAGCTCGACCGGGTCCATGCCCAGCTTCCAGGCAAGCTCATCCATCGCGCTCTCGAGGCCGAAGAAGGTCTGCATCTCGTTGGGCGCACGCATGAAGCCGCCCGAGTTGGTGTCCGACCGCGCAAGCCGCTGCTCGGTATGGATGTTCGGGCAGGCATACATGGAGCGCGTCATATGCGTGCCGGGGTTGACCACGTCATCGAAGCGCGAGGTCTGGGCGATCTCGACATGCTCGAACGCGGTCAGCTTGCCATCCGCGTCGGCGCCAAGGCGGAACTTCTGCTCGGTCTCGGGGCGGAAGGTGGCGACCGTGTACATCTGCGGCCGCGTGACGATCAGCCTGACGGGCGCGCCGACGGCCCTAGCCGCCGCGATGGTCAGCATCGCGTAAGGGGTGACCCCTGCCTTCGAGCCGAAGGCGCCGCCGACGAAGGGCGAGAGCACCCGCACGCTGGTCTCCGGCAAGCCGTAGGCCTTCGCGATCCCGCCGCGCAGCGTGCGCACCGATTGCGATGGCATCCAGACGGTGAGCTGCTCGCCGCGCCACTCGGCGGTGGCCGCGAACATCTCCATCGGGTTGTGGTGCTGGAAAGGCGTTCTGTAGGTCGCCTCGACGGTTTGCGCGGCCGCGCCGAGGCCGGCCTCGATATCGCCCTTGGTCAGGGTCATGCCCTCGCTGTCCTCACCGGCGCCGATGATGAAGCTCTCGCCCGGATCCATGTGGATCTGCGCGGCATCCTCCTCGTAGCGCACCGCGATGAGATCGGCGCCGCGGCGCGCGGCCGCGGCGGTCTCGGCCACGACATAAGCGAAGGGCTGGCCCGCATAGCGGATCTCGGTGCCCTCCATCGGCCAGAAGGACGCAGAGCCCGGGCCGCCCGCGTAGAACCCCTTCACGGTCTTGTAGTCGGGCAGCGTCTCATGTGTGAAGACGGCCACGACGCCCGGTTCGGCCTCGGCCCTCGCCGTGTCGATGCCGGCGATCCGGCCCATCGCGACGGCGGTGCATGCCAGCGCGCCGTGGAGCATTCCCGCAGGAATGGAATCGGCGGCATAGCTCGCGGTGCCGGTGACCTTGCGACGGGCATCGACGCGGGTGACTTCGGTGTTGATCGTCTGGGCCATCATTCGCCTCCGATACGGGATTTCACGGTCAGGAGCGCGCCGGCCACGACATCGGCGCCCAGCGGCATCTTGTAGGCAGAGCCCTCGAGCGGCACGGCCTCCTCGAACGCGATGCGGCCCGCCTCGCGCGCGGTCTCCTCGTTGAGCGGGCCGCCCCTGAGGGCATCCTCGGCCGCACGGGCGCGCCAGGGCGTCGCGGCGACCCCGCCAAGGCCGATGCGCACGTCGCGCACCGTGTCCCCATCCATCTCGACACCAACGGCGGCGGAGGCCGCGGCGAAGGCATAACTCTCGCGATCGCGCGCCTTGAGGTAGTGGCTGTTCGCCATCGCCGGAATGCGCGGCAGGGTGATGGCGGTCACGATCTCGCCCGGCTCGAGCACCGTTTCGACATGCGGCGTGTCGCCGGGCAGAAGATGCAGCTCGGCGAAGGGAATGGTGCGCGTGCCGCCCGGCCCCCGCGTCATCACCTGCGCGTCGAAAGCCACGAGGGTTTGCGCGAAATCGCCGGGATACATCGCGACGCAGGCCTCCGATCCGCCAAGGATCGCATGGTGGCTGGTCTTGCCGCCGTCGAGCGCGGCGCAGCCCGAGCCGGGATCGCGCTTGTTGCACTGCGCATAGGCGGTGTCGCGGAAATAGGGGCACCGCGTGCGCTGCAGGATGTTGCCACCAAGCGTCGCCGCGTTGCGCAGCTGAGGGCTCGCGGCTTTCCACAGGGCTTCGGACAGGGCCGGAAAGGCCTCGATCACGGCAGGATCGTCGGCGACCTTCGACATCCTTGCGAGCGCGCCGAATTGCAGCGCATCGGTGCCGACCGCGTGACCTTCGAGATCGCCAAGGCCGGTGATGTCCACGAGGGTCTCGGGCGCAAGAACGCCGATCTTCATCAGGTCGACCATGGTGGTGCCGCCGGCGATGATCTGCGCGCCGTCATTGCCGGCCGCTTCGGTCGCGTCGCCCAGCGAGCGGGGGCGCGTATAGGCAAAGTTCTTCATGGGGTTACCCCTGTTGGCTGTCGCGGACCTGCACGATGGCGGCCACGATGTTGGGATAGGCGCCGCAACGGCAGAGATTTCCGCTCATGTATTCGCGGATTTCCGCCTCATTGCCGGCATGGCCCTCGTCGATACAGGCGATCGCGGAGAGGATCTGTCCGGGCGTGCAATAGCCACATTGGAAAGCGTCGTTCCGGGCGAAGGCGCTCTGCATCGGGTGCAGATCGCCGGACGGATCGGCAAGCCCCTCGACGGTGACGACCTCCCCGCCTTCGGCCATCACCGCAAGCGTGAGGCAGGAATTGACGCGGCTGCCGTTCAGAAGGACGGTGCATGCGCCGCACTGGCCCTGGTTGCAGCCGATCTTGGTGCCGGTCATCCCGAGCGTGTCGCGCAGCGCCTCGACAAGCGTGGTGCGCGGCTCGACCGACATGTTGCGGGTCTTTCCGTTGATCTTGATCTCGATATTGCGCGTGTCGGACGTGGGCTCGGCCGCGGCGGCACGAACCTCGCCGGCGGCAAGGCCGAGGGAGCCGGCAACGACCGAGCTGCCTTGCAGAAAGCCGCGGCGGGAGACGCCGGGCCGGCGCAGATCAGGGGGACGTTTGGACATCGGTGCTCCAGTCTGGATTGTGGAATTGAAAGCGTGCGGGGATTAGAAAGGATCTAAATCAGCCCCGCGGCCCGGCAAGCGGGGCACCAAGCGTTCATGCCCGGCAGGCGCGCAACGACTTGAGCTTTGGCCGCAAAAACTTCGCCAGCGCGCGCTTTCGGTGCACTGCATTCCGCCACGTCATCCAAAACAACCCCGCATGCGCCGAACGCCTCGTGCGTGGGCCTTGCGTAGCCCGGCCACCCCTTCTCGCTTCCTCGCGATGCCGCCGGGCCCGTGGCCAGCCAAATTCGCCCGGAACATTTGACAGCTCCCCGGGCTTTCCGCAGCGATGCGACACCAGGCCATGACATTCTATCAAAGCCTATCGGCCGCCGGTTTCGCAGCGACCGCCATCGGCTATGGACCCGCACGGATGGGGTTCGGCCTTTTCGTGCCGGAATTTCGCGAAACCTTCGAGCTGTCGACCTCCACGATCGGCTTCATCTCCAGCTTGGGCTTCTTCGGCTTTCTGCTGGGGCTTTTGCTCGCGCAGCTGCTTTTGAACCTGCGCGGACCGGAAGCCCCGGTCGTTGTCGGCCTCGCGGCGGCAGCCGCAGGGATGGCGATCATCGCGGCGGCACCCGGCCCCATGATCCTCGCGGGGGGCGTCTTTCTCGCCGCGACGAGCGCCGGTTTCGCATGGACCCCGTTCAATGACGCGGTGCACCGCAAGGTGCGGCAGAGCGACCGCCCCGCCGCCCTTGCCACGGTCAGCACCGGAACGAGCTTCGGCGTCTGCGTGGCGGGGCTCACGGCCCTGGGGCCGCTGGTGGGCGGCATTTCATGGCGCTACTGCTGGGCCGGCTTCGCGGCCGCCGCAGTGCTGGTGCTCATCGGCAATCTGATGAGCCTACGCCAGGTCGAGAAAAGCCCGCATGCCACGCCCCGTGGCGGTTGGCGGCACCTGCGGCACGGGAAGGCCCGCCCCCTCTTTCTCACCGCCTTCGTCTTCGGGACGAGCTCTGCCATCTACATCGCGTTTGCCGCCGATCACGCGCGCGGCACGGGAGGCCCCGAGGGACTTCCTGCCGCAGCCGCTCCCGCGCTGATCTTCGTCAGCTACGGGATCTTCGGGCTGATCGGGCTCGGCGCGGGACGGCTGCGCGCGCGGCTTGGCCTGTCGCGCCTGCTGCGGTTGTCGATGGCCGCCGGCGCATGCTCCGCGCTGCTCATCGCATTCGCGGCTACAAGCTGGGCCGGACTGATCGCTTCGGCGGGTCTACAGGGCATCCATGTGATGGTCACGAGCGCGCTCATCGCCTCCTGGTCGGAGGAGCTTTTCCCGTCCCTGCCCTCGCTGAGCTTCACGGCCGCGCTCTTGGCGATGGCCGCCGGAAGCGTTCTCGGCGCGGCCCTTGGCGGCGTGGCGGCGGATGCTGTCGGACCGGCGATAATGTTCCTCGGCGCGGCGTTGCTGCCGGCGGCGGCGGCGCTCCTGCTGCGCGGCGGCGCCGTGCGGGAGGAGCCGATCGCCAGCGAGGAATGAGCATGCCGGCCACTGGCGGCGGCGCAAAGCACCACTGAAAACGCGAACGGAACATGGCGATTGGTGGAGCCGATCGGGATCGAACCGACGACCTCGTCATTGCGAACGACGCGCTCTCCCAACTGAGCTACGGCCCCACTGCGAAATTAGATGACCCCGCCGGCCATCGGTGTCAAGTCCGCGAACACTCGACGCGGCGCGGCCAGCGGTTAGATTGCATCCCGTCACCGGATTTGAATGCGCCTTCCCCGGCGCGGATTGGACAACGCGATGAAACTCGGCGCGGCCGCACTCTCCAAACGGTTCTATCAACTGCGCGCGCTGACGCGAAAACTTTGGATCAGGGCTGCGCTCATCGCCGGGCTGGCGGTCGTCGCGGCGCTTGTCAGCCGGCCGATAGCCCCCCTCGTGCCGCAATGGATGGCCGAGAAGTTCAGCGCGGGAGACGTGTCGAACATCCTCGAGATCCTCGCCTCCTCGATGCTCGCGGTAACCATCTTCTCGCTCTCGGTCATGGTTTCCGCCCGCCAGTCCGCCTCCTCACAGGTGACGCCGCGCTCGCATCAGGTGCTGATACAGGACACCACGACGCAGACCGTCCTCGCCACGTTCCTCGGCGCCTTCGTCTTCGCCCTTGTCGGCCTGATCGTCCTTGGCACGGGGGTCTATAGCGGACAGTCCCCGACCGTGATCCTCTTCTTCACGCTGCTGGTCATCGGGCTCGTGGTCGTGGCGATCCTGCGCTGGATCGACCACCTGAGCGATCTGGGCAGCGTGGTTGCCACGAGCGGCAAGATCGAGGATGTCGCCCAGCGCGCGATCGACGCCCGCAACAGGTGGCCCTGCCTCGGCGCGCGTCCGCTGTCGCGCGATCTGATCATTCCGGGCGCCGCGCGGGAGCTGCTCGCCTGGGAGACAGGCTACGTGCAGCATATCGACCTGGCCGCGCTCGAGGAATGCTGCAAGGACGGCGGCCTCGTCTACATCCTGCGCAGTCCCGGAACGCTGGCCAGCGAAGGCACGCCGATCCTGCGCTACGCGGGCGAGATGGATGTCGCGCGCCTGCGCCATGCCTTCACGCTCAGCACCCAGCGCAACTTCGACCAGGATCCGCGCTTCGGGGCGATCGTGCTCAGCGAGATCGCCCAGCGCGCCCTGTCGCCGGGGATCAATGATCCGGGAACCGCGATCGACGTGCTCAGCCGGTTGCAACGCGTCCTGCACGGCTTTCGCGCCCAGCAGGGCGACGAGGAGGAAATCCATTTCCCCCATGTCTGGATGGAGCCGGTGAGCGCCGAGGACCTGATGCGCGATGCGATCGATCCCATCGCCCGGGACGGTGCGGGCAATGTCGAGGTGCAGGTCCGCCTGCACAAGATGCTGCGCGAGGTCTCGCGCAATGGCGATGCAGAGATGCGGCGGGCGGCGCAGGCGGCCTCGGCGCGCGCGCTCGGCATGGCATTACCCAAGCAGCTCCTCGACGAGCATTGCGAGCGCCTGCGCGCGCTTGCCCTGACGCAGGAGCCTGCCGAGGCGGCATGAAATGACCGGCGCGCCGTCCGTGCCGCGCCGGCCCCCCGTCACTCCGCCGCGTCGAGATAGTCCTCGAGCGGCGGGCAGGTGCAGACGAGATTGCGGTCGCCGAAGACGTTGTCGACCCGGTTCACCGGGGGCCAGTACTTGTCGACGCGGAACGCGCCCTTGGGATAGCAGCCCGCCTCGCGGCTGTAGGGGCGATCCCAGTCGCCGACCAGGTCCTCGACCGTGTGCGGCGCGTTCTTGAGCGGGTTGTTCGCCCGGTCCGCCTCGCCGGTCTCGATCGCCTCGATCTCCGCGCGGATCGACAGCATCGCGTCGCAGAACCGGTCGAGCTCGGCCTTGGTCTCGCTCTCGGTCGGCTCGACCATCAACGTGCCCGCCACCGGCCAGCTCATCGTCGGCGCATGGAAGCCGTTGTCGATCAGCCGCTTGGCGATGTCGTCCACGGTGACGCCGGCGGATTTCTCGAAAGGCCGGGTGTCGAGGATGCATTCATGCGCCACGCGCCCGCCGCGCCCCTTGAAGAGCACGTCGAACGCCCCTTCGAGCCGCTTGGCGATGTAGTTGGCATTGAGGATCGCGACCTTGGTGGCCTGCGTCAGCCCGGCGCCGCCCATCAGCAGGCAGTAGGCCCAGCTGATCGGCAGGATCGAGGCGCTGCCATAGGGCGCGCCGCTGACCGGACCGGTCTCGCCGCCCGTCTGCGGATGGCCCGGCAGATGGGGCGTCAGGTGCGCCTTGACCCCGATGGGCCCCATGCCCGGACCGCCCCCCCCATGCGGAATGCAGAAGGTCTTGTGCAGGTTCAGGTGGCTGACATCGCCGCCGATATCGCCGGGCTTCGACAGGCCGACCATCGCGTTGAGGTTCGCGCCATCGATATAGACCTGTCCGCCATGGGCGTGGGTGATCTCGCAGACCTCGCGCACCGTCTCCTCGAAGACGCCATGCGTGCTGGGATAGGTGATCATGCAGGCGGCCAGGTCACCGCCGGCGGCCTCGGCCTTGGCGCGGAAGTCATCGACGTCGATATCGCCGTTGGCGGCCGATTTCACGACCACGACCTTCATCCCGCACATCTGCGCCGAGGCGGGGTTGGTGCCATGGGCGCTGACCGGGATGAGGCAGACGCGCCGGTTGGTCTCGCCGCGCGAGGCGTGATAGGCGGCGATGGTCAGAAGGCCGGCATATTCTCCTTGCGCGCCCGAATTGGGCTGCAGGCTCATCGCGTCATAGCCGGTGATCTGGCAGAGCTTCTCGCTCAGATCGTCGAGCATCAGCTTGTATCCCTCGGTCTGCTCGGCAGGCGCGAAGGGGTGGATGTTCGAGAATTCGGGCCAGGTGATCGGCATCATCTCGACGGCGGCGTTGAGCTTCATCGTGCACGAGCCCAGCGGGATCATCGCCCGGTCGAGCGCGAGGTCGCGATCGGCCAGCCTGCGCATGTAGCGCATCATCTCGGTCTCGGCGCGGTTCATGTGGAAGACAGGATGATCGAGATAGCCGCTCTTGCGGTGCAGCACCTCTGGCACCCGGTATTCCTGGCTCTGATCGTCGCGCCGGCCGATGATGCCGAAGGCGCGCCAGAGCCGCTCGACCGTTTCGGGCCGGGTGGTCTCGTCGACGGTGATCGCTATCTCGCTGTGGCCGATGGGGCGCAGGTTGATGCGCTGGCGCGCCGCCTCGTCGAGGATCGCCTGGCGCAATGGCCCGCATTCCACGGTAATGGTGTCGAAGAACGCCTCCGCCCCCACGACGAAGCCCGCCTCCTCGAGCCCGCGCGCCACGCGCACCGCCTTGCGGTGCACCCGCTGGGCGATTGCCTTGAGGCCCTCCGGCCCGTGGAAAACGGCGTAGAACGACGCCATCACGGCCAAGAGCGCCTGCGCCGTGCACACGTTGCTGGTCGCCTTCTCACGGCGGATATGCTGCTCGCGCGTCTGCAGGCTCAGGCGGTAGGCCTTGTTGCCCCGCGCATCGATGCTGACACCGACGATGCGTCCGGGCATGGAGCGCTTGTAGGCATCGCGGCACGCCATGTAAGCGGCGTGCGGCCCGCCATAGCCCATCGGCACGCCGAAGCGCTGGGTGCTGCCGACGGCGATGTCGGCCCCCATCGCGCCAGGCTCCTTGAGAAGTGTGAGCGCCAGCGGATCGGCAATCACGATGCCAAGCGCGCCCGCCTCGTGCAGGGCGGCGATATGCGGCTCGAAATCGGTCAGATGGCCGAGGGTGCCGGGATACTGGAAGACGGCGGCGAAAACGCGCTCGGCCTCCATGTCACCGGGCGCGCCGACGATGACCTCGATATCCAGCGGCGCGCAGCGGGTGCGAATGACCTCGATGTTCTGCGGGTGGCAGTTCTCGTCCACGAAGACGGCACGCGCCTTGGACTTGGCACCGCGCTGGGCCATCGTCACCGCCTCGGCCGCGGCCGTCGCCTCGTCGAGAAGCGACGCGTTGGCCACGTCGAGCCCGGTGAGATCGACGATCATCGTCTGGTAGTTCAGCAATGCCTCGAGACGCCCCTGGCTGATCTCGGGCTGGTAGGGCGTGTAGGCGGTGTACCAAGCCGGGTTCTCGAGGATGTTGCGCTGGATCACCGGCGGCGTGACCGTGCCGTGATAGCCCTGCCCGATCATCGAGCTGAAGACCTGGTTCTTCTTGGCCACCTGACCCATGTACCACAGCAACTCGCGCTCGGATTTGGGCTTGCCGAAATCGAGCGGCTCGGCCTGCCGGATCGCCTGCGGCACAGTCTCGTCGATCAGCGCGTCGAGGCTGTCCACCCCGAGCGTTTCGAACATGCGCTCCATCTCCGAAGGCGAGGGGCCGATATGGCGCCGGTTGGCGAAGTCGTAGGGCAGGTAATCGGTGGGGGTGAAGGGCATCGCGTCTCCTCGGAAGGGGGCCGCGGGCACTCCCTTCTCAGCTTCATCTTCGCAAAAATACCTCCGCCGGAGGCGACCTTGGGACCACCTCCGGCGCGTCGTCAGATGAACTTCTTGTACTCGGCCTCGTCCATCATCTTGTCCATGTCGGACATGTCGGCGAGCTTCATCTTGAAGAACCACCCATCGCCGAGCGGATCCTCGTTGACGAGCGCCGGATTGCCCTCGAGCGCTTCGTTCACCTCGACGATCTCGCCATCGGCGGGCGCCATGATGTCGGAGGCGGCCTTGACGCTCTCGATCACCACGATCTCGTCATCCTTGGCGACGGTCTTGCCCGGCTCGGGCAGTTCGACGAAGACCAGATCGCCCAGCTGCGTCGCGGCATGCTCGGTTATCCCGACGACGACGAGATCGTCCTCGACGCGGAGCCATTCGTGTTCTTCCGTGAATTTCATCAAACCTATCCTCTCGTCCTGTCAGCGTTTGTAACCTGCGGGGCGGAACGGCATCTGCGACACCGTCACCGGAAGCCTGCGCCCGCGCAATTCGGCATAGACCG
This sequence comes from Profundibacterium mesophilum KAUST100406-0324, assembly GCF_009835145.1. GTDB lineage: Bacteria > Pseudomonadota > Alphaproteobacteria > Rhodobacterales > Rhodobacteraceae > Profundibacterium > Profundibacterium mesophilum. Next base: position 28,962 of record NZ_APKE01000013.1, on the reverse strand, counting down.
TCCGTCCCGGCTCGGCCAGATCGCGCGGCAGGTATCCCATCGACATGGGGCGCTCGATCGACGGCCCATAGGCGCCCGAGGTGATCCGTCCGATCGCCGCCTCGCTCGTTTCGGTCTCGAAAAGCGTGGTGCCCGCACGCATCGGCGCGCGCCCCTCCGGCAGAAGGCCGACGCGGCGGCGCGGCGCGCCGTCGCGCAGCTCCCCGAGGATGCGCCCGGCGCCCGGGAACCCGCCTTCGCGTGCGCCGCCCGGCTTGCGCGCTTTCTGCATCGCCCATTCGAGTGCCGCCTCGACGGGGGTCGTGTTCACGTCGAGATCGCTGCCATAGAGACAGAGCCCCGCCTCGAGCCGCAGGCTGTCGCGCGCGCCGAGCCCGATCGGGGCCACGCCCGGACGGGCCAGCAATGCCCGCGCCAGCGCCTCGGCTTGGGCGTTCTCGACCGAGATCTCGTAGCCGTCCTCGCCCGTGTAGCCCGATCGCGACACCCATAGCGTTCCGTAAGGGCTGTCGAGATCGGCCACGTCCATGAAGCGGAGCCCCGCCGCATCGGGACAGATCGCCGCGAAGGCATCCTGCGCGGCCGGCCCCTGCAGTGCCAGGAGCGCGCGGTCCTCGACCGGCTCGACGGCGATGCCGCTCGGCAGCTTCGCCCGCAGATGCGCGATATCGGCGGCCTTGCAGGCCGCGTTCACCACCAGCAGGAGATGGTCCCCCTTGTTCGCGATCATCAGATCGTCGAGGATGCCGCCATCCTCCTGCGTGAAGAGCCCGTAGCGCTGGCGACCCTCGGCCAGGCCCTCGAGGTCGGCCGGAACCAGCGCCTCGAGCGCGCGGGCCGCATCGGCCGCCGCGCCGGTCGCGGCGCGCAGGATCACCTGCCCCATGTGGCTCACGTCGAAAAGGCCCGCCTCGGCGCGGCAATGCAGATGTTCTTTGAGCACGCCGGGCGGATATTGCACCGGCATCTCGTAGCCCGCGAAGGGCACCATCTTGGCTCCAAGCTCCACATGCAGCGCATGCAGCGGCGTTCTCGACAGGTCGGTCATGGTCCCTCCGGCATCAACATGCGGACAGCGTGTGTCCGCCTCGGATGCCCCCTCTGTCCATTCGCCTGAGATCGCTATCCCTTCGGCGGGCGCGTGGCGCCACTCTCCAGAGCTGTGGTCCCCGCGACGGTCCTTTTGCCTGAGAGTTTACCGGGGCGGTTGCTCCTTCGGCCCCGCGCGCGCCATCGGACCGCACGGCTTCTCCCGTCGCTGACCCTCGGAGTTATGCAGAAGCCGCCGCCCTTTCGCAAGCGGCTTGCGCGTTCGCGCCATACCCGCCTAGATCGCCCGATGGACCATCCGTTCTTCTTCGGCTACGGCAGCTTGGTGAACCGCCGCACCCATGGGCACAGCGCCGCGATCACCGCGCGGCTCGACGGCTGGCGGCGCGTCTGGCGCCACACCGATCTGCGCCCCGTGGCCTACCTGACCGCCGTGCCCAGCCCCGGCAGCAGCATCGAGGGACTGATCGCCGCGGTGCCAGGCGCCGATTGGCGGGCGCTCGATCACCGCGAGCGGGCCTATGACCGGGTTCCCGTGACGCAGATCGCGCATGGTGCCGGCCAGCCGCTCGCCGTCGAGCTCTATACCATTCCGCCCGGCAAGCACCGGGCCCCGGACCGTACCCATCCCGTCCTTCTGAGCTATCTCGACGTCGTGGTGCAGGGCTACCTCGCGGAGTTCGGGCCGGAGGGGGCGGCGCGCTTCTTCCGCAGCACCGATGGCTGGGATGCACCCATCCTCGACGACCGCGCGCAACCGCTCTACCCCCGCGCGCAGACGCTCAGCGCCGCCGAGCGCGCCTTCGTCGATGACTGGCTCGACCGGCTCGCGGTCCGGCGGATGGCGCCGGACCCGGACGGCGCGGCGCCCGGTATTTCCGGTGCCTAGATCGCGGGCTTGTGCGAGAGCAGCGGCATCACCTTGGCCATGTCCGGCCCCTGCTCGCGGCCGGTGACGGCCTTGCGCAGCGGCATGAAGAGCTGCTTGCCCTTGCGCCCCGTCGCCTCGCGCGCGGCTTGCGTCCAGGCGGCCCAGGTGCCGTCATCATAGGGCGGCTCGCCAAGAAGCGGCAGCGCCTCGGCCACGAAATCCGCATCCTCCGGCGCAACCGCGGCGGGGGTTCCGTCGCGAAAGAGCGCCCACCAGCCCTCCAGATCGGAAACCTGGCTGATGTTCTCGCGCGTCACGTCCCAGAAGAGTTCCGCCTTCTGCTCCGGCACGCCCAGCCCAAGGATCGTCTCGCGCATCTGCGCGAAGGGGCGCGCGGCGAGCACCCGCGCGCTGAGCGGGCGCAGATCGGCGGGATCGAACTTCGTCGGTGCCGCGCCGAATTGCGAGATGTCGAAACCCTCGATCAGCTCGTCGAGCGAGCTGCGCAGCTCCACGGGCTGCGAGGAGCCGAGTCGCGCCATCAGGCTCAGCAGCGCCATCGGCTCGATCCCATCCTTGCGCAGATCGCGCAGGCTCAGCGTGCCGAGGCGTTTCGAGAGCGCCTCGCCCTGCGGCCCGGTCAGCAGCGAGTGATGCGCGAAGCTGGGCACCGAACCGCCCAGCGCCTCGATGATCTGGATCTGCGTGGCAGTGTTGGTCACATGGTCCGAGCCGCGCACGACATGGGTCACGCCCATCTCGGTATCGTCGACCACGGAGGCGATCGTGTAGAGCACCTGTCCGTCGCCGCGGATCAGGACCGGATCGGAGACCGAGGCCGCGTCGATCGACATCTGGCCCAGGATCCCGTCCTGCCATTCGATCCTTTCGTGATCGAGCTTGAAGCGCCAGTGACCGGAGCGCTCGGCGCGCAGGGCCGCGCGTTCGGCTTCGTCGAGCTTCAGCGCCGCCCGGTCATAGACCGGCGGCCGCCCCATGTTCAGCTGCTTCTTGCGCTTCAGGTCAAGCTCGGTCGGCGTCTCGAACGCCTCGTAGAACCGCCCGGCCTCGCGCAGCCGTTCGGCCGCCGCCTCGTAGCGGCCCAGCCGCTCGGACTGCCGCTCGATCCGGTCCCATGTCAGACCCAGCCATTCGAGATCCTCCTGGATCGCGTCGGCATATTCCTGCGTGGAGCGCTCGGGATCGGTGTCGTCGAGACGCAGGATGAAAGTGCCCCCCGCCTTGCGCGCGATCAGCCAGTTGAACAGCGCGGTGCGCAGGTTGCCGATATGGATGAACCCGGTGGGGGACGGGGCGAAACGCGTGACGGTCATGGAATGTCTCCTGTTGCGCGCCGCTTGTCCCAGAGGCGCGCCCCTTTGTCCAGAATCCACCCGCGCCGATCGCTCTGGCCAGAGGCATGCACCGCGCGCTAGAAGGCGGATATGAGCCCGGACCATCATGACCGCGTGGCGCCCTCCTGCGAGGATATCGCCGCCCTCGCCCGCGCCGCGATCGAGGATCTGCCGGGGCCCTTCGCCAAGGCCGCCCGCGCGGTCGCGCTCAGGATCGAGGATTTCGCCGACGAGCAGATGCTCGCCGAGATGGAGATCGACGACGCGTTCGAGCTGACCGGCCTTTATGACGGGATCCCGCTGACCGAGAAATCGGTGAGCGAGCAGCCCCTGCGGCCGGATGCGATCTGGCTCTTTCGCCGGCCCATACTCGACGAATGGGCCGCACGCGGGGATGTCACGCTCAAGGCGCTCGTCGCGCATGTGCTGGTGCATGAGCTGGCCCATCATTTCGGCTGGAGCGACGCGCAGATCGCCCGCATCGACGAATGGTGGACCTGACGCCGCGCCGGGCGGGGCGCGCCGCTTAACGGTTTGGCCACATCATCGGGCGATGGTGCGCGTGTCGGCGCAAGCGCGCCGCCGCGGCGGGCCGTCCTGCTACGCCCCTCCCCCGGACCGCATGGGAGAAATCGATGCGCGAGATACGCGAACCTGCAGACCGGATGGCCGGGGATGCCGCGGCACTGGATGCCATGCGCGCGGCGCTCGACGCCCTCGCCCCCCCCGCCGCGCTGATCGAGCAGACCGCGCCCGGCGCCTTCAGGGTCCTGCATCTCAACGATGTCTGGCGCCGCATCTGCGGGCGCGAGGCAAGCGAGGTCTGGAACCTTCCGCTCGAGGATGCCTTCGCGCCGCGCCTTGCGGCCGCGCTCGCGATGCAGCTGGGCCGGTGCGCCGCGCAGGGCGGCGTTCATGCCTTCGAGGAGACGATGGCGATCGGCGGGCGCGAATCCTGGTGGAAGGTTCAGCTGCGCGAGATGCCTCGAACGCCAGATAACCGCCCGCGCCTGACGGCCGTATTGGCCGAGCTTACCGATTACCGGCACCGTGCCCTCGGCGATGCCGCCCAGATCAGCCGCCTTGCGGGCCTCAATGCCGAGCTGCGCGATCTGACGGGGCTGGCCGCCCATGATCTGCGCAGCCCGCTCGCCAATATCGTCTCCCTCGCGAGGCTTGCCGAAACGCCGGCGGTCACGGCCCCCGATCCCGCGACGATGCTCGGCCTGTGCGGATCGGCCGCGCGCAAGGGCCTCGACGAGATCGACGCGATCATGGACCGGATCGACGCGCTCGACCTGGGGCAGACGCCCCCGGAGATCGTCGATCTCGATCCCCTGTGCCGCGATCTGCTGCTGCAGCTCGATCCCGGTGGGCGCAGGACCGTCAAATGGCCGACCGCCCGCGTGGAGACCGACCCCGTGCTGCTGCGCCGCGCCCTGCACAACCTGCTCGACAACGCGCTGCGCTTCTCGCGCACGCATGTGCGGATCGCGCTCACCTGCGATCTTTCGAGCCTGCCCCGGCGCATCGAGCTGAGGGTCGAGGATGACGGCCCCGGCTTCGCGCCGGACGATCGGCCCGCGCCGCCGCCCGGCACCGGCGGCGCCGGCGAGCCGGACGAGCAGACGGGTTCGGGGCGCAGGTTCGGCCTCGCGGCCGTGGCGCGGCTGCTGGAGGCGCGCGGCGGCTATCTCGTGATCGAGCCGGCCGCGCCGGGGCGCGGCGGCCGTGTCAGGCTGGGACTGCCGGGAACGCTGCGGCCCTGAGCATGACGGGCGCCGAATTGGCGGCTGGGCGGGCGCGGCGCGGCTCTCCTCGGAGCCTGCCCTAGCTCTCGCGCCAGCGGTTGACGATCGGGTAGCGGCGGTCGAGCCAGAAGGCCCGCGGGGTCAGCCGCGCGCCGGGGGCCGACTGGAACCGCTTGTACTCGCTGCTCAGGATCAGATGCTCGACCTTGCGCAGCATGTCGGGGTCATGGCCCGCTGCGATCAGTTCGGCCACGCTTTCCTCCCGGTCGATCAGCGCCTCGAGCACCGCGTCGAGCACCGCGTAGGGCGGCAGGCTGTCCTCGTCCTTCTGATCGGCACGCAATTCCGCCGAGGGCGGCTTGTCGATGATCGCGGCGGGGATCACCTCGCCCCCCGGGCCCTTCATCCAGTCGCGGTGATTGGCATTGCGCCAGCGGCAGGTCTCGAAGACGCGGGTCTTGTAGAGATCCTTGATCGGGTTGTAGCCCCCCGCCATGTCGCCGTAGATCGTCGCATACCCGACCGCGACCTCGGACTTGTTGCCGGTGGTCAGGAGCATCTCGCCGAACTTGTTGGACAGGGCCATCAGGAGGAGCCCGCGCAGACGGCTTTGCACGTTCTCCTCGGCAAGCCCCTCGGGATGCCCTTCGAAGAGCGGCGCCAGTGCCTCGGTGATCGCCGCGCGCGGCCCCTCGATCGGCAAATTGTCGATATGGCAGCCCAGCGCCCGCGCGGCCTCGGCAGCATGATCGAGCGAACTTTGCGAGGTAAACTCGGATGGCAACATCACGCAGCGTACATTGGACGGTCCCAGCGCATCGGCCGCGATGGCCGCCACGAGCGCGCTGTCCACCCCGCCGGACATTCCCAGCAGAACCCGCTCGAACCCGCTCTTGACACAATAGTCGCGCAGCGCCGTGACCATCACCCGGTAATCCTGCTCCCAGACATCGGGGAAGACCGCCCTCTCGCCCGGCACCGCCTGCCAGCCCTCGGGGCTCTCCTCGAAATCGACATGTGCGACCGTGTCCTCGAAAAGCGGCAGCTGCATGGCGAGGGCGCCGTGCGGGTTGAGCACGAAGCTGCCACCATCGAAGACCTGGTCGTCCTGCCCGCCGGTCATGTTGAGATAGACGAGCGGCAGGCCGGTCTCGACGGTCCGGGCGACCATGTGGCTCATGCGGATGTCGAATTTGCCGCGGAAATATGGCGAGCCGTTGGGCACGAGGAGCATTTGCGCGCCGCTCTCGGCGAGGGTCTCGGCCACGTCCTCGTGCCAGGCATCCTCGCAGATCGGGGTGCCGATGCGCAGCGGGCCGACGCTGTAGGGCCCGCTGAGCGGTCCGGCGGAGAAGATCCGCTTTTCGTCGAAGACATTGTAATTGGGCAGCCAGTGTTTCAGCACACGCGCCTTCACCGCGCCTCCCTCGAGGATCCAGTAGGCGTTGTAAAGCTCGGTTCCGTAGGCGTAAGGCCCCCCGATCCCGATCGCCGGCCCATCGGCGCAATCGCGCGCCAACCGCTCGATGGCATCCATTGCGGCGGTGGTGAAAGCCGGCTTTTGCACCATGTCCTGCACCTGGTAGCCGGTGATGAACATCTCCGGCAGCGCCAGCATGTCGGCACCCGCTTCGCGCGCCGCGCCATGCGCCTCGCGGGCCAGGGCGGCGTTGCCATCAAGGTCGCCGACGGTCGGATTGATCTGGGCGAGGGTCAGTCGGAAACGGGCGGTCATCACGGCTCCTTTGCGGTTGGACCCGGCTTAGCACAAGCCCCGGCGATGAAAAGCGCGCCGCGCCCCGCGCGGGGCGAAAAGCGTTGCGGGCCGCCGGGGCCGTGGTTAGGTTTGCGCTGAACCAGATACCTGTAAAAATACCGCTTTCAAGCGGGATGGGAGCAAGTCGTGCATCAGCCAAGCAACCTGATCGGCGCCGTTGTCGTGGCCAGCCTGGCGGCAGGCAGCGCATTGGCGCAGGCGGAAGGCGAGGTCGTCACCAAGCAATACGAGGATGGCGGCGTCTACGAGGGCACCTTCAAGGACGGCAAGCAGCACGGGCGCGGCACCTACAGACTTCCGAACGGATACGAATATGTCGGCGAGTGGGTGGAAGGCGAGATCCGCGGCACCGGCACGGCCCGCTTTCCCAATGGCTCGATCTACGAGGGGGAGTTCGCGAAGGGCAAGCCCGAGGGGCTGGGCAAGATCACCTTCGCCGATGGCGGCACCTACGAGGGCGACTGGTCCGACGGCAAGATCAATGGCGAGGGCGTCGCGCTCTATGCCAATGGCGTGCGCTACGAGGGCGGCTTTCGCAACGCGTTGCATCACGGGCTGGGCCGGATGGAGAGCCCCGGCGGCTATGTCTATGACGGCGAATGGGTGAACGGCGCCAAGGAGGGCACCGGCACCATCACCTATCCCGACGGCGCGATCTACGAAGGTGCGCTGGTGGATGGCAAGCGTTCGGGGCGCGGCCGGCTCGAGATGCCGGACGGCCTTGTCTACGAGGGCGACTGGTCCGATGGCGAGATCACCGGCACCGGCACCCTGACCCAGCCCAACGGCGATATCTACGAGGGCGCGCTGGAAGCCGGCGAACGCCAGGGCGAGGGACGCGTGACCTATGCCAATGGTGACATCTACGAGGGCGGCTTCGTGGACGATCGCCGCGAGGGCACCGGCACCTTCACCGGAACCGATGGCTACAGCTATACGGGCGATTGGGTGGCCGGCCGCATCGAGGGCACGGGCACCGTCACCTATCCCGACGGCTCGGTCTACGAGGGAACGTTCAAGGACGATCTCGCGGATGGCCGTGGCAAGATCACCTATCCGGACGGCAACACCTACGAGGGCCAGTGGGTGCTCGGGGTGATCGAGGGAGAGGGCCGCGCCACCTATGCCAACGGGATGAGCTACGAGGGCGGGTTCAAGAACGCCCAGAATCACGGCCAGGGCACGATGCGCTATCCCGACGGCTACAGCTATGTCGGGGATTGGCGCGAGGGGCAGCGTCACGGCGAGGGCGTGGCGACCTATGCGGACGGATCGGTCTACGAGGGCGGGTTCGAGAACGGTGTGCGCTCGGGGCGCGGCGAGATCACGATGGCCGATGGCTTCGGCTATGTCGGCGAGTGGCAGGATGGCGAGATCCACGGGCGCGGCGTGGCGACCTATGCCAATGGCGATGTCTATGAGGGGAATTTCGTCGCCGGGAAGCGCCAGGGCGAAGGCACGATCCGCTATGCCAGCGGCGAGGAGGCGTCGGGCGAGTGGAGCGATGGCGCGCTGACCCGTCCGCAGGACGACGCGGATACCGAGGCCGGCGGAAATGCCGGGGAAGCCGATGGCGAAACCGGCGGCGCGGCGGCGAATGGCGGTGATGCCGAGGAAGCCGGAGCGGCGGAGGAGACGGACGCGCCCGGCGTGCTCCTGACGCCGGAGGCGCCCCCGCAAGAGGGCGCGGCGGGGGATGGAACCCCCGAAGGCACCGGGCAGTGATCGCGATCATCTTCGAGGTGGTCCCGGCACCGGGCAAACGCGAGGACTATCTCGATATCGCCGCCGTGATGCGGCCCATGGTCGAGGAGATCGAGGGATTCATCTCCGTCGAGCGCTTCGAGAGCCTGACGACCCCGGGCAAGCTTCTGTCGATCTCCTTCTTCGAGGACGAGGCGGCGGTCGACCACTGGCGTGCGCTCGATGCGCATCGCGGGGCACAAGCGCGCGGGCGCGGCGATGTCTTCGCCGATTACCGACTGCGCGTGGCCCATGTGCTGCGCGATTACGGCAAGAACGACCGGGCGCAGGCTCCGGCCGACAGCCGCGCCGCGCACGAGGGCTGAGCGAAGCGGCCGCCGGGCGGGGGCGGAATATCCCCGCCGCTCCGCCCGTGCGCGCGCCCTTGAGCCTTCGGGCTCCGGGACCCCTTCCAGGCCCATTCGCACCAGAACCGCCCCGGCCTCGCTACCAGGGCACCACTTCACCGCGGTGGTCGAAGAAGCCGCCCGTCTGCTCGGGCCGCAAGCCTGCGCAGACTGCCAGCAGACGGCGCGCGGCCTCCTCGGGAGCGAGCTTGTCGCGGGTGTAATCGGCCGTGAACGATGTCTCGACCGTGCCGGGATGCAGGGCGGCGAGTATCGCGCCGGGGCGCTGGCGGCGCAGCTCGATCGCGGCCCCGCGGATCACCTGGTTCAGGGCCGCCTTGGAGGCCCTGTAGGAATGCCAGCCGCCCAACCTGTTATCCCCGATCGAGCCGACCCGCGCCGAGAGAACACCGATGACGGCGCGCTCGCTTCGCGGGAGCAGCGGCGCGAGGCGTGCCAGCACCAAGGCCGGGCCGACGGCATTGACCGCGAAGAGCGCGGTCATGGCATCGGCGTCGATCGCGCCGAGTGATTTCTCGGGCCGGGCTCCCGTGGCGGCAAGGCGGCCCGTGGCGATGAAGATCGCCGCATATGGCCCCTCCAGCGCATTCAGGTGCCGCGAAACGCTTCGGGGATCGGTGATCTCGAACCCGTCCTCGCGCCGCGAGAGGCGCGTGACCTCGAAGCGGCTTCCCGCGCCCCCGGCGGGATCGGCCAGAGCGTTCGCCAGCGCCGCGCCGATGCCCCCCGAGGCACCGATGACCAGCGCGCGGGGCGCCCCGGCACTCATCCCGAGCCGCCCCGGACCGGATCAATGCGCATAGATCATCTTGCGCGTCATGCCGCCATCGACGGTCAGCTCCTGCCCGGTGACGAACCCGGCCTGCGCCAGGTAAAGCACCGCTTCGGCGACATCCTCGGCGCGCCCGACGCGGCCGACGGGATGCTGTTCATGATCCACGCCCCGCAGATCGCTGTCCCGCGCCGCGATCCAGCCGGGCGCCACCGCGTTGACGCGCACATCCGGTCCCAGGCTGATCGCCATCGCATGGGTCAGCGCCACGAGCCCGCCCTTCGCGGCCGCGTAGGCCTCGCAGTCGGGCTCGGACATCGCCGCGCGGGTGGAGGTGACGTTGACGATTGCCCCGCCTGCACGCCGCAGCGCCCCGGTGCAGGCGCGGCTCATCAGCATCGCGCCGGTCAGGTTCGTGTCGATCCAGCGCTGCCACTGCGCCGCCGGCAGCGTGTCGAGCGGCCCGCTTTGCGGATCGCTGATGCCGGCATTGTTGACCAGCAGATGCAGCGCGCCGTCCCCGGCCGCCTGCGCCACGGCCTGCTCGACCGCGCCCTCGTCGCGGATATCGGCCGTGACCGTATGCATATGCGGATCCGAAGGAAGCTCCGCCAGGGCGGCAGCGTCGCGGTCGAGCGCGGCCACCCGCCATCCATTGGCCAGGAGATGGGCGACGATTCCCCGCCCGATCACACCGGCCGCGCCCGTCACGAGCGCCAGTTTCTTGTCATGTTCCATGACATGCGAGCTAGCGGCCCGCGCGGTGCGGTCAACATGCGCGTCGCGGGCCATGCCGACCCCGTCGACCATGCGTCGCGGGCCGGGTCCGGGATGCGTGGGCGGGAGCGTGGGCGGGATGCGTGGGCGGGGCGGGCTCCGCCTTGGCCTGCCGGCGCAATTTCCGGGCTTTCCTTTTCGCCGATGCCGGGTATCATGCGCTTTATGACCACGCGTTCTCTTCATATCGCCCTCGATGGTCTGCTGCTGCGTCTCGGTCACCTCTGAGCGTGCCTGTCGGCGCGACCGCTCGGAGGGTCACAGCGCCGAACACCCCCCCACCCCGCCGGAACATGCCAGCCGATCGCGCGCAGCGCCGAAGGCCCTGGCAGATGACGAGAAAGACAAGTTCATGACAGACGAGACCGCCCGCCCCGCCGCCACGCAAGACCGCGTCTTCATCTTCGACACCACCTTGCGCGATGGCGAGCAGTCGCCGGGCGCCACGATGAGCCATTCCGAGAAGCTCGAGATCGCCGGGATGCTGGACGAGATGGGTGTCGACATCATCGAGGCAGGCTTTCCGATCGCCAGCCAGGGCGATTTCGAGGCGGTCCGCGACATCGCGAAACTGTCGCGCAACGCCGCGATCTGCGGGCTCTCGCGCGCCAATTTCAAGGACATCGATCGGTGCTGGGAGGCGGTGCGCGAGGCGCGCCATCCGCGCATCCATACATTCATCGGCACCTCGCCGCTCCACCGCGCGATCCCCAATCTCGACCAGGACCAGATGGCCGAGCGGATCCACGAGACCGTGACCCACGCGCGCAACCTGTGCCCCGACGTGCAATGGTCCCCGATGGATGCCACGCGCACCGAATGGGATTATCTCAAGCGCGTGGTCGAGATCGCCATCAAGGCGGGCGCCACCACCATCAACATCCCCGACACCGTGGGCTATACCGCGCCCGCCGAGAGTGCCGAGCTGATCCGCCGCCTCATCGCCGAGGTCGACGGCGCCCCGGATGTCATCTTCGCCACCCATTGCCACAATGACCTCGGCATGGCGACCGCCAACAGCCTCGCGGCCGTGGCGGGCGGCGCCCGGCAGATCGAGTGCACTATCAACGGCCTGGGCGAGCGCGCCGGCAACACCGCGCTCGAGGAGGTCGTGATGGCGCTCAAGGTGCGGGGCGACATCATGCCGTGGAAGACCGGCATCGACACGACCAAGATCATGAACATCTCGCGCCGCGTGGCCACGGTGTCGGGCTTCCCGGTGCAGTTCAACAAGGCGATCGTGGGCAAGAACGCCTTCGCGCACGAGTCGGGCATCCATCAGGACGGAATGCTCAAGAATGCCGAGACCTTCGAGATCATGCGCCCCTCCGATGTCGGGCTCAAGGATACCAGCCTCGTGCTCGGCAAGCATTCGGGACGCGCGGCGTTGCGCAGCAAGCTCTCCGAGCTCGGCTACGCGCTCGAGGACAACCAGCTTTCGGACGTGTTCGTGCGCTTCAAGGCCCTTGCGGACCGCAAGAAGGAGGTTTTCGAGGATGACCTCCACGCCCTCATGCGCGATCAGTCCGCCGCGAGCGAGGACCGGATAAGCCTCGCCTCCCTGCAGGTCGTCTGCGGCACGCAAGCCCCCCGCACGGCCGAGATGACCCTCGTCATCGACGGCGCCCAGAAGCAGATCAAGGCGGAGGGCGACGGCCCGGTCGACGCGGCCTTCAACGCGCTCAAGGCATTGGTGAGCCACGATGCGCAGTTGCAGCTCTACCAGGTGCACGCCGTCACCGAAGGCACGGACGCGCAGGCAACGGTGACCGTCAGGCTCGAGGAGAAGGGCCGCATCGTCACCGGCCAGTCGGCCGATACCGATACCGTGGTCGCATCGGCGCGCGCCTATATCAGCGCGCTGAACCGGCTCCTGGTCAAGCGCGGCACCAGCGCGGAGGATACCGATCGCAAGACGGTCAACTACCACGACGCGGGCTGAGGACGCTCGGTGTCCGCCCGCCCCGCTCGCGGGCGGGTGCACTGCGTCCCTCCCCGCCGGAGGCCACGAAGTTCGGACAATCGCGCCGGCGCGTCTGGACCTTCTCTCGGCGCTCGTGGCAGGATCGCGCCGAGATCGGGGCGCATAGCCCCTTTTTTTCGGCAGGTGGGCTGTGTAGACGGAGGCGGTCCGCACTATCACCCCGGCGGGCAATCGGAAGCTTCACACAAGGCCAGAGGGACGGGCACGGGTAATGAGCAGTTTCACGGGACTCTTTTCCTCTGACATGGCGATCGATCTGGGGACCGCCAATACGCTCGTCTACGTAAAGGGACGCGGCATAATCCTCAACGAGCCCTCGGTGGTCGCCTATCACGTCAAGGACGGCCGCAAGCAGGTTCTTGCCGTGGGCGAGGACGCCAAGCTGATGCTGGGCCGCACCCCGGGCTCGATCATGGCGATCCGGCCCATGCGCGAGGGCGTGATCGCCGATTTCGACGTGGCCGAGGAGATGATCAAGCATTTCATCCGCAAGGTTCACAAGCGCACGACCTTCTCCAAGCCCAAGATCATCGTCTGCGTGCCCCACGGCGCCACACCGGTCGAGAAGCGCGCGATCCGCCAGTCGGTGCTGAGCGCGGGGGCGCGGCGCGCGGGTCTCATCGCCGAGCCGATCGCGGCGGCCATCGGCGCCGGCATGCCGATCACCGATCCCACGGGCAACATGGTCGTCGATATCGGCGGCGGCACGACCGAGGTGGCCGTCCTGTCGCTTGGTGACATCGTCTATGCCCGCTCGGTGCGTGTGGGCGGCGACCGGATGGACGAGGCGATCGTGAGCTACCTTCGCCGTCAACAGAACCTGCTGATCGGGGAGGCAACGGCCGAGCGCATCAAGACCACCATCGGCACCAGCCGGATGCCCGATGACGGGCGCGGTGCCTCGCTGCAGATCCGCGGGCGCGACCTTCTCAACGGCGTGCCGAAGGAGACCGAGATCAACCAGGCGCAGGTCGCCGAGGCCCTTGCCGAGCCCGTGCAGGCGATCTGCGAGGCGGTGATGACCGCGCTCGAGGCGACGCCTCCGGACCTGGCCGCCGATATCGTCGACCGCGGCGTCATGCTGACGGGTGGCGGCGCGCTTCTGGGTGATCTCGATCTTGCGCTGCGCGAGCAGACCGGCCTTGCGGTGTCCGTTGCCGACGAGACGATGAACTGCGTCGCGCTCGGCACCGGCAAGGCGCTCGAATACGAGAAGCAACTGCGTCACGTCATCGACTACGAAAGCTGACGCCACCGCCCCGCGGCATGGCGCGATCCAGACCCGGGAACGGAAATGGCCAGGGAAAAGCGCGAGAGCGACCAGTTCACCCGCCCCGTCAGGCGTATCGTGATCGGTGCCATGGTCATGGCGCTGATCGCCATATTCCTGTTCTGGCGCATCGACAGCCCGCGCGCCGAGCGGATGCGCGCCGCGGTGATCGACCGCGTTGTGCCCTCCTTCGACTGGGCCCTCGTCCCCGTCACCCAGATCGCCGGGATGATCGAGGATTTCCAAAGTTATACCCGCATCTACGAGCAGAACCAGGAGCTGCGCCGCGAGCTTCAGCAGATGAAGGCCTGGAAGGAGGCGGCGCTGCAGCTCGAGCAGCAGAACGCCAAGCTGCTCGATCTCAACAAAGTGCGCCTCGATGCCTCGCTGACCTATATCACCGGGGTCGTGCTCGCCGATAGCGGCTCGCCCTTCCGCCAGTCGGTCCTGATCAATATCGGGGGGCGCGACGGGATCGTGGATGGCTGGGCCACCACCGACGGTCTCGGCCTCGTGGGACGGATCTCGGGCGTCGGCGAGACATCGGCGAGGGTGATCCTGCTGACCGACAGCAACAGCCGCATCCCCGTCGCGATCCAGCCCTCCGGTCAGAGGGCGATCCTGGCGGGAGACAACTCTCCGCTGCCGCCCCTCGATTTCGTCGAGACGCCAGAGGCGATTCGGCCGGGCGACCGCATCGTCTCCTCCGGCGATGGCGGCGTCTTTCCCGCGGGCCTGCTCGTGGGCCAGGTGGTCCAGGGCAAGGGCGGCCAGCTGCGCGCGCGCCTTGCCGCCGATTACGAGCGGCTCGAGTTTCTCAGGGTGTTGCGGGCGCATCCCGGTGAGCGGATCGGCGATCCCGGCGGGCTGGTGATCCCGCCCGCGCAGCTCGAGGGGCCGCCGCCGCCCCCCGCCCTTCCCGGCACCCCTTCGCCGGACGCGCAGGATGCCGGCGATGGTTGATCAGGTCACCTCGCGGCGCTGGCGCTATCACATCGTCTATCTCGCCGTCTGCGCCATCATCATCTTCATCCAGATCCTGCCGTTCCGGATCGCCCCGAACCAATGGCCGGGCCCTGACATCCTGACGCTTCTGGCCTGTGCCTGGGTGCTGCGCCGGCCCGATTACGTCCCGCCGGGCATCATCGCGCTCGCCGCGCTCTGCGCCGACCTTCTCTTCATGCGTCCGCTCGGCCTCTGGGCGGCGATCACCGTGCTCGGGGTTGAATTCCTGCGCAACCGGGCGCATCTTTCGCGCGATCTGCCCTTTCTCGTGGAATGGCTCATGGTCGCCGGCGTCCTTTTCGTGATGACCCTCGCACAGGGCGTCGTCCTGGCGGTCTTTCTCGTCGATCAACCCGCGATCGGCCTCGTCTCGCTGCAACTGGTGATCTCGATGCTCAGCTATCCTCTCGTCGTCGGTGCCACGGCCCACGTCTTCAAGGTGCGCAAGACCGCGCCCGGACAGGTCGACGCGCTCGGGCACCGGCTGTGAAGCGCTCGCCCAAGGACACGGCCGCCTCGAGCCGCAAGATCACCCGGCGCGGCCTCGTGCTCGGCGGGTTGCAGCTGGGCTTCGGCGGCATCCTGACATGGCGGATGCAGCAGATGCAGGTCGAGCAGGCCGACGAGTTCCGCCTGCTGGCCGAGGAGAACCGGATCAACATGCGGCTGATCGCGCCGGCGCGCGGCCTCATCTTCGACCGCAACGGCATTCCGCTCGCCGAGAACGCGCAGAATTACCGCATCGTCATCGTGCGCGAGGACGCCGGCGACGTGGACGAGGTGATCGCGCGGCTCACGTCGCTGATCGACATCGCGCCGGACGAGCTGGAGCGGTCCTTGCGCGAGATGGAACGCCGCTCGCCCTTCGTGCCCGTCACCCTCACCGATCAGCGCAGCTGGGAGGACGTGGCGACGGTGTCGGTCAACGCGCCCGCCCTTCCCGGCATCACGCCCGATGTGGGACTGACGCGCAATTACCCTCTCGACAGCGATTACGCGCATGTCATCGGTTATGTCGGTCCGGTCTCGGACTACGATCTGAGCAAGATCGACGACGACGATCCGCTCCTGCAGATCCCCAAGTTCCAGATTGGCAAGACCGGCGTCGAGGCCAAGTATGAGCGCACCCTGCGCGGCAAGGCGGGCGCCAAGCAGATCGAGGTCAACGCCGCCGGGCGGGTGATGCGCGAGCTGGGCCGCAATCCCGGTGTTCCGGGGGCGAGCATGCAGCTCACGATCGAGAGCCGGCTGCAGAATTTCGTCGATGCGCGCCTGACGCTCGGGTTCAGTGCGGCGGCCGTCGTGATGGACCCGCGCAACGGCGA
Organism: Profundibacterium mesophilum KAUST100406-0324; assembly: GCF_009835145.1. GTDB lineage: Bacteria > Pseudomonadota > Alphaproteobacteria > Rhodobacterales > Rhodobacteraceae > Profundibacterium > Profundibacterium mesophilum. The sequence continues at coordinate 12,914 of NZ_APKE01000013.1, read as the reverse complement.
TCTGCTGGCCGTCGGCAATGCGCCCACCTTCGATCCCAACAAGTTCGTGCGCGGCATCTCGACCGCCGATTACGGTGCGCTGACGGGCAACAAGTACCGCCCCCTGTCGAACAAGGCCGTGCAGGGTGCCTATCCTCCCGGCTCGACCTTCAAGATGATGGTCACGCTGGCCGCGCTCGATTCGGGCGAGATCGGCCCCGAGGACACCGTCTACTGCCCGGGTTACACCGCCGTTGGCAACCGGCGCTTCCATTGCTGGAAGCGTGGCGGGCATGGCTATGTCAATCTCGAGAAGAGCCTTCAGCAATCGTGCGACGTCTACTACTACGATCTCGCCCAGCGCGTCGGCATCGACCGGATCGCCGAGACGGCACGCCGTTTCGGCCTTGGCGAGCGGTTCGACCTGCCGATGTCGGCGGTGACCGGGGGGATCATGCCCGACAAGGCCTGGAAGGCCGCCAGCTACGGCAAGAGCTGGCGCGTCGGCGACAGCCTCAACGCGGCGATCGGCCAGGGCTATGTCCTTTCCTCGCCGTTACAGCTCGCCGTGATGACCGCGCGCCTGTCGACCGGGACCGGGGTGATGCCGCGTCTCGTGAAGGCGATCGACGGTGTCGAGATGCCGATCGAGGGGGCGACGCCGCTGGGCTTCAACGAGAATCACCTGCGCATCGTGCGCAAGGGAATGCATTCGGTGTCGAACTCGCGCCGCGGCACCGCCTTCCGGAGCCGGATCGCCGATGACAGCCTGAGCATGGCGGGCAAGACAGGCACGAGCCAGGTCCGCAACATCACCGCCGCCGAGCGCGCCCGCGGCGTCACCAGCAACGCCGATCTTCCCTGGGAGCGGCGCGATCACGCGCTTTTCGTGGGCTATGCCCCCTTCGACAATCCGCGCGTCGCCGTGTCGGTCATCGTCGAGCATGGCGGTGGCGGTTCCTCCGCGGCCGCGCCCGTTGCCCGCGACATCCTGCTCTTCGCGCTCCATGGCAAGCTGCCCCCGCTCGAGAGCTATCCCGAGCGCGATCGCGAGGAGATCGCGGAAATGTTCGCCTCCCTGCCCCTGCGCGAGCAGTTCCGCCCCACCGATACCCGCTCGCGCGCCTGAGGACGGCCCATGAGCTATCTCGAATACAACGTGAAAACGGTCCCCACGGGCCTGTCGAAGATCCTATACCTCAACTGGCCGCTGCTGGTGCTCATTACGGCCATCGCCTCCGTCGGTTTCCTGATGCTCTACTCGGTCGCCGGCGGCTCGCTGAGCCCCTGGGCCGAGCCGCAGATGAAGCGCTTCGCCCTCGGTGTCGCGGTGATGCTAACCATCGCGATGGTGCCGATCTGGTTCTGGCGCAACATGGCCGGGCTCGCCTATGGCGTCTCGCTGGGGCTCTTGCTGCTGGTGGAGTTCTTCGGCACGACCGGAATGGGCGCCCAGCGCTGGATTGATCTGGGCTTCATGCGGCTCCAGCCATCCGAGCTAACCAAGATCACCCTCGTGATGATCCTCGCGGCCTATTACGACTGGCTCGACGTGAAGAAGACCTCGCGCCCCCTCTGGGTCATCATCCCGGTGATCCTCATCATGCTGCCCACCTACCTCGTGCTGCGCCAGCCCGACCTGGGGACCGCGATCCTGCTGGTGACGGGGGGCGGCATCGTGATGTTCCTGGCCGGGGTGAGCTGGTGGTATTTCATCGCGGTGATCGGCGCGGGCGTCGGCCTCGTCAGCGCGGTCTTCACCTCGCGCGGAACCCCGTGGCAGCTGCTCAAGGACTACCAGTACCGTCGGATCGACACTTTCCTCGATCCCTCCAGCGACCCGCTGGGGGCGGGCTATCACATCACGCAGTCCAAGATCGCGCTCGGTTCGGGCGGCTGGACGGGGCGCGGCTACATGCAGGGCACGCAGAGCCGGCTGAACTTCTTGCCCGAGAAGCACACCGATTTCATCTTCACCACCCTTGCCGAGGAGTTCGGCTTCGTCGGCGCCTTCTCCTTGCTTGCCCTTTATGCGCTCATCATCTTCTTTTGCGCCGTCTCCGCGATGCAGAACCGCGACCGCTTCGGCTCCCTGCTGACCCTCGGGGTGGGAACCACCTTCTTCCTCTTCTTCGCCGTCAACATGTCGATGGTCATGGGCCTTGCTCCCGTCGTCGGCGTGCCCCTTCCCCTCGTCAGCTACGGAGGCTCGGCCATGCTCGTGCTGCTGATGGCCTTCGGCTTTGCGCAGTCGGCCCATGTCCACAGGCCGCGCGGCCGATGATCCGCGTTCTCTTCGCCGCGCCCCAAGCTGAGTGGGAGGCCTATCGCGGACCGCTTGCCTGCGCCTTCGAGGCCGAGCAACTGGATGTCGCGCTTGCCTGCGACCATGATCCCGCCGAGGTCGATTACATGATCTATGCGCCGGACGGGCCGGTGCGCGATTTCACCCCCTACACGCGTTGCCGGGCGGTGCTCGGGCTTTGGGCGGGGGTCGAGGGGATCACCGGCAATCCGACCCTGAAAATCCCCCTCGCACGGATGGTCGACGAGGGCCTGACGCAGGGCATGGTCGAATGGGTCTGCGGGCATGTCCTGCGCCACCATCTGGGTCTCGATGCCCATATCAAGGGGCAGGACGGCACCTGGCGCAAGGGCGCGCCGCCGCTTGCCTGGGATCGCCGGGTGAGCATCCTGGGGCTGGGCGTCCTGGGGGCGGCCTGTGCGCGTGCCCTTGCCGGGCTCGGCTTCGACGTCGCCGGGTGGTCGCGGGGGCCCAAGGATCTGGGCGTGATCGGCACGCGGCATGGCGAGGACGGACTCGAGGATGTCCTGCGCCGCGCCGAGATCCTGGTGCTTCTGCTGCCGCTGACGGAGGCGACGCGCGATCTTCTGGATGCGCGCCGTCTTGCCATGCTGCCCAGGGGTGCGGTGCTCGTCAATCCGGGACGTGGGCCGCTGATCGACGATGCGGCCCTTCTCGCGGCGCTCGACGAGGGACGGATCGGCCATGCCACGCTCGATGTCTTTCGCACCGAGCCGCTGCCCGAAGGCGATCCCTATTGGGCGCATCCAAGGGTGACCGTAACGCCGCATATCGCGTCGGAAACCCGGCCGGCAAGCGCCGCGCGGGTGATCGCGCGCAACATCCGCCGGGCCCAGGGCGGCCAGGAGCTGCACCACCTCGTCGATCGCGAAAGCGGGTACTGACCCCGCGCGGCTATCGCAGCCGCGGCGGTTTCTGCGGGTCCATACCGGGCCCGGTCCGCTCGCCGTCGCGCTTCTCGGTGCGCAAGTGAGCCTTCGGCAGGTCGAACCGCAGCCCGGTCCGCGCCAGCCGCGCGGCCACCGGATCGCTCGGCGCGAAGAAGCCGACATCGATCTCGCCCGCATCAAGCCCGGAGAAGACGAGCGCCTCGCGCACCGCGCGCGCCAGGGCCGCTTCCGCCTCGGGGGCGGCGCCGACGAAGGCCAGGAGGTGACCCACCGCGCCGGTCTCGTAGGTGACGCCGCAGAGATAGGCGATCTGCGCAAGACCGCCCGCCCCCGCCAGTTTCGTGTCGAGCGCCTGGAGCAGGATCTGCGGCAGCCCGCCCGGCGCACTGAGCGCCCGGGCCCGCGCCAGGCGCTCCGCCGGTGCCTCGCGCAGCGTCTCGGCCAGCCAGTCGATCGCCTGCGCCGGCAACACCATGGCGGAAGGCGCCACGCCGGGATTGAGCGCGATCCCGAGCCCCTGCCCCTCGAGCATCATCGCCGCCGCGCGCCCCGACAGGGCCGCGTAGGGCGCGGGCGCACCGGTAAAGGCGCCAAGACGCTCCTCCAGATCGAAGACGGGTACGAGGCGGCCCTCGGCCGTGTCGAAGATCTCGGGGTCGATCCGCTCCCCCTCGGATTCGGCGCGCAACAGAACGAAGAGCTCCGCATCTGCGAGACGCGCATAGAAGCGAAGGCGCGCGGCGTCATCCTCCGGCGCGGCCTCCATCAGCGCATGGGCGGCATCGATGGGCGTTTGCGCGCCCGCCTCGGCCCCGGCATGCCCGGCAACGGGCGGATCGCCCGCCGAGGCATCGCCGCTGGGCACGGGTTCGGGATCATGGCCATGGACCTGGCCGGATTGCGAGGCGGCATCCTGGCCGGGACCTTCCGGCGTCTCGTCTGGGGGCGGGATCGCGGACATCGTCATGGCCTTTGCTCGCGGAACATTCGATGCGCTGGTTAGGCGCTTGGCCGTCGCGGTGCAAGCCGCAGCGGACGGGGCGTCCGACCCTTGCCTGTCGCCGGCGCCGCGCCATCTGCACCCCCATGAGCGCCACACCCGCACATCCGCCGAGCACCGTTCCACCCGAACCCGGCCAGCCGGACCCTTCGGGGACCGACGCCGATCTTCCGGCACGTATCGCACGGTGCCGGATCTGCGCCGGGCGGTTCGCGGCCACGGCCACGGCCCATTCGCCCAACCCGGTCGTCTGGTTCCGCCCCGGCGCGCGCATCGTGATTGCCAGCCAGGCGCCTGGCCTGCAGGTGCACAAGGCCAACACGCCTTTCTGGGATCGTTCGGGCACGCGGCTGCGCGAATGGCTCGGGATCGACGAGGCGGTGTTCTACGACCGCGAGCGTGTCTCCATCCTGCCATCGGCGTTCTGTTTTCCCGGCTACAACGCGGCGGGCTCCGATCTTCCCCCGCCGCCCGTCTGCGCCGCGACCTGGCACGCGGACGCGCTTGCCTATATCGGAACGCCGCGGCTGCGGGTTCTGGTGGGCGGATACGCGCACCGGCTGCATCTCGGCCTGCGCCAGCCGGTGACGCGCACGGTGATGAACTGGCGCGAACATGCGCCCGGAACCTTCGTCCTGCCGCATCCCTCCTGGCGCAACAACGCCTGGCTCAAGGCCAATCCGTGGTTCGCCGCCGAACTCCTGCCGGAGCTGCGCCAAGCCGTTCGCCGCGCACTCGAGCCCGACTGACGCCCGAGCGCGGTTGCGTTGCCGCGCCGCCTGACACAGAACGAGGCCACGGAGCGGCGCGATGGCCCGCCCCGCCCTTCGCATCGCAAGACGGACAAGCCCCGCGTGGAACACCATGATCGCCAGCGCCCCCAGAAAACCATCCCGCCGGCACCCGGCATGCCGTCCGCGCAGGGCGAGGCGCGCGGCGGCCAGGAGCCACTCTCGCACCTGGCCCTCCTGCGCAAGCATTCCGCGCTGCTGGCGACCCTCATCCTGTTCCTTGCCGGCGCCTACGCGCTCTACAGGCTGCTCGCGCCCCTCGACATGAAGGCGGTCCTGGCGCAGATCGCCGCCACGCCCGGCCCGACCCTTCTTGCCGCCGGCGCCGCCACGGCCGTCAGCTACGCCGCGTTGATCGGATACGACTGGTCGGCGATGCGCTATCTGGGACGGCGCGTGCCGCTTCCGGGCGTCGCGCTGGGCGGGTTTCTCGGCTACGCCTTCGGCAACACGATCGGGCTGAGCGTCCTGTCGGGCGGGGCGGTGCGTTACCGCATCTACCGCGCGTTGGGGCTCGATGCCTACGACGTGGCCGCCGTCTCGAGCTTCGTGGCCCTCTCCTACGGCTTCGGCGCGACCCTGCTGGGCCTGGGCGCGCTGGCCTGGCAACCGGCCGCGCTCGCGCCGGTCACCGACATGGCGCCGGCCCTGCTGCGGATGGGCGCCCTCGGCGCGGCCCTCGCGATCGGGGGCTTCCTCGTCTGGGTCTCCTTGCGCGGGGGGCGGCTCAGGGCGGGGCAGTTCTCGATGCACGCGCCCAGCCTGCCCGACATGGGACGCGCCGCGGTCTTCACCGCGGTCGACGTTTTCGCAGCGGCGCTCGTGCTGCACCTGCTGCTGCCCGAGGGAAGCCTGTCCTTCGTCAATCTCGTCGCCGTCTTCTCCGTCGCCACGATGGCCGGTGTCGCAAGTCATGTCCCCGGCGGCATCGGCGTCTTCGAAAGCATCATGCTCGCCGCGATGCCCGCCAGCGTTCCGATCAATGACGCGGTCAGTGCCCTGCTGCTCTACAGGCTGATCTATTTCCTCCTGCCTTTTCTCCTGGCCCTCGCGATCCTGTCGATCAGCGAGATCTGGACCGTGTCGGGACGCCGGCTGCCGGCGGTATCGGGCCTCGCGCCCGTGCTGACGGCCGGGCGCGGACTGATCCCCGTGGCGACCGGCGCCCTGGTGCTCAGCTCGGGTCTCTTCATGATGTTCGCCGGCCTTCTGCCCAACCCGCATGCAACCGCCGAGGAGCTGTCGGGCGTGCTGCCCCTCGCGATGGTCGAGGGAGGGCCGATGATCTCCAGCATCGTGGGCTCGATGCTCGTGGTGCTGGCCCCGAGCGTCTTCCGAAGGGCACGCCTGGCCTTCTGGATCGTGCTCGCGGGGCTGGTGCTGTCGATCGTGGTGGCCGCCAGCATGACGCGCGACATCGAGCGCGTGGTGATCCTGTCGGTTATGACGCTCATCCTGCTGCCCTGCCGGCATGAGTTCCACCGCCGTGTCAGGCTCGGTCAGGGTGTCTGGTCGGCGCGCTGGGCGGCGCTCATCGTCTCGATCCTCGTGTCGCTCTTTCTCGTGTGGTATCTCGTGCACCAGAGCGGCGCGGTCCCCTCGTCGGTGATGTGGTGGCAGCTTCTCGACGATCGGCCCTCGGCGGCGGCATGGCGCGGCGCCCTCACGGCGGCGGTGATGCTCAGCGCGGCCCTCGTCTTCTCGGCCCTGCGCACCGCCCGGGCGACGGCCCAGCGCCCCGATCCCGAGGCGATGGCAAGGGCCCGCGCGATCGTCGATGCGCATGGCACGGCGCAGGACATGCTGCTGCTGACCGGCGACAAGACGTTGATGTTCGGCCCCGAGGGGCGCTCGGTGATCTCCTACGGGGTGCGCGGCGCCTCCTGGATCGCGCTGGGCGCGCCGGCGGGCGAGCCCGAGGATTGCATCGACCTCGCCTGGGCCTTCGCCGACGCGGCGCGCGCCGCCGGCGCCCGGCCGGTCTTCTACGAGGCGCCGTCGCGCTTTTCGGACCAGGCGATCGAGATGGGACTGAGCCTGCACAAGATGGGCGAGGAAGCGATCGTCTCGCTGGACGATTTCTCCCTCGATGGCCCGAGCCGCAAGAGGCTGCGCACCAGCTACAACCGCGCGCTGCGCGACGGGCTCTCGCTCGAGATCGCGGCCCCTCCCCATTCGGCGCAGACCCTCGCCCGCCTGCGCGAGATCTCCGATGAGTGGCTTGCCGGGCGCGCGGCGCGGGAGAAGAACTTCTCGATCGGCGCCTTCGCGCCCGCCTACCTGCAACGCACCCGCATCGCGCTCGTTCGCCATGAGGGGCGGATCGTCGCCTTCGCCACCCTGCTCGAGGCGGCCGGCACCCGCAGCGCGGCGGTCGATTTGATGCGTCACTGCGGCGAAGGACCCGGGGCGGTGATGGAGTATCTCTTCACCGCGTTGATGCTGGAGCTCTCGCGCGAGGGCTGCGCGGAGTTCAGCCTCGGAATGGTGCCCTTCGCGGGGATCACGGTGCGCCGCGGGGCCGGGCTCTGGACGCGCTTCGGCGCGCTGGTCTACGCCCATGGCGACCGGTTCTACAATTTCGACGGGCTCAGGCGGTTCAAGGAGAAGTTCGACCCGGTCTGGAAGCCGCGCTACCTGTGCTGCCGCACGGCGCTGCCCCCCGTCGGGCCGCTTGCCGATGCGGCGCGGCTGATCTCGGGATCGGCGCAGGGCCTGATCGGCAAATAGGCCGCGCGATTGTTTCCCATTGGCAACCAATCTTGTGCGAGCATCATATTCTGAACATATTCGGCACGCAGCAGCGATCGCTTCGGCAACGATACGACATAATCGCGCCGGATTGCATGTCTAGAGTGAACGGTGAACCGGACCGCGCCGCGTGTCCCGCCCCCAAGATTCGAGGCCGACGGCCAGATGATCGAGTTCGATGCAGTTTCCAAGTCCTTCTGGACCGGATCCCAGCGCAAGGTGATCCTGGACCGGGCGTCGTTCCGTGTCGAGCTTGGTAATTCCATGGGCATCCTGGCACCGAACGGGACCGGCAAGACGACCCTGATCAACATGATGGCCGGGCTCGAGAAGCCCGACGAGGGAGAGATCAGGCGCACCAGCCGCATCTCCTTTCCGCTCGGCTTCATGGGCGGGGTGGTCAACAAGCTTTCGGCCACCGAGAACACGCGCTTCATCGCGCGGCTCTACGGTCTCGACCCCGACTACCTCGAGGCGTTCTGCCGCTGGCTCTGCGGTCTCGAGGAATATTTCGACATGCCGGTCGGCACTTACTCGGCGGGGATGCGCAGCCGCCTGAGCTTCGCGCTACTGCTGGCGCTGGATTTCGATATCTACCTGATCGATGAGGGCATGCCCTCGACAACCGATGTCGAGTTCAACCGCAAAGCCGGAGAGATCCTGCGCGAGCGGCTCGAGAACTCGACGGTGATCGTGGTTTCGCATCAAGCCGAAACGCTCGAGAAGTTCTGCCGTTCGGCGGCGGTCCTGCTCGATGGGCAACTGCTGATGTTCGACACGCTGGAAGAGGCGAAACAGCTTTATGACTATGAAACCCAGAGCTAGGAAGTTTCGCATCAAGCGCACACCGACCGAGGGTGGCGCGCAGCATGCGGCCGCGCCGGGCAAGGCGGACGAGACCGCGCGCGCGCCGGAGCCTGCCAAGGAACGCCGCCCGGATGTGGATGCGGGGGCGCGGCCGGACACCGCGGCACCAGGCACACCCGTGCCAGGGCGCGAGGCCGCCGAAAGCGCCGCTCCGACCGTTCCGGCGCCCAGCGAGGCGATGCTGCGCGAATCGCAGGTTGCGAGCCCCAAGGCGGTGGCGGACGAGACGGATCTCTCCGCGATTCGCAAGGAAGGGTTGACCGGGCGACAGCTGCGCATGGCGCGCAGGCTTGCCCAGAAGAACGGGATCACCGCGACCTCCGATCTCGACGCCGTGCGCCAGCTCCGCGCCAGGGGGATCGATCCATTCGAGCGCGCGAACATGCTCGAGCTGGTGGTCCCCGAACAGGGCAGCGAGGGCGAGCTGCCGCAACTGCCCCAGACCGTTCCGCAACCCGCCGCCCCTGCCCGCACGGGCACCAAGGACGCCGACCCGGTCAGCCGCAGCCGGCAGATACTCGACATCCAGCGCGACATCGCCCGCCGGCGGCGCCGCAAGCTCGCGCTTCTGGGGGCGCGTCTTGCCTTCTTCGTGATCCTGCCGACCTTCCTTGCCGGGTGGTATTACTACAAGATCGCCACCCCCATGTATGCCACGAAGACGGAATTCGTCATCCAGCAGGCCGAGAACGCCTCCGGCGGCGCGCTTGGCGGGCTCTTCTCGGGCACCGGCTTTGCAACCAGCCAGGACAGCATCGCGGTGCAGAGCTACCTGCAATCGCGCGATGCGATGCTGCGTCTCGACGAGGATCTGGGCTTCAAGACCCATTTCAGCGATACCGCGATCGATCCCATCCAGCGGCTTCCGCAGGATGCCAGCAACGAGAAAACCTACAAGCTTTACAAGGACATGGTGAAGATCGGCTACGATCCCACCGAAGGCATCGTCAAGATGGAGGTGGTCGCCCCCGACCCCGAGCTCAGCGCCGAGTATTCGCGCCGCCTCATCGATTATGCCGAGGAGCGCGTGGACAACCTCACGCAGCGCCTGCGCGCCGACCAGATGTCGGGTGCCCGCGAGAGCTTCGAGGAGGCGGAGGCCAAGATGACCGCCTCGCAGGCGCGTGTCCTGCGCATCCAGGAACAGCTCGGCGTGCTCGATCCCGCCTCCGAAAGCGCCGCCCTGATGAGCCAGATCGGCACCTTCGAGACGCAGCTGCGCCAGAAGCGGCTCGAGCTCGACCAACTTCTGTCGAACCGCAGGCCCAACGAGGCGCGGGTCGACGGCGTGCGCGGCGATATCGAGCGGCTGAACTCGGTCGTTGCCGATCTGCGTGCGCAGATGACCGATGGCAGCGGCAGCGCCTCCTCGCTGGCCGGCGTCTCCTCGCAACTGCGCTTGGCCGAGGTCGATTTGCAGACGCGCACCTTGATGATGCAGCAGGCCCTGCAGCAGCTAGAGACGGCCCGCATCGAGGCCAACAGGCAGGTGCGCTACCTCTCGCTCGGGGTAACGCCGGTGGCGCCGGACGAGGCGACCTATCCGCGCTCCTTCGAGAACACCTTTCTCGCCTTCCTCATCTTCTCGGGGCTTTACCTGATGATCTCCCTCACCGCGTCGATCCTGCGCGAGCAGGTCTCGTCCTGACCGCCCGATGACGATACCTCGCCCCGATCACCGGTTCACCCTCGGCGCGGGGCTTGAAGGCGCCTGCACTTTGGGGCCCCGCGGCCCCCTGACCGTCATCGCCGGCCCGTGCCAGCTTCAATCCGCCGACCATGCCCAGATGATCGCCGGCACGTTGCAGGAGATCTGCGCGTGCAACGGCTTGAACTTCGTGTTCAAGGCCAGTTTCGACAAGGCGAACCGAAGTGCCCATGACGCGGAACGCGGCCCCGGCGCGGCCGCCGGGCTGGGCATCCTGCGCGATCTGCGCAAGGCGCTGGGGGTTCCGGTGACGACCGACCTGCACCTGCCCGAACAGGCCGGCGAGGTTGCCGAGGCGGTCGATCTTCTGCAAATCCCGGCTTTCCTGTCGCGCCAGAGCGATCTGCTGGCGGCGGCGGCGGCGACGGGACGGCCGGTCAACGTGAAGAAGGGCCAGTTCCTCGCGCCTTGGGACATGGAGCAGGTGGTTGGCAAGCTCATGGCCGCCGGCGGGCGGCAGATCGCGCTGACGGAGCGCGGCAGCAGCTTTGGCTACAACCGCCTGGTGGCCGATTTGACCGGCCTGCCGCGGATGGCCGAAACCGGCTGCCCGGTAATCATGGATGCCACCCACGCGGTCCAACTCCCGGGCGGCGCGGGGCATGCGTCGGGGGGACGGAGGGAGGACGCCCCTGCCCTTGCGCGCGCCGCCGTCGCGGTCGGCGTCTCCGGCATCTTTCTCGAGACGCACGAGGATCCCGCCAGCGCCCCATCGGATGGCGCCGTGATGCAAAGCCTTTCCAGCATGCCCGCACTGCTTGAGCAACTTGCCCGGCTGCACCGGCTGGTGTCTTCATTCTGAGCCCGCCGGGAGGACGTGTCGCCCCCGGGAAAAAAGGTCGCGTTTTCTGCGCCGCGGGGCTTGCGATCCTGAACTTCGCTGGGTAAATACCGCGCACCGTTGGGGTGTAGCCAAGTGGTAAGGCATCGGTTTTTGGTACCGTGTATCGTAGGTTCGAATCCTACCACCCCAGCCATCTTTTCCTCATGCGAACGAGAGCTGAGTGAGCGAGGATTGACGGGCTCTCGATGCGGGCCGCGTCCGGGATTCGCCAAGCGGTGCGGTGAACCATGTCACGGACCGCGTCCCATTCGCCGCGCGAGCAGAGAGCCGCGTGACCACGGCGGCATCGGAGCTGAGCATCGGCCGATCATTCTCGCGCGCCCGACCCTTTCCGTTCACCCGGGCTTGAGCCGTGGGAATGTCACCGTTCTCCGGGCACATCCTAGCCCCTTGATTTTCGAAACCGGTTTGTCCACATTCAGGTGGTGCCCGAGACAGCCGTTCCGCCTGCCTCGAGCAGTGAGGATGTGACGCACCTCCGGTGTAGCGTGACAAAAGGTTCTGCAGTAAATTACAAAAGGTTTTGCAGCTGTAGCGTGACAAAAGGTTCTGCAGTAAATTACAAAAGGTTTTGCAGCACCGCGTTTTTGCGAAATCGGCCAGTTTCGGCCTGAAATTCGACCCCGAAACCGAACCCGTTTAAGCACTTCTAAACGCCGGTTTCACGCCCCTCTCAAACCAGCTTGTCCGACCCGGATCGATGAGGCAACAGCGCTGGTGAACGAACCGAGTTCGTTCACTAGAAGATCGGGGGATCTCAGTGCAGGCACGGGCTGCTGAAAGCGCTCAGGCCAATGCGCCACCAGCCGATGTCGTCCTGCCCGGCTGTAGCGTGACAAAAGGTTCTGCAGTAAATTACAAAAGGTTTTGCAGCATTGCACTTTTGCGAAATCGGCTGTAGCGTGACAAAAGGTTCTGCATCGGCCAGTTCTAGCGCAAAATTCGACCCCGAAATCGAGCCCGTTTAAGCTCCTCTAAACGCCGGTTTCACACCCCTCTCAAACCAGCTTGTCCGGCCCTGATCGAAGAGGCAACAGCGCTCGATACGCGCGCCTCGCGCGGGGGCTAGTGAGCGAACCGAGTTCGGTCGCTAGAATGCCCGGGCGCGGGACGGATGCAGCGGAACTGAGTTCCGTTGCATCTCAGTGCAGGCGCGGCGCGCTGAAAGTGCTCAGCCCAATGCGCCACCAGCCGACGCCATCCTGCCCGGCAATGGCGATCACGGCCTCCTCATAGCCGCACTCCTCTCCTTCCTCATCGAGCCAGTCGGTGATCGGAACGATGCGGCCATCGGTGAGCAGGCACTGGCAGAGCTCAGGGTGCAGGGCTTCGACGGTCGGGCTGTCGCGATCAGGCGCCATCACTTGATCTCCTCACGTCAGAATGAACATCTGGCAATCGCCGGGCGGCAGGCTCGTTTCGATGACGTTGAGCGGGCCGGTGATCGCCGCGCTCTGAAGCGCGAGCGTGCTCGCCGTCGCGGCCGTCGAGTTGTGGTCTGCAAAGCCCCCTGTCATCGTCCACTTGGTGCCGGCGGTGAAGCCGGGCGGCACGCGCAGCACCACGGGCGAGACGCCATCCCCCGCCACCCCCCCATTGAGCTCCGCGCTCTCGCCGAACTTGCCGGGGATGCGGCGGTTGATGAGCACGATGCCCAGCTTGGCCCCCTTGCGAAAGAAGTAGCACGCCACCTGCGGCACGCCCGGATAGGTCGCCCCGTCGCTCAGAATGTCCGCCTTCGCCACCTTGAGCGCGCGC
>NZ_APKE01000125.1 GCF_009835145.1 Profundibacterium mesophilum KAUST100406-0324 | reverse complement strand
GACGGGCGACATTGCGCATGATGCGGGCGTCGAGCTGCAGATGGGTATCGGTTCGGCCGGCGTCAGCATCACCCATCACCGCAGTGCGATCTGGCGCAACCTCGCGGCGGCGGCGAACATCGCGCTGGCATCGACGCGCAACAAGCTGGTTGCAGCGGATGGCCGGATCAAGCCGCCGGCGGACTTCAACGCGGCTTTCGGCGCGCCGATC
>NZ_APKE01000124.1 GCF_009835145.1 Profundibacterium mesophilum KAUST100406-0324 | reverse complement strand
GATGGGGATCGAGCTGCACTGGGCGACGCCGGGGCATGGCCAGGCGAAGCCGATCGAGCGTGCCTTTCGGGATTTCGCGGACAACATCGCGAAAGACCCGCGCTTTGCGGGGGCCTATGTCGGTCATAAGCCCGACGCCAAGCCCGAGAACTACGGCTCCACGGCGATCGATATCGATCGCTTCGTGGCGGTGGTCGGCGAAGGGGTGGCC
>NZ_APKE01000123.1 GCF_009835145.1 Profundibacterium mesophilum KAUST100406-0324 | reverse complement strand
GCCACTGCGCAACGTCGCGGCCCTCGCGACCCTGATCGAGAGGGCGCGCACCCGCGCGCACAGCCTGCCGGGCATGGCCACGTTCTATGGCCCGTCGGGCTTTGGTAAGACCACGGCCGCGCTGTTTGCGACGAACAAGTTCCGCGCCGTGACGGTGCAGGTCAAAAGCACCTGGACGGCCAAGCATCTGTGCAAGTCGATCCTGACCGAGA
>NZ_APKE01000122.1 GCF_009835145.1 Profundibacterium mesophilum KAUST100406-0324 | reverse complement strand
GTTTTGCCTGCTGCCCGGTCTCGCCTTGTCTCAAGGCGTGCCGACCAATGACAGTGGGCTGACCGCGCGTGACATCGTCGAGACCGGCGATCGCGAGGCAGACTTGGCTGTTCAGGCGGACAAGCTTGCCGTGCGCGAACTCATCGCCGAGATCGAACGGGAGCAGCTGGAAACCCTCCGACGCATCCTCGATGCCCAGACCAGCTTCGGCGGT
>NZ_APKE01000121.1 GCF_009835145.1 Profundibacterium mesophilum KAUST100406-0324 | reverse complement strand
ATGTTGATCCGAACCTGTCATGGCAATGGCGCGCGGGGGAGGCCGACCGATGTCGGCCTACCGCCCGGGGCGGCGGCTCAGCGGCTCAGCGGCTCAGCGGCTCAGCGGCTCAGCGGCTCAGCGGCTCAGCGGCTCAGCGGCTCAGCGGTAGGCTTGCCGCCCTAGGCGCGTCTGTCAAATGGCAAACGCATCTGGCGCTCGTCGCGCATGCGGGCGCTGA
>NZ_APKE01000120.1 GCF_009835145.1 Profundibacterium mesophilum KAUST100406-0324 | reverse complement strand
CGATTGGTAGGTCGGCGGCACTAGTGCCGCCGAACAACGTTAAGCGGCGATGACCACCCTTTTTAGCTTCAGCACTGCTTCAGCCGCTTCCATCCCTTTGTCCACAAAGTGTTTCCGATAGATCGCATTGTGATGCTCTGTATCTTGATACTGGTGCGGCGTCAGCGAAACGGAGAGAACTGGAACACCAGTTTCAAGGCCCGCTTGCATCAAACCGTTCACC
>NZ_APKE01000119.1 GCF_009835145.1 Profundibacterium mesophilum KAUST100406-0324 | reverse complement strand
GGTGAACGGTTTGATGCAAGCGGGCCTTGAAACTGGTGTTCCAGTTCTCTCCGTTTCGCTGACGCCGCACCAGTATCAAGATACTGAGCATCACAATGCGATCTATCGGAAACACTTTGTGGACAAAGGGATGGAAGCAGCTGAAGCAGTGCTGAAGCTAAAAAGGGTGGTCATCGCCGCTTAACGTTGTTCGGCGGCACTAGTGCCGCCGACCTACCAATCG
>NZ_APKE01000118.1 GCF_009835145.1 Profundibacterium mesophilum KAUST100406-0324 | reverse complement strand
ATGCCCGGCCCTTGGCACCATTCCCAGCAACGAGTGCCGGCAGTGGCGCCGCAAGGCCGACCGCTTCCAGGGCACGAACACGCTGCGGGTGCAGATGTTCAAGGCCTGCAACCGCTGCCCCATCAAGCTGCGCGAGAAGGACACCTCCAAATGACCCCCGAACAGCACAAGATCATCGAGATGGCGCAGGGCGGCGAGCCGCCCGCCGAGATCGCGCGCCGTCTCGGT
>NZ_APKE01000117.1 GCF_009835145.1 Profundibacterium mesophilum KAUST100406-0324 | reverse complement strand
ATGCCCGGCCCTTGGCACCATTCCCAGCAACGAGTGCCGGCAGTGGCGCCGCAAGGCCGACCGCTTCCAGGGCACGAACACGCTCAGGGTGCAGATGTTCAAGGCCTGCAACCGCTGCCCCATCAAGCTGCGCGAGAAGGACAACTCCAAATGACCCCCGAACAGCACAAGATCATCGAGATGGCGCAGGGCGGCGAGCCGCCCGCCGAGATCGCGCGCCGTCTCGGT
>NZ_APKE01000116.1 GCF_009835145.1 Profundibacterium mesophilum KAUST100406-0324 | reverse complement strand
CGATACCGGCATGAAGCGCCTGTCGGTCGACCGCACGACCTATGCAGCCCTCGAGCCCATCGCCGCCGCGCGCGGTCTTTCGGTCACCGAGCTGGGCGATGCGATCTTGCGCGATGCCGTGCGCAAAAACGCGGCGCCCGGTTCATTCACACATGACGAAGGAGCAAATTGATGAGCGACCATCCCACCACCGATGACGGCCGGATCACCCTATCGGGGCGCGAGTATCTC
>NZ_APKE01000012.1 GCF_009835145.1 Profundibacterium mesophilum KAUST100406-0324 | reverse complement strand
GGCCGCCGCCGCCCGTGCCCGCGCGATCATGGGCTTCAGCTGATGATATCGCCGGCCGTCACCTTTCTGCCGTATCAGCAGGCATGGATCGAGGATGCGTCCCGGTTCAAGATCGGCATGTTCTCGCGGCAGACGGGCAAGACGTTCTCGACGGGCGGCGAATGCGTGGACGATTGCTTCTCCGCCTGGGCCGAGGACAGGCGCACCCGCTGGGTGATCCTGAGCCGCGGCGAGCGGCAGGCCTCGGAGATGATGACAGAGGTGGTCAAGCCGTTCACAAAGGCATTTTACGGCGCCTACAACACCATTGTCGCGGGGGGCGAGCCGCGCTTCGTGGAGGAAGAGTTCCGCGTGCCCCAGGCAAGCGGACCCGATGCGGTCTACAAGGCGCTCGAGGTCGCGTTCCCGAACGGATCGAGGATCACGGCCCTGCCGGCCAACCCCGATACCGCGCGGGGCTTCTCGGCCAATGTGATCCTCGATGAGTTCGCCTTCCACGCCAATTCCCGTGCCATCTGGGCTGCGCTCTTCCCGGTGATCTCGAAGGGGAGCCAGAAGCTCAGGGTGATCTCGACCCCGAACGGCAAGGGCAACAAGTTCTACGAGCTGATGACGGACGAGACCGGCGTGTGGTCGCGTCACGTGACCGACATCTACAGCGCCGTCGCGCAGGGGCTCGAGCGCGATATCGACATGCTGCGCGCCGGCATGGCCGACGAGGACGCCTGGTCGCAGGAATACGAGCTCAACTGGCTCGATGAGGCCTCGTCCTGGCTGAGCTATGATCTGATCTCGGAATGCGAGCGCGAGGGGCTTGGCGATCCGGCGCGATATCTCGGTGGCCCCTGCTTCGTCGGTGTCGATATCGCCGCGCGCAACGACCTCTTCGTCATCTGGGTGCTCGAGCTTGTGGGCGGCCGGCTCGTCACCCGCGAGGTCATCGCGCGCCGCCGCATCTCCTTCGCCGAGCAGGACCATCTTCTGGCGGACGTGATGCGCCGCTACAGGGTGCTGCGCGCCGCGATGGACCAAACGGGCATGGGCGAGAAGCCGGTCGAGGACGCCAAGCGGCGCCATGGGCAGGACCGCGTCGAGGGGGTGCTCTTCAGCACCGCCAGCAAGCTCGATATGGCAACCGGCCTCAAGGAGCACATGCAGGACCGCACCGTGCTGCTGCCACGCGGCGACACGGCCATTCGCGCCGATCTTCACGCGGTCAAATCGCGGGTCGGGACGACCGGCCTGCGCCGGCTGATCGCCGATGGCGAGACGGACGGGCATGCCGACCGATTCTGGGCGCTGGCGCTTGCGGCCTCGGCCGCCGATCTGGGCCACCAGCCCTATGCCTACACGCCCGTCAATCCGGGCGCCGGCCCCGCGCAGGACCGGGACATCAAGATTACAGGCGGGTTCAACGCCCGCGCGGGAGTGTGGTGATGGGACGACTTCTCGACAGATACGGAAACCCGGTCCGCGTGGCGGCACTGGAGCAGCCACGCGCCGAGCCCGGCGTCACCGGCATCCGCCAAGCCTTCGCCTCCACCGTGGCCTCTGGCCTGACGCCAGAGCGGCTGGCGGGCATCCTGCGCGCCTGCGATCTGGGCGATCTGACCGACTATCTGGTGCTGGCGCAGGAGATGGAGGAGCGCGATCCGCATTACTTCGCGGTGATGGGCACGCGCAAGCGGGCCGTGTCGGGCATCGCGCCGCGGGTGATCCCGGCGGGCGAGGACACGCCTTCGAAGACGATCGCGGCGGCGGTAGAGGCGCGCATTGCCGAGCATGAAGGGTTCTCCGATCTCGTGGAGGCGCTGCTCGATGCGATCGGCAAGGGCTTCAGCCTGGTCGAGATCGATTGGCGGCGCACCGGCGCGCAGTGGTGGCCGGAGGACTTCATCCATGTCGATCCGCGCTTCGTGACCTTCGACCGGGAGACCGGGCGCGAGCTGCGCCTGGTCGACGAGGCGGACCCGGTAGACGGCATCGCGCTCGAGCCGTTCCGCTTCATGCGCCATGTCGCACGCATGAAGTCCGGTCTGGCGTTCCGGGGCGGCATTGCCCGCGTCGCGGCCTTCGGATGGATGTGCAAGGCCTACGGGCTCAAGGACTGGGTGGCCTTCGTCGAGACCTACGGGCTGCCGCTGCGCCTGGGGCGGTATGACGCGGGGGCCACGAAGGACGATGTGGCCGCGCTTTACCGCGCCGTCGCCAATATCGGCACCGATGCCGCCGCCGTTCTGCCGCGCTCGATGGAGATCGATTTCACCGATACCAAGGCCACCGGGGGCGACCGGGTCTTCGAGAACCTGGCGCGCTATGTCGACGAGCAGGTGAGCAAGGCGGTGCTGGGCCAGACGATGACCAGCGACGATGGCAGCTCGATGGCGCAGGCGCAGGTGCATAACGAGGTGCGCCACGACATCGCGTCCGCCGATGCGCGCGCCGTCGGGAACACGATCAATCGCGACCTCGTCAGACCCTTCGTCGATCTCAATTTCGGGGTGCAGAAGGCCTATCCGCGCCTGGTGATCGAGATCGAGGAGGCCGAGGACACCGAGATGGTGATCCGCAATGTCGATCGCCTTGCCAAGCTGGGCCTGACCTTCAAGGCCTCCGAGCTGCGGGCGCGGCTCAAGTTCACCGAGCCGGAGCAGGGCGACGAGGTGATCGGCGGGGCAACGGCTCCGGCCGCGCCGCCGCCCGCGGAGCGCGAGGCGCGCAACCGGCCCGAGATGCCCGGCGCCCCCTGGGACGATCTCGATGCGCTCGAGGAGGAGATGCTGGACGACTGGCGCCCGGCGATCGGGCCCATGGCCGATCCGCTGATCGGGGCGATCGATGGGGCGGGCTCCTACGAAGAGGCGCTGGAGCGCCTTGAGGCCGCCCGCGGCGAGATGAGCGAAGCGGCCCTTATCGAGGCGCTGGTGATCGGCATGACGCGGGCGCGCGGGATCGGGGATCGCAGCGATGGCTGACGATCGCCCCGGCTACAGCTTCACGGCCGAGACGCCGCCGGAGATTGTGCGGTTTTTCGCAAACAAGGGCATCCAGCCCGGCTTCTCCTGGGAGGATGTCGAGCCCGAGGAGCATGCCGTGGCCTTCACGGTCGCGAAGATGGCGAAGACCGACATGCTCGAGGCGGCGCGCGGCCGGGTGATGGAGGCGATCGAGACCGGCCAGACCTTCGAGCAGTTTCAAAAGAGCTGGCGCGCCGATCCGGCCTTGTCTTCCTGGTGGGGCAGGGCGGTGCAGTCGGACCCGGTAACGGGCGAGAGCGCCGAGGTGCAGCTCGGCAGTCCGCGGCGGCTGCGCACGATCTACCGCACCAACCTGCGCCAGGCACAGGCCGCTGGCCAGTGGGAGCGCATCGAGCGCACCAAGCGCGCCTTGCCCTTTCTCGAATACCGGCTTGGTCCTTCCGAGGTGCACCGTCCGGCGCATGCGGCGCGCGCGGGCACGATCCTGCCGGTGGACGATCCGTTCTGGGGCGAATGGATGCCGCCCAACGGCTTTGGCTGCAAGTGCTGGGTGCGGCAGGTGACGCGCGCGGAGGCCGAGCGGCGCGGGGTGAGCGAGAGCCCGCGGCTTGCCCGCACCGAATATGTCAACGCGCGCACCGGCGAGGCGCGGATGGTGCCGACCGGGATCGATCCGGGCTTCGACCGCAATCCGGGCCTGATGCGCCAGCGCGCCGTCGAAGACCTGCTCGAGGGCCGCATCGCCGATCTGCCCGAGCCGGCGGCGCGCGCCGCGCTGCGCGACCTGGCCACCAGCTGGCGCGTGGAGCGGGTGCTGGGTGGCGCGCCGGGCCGGGTGCCCGTGGCCCTGCTGCCGCCTGAGGTGCACGAGCACGTTGGATCGCGCTTCGTGAACCTTACCAGGGCCTCCGCCGAGCATCTCGTCGATGAGAAGCCCGACGAGAATCGCCGGCTGCTGATCAAAGGCCTCGCCGGCCTGCCGGAGGCCGAGGCTGGGTTCGTCACCTATTCGACTGAGAACCTGCCCGCCTTCAAGTTCCGCATTCCAGGTGTCTCAGGGAAGAGGCAGAAGCCTGATCTGATGCTCATCATGTGGCTGGATGACGACGGGCATCCCTACGTGCGCACCACCTTCCCGATGGCGCCCAAATACTGGGCCCGCCAAATGAGTGACGTGCCCGACGAAGACGTGATCCTGAGGAGAAGGTAACGTGTGCCTGGAGGTGCGTCACATCCTCACTGCTCGAGGCAGGCGGAACGGCTGTCTCAGGCACACAAGAGGAAGATAGACCGAAACGCAGAAAAGTTCAAGATCGGATGGATCGGCCTCGAACTGCATCCCTTGGCGTCGCCCTGGGGTGGGGCATTTCCGGCCATCCCGCCGGCCCCGATCGCCCCTTTCGGCACCGGATTTCGGCCAAACCGTCCGCCGGGCGGCAAAGCCCTTGACCCCCCGCCGCGCAATGGGGTCATTTAATACCGGTTAAACAGGTCTGTGCGGCCAACTCGGAATTTCGCGGCCCATGATGCCCGGCGGGGCAAGACGCCGCTCACAGGCCCGCACAGCGCCTCGCCCCAAAACCGCTTCCCGCGCGCCCGCAGCCGGTCCGACATCGGTCGGGATGCTCAGGCGCCAGGCTGCCGGCTAAAACGGCCGCATGAACACCGCCCACATCATCTGCGAGACCATCGCGCTCAATGCCGAAGCGGGCACCGTCCCGGATTGGATCAACGTGATCCCCAAGGGTCCGGGCGTGCGCGGCATCGACGGGCGAGCCTGGACGATGAATGACGCGGGCGGCGTGATCGACACGTTCCGCCGGCGCGGCGTCAAGCTGCCGGTGGATGTCGAGCACGCCACCCAGATCAAGGGCGCGCGCGGCGAGGCCGCGCCGGCCATGGGATATGTCACCGATCTGGAAGCCCGCGAGACGGGCCTCTGGGCGAAGGTCGACTGGAACACCGCCGGCGAGACGCTGCTGCGCGATCGCTCTTATGCCCATGTCTCACCGGTCTTCGCCTTCGACGGCGCGCAGGTGATCCGCCGCCTGGTCTCGGTGGGCCTGACCAATAATCCGAACCTCGATCTCGTCGCGATGAACGCGGCGGGCCAATTCCAAGGAGCTCCATTCATGGACAAGGCGGTTCTGGAGGCTCTTGGCCTCAACGCCGACGCCACAGCCGCCGATGCGGTCGTGGCGATCACCAATATGCGCCAGGAGCGCACCCAGGCGCTCAATGCCGCGCAGACGCCCGATCCTGCGGCCTTCGTGCCGATGGCCGAGCACAAGCTCGCGCTCAACCGCGTCGAAAGCTTCGAGCAGGCCGAGCAGACCCGCCGGAATGCCGCGATCGAGACGGCCGTCGATACCGCGATCGAAGCGGGCAAGTTCACCCCCGCCGATCGCGAGGACTGCCTGGCCATGTGCCGCGCCGAGGGCGGGCTCGAGCGCTTCGAGCGTCTGAGCGGCAATCGCACCCCGATCGTCGGCCCCGCCCGCACCGGAGGCAAGGGGCCCGTCGCCGCGCCCGCCGCGCTCGACGAGACCGAACTGGCGATGTGCCGTGCCACTGGCATGAGCGCCGAGGACTTCCTCGCGCAAAAAACTGAGGAGACCAGCCGATGATCATCACCGACGCAGCCCTGGTCGCGCTGCGCACCAGCTTCCGCAAGACGTTCGCGGATGCCTACGCGCAGTTCCGGGCAGACAGCTTTTACCAGCGCGTGGCCTTCACGGCGCCGTCGGGCTCGCGCTCGAACACCTATGGCTGGCTGGGCGAGTTCCCGGGCATGCGCGAGTGGATCGGCGACCGCGTCATCAAGGACCTCAAGGAAGACAAGTACGAGATCCTCAACAGGCTGTGGGAAGACACGGTCAGCGTCCGCCGCACGGACATGGAAGACGACAATCTCGGTATGTATACCGGCATGGTCCAGGGCCTTGCCGAGGCCGCCGGGCGGCATCCCGACGAGCTGATCGCCGAGCTGATGACCAACGGGACGCTCCAGACCTGCTATGACGGGCAGTATTTCTTCGACACCGACCATCCGGTCTATCCCAATCACGACGGGACCGGGGTCGCCGCGACCGTGTCGAACTTCAACGACGGCACCGGGCCGGGTGGCACCGATGTGCCGGGACCGACCTGGTATCTGCTCGACACGCGCCGGACATTCAAGCCGTTCATCTTCCAGGAGCGCAGCCCGGCCGAGTTCGACGCGCTGACCGACGCCAAGGACAACGACCAGGTCTTCATGAAGGACCTGTTCCTCTATGGCGCCCGTGCCCGTCACGCGGCGGGCTACGGCTTCTGGCAGATGGCCTATGCCTCCCGCGCGCCGCTGACGGCCGCGAACTTCGAGGACGCGCGCCTCGCGATGCGGACCGTGACCGCCGATGGCGGCCGCCCGCTCGGCATCAAGCCCTCGATCATCGTGGTGCCGCCGAGCCTGCAATCGGATGCCAACCGTCTCTTCAAGACGATGGTCGACGCGAACGGGGCCTCGAACCCGCATTACCAGGCGGTCGAAGTGCTCGATCCGGACTGGCTGGCATAAGGAAGACTGAACCATGAGCTACCTGATCAAGGCCGTGCGCGGCCGCTTTTGCCGGGGCGGCACCTGCTATGACGCCGTGGGCACCATCGTCGAGCGCGACGATTTCGAGCCGAAGGAATGGGAGGCGCTCGAGGCCGAGCCGCTCTTGCATGTCGCGAAAGCGCGCGAGGAAGACCTGGTGCGCGCCGGCCGCAGCCCCGATCCCGAGGCCGCCCCGCAGCGCGAGGCGCTCGAGCTGAAGCTCGACGAGGCGATCCGCAGCCTCGATGCCGCCGGCTTCGGCAAGGATGGCCGCCCGGCGCTGCCTGCCCTGCGCAAGCTGCTGGGCGATGACGGCGCGCGCATCAATGCCGCGATGCGCGACAGGGTCTTTGACCGGATTACCGCCGGCGGCTTCACCGTGCCTGGCTGATCGCCGCGCGCAATGACGCGGGCGGCCCCGTGCCGCCCGCGCCTCTTGCAACCTTTTCGGAGTGCTGACCCATGTCCCCTGATTACGCTTACCTCGCCGTGCTCATCGCATTGCTCGCGGTGATGCATGTCGGGCTTTGGGCTCTGATCGTGCTGCTGTGATCTACGCCGCGCAATCCGATATCGAGGCGCTTTACGGCCCCGACGCGCTCTATGCCGCCGACCGCGACGGCGACGGGATCGCCGACGCGCCCGCCATCGCGCAGGCGCTCGCCTCCGCCTCGGCCGAGATCGATGGCCACCTCGCGGTGCGCTACGATCTGCCCGTGCCGGGCACCCATCCCATCCTGGTGCAGTATTGCGTCGATATCGCCCTCTACCGCCTGGCCAATGCCGGCGACGTCATGACCACCGAGCACCGCACGCGCTTCGAGGATGCGATCTCCGCTCTCAAGCGCATCGCGCGCGGCGAGATGCGTCTCACGCTTCCCGCCTCGGATGATCCCGACGCTCCCGCCGGCCCGCGCCCGATCGTCTCGAGCGGCCCGCCGCGTCTGTTCAGCCGCACGGCTCTGAGGGATTTCTGATGCGCGGCCTGTCTTTTGAAACCGAAGTCCTCGGCCTCGATCCGTCGCTCGCGCGCATCGGTGATCTGCGGGATATCGAGATCGACGATCTGGCATTCGAGGTCGGCGCCCTGATCGAGGATCAGGCCAAGCTGCGCATCGACGAGGAGAAGGCCGCGCCCGATGGCACGCCATGGGTGGCCTGGTCGGAGGCGTATGACGAGACGCGCAACCATGCGGTCCACTCGCTGCTGGTAGATGTCGGCCAGCCCGGTCTGATGTCGAGCATCGCCAATGTCAGCCGGGGCCCCGTGGCCCGCGTGGGATCGAACCTGCCTTACGCGGCCGTTCACCAGTTCGGCAGCGAGGACGAGGGCGGCATTCCCGCCCGCCCGTATCTGGGCACCTCTGCCAAGGGCGCCGCGCAGATCCTCGATCTCATCGGGACCCGCATCGAGGAGCTGCTGGCATGACCGACGATCTGCTCACCCGCCTGCCGGCCGCGATCGCGCAGCGCTACAAGGCGGCGCTGCCGGGCTTGCGCGAATGCCGCGCCATCTCCGGGCGCTTCGATGTCGAGCGCCTGCGCTCCGAAAGCGTGCTGGCCCCCGCCGTACTCGTCTCCGTCCTCGGGCTCGACGAGGACGCGGCGCTGGCCGGTCCGCACCGCACGGTCACCTTGCAGATGGCGGCATTCGTGATCACCCGCGACCGGCTTGGCCTGAGCGCCGATGCCGCCGCTGCCGCGATCACCCATACCATCTCGCGCATCACTCTCGCGCAAACCTGGGGACAGCCCGATTGCGGCGCGGCCGAGGGGCTGTCGGCGCGCGCACTCGTCGCGCAGGGCTACCGCCAGACCAAGGCCGCGCTCTGGGCGCTCGCCTGGCGCCAGCCGGCGGTTCTTGCGCCGATCGCGCAAGGCGAGGCAGTGCCGCTCACCCTCTATGTCTCGCAGGTGCCGCAGGTCGGCGCGGCCCATGAGGACGATTACACGGTGGTGGCGCCATGAGCTTTGCCGCCGCCGAGGCCGATCGCCGGATCGCCAATATCGTCCAGATCGGCACTGTCACCGCGATCGACGGGCAAGCCTCCCGCGCCGCGGTTGCCATCGGTGATCTGACCACCACGCTCCTGCCTGTCATGCAGCTGCGCATGGGGGCCATACGCCTTTACGCGATGCCCGCGATCGGTGAGCAGGTCACGGTGCTGGCGCCCGGGGGCGACTTGGCCCGCGCGCTCATCGGCCCCTCGATCGCCGCCTCCAACGCGCCCGGCGATGGCGATCCGGCCCATGCCGTGCTCGATCTGGGCGCGGGCGAGCTGCGCATCACCGGCGATCTGATCCTGACGGGCAAGCTCGTCGCCTCGGATGACGTGATCGCCGGCGGGATCAGCCTCAAGGCGCACAAGCATGGCGGTGTCGCCACCGGCGCGGGCAAGACGGGAGAGCCGGTATGAGCGGTATGGACCGGATCACCGGCCGCGCGCTGGACGCGGATGCGCATCTTGCGCAGTCGATCGCCGACATCCTCGGCACGCCGCTCGGCACGCTGGTGATGCGCCGCGACTATGGCTCGACGCTGCCAGACCTCATCGACGCGCCGATCAATGGCGAGACCTTCGTCGATGTCGTGCAGGCCAGCGCCGAGGCGCTCGCCGCCTGGGAGCCGCGCATCACGCTCGAGCGCGTGCAGATCCTCGCCGCGTCCCCCGGCCGGGCCGAGCTGCGCCTCGATGTGAGCCGCGCCGCCGCACCGATCGCGCTCGACATCACCGTCGATCTCGATCCCCTGCGCGCCGCGCGTGCCGCCGCCGGAGGCCGCTCATGAGTGCTTATACCCAGATCGCGCTCGAGCGCCTGCCGGCGCCGCAGGTCATCGAACAGCCCGACTTCGAGCTGTTGCTCGGCGAGATGCGCGCCGCCGCCATCGCCGCCATCCCCGAGATGGCCGAGACCCTCGCCCTCGAAAGCGAGCCGGCCTCCAAGCTGCTGCGCGTCTGCGCCTATTACCGGATGCTCGACCGCGCCGAATTCAACGACGGGGCCCGCGCCTCGATGCTGGCCTTGTCGCGCGGCACCGATCTCGATCACCTCGCCGCCTTCTGGGGCGTCGAGCGTCTCGTCATCGATCCGGGCGATCCGGGTGCGGCCCCGCCCGTGCCCCCGCAGCTCGAGAGCGATGACGCGCTGCGCACCCGCACACAGCTCGCCCTCGAGGGCTACAGCGTGGCCGGCCCCGCCGGCGCCTACCAGTTCTGGGCCCTCAGCGCGTCCGGCGCGGTGCGCGATGCGGCCGTCACCTCGCCCCAGCCCGGCGAGGTCACCGTGACCGTGCTCGCCCATGCCGGCGATGGCACCCCCGATGCCGCGACCCTTGCCCAGGTCGAGGCGGTCCTCTCGGCCGATGACATCCGTCCGCTGACCGACCGCGTCACCGTCGCGGCGCCTGCCGTCATCGCCTACGGTGTCGAGGCCGAGCTCGAGTTGATGGACGGCCCGGACCCAGAGCTCGCGCTTGCCACCGCCGCCGCCCGTACCGCCGATTACATCGATGCGCAGCGCCGCCTTGGACGTGACATCGCGCGCAGCGGTCTCTTCGCGGCATTGCACATCCCGGACGTGGTGCGCGCGGTGAGGCTGATCTCTCCCGCCGCCGATGTCGCCGTCGGTCCCACAGAGGTGGCCTATGCCGCGCAAGCGGCGGTGATCCGCCATGTCTGAAAGCATCCTGCCGCCCAATGCCGCCCCCGCCGAGCTGGCGCTCGAGGCGGGAATTCGCGCGGGCAAACCTCAGCTCGGCGCCGTCGCGACACTCATGGACCCCGCACGCTGCCCGCCCGAGCTTTTGTCCTGGCTGGCCTGGGCCATGTCAGTCGATGTCTGGGATCCCGGCTGGGACACGCAGACGAAACGTGCGGTCATCGCGCGCAGCATCTTCGTGCATCGCCGCAAGGGCACGCGCGCGGCTGTTGAGGAGGCATTGACCAGCGCCGGACTGCGGCTGGACTTGAGCGAGTGGTGGGAGCATGGCGGCGTGCCGCATACGTTCCGCATCGATGCCTATGCCAGCAATATCGCCAGGGCCGGCCGGCAGGTCGACACCGCGCTGATCACCCGGATCAAGGCCTTGATCGAGCGGACCAAGCCCGCGCGCAGCCACTACGTCCTGCGCATCGGCTACGACTTCGAGACGCGCCTCGCGGTCCGGACCGGGGCGCTGGCGCGCACGCGCCAGGCCGCCATCCTCACCCCGCGCCCCGCGCCCCGTCTCGCCAGCACGCGGGGCTTCTTGCGCAGCGGCGGCCACCTGCGCGTCACCTCCCTGGCCACCCACCATCTCGGAGCCGCATCATGAGCGACATCCTCCTGACCACCGCCGGCATCGCGAAGATCAGCGCCGCGGCCGGCAGCGCCACGCAGGTCGCGATCAGCCATATCGCCATCGGCGACGGGCTCGGCGTCGTCTACACCCCCGATCCCGGCCAGGTCGGTCTGAGGCGCGAAAAGGCGCGCGCCGCGATCGAGCGCCGCCACCGGATCGAGCCCGACGCCTGGCGCGTCATCGCGTCCTTCCCGCCGGGCGCGCAGGCCTACCAGGTGCGCGAGATCGGCTTTTTCGACAGTGAGGGCACGCTGATCGCGATCTGGTCCTCCGCCGATCTGGGGCAGGCCGGCGCGATCGAATACCTGGTCAACCACGTGCTCCAGTTCAGCGCCGCCGATAGCGGCCTGGTGATCGTCCATGCCCCCGACGATGCGCTCTTCGATCTCGCGGTCAAGACCGCCGCCGCCCTCGCAAACCTGCAGCTCGAGCAGCTGCGCCAGGCAGAGCGCCTCGATGCGCGCGCCAGTTAAGGAGACCTCATGACCACCACCGAAGATATCGCCAATCTGATCGGCACCAACACGGCGCTGAAAGCGTATTTCGAGGGGGCAAAATCGGAAATTCAATCCGAGCTTGCCGCCGCCATCGCCGCCTTCCCGAAGCTGCACAAACTCTACTGGGTCGATCCGGCCACCGGTAACGATCTCAACGCGGGCAGCGAAGCCGCGCCCTTCGCCTCGATCAAGGCGGCGATCGCCGCAGTGCCCGAGAACGGCTCGGGTTTGATCCGTCTGCTCGGTGACATCACCCTGCCGCCCGAGCGCCAGCCGCTGACCGCCAAGGCGATCACCATCCTCGGCCCCGATGGCGGGCCGCGCCCGACGATCACCCTGAGTGCCTACGAAGCCGGGGGCACGGCGCGGCTTTCAGGATGGGGCGCCGATCTCAATGCCGGCATCCTGCTGCGCGGCGTGAAGGTCGCGTTCCCGACCTATACCGGCACGCTGCCCGCCGATCCGCAATACAGCGCCATCGTGGGTCCGATCGGTGCCTTCTCGAAGATGATGCTGCATTTCGGCGCGGCCGATATCGACTTCATCCGGCCGGTCTCGAACGGCTTCGGCTCTTGCGGGACCCTGACCGCGAGCGCCCTGACCTTCGTGCTGAACCAGACGACGGACGTGAATGGAAACATGGGCGGCGCCTATGTCATCGGCGCCAATGTCACCAACCCCGGCGCCAATTCCAACCTCGTCACCAACATGACCGCCCTGTGAGGACATAATGGATCTGAACTTCACCCATGACGGCCGCGGCTATACCAACTTCTCGCCCACGGCCGCCCGCGCCGCCGCGATCCCCGAGGCGGTGATCATCGCCGCGCTCAAGCGCGCCGCCAGCGCCGCGATTGCCCTGGTTGCCGCCGAGTACCGCGCGCAGCTCTCCTCCGCCTCCGCCGGGAAGCTCGATGAGTACCGGATCAAGGAGGCCATCGCCGCCGATCCGCTCGGCGCCGCTCCGGGCGAGCTGGAGATGATCGACCGCGAGGCCGCCGCCCGCGGTATCGACCGCGACGCGCTGCTGCTGGTGATCACCGATCGTGCCCGCGCGGCCCGCCGCGTGGCGCTCTGGATCGGCGCCTTCGAGGCCGAGGCGCATGCCACCATCAACGCCATCCCCGACACCGCGCCCGGCGCGCAGACGACCATAGAGGCGGCGCTCGCCCGGCTCAAATCCGAAGCTGACAAGGCGGCCGGGCAGGCCGCCGCAACCCTGGGAGGCGCATGATGCCCGAACAGTTCCTTCACGGCGTCGAAGTCATCGCGATCGATGACGGCCTGCGCCCGATCCGCAACCTCAAAAGCTCGGTCATCGGGGTGGTCGGCACGGCGGGCGCCGCCGATCCGGTGGCATTCCCGGCCAATACCCCGGTCCTGGTCGAGGGTCCCCGCGCCGCCGCGGCCCTTGGCGCCGAAGGCACGCTGCGCCCCGCCTTCGATGCGATCTACGCGCAAGGCGCCGGCACCGTCGTCATGGTGCGCGTCGAGGAAGGCCTGACCGCGGCCGAGACCCTGGCGGCCGTCGCGGGCACTGCCGCCGATCAGACCGGCGTCTACGCGCTGCTCAAGGCGCAGCCCTTACTCGATCTGACACCGCGCATCCTCGTCGCGCCGGGCTTCAGCGCAACGGCGCCAGGCGATCTGGCCAGCCCGGTCACCACCAACCTCATCGCCGCCGCCGAGCGGCTGCGCGCCGTGGTCATCGCCGACGGTCCGAACACCACCGAGACCGACGCGAAAACCGACCGGGGCCTGTGGGGATCGGATCGGCTCTATCTCGTCGATCCGGCCGTGCAGGTCTTCGACACCGCGACGGCCGCCTTCGTCTCGCGCCCCGCCTCCGCCTACGTGGCCGGTCTGATCGCGCGCAGCGACGTGGAGCGCGGCTATTGGTGGTCTCCGTCCAACCAGGTGATCAACGGCATTTCGGGCACCGACCGCCCGGTCTCCTTCTCGCTTGGTGCCGATGACAGCGAGGCCAACCGAATGAACGAGGCCGAGGTCGCGACCATCATTCGCCGTTCGGGCTTCAGGCTCTGGGGCAACCGGGGCGCTGGCATCGATGCGCAATGGGCGTTCCTGTCGGTGCGCCGCACCGCCGACATCCTTTATGACAGCATCGAGCAGGCGCATCTGTGGGCTCTCGACAGGCCGCTCTCCGCGCAGCTGGTGCTCGACATCCGCGACAGCGTCCAGGCCTTCGGCCAGGGCCTCGTCTCGATCGGGGCGCTCCTGGGCTTCCGCTGCTACCTCGATCCGGAGCTCAACACCGAGGCCGCGCTGAAGGCCGGCAAGCTCTATCTCGATTTCGACTTCGAGCCGCCCGCGCCCCTCGAGCACCTGACTTTCCGCGCTCACCGCCGCGGCGACTACTACGACGATCTCGTCGCCGAAGTCGCCGGCGCGGCCACACTCTAAAGGAGCAACGTGATGCAATACCCGCGCAAGATCCGCGACTTCAATGCTTATATCGACGGCGTCAGCTACGCCGGCCGCGCCACCGAGGCCACGCTGCCCGAGCTGAAGCTCGAGACCGAAGGGCATCGCGGCGCCGGCATGGATGCACCGCTCGCCGTCGAGATGGGCATGGCCGGCATGCAGGCCATGATCACCCTGGCGGAATGGACCGTGGAGCCGATCAAGTTCTTCGGGGCGCGCCGCCGCATGGTGCTGCGCCCGATCGAGCGGGGCGAGGCGGATTACGAGGCCAGCGCCTTCATCGCATCGCTTGGCGGGCGCTGGTCGGTCATGAACTTCTCCGATCTCAAGACCGGCTCGGATGTGCCGATCAAGCTCACCCTCGATGTCGACTACTTCCGCCTCGTCAAGGATGGCGACGAGCTCTTCGAGATCGATGTGCAGGCGGGCCGGAGGGTGATCGGCGGCGTCGATCAACTCGCCGCGACCCGCCGCGCAATGGGCATTTAAGGAGCGATCAATGAGCACTGAAGCCATGAACACCCACCGCCTTTCCGCCCCGATCCTGCGCGGCGAGGAGCGGATCGAGACCGTCACCCTCAGCCGGCCCAACGCCGGCGCGCTGCGCGGTCTCAAGACCATCGATCTCATCCAGGGCGACGTGAGCGCCCTGATCAAGCTCCTGCCGCGCATCACCCGCCCGAACCTCGCGCCGAGCGAGGTCGAGCAGCTCGCCACCGACGACATCGGGGGGCTCTCGCTGATCGTTTCGGGTTTTTTCTTCAAGGCGGAGACGATCGAGATGGAGCGCCGGGAGATGCTGGCGGAGATCGAGGATGCCGAGACCAGCTGACCGTGCCGGGCGATGTCGAGGAGATCATGGCCGACATCGCCGTGATCTTCGGATGGCGCCTCGCCGACATGGACCCGATGAGCGTCCCCGAACTGATGCGCTGGCACGCCCATGCCCTGCGGCGCGGACCTCGCATGGAGGATGACTGATGCGCGACATGAACGTTGAGATCGTCATGCGCCTGATCAACAAGGTGCGCGGCCCGGCCCGCGAGGTCGAGGACGACCTGCGGGGCATCAACAGCCGCGTTGCCACGCTGGGGCGCGCCGCAGGCCGCATGGCGCTCGGCATCGGGGCGGCTGGCGCGGCTGCCACCGCCAATGCCGTGCGCGCGGCCGCAACCGCCCAGGATGCCTGGTCGGAGGCCAACAAGACGCTCGGTCTTTCCTCCGAAGGGCTGGGCCGTCTGAAGGACGATATCGACGATCTGGCGCAGGACATCCCCCTCGCCACCCGCGAGTTCATCGCCATGGCCGGCACCGCCGGCAACATGGGCATCACCGATCCGGCCGAGCTGCGCGGTTTCCTGCGCGATGCCTCCACCATGTTCTTCGCGATGGACGGGATCGATGGCGCGGCGATCATGGGCAACTGGCGCGCCTCGCTCGGCGCCACCCAGGACGAGATCCGCGCGATCGCCGACCAGGTCAACCACATGGGCAATACCAGCTCGGCCGGCGCCGCGCCGCTCGCCAAGTTCGCCGCCGATGCGCTCGCGGCTGGTAAAGCTATCGGCTACGCCACCGAGGAGACGCTGGCCTTCGGCACCGCGATGATCGCGGCAGGCACTGCGCCCGAAGCCGCGAAGACCAGCTTCCTCGCGATGAACAGGACCATGGTCAAGGGCATGGGCGATCTGTCGTCCTCCCAGACCCGCCAGCTCGAGAAGATCGGTCTGACCGAGGAATGGGCCGGGCTGCAGCGCCGCATGGCCACCGATGCCACATCCGCGATCCGCGAGGTTGTGGGCGCGATCTCGGCCATGCCTGATTTCGAGCGGGCGGGGATCGTCTCCCAGCTCTTCGGCGAGGAGGCCGGGCGCGAGCTGCTGCCGATCCTTTCGGATCTGGAGAAATATGACAGCGCCATGGCCCGCATCGGCGATGTGCGCGCCAATGCGGCCGGCTCGATGCAAAAGGAGCTCGAGGCCGTCTCCGATGACGTGATCGATAACTGGCAGCGCCTGAAGAACGCCTTCGCAACCCAGAATGTCGGCGCCGGCGAGATGTTCCTGGACCCGATCAACGACGCGCTGAAGGAGATGACCGGGGCGCTCCTCGAGCTCGATGAGGCCGCTGGCCTGTGGGAGCGCATCCGCGTCGCGAGCGTGGGGGTCGCCACTTCCATCGCCAAGCTGATCATGCCCGATGCCTGGGTCGACTGGATGAACGGGAACAACCTTGTCGACTGGCTGCGCAATGCGGCCGATTTCTCCTGGTCCGACGTGATGCCCAGTTTCTCCTGGTCGGACATCATCCCCGAGATGCCATCGCTGATCTCCTGGGGGAAGGCCGATGAGGCGGCATCGCTCACAGATCAGTTGCGAGACGCCCTCAGCGGCACCTTTACCGAATGGGACGAGGGGCTGGCGGCGGTTGAGCGGTATGAGCAGGGATTGATCGAGGTCGAGGCCTTGCATGACATCCTGGCAGGCAAGGCCGCGACCACCGGCGCCGATGCCCGCCGCGCGGCCGAGGCTTTGCAACTGCTTGGCGCGGGGCAGGGCGCCCCGGCCGCCCCGCAGGCTCCGACGATCGAGGACATGCGCGCCGATGGCGAGGATGTCGCGGCCCTCCAGCGGCGTATCGAGCGCGTCTCGAAGGCCGCCGGTGCCCTGCCGCGCGCCATCGCCGAGACAGTGCGCGAGGCCAACGACGCTCTGAGCGGCCTCGATCTCGAAGCGAGCGGCCGCGCCATGATGGATGCCCTCGCGGACGGGATCGTGGCGGGCACCGCGCGGGTGATCGCCGCTGTCCAGGCTATGGCCGCCAAGGTCGATGCCGCCATGCCGCGCACTGCCCAGGTCAGCCTGGCCGCGGGCGCCGCGCCCGGCGCGCCGGTGCAGGCGCGCGCGGGCGGCGGCGGCTTCGGTCCCGGCTGGCTGCTTACCGGCGAGCGCGGCCCCGAGCTTGAATACCGCGACCGTGGCGGCTTCATCGCCCATCACGGCCAGCTGCGCGAGATGGTTTCGATGAGCGAGCGCGCCGCGCGGGGTCTCGCCGTCTCGCCGCCGCGCGGGGCGCGAGCGCCGGGCTCCGGCACGGCGGTGACGATCGGCGACATCAACATTTATCCGGCCCCGGGAGCCGATCCCGTTCAGATCGCCCAGGCGGTCCGTGCCGAGATCGCGCGCTCCGCCCGCCAGGGCAGCCGCGGCGCGGCGCTGCACGATGGGGGCGATTACGATGCGTGATCTGGTGATGATGGCCCTCGGCGCCTTCCGCTTCGGCATATTCAATGGCGGCTACCAGAGCTTCCGGCGCGAGGCGGCGTATCGCTGGGAGGCGCTCGAGCGCATCGGGCGGGCGCCGGCGCATCAATTCACCGGGCCGGGCGTGCAGACCATCACCCTCGAGGGCGTGATCTATCCGCATTTCCGGGGCGGGCTGCGCCAGATCGATCTGATGCGCGCCCAGGCGCAGCTCGGGCTACCCTTGATGCTGGTCGACGGGGCCGGCTTCGTCTGGCGCCGCTGGGTGATCACGCAGGTGAGCGAGACCCGCACCGCGCTCCTGGCAGACGGCGCGCCGCGCAAGATCGCTTTTTCGATCACCCTCGCCGCATATGGGGAGGACGCGGCATGATCGTTCGCACGAGGCAGGGCGACATGCTCGACGATCTGCTCTACGAGGCCTTCGGCCATCATTCCGACATCGCCGCGGTGCTCGATCTCAATCCCGGCCTTGCCGCGCGCGGGCCGCTTCTGCCGGCAGGGCTCGAGCTGCGCTTGCCGGATACAGTCCCGTCGGCGCGGGACGTTGCCGAGCCGGTGCGGCTCTGGGGCCGGCCATGACGCCCGATCTGCAGCTGCGCGCGAACGGGACCGATATCAGCGCGGCCCTGCGCGACCGCCTGATCTCGCTCGAGCTCGTCGATGCCGCCGGGATCACCTCCGACCGGCTGCGCATCGATCTCGACGACCGCGATGCCGTCCTGGCGATCCCGCCCGAAGGGGCGGTGCTCGAGTTGGCCCTCGGGTTTCGGGAGACCGGGCTCACGGCAATGGGCCGCTTCAGCGTGGATCGCCGCGAGGGCAGCGGCCCGCCCGCGCGCATGAGCATCGAAGCCAAGGCCGCCGACATGACCGCCGCGATCCGCGCTCCGAAAACGCGCGCCTGGCCGGCCGCGACACTCGGCCAGATCGCCAGCACGATCGCCGCCGAGGCCGGGCTCACCGCAACGATCGCTCCCGAGCTTGCCGGCATCGCCTATGAGCTGGTCGCGCAGACGGCAGAATCGGACCTGCACCTGCTGACACGGCTGGCCGCCCCCCTTGATGCCGCCGTAAAGCCCGCCTCGGGCCGCCTTGTCCTGGTGCCGCGCGGCAGCGCCGCCCTGGCAAGTGGCGAGACCCTCGCCCCTGCCGACGTCGCGGCCTCCGAGATGACGTCCTACAGCTGGGCCTTCGAGGAGCGCACCCTTTACAAGAGCGCCACCGCCGAATGGTCCGATGTGCAAAGCGCGGCCCTGCGCAAGGTCACCGCGGGATCGGGCGCGCCCGAGCAACGGTTGCGCCATCCCTTCGGATCAGAGGCCGAGGCGCGGCGCGCGGCGGAGGCGGCACTGGCGCGGGCGGGCCCGACCTTTTCGCCGGCCGGCTCATCGAGCCCCGCGGGATGCGGCCGGAACTGACCCGCACCTTCCAGATCACAGAGGTGCGTCACCGGCTCGGGCCGGCCCTCGTCACCTCCATTGATGCGGAGCTTGCCCCATGATCTCTCTGGCCTTCTACCGTGCCCCCGGAACGCTTGCCGACCGCGCCGTGCGCCTGGCGACCCGCTCGCCCTACAGCCATGTCGAGCTGGTCGATGATCACGTCCTGGGGGCGGGCCGGCGGCGCGAGGCGTGGGCGATCTCCGCCTCGCGCCGCGATGGCGGCGTGCGGATGAAGAAAATCATGTTCGAGCCCGATCATTGGGATGTGCTGCCGGTGCTGGGCTGGGCGCATCAAAACGCTGTGCCGCGCGCCATGAGGCAGATCGGCGCCGGCTATGACTATTTCGGGATCGCCGCGAACTTCTTGCTGCCGCTGCGCCGCTCGGCACCGCGCCGCTGGTTTTGCAGCGAGCTCGTCGCCGACGCGCTCGGTCTGCAGGCCGCATACACCTACGCGCCCGGCGATCTGCACCGGATCGTCATCGCGCTCAATCGCGCCTTTGCAATGGGAGAGACAGAATGACCGATGTCACCATCAAGCAGGGCGACACGCTGTCCTGGCTGGTCACGATCGAGGAGGAGATCGGCGATCTGGCCACGATGACGCCGCGCTGCGATCTGCGCTCGATCCACGGCCAGCTGCGGCTCACGGCCGTCATCGTCAGTGCCGCTGACCGCACCATCGCGCTCTCCGCGCCTGCCAGCGCCACCGCGCGCCTCCCCCCCGGCCTCTACCGCTTCGATGTCGAGCTCGCGAGCCCCGGCGGCGTGATCCGAAGCTCGGTCACCAAGACCGCACTCATCCTCGAGGACGTGACCCGTGTTTAAGGCAAGGGTCATCAACCGCCGACCGCTCTTCGCGATCGCAGTCACCCGTCTTGCGATCACTGCACCGAACTACTCGGCATCGGTGCTCCGCTGGGACAGCGGCAGCGCCACGTTCGACGCGGCCCGCCCCCCGCGCAGTTTCGACGGCCGATCCTTCACCTTCGACGATCCAGACCTGACCTTCGACGCAGCTTAAGAAAGGCTTTTGCCATGGTTAAACAGCTCATCAACACCGGCACGGTGCCCAATGACGGCACCGGCGATGATCTGCGCAGCGGCGCGCAGAAGATCAATGAGAACGCCACCGAGCTTTACGATCGGCTGGGTGCCCTCGAGACTGCCGCCATCCGCTCCGATGCAAGCGCCATCGCCGGCGCCACGGTGATCCGCAACATCATTGCGATCTCGCAGGCCGATTACGATGCGCTCGTGGCCGCTGGCGCGGTCGATGCCCAGACCCACTATCTGATCGTGGAGCCTGCGTGATGGGCGGCTTCGTCGGCCGGCAGCGCATTGCCGGCGAATTTCTGGGCCTGGTGCGCCTGGCCGGCGGCGCGGCCGTCCGCGATCTCGTGGCCAGCGAGGGCACGATCTCGAACCTGGTGGAGAATACCGCGACCGGGCGCATTACCTTCGATCTGACGGGGCACTCCGAGCCCAGCTACAATGCCTCGTATGAGGTCTTCCGCTCGCAGCTCGACGCTGGCCTGCCGATCTTCATCCTCGATCCGACCTCCACCAGCGTCGGCAGCGACTACACGGCCACGCCGGGCCTGGTGCTGGCGCCGTCCAACGATCCACCCGAGATCACCCGGCAATGGTTCGTGGGCACCGACACGGTCGCGCGCGCCTCCGGCAGCACCTACACCCTGCCGCCAGAGGATGACGGTCTCGAGCTGCGCTATGTCGAGATTGCGGCCAATGTCGCGGGGACCGAAGAACGAAGCATCGTGGCGCAGCAAGAGGTGGTCGCGGCCGTCCAGCCTGCGGTAACGCTCGCCGCCGGGACGTTCCTGAAAAAGGTCTGGCCTTTCGCCGCGTCCACGAACTTGCTCTACCACGCCAACGTTTCGCTCCCCACCCTGCCCACGTCAAATGCCGGCTTCATCGACCTGTTCAACGGCGACATGCGGGTGATCTACCTGACCGACGGCAGCGTCAGCGTGCAGCGTCTTGCGCGGACCTCGGGCAACGTCTTCAACATCGCGCTGGCCCCGCCCGGCGCCTTCGCGGCGGGTGATCGCGTGGCGATGCTCTTCGAGCTGGACGCCGGGACCGCCAACGCCGCGCGGGCGGCCTACAAGCGCAACGATGCGCCTTGGGTGATGAGCTACGACGCGCAGATCCCCGGCGCGCAGACGGGCGACATTGCGCATGATGCGGGCGTCGAGCTGCAGATGGGTATCGGTTCGGCCGGCGTCAGCATC
>NZ_APKE01000115.1 GCF_009835145.1 Profundibacterium mesophilum KAUST100406-0324 | reverse complement strand
CGATACCGGCATGAAGCGCCTGTCGGTCGACCGCACGACCTATGCAGCCCTCGAGCCCATCGCCGCCGCGCGCGGTCTTTCGGTTACCGAGCTGGGCGATGCGATCTTGCGCGATGCCGTGCGCAAAGACGCGGCGCCCGGCCCATCCACACATGACGAAGGAGCAAATTGATGAGCGACCATCCCACCACCGATGACGGCCGGATCACCCTATCGGGGCGCGAGTATCTC
>NZ_APKE01000114.1 GCF_009835145.1 Profundibacterium mesophilum KAUST100406-0324 | reverse complement strand
AGCGGCAACGACGATCCTTGTTGCCGGGAGACGGAGGTGCCACAAGGCTAGGTTCTTTCGGGAATCCTTCCGTGTCAGTTTCGTCGGGTATCGCTCCGGGACGGTTGTGCGTCGAATGTTGTCCCGGGCTGCTCGACTGTTGTAACCAAAAGGTGCGTGTCTCGGCTCTGAATCGCCTGCAGACGACTTGAGACGAACGGGGTGTTGTAAGTGGTAGAGTGGCCTTGCTGT
>NZ_APKE01000113.1 GCF_009835145.1 Profundibacterium mesophilum KAUST100406-0324 | reverse complement strand
ACAGCAAGGCCACTCTACCACTTACAACACCCCGTTCGTCTCAAGTCGTCTGCAGGCGATTCAGAGCCGAGACACGCACCTTTTTGGTTACAAAAGTCGAGCAGCCCGGGACGACATTCGACGCACAACCGTCCCAGAGCGATACCCCACGAAACTGACACGGAAGGATTCCCGAAAGAACCTAGCCTTGTGGCACCTCCGTCTCCCGGCAACAAGGATCGTCGTTGCCGCT
>NZ_APKE01000112.1 GCF_009835145.1 Profundibacterium mesophilum KAUST100406-0324 | reverse complement strand
CACGCTGGTGACGGCCCGGCGCATTCGGTAGATTTGCTTGCGGAAGTCGAGCGCGCCCGCCTCCGCCCGGTTGCCGATGTCGGCCGTGGTGACGGCGAAGGGCTGCGCGCCCGTTTCCTTGCCGGGCGCGCCGTCGAAGAAGATCTCCGGATCGCCCGTGCGAAGGGCCGGAACTGCGATATTGTAAGTGCTCATGCGTCTGCCACCGTTCCGCTGAGGGATGTGAAGGCACC
>NZ_APKE01000111.1 GCF_009835145.1 Profundibacterium mesophilum KAUST100406-0324 | reverse complement strand
GCCGCCGAAAGGCACGGTGTCGGAGATGGTCGAGGCGATCTCGGCGGAGCTCGCCATGAGCGACGCGCCGCTGCTGATCGACGAGGCGGACATGCTGGTCAAGCGCAAGATGATCGAGATCGTGCGTGACATCTACGAGGGCTCCGGCGCCCCGGTGATCCTGATCGGCGAGGAACTGCTGCCCCAGAAGCTTCAGCAATGGGAGCGCATCCACGGCCGGATGCTCGACTGGGTCGCGGCCCAGCCG
>NZ_APKE01000110.1 GCF_009835145.1 Profundibacterium mesophilum KAUST100406-0324 | reverse complement strand
GCCCCTGTCGGCGAAAGATATCGCACGCGGTCTCGAGGAAACATCGGCGCCGGAGCCCGAGAAGCCCGAGGCACGGGTCATCGCACTCGAGACGGGCCGGGCCGCGTCCGCCAGGCGCGTGCCGGCCACGCCGCGGCCGACCAGCACACCGGAGCAGGAGGCCGCGCATGAGGTGTTTTACCGGGACTTCCGCGCCTCTGCGCAAGACGAAAGCACGCCGGCGGAGGTCGATGATCCGCTGGTCCGCTTC
>NZ_APKE01000109.1 GCF_009835145.1 Profundibacterium mesophilum KAUST100406-0324 | reverse complement strand
GCCCCTGTCGGCGAAAGATATCGCACGCGGTCTCGAGGAAACATCGGCGCCGGAGCCCGAGAAGCCCGAGGCACGGGTCATCGCGCTCGAGACGGGCCGGGCCGCGTCCGCCAGGCGCGTGCCGGCCACGCCGCAGCCGACCAGCACACCGGAGCAGGAGGCCGCTCATGAGGTGTTTTACCGGGACTTCCGCGCCTCTGCGCAAGACGAAAGCACGCCGGCGGAGGTCGATGATCCGCTGGTCCGCTTC
>NZ_APKE01000108.1 GCF_009835145.1 Profundibacterium mesophilum KAUST100406-0324 | reverse complement strand
GGACACGAAGTCCTATCCGATCGAGCTTCTGTTCAACGGCGCTGGCATCTTCGAGCTGTCCTATTACTGGACCGGGCGGCTTGAGGCAGGTGACGTGCCGATGCGCCTGACGCCCAGTGATCAGGCGATCTTCAACGACTTCGCGCCAAGCTACGTGCGTATTCACCGCTTCATCAAGTCTGACCCCCATTCCAATTATCTCGCGCAGGTGACGGACGAAGCCGGCCAGGAAGGGTTCTCGCTTCCCCAGCATCTCGACATCAT
>NZ_APKE01000107.1 GCF_009835145.1 Profundibacterium mesophilum KAUST100406-0324 | reverse complement strand
GTGCTGAGAAACGCGCTCTACCACACGGCGCGCCGCCGTGCGCTGGAGCGGATCAACCGCAGCTTCAATCTGCTGGTCCTGCTGCTCGGCGCGGCGGCGATCGGCGATCTCGCGATGCGCCTTGGCATCGACCGCATCTGGATCGGCGCGGGCGTCGCCCTGATCGGCGCATTGCAGCTGGTCTTCGACTTCGGCCGGCAGGCTCGAGACCACCAGACGCTGCAAAGAGACTATTATGCCCTCCTCGCCGAGATCGATGCAGCGGTCGCCCCCGACGATGCCAC
>NZ_APKE01000011.1 GCF_009835145.1 Profundibacterium mesophilum KAUST100406-0324 | reverse complement strand
CGCAAAGCCGCCTCGACGACCTGCTGCCGTGGAACTTCAAGCCGTCAAGCTGAACCGCTGGTGCTGTTCAGCTAACGCTTACGGAGGCGGCGCATCCGGGGCTTTGAGCCGAAAGGGCGGAAGGGCCGCTCAGCTGCCGCAGGTTCCCACGAGCTGCTCGTAGCGGGCCACGATCCATCCCGGCGCATCGTCGGGGATGCGCTCGTCGAGCGAGGCTTCGCTGCGCGCGAAGATCGCGGCGCTGCGCGAGTTCTCGACCATCGGGATCGCATCTGTCGTCATCACCCGGTCATAGACGATCAGGGCCACCGCGACGAGGAGCACGCCGCGCGCCACCCCGAAGAGGAAGCCGAGCACCTGGTCGATGCCGCCAAGCGCCGAGTTGCGCACCGACCCCGAGAGCAGGGGGGTGAAGATCGAGGCGAGTACGAGCGCGATCGCGAAGACGATCGCGAAGGCCGCGATGAGCGACAGCTCGCAGCTATCGCCGAGGAAATCGCTCAGCACCGGGATCTCGCGCACCAGTGGCTCCGCCTCCGGCGCGAAGATGAATGCCAGCACCGCCGCCGCAATCCAGCCCAGGATCGCCATCGCCTCGCGCACGAAGCCGCGCGAATAGGCAAGGATCGAGGACAGGACGATGACCCCCGCCACGACGGCATCGATGACCGTGAAACCTTCCATGAATTAGCCCTTTCAGCCCGCCCCGAACATGTCGCCGACCAGACCGGCAAGGTCAGAGAACTGCCGGAGCGCAAGTCCTCCATCGGTTCCCGTCTTGCTGCGCTCGGGAACGATCGCAGCCGTGAAACCAAGTTTCGACGCTTCTTTCAACCTGTTTTCGGTCTGCGTCGCCGGGCGCAGGCCGCCGCTCAGGCTGATCTCGCCGAAGACGACCGTCTGCGCGGGCAGGGCGGCATCCTCGCGCGCCGACAAAAGCGCCATCGCCACGGCGAGATCGGCCGCCGGCTCGCGCACGCGCAGGCCCCCCGCCACGTTGAGATAGACGTCGAGCCCGGCGAAGGGAATGCCGCAGCGTGCCTCCAGCACCGCGAGGATCATCGCAAGGCGCGCCCCGTCCCATCCCACCGTGCTGCGCCGCGGCTGGCTTTGCGGCGTCGGCGCGACAAGGGCCTGGAACTCGCACAGGAGCGGGCGGCTGCCCTCGATCCCGGCAAAGACCACCGTGCCGGGCTGCGGCGTTTCGCGGTCCGACAGGAACAGTGCCGAAGGGTTGCCCACCTCGGCGAGCCCCGCGCCGGTCATCTCGAAGACGCCGATCTCGTCGGCGGGACCGAAGCGGTTCTTGACCGCCCGCAGGATGCGGAACTGGTGGCCGCGCTCGCCCTCGAAATAGAGGACCGTGTCGACCATGTGCTCGATCACGCGGGGACCGGCGATCTGGCCCTCCTTGGTCACATGGCCAACCAAGATGACCGAGATGCCGTTCTTCTTGGCAAAGGCCGTCAGCTCATGGGCGGCCGCGCGCACCTGGCTGACGCTGCCCGGCGCGCTGTCGACCGTGTCGGCCCACATGGTCTGAATGGAATCGATGATCACCAGGTCGGGCTTCTCGGCCTCCAGCGTGGTGAGGATGTCGCGCAGGCTCGTCTCGGTCGCGAGCTTCACCGCCGCATCGCCAAGCCCGAGGCGGCGGGCCCGCATCCTGATCTGGGCGCTGGCCTCCTCGCCGGAGACATAGACCGATTTCAGCCCCGCATTCGCGAAGGCCGCCGCCGCTTGCAGGAGAAGTGTGGACTTGCCGATGCCCGGATCGCCGCCCACGAGAACCGCCGAGGCGGGAACAAGCCCGCCGCCAAGCACGCGATCAAGTTCGACAAGGCCCGATTCGGTGCGGGGGGGCGGTGCCTCGATGGTGGCCAGATCGCCCAGGGCCATGCCGCGCCCGCGCTTGGCGCCGAGCGACTTTCCGGCCGGGCCGGCGGCCAGGGGCGCTTCTTCGACGATGGTGTTCCATTCGCCGCAGGCATCGCACCGGCCCGACCACTTGGAATGCAGAGCGCCGCAAGCCGTGCAAGTGAAGGAGAGTGATTTTGCCATGGGCCCTTTTGCAACGCGAAACCGGCAAGGGCAAGAACCCTCGCCGGCGGCGCCGTCATCCGTCCCGTCACTGCCAGGTGGGCGGGACGGATGACGGCGCGTTCGCGGCGTTGCGCGCCTATTCGGCGGCGGTTGCCGAGGGCATGGCAACCACGTTGCCGGCCGGACGCGAGGCGACACGGCGGAAGCCCAGCTTGGTGAGCGTCTCGCCGAACTGCTCCTCGAGACGCTGGAGCTGCGAGGCGTTGATGTCCTCCTCGAGCTCGACCTGCTCGAGATAGCGGTGCAATTCGTGCGACTGCGTATTGGCTTGCCCGATCCGGTCGCGGAAGGTCTCGATCTCCTCCATGCGCTCGCGCAGGAAGGTGCGGGCCCTTGCAACGTTCTCATCGGAGTAAATCTCGGCGATCTCGCGCGAGGTATGGCTCATTTGGGCGGCGGCCTCGAGCACGTCGGGCTCCAGGTTGCCCAGATCGGGATGCTGGCGCAGGAAGGCGATGCGCTCCTTGACGCTGTCGAACTCGCTGGCGAGCGTGAAGGCTCCGGCGCGATCGGCGCGGTGGCAGGCCGCGTAGGCATCCGCCACATCACTCATGCAGATCGAGAAATCGCGATGCGTGGCCTCGAGGCGCATCACGCGGGCCGCGGAGGGAATGAAGGTGAGGAGCACCAAGAGCAGCACCGCGGCGCCGGTCTGGATGACGATGCCGGCCTGCGTGTAGACGGTCTCGCCAAAGCTCACCGGCAGCGTCAGCCAGGGCAGCAGCCCGAGCGCGGCGGCAACCGTCGCGACCACGAGGGCGAAGGCTGCGACGGCGAGGATCGCGGTGGCCAGACCCTGAAGCAGGGATATGATCCGGGTTTCGGGGCCGTATGCGGAACTGTTGGTCATAACGGTACTCCTGGCAGTTGGGTGGCAGCGTGAAACGGTACGGTCGATCGGCATAAAATCGCTTGTCTGTTAAATCACCCGTCCTTGGCCTTAGTTCCGCAACTTTTGCCACACCCCCGTGGCAGGGGGCCGATGAGAGGGCTGTAGTCCGCTTCGCGGGCCGGGCGGTGCAGTCACCAGCGACCGGTTCGGACCGGTCGTGGTCGCCATCAAAGGGATACGGCAATCTCGAGGGTGGTCTCCATCAAGCCATTGCAAAGAAAAGAAGTTATCTTAAAAACTGCTGCTGCTGAATGCCCGGGAACAGTGGGTCGGACCGGTGCATCAATCCTTGGGGCGAAGAGAAAGTTGGGTGCCACTGTAAAGCATGCGTGGCCAATTTACCACGTTGAATAAATATGATCCGAAATTGTCAAGCAGATAGAAGGATCGGTCCCGCGGGGTGACAATTCCTCGCCGCGGAACCGGATTGTTCACGTCGCGGAGATCAGT
This sequence comes from Profundibacterium mesophilum KAUST100406-0324, assembly GCF_009835145.1. Classification (GTDB taxonomy): domain Bacteria; phylum Pseudomonadota; class Alphaproteobacteria; order Rhodobacterales; family Rhodobacteraceae; genus Profundibacterium; species Profundibacterium mesophilum. The sequence goes on along the minus strand of NZ_APKE01000011.1, from coordinate 76,381 downwards.
CCGCCACCCTCGTAGCTGCGCCTGTAGCGCCCATTGCCCAGCGAGGTGAGGATCTCGTAGCCGATCGTTCCGGCGCCGGTCGCAAGCTCATCGACGCTTTGCGAGGGGCACAGGATATCGAGGTGCTCGGGATCGCGGTCGAGATGGGTCACATCCACCGTGATGAGGTCCATCGAGACCCTGCCGACAAGCGGGCAGGGCACCTCGCCACTGAACAGCATCGCCTCGTTGCTGAGCGCCCTGAGAAGCCCGTCGCCATACCCTCCCGAGACGGTCGCGAGGCGCACGGGCCCTTCGGCGGTCCAGCTGTTGCCATAGCCCACGCTTTCGCCCTCCACGAGATCTCGGCACTGGATGACGGGCAGGGAAAGGCGCACCACCGGGCGGGCCTCGGCGAAGGGCAGGCCGCCATAGAGGCCGATACCGGGGCGGACCACGTCGAAATGATATTCCTCGCCCAGCAGGATGCCGCCCGTCGCGGCGAGCGAACGGGGCGCCTCGATGCCGTCGGTCATCTTCCGGAAAGTGTCGAGCTGTTGCCGGTTCATCGGGTGTTCGGGCTCGTCAGCACAGGCCAGGTGGCTCGCGACGAGGCGGGGGCCGAGCCCGAGGGCGATCTCCCGCGCGGCTCCCCACTCGGCCGGCTCCAGGCCAAGCCGGTTCATCCCGCTGTCGAGCTGGATGCCGAAGGGCTGCCCGGGCAGCGCCTCGAACTGCCGCGTCATCTGCTCGATTGAGTTGAGCATCGGGATCAGCGACAGCTCCGAGATCGCCTCCGTATCGCCGGCCATGTGCCCCGAAAAGACGTATATCTCGGCATCGGGGCCGAGCGCGGCACGCAAGGCGGCCCCTTCCTGCGCCACGGCGGCGAAGAATTTCCTGGCTCCGGCCTGCGCCAGGGCGTGTGCGACCTGCGCCGCGCCGAGCCCGTAGCCGTCCGCCTTGACCACCGCGCCCGCTTCGGTGCGCGGCCCGGTCATCGCGGCAAGGGCGCGCCAGTTCGACGCGAGGGCGTCGAGGTCGATTTGGAGTGTTCCGCTGCCCATCTCGTCGTCATCCTTTGCACCGCCGGGGCGCCGCTCGCATGAGCCGCGCCGGAATTGTCGCGGGGCCGCGCCGCCGGCACGGCGCGCGCCCCCTCATTGGCTCAGAAGTCGCGGTCGCTGCCCTGTTGCCAGGCCTGGACCAGGTTTCCGAAGCGGGTGAACCGTCCCTCGAAGCTCAGGTCGACCGAACCGATCGGGCCATGGCGCTGCTTGCCGATGATCACCTCGGCACGGCCATGCAGGCGCTCCATCTCGTCCTGCCAGGAGGCCATCTTGTCGAGCTCGTGATCGCCGGGCTTCTCGCGTTCCTTGTAGTATTCCTCGCGGAACACGAACATCACCACGTCGGCATCCTGCTCGATGGAGCCCGATTCGCGCAGGTCCGAAAGCTGCGGACGCTTGTCCTCGCGGTTCTCGACCTGACGGCTGAGCTGCGATAGGGCGATGACGGGAATGTCGAGCTCCTTGGCGATCGCCTTGAGTCCTTGCGTGATCTCGCTGATCTCGTTGACCCGGTTCTCGGTCCGGCCAGCGCCGCGTACCAGCTGCAGGTAGTCGACCATCAGAACGTCGAGCCCGTGCTCGCGCTTGAGCCGGCGGGCGCGCGCGGCCAGCTGGCTGATCGGCAGGGCGGGCGTGTCGTCGATGTAGAGCGGGCAGGATTCGAGCGCCTTGGCGGCCTCGACGAACCGGCGGAACTCGGTCTCGTTCATGTCGCCACGCCGGATCTGCTCGGAGGGAACTTCCGAGGCCTCCGACAGGATACGCGCGGCCAGCTGCTCGGCGCTCATCTCGAGGCTGTAGAAGCCGACGATGCCGCCATCCGTCGCGCCCTCGGTGCCATCCGGCAAGGTGCCCCGGCGATAGGCCTTGGCCACGTTGAAGGCGATATTGGTGGCGAGCGAAGTCTTGCCCATCGAGGGCCGCCCGGCGAGGATCAACAGGTCCGAGCGGTGCAGCCCGCCCAGCTTCTTGTCCAGATCGACGAGCCCGGTGCTGACCCCGGCCAGCCCGCCATCGCGCTGGTAGGCGGCATTGGCCACGTTCACCGCATCGGTGACGGCGCGCAGGAAGGACTGGAAGCCCTGCTGGCTCTGGCCGGCCTCGCCGAGCTTGTAGAGGCGCTGCTCGGCCTCGACGATCTGCTCCTTTGGCTCCGAGGCCACGTCGACCTTTGCGGCCTTGGCGCTGATCTCGCGCCCCAGCTCGATCAGCTCGCGCCGGATGGCCAGGTCATAGATCATCTGCGCGTAGTCGCGCGCGGCGTAGCTGCTGATCGCGGCGCCGGCGAGGCGCACGAGATATTGCGCGCCACCCAGCTCCTTGAGGCCCGGATCATCCTCTAGAAACGCCTTCAGCGTGACCGGCGAGGCCAGCGCGTTCTTGGCGATGCGGCTGGCCGCCACCTCGTAGATGCGCGCATGGACCGGGTCGTAGAAATGCGTGTCGTTGATCACGCTGGCCACGCGGTCATACACGTCGTTATTGGTCAGGATCGCGCCAAGAAGCTGCTGCTCGGCCTCGATGTTGTGAGGCAACGAGGCTTCCGCACCGTCCCGCGCTTCCTCGGGGGATTGTCCCGGGCGCACTACCGTCATCTCGTTCATCTCGACTGTTCCGCTCTGCTGCCATGTCAGGTGATCGAGGTCTTGGCCGCCACGTGCCCGGACCAGCAACCGGTATACAATTCTGCAATCTTTGTGGAGGTTTTTCGACCTCTCATTGGGTGGTCGGCAGGATTCGGCCCGGCGGATGTAGCGATTGCGCCGCATGTCGCACCGGCGGAGCGCTGCATGTCGTACCGGCGGTGCGCCGCCCGATCGCGCATGGTTCGACCGGACCTGCACACCACCACGATGGCCGCGGGCGGGTCCGGCAGGGTCCGGCGCGGGAATCGCTCAGGAGGAGGGCGGCGCCTCGGCCATCCGGCGCTCTTGCCAGCCGCGCGGATCGGTCAGGAAGACGTTGACCTCCGACAGGGTCGCCGCATCGAAACTGCCGCGCGTCCGCGCGCATTCCAGAACGTCCCACCAGTTGCACAGGTGGTGCAGGGTGACGCCATGCTCCTCGAGCCGCCCGATGGTGCCGGGGAAGATGCCGTAGCTGAAGATCACCGCCGTATGGGCGCAGTGCCCGCCCGCCTCGCGGATCGCGTCGACGAAACCGAGCTTGGAGCCGCCATCGGTGGTCAGATCCTCGACCAGGAGCACGCGCTGTCCCTCGCGCAGCTCGCCCTCGATCCGGGCGTTTCGCCCGTAGCCCTTGGGCTTCTTGCGCACGTAGCTCATCGGCAGCGCAAGCCGCTCGGCCATCAGGGCGGCGAAGGGAATGCCCGCCGTCTCGCCGCCGGCCACGTTGTCGAAAGCCTCGAAGCCCGCGTCGCGCATGACGGTCGCGGCCAGGAAATCCATCAGCGTGGAGCGGATCCGCGGGTAGGAGATGAGCTTGCGACAATCGATATAGGTCGGGGAGGGCAGGCCGGAGGCCAGGGTGAAAGGCTCGTCGGCGTTGAAATGCACCGCTCCGATCTCGAGCAGCATTCCGGCGGTCAGCCGGGCGATCTCATCGCGGGGCGGGAAACTCGTGGGGATGGTCATGCGCTGGCCTCGTATCTCAACTTCATCCAAATCTGGGACCGCCCACCGCTCTCGGATGCGGCGGGCCGCCATGTCATGCCCGCGCGGCGCCGCTAAGCGCCTTCCGGTGACCTCTCGACCGCCCAATGCAGCGCGAAGCCCGGATCGAAGACCGTGACCTCGCCATCCGCGCTCCTGCGCGGCGCCGGTTGGGGCAGGGGGGCGGAATGGCGGCGCAGCGTGATCTGCTCGCCGGCGGGGGGTAGCCCGTAGAATGCCGGACCGTTCAGCGACGCGAAGGGCTCGAGCGCATCCAGCGCGTCTTCCTGTTCGAACACATGCGCGAGGACGGAAAGGGCGACCGGCGCGGTATAGCAGCCGGCGCAGCCACAGGGCGACAGCTTGGCCGGATCGGAATGGGGCGCGCTGTCGGTGCCGAGGAAGAACCGTCCGCTCGCGCCGGTGGCCGCCGCGCGCAGCGCCAGGCGGTGCTCCTCGCGCTTGACGACCGGCAGGCAGTAGTAATGCGGCCTGATGCCACCGGCGAGCAGGTCATTGCGGTTCAGCACGAGGTGATGGACGGTGATCGTCGCGGCCAGATCCTCGCCCCCCGAGGCGGCGTAATCGGCACCCTGCCGCGTGGTGATATGCTCCATCACGACCCTGAGCCCCGGCACGGCGCGGCGCAGCGGATCGAGCACCGTGTCGATGAACACCGCCTCGCGGTCGAAGATGTCGATCTGCGGATCGGTCACTTCGCCATGCACGCAAAGCGGCAGGCCGATCTCGGCCATGGTCTCGAGCACGCCGCGCACCTTGACGAAATCGCGCACGCCCGAGGCCGAGTTCGTGGTCGCGCCCGCGGGGTAGAGCTTCACCGCCGAGATCACCCCTGCGGCCGCGGCGGCCCTGACATCGCGCGGATCGGTCTGCTCCGTGAGATAGAGCGTCATCAGGGGGGTGAAGTCCGACCCCTCCGGCAGCGCCGCGCGGATCCGGTCGCGGTATCGGGTGGCATCCTCCATCGTGACCACCGGCGGCACGAGGTTGGGCATGATGATCGCCCGCCCGAAATCGCAGGCGCTGTCGGGCAGCACGGCCCCCAGCATCGCGCCATCGCGCAGGTGCAGGTGCCAGTCATCGGGGCGGCGGAGCGTGAGGGTCTGTTCCATGGGATCGGCATCTACACCCTCGCGCGGCCCAGTTCCAGATATCAGTTGGGGCGTCCGGGCCTTGGGCGGGAAGTTCGGTTGCAGGCCCGGTGCGAGACGTGGCGGCCCCGCACTTCATCACATGCGCGAACCCTGTGGCCGCGAACCCGGCGGCAGGAGGAATATCACACGGGTATCGGGTGATCCGCGACGAAAGCGGGGCTTGCAATTGCACGCCGGGACCTTTTTGCTGCAGTGCAGCGTTGACCCTTTTTACAAGCAGGAGCTTTCCATGTTCCAGACCTCTTCCCCCGTTGCCTACTGGGCCTCCATGATGCGTGCATCGCAGATGATGGCAGAGGCGCAGGTCGTCATCGGATACCGCATGCTCGGCATGGCCGGGCTCTGGGCGGTCGCGCCGACCGAGAACACCGTCATGCTGACCGAGAAGCCCGGAGCCCTCATGGCTTCGGGTATGGCGGCCAGCCGCGCGATGATGAGCGGCGCCGCGCCGGACAAGATCATCGATGCCGCCGTGAAACCGCTCGGAGCCAAGACCCGCTCCAACGCGGCGCGGCTGATGAAGCGGGGACCGCGTTTCGGCTGAAAGAGCGCGCCCGGCGCCCGGCTCCAAACGCACGGCGGCGGCGCGATCTGTTCAGGCGCCGCCGCGCGCATGGCTCGGACCGAGCGTTGCACTCAAAGCAATGCGGCAATGCAGCATTGGTCCTGCAACATGGGTCCGGGATCGCCTATCTCATCGGTGGAACGGGGCACGTCGCCCCCTTTGAGACAGGATAAGATGATGAGCATTGCCCTCAGCCGCCCAACTCGTGGATTTTCGAACCCCTTCGCCGTGATCGGCGGCGCCGTATCGCGCTTCTTCACCAACCTCATCGAGGCGAATTCGCGGGTTCGCGAAGTCGAGTTTCTCAACGGCTGCAGCGATGAAGAACTGGCCCGCATGGGGCTGCGCCGCGACCAGATCGTGCGCCACGTCTTCCGGGATACGATGTTCCTCTGAGGAAGCATCTGCCTGAGAAGGCATTAGACTGCCGGCTTGCCTCCGGTGGCGGCCGATCTCAGGTTCGGCCAGGGTGCCTTCGGCGCCGGCCGGAACCGGCGATCCCGGTTCAGCTGCCGCGTTGCGGCGGAACGGGCTGGCCGGCCTGCGCAAGCTCGGCGCTGAGCTGATCGAACCTCTTGGCATAGCGGTTGCGTCCGAGCCTCTGCGCGATGTTGCGCACTGCCAGCGCCTCCAGAAGCCTGTGGCGCTTCTCGATGCAGCGCGACACGACGCGCCGAAGATATGATGCGTTCTGGCGCCGCGCGCGCAGCAACTCGTAAAAGCGCACCGCGTCGAGCGTTCCCTCCATCGCCTCGCAGACGACATCCTCCAGGATACCGAACTCGGCCAGCGTCGCTTCGAGCCGTGAGCCCATGTGACGGCAATTGAGTGCAGTCACGGTCGGGCCGGCGAGAAGCGCCATGTGGCGCGCATCCTCGGCATGCATGGGATCATGCGGCACGAAAACCTGCAACGATGCCGAAAGATTCGCGGCATCGGGAGTGTACCTGCTGGTGAAATCGACCTTGCCGCTGCTCTTGAAGCGGGTATCCCATGCCGTTTCCTGGGCATCGAGAAATGCCTGCGGCGCGAGGGCGAGGACGCGGCTGCAGGGCGCGGCGAGCGCGAAGGAGAGGGCGGCATGTCCGCCGGACGAATCGCCGTAGAAGAGCACCGTCTCGAACTGGTCGAGCAGCGTGCCATCGGCGAGCGCATCGAAGAAGGTGATTACCTCGGGGTCGCGGAACCAGGTATCCCCGCGCGAGACCAGCGACAGGATCGACCAGTCAAGATCGCGCGCCAGCCCATCGAGACGCGGCGCGCGCTCCGACAGGACGACGCCGGGCTCGCGCGCTGCCTCGAAACTGACCAGAAGAGCCGGGCCGCGCCGCTGAAATCGGACATGATGGCGCGGATTGAGGTCGTAGGCGAAATCCTCGACATCCGAACTGTCCATCTCGTCATCGTCGAATTCGGCCTCCTCGGGCAGTTCCCTGTCTTCGATCAGTGCATTCTGCATCGGTGTCATGAGGGTGTCCTGCTGTTTGGCCGCCGTGCTCGCCAGGGCGAGACCATAATCTGCGTCGATAAGAACCTAGGGTGAGAACTCGTGCGTCAATATGCTCAGAATATGCTTTTTTGTGGCTCTGGCAAAGAGGGATCGCACAAGCGGCGGCCCTCCGCTCAGATCCAGTCGAGATTAACCTTGCGGCGGGGGTATTTCTCCTCGAGCCGCCGGCGCAGGGTCCGGAAACGCGGACGCAGATGCTTGAACTTGCGCTCGTGGGTCTCGGCGACGAGGCATCTGATCCGTTCAAGCTGTCCGCCATTGTCCAGCGCCTCGAGGATGTCGAGCTCGGCGCCTTCGATATCCATCTTCACGAAAGCGATCTCGCCGCGCTCGGCGATCAGCGTCTCGATCAGGGCGGGCGTGTCGGCAAGGCGCACCTCGATCCCGTTTTCGCGCGCGATCGCCCTGCCGCCCGGCATGATGGTCGACTTGACCGACGCGCCCTGGGGGTTGCTGTCGAAATTCTCGGCGCGGTTGAGGATCACCTGCCCCTCCTCGACGCCCAGCGCGGCATTGACGAGGGTGACATTCGCTTGTTCGGCGAAGCGCTGGGTGAGATGGGCGAAGGCGAAGGGGTCCGGCTCGAACGCGATGACCTCGGCGCCCGTGGCGGCGAGCTGCGCCGTCACCACGCCCATGTTGGCGCCGCAATCGAGCGCCAGGTCGCCGGGGCGCAGCATCGCGCAGATCCCTTCCAGGTACCCCTCAGCCGCCGCCTTCCGCAGGTTGCGGCGGGTGCGCCGGGCCGCGCGCTTGTCGGACTTGTCCTGCGCGCTGTCGCTCCCGGAGGCGGGCGCGCGCGGCGTGCCGGGGTATTCGGGATCAGGCATAATGGCTTTGCACCGGTAGTTGATAGGGCGGAGGATCGAACGGCTTGCGGCAGGCATAGAGCAGCATGTGCGGCCCCTGCAGGGCCATCTCGCCGCCGCGCGGGCGGCCGGTGGGGTCCGGTATGTCGATGATCCGCCGCGGCATCTTGCGGTTGACCACGGAGACCTCCAGCATCTCGCATCCGCGTGCATGATGCCAATAGCGCCAGGGCACGTCGGGCCCCGTCTGGAAGAAGCCATGGCCGAACCAGCCGTCGCAGGCGATGAAGGCCAGCATCAGCCCGCCGGGCCGCAGCATCGCGTGGCAGTTCTCGATCGCCTGGCCGATATGGAAGACATGCTCGGTGGTGCCGCCGTCGATCACGAGGTCGAACCGCTCGCGCAGCGCGGGCGGCACCGGCAGGTTGAGGTCGTGGATATGCGGTGCGCCTTCCTTGTCCGTGAAATCGACGGCCTCGAGCGCCGGATATCCAAGCTGCGCCAGGAGCGCCTCGCTGAAGCCGTCCGGCTGGGTGATCGCCCCGGCGCTCAGGTCGAAGCCATGGCCGCGCGCCGCACCGATGAACCGCTCGAGGCGCCGGCCCCCCATGTGAAGCTTCTGCCGGCCGAGGATGGCACCGTTGCGCAGGCCCTGCATCCGAGGCGCATGGCGCACAAGGAACATGCCCGGAACGAGACTGATACCCATCAGGCCGTCCCGTCCCGCACCGTGTCGGGGGCGCCTTCGCCCCCTTCGGGCACGAGGCGGCGCACGAAGGGCACGCCGATCTGATCCTGGAGCATGCCCCGCGCGATCTTGTGGAGCCCCACCTCGCGCAGGATCTGCAGCTTGCGGTAATGGACGGTGCTGATGCCCCGGTCCCGGGGAAACGGTTGGCCGCGCAGCTTGCCGCCGAGGATGTAATGCTGCTCTTCAGGCAGGACGTTCCAGCGCAGCCCGGCGCGCAGGATCGCGGCCGGCAGGCTCATCTGGTCGAGATAGGGGCGGCGATGCTCCAGCCTCTCGATCCGGTCGATCCGGCGGGCCGTGTCATACCAGATGTCACCGAAACGCCCCGCCGTGCCGCCCTTTTCGGGAAAGACCACCAGCCCCGCGCTGAAGTAAGGGGCGACGGGCTCGGCAGAGCGCCGCATCAGGTGCATCCGCTCTGGCGGCACCTTCATTCCGAGCGCGCCGTAGATCGGCTCCCATATCTCCTGCCCGGCCCATGTCATCGAGGCGGCCATCGAGCAGGAGACATGATCGGTACGGGCCAGCGTCCCGGGGCTGTTGTCCCGCAAGAACAGCACGTCGCTGTCGACGAAGGCGGAAAAGCGGCTGTCGCGCGGCTGCATGGCCGCGATGATCTTGTTGCCGTGCGGATAGGGGCTGTCCCACATGCCTTCGGTCACCATGGGGCGGATCTCGGCTCCCATCATCGCGTGCGCCTTCAGAACCGCCGGGTGCAGATCGTCCATCAGATGCGCCGGGCAGTAGCCGATCGCCGCGACCTGGCCGGGATCGAAATGGCTGCGGATGGAGGCCAGCAGGGTGCAGGCCAGGATCTCGTAATCCGGCGGCTCGACGATATAGGCGAAGGTCAGCTCTGGCCGCGCCATCCGCTCAGCCCAGCCCGCCGGCCGGGTCGATGCCCAGCTCGCGGCATTTGCGCCAGGCATAGGAGTTCTCGAGCGGCGGGTTCTTGCGCCAATAGGGGCGCGTGCCATTGGTGTAGAGATGCACCGAGAGGGTCTCATCGGTGATCCAGCCCTCCACCCGCCCATGCGGGTCATAGAAGATGTCGTTGAGCTGGAAAGGCACCGGGTAGAGCCGGTCGGAGGGCAGGGCCCGCGCGTAATCGCCCGTCTGCTGCGCGAACCAGGTGAAGGCCTGGGGTCCGAAGGCGGTCCGCTCGGCACGGTAGATGCGCACCGCATGCGGCAGATCATCCTTCTGCCGCTCGAGCTTCTTGCGCTGGTTCTTGTTGAACCAGGGCGGGGCGGGGGGCAGGTTGTCGTAGTAATCGAGAAGGCTGTCGATGAGCGCGCCCTCGCGCGGGATCGCCACCACCCCGCAATTGAGCGCGCCGCGCATCCCGTGCCCGGCATAGATATGGGTCATCTCGTCGGGGAAGGGACGGTGGCAAAAGGCGTCGCAGTCGATCCAGATCGCGCCCGTCGCCTTGATCATCTTGTAGCGAAAGACGTTAGACAGGAAGCTGGCGCTGGTCTCGGCCACGATCTGCATCGGGATGTCCATGATCTCGGAGGCCGGGCGCAGCTCGACCCCCTCGGGCGCATTCTGCACCCGGTCGGTGCAGTAGAGCGTGACCGGATGACCCTGCGCCACATGGCTCGAAAGGCAGAGCTGGTTGAGATACTGGAGGCGCTCGCCGATCCAGAGGGAGGCGACGGGACGCCGGTTCGCTTGCATTGTCGACGATCTCTGTAGGGCGGCACGGCGCCGCGGACATGGCTTGGGGCGAAGTGTGGCCCGGGGGGGATGGCCTGTCCATCGATGCGCGCCGGGCGCCGGGCCAAGCATCCGCGCTTGATGCACGAAGCCCACAAGCCCCGGCCCGATCGGGCCGCGAACGGCTTCGCACACTGGCGGCGGCGGCGGCCCCCGTGTCAGGCTCGCACCGAAGGCGCCGGGCGATGGCCGCGCGCGGATCGCAGCATGGAAGGGGACGCTCGAGGATGCAGCACGCGCGACCACAAGGCGCCGCGCCGCGCGGTGTGCCCCGGCCCGCCCGCAGCCGGCATGGCCGTGTCACCGCCGTGTCGATGATGAAGGACGAGGGGCCCTATCTGCTGGAATGGGTCGCCCATCACCTCGCGGTCGGCTTCACCGATCTGCTGGTCTACACGAATGACTGCACCGACGGCACCGACGAGATGCTGATCCGCCTCGAGGCGCTGGGCCTTGCCCATCACCGCCGCAACGTCATCCCGAAGGGGATCAAGCCGCAGCCATCGGCGATCCGCCACGCCCAGGAGGAGCCGCTCGTTGCCGAAAGCGACTGGGTGCTGGTGCTCGACGCCGATGAATTCGTCTGCATCCGCTACGCCGATGGCACGCTCGATCCGATGCTCGATGCCGTGGTTGCGGCAGGCGCCGGCGGAATCGTGATGACATGGCGGATCTTCGGCTCCGCCGGACGGCATGAATGGAGCCGCGATTTCGTCACCGAGCAATACCTGCGCGCCGCGCCGATGGACTGGAACAAGGGCTGGGGTGTGAAGACGCTCTTTCGCCATGACCCCGAGCGCTGGAAGCTCGGCATCCACCGGCCCAAGATGCGCAACAAGGTGCTCGATACCGACTACCCCGCAAGCGTGCACTGGCTGAACGGCTCGGGCCTGCCGATGGAGGAGTATTTCAAGTTCCGCGGCTGGCGCTCGATCCAGAGAACCGTCGGCTATGACTGGGTGCAGGTGAACCATTACGCGGTCAAGAGCATCGACGCCTATGCCATCCGCAAGCTGCGCGGCAACGTCAACGCCAAGAAGGACAAGTACAACGCCGACTACTGGGCGCTGCAGGACCGGAACGAGACGCAGGACATGACGATGCTGCGCTACGGCGCGGCGCGGCGGGCGATCTTCGAGGGGCTGCTGCGCGATCCGGTGCTGGGCGAGCTGCATCGCGGCGCAGTAGGCCGGATCGAGGCGCGGCTTGCCGAGCTGCGCCGGAGCGCGGGATATGCCGCCCTCGTCGCCGAGCTCAGCCAGGCCTCGCGCCTGCCGATCGCGGAGGCGGTCGCCACGCCGCCCAAGGCCCGCGATCCGGAACGGATCGCCGCGCTGATGTCCAGGGTGCGGGAGCGCGGCGCGGCCCGCCCTCCGGCGCCGCGCGGCCCGGAAGGCCCGCCTTCCTACAGATGCGCGTCCCCGCAAGAGGGGATGGACGCGCGGCTCGCCGGGACCGGGCATCCCACGCCGCCGCTGACATGGCACCATAACCACGGCGTCGCGTTGCCCGCCGATCCGGCCCGCTTCACACCCCCCGCCCTGGCACAGATCGCCCAGGGCAAATTCGAGCGCAACATCGCCCGCAACTTCCCCAAGCTGGTCCCCGCCGGCGGCACGTATCTCGAACTGGCCCCGGCCAGCGGGCTCGTCGCCTCGCTGCTGGCGCTCGGCCGGCCGGGGCCGGACGCGGCAGACGAAGCGGATGCGGCCGTTGCGGCGGGGCCCGCGCATATCGGCCTGTGCGGCATCGAGCCCGGGATGCGCGATTATCTCGAAATGCTCTGGAGCAAAAACGCCCTGCCATCGCCCCGATGGCCGGTGATCCACGAGATGCCGCCGGGCGGGCAGGGACCGGTGGACGCGCTGCGCGCCGCGCTGGGCGCGTGCCCCGCGCCGTCGCTGCTGGTGCTCGGGGCGCCGGCGCTTTGCCCCGATGCGCTCGGGCAGGTGCTGGGGGACGCCGCCCCGGCGGCGGTGGCGCTTGCCGGCCCGCTCTGGGAGGGGTGCGCGTCCCGGCAGGCCCGCTTCGAGCAGGTATTCGCGGCCACCGGCCTGCGCAGGCGCCTCCCGATCGACCCGGCCCTCGCGGCGGTCTATGACCGCGGCATCAGGGGAGGGCAAAAGACATGAACGCGCCGCGCATCCTCGCCATCTGCACGATGCGCAACGAGGGCCCGCACCTGCTCGAATGGATCGCCCATCACCGGGCCGCCGGGATCACCGACCTGCTGGTCTTCAGCAATGACTGCTCCGACGGGACGGACGCGCTTCTGGATCTCCTGCAGGCCGCAGGCGTCCTGAGCCATGTCAGGAATGTCGTGCCCGAGGGACGCACCGCGCAATGGTCCGCCCTCAGGGCCGCGGCGGACCACCCGCTCACACGGGCGGCGGACTGGATCATGGTTCTCGACTGCGACGAGTTCGTGGCCCTGCGCGCGCCCCTGAAGGGGATCGGGGAGCTGATCGCGGCGGCAAACGGCGCCGATGCGATCGTCATCGGCTGGCGCCTCTTCGGCCATGGCGGTCACGCGCTGCGCCCGGAACTGCCGACGCTCGCGGCATATACGCGCGCCATCAGGCCCGGCGCGCTCTACCCGGCGCTTGCGGGCTTTTTCAAGACGCTCTACCGGCGCGAAGCCTTCGCGCGGCCCGGCGTGCACAGGCCGCGTCAACGCGCGGGCACCGCGCCGGTTTTCGTGGACGGTGCCGCCCGCCCGTTGCCCGGCCTCGCCCATGATCCCGGACGCATCCTGCTTTGGGACCGCCCGGGCGGCGACGCGCTGGTGGCGCTGCATCACTACTCCTTGCGCTCGGCCGAGGATTTCATGCTCAAGCGTGCGCGCGGCCTGCCGAACCGCACGGGCAAACGCGTCGATCTCACCTATTGGGCAGAGCGCAACTTCAACGAGGTCGAGGACCGTTCGATCGATGCGATGCGCCCGGCGGGCGATGCCGCACGCGCCGCGCTGCTGGAACTTCCGGGCATCCGCGCGGCGCAGGAGGAGGCACGGCGCCGCGCCTCCCGCGCCTTCGCCGCGCAGCTGCGCGATCCGGCGGAGGCGCGCCTTTACGGCCGGTTGCTGCTTTGCGCGGGAAGCCAGTCGCCTCCTCCGGAGCTTGGCCGCCGCCTCGTGGCGCTGTGGAGCGATGCGGCCCGCGCCGGTGCGGCGCCCGCGGGCGATTTGCCGCAAGAGCCGCCCGAAGGAGCCTGATACCCGGCGGGCCGGGCGCGGCCACCGCGACCAAAGGCCCATGCTGGGCGACTTGACCGCGGCCCGGCCAGATGCAGCTATGGTGACAATCGCGAGGAGGATGCCGATGGCCGATATTCCGGGGTCGATCGACGCCGTGCAACAGATGTTGTCGAAGCAGGATTACGTCTGCGGCAGGGGGTTGGCGACGGTGGTCTTCCTGTCGCTCAAGCTTGGCAGGCCGCTCTTTCTGGAGGGTGAGGCGGGCACCGGCAAGACCGAGATCGCCAAGGCGATCGCCAGGGGGCTGGGGCGGCGGTTGATCCGGTTGCAGTGCTACGAGGGGCTCGATGCCTCCTCCGCCGTCTATGAATGGAACTTCGCCGAACAGATGATCGCGATCCGCACCGCCGAAGCCGCCGGCGGCACCGACCGGGCCGCGCTCAAGACCGAGCTTTTCTCCGAGGAGTTCCTGATTGCGCGCCCTCTGCTCGAGGCGATGCGTCCGCAGCCGGGCGGGGCGCCGGTGCTGCTGATCGACGAGCTGGACCGCACCGACGAGCCCTTCGAGGCGTTCCTGCTGGAGGCCCTGTCGGATTTCGCCGTCACCATTCCCGAGATCGGGACGGTCAGCGCGCCGCAGGCCCCGATCGTCGTGCTGACCTCGAACCGCACCCGCGAGGTGCATGACGCGCTCAAGCGCCGCTGTCTCTATCACTGGGTCGACTATCCCGATTTCGACCGCGAGATCGAGATCCTGGAGGCCCGCGCGCCCGAGGCCTCCGGGCGGCTGACCCGCGAGGTCGTGGCCTTCGTGCAGAAGCTTCGCGGCGAGGATCTCTTCAAGAAGCCTGGCGTCGCGGAGACCATCGACTGGGCGAAATGCCTGCTGGCGCTCGATGTGATCGAGATCAGCCCGCAGGTGATCGCCGACACCCTTGGCGCCATTCTCAAGTATCAGGACGACATCCAGAAACTTCAGGGCTCGGAGGCGGCGCGCCTGCTGAACGAGCTGCGTGCCGAGCTTGGGCCGGCATGAGCGCGGCGCGGACCGGGGCGCGGGCCGGGAAATGGTGAACCTGGCGCAGCTCGATCTGCCCGAGGCGCCGAAGCTGACCCGCAACATCCTGTGGTTCGCGCGGGCATTGCGCCGCGCCGGCCTGCCGATCGGGACCGGACGGGCGCTCGACGCGGTGTGCGCCGTCGAGGCGGCAGGCTTCACCGACCGGACGGATTTCTACCACGTGATGCAGGCCTGCTTCGTCTCACGTCCCGAGCAGCGCGCGGTCTTCGACCAGGTCTTCCGCCTCTTCTGGCGCGATCCGCGCTATCTCGAGCAGATGATGTCGCTGCTTGTGCCCTCGGTGCGCGGCGTGCAGGAGGAGCGCAAAGCGCGCGCCGCCGAGAAACGCGCAGCGCAGGCCCTTCTGGACGGAAGCGTGCCAAAGATGCCGCCCCCCGAGCCGCAGGGGCAGGAGACCGTTCTCGAGATCGACGCGGCGCGCACGACCAGTGCCACCGAGCGGCTGCGCAGCCTCGATTTCGAGCAGATGTCCACCGAGGAGATGGCGCAGGCACGCCGGATGATCGCCAGGCTGAGCCTGCCCGTGCCACCGCTGCTCTCGCGCCGCACGGCGCCGGACATGCGCGGCGCCATGCCCGACTGGCGCATGACCATGCGCGCCGCGATGCGGCGGGGCGGCGACATGCGCGAGATGGCCATGCGCAGCCGCCGTCAGCGATGGCCGAGCCTCGTCGCGCTTTGCGACATCTCGGGATCGATGTCGCATTACTCGCGCTTCGTGCTGCACTTTCTCCATACCGTCTCGAACGAGAAGGGCGCGGGCTGGGCGCGGGTGCATTCCTTCACCTTCGGCACAAGGCTCACCAACATCACCCGGCACCTGGCGCGCCGCGATGTCGACGCGGCCCTCGCGGCGGCGGGCGCCGAGGCGCAGGACTGGGAGGGGGGCACCCGGATCGGCGCCTGCCTTTCGCAATTCAACCGCGACTGGTCGCGCCGGGTGATGGGGCAGGGGGCGATCGTGCTTCTCGTCACCGACGGGCTGGAGCGGGACGATCCGGCGCGCCTCGCCGCCGCGATGGAGCGCTTGCACCTGTCGGCACGGCGGGTGATCTGGCTCAATCCCCTGCTGCGTTTCGACGGCTTCCTGCCGCGTGCGCGCGGCATCGCCGCGATGCTCCCCCATGTCGACAGTTTCCGCGCCGGACACAACATCGCCTCCCTCGAAGCGCTCGGTCACGCGCTCTCCCGCGAGGGGGATATGGGAGAGAAGCCGCGCATGATGTCGGCCTTGTGAGGGAACAATGCCGGCAAGGGCGGGGTTCTCGTGCAAACGCATTATCAGTGAGGACATCACATGCGACAGAATCTCAAGATGAGCACGGCCCTGGTTGCCGTCCTCTCGCTCGTCGCCCCTTCGGGTGTCAGTGCACAGGAAGCTGCCGAAGGCGGTAACGATACCACGCTGACCTGCATGCCGGGTTTCGAGGCTCTTTGTGCCGATCTCGAAGCGCTTGAATCCGAGAAGCAGCAGATTGAGACTGCATCGCAGACCGCCGGCGAGGATGCCGCTGCCGGTGCGATGGAAGACGTCGATGCGCGCATCGAGGAAATCCGTGCCCAGATCGAGGAAGCCCAGGCCGAAGCCGGGATAACCGATGGGTCGGAGAATGGCGGTGCCATCGAAGCCCAACCCGCCACGCCCGCAGGCGAGACCACCGCGATCCAGGCACGTCCCGCGAACGCCGCCGAGGGCGACAATGACGAGGACGACGATCGCACCGAGACCGGTGGCACGCCCCCCGCGGAAATGGGTGCCAATACCGGCGCCTCCGGCGGCAGCTCCGACCAGTCGAATGCTGGCGTAGAGGCCAATGGCGATGTTTCCGGTGAAAACGCCGATAGCGGCATGCAAGGTGCTTCTGACGGCGGCGACATGGGTGCGGCCAACGGCCAGGCCGGTGCCGACGCCGGTGCGCAGGCCGAGCCTGCTGGCACGAATGGCGGCGCGATCGAAGCGCAGCCCGCCTCTCCGGCAGGCGAGACCATCGCCACCGAAGCGCAGCCCGCGACGCCGCAGACCGGCGCCAACGCCGATGCAGGCGCAAGCTCCGACATGGATGCAGGCACGGGCGCCGATACGGATACCGGCTCCGACATGAATGCCGGTGCCAGTGCGGGCGCGCAGGCCGATCCCGCCAGCACGGATGGCGGCGCGATCGAGGCGCAGCCGGTCTCCCCGGCCGGTGACACCATCGCCACCGAAGCCCAGCCCACCACGTCCCAGTCCGGCGCAAGCGCCGATACCGACAGCAATGCCGATACGGGCACCGACATGGACGCCGGTGCCGATGCCGATGCCGATGCCGATGCTGGTGCCGATACCGATGCCGATGCTGGTGGTGATACGAATGCCGGCACGAACGCTGATGCGCAGACCGGTGCGGCCAGTCAGGATGGCTCGGACGCCATGCAGGCGGACACCAATACCAACACCGATACCGCGGCTGGTGCAGCGGCGCCCGAGGCAGGCGACAAACCCGCGCAAGCGTCGAGCGGCAATGCCGATAACGGCGAGCAGGCACCTGTTGCCGCCCTCGCCGCGGGCAATGCAGAAGGCGGCGCCGAGCCGACCGTCGAGCGGCAGACCGTGACCGAGGAGAACTCGCGCTCCAGCGCCGAGGACTTCGACACGAAAATCGCCCAAGAGGCGGCTCCCGCCGGCGAGAGCGCCGAGCAAACGGCGAATGCCAATGACGATGACGGGCTGAGCACGCTCGAGAAGGCCCTTCTGGCCGGTGCCGGCGCAATCGCCGTGGGCTCGCTCCTGAGCGGCAACCGCGAGGTCGTGGCACGTTCCGATGACCGCGTGGTCGTCAGCCGCGATGACGGCAGCTTCCAGCTGATCAAGGACGACGACACGCTGCTGCGCCGTCCCGGCTCCGAGGTCGAGACCCAGACCTTCTCCGACGGCTCGACCCGCACGGTCGTCACCCGCGAGGATGGCAGCCAGATCATCACCGTTCGCGACCCCGAGCTGCGCGTTCTGCGCCGTGTTCGTGTCGGAACCGATGGCAGCGAGACGGTGCTGATCGATGACACTCTGCGTGCCGAGCCGGTCGACGTCTCGCGTCTTCCCGAGCCGCGCAGCATGCAGCCCGTCAGCATCGAGGTGACCGACCGCGATGCGCTGCGTGCCGCCCTCGAGCAGCAGGGCGCGATGGAGCGGACCTTCTCGCTCGCACAGGTTCGCAATATCAGCGAGGTGCGTACCCTCGCTCCCGCGGTCGACCTGAGCAACATCACCTTCGCCTCCGGCTCGGCGGCCATCCCGCCGGCACAGGCCGAGGAACTGGTCGAGATCGGTGACTACATCCGCGGCCTGGTCGAGCAGAACCCCTCCGAGGTGGTGCTGATCGAAGGGCACACGGATGCCGTGGGCGATGGGGCTTACAACCTCGCTTTGTCGGACCGCCGGGCAGAATCGGTGGCGCTCGCGCTGACCGAGTATTTCGACGTGCCGCCGGAGAACCTCGTCGTGCAGGGTTATGGCGAGCAGTTCCTCAAGGTCGAGACCTCGACCGCCGAGCAGGCGAACCGCCGCGCCACCGTGCGCCGGATCACGCCGCTGCTGCGCGAGGTTGCCTCGGCCAACTGATCGGGCCGGGTGGCCGGGACGTGTCACGGCGACACGTTCGGCCCGAAGACAGACAGCAGCGCCGCCCGCATCCCTCGATGCGGGCGGCGTTTTCACATCGCGCATTGCGGCGCGGCATGGCCTCTGTCACCACTGCGGCGGCAGGGCGCGGGACGGGTGGAGCAAACATGCAGGATTTCGACGACATTCCCGGACAGGCACTCGCATGGCACCGCGCTGGCATCGGCAGCGCGCTGGCGACGGTGATCGAGACCTGGGGATCGGCGCCCCGGCCAGTGGGCAGCCAGCTCGCGATCTCGGGACAGGGCGAGATCGCGGGATCGGTATCGGGGGGATGCGTCGAGGGCGCGGTCGTGGTCGAGGCGCTCGAGGCGCTCGAACAGGGCGGCGCGGCGCGCAGCCTCGAGTTCGGGGTGAGCGACGACGAGGCCTTCGCCGTCGGCCTGGCCTGCGGCGGCCGCATCAGGGTCCTGGTCGAGCCGGTCGGCGGCGCGCTTCCCGAGGCGCTTCTCGCCGATCTCGTCGACCGGCGCGCGGCCCGCATGGCGGCGGCCTATGTCGTCGACATCGAGAAGGGCACGCGGACCCTCGCGGCCCCGCCGCAATTTGCGGAGCGGTTCCGGCTGGACCGTTCGGGGTTCGAGGAAAACGGGCGGCGCTTCGTCGCGATCCATAATCCGCCGCTGCGCATGGCGGTGATCGGGGGGGTGCATATCGCCCAGCCGCTCACCGTGATGGCGCGTCTCGCCGGTTATGACGTGGCGCTGATCGACCCGCGGGAAAGCTTTGCCAGCGCCGCGCGCTTTCCCGGCGAGCGTCTCGTGCATGACTGGCCCGATGCGGCGCTGGAGGCGGAGGGGCTCGATGCGCGCTGCGCCGTCGTGACGTTGACCCATGATCCCAAGCTCGACGATCCCGCGCTGCGCGTGGCGCTGGCCTCGCCGGCCTTCTATATCGGGAGCCTTGGCTCGACTCGCACCCATGCCAAGCGCTGCGCGCGTCTTGCCGAGGCGGGGTTCGAGCCGGAGCAGATCGCGCGCATCCACGCCCCCGTCGGGCTCGATATCGGCTCACGGAGCCCCGCGGAAATCGCCATCGCGGTGATGGCGCAGATCACCCAGAGATTGCGGCAGGGCTGATGCGGTTCGGGGACGTTCCGCTCGCGCAGGCCGAGGGTGCCATCCTGGCCCATTCGCAGGCCGTCGGGGATGGGCAGTTGCGCAAGGGCATGGTGCTGGGCGCCGCCGAGATCGAGGCCCTGCGCGATGCCGGCCATGACCGTGTCACGGTGGCCAGGCTCGATCCGGCGGATTGCGATGAGAACGCGGCGGCGCGGCTCCTGGGCGCGGCGATCACCGGGGCGCGGGATTGCGGCTTGCGCGCGGGGGCGGCCGGAACGGGGCGGGTGAACATCTACGCCACCGGGCCGGGGGTTCTGTCGCTTGACGTGGAGCGGATCGAGGCGGCCAACAGGATCAATCCGATGATCACCCTCGCGACCCTGCCGCCCCATTCCCCGTTATCAGAGGGGCGCATGGTCGCCACGGTCAAGATCATCAGCTATGGCGTCGCCCTGGACGATGCGCGGCGTGCGGCGGCGCTTCTTGAAGGGGCCTTGCTGCGCGCGGCGCCGCGTCTGCGCCGCGCCGGGCTGATCGTGACCGAGATGCGGCCCGGCGCCGAGCCCTCCCGCCTGACCGTGAAGGGACGCGCGGCGGTGGAGGCGCGCCTGTCGGCCCTCGGCGTCGCATTGACCGAATGCCGGCTGACCGCCCATGCGAGCGCCCCGATCGCGCGGGCCCTGTCGGACATGGGAGGCGAGCTGGCCCTGATCCTGACCGCCTCGGCCACGTCCGATCCCGCCGATGTTGCACCCGAAGCCGTTCGCCTGGCCGGGGGTCGCGTCGACCGGTTCGGAATGCCCGTCGATCCGGGCAATCTGCTCTTTCTCGGCGAGCAGGGGGGACGGCCGGTGATCGGCTTGCCGGGTTGCGTGCGCGCGCCCACCCTCAACGGTGCCGACTGGGTGCTCGAGCGGATCGTGTGCGGCATCGAGGTGGGCGATGCGCAGATCGCGCAGATGGGTGTCGGCGGCCTTCTCAAGGAGGGGCCGCAGCGGCCCCATCCACGCGAGCGGCGCACCTAGCGGCGCAGGACCCTGCGCGCGATGCCGGCGCTTTGCAACTCCGACGAAAGGGTGGTTCTCAGCCGCGTGCCTTCGTGCTTAGGTGGTGGCGACGGGAGAAGCCTTGGGAGGATGACATGGCGATGATTTCGATGACGGTGAATGGGAAGACGCATTCCGCCGAGGCCGAGGGGCGCACCCTGCTGGTGGAATTCCTGCGCGAGAAGCTGCACCTGACCGGCACGCATGTGGGCTGCGATACCAGCCAGTGCGGCGCCTGCACCGTTCACGTGAACGGGCAGAACGTGAAGGCCTGCACCATGTTCGCGGCCGAGGCCGACGGCGCCGAGGTCACCACGATCGAGGGCATGGCCAACGGGGATGGCTCGCTCAACGTGATGCAGCAGGCCTTCCAGGATCATCACGGGCTGCAATGCGGCTTCTGCACCCCCGGGATGGTGATGTCGGCGACCAAGCTGCTGGAGGAGAATCCCAAGCCCAGCGAGCAGGAGATCCGCGACTACCTCCAGGGCAATATCTGCCGCTGCACGGGCTATCACAACATCATCAAGGCGATCCTCGCGGCCAGTGGCCAGGACATGCCGGCCGTCGCCGCCGAATAGGGCGGCGCGCGACGTTCCAAATGACGGGCCGAATGACGGGCTTCAGGACGCGGCCCGGACGAATGGCGCACCGCCCGCGCGGCGGGCAAGGTGCGGAAACTGGGAGGAGAGGACCATGCCGAAAGACGGCGGAATTGGCGCCAGCAGCAAGCGGCGCGAGGACGTGCGTTTCCTGACCGGAGACGGACGATATACCGATGATATCAACCTGGCCGGCCAGGCGCATGTGCATTTCCTGCGCTCGGACGTGGCGCATGGGCGCATCACCTCGATCGACACGAGCGAGGCGGAGGCGATGCCCGGCGTGGTGCGGATCTTCACCGGCGCGGATTTCGAGGCGATCGGCGGCATTCCCTGCGGCTGGCAGATCACCAGCCGCGACGGCAACGTGATGCAGGAGCCCAAGCACCCGGTGCTGGCGCATGGCAAGGTTCGCCATGTGGGCGATCCGATCTGCGCCGTGGTGGCCGAAACGCTCGGGCAGGCGCGCGACGCGGCCGAGGCGATCATGGTCGAGATCGACGAGCTTCCGGCGGTGATCGACATGAAGAAGGCGCTTTCGGGCGATGCGCCCAAGGTGCATGACGACCTGGAAAACAACCTCTGCTATGACTGGGGCTTCGTCGAGGAGAACCGCGAGGCGGTCGACAAGGCGATCTCGGAGGCGGCGCATGTCACCACGCTCGAGCTTGTGAACAACCGCCTCGTGGCCAACCCGATGGAGCCGCGCGTGGCGGTCGGCGACTGGGCCAAGTCGACGGGCGATTACACACTCTATACCACCTCGCAGAACCCGCATGTGATCCGTCTTCTGATGGGCGCCTTCGTGCTTGGCATCCCCGAGCACAAGCTGCGCGTCGTGGCCCCCGACGTAGGCGGCGGCTTCGGCACCAAGATCTTCCACTATGCCGAGGAGGCCTTCTGCACCTTCGCGGCGAAGGCTTGCCGGCGGCCGGTGAAATGGACCTCCACGCGCTCGGAAGCCTTCATGTCGGACGCGCATGGCCGCGACCACGTCACCAAGATCGAACTGGCGCTTGATGCCGAGAACAACTTCACCGCGCTGCGCACCCTGACCCATGCCAACATGGGCGCGTATCTGTCGACCTTCGCGCCCTCGGTGCCCACATGGCTGCACGGCACGCTGATGGCGGGCAATTACAAGACGCCGCTGATCTATGTGAACGTGAAGGCGGTCTTCACCAACACCGTGCCGGTCGATGCCTATCGCGGCGCGGGGCGTCCCGAGGCGACCTACCAGCTCGAGCGCGTCATCGACAAGGCGGCGCGTGAGCTTGGCGTCGATCCGGTCACGCTGCGCCGGCAGAACTTCATCACCGAGTTCCCCTATGCCACCCCGGTGGCGGTCGAATACGACACGGGCGACTACAACGCGACGATGGACAAGCTCGAGGAGATCGGCGATTTCGCAGGCTTCGAGGGGCGGGCCGAGGAATCGAAGCGCCGCGGCAAGCTGCGCGGTCTCGGGATCAACAGCTATATCGAGGCCTGCGGCATTGCGCCCAGCAACCTCGTGGGGCAGCTCGGCGCGCGCGCGGGGCTCTACGAGAGCGCCACGGTGCGGGTCAATGCTACCGGCGGGCTCGTGGTGATGACCGGCAGCCACAGCCACGGCCAAGGGCATGAGACGAGCTTTCCGCAGGTGATCTCCGAGATGATCGGCATCCCCGAGGACATGGTCGAGATCGTCCATGGTGACACCGCGACCGCACCCATGGGCATGGGCACATACGGCTCGCGCTCGCTCGCGGTGGGCGGATCGGCGATGGTGCGCGCGACCGAGAAGATCATCAACAAGGCCAAGAAGATCGCGGCCCACCTGATGGAGGCATCCGAGGAGGATATCGAGCTCAAGGACGGGCAGTTCTCGGTCGCGGGCACCGACAAGTCGGTGGCCTGGGGCGACGTGACCCTGGCGGCCTACGTGCCGCACAACTACCCGCTCGAGGATATCGAGCCCGGCCTCGAGGAGACGGCCTTCTACGATCCGGCGAACTTCACCTATCCCTCGGGCGCCTATGCCTGCGAGGTCGAGCTCGACCCCGAAACGGGCGTCGTGACGATCGAGCGCTTCGCGGCGGCCGATGATTTCGGCAACGTGGTGAACCCGATGATCGTCGAGGGGCAGGTGCATGGCGGGATCGCGCAAGGGATCGGACAGGCGCTGCTGGAGAACTGCGCCTATGACGAGAACGGGCAGCTCGTCTCCGCCACCTACATGGACTACGCGATGCCGCGCGCCGACAACGTGCCGTTCATGACCGTCGACCATTCGTGCCAGACACCCTGCACGCATAACCCGCTGGGGGTGAAGGGCTGCGGCGAGGCCGGGGCGATCGCCTCGCCTCCCACGGTGGTCAACGCGGTGATCGACGCGCTCCATCGCGGCGGGCATACCGGCATCGCGCATATCGACATGCCGCTGACGCCGCAGCGTGTCTGGGCCGCGATGCAGGGCGGCAGCCCCGAGCAGGGCGAGGGTCACGGCTCGGCCGGCGCGCGGCAGCTCGGGGCCTGAACGGGAAACGCGACAGTCGGGACCGGCTCCAGGAGCGGTCGGTCCCGTGAGCAAACGCAAGGAACATCGCGACATGTATGATTTCGAACTCACCCGTCCCGGCACGCTCGACGAGGCGCTTGCGGCCCTGCGCGCCGAGGATGCGCAGCCGCTTTCCGGCGGGCAGACCCTGATCCCGACGCTCAAGCAGCGCTTGGCGATGCCCTCCGTCCTGGTCAGCCTGACCGGCATCGAGGAGCTGCGCGGCATCACCCGCGAGGATGGCGCGCTCCGGATCGGCGGCGGCACCACACATGGCCAGATCGCCCGCGAGACCGCCGACAGCTTTCCGGGCCTGTCGCATCTCGCCGGAAAGATCGGCGATCCGGCGGTGCGCAATCGCGGCACGATCGGCGGCAGCCTCGCCAACAACGACCCCTCCGCCTGCTATCCCGCCGCGATGATGGCGACTGGCGGCACGGTGATCACCAACAACCGCGAGATCGCGGCCGACGACTACTTCCAGGGCATGTTCACGACCGCGCTCGAGGAGGACGAGATCGTCACCGGGGTCCGCATCCCGGTGCCGCAATCCTCGAACTACCAGAAGTTCGAGCAGCCGGCATCGCGCTTCCCGCTCGTCGGGGTCTTCGTCGCGCGCTTCGACGGCCGGGTCGGGGTGGGCGTCACCGGCGCCTCGGAGGGGGGCGTTTTCCGCTGGCGCGAAGCCGAGGAGGCGCTGGGCTCCGATTTCACGCCGGAGGCGCTGAAGGACATGAGCCATCCGGCCGATGGCATGATCTCCGATCTGCACGGAACGGCCGAATACCGTGCGCATCTGATCGCCGTCATGACCCGCCGGGCCGTGGCCGCCGCGACGTAGATCAAGACGCCGCGTTCGCGGACCGGGGGAAGGGGGGCCTTGCAGGTCCCCCTTCTTGTCATGCCGGATCGCTGGCGCCGGAGGGGTGGCCGCCGCGGGCTTCGCCGCTCGCGCGAGGCGGGGTGTGCCGCCGTTTGCGCGGGAAAAGGAACCATCGGCGGGACAGACCGTTTCGATCCCGACAGTTCCTAAGTTTTCAGGCTTAGCCAGTGCTGCTTCTTGCAACGCGTAAAGAGGAATTTTCCATGACAGATATCAAGACCGCAAAAATCGCGATCCTCGCCACCGATGGCTATGAGAAAGCCGAGCTCTTCGAGCCGAAGCGCCAGCTCGAGGCCGCCGGGGCGACCGTTACGATCGTCGCGCCGAAAGGTGGCGAGATCAAGAGCTGGGACAAGGATCACTGGGACGAGGCGATGCCCGTCGACAAGACGCTCGACGCGGTCAGCGTCGAGGAGTTCGACGCCCTGGTCCTGCCCGGCGGGCAGATCAACCCCGACGTGCTGCGCGCCGACAAGACGGCGGTGAATTTCGTTCGCGACTTCTATCACAGCGGCAAGGTGCTGGCCGCGATCTGCCACGCACCCTGGCTTTTGATCGAGGCGGGGATCGTGAAGGGGCGCAATGTGACTTCCTTCAACTCGATCCGCACCGATGTCGAGAATGCGGGCGGCCTTTGGGAAGACAGCGAGGTCGTCACCGACAAGGGGCTCGTCACCTCGCGCAACCCGGGCGATCTCGACGCGTTCTGCGCCAAGATCATCGAGGAGATCAAGGAAGGCCGCCACGAACGCCGTGCGGCCTGAACCCGCGTCCCGGACGGACCGGGACCGGATGCGGGGCGCCACCGTCGCGGCGCCCCGCGCAATTTCGTGCCGACAGAAAATATCGAAAGGGTCCAGATGGATACCACGCTCAAAATCAATGGTGAGGAGCGCGTGCTCCAGGCCGATCCCCGCACCTCGCTTCTTGATGCGCTGCGCCACCATCTAGGGCTGACCGGCTCCAAGAAGGGGTGCGATCACGGTCAGTGCGGGGCTTGCACGGTCATCGTCAACGGCCGCCGGATCAACTCCTGCCTGACGCTCGCCTGCATGCATGACGGCGACGAGATCACCACCGTCGAAGGGCTCGGCACGCCGGAAGCCCTCTCGCCGATGCAGCAGGCCTTCGTGACCCATGACGGATACCAGTGCGGCTACTGCACGCCGGGACAGATCTGCTCGGCGACCGCGATGCTCGAGGAGGTCGCGCAAGGCTGGCCGAGCCATGCCAGCGCCGATCTGAGCGGCGGCATGGAGCTGACGGATGCGGAAATCTCGGAGCGGATGAGCGGCAACCTGTGCCGCTGCGCCGCCTATCCCAACATCGTCGACGCGATCCGCGACGCGGCGGGAAAGGGTGAGCGATGAAACCGTTCGAATATCTCCGGGCCGCCGATCGCGGCACGGCCCGCCGCGACGCCGCCATGCCCGCCGCCGCCTATATCGCGGGCGGCACGAACCTTCTGGACCTGATGAAGCTCGAGGTGATGCAGCCCGAGCGTCTCGTCGACATCAACCGTCTCGACATGAAGTCCGTCGAGACCACCGGGGAGGGGGGGCTGCGCATCGGCGCGCTCGTCACCAACAGCGATCTGGCGGCGCATGAGACGGTGATCGCGGATTATCCCCTGCTCTCGCGTGCGCTTCTCGCGGGGGCCAGCGGACAGCTGCGCAACAAGGCCACGACGGGTGGCAACCTGCTGCAGCGCACGCGGTGCTATTACTTCTACGACACGGCGATGGCGTGCAACAAGCGCGATCCCGGTAGCGGATGCGCCGCGATCGGCGGCGCGACGCGTCTGCACGCCATTCTCGGCGCGAGCGCGCAATGCATCGCCACCCATCCCAGCGACATGGCCGTGGCCATGCTCGCCCTCGATGCCGAGGTGGAGATCGAGGAGGAGAGCGGCGAGACGCGCCGGATCCCCCTTCGCGAGTTCCATACCCTGCCCGGCGACACCCCCCATATCGAGACGGTTCTGCCGCAGGGCGCGCTGATCACGGCGGTGCATCTGCCGGCGCCGGCGGGCGGCACGCAGATCTATCGCAAGGTGCGTGATCGCGCCTCCTATGCCTTCGCGCTCGTCTCGATCGCGGCGCGGGTCACGCTCGAGGATGGCAAAATCGCGCAGGTGGCCCTGGCATTCGGCGGAGTGGCGCACAAGCCATGGCGCGATCCCGAGGTGGAGAAGGCCTTGATCGGCAAGGCCCCCTCACGCGCGCTGTTCGATACCGCCGCCGATATCCTGCTGGCCGATGCGCGCGGGCAGGGCGACAATGATTTCAAGATACCTCTGGTCCGCCGCACCCTCAGGGCGGTCCTGACCGAAGCCACGGGAGGCGCAGGATGACCGCGCATATGAAGATGGACAGCCCCGACGAGCGCAATCGCCTCGATCACATGGCGCAAGGCTCCGTGGGCGCGCCGCTCGACCGTCCCGAAGGCAAGCTGAAGGTCAGCGGCCGCGCGACCTATGCCAACGAAGACCACCCTGAGGGCACGCTGCACGGCGTGCTGGTGCGCGCGCCCGTAGGGGCCGGCAAGGTCCGCGACGTCGGGCGTGCGGACGTGATGGCCCTCGAGGGCGTCAGGGCCGTGATCACCGACCCGCGCCTGCTGCGCAATCCCGCCCAGGGCACGGCCGACGCGGCCCCGATCCAGGGATGCGATGAGATCGCCTATCTCGGGCAGCCCGTCGCCCTCGTCGTCGCCGAGAGCTTCGAGCAGGCCCGCCACGGCGCGCAGGCGCTGCGCCTGACCATCGACGGAGGCGCCGCCGCGATCGATCCCGAGGCCGACGATGCCGAGATCGAACGGCCCGAGAAGAAGCAGAGCAGCCAGGGCGATCTCGACAGCGCGATGTCGCAAGCCGCCTACACGGTCGATCAGACCTATCACACCGCGCCCAACAGCAGCGCCGCGATGGAGCCGCATGCCTCCGTGGCCCGCTGGGACGGCGACATGCTGGAGCTGCGCGGCAGCTACCAGATGCTCAACTACAACATCAACGAGCTGGCCGATTCGCTGGGCATCGATGCCGAGCAGATCCATCTTCTCTCCCCTTATGTCGGCGGCGGCTTCGGCTCCAAGCTCGGGATTGCCCCGGAGGCGGTCGCGGCGGCGATCGCGGCCAAGGAACTTGGCGTGCCGGTCTCGGTCGCCATGACGCGTCAGCAGGTCTTCGAGGCGACGATGCGGCGGTCCGAGACGCGCCAGCGTGTCCGCCTTGCGGCCGATGCCGAGGGCAAGCTGACGGGGATCGGCCACGAGGCGCGTGTTTCGCAGCTTCCGGGCGAGAGCTTCTCGGAGCCGGTGACGCAGGCCACGCCCTTCCTCTATGCGGGCGCCCACAGGGTGATCGGACATGAGATCGCGCGGGTGAACCGGACCTGCGCGGGATCGGTGCGTGCGCCCGGCGAGGCGGTCGGCCTGGCCGTCCTGGAGGTCGCGATGGACGAGCTTTCCGAGGCGGCGGGCATCGATCCGGTGGAGCTGCGCCTGCGCAACATCCCCGAGCGCGACCCCACCAAGGACATCCCGTTCTCCTCGCATGTCCTGGCGCAAGCCCTCACCGAAGGGGCCGAGCGTTTCGGCTGGTCCGAGCGCTCGAAGCGGCCGGGCACGGTGCGCGAGGGGGAATGGATGATCGGGATGGGCATGGCCTCGGCCGTGCGCAGCAACATCATGCAGGAAGCCGCGGCGCGCGTGACCTTGCAGCCCGGTGGCCGCGCCGTGGTCGAGACGGACATGACCGACATCGGCACGGGCACCTACGCGGTCCTGACGCAGATCGCCTCCGAGATGCTCGGCCTTCCCATGGACCGGGTAGAGACGCGGCTTGGGGACAGTGCCTTCCCGCGCGGCTCCGGCTCCGGCGGCTCGTGGGGGGCGGGGTCGAACGGCACCTCGGTCTTTCTCGCCTGCGAGGAGCTGCGCCGGCAGATCGCCGGGCGGATCGGCTGCGACGAGGCGGAGATGACGCTCAAGGATGGCACCGTCACCGCCGGGAATGTCCGCCGTGACCTCTCCGAGCTTCTGGATACGCCGCTCAGCGCGGTGGGGCAGGGGGAGCCTGGTGACACCTACAAGAGCCATCGCCAGGCCACCTATGGGTCCTATTTCGCAGAAGTCGCGGTCAATTCGGTGACCGGCGAGACGCGGGTGCGCCGGATGCTCGGCGTCTTCGGCGCCGGACGGATCCTCAATCCGAAGACGGCACGCTCGCAATGTATCGGCGGGATGACCTTCGGCATCGGCATCGCCCTGACGGAGGAGATCGTGCACGACATGCGCGATGGCCATGTCGTCAACCGCGACCTTGCCGAGTACCACCTGCCGGTGAACGCCGACGTGCCGCAGATCGACGTGATGCTGCTCGACGAGCGCGATCCCTACTCGAACCCGCTTCAGGCCAAGGGCATCGGCGAGCTTGGCATCTGCGGCGCGGCGGGCGCGATCGGAAACGCGATATACAACGCCTGCGGTGTCAGGGTGCGCAGCTTCCCGATGACCCTCGATACGATCCTCGAAGGGCTCGGCGACTGAAACGGATGTCCCGCCCCGGTGGGGCGGGACATGTCACGGGCGGGTGGCGTTTGCGCCCTTTGCCCCGATGCGAATACGCGCGCTCCCCCGCGCGGCGACGGGTACGATGCCTCCGGTCGCGGATCTGCGCATCAAACTGTGAGCGATGTCCGGTCGTGCCAAAGGCCGCGCATCGGCGCCAATGGTCGGCGCTCCGGAAAACGTGGCCAAGACAGCTACACTGATCGCGCTGCTGCGCCGCGTGCCGACAGCCAAGATCGAGGGGATGCCGCCCCTCGCCCCCCAAGCCGCGGGGCTAGAGGCGTCGCTCGGCAATTTTTCGGCCTTCCGACCGGAGGAATCGTGGCCGATGCCGGGATAATCCTCTATGGCACTGGCGGGCCATGCGTTGATGGGCATGGCCGCGAACGTCGTGCGCGGGACGGCTGTGCCAGCGGTGCCGGCCTGCATCGGGGGCTACACGGCCCGGACCATCGCCGCCTTCGCCATGATCGTGTAATTGCGCGGTCGAACCGAGATCGCGAACCTGGCGAAGGCTCGGCCAGAACCGGCCTGTCCTTCTCGCCGAGCCGAGAACCGCTTTCCTGGCATTCGACGGCACTCCATCCTTCTGTGCCTCTCCCAAGGTCGCGGTCTTCCTCGTCGATCAATGGCCGACTGGTCCCGAACGACATTGTCAAACGCGATGCTGCCGCCGGGGTTCTGTTTGCGTGCCCCGAGGCGGATGGCCCTTGGCAAGGGTCAGGGCGTTCCCGCCGCGACACCCCGATGGGCGCAATCATGGATCATGCGCGGCCGGATGGCCCTGATCGAACACCCGGCCGCGGCATTGCCCTGGCGCAAGCTCAGTGCAGCAAGGGGTTGGGTTCCGCGCAAGCGGTCGACACCGTCACCGACGCCCGGGTCGCGGCGCCCTGTGCAAGGGCGATGATATTCCGCTCGGCAACGCGCCTCGTCTTCCATATCTGGAGCGCGGTATCGTCGAGGCGATGCTCCCACGCCAAGGTTTCGAGGTCGTCGAGAACGGAAAAGAGCCAATCGATATCCATGGGGCAACTCCTGCGCGTTGGCGGGCCGATGCCAGGGGATCGGGCCGCATCCAGTTCATGCTTTTTTTATACAGAATGGATGCGTGGCGGCGTATCGTGCGATGGCATGAGGCGCCGTCTCAAAAGGAGGGCTTGCCGCTATACTTTCGCATGAACTGGCGGCCGGTTCGTGCCCTTCGCCGCGATATGCGCGCCGTTCGAGTAGGCGTCGAGGGTGATGGCCCAGCATTCGCCCAAATCGCCGAGCTCGCGTGCCTTCTGCCCACTTTTCGCCTGCTGCTCCACCGCCCCTAGGAGCGAGTTCATTGCGGCGGCGCCGAACGTGGCGCAGGCCCCCGCGAAGCGGTGCGACAGGGCGGCGAGCGTCTGGAAATCCCGCGCCTCGGCGGCCGCGCCGATCTGCTGAAGCGAATGGTTGCCCTCCAGCAGGAAGACCGACAGCCTTTCGGTCCTGTTATCCGCGCCAAGCAGGGTTTCGAGGGCGGTCAAGCATTCATGATCGAGCGTGGGGACACAGTGATCCTGCGGCGCGGGCCCGCTTTCGCCCGGGGCGTTCTGGGGCGTGATCTCGGCCAGAAGGCTGTGCAATTCGCGCGCCCGTATCGGCTTGATCAGGCAGCCTGCCATTCCGGCGGCCTCGAATTCGCGTATTTCCTCGGGCATCGCATGCGCCGTGACGGCGTAGATCGGTGCCTGCCGCGACATGGCGCGCGAGGCCCTGATCTCGCGGGTGGCGCGGGTTCCGGACATGTTCGGAAGGCTGATATCCATCAAGATGAGGTCGAACCGGCTCTTGCTGGCCAAGTGGACGGCTTCGAAGCCGTCGCTGGCAAGACTGACCATATGACCTTCGCGCCGCAACCTGATGTCGAGCAGTTCGCGATTGTTGGCATCGTCATCCACGACGAGAATGCGCATCGGCACGATCCGCCCGTCCGTGGGCAGCTGCGGCGAAGGCGCCACGGCCGCGGGCAGTGTGGCGGAACGCGGCGCATCGGCGAAGACGAGGCCGGCTTGCGCGTCGTCGTCCGGGCAATCGTGATCGCCGCCGGGATCGGATGGCGCGATCACGAGCTCGCGCGGACCCGAGTAAGGCAGCACGAGCTCGACGGTGAATGTCGAACCCTTCCCGGCCTCGCTCTCGCACCGGACCGTGCCATCGAGCCGCTCGACCAGCCGCCGCACGATGCCAAGACCGAGACCCGTGCCGGTCGAGCTGCGCTCGTAGGGAGAATCGGCGGAAATGAAATCGTCGAAGATGGTTTCCTGGGCCTTTTCTGCGATCCCCGTTCCCGTGTCGCTGATGCTCAGCACGAGCCGGCACAGATCGTCCTCCATCCGGCTCATCCGCGTGTCGACCCGGACGTGGCCGCCGGAGGTGAACTTGATGGCGTTGCTCACGAGGTTGGTCAGGATCTGCTGCAGCATGCGCGGCGGCGCCATGAGAGGTGCGGTATCTCCCGTCACGGACCAGTTGACCTCGGTATCCTGTGCCTGCGCGGCGGGACGCATGCCGTCGAGCAGGGCGGGGACGAAATGCTCCATCGTGATGCGGACGGGGGGTTGGTTCGTGTTGCCGGCATTGATCTTCTCGATATCGAGCACATCGTCGATATGGCTGAGCAGGACCTCGCTGGATGATTCGGCGATACGCAGGAAGTTGAGCTGCGTCTCGTTCAGCGGCTCCGTCCTGAGCAGCTCCAGCGAGGAGACGATCCCGTTCAAGGGGGTGCGCATCTCGTGGCTCATGATCGCGAAGAACCGCGATTTCGCCCGGTTCGCGGAGATCGCCTTGTCGCGCGCCTCCTGCAATTCGGCCTGCGCACGACGGATGTCGGTGATGTCGCGGATGTAGGAGACGAAGAGAGGTCCGTTCTGACCGGAGGTTTCCGAGATCGACAGCTCGATCGGCAGTTCATGGCCCTCGGCATGGAGCGCGGTCAGCTCAATCCGGCCCTTATCGACGATGGCCGATGTGTCGCGGCTCTCGTAGGTTGCCAATCCCTTGGCGTGTGCCGCGCGGAAACGGGCCGGAACGAGCGATTCGCCCATCGGCCTGCCGATGACCTCCTCACGCGAGAAGCCGAATATCTTTTCCGCCGATCCGTTGAAATCGCAGACGATTCCCTTCGCGTCGAGCACGATGATCGCATCGAGCGAGGCGCGCAGGATCGAATCGCGCATTTCTCCGGCCTGCTCGAGGCGCCGTGCCCTGCGATTGAGCTCGCCGCGTTGCCGGCGCAGGAAGAGATAGGCCGCGGACAGGGCCAGCAAGACGATCGCGCCGAACGCGCCGGTCGATTTGAGGAGGCGGACGATCTCGGCCCTGTCGGCATCGGACATGCGCGCCGACATCTCGACGGCGCTCAGCGACAGGCGGCGCGGCACCTCGGATACCCTGGCAAGCTCGGTCTTGAATTCAGGCAGCCTCGCCAGAAATGCGG
The DNA here is from genome assembly GCF_009835145.1 of Profundibacterium mesophilum KAUST100406-0324. Lineage (GTDB taxonomy): Bacteria > Pseudomonadota > Alphaproteobacteria > Rhodobacterales > Rhodobacteraceae > Profundibacterium > Profundibacterium mesophilum. The sequence goes on along the minus strand of NZ_APKE01000011.1, from coordinate 44,081 downwards.
CGTCGCTGCCGTCAATGATCTCCACCGTGTTCCTTAGAAAGCTTCGGAGCAGCTCATGCTGGTGATGCAGGGCCGGGTCGAGATGGACATCGGCGGCCGCGCTTCCGTTGGAGATCAGGGTCACCCGGCTGTAGAAGATGTCATAGGCCTTGCGGAACGCCTCCACATCGCTCTCGTCATCCTCGAGCTGCTCGAGGCTGAGCAGCATACGCAGATGGTCCACCTCGAGCTGTGACAGGCTCCATTGCAGATTGTCGTAGGGCAGGGCCCGCAGCGCGCCGATCCTGTCGAACAGGTGAATGCACAGAAGTGCCAGCGCGCCGATCGCGGCAGTAAGTCCGATAGCCCCGGCATGGCGCAGCGGAGCCTTCTTGCCAAGGCCGGCAACCCATTCACGCAATCGCCTTGCCTTCGCACTGAAGACCGCAGTTGTCATTCGAGGGTTACGCGTTCGAGCTGCCAGATGCTCCTGCTATAGATGGTCTCGGACTTGTAGGCCGGGTTGTCGTCATAAGGATAGACAATCCACAAGGGCCCCTTGCCGCGGCGCGACATCGGGGCACCGTTGAGCGCATATGCGATGATGGGACCATCCTCGACTGCATCGCTGAAGGGAATGGTGATCGCATAGTTATTGAGGGCTGTCGCACGGAAAGTCTCAGCATCTTCGGCGGCCATCTCGCGGAACTCGTGCAACGGCACGCCGGTGAAGGTCTGCGGCCCTTCGGTCCAGATCGTCTCGGTGGTGAACTGCGTGACGGGCATCGCCGCGAGCGCGGCCATGTCGAATGAAAGCTCTGTCTCGTTTAGCTTTTCATCAAGGAGGCCGTCGACCGTGAGGACCGGCTCCTGCGCCGCGCCTGGCGTCGCGAGGGCGGCAAGCAGTCCCGCCAGGACGAGGAAACGGCGCGGATGCGACGGTTGGAACGGTTGCAGCATGAACTTCCCTCCGGGCCTTGATGGTCTGTACCACCCCAAGTTACATGGAGGTTCCGGGTTAATCATGCGTTAATCCGTATAAGGTGATTATACGAATGTATAAGGGTGAAACCTTCGGTATGGTCGCCTTATCCGCCGGCCCAAACAGGTATACCGTCACAGATGCGTGTGCTAGACACAATAGTAGGCACGCCCCCTTGCCGCGGCCCGGTGCCGCGGCAAGGGGGCGGGTTCCGACTTTCCCGCTGGAGATGGCGCCGATGGACGTCCTGATCGCCGATGACCACGATCTCGTTCGCGACACGATCGCGGCCTTCCTGACGTCCAGGGGTTCGATCCATGTCCAGGTGGCCGGATCGCTTGGCGAGGCATTGGAGAGGATCGAAGCGGAGGGCGCGTTCGACATCGTCCTGCTCGATTACGACATGCCAGGGATGCACAAGCTCGAGGGGCTCGGACGGGCGATCGCGTGCAATGGGGGCAAGCCCGTCGGCATCGTGTCGGGCACCGCGACGCCGGCAATCGCGCAGGATGCGCTTGCCGCCGGCGCGGCGGGCTTCCTGCCCAAGACGATGTCGGGTCGCTCGCTGGTGAATGCCGTCAAATTCATGGCAGCTGGCGAGATCTATGCGCCCGTTGAGTTCATGGCGGCGACGCCTTGCAAGGCGGAACACCCGCTGCATGCGCAACTGACCAAGCGCGAGCGCGAGGTCCTGAGCGGCCTGTCGATGGGCAAGGCGAACAAGGAAATCGCGCGCGATCTCGATCTTGAGGAAGTGACGATCAAGGTGCATGTGAAGACGCTGAGCCGCAAGCTCTCGGCGCGCAACAGGACCCATGCCGTGGTCATCGCCAAGGAGGCGGGCTTCATCTGACCGGGGCCGGAGGCAGGGCCGGGGAGCGGGCGCGATGGTCGATCAATTGCCTTGCCCTCGCCGGCTTGCCGCCACCGGACCGTGATCTGTGACCGGGTGGGACTGCAAGCGGGAGAGCGTGATGATCGAGCGGCGCGTTGGTGCCGATGGGGCAGGCCGGACACCCGGCCGGATCGGCCGGCGGATGCTGGCGCTGCGTTATGCGGGCTTCGCCCTTGCGGCGGCGGCGATCAATCTCGGAACGCAGCGTGCCGTGCTCGCGCAGGCGGATGGCTGGGCGATCTTCGCCTTGGCGCTGGGCCTCGGGACGATCGCGGGGCTCGTGGTGAAATACGGTCTCGACCGGCGCTGGATCTTCGGTGCCCGCCCCCTCGGGCCGCTGGCGGAGGGGCACAGGTTCGGTCTCTATTCGGCCACCGGCGGGCTGACCACCGCGCTTTTCTGGGCGAGCGAGACACTCTTCTGGGTTATTTGGCAAACGGATGGAATGCGCGAGCTCGGCGCGGCCCTTGGCCTTGGTGGTGGCTACTGGCTGAAATATCATCTCGACAGGCGGTTCGTCTTTGCCCAGCCCGCATGGGCGGCGTCATGAAGCTCACCGGTTGGGGCCGTCGCACCCCTCGCGCCACGGATCTCTTGATGCCCCGCGGCCCCGAGGCGCTGGCCGCCGCGGTGGCATCGGATGGCGGCGGGGCGATCGCGCGGGGCAATGGCCGCGCCTATGGCGATAGTGCGATCGGCGCGCAGCGCACCATCTCGACCCGTCATCTCGACCGGATGCTCGCCTTCGATCCAGCGCGCGGCCAACTGGTCGCCGAGGCCGGCGTTCTGCTTTGCGACATCATCGACGCGTTCCTGCCGCGCGGCTGGTTCCCGGCCGTGACGCCCGGCACCAAGTTCGTCACGCTGGGAGGGATGCTCGCGGCCGATGTGCATGGCAAGAACCATCACCGCAACGGGGGCATGCGCCATGTCGTGGACTGGATCGATCTTGCCGGACCGGACGGCGTCATCCGCCGCTGCGGCCCCGACCGAAATTCCGAACTTTTCGAATGGACGATCGGCGGGATGGGCCTGACGGGGGTGATTGTCCGCGCGGCAATCCGCCTGCGCCGCGTCGAGAGCGGCTGGATCAGGCAGACGACGCGCGCCGTGCCCGATCTCGCGGGGGCGATGGCCGCTTTCGAGGCGGCGGCCCATGCACCCTACTCGGTTGCCTGGATCGATTGCCTCGCGCGCGGGCAGGCGGCGGGCCGGGCGCTGGTGATGCTCGGCGAGCATGCGCCGGCGGCGAGCCTGCCGCCTGAACTGCGCGCCGCGCCGCTGGCGGTTCCGGCCCGGCGCCAGCGCAAGGTGCCGCCCTTCGTGCCGGGCCGCATCCTCAACGGGCGCACGCTGCGCCTTTTCAACGCGCTTTACCATGCAAGCGGTCGCGCGCGGCAAGGCACCCGCCTCGTCGATTGGGACGGCTTCTTCTATCCGCTCGACGCGATGCTGGGCTGGAACCGGATCTACGGACGGCGCGGCTTCGTGCAGTTCCAATGCGCCTTGCCCCTGACGCAGGCGCAGGGCGGGCTCCGGGCACTTCTGGATGCGCTTGCGGCGGCGGGATCGGGCTCCTTTCTCGCGGTGCTCAAGAGGCTCGGCCCGCAATCCGGCCCGATCTCCTTCCCGCTCGAGGGCTATACCCTCGCGCTCGATTTCCCCGCCAGCGCGCGCACCCTGGCATTGATGGAACGGCTCGACCGGATCACGATCGAGCATGGCGGACGGTTCTACTTGGCGAAGGATGCGCGCATGTCGTCGCGAACCCTGCACCGGTCGGATCCGCGTTTCGCCACCCTCGCCGCCCTTCGGGTGGCCGAGGGACTGCAACCCGGCCTCGCCTCGGCCCAATCCGAAAGGCTCGATCTGTGAGCAAGACACCCGTTCTGATCCTCGGTGCCCGCTCGGACATCGCCCGCGCCTGCGCCCGGCATTTCGCCGCCAGGGGCCATCCCATTCAGCTTGCCGCAAGGCGCAGCGCCGCGCTCGGGCCCGATCGGGACGATCTGGAGTTGCGGCACGGGGTGGAGGTGAGCCTGCACGAGTTCGACGTGCTCGATCTGCCGGCCCATGCCGGCTTCGTCGATGCGCTTCCCGCCCTTCCGGGCACGGTGATCTGCGCGGTGGGGCTGATGGGCGATCAGGCGCGGAGCGCGGCGGATCCCGTCGCGGCCGCACAGGTGATGCGATCCAATTTCGAAGGGCCGGCCAGCATCCTGTCGGTATTGGCGGAGCGTTTCGAGGCGCGCGGCAGCGGCGTCATCGTCGGGATCAGTTCGGTCGCCGGGCTGCGGGGGCGCGCGTCGAACTATGTCTATGGCGCGTCCAAGGCCGGCTTCACCGCCTTCCTCTCCGGGCTGCGCAACCGTCTGGCGGGGCGGGGAGTGCATGTCGTCACGGTCCTGCCGGGGTTCGTCGCGACACGGATGACGGAGGGAATGGATTTGCCGCCAAAGCTGACCGCGCAGCCGGAGGAGGTGGCGGCGGCGATCTGGCGGGCGGCCGAGCGGCGGCGCGACGTGATCTATGTCAGGCCGGTCTGGCGGGCAGTCATGGGGATCATCGGCCTCGTCCCGGAGCGGCTCTTCAAGCGCATGTCGCTCTGAGCGGGCGCCGGGATCGCCGCCCGGCCCCCGCGCGGGGCACCCACAGACAAAGGCGCGAGCCCGCGGGGTCCTCGGACGTGATCGCGGCGGGCCCCAACCCGAGGGCCCGCCGGAACGCTCAGATCAGTTCGAGCAGCTTGCGCGCGGCCTCCTCGGAGGATGCAGGGTTCTGGCCGGTGACGAGCTTGCCGTCGACCAGGACGAAGGGTGCCCAATCTTCGCCCTTGCGATAATCGCCGCCCTTCTCCTTGAGCATGTCCTCGAGCAGGAAGGGCACCACGTCGGTCAGGCCGACGGCCTCTTCCTCGGTGTTGGTGAAGCCGGTCACCTTGCGGCCATCGACCAGCGGCTTGCCGTCGGTGCCCTCGACATGACGGAAGACCGCCGGCGCGTGGCAGACGGCGCCGATCGGGCGATCGGCCTTGGCAAAGGCCTCGATGAGCTTGCGGCTGACATCGCTCTCGGCGAGATCCCACATCGGGCCATGGCCGCCGGGAAAGAAGACCGCGTCGAATTGCGAGGCATCGATTTGCGACAGCTCGACGGTCTGCGATAGGGCCTTCTGCGCCTCGTCGTCGGATTTGAAGCGGCGCGTCGCCTCGGTCTGCGCGCTTTCGTCGTCGCTCTTGGGATCGAGCGGCGGCTGCCCGCCCTTGGGCGAGGCGAGGGTGATCTCGGCGCCCGATTCCTTCAGCACGTAATAGGGTGCGGCGAATTCCTCGAGCCAGAACCCGGTCTTGTTCCCGGTATCGCCGAGCTGGTCATGCGACGTCAGAACCATAAGGATTTTCATTGCCGTTCTCCTGTCATTCTAAATATCGAGCGGCACGCGGCTGGGGAGCCCCGGCACTCGTCAGGGGGCATAACGGCCGCGCCCGGCGCCTGTTCCCTCGCGGACGCGGGGGAAGGGGGCGGCGCGCCGCGTCACCTGCCGTAATAGTCGCGGAACCACTTCACGAACTCGGCAATCCCGTCCCGGACATCCGTCCGGGGGCGGTATCCCGTCAGCTCGCTCAGCAGCGTCGCATCGGCCCAGGTCGCCGGAACGTCGCCCTTCTGCATGTCCATGTAATTGCGGATCGCCGTCTTCCCCAGCGCCTCCTCGATGGCTTCGACGAAATCGAGCAGCCGCACCTTGTTCGAGTTGCCGATATTCACGACCCTGTAGGGCGCGGCGGGAGAGAGCGAATCCCAGCGCGGGATCTGTTCGGGCGCATCGACACGCTCGGGTATGGCATCCATCAGAAGCCGGATGCCGCGCACCAGGTCATCGACATGGGTGAAGTCGCGATACATCTCGCCGTGGTTGTAGATGTCGATCGGGCGGCCATCGAGGATCGCGTCGACGAACTTGTAGAGTGCGAGATCGGGCCTTCCCCAGCTGCCATAGACCGTGAAGAAGCGGAACATCGTCGTCGGCAGGTTCCAAAGATGGGCATAGGAATGGCCCATCGCCTCGTTCGCCTTCTTCGTGGCGGCATAGATGGTGAGCGGCATGTCCGCCTTGTCGGTCTCGGTGAACGGCATCTGCGTGTTGGCGCCGTAAACGGAGGAAGTCGAAGCCATCAGGAGATGTTTCACCGCGTGCCGGCGGGCGGCCTCCATGACGTTGAAGGTGCCGACCACGTTGGCATCGATATACGCGCGCGGGTTCTCCAGCGAGTAGCGCACGCCGGCCTGCGCCGCGAGATGGACGATCATGTCGGGGCGGAACGCGTCCGCCACGGCATCGAGACGCGCGTGATCCTCCAGCAGCGCCTCCTCGGCGTGGAAGCCCTCGTGGGCGCGCAGCATTTCGTGCCGGCGGCGCTTGAGCGTGACGTCGTAATAGTCGGTCATCCCGTCATAGCCCTGCACCTCGAACCCCTCGTTCAGGAGCGATCTGGCCAGGTGGAAGCCGATGAAGCCGGCCGTGCCGGTGATGAGGATCTTCTGCATGTCGCTTCGACTGCCCATTTATGCCCCGCGCACTGGGTCCCGGCCGCCCCGGCAACATGCGGAGGCCGCGGTGCCCGGCTGATCGGGCGCCGCGCGAATGAATGCAAGGCCCGTCGCAAGCCCCGGTAGGGTCCCGCGGCAGGCTACGCGGCCCATGCCCGATGCTCAAGCTGCGAACGGCATGCCGGCGGGGCGCGTCCCGGTCCATGGATCGACACCCGCAGTCGCCGGGGATTTCCTCCGCTTATCAGTGCGACTGACGCGTTCGGGACGTTTCGAGCATGGGAGGGATGGAGGCGAGTACCGGAATCGAACCGGTGTACACGGATTTGCAATCCGCTGCGTAACCACTCCGCCAACTCGCCGAAGCCGTGCCGTCTTTTGGCCGAGCGCGGCGGGGAGGTCAACAGAAGATCGCAGCGTGCCGGGCAGGCGGGCACGCGCCGGTCCGTGCCGGGCGACGTCGCGGAGGGCGGGGCCGAGAATTCTTGTCTCCCCCCGCCGGATGTGGCAGATGCTGTCGCATGCGAATTGTACGGAAAAGTTAGAACATGATCGATTTCGCGCACCGCCGGACAGTCATGGTCGACACGCAGGTTCGACCCTCGGACGTCACCAAGTTCCCCATCATCGACGCGATGCTCCAGGTGCCGCGCGAGCGCTTCGTTCCCGATGCCAAGCGCGAGGCGGCCTATATGGGCGGCAATCTCGAGATCGGGGAGGGGCGCTGGATGCTTGAGCCGCGCACCCTGTCCAAGATGCTCGACGCGCTGAACGCGGGGCCCGACGATCTGGTTCTCGACGTGGCGGCCGGGCAGGGCTACGCCGCGGCGATCCTGTCGCGCTTGGCGCAGGCGGTCGTCGCGCTCGAGGAGGTTCCGCAACTGGCGCGCGAGGCGGAGAGCATCCTGGGCGAGGAGGGGGCCGACAATGTGGCCGTCGTCACCGGCGATCTTCGCGAGGGCGCGGCCGATCTCGGCCCCTTCGACGTGATCCTGATCGAGGGCGGAATCGAGGTGCTGCCCGAAGCGCTCGAGGCGCAACTGGCCGAACGCGGACGCATCGCGGCAATCTTCATGGACGGCGATCTTGGAACGGTGCGGATCGGGCGCAAGCTTGGCGGCGTGATTTCCTGGCGCGATGGCTTCAATGCGGGCGCGCCGGTGCTCGGCGGGTTCGAGCGCAAGAGCGAGTTCGCACTGTGAGTGCGCGCGGGCACATGCGTGCGGCAGCCCTGGTCGCGGCCGCCATCCTCGTGCCCGCCGCCGCCACGGCCGCGAGCCTCGCAGACACGCTCGTGACCGCCTACAGGCATAGCGGCCTGCTCGAGCAGAACAGGGCGACGCTGCGCGCGGCCGACGAGGACGTGGCGCAGGCGATCTCCACCCTGCGCCCGGTGATCGGCTATACCGGCGATGTCACCTATGCGAATGTGCTCAATGACCGGCGCGACCTCACCGCGACGCTGGGCCTGAACGCCGATCTGCTTCTTTACGACGGCGGCGCCTCCCGCCTCGCGATCGACGCGACCAAGGAAACCGTCCTGATCACCCGCGAGCAGCTGCTCCAGATCGAACAGCAGGTTCTCTTCGACGCGGTTCTGGCGCATCTGGACATGCGTCGGGCGATGGCCTTCCTCGACCTGGCACAGAACAACGTCCGGCTGATCGACCGGCAGTTGAGCGCGGCACGTGACCGTTTCGAGGTGGGAGAGATCACCCGGACCGATGTCTCGATCGCCGAATCGCGCCTCGCCTCGGCCCGCAGCAGCCTTGCCTCGGCCCGCGGCGACCTGGCGGCAGCGGAGGCCAGCTACCGCGAGGCGGTCGGCGTCGCGCCGAGCGATATCCGCGAGCCGCAGAGCACCCCCCGCATCGCCGACAGCCTCGATGCCGCCCTTGCGATCGCGCGCCGCAATCATCCCGCGATCCGGCAGTCGCAGCGGCAGGTGACGGTGGCCGAGATCAACGTCGCCCGTGCCGAGGCGGGGCTGCGTCCGCGATTGAGCGCGCGGGCAGGGGTCAGCGTCAACCAGGATTTCGACGACGCCTCCTCGATCGGCGTGCAACTTTCGGGCCCGGTCTACAGCGGCGGACAGATCCGGTCCCTGATCCGGCAAGCGGCCGCGCGGCGCGATGCGGCGCGCAGCAACCTGCATGTCGTCCGTCACCAGGTGGATGCCAACCTGCGCACCGTCTGGTCGCAATACCAGGTCGCGATCGCGAGCCTCGCGGCCACCCGCGAGCAGATCAATGCGGCCACCGTCGCCTTCCGGGGCGTGCAGGAGGAGGCGACGCTGGGCGCGCGCACCACGCTCGACGTGCTCAATGCCGAGCAGGAACTGCTCGATGCGCGCGCCTCCGCGATCGCCTCGGAAATCAACCGCACCCAGTCGGTCTACGCCCTTCTGTCGGCCTCCGGGCTCCTGACGGTCGATCATCTCGACCTGGGGATCGTGACCTACGATCCCGCGGCCTATTACAACGCGGTCAAATCGGCGCCGCGCACCCGGCCCAGCGCGCAGGGCAAGCAGCTCGACGATCTGCTCAAGAGCATCGGCCGGGACTGACGGGGCCGCCGGGCGGCGCTGCCACAGTGTAGCCTTGTGCTAACCACCCGGCGGGCTAGTCGTTGCGCGGGGGGCGGCAAGCCGGTAACATCCCGGCGAGGCGCAGAGAGAGGCAGGCTTATGTCCGAATCCGTGACGACGATGGAGATCGAGGATATTCTCTCCTCGATCAGAACGCTGGTGTCTTCCGATATCACCAAGGCCCGTCCCGAGAACGACGGCACCGGCGGCGCGGCCCCGGATGCCGAACTGCCCGGACGGCTCGTGCTGACATCCGATCTTCGGGTCGGAGAGACCGACCAGGCCGGCGCGGGACGCGCCCGGTCGGACGGCCCGCGTGACGAGGGGGACGCATCCGCGCATGCGCCCGGTGACGCCGCCCGCCCCGCCGGCGCGGAAGACAGGCCCGAGGAGACGCGGCCGCGTGCCGCCGAGCCGCTCCTGCTCGATCCGGCCAAGCGCCGCGATCACCGCCCGCCGCAGAACGAGGATGACGGCGATGCATCCGGCGCATCGCAGGTCCTGCACACGTCGGGCATGGGCGAGATCTTCGACGAGGCGCCCTATTTCGACGATCGCGAAGCCGATCCCGTGCCGGCGTCCCCGCGCGCCGCCGCAAGCTTTCGCATCGTCGGCGGAACCGCGCCCAACTCGCAAGAGCCGCAGGCGCCGTGGCAGCTTCACGGCCGGGAGGATGACGAGGCGCCGCGCCCGGATGACATGCAAGATGATGATGGCGGCTTCGAGGAGGACTTCCTTCTCAGCGATCTGGCCGAGGCGTCGATATTCGATGCGGCGGATGACGCGGGGCATGACGCGCCGGATGCCCAGCGGGGCGCCTCCGCGCGCGAAAGCCTGCCGCATGGCGCGATGACGCTGGAGCAGCGGATCGCGGAGCTCGAGGCGGCCGTCACCGCGCAGGCCTTCGATTTCGAGCCCGATGGCAGCGAGGACGGCGCGCAGCACAGGCCGACATCGATCCTGCGTCTCGCCACCGAAGAGGGGCAGGCCACGGACCCGGCGGCGAATTACCCGTCGAAGGCGCATGATGCCCCCGCGCCGAGCTTTGCCTCCATGCGCGGCAGGGCCACGCCCGATACCGGTGAGGCCGAGTCCGGTCGCAGCGGCGGCGGGAACGCGCCCGGCCGCTTCGGGCAGGGTGATCTCGAGGCCCCTTCGATCGCGGGCGGCAGGTTCGGAGCTGCCGGCACGATCGAGCAGCCCGAGCAGTCCGAGCAGTCCGTTCGCGCGCATGGCCGCGAGGACCGTCCCGAAGCCGAGGACGGTATCAGCGAGGGCGCCGAGCTTCTCGGGGCGGGACTGTCGGGAGCGCATGCGGCCGACGCGGAGCCGGATACGCTCCATGCGGCCGATACGTCCGGTCCTGGCGCGATCCCCCCCCGAAACGAGCCGCGTGAGAGCGCATCGGACCCGGGCGAGGATGACGAGCGCGCCTGGATCGCCGAGGCCATCCGCGCGGCGGGCCTGGGCCGTGCGGCCCGCAAGGGCGCTCCCGACCGGGAGGCGCGCGCGTCCCGCGTCCACCGCCTCGACGTCTCAGGAGAGAGCGACATGTCCGATGACGACAGCACAGCCGGGTCTCAGCCGATGAACGATGCCCCCGGAGCGCAGCAGGACGATATCGAGGTGATCGCCGCCGATCGCGCGCGCAGCAACAGCTTCCATTCGCGCTCCGCGCGCCGGACCGAAGCGCCCGAACCCGAGCCGCAGCCCGCGCCGGAGGAGAGTGCGTTTCTCGACGAGGACATGCTGCGCGAGATGGTGGCCGAGATCGTCAGACAGGAATTGCAGGGCGCCCTTGGCGAGCGGATCACCCGCAACGTGCGCAAGCTCGTGCGCCGGGAGATCATGCGCGCCGTGTCGATCCGCGAATTCGACTGATCCCGGCACGGGCCGCGGGTGGGTCGATGACGCAGTGCGCCCGCGTCAATCCGGCGCGAGCGTGACGGCGAGGCCGAGAAGAGCGTCGAGATCCATCCAGCGTTCAAGGTGGTCGGCAAGGGCGTCGAGCGTATCCTCGACGGCCGCATCATGCGCGTAGTCATGTGCCGGGGCGCCGAGTTCGGCGAGATAGGCCGACCGGAACCCATCCGCGGCAAAGAGCCCGTGCAGGTAGCATCCCGCGATCAGCCCGTCGCGCGATACAGCCCCATCGGGCCGCCCATCGAGAGACAGCCAGGCGCGATCGGTGTCGGGGCCGTCGGTCCGGCCCAGGTGGATCTCGTAGCCATCGAGCGGCAGCCCGCTCGGCACATGCCGTGCCGCCGCGAGGCCAATGCGTTTCTCGGGTGCCATCCGTGTCACCACGTCAAGCAATCCAAGCCCCTCCACCATGCCGGGCGGGCCCTCGATCCCGTCGGCATCGATGATCTGCCGCCCGAGCATCTGGTAGCCGCCGCAAATCCCGAGCACCCGCCCCCCGCGCCGGTGATGGGCGGCAAGATCGATGTCCCATCCCTGCGCGCGGAAGGCCGCGAGATCGGCGATCGTCGATTTGCTGCCCGGCAGGAGCACGAGATCGGCGGTGCCGGGCAGGGGGCGGCCCGGCGGGACGATTTCGACCGTAACCCCGGGCGAGGCGCGCAGCGGGTCGAGATCGTCGAAATTGGCGATGCGTCCAAGCTGCGGGACGGCGATCGTGATGTCCCGGCCGCTCGCATGGCTGTGCAAATCGAGCGCGTCCTCGGCCGGGAGGCGCCAGGCCGCTTCGAACCACGGGATCACACCGAGCGGGGCCCAGCCGGTATGGGCACGGATCGCCTCGACCCCGCCCTCGAAGAGCGTCACGTCGCCCCGGAACTTGTTGACGGCGAAGCCCTTGATCCGGTCTCGATCCGCGGGCGGCAGCACCGCATGCGTGCCCACGCATTGCGCGATGACGCCGCCCCGGTCGATATCACCGATCAGGATGACCGGGATGCCGGCTGCCTCGGCGAAGCCCATATTGGCGATGTCGCCATGGCGCAGGTTCACCTCCGCCGGGCTGCCCGCGCCCTCGATCAGCACGAGATCGGCGCCGCGGGCCAGCCTGTGGAAGCTTTCGAGCACGCGCGGCAGCAATGTCGCCTTGTGGCTGCCATAGGCGCTGGCCTTCAGGGTTCCGGTGCGACGCCCCTGGACGATCACCTGCGCGCCGCGGTCGCTCTCGGGTTTCAGCAGGACGGGATTCATGTCGGTTTCGGGGGCGCGGCCGCAAGCCTTTGCCTGAAGCGCCTGGGCGCGGCCGATCTCGCCGCCATCGACCGTCACGGCGGCGTTGTTGCTCATGTTTTGCGATTTGAAGGGGGCCACGCGCAGGCCGCGCCGGGTGAAGGCGCGTGCCAATCCCGCCACGATCATCGATTTGCCGACATTCGAGCCGGCACCCTGGATCATAATCGCTCTGGTCATGCATGCCTCCCGCTCGCAAACTGGGCTTATCTGCTCGCCCTTCCGGAGGAAAGCGCATGAACACTCCCGCGCATCTCGTCATCGGGGCGGCGCTCCTCGGTCGCCGGGGCATGCCGGCCACCCCGTGGTGGGGGATGGCGGGGGGCGCGGCGCCCGACATCTCGCTTTACGTGCTGGCGGGCGCGGCGATGTGGGTTTTCGGGGTCTCGCCGCAAACCGTCTTTGGCCAGCTCTACTTCTCGGGACCGTGGCAGCAGGTCTTCGCGATCGACAACAGCGTGATCCTGTGGGGCCTGGGGCTGTGTCTCGCGGCATGGCGGGGCAGCGCGGCGGGGGTGGCCTTCACCGGCGCCGCGCTCTTGCATCTCGCGCTCGATCTGCCGTTGCACGGGGATGATGCACGGATGCATTTCTGGCCCCTGACCGACTGGAAATTCGACTCGCCCTACAGCTACTGGGATCGGACACGCGGCGCGGGATGGATAGCGCTTCTCGAGGGGGCCATGGTCTTGGTCGGGGCCGTTTGGCTGGTATTGCGGTTTCCGAGCTGGCCCTTGCGCTCCTCTGTGCTCGCCCTCATGGCGGCGCAGCTTGCAACGGGGCGCCTGTGGCAGATCATGTTCTGATCCCCCAAACGAAGAAACGCCCCCGGTGGGGGCGCTTTTTCGTGCCGGAGGTCGGCCGGTCGTATGTCAGGCAGCCTCGGCCTGCGCCGCGTTGCGACGCTCGCTTTCCTCGCGGCTCAGCGCCACCGAGGTCCGGATACCTTTCGAGACGAAATCCATCAGTCCGGACACGACCCGCTCGTTCGGATCGATTCCGGCGCAGGACAGGACTTCGCGGCCATCGCGCGAGCGGGCCCAGCGGGCGATCTGCTCGGGGCCATTCCCGTATTTCTTGTCATCGGCAATCGCATCATCCAGCGCAGCAAGGACGACAGCGGCAAAAAGCTTGCGCGCACGGTTTCCCTGCTCGTGATTGAAGGCGGTGCCATCAACGAAATCAGCCATTCGATTCCCATTCTCGTTCTTGCGTTTTCAGCATTCCGCCTCTTATGAAGCATCATGACCGATTCTGCGTTCGTTATTTGGAATGGCAGGTATGCAGCACGTGCATGTCCTGGCAACAAACCACTCTAAATACATCGCCTTGTAAGCGATCCATCGACCAGATATAGGCTTGGCCACCTTTCGATCAACCTTCTGCCTTGGTTTCGCCACATGCCCAAAATTAACGGAAACGAAATTCGACCTGGTAACGTGCTCGAGCATAATGGTGGCCTCTGGAGCGCCGTGAAGGTCGATCATGTCAAGCCTGGCAAGGGCGGCGCCTTCGCCCAGGTCGAGATGCGCAACTTGCGCAATGGCTCCAAGCTCAACGAACGTTTCCGGTCCGCCGACAAGGTCGAGCGCGTGCGTCTTGAGCAGAAGGATCAGCAATTTCTCTATGAGACGGACGGGATGCTGGTCTTCATGGATTCGGAAACCTACGAGCAGATCGAGCTGCCCGCCGAGATCCTCGGGGAGCGCCGCCCCTTCCTGCAGGACGGCATGACGATCCATATCGAGTATTACGAGGCCGAGGCCCTGAACGCCACGCTGCCACAGAAGGTCACGTGCAAGGTCGTCGAGACCGAGCCGGTGGTGAAGGGGCAGACCGCCGCCAACAGTTTCAAGCCGGCGATCCTCGACAATGGCGTCAAGGTGATGGTTCCGCCCTTCGTCGGGCAGGACGAGGATATCATCGTGAACACCGAAACGATGGAATATGCCGAACGCGCCTGAAGGGCGTCGACCGCGCGGCAGGCGGCCCTTGGGCCGCCTGTTTTCGTATCCGGCGCCGACCGCGTCTGCGCCTCACGTTTCGGCTCTCCGCTTCTCGATCCGTCACCCTTGATCCGCTCGCATCCGGGACCGCCGCGCTCCGACCCGACGCGTCAGGCGGGATTTTGCGCGTCCAGCGATGGCGCCGGGAAATAGACCCTGACGCAGGTGCCGCGCGCGCCCGATGCGATCTCCAGACGGCCCTGAAGCTGCAGCACGAAGGCATCGATCAGTTTGCGGCCAACCCCCGAGCCGTTGTTCGGCGCCGATGAAATGCCGCTTCCGTCATCGCTGACCTTGAGTAGGCAGGCATCGCCATCACGGGTCAGCGTCACCCTGATCGAGCCGGACTTCTGATTGGCGAAGGCGTATTTCAGCGCGTTGGTCACCAGTTCGTTGAGGATCAGCCCGAGCGGCACGGCGCTGCGTGTGTCCAGCTGCATCGCGGCGAATTCGGAGCTGATCTCGACACCGTCATTCGGCCCGATCGAGCTGCGCAGGAATTGCAGGACGCCGCCGAGATAGCTGCGCGCCTCAACCCGGTCGACCGAGGCCGTACGGTTCAGCGACGAGTAGAGTTCGGCGAGCGCCTTGATGCGGTCGCGCACACGCGACAGGGCGCTGCGTTCGGGCGTATCCGCCAGGTCGCGGATCTCCATGGAGGTCAGGGCGGACATGGTGTTGAGGCTGTTCATCACGCGGTGATTGATCTCCTCAAGGAGCTTGCGCGAGAATTCCAACGCCCGTTCGCGTTCCGTCTCGATCCTGTGCATCTCGGTCACGTCGCGAAACAGCAGCGCGAACTGGCCGAAGGAGGAGGTGGGCGCGGCGAAGACATCGAGATGCAGGCCCAACGCGTCGGAACCTTCGCGAAAGCGCAGGCGTTCAGCCTTCAACGCGACCCGCCCATAAGCCTCGATCCACTTATGCTCGAGGTTGGGTATCAGTTCGCGCGCGGTCCTGCCGACGGGATCCTTGAGGCCGGTCATCCCGCTGAAACGGGAATTGACCGCCAGAAATCTGTAGTCGATCGGGTTGCCCGCGTCGTCCTGGACGATTTCGCAAATGCAAAAACCGTCATCTGTCAGCTTGTCGAAAATCTCTGCCGTACCGTGCGCGGACAGTGCTGTAATTGCGTCCATGACCGTCAGTTCCGTGAATCCGGTAGATGGAAGGGTAATGGAGTTTCACGCGGCATCAAAGCCTCGATCCCCCGGGCGGCCGAATTTTCTTCACTTAGAACACGATCCTGTCACTCCGAACGGGGTTCGGCCCCGGGCGCGCCCGGCTCGATCCGCGTGATCTCGGCCGCACCCGCCTGCATGGGTCCGCTCGCGCGGTCGAAGCGCAGGTAGGCGATGGCGCGCTCTCCCGCGCGGGTATGCAGGACACCCACCGGCTTGCCATTCGCGGTGATCGGCATGCCGGGATCGGCGGGGCCCTCGACGCGCACCCGCGCGAGACCCTTGCGCAGTTCGGTCTTGTGTTTCATCCGCGCGGTCACCTCCTGGCCCACGTAGCATCCCTTGCGGAAGTCGATCCCGTTGAGCCGGTCGAGCCCCGCCTCGAGTACGAAGGTCTCGTTGGGGACCAGCTCCTCAAGGGCTTCCGGCACTATCGCATCGATACGCAGCGCATCCCAATCGCTGCCGTCATCGCCCTCCTCGGACCCGTAGAGCCGCCAGCCGAGGCTTGAATGGCGCGGATCGGGCAAGGCGCCCTCGGGGGCGGGACCGGTGCCGCGCGACACACGCAGCCCGCTCGGGGCGATGGCCACGTCGCGGCGCAGCCGGTACATCGTCAACCGCCGCAGCAGATCGCCGGCAAGGCGTGCATCGACATCGAGAAGGATGCGGCTTTCCTCGTTCAGCGTCATGAAATCGGCCAGGTACTTGCCCTGCGGCGTGAGCAGGGCCGACCAGACGAGACGCCCCTTCGGGCGGATGTCGTTGCTGACGAGGTCGTTGAGGAACGCCTCCCGGTCGGCTCCCGTGACGGCGAAAATCTCCCGGCGCTGTTGCATCCGTCTCTCCTGTCCTTGCCTTTCGCGCTATATAGGCATGATCGAAGCGGTTGTAATGGAGGATGAGCGTGAGCGCGCCGATCACCGTCGTCATTCCCACGCGCGATGCCGAGGACGCGCTGCCCGCCGCCGCGACCGCGCTTCTGCCCGCCGTGATCGGCGGGATCGTCGGCAGGTTGATCGTCAGCGATGCCGGCTCGCGCGATGGCACGCTGCGCATCGCGCGGGCGCTCGGCGCCGAAATCGTCACCGGCCCCGCCGGCCGCGGCGCGCAGATCGCAAGGGGCGTTGCTGCCGCCGGCGAGGGCTGGGTTCTGATCCTGCATGCCGATACGATCCTCGAGGGCGACTGGATGGCGGCCGTCGCGGCCCATGTGCGCGGCGCGGGGCCCGGGGGCGAGGACCGGGCGGGCTGGTTCGCGCTGCGCTTTCGCGCCGAGGGCGCCGCACCGCGCATCGTCGCCGGCTGGGCCAACCTGCGTGCCCGCTGGGCGGGTCTGCCCTATGGCGATCAGGGGTTGCTCGTCCATTCCTCGCTGCTGGCGCGGGCAGGGGGCGTGCCGCAATTGCCGCTGATGGAGGACGTCGCCCTCGCGCGGGCGCTGCGCGGCCGCCTCGTGCGCCTGCGGGGCACCGCCAGCACGGATGCGCGGCGCTATGTCGAAGGGGGCTGGACCCGGCGCGGGGCGCGCAACCTGTGGACCCTCACACGATATCTGGCCGGGGCCGATCCGGCCCGTCTCGCGAAGCGATACGAACGCCGCTGACCCGCGCCGCAGGGCTCAGCCCGCGCCCTCATCCTCGAATTGCAGCCGGTAGAGATCGGTATAGGTGCCCCCGGCGGCGAGCAGGCTGTCATGGGTGCCCTCCTCGACCACCCGGCCGTGATCCATGACGACGATCTTGTCGGCCATGCGCACGGTGGCCAGGCGGTGCGCGATGACCAGCGTCGTGCGTCCCCGGCTCAGCTTGGTAAGGGCATCCTGGATCACCGCCTCCGATTGCGCATCGAGCGCGCTCGTCGCCTCGTCAAGCAGCAGGACGGGCGTATCGCGCAACAAGGCCCGCGCGATCGCAACCCTCTGGCGCTGACCGCCGGACAGGTTCGAGCCGCGCGGACCTGCCGGCGTGTCGAGCCCGAGGGGCATCTTGGCCACGAACTCCTCGACATGGGCCGAGTGCAAGGCGGCCTCGATCCGTTCCGGCGCGATCTCCTCGCGGCCGAGGGTCACGTTCTCCCGGATGGTCTCGTCGAAGAGAAGCGCGTCCTGGGTGACCACCGAGAACTGCGCCCGCAGATCGCGCAGATCGAAGGCGCGGATATCGGCGCCGTAGAGCCGCGCTTCCCCCCTCTGCGGCTCGACGAGCCGGGTCAGCACGTTGAAGATCGTGCTCTTGCCCGCCCCCGATGCCCCGACAAGCGCCGTCGTCTGTCCCGCCTCGGCCACGAAGCTCGCGCCGCGCAGAACGGGCGCGTCATCATAGGCGAAATGCACATCGCGCAACTCGATCCGCGCCTGTGCGCGGCTGTCGCCCGGCACCGGCAACGCCTTGTGGGGCGAGACGATCCCGGGGCGGTCATCGAAGACCCCGTAGAGCCGCTCCAGAGAGGCGGCCGCCACCTGGAACGTGCCGGCAAGCCCGCCGAGCCTGCGCAGCGGCTGGAAGGCGAGGGCCATCGCGGTGAAGAAGGACATGAATTCACCGACCGTCTTGTCGCCCGCGATGATCTCGCGCCCGCCGAGCACGAGTACCCCGAAAAAGCCCACGCCCGTCATGATGTCGATGAGCGCCGGGAGCATCGACTTTCCCGCCTCGGTCCTGATCTGCGCCCTGACGATCCGGCCCACCACTCCGCGGAACCGCCCGAGCTGGTAGTCCTCCATGCCGTTCAGCTTGACGGGATTGATGCCATGGAAGATCTCGTCGAGCCGGGTCGCGCGCTGCGTCGCCTGGTCACGCATCTGCCCCGTCTTGCGCCGCACGTAGCGCTGCAGGGCCACCGAGGGCAGGATCAGCAGCGGCACGCCGACAAGCGCCGTCAGCGTCCATGTCACGTCGATCGAGAAGGCCACCACGCATAGCGAGGCCAGCGCTACCGCGTCGCGTCCGACCCCCTGGATCATCACCTGCCACACGCCCTGCACCGCCAGCGTGTCACCCTGCAACCGCTCCATGAGCATGCCGGGCGGGTTGCGCTGGAAGTACACCGAATCCAGCGTCATCATGTGTCCCAGCAGGTCGATCTGCATGGCGGTCGAGCTGAGTTGCGAGACCCTGACGAGGACCACGCGCTGCGCGACACCCGTCACCGCGCGTATCACGAACAGCAGCAGGATCGCACCGCCCACCCACCACATGGCTCCCAGATCGCCATCCACGAAGACGCGATCGAACATCGGCTGCAGCATGTAGCTCAGCAGGCCCACGGTGGAGCCTTCGACCACCATCATCGCGAAGGCGAGCGCGATCCACGGCCAGTAGGCCGAGACATAGTCGCGCCACAACCGCCCCATCAAGGAGCGCGAGCTTGGCGGCGGGGCTTTGGCGGGTCCGGGGGGCACGGCCATGGCGGTCTCCTGTCGCGGCATCCGCATGGGGGTTAGCGTCAAACCGCCCCGGTGGGAAGCCGCGCCCCTTCATCTTCGCGCCAAATACCTCCGCCGGAGGCCCCCGCCCGCAGGGCGGGACAGGCACGGCTGGCCCCCCGCATGCGGCACCGGGCGGTCTTTCGCGCCGGTGCGGGGCCGCCGGGGATTGACCGGCCGCGGCCCTCTGCCTACCCATTTTGGGGAAGGGCCGGGGGGACCGGGGCGGGGCTGCATGGGAGAGACCGAGATGAACACGCGCCTTGCCGCCGGGCGGTCCTATCTTGCGATACCCGGCCCATCGGTGATGCCGGACCGGGTCCTGCGCGCGATGCACCGCGCGGCGCCCAACATCTACGAGGGCGCGCTGCATGACATGATGTCCCCGCTCCTGGACGATCTGAAGGGCCTTGCGGGCGGCGCCGAGGAATGCGCGATCTACATCGCGAATGGGCATGGTGCCTGGGAGGCGGCCTTGTGCAACGTGCTGGCGCCGGGCGACCGTGTGCTTGCCCTCGCCACGGGACGGTTCGGCCATGGCTGGGCGGAAATCGCCGCCGGACTCGATGCCCGCGTCGAGATGCTCGATTTCGGCCAGCGCGCCACCGTCGACATCGCGCGGCTCGAGGCGGCCCTCGCCGCCGACCCCGGCCAAGGGCTCAGGGCGGTCCTGCTGACCCATGTCGATACCGCCAGCAGCGTGCGCAACGATGTCGCCGCCGTCCGGGCGGCGCTCGACGCGGCGGATCATCCCGCCCTCCTGATGGTCGATTGCATCGCGAGCCTGGGATGCGACCGTTTCGAGATGGCCCGCTGGGGCGTCGACGTGATGGTGGCCGGCAGCCAGAAGGGCCTGATGACGCCGCCGGGGCTCGGCTTCGTCTTCTTCAACGCGCGCGCCAAGGCGCGGCGCGGCGCGGTCGGTTGCCGCTCGCGCTACTGGGACTGGCGCCCGCGGACCGAACCTGCGCGCTTTTACGAGTATTTCGGCGGCACCGCCCCCACGCATCACCTCTACGGACTGCGCGAGGCCCTCGACATGATCGCCGAGGAGGGACGCGATGACGTGCTGGCGCGCCACGCCGTCCTGGCACGGGCAATCTGGGCCTGTTTCGAGGCATGGGGGCAGGGCGGCCCGGCCGAGCTCAATATCGCGGATGCCGCCCTGCGAAGCCACGCGGTGACCGCCATCCGTATCGGCGCCGATCACGGCGCGCGCCTGCGCGAATGGACCGAAAAGCAGACCGGCGTCACCCTCGGCATCGGTCTCGGGATGGTGCCGCCCGGCGATCCGGCCGAGGGCGGCTTTTTCAGGATCGGCCATATGGGGCATGTCAACGCGCATATGGTGCTTGGCACCCTTGCGGCGATCCAGGCCGGCTTCGAGGCGCTCGGTATCCCCTACGGACCCGGCGGGCTCGACGCGGCGGCCGGTATCTGCGCGGCGGGCTGAGCGCCCGGATTATTCCCCGGAAGGCCGCCCGCCGCGCATCACAAGCGAAAGCTTACTGCATGTTGTCCATGCCGCTATGGCCCTGCATGGACGCATCGCCGTCATGCATCTTGTCCATCATGCCGCCATTCATGTTGGACATCATCTGCATCATGAAGCCTTGCATCGCAGCCTTCTCCTCGTCCGAGAAGTCCTCGCGCGCACGGGCCGCGCTGGCCATGTCGCCGCGCAACATCGCCTCGTGCATCTTCGCGATGTTCTCGAAGCTGCCCTCGGGGATCTCGGCATCGCCGGACATCATGCCCTGCATGGACATGTTGCCCATGCTGCCATCGGCCTGGGCGGCTTCCATTCCGGTCGCAGGCGCCGTGTCGTCGGCTGCGGTCTCGGTGCCGTGACCGGCCATCGGCGCGCCGCCTTCGCTCGCATGGTCGCCGGCAGCCCAGACCGGCACTGCCGCGAGGGCGATGATGGCGGCGGCGAGAGGGGTGGTGATCTTGTCGAGCATGGGGAGAACTCCTTGATTCATGCATTGGCGCGCACGCTCGCGCGCTTCCAGTGCAGGAGCGGAAATGACGTTACCGTGATGCCGCCTCGAGCGCGCCGGGAAGCGCCTTTGCAAGCCGCGCCATGTCCTCCTCCGGCCCGCAGCTTATCCTGATGCAGCGATCGAGCGGCGCCGCGCCGGGCATTCGCACGAAAACGTCTCGCGCGGCCAGCTCGGCGAGAACGCGGCGCGCGTGATCGCCGTCCCGCCCGCAATCCACGGCCACGAAATTGGCAGCGGAGGGCAGGGAAGTGAGGCCGCATGCCGCCGTGATCCGCGCGATCTCGGCGCGCGAGCTCTCGATGCGGCCAAGCACCTGGGCAAGCCAGGCGTCGTCGGCGAGCGCGGCACCGGCTGCGCCCTGCGCCATCCGGTTCACGCCGAAATGGTTGCGCACCCGGTCGAAGGCCGAGATCAGCGGACGCGGGCCGATCGCGTATCCGATCCTCAGACCGGCCAGCCCGTATGCCTTGGAGAAGGTCCGCATCCGGATCACCTCGCCCGCGCCGGGATCCATGCGGGGGATCGCGCCTGGCGGTGCGCAATCGGCATAGGCCTCGTCGAGCACCAGGAGACAGCCCGGCGGCACCGCCGCGATCATCTCCTCGATCCGGGCGGCGGGGTGCCAGCTGCCCATCGGGTTGTCCGGGTTCGACAGGTAGATGAGCTTGGCGCCGGTCTCCCTCGCGCATGCAAGAAGCGCGCCGGGATCCTCGTGATCGCCGCGATAGGGCACCTTGTGCAGCAGCCCGCCAAAGCCGGTGACGTGGTAGTTGAAGGTGGGATAGGCGCCAAGGGAGGTGACCACCGCGTCCCCGGGCGCGACGGTCAGCCGGACGAGCGTGCCGAGGAGGCCGTCGATGCCCTCGCCGACGACGATATGCGCGGGGTCGATCCCGTGACGGTCACCGAGCGCATGGCGCAGCGCGTGCGATTCGCCATCGCCATACATCCACATGTCCCCCGCCGCCCCGCGCATCGCGTCGATGGCGGCGGGGGAGGGGCCGAAGCCGTTCTCGTTGGCCCCGAGGCGCGCGGCGAAGGGGGCTCCGCGCTGCCGCTCGAGCGTGTCGATCCCCACGAAGGGCGTATCGGCCGGCAGGGCGGCGGCGAGGGGGGTAAGGCGCGGATCGCTCACCCGATCTCGGCCAGCCTGGCAAGGGCGGTGCGCAGCTTGGCCTCCTCCTCGCGCTTCCCGGCCGCGAGGGCGCGGGTCTCCTCCACCACGTCCTCGGGTGCGCTTTGCATGAATTTGGGATTGTTCAGCCGTCCCTCGAGCCCGCGCAGGTCCTTCTCGATCCGCCCCACGGCCTTCTCGAGGCGCGCCTTCTCGGCGGCGATGTCGATGATCCCCTCGAGCGGCAGCGCGAAGCTTCCGCCCTGCACCGGCAGGGCGACCGAGCCCTTGGGCGCCTCGGCGGCCTCGGTCAGGCTCTCGATCCGGGCCAGGCGCATGATGAGGTCGCTGTTGCGCTCCCAGGCGCGCCGGCCTGCATCGTCCAGTGAAACCTGCACCAGCGGCACCTTGAGTCCGGCCGGCACGTTCATCTCGCCGCGCGCCGAGCGCACCGCCTCGATCAGCGAGATCACCCAGGACATCTCGGCATCGGCATCCGGATCGAGCAGGTCGGCGCTGCGCATCTCGGGCCAGGGCGACAGCGCCAGCATCTGCGGCCGCGGTCCAGTCTGGCTCCACAGCTCCTCGGTGATGAAGGGCATGATCGGATGCAGCATCGCGAGACACTGGTCGAGCACCCAGCGCAGGGTGGCGCGGGTCTCGGCGATCGCCTCCGCGTCATCCGACTGCAGCAGAGGCTTGGAAAGTTCGAGATACCAGTCGCAGACGCGGCCCCAGACGAAGCCGTAGAGCGCGCCGGCCGCATCATTGAAGCGGTAGGCGCCGAGCGCCGCGTCCACGTCCTCGCGGATGCGGGCCGTCTCGCCGATGATCCAGCGGTTCACCGTCGCCTCCGGCGCGGGCGCGTCCTGCCGGGGGGGCAGGGCGAAGACCTCGTTCATCTCGGCGAAGCGGAAGGCGTTCCAGAGCTTGGTGCCGAAATTGCGGTAGCCGGCGATGCGCGGCTCCGACAATTTCAGATCGCGCCCCATCGCGGCCATGGCGGTCAGCGTGAAGCGCACCGCATCGGCCCCGTACTGGTCGATCAGCACCAGCGGGTCGAGCACGTTGCCCAAGCTCTTCGACATCTTCTGTCCCTTCTCGTCGCGCACCAGCGCGTGGACATAGACGGTGTCGAAGGGCTTCTGGTCGACGATGGCGTATTGCATCATCATCATCCGGGCGACCCAGAAGAAGATGATGTCGAAGCCGGTCACGAGGGTCGAGGTGGGGAAATATTTCGCCAGCTCCGCCGTCTCCTCCGGCCAGCCCATCGTGCCGATGGGCCAGAGCCCGGAGCTGAACCAGGTGTCGAGCACGTCGGGATCGCGCCAGATCGGGAAGGCGATGGGGGCATGGACGTCGCGGATCGCCCCCTCGCTGCGCAGCCGCGTGGTCATCCCCTCGGTCAGCTGCATCGCCTCGCCGCGGTCGCGCACCAGCTTCAGGTCGTCATGCCCGTAATAGGCGACCATCTTCGCATGCGCCTCCTCGTAGCTGGGCGCGCAAAATGCCAGCCAGCCGGCATCGGCGTCGAGGTGGCGATGCTCGGGATCGTCCGTGGTCAGCGCGGGACCGTACCAGACCGGGATACGGTGGCCCCACCACAGCTGGCGTGAGATGCACCAGGGCTCGATATTCTCTAGCCAGTTGAAATAGGTCTTGGCGTCGCGCTCGGGCAGGATGCGGGTGCCGTCGGTGCTGCCCTCGGGGCGGGCCATGCCGACACGCACGGCGTCGAGCGCGGGCCCGACGATCTTGTCCGTCTCGACGAACCACTGATCGGTGAGCATCGGCTCGATCACCACCTTCGAGCGGTCGCCGAAGGGCTGCATGATCGGCTTGGATTCGATCAGCGGCACAAGGGTGATCTCGGGTGCCGCGCCGCCTTCCTCGAAGCTGTCGGTGGGTGCGCCGTCCTGCGCGCCGCCCTTGGGCGCGGCCGAGCTGGCCGAGCGGCGCCCGAGACGCGGATCGGTCTCGGGCACCATCACCGCAAGCCCCTCGGCGGTGATGTCCTCGACCACGCGCTTGCGCGCCTCGAAGCGGTCGAGCCCGCGATAGGCGTCCGGCACGAGGTTCATCGCCGCGACGCCCGCCTCGTCGAACGCCGCCTCGCCGCGCGCGATCCGCTGCGCCTGTGCCGCATCCTCGGCATAGGGCGCGCCGTCGCTGCGCATGGCGCCGCGCTCGTCCATCAGCGCATACATCGGCAGGCCGGCCCGCTTGGCCACCTGGTAGTCGTTGAAGTCATGCGCGCCGGTGATCTTCACCGCGCCCGAGCCGAATGTCTTGTCGGGATACTCGTCGGTGATGATCGGGATCAGGCGGCGCTGTTCTTTCGGGCCCACGGGGATCTCGCACAGCTTGCCGACGATCTGCGCATAGCGCTCGTCGGAGGGGTGCACCGCCACGGCCCCGTCGCCGAGCATCGTCTCGGGGCGGGTCGTGGCGATCGAGATGTAGTCGCGGGTCTCGCGCAGGGTGACGGTCCCGTCCTCGTCCTTCTCGACGTATTCATAGGTCTCGCCGCCGGCCAGCGGGTATTTGAAATGCCACATGTGGCCGGGGGTCTCGACATTCTCGACCTCGAGATCGGAGATCGCGGTCTCGAAATGCGGATCCCAGTTCACCAGCCGCTTGCCACGATAGATCAGCCCGTCCTCGAACATCTTCACGAAGACCTGCGCCACGGCCTTCTGGAAACTCTCATCCATGGTGAAGGCGTTGCGAGACCAGTCGCAGGAGGCGCCGAGGCGCTTGAGCTGGTTGATGATCGTGCCGCCCGATTCCTCCTTCCATTCCCAGACCTTCTCGAGGAACTTCTCTCGCCCGAGCTCGCGGCGCGGCGGCTGGCCCTCGGCCGCGAGCTTGCGCTCCACGACCATCTGCGTGGCGATGCCCGCATGGTCCTGTCCGGGCTGCCAGAGGGTGTCGAAGCCGCGCATCCGGTGCCAGCGCACCAGGATGTCCTGCAGCGTGTTGTTGAAGGCATGGCCCATATGCAGGCTGCCGGTCACGTTGGGGGGCGGGATGACGATCGAGAAGGTCTCGGCGCGCCGCGCGCCCGCGCCGGCGACGAAGCATCCGGCCTTCTCCCAGGCCTCGTAGAGCCGCGCTTCCGCGTTGGCCGCATCGAATGTCTTGTCCATCATCGCGCTCCGTCCTGTCTGTGCTTGGCGCTGTGTAGCTTGGCGGGCGGGCCGGGAAAAGCGTTTAGGGCGCGCGCGTCAGGTGGCGCGGTCGAACTTGGTGCTCAGGTGGATCATGCTGTCCGTCTCGGTGATGCCGGGAACCTGCCCGATCCGGTCGAGCACCTCGTCGAGCATTTCGGTCGAATCGGCCGCGATCTGCACGATCATCGCCATCCGGCCCATCGTGGTGTGCAGCGCCTCGACCTCCGGCATCGCCTTGAGCCGGGCCACGATGGCCGCCTGCGCGCGGCTCTCTGCCCCGATCAGCACCGTCGCGCGCACCCGGCGCACCGACATCGCCTGGCCGAGCTTGACGGTATAGCCGGCGATCACCCCGCTGCGTTCCATCCGCTCGATCCGCGCCTGTACGGTCGAGCGCGCGACCTTGAAACGGCGCCCCAGCCGCGATGTCGAGGTCGAGCTGTCGGCCGCGAGGGCCGCGAGAATCTTCTGGTCGAGATCATCCATCAATCTGACACCTATTTTCGTCATTTTGACCACCATACTGGACATAATGCCCCTTTGCATCGGTGAAATAACGCCTCATATGCAGGCCATGAACCGCAGGCGTGCTTCGGACAGGATGTCCCGCGCCGGGGCGGAATGGACCGCGCATGCCGTCCTCCCAACCGGTCCTCCGGGCAAGAGCAAGCAGCGCCTATCTAGGCGAAGGATTGGGCCCATGGGTCTGTCGAACATCATGTCCGCAACTCCCGCGGAATACCTCTACAGCCACGCGCCCGAGCGGCCCGTGCTGTTCTTCTCGCCCGCGATCCTGCAGCAGACCGCAACCCGGTTCATCGACGGCTTTCCCGGCCTCGTCACCTACGCGGTGAAATCCAATCCCGGCGAGGCGGTGATCCAGAACCTCTTCGCCGCCGGTATCAACGGCTATGACGTGGCCTCGATCCCCGAGATCGAACTGATCACCCGCATGGCGCCCGGCGCCGCGATGCATTACAACAACCCCGTCCGCTCGCGCGGCGAGATCGCCCGCGCCGTCGAGCTGGGCGTGCGCTCCTTCTCCGTCGACAGCCATTCGGAACTGGCCAAGCTGAAGGCGCTGGTCCCGGCCAGTGCCGAGATCTCGGTGCGCTTCAAGCTGCCGGTCTCGGGCGCGGCCTATGACTTCGGCGCCAAGTTCGGCGCCACGGTCGAGAAGGCCACCGCGCTGCTGGCCGAGGCCGGCGAGATGGGCTTCACCACCTCGCTCACCTTCCATCCCGGCACGCAATGCACCGATCCCGCGGCATGGGACGCCTATATCCGCACCGCGGCGCAGATTGCCACCGATGCCGGCGTGCGGCTCGCCCGTCTCAATGTCGGCGGCGGCTTCCCCGCGCACCGTCTGAGCGACGTGACGCCCGAGCTCGAGGCGATCTTCGCGCTGATCGACCGAGTCACCGACGAAGCTTTCGGTGAGGCACGTCCCGCCCTCGTCTGCGAGCCGGGCCGCGGCCTCGTGGCCGAGAGCTTCTCGCTCGCGACACAGGTGCGTGCCGTGCGCGACGATGCGCATGTCTTTCTCAATGACGGCATCTACGGCGCGCTGGCGGAACTGGCGCTCGTCGGCATCATCGACCGCACCGAGGTGCGCACCGGCGAGGGCGCGCCGCGCGGCGGGGCGGCCCTGCCGCGGATCGTCTTCGGGCCGACCTGCGACAGCGTCGACCGCCTGCCGGGCGAGCTGGCGCTGCCTGCCGATATCGAGGAGGGCGATTACGTCCTCTTCCACGGAATGGGCGCCTATTCGACGGCGACCGTCACCGCCTTCAACGGCTTCGGCGCGATCGATATCGCCACGGTGATGGCGCTGCACTGACGCTGCGCTCCCGGCCCGGCGGGCGCTTGACCGCGCTTCCGGGCTGGACACCCTTGCCGGCCTCGATAGGGTTCTGACCATCTCCCCGCCGTGGGGGCGGGCCCTATCAGGACGGAGAACCCCATGGAGAGTTTCGGCAAGGCGCAACCGGTGAAACGGGTCGAGGATGTCAGGTTCCTGACCGGCGCCGGGCGTTACGTCGACGATATCGCCCCCGAGGGCGCGCTCCACGCGGTGATGGTCCGCTCGCCCGTCGCCCATGCCGAGATCACCGGGCTCGACCTGTCGCAGGCGCGCGCGGCGCCGGGGGTGCATGCCGTGCTCGCCGCGCCGGACATCGAGGCGATGGGCCTGTCGCTGGGCATGGGCTTTTCCACCGTCAAGAACCAAGACGGCAGCCCGGGCGCGGCGCCCGAGCGCCCCTTCCTTGCGCGCGGGGTGATGCGTTTCGTGGGCGAGCCGGTCGCGATCTGCGTGGCCGAGACGCTTGCGCAGGCACGCGACGCGGCCGAGCTGGTGGAGCTCGACTATGCCGAGCGAGCGGTCCATGTCGATCTCGCGCCGGGCGGGACGGCGCTGCATCCCGAGGCGCCGGAGAACCTTGCCTTCGATTTCGCCAAGGGCGACGCGGCGGCCACGGAGGCCGCCTTCGCGCGGGCCGCCCATGTCGTCAGCCTCGAGATCGAGGATAACAGGATCATCTGCAACCCGATGGAGCCGCGCGGCGCCTATGCCGAGTATGACGGCGACCGGCTGCATGTCTGTTTCGGCGGTCAGGGTGTCTGGGGGCTCAAGAGAGAGCTTTGCACGCTTTTCGGCCTCGATGCGGAGCGCGTCAGGGTGAGCAATCCCGATGTCGGCGGCGGGTTCGGGATGAAGGGAATGAATTACCCCGAATATTTCGCCATCGCCGCCGCCGCGATGATGCTGGAGCGCTCCGTGCGCTGGATGTCCGAGCGCGGCGAGGGGATGCTCACCGACAATGCCGGGCGCGACCTCGTCAGCACCGCCGCCCTCGCCTTCGACGATGACTGTCGCGTCACCGCCTACCGGATCGAGAACATCTGCAACTTGGGGGCCTACAATTCCAATTTCGGCCAGCTGATCCAGTCGGAGCTTTTCAGCCGCGTGCTCACCGGCCCCTATGATATCCAGACGACCTGGCTGCGCACGCGCGGCATCTATACCAACACGGCGCAGGTCGACGCCTATCGCGGGGCCGGGCGCCCGGAGGCGATCTTCGCTCTCGAGCGGGTGATGGACCAGGCGGCACGCGAGCTGCGCGTCGATCCGTGGGAGCTGCGCCGGCGCAACTTCATCGATGCCGGCGCCTTTCCCTATCTCAGCGCGACGGGCGAGACCTATGACAGCGGCGATTTCGCGGGGCTGCTGGACAAGGCCGAGATCCGCGCCGACCGGGCCGGCTTCGCCGCGCGCAAGGCGGCGAGCGCGGCGGCGGGCAAGCTGCGCGGCATCGGCCTCGGCTATTACATCGAATCCATCCTCGGCGCGCCCGACGAGGGCGTCGCGGTGATCTTCCACGAGGATGGCAGCGCCTCGATCCATGTCGGCACGCAATCGAACGGGCAGGGGCACGAGACCGTCTTCGCCCAGTTCCTCAGCGACCAGACCGGCATCCCCGCGGAGCGCATCACCGTCGTGCAGGGAGATTCGGACCTGATCGCGCAGGGCGGCGGCACCGGGGGCTCGCGTTCGGTGACGGTGCAAAGTAACGCCACCCTCGCCACCGCCAAGACGATGATCGAACGCTTCGCGCAGTTCCTCGCCGATGAGCTCGGCATCGAGCGGGGCGCCGTCAGTTTCGACGACGAGCGGTTCCGCGTCGCGGGCAGCAACGAGTCGCCCGGCATGCTCGAGCTGGCGGCGCGCGCGCGGGCGGCGGGGCGCGCGGATCTCCTGCGCTTCGAGGGGCGCGAGACGCTTCCTGGGCGCTCCTATCCGAACGGCGCGCATGTCGCCGAGGTCGAGATCGACCCCGAGACCGGCCAGACGCGGATCGTGCGCTACACGGTGGTCGATGATTTCGGCAATCTCATCAACCCGATGCTCGCGGAGGGGCAGGTGCATGGCGGCGTGGCGCAGGGCCTCGGCCAGGCGCTGTGCGAGCGGGTGGTGCATGACGAGGACGGCCAGCTTCTGACCGCGACCTTCATGGATTACGCGATGCCGCGCGCCGACATGGTCCCGATGATCGGCTTCAGCACCGCGCCCGTGCCCTCGACCGCCAACCCGATGGGCATGAAGGGCTGCGGCGAGGCGGGGACGGTGGGCGCGCTGGGCGCCATCGGCAACGCGGTGCTCGACGCCCTGTGGGAGCGCGGGGTGCGGCGCGCCGACATGCCCTACACCCCCGCGCGCGTCTGGGCGATGCTCGAGGCGGCGCGCTAGGTGGCCGGCGGCGCGGCACGGTGCGGAGCATGAGCTTCGGGACGCGGCTCTGGGATTTCCTCGACCGGTTCCGCCGTGTCGAGCAGACGCCGCAAAAACCGCGCCGCGGGCCGGTCGATCACGTGGTCATCCTCGACGGGACCATGTCCTCCCTCGCGGCGGGGCGCGAGACCAATGCCGGCCTGACCTGGAAGCTGCTGGCCGAGACCCTGCCGCGCGCCGATCTGTCGCTGCGCTACGAGGCGGGCATCCAGTTCGACCGCTGGGGCGACATGCGCGCGGTGATCGAGGGGCGCGGCATCAACCGGCAGATTAGGCGCGCTTATGGCGCGCTGGCCTCGCGCTACCGGCCGGGGGACCGGATCTTCCTCTTTGGCTATTCGCGCGGAGCCTACGCGGTGCGCTCCCTGGCGGGGATCATCGACCGGGTCGGCCTGGTGCGCCATGACCTTGCGACCGAGCGCAACATCCAGACGGCCTACCGCCATTACCGCGCTGCGAATGGCAGCCGGGCGGCGGCCGCGTTCTCGCGCAATTTCTGCGTGCCGGAGGTCGAGATCGAGATGATCGGCGTCTGGGACACGGTCAAGGCGCTCGGGCTGCGCCTGCCTTTCGTTTGGCAATGGTCGCAGGCCCAGCATGCCTTCCACAACCACGATCTCGGCCGGCGGGTGCGCCACGGCTATCACGCGCTTGCCCTCGACGAGACCCGCATCGCCTACAGCCCGGTATTGTGGACCACCGATCATGGCTTCGACGGGCGCTGCGAGCAGGTCTGGTTCAGGGGCATGCATGGCGATGTCGGCGGCCAGCTCGACGGCATGACCGAGGCACGCCCCCTGGCCAACATTCCGCTTGTCTGGATGCTCGAGCGGGCGGATGCGCTTGGCCTGCGATTGCCCGAGGGTTGGCAGGCACGGTTCGCGCAAGACCCCCATGCGCCATCGATCGGCAAGGTGCGGGGCTATGGCAAGCTTTTCGTGGCGCGCCGCCGGCGCATGGTGGGTGCCGATCCCAGCGAATCGATCCATCCCACCGCCGCCCCTGCGGCGCCCGTCAGCAGCCTTCCGTGAAGGGGGGGCGATCAGGAAGGGCGGGGCGAACGCGCGACGCGGGCGGCACCTTCAACCCTTCATGATCAGGCAGGTCGTCGATCCCGTGGCGTAGAGGCGGCCATCATCCGCGCCCCTGATCTCGCCACTGGCCACGCCCGTCGAACGCCCGCCATGCGCCAAAATGCCGATGGCGAGGATTTCGGTGCCCGGCGCCAACGCCCTGGTGATGTTGATCTTGTATTCCAGCGTCGTGTAGAAGCTGCCGCGCGGCACGCAGGTCATGACCGCACAGGCCATGCAGCTGTCGAGCAGCGTGCCGTACCAGCCGCCGTGCAGCCCGCCCATCGGATTGCAATGCCGGAACTCCGGCGATCCCCTGAAGACGACACGCCCCTCCTCGACCGCGTCGAGCGCGTAATTCATCGGCTGTCCGATGGGGGGCTGGGTGATCTCGCCGCGCAGCATTCCCTGCATGAACTCGAGCCCCGTCATCGAAAGGAGCGTGTCCCGCCCCGGCAGGTCCGCGGGTGTCTTAGCAACATGCATCCGGGTCTTCTCCTCTCGGCCCATCGGCGGTCAGATTAGGAACCGCCGGTGGCGGGCGCAAGGGCGGCCGCGCCGGCGGCGGCGCGGCAGGGGGATGCGCGGTGCTCGCGCGGCGAGGGACGCACCATCACAGCACGAGCGACGTGGCGGCGACGGTCAGCTCGATCCGCACGCCATCGGGCGCCCAGTCATAGCGGATATCCCCGCCGAGCTGGCCGGTGGCGCTGAGCCGGGCGAGCCGGCTTCCGAACCCGCGGCGGGTGGGCGCGCCCTCGAGGCCGGGACCGCCGCTCTCGCGCCATTCGAGCGTCAGGCCGGCATCGTTCCTCGTCCAGGTGATGGAAACGGTTCCACGCGGCTCGCTGAGCGCGCCGTATTTCACCGCGTTCGTCGCCAGCTCATGCAGGATCAGCGCGAGGCTGGTGGTGGCGCTGGGGCCGATCGGAAGGGCCGGGCCGGCGGCGCTCAGGGCGCCGGGCCGCGTGCCGATATGCGGCGCCATGACCGTCTCGATGAGCTGCGCCAGGTCCGAGGGCGCATCGGGATCGTCCGTGCGGCTGATCGCGGTGGTGATCAGATCATGCGCCCGCGACAGGGAAAGCACCCTGCCGCGCAGGGCCTGCGCCATCTCGTCGACGCTGCTCGCGCTGCGGGCCGTCATCTGGATCATGCTCGCCGTGATCGAGAAGAGGTTCTTGATGCGGTGATTGAGCTCGCGCAGCAAGAGCTGCCGCGAATCCTCGGCCTGCCTGCGCTCGCTGATATCGAGGATGGTGCAGACGGCTCCCTGCAGCGCGCCCTCCCAGAACACCGGCTGCACCCAGTATTCCACCGGGAAGGACGTCCCGTCGGTGCGGAAGAACAGCTCGTGATCGACATGGGCGACCTCGCCGGTGCCCGCCACGCGGTAGATGGGGCAGTCCTCATGCGCGTAATGGCTGCCATCGGGATGGGAATGGTGAATGACGTCATGCAGCTTGCGGCCCACGACCTCCTCGGGGCCATTGAAGCCGAGCATCCGCAGGAAGGCCGCGTTGCAGCGCGTCGTCCGGCCTTCGGTATCGACGGCGTAGAAGGCGTCCGCCGTCGCGTCCAGCAGGAGCGCCAGGTCCGCCTCGCGCCGGCGCAGGGCCGTCTCGACCCGCAGGTGCTTCTCGATGTCGATGAGCACTCTGGGAAAACGGATGGGCTGGCCCGCCGCGTCTTGCTCGCAATGACCGCAGGCCTCGACCCAGCGGTATTGCCCATCGGCATGACGGGTCCGGTAGCGCGCGCGGTAATCGCCCCCCTCGCGCATCGCCCGCTCGATCAGCCGGTCGACTTGATCGCGGTCCTCGGGATGGATGATGCGTACGGCTTGCGCGAGGGGCAGTCCGGTCCGCGCCGCGGCCGGGTCGAGCCCGAAGGTGCGCGCGAAGCGCTCATCCGCAGTGAACGTGCCATCCTGCAGGTTCCAGACCCATGTGCCGATGACGGTGCCCGCCGAAAGCTCCAACTCGATGCGTTCCTGCGCGATCTCGAGCGCGCGCCCGGTTTCCTCCAGATCGGCCTCGCCCCGCGGGCCGGCATCCTCATCGGCATCGGGGGCGGCATCGGGGGCGGAACGCGGGTGCTTGGCATCGAGCGCCGCGCGCTGCGCATCGCTGCGCAGCTGCGTGACATCGCTCATCATGCACAGAACACCCTCGGGAGGGCTGTCCAAGGCACCGATCGGCGTGAAGGACAGCGCGTAGTGGCACTCCGGCTGCGCACCGTGACCTTCGCCCGCGCCCGTCTCGGCCAGGGAGATATGATCCGCCTCTGCGCACGGGGGGACCTGCGCTTCGAGAATGCCGGCGATCTGCCCGGCGATGCGGCTCCAGAGCGGCCCGAAACCTTCGGCGCCCGGAGCCCCGAACGCCTGCGGATGGCGCGGGCCGAGAATGACGCTGCAGGCGTCGTTGTAGAAAAGGCGCCGATCCTCTCCCCAGCAGATCCAGACGGGGTGCGGTGACGCGAGCGCGATGTCGAGGGCCGCCGACAGTCGTGGGGGCCATCCGCTGGGGAACCCGGCATCACCGTCGCGCTCGAGCCTGTCGCGCAGATCGCAGGTCGGCACCGTTTTCCCGGGCCGCGCAGGGCCGCCACGCGCTTCGAACAGCATGGCCGTCTACTCCTGACAATTTTTAATAACTATGCCCCGCCTAAAGGTGTTTGTCAGGTTTCCGCGCCATTGTTAAGCGCTTTGGCTTCACGGTGCCTCGGCATGATGCCCGTGCGGCACATAGGCTACCACCGCAGGCTCGGGCTCGGGGCTTTTCCGCTGGATATCTAGCCGGGAAGGGCGGGGCACGCCCGAGCATGGGCACCGGCCCGGCGGCTCGCCCGGCGCGGCGCGAGTCTCAGGCCACCTTTTCAAGGGGGGGCTGCGGGGTGATGCCGAGCGCATGGCACACATCGCGCGTCAGATGCGGCTTGTTGAGCGTGTAGAAATGCAGATCCTCGACCCCGCCCTCGACCAGCTCCGAGCACATCTCCGTGGCGAGGGCCGTGGCCAGCAGGTCCTCGCGCCCGTCGCGCCGCGCCGCATCGAACGCCTCGTCGAGCCAGAGCGGGATGCGCGCGCCGCAGGAGGCGGCGAACTTGCGCACGCCCTTCCAGTTCTCGATCGGCAGGACACCGGGAATGATCGGCGCGTCGATCCCGGCACGCGCGCAGGCATCGCGGAAACGGAAGAAGGTGTCGGCCTCGAAGAAGAACTGGGTGATCGCGCTATGCGCGCCGGCATCGATCTTGCGCTTGAGCCAGTCGACATCGGAGCCCGGACCGCGCGCCTCGGGATGCGGATCGGGATAGGCACCGACCCTGATCTTGAAATCACCCGTCTGCGCGAGGGCCGAAACCAGCTCGCAGCTATCGGCGAAGCCGCCGGGCTGCGGGGTGAAGCTGCCATGACCCTTGGGGGGATCGCCGCGCAGGGCCACGATCTCGCGCACGCCCGCCTTGGCATAGGAGCGCGCGATCTCGAGCGTTTCCTCAGCGCTGGCCTCCACGCAGGTCAGATGCGCCGCGACATTGAGCCCGGTCGTCTTGCCGATCGTGGTCACCGCCTCGTGGGTGAGCCCGCGCGTGGTGCCGCCCGCGCCGTAGGTCACGGAGACGAAACCGGGATCGAGCGGGGCAAGGGTCTGCACCGTGTCCCACAGCCGGAACGAGGCTTCCAGCGATTTGGGCGGGAAGAATTCGAACGAGATGGCTGGCGTGCGCGGCATGGTCTGACTTTCCGGGTTGGGGTTCGTCGATCTTGTCCCATATCGGCAGATGTGAGACAAACTCATAATCCTCAACAAGATCATGAGTTCCGCCTAATGCATATCGAGTTCCGGCATCTCAAGACGATCAAGGCCATCCACGAGGCCGGCGGGCTCGCGCGCGCGGCGGACCAGCTCCATATCACCCAAAGCGCGCTCAGTCACCAGGTCAAGGGGCTCGAGGCGCAGGTCGGTGTCGAGCTTTTCGCCCGGCGCTCCAAGCCTTTGCGTCTCTCGGCCGCCGGGCTCAAGCTGCTGCGTGCCGCCGAGCGCATCCTGCCCGAAATCGCGGCGCTCGAGCAGGAATTCGCGGGGCTGCAGGCGGGCACTTCGGGGCGGCTGCATATCGCGATCGAATGCCATGCCTGTTTCGAGTGGCTCTTGCCGGTGCTCGAGCGGTTCAGGCAGGCCTGGCCCGAGGTCGATGTCGATATCCGTCCGGGCCTTGCCTTCGGCGCCCTGCCGGCGCTGCAGCGCGAGGAGGTCGATCTCGTCGTCTCCTCCGATCCCGAAGAGCTTCCGGGCATCGATTTCACGCCGCTTTTCGACTACGAGCCGGTCTTCGTCGCCGCCGCCGCCCATCCCCTGGCCGCCAAACCCCATGTCGATGCTGAGGATTTCAGGGGCGAGACCCTCATCACCTACCCGGTCGAGCGGGCCAGACTCGACGTCTTCAGCCAGCTCCTGACGCCCGCCCGGGTGGAGCCGGCGGGGATCCGGCAGGTCGAGCTGACGGCGGTGATCCTGCTGCTCGTGGCCTCGCAGCGGGGGGTCGCGGTGCTGCCCGACTGGGTGGTGCGCGATCTGCACGCCCATCCCGATTACGCGGTGCGCCCCGTGACGGCGGAGGGGCTGACGCGCCGGCTCTATGCCGCGACGCGGGCCGAGGAGACGGTGCAGCCCTACATGGCGCATCTGCTGCGCCTTGCGCGCAGCGAGCCGGTGAAGCTGCAAAGGCGGGCGGCAGGCTGATCGCGAAGTTCCGCGCCACCCTTGGCAAAGGGGCCGCGCCGGTCTATAGGCACGGGCTGAATTCAGGAAGGGTGCGCGATGCAGGGCAGTGCTAATCTCAACGTGATGATCAAGGCGGCGCGCGCCGCCGGGCGCTCGCTCGTCAAGGACTTCCGGGAGGTCGAGAACCTCCAGGTCAGCTCGAAGGGCGCTGGCGATTTCGTCAGTCGCGCCGATACCGCCGCCGAGAAGGTGGTGCGCGACATCCTGATGGAGGCCCGGCCCAATTACGGCTGGATGGGCGAGGAGAGCGCCGCGGTCGAGGGCAAGGACCCCACCCGGCGCTGGATCGTCGATCCGCTCGATGGCACCACGAACTTCCTGCATGGCCTGCCGCATTGGGCGGTGTCGATCGCGCTCGAGCACAAGGGCGCCATCGTCGCAGGCGTCGTGTTCGATCCGGCCAAGGACGAGATGTTCATCGCCGAGAAGGGCGCGGGCGCGTTCATGAACGCCCAGCGGATGCGCGTTTCGGGACGCGGCAAGCTGATCGAGAGCATCTTCGCCACCGGATTGCCCTTCGGCGGACGGCCCGAGCTTCCCGCCACGCTGCGCGACCTGGGGCGGCTGCTGCCAGCCACTGCCGGGGTGCGCCGCTGGGGCGCGGCCGCGCTCGATCTCGCCTATGTCGGTGCCGGCCGCTACGAGGGGTTCTGGGAGCGCGGGCTGAAGCCCTGGGATCTCGCGGCCGGGATGCTGATCGCCAAGGAGGCCGGCGCCTTCGTCGAGCCGATCGACCCCGCGGGCGACATCCTTGCAGATGGCGAGATCATCGTCGCCAACGAGCCGGTCTTCGACGGCTTTGCCAAGCTGATCCGCGGCGGCTGATCGGCGCCCGGTTCCCGGCAGACGCCCCGGCCCGGTGAGGCCGCGCGCTGCCCGGGCATGCGCCGGGTCCGCACGATCCTACCTGCGGCGCCGCACCAGGGGGACCGCCGCGACGCTGTCGGCGGGCGGATGCGGCGGCACGCCGCCGCTGCGCCGCCAGTAGAGCGGACCGCCACGCCGCGCCCAGAGCGGCAGAAGCAGGGCGAGCCCCGCGAGAAACCCGCCGACATGCGCCCAGTAGGCAATGCCGCCGCCGCTCTGTGCCGTGCCGGCGCCCGAGACGATCTGCAGGATCAGCCACAGGCTCAGCACCGCCCAGGCCGGCACCGGGATCACCTTGAAAAAGACGATGAGGATCAGGAGCACGTCGATCCGGGCGCGCGGGAAGAGCAGAAGATAGCCCCCCATCACCCCGGCGATCGCGCCCGAGGCCCCGACCATGGGAACGGTGGAGGTTGGATCGAAGAGCGTCTGCGCGAGACCCGCGGCCACACCCGCCGCGAGGTAGAAGGCCAGGAAAAGCGCATGGCCCAGCTCGTCCTCGATATTGTCGCCGAAGATGAAGAGGAACAGCATGTTCCCGGCGATATGCCAGAAACCGCCATGCAGGAATTGCGAGCTGAGGAAGGTGACGGGATCGGCGATCGCCGGGATCAGCGCCCAATCGTAGTAAAAGAGCGTAAGCGCCCGTGGATTGCCCTCGAGCGGGAGCAACAGCAGGAAAATCGCGACATTCACCAGGATCAGCCCGTAGGTCACCCAAGGGGTGGTGGCGGACGGGGTGTGATCGCGGATCGGAAGCATGGCGCAGGCTTGCCCCTCTTCGCCGGGGCGGTCAAGCCGCGCCGCACCGCGCGTGCCCGCGTGCGCCCTGAAGTCGGTGGGAGGACGAGGCGGGCGGCAGGTCCGGCCTTTTGCCCCGCCCGGTCCGGCCAGCACGCAGCGGAGCGTCATGGCGGCAGGGCCGGAGCGGGGACCGGAGAGGCTTCTGCCCGGCAGGCGGCGGCCGGCACCACCGCGATGCCGGCCCCCGTCGCGCGGCCTAGACGTGGGGGATGTCGTCGGCCGCCTCGGCGAGGAGCGCCGCATTGCCCCCCGACGCGGTCGTGTCCACGCAGACATGCCGTTCGAGCATCGCATCCGCCCGGATCGGCATCCCGACCACCAGCCCGGTGATCGGCCCGTCGCGTTCGGCCAGGGCCTTCTCGAAGCCGCGGGCCGTCTCGTCCTCTCCCCACCACATCAGGGCACCGAAGGGGGGCAGGGCGCCGATCTGGGAAGGATCGAGCATGCCATCCACCGGCTGGGCCGTCCCGCCAAGGGCGCGCACCGCCTCGGCCTGCTGCCGGACCGCCTCCTCGCCGGGGCCCGCGCAGATCACCGGGGGGCGGGGGCAATGGCGCAGCCGGTTCGACTCGCCCGTGGGTCCGGGCAGGTCGGATGGCGCCGTGCATGACGGGGCGGGCGCGGATGCGAGCGCCCGGGCCGGCGCGGCTGCGGACACGGGGGCGAGAATGCGCCCGCCCCCCTCATCGGCGCGCGGCGGCTGCACGCCGTCCGGGGCGGGCGGGCGCGTGAACCGCGCCATGTAGTCCGGGCCCCCGGCCTTGGGGCCGGTTCCCGACAGGCCCTCGCCGCCGAAGGGCTGACTTCCGACGATCGCGCCGATCTGGTTGCGGTTGACATAGAGGTTGCCGGCCGTGACCCGGTCGACGACATGCTGCACCCGCGCGTCGATCCGCGTATGCAGCCCGAAGGTCAGGCCGTAGCCGGTCGCGTTGACCGCATCGATCACCGCGTCGATCTTGC
Source organism: Profundibacterium mesophilum KAUST100406-0324 (assembly GCF_009835145.1). Classification (GTDB taxonomy): domain Bacteria; phylum Pseudomonadota; class Alphaproteobacteria; order Rhodobacterales; family Rhodobacteraceae; genus Profundibacterium; species Profundibacterium mesophilum. The sequence goes on along the minus strand of NZ_APKE01000011.1, from coordinate 6,183 downwards.
CGGAGGCGAAGCGCGCGACATGCAGGACCGGTCCGAATACCTCGCGTTCGAGCGCCTCGATGCCGGGGATCGACACGATGGTGGGCGCGAGGAAATATCCCTCGGCCGGGGCGTGGCCGCGATGCAGGACGCGTCCCTGCGCGGCGGCGCCCTCGACATAGTCGGCGATCGCCTCATGGGCCGCCGCGTCGATCAGGGGACCGCTGTCGCTCGACAGGCGCCAGGGATGGGCCGGCCGCAGGCTGTCCACGGCGCCGCGCAGCATGGTGAGGAATTCCTCGGCGATATCCTCCTGAACATACAGGCAGCGCAGGGCAGAGCAGCGCTGGCCGGCCGACTGGAAGGCGGAGATGACGACATCGCGCACGGCTTGCTCTAGGAGCGCGGTGCTGTCGACGATCATCGCGTTCAGCCCGCCCGTCTCGGCGATCAGGGGCGTGCCCGGCGCCATGGCCTCGGCCATCGATCGCTGGATATGCCTGGCGGTCCGGGTGGAGCCGGTGAAGGCGACACCGGCGATACGCCGTTTCTCGCGGGTCAGGATCGCCCCGATCTCGCCGCCGCCCGGCAGGAATTGCAGCGCCGTGCCCGGCACCCCCGCGCGCAACATGAGCCCGGCCGCGAGATGGCCGATCAGCGGCGTCTGCCCGGCAGGTTTCGCGATCACCCCGTTGCCCGCCGCCAGCGCGCCGGCGATCTGCCCGGTGAAGATGGCAAGCGGGAAGTTCCATGGCGAGATGCAGGTGAAGACCCCGCGCGCGGGTGCGTCCAGCGCGTCGATGCGGCTGGCATAGTAGCGCAGGAAATCCACCGCCTCGCGCAATTCGCCCACGGCATCGGGCAGGGTCTTGCCCGCTTCGCGCGCAAGCAGCGCGAAGATCTCGCCGTGATGCTCCTCGAAGAGATCGGCCGCCCGTTCGAGGATCATCGCGCGCTCCTTCGGCGCCGCGTCCCATGGCGCGGCCCCGGCAAGCGCGGTCTCGGCATCCGCCGGGCTCGCCTCGCGCACATCGCCCACCACGAGATCGGGCGCGGCCGGGTCATGCACGGGGCGGGCCTCCTGCGGCGCCGCGCTGCCTGCCAGAAGCGGCGCGGCGTGATAGACGTGCTGCGCGAACGGCGCACGCGCCGCCTCGATCTGCGCCAGGTGGCGCGGCTCGCTCAAATCCCAGCCGCGCGAGTTGACCCGCTCGGGCGCGAAAAGCGCGGCGCCCGGCGCGACCGGCCCGGTCTTGCCCAGCGCATCGAACGGATCGGCCGCGACCTCCTCGGGGGGCACCGCCTCGTCGACGATCTGGTTGACGAAGCTCGAGTTGGCGCCGTTCTCGAGCAGGCGTCGCACGAGATAGGCCAGCAGATCGCGATGCGCGCCGACCGGCGCGTAGATGCGGCAGCGCGTGCCTTCTTCCGCGCGCAGGATACCGTGCAGCTTCTCGCCCATTCCGTGCAGGCGCTGGAATTCGTAGCTTTGGGCATCAACCTCCATCTGGCCGGCCATGTGCAGGATCGCCGCGACGGTATGGGCATTGTGGGTGGCGAATTGCGGATAGAGCCGATTTGTGCGGCCCAGAAGCTTGCGCGCGTTCGCGATGTAGCTGACATCGGTGGCGGGCTTGCGGCTGAAGACCGGGAAACGGGGCAGGCCGTTCACCTGTGCCAGCTTGATCTCGCTGTCCCAATAGGCGCCCTTGACCAGCCGCACCATCAGCTTGCGCCCGTGCCGGCCGGCGGCATCGTGCAGCCAGTCGATGACCGCACCCGCGCGCGGCCCGTAGGCCTGCACCACCACGCCGAACCCGTCCCATCCGGCAAGCGCGGGATCGGCGAGCACCTGGCCGATCACCTCGAGCGACAGCTCCAGCCGGGCGGCCTCCTCGGCATCGATATTGAGCCCGATCCCGTGATGCGCGGCCCGCGCGGCAAGGGTGGCGAGGCGCGGGACCAGCTCCTTCAGGACCCGCTCGCGCTGCGCCCATTCGTAGCGCGGATGCAGCGCCGAGAGCTTGACGGAGATGCCGGGATTGCGGCGGATGTCGCCATGCGTCGCGGCGGCGGCCATGGTCTCGATCGCATCGGCATAGGCGCGGTGATAGCGCGCCGCATCGGCCTCGGTGCAGGCCGCCTCGCCGAGCATGTCATAGCTGTAGGTATATCCCTTCTCTTCCATCTTCGCGGCGCGGCGCATCGCCTCCGGCATGGTCTGGCCGAGGACGAACTGGCGCCCCATCTCGCGCATCGCCCGGCCCACCGCGCGGCGGATCACCGGCTCCCCGAGCCGCTTGAGCGCACCGCGCAGATGTCCGGCAAGCCCGGGCGGGCGGTCATCGAGCACGCGGCCCGTCAGCATCAGCGCCCAGGTCGAGGCGTTGACCAGCGAGGAGGAGGAATGGCCGAGGTGGCGGCCCCAGTCCGAGGGGGCGATCTTGTCCTCGATCAGCGCGTCGATGGTCTGCGCATCGGGCACGCGCAGCAGCGCCTCGGCAAGGCACATGAGCGCAATGCCCTCGTCGGTCGAAAGCCCGTATTCGGCGAGAAAGACCTCCATCAGCCCCGGCGAGCCGCCCTCGCGGATACCGCGCACCAGCTCCGCGCCGCGCCGCGTGATGGCGGCGCGGTCCCCGGCCGACAGTCCGGCCTCCTGCACCAGCGTGCTCAGGACGGCATCGGGGTCGGGATAGGCGCCGAAGGGCAGGACGGGCGCGGCGGGCGCGTCGCTGCCAGAGGGGGGACGATGGTCGGAATAATCATCACGAGGCATGGCACGCTCCTGTTATTTGGTCTATGATACGCTGCGTTCTGCGGGACGTCGTCCCGCAGGTTGCCCGCAGGCAGTCGGAACGCTTTATTTCGATGAAGGAGGCAGGGCGAATGACGCGCGCCGCCATAGATCGTTTCGATCTCGCGATTCTCGACATCCTGACCGGCGAGGGACGGATCAGCGTCACCGAGCTGGCGCAGCGCATCGGCCTGTCGAAATCGCCGACGCAGGCGCGTCTCAAACGGCTCGAGGCGGATGGGGTGATCACCGGCTACAGGGCCCTGATCGACCCGGTGCGGCTGGCGCGCGAGCATGTCGCCTTCGTGGAGGTCAAGCTCAACGATACCCGCGAGAGCGCCCTTGCGGCCTTCAACCGCGCCGTCGGCGATATCGGCGAAGTCGAGCAATGCCACATGATCGCGGGCGACTTCGACTACCTGCTGAAAGTGCGCACGGCCGATATGAGCAGCTACCGCGCGATCCTGGGCGAGCGGATCTCGACCCTGCCGCATGTCTCGCACACCTCCACCTATGTCGCGATGCAGGCGGTCAAGGATGTGGCTCTCTGAGCACGGGACTTGACAGGCGCCCCCCGCACGCGGCCAAATCGGACCATGCCGCGCCTGCCTGCCATCCTCGTGCTCTGCGTTCTGCCCGCCCTGCCGCTCGCCGCGCAGGACTGCCCCGCGCCGCAGGACAGGATGGACGAGCTCGCGGTCCTGTTCACCGCGATCCAGAGCGCACCCGATGCCAATGCCGCGCAGGTGCTGAGCAACCGGATGTGGCAGATCTGGGCCACCGCGCCCGACGCGAGGGCGCAGCGCCTTCTCGATGACGGGATGAGCAGGCGCAGCTCCTTCGATTTCGAGGGGGCGGTGGCGGCCTTCGACGCGCTGATCGCCTATTGCCCCGATTATGCCGAAGGCTACAACCAGCGCGCTTTCGTCGCCTTCATCCGCGAGGATTACCCGGCCGCGCTGCGCGATCTGGACCGGGCGCTCCGGCGCGCCCCGGCCCATGTCGCGGCCCTTTCGGGGCGGGCCCTGACACTGATGGCGCTGGGCCGCGACAGCGCGGCCCTCGAAAGCCTGCGCGCGGCGCTGACGCTCAACCCCTGGCTGCCGGAGCGGCACCTGCTGGCCGAGCTCGAAGCGCGCGATTCGCTCTAGAAAGGGGCGTTGCCCGACCGTTAATTGCAGCGCCTAAGCGCATCCAGGCTATGACAGCGTGGTAGTGGTGCCCGCAGGGTACCTGCGCAAGGCCAAGCGTGCCCGTCTTCGTAGGAAGTCCTTGCATTTCCGCCTGTTACAGCTTTCGTGGGCACATGGTGAAGCTTGTTCTCATGCACAAGGCCGACTCAATCTACGAGGACGAGCCTGACGTCGTCTACGACTTCCCACGCTCCTACCTGAATGCGGTCAGGGAGGCCGTAGGCGACTGGATCGTCTACTACGAGCCAGTGAAGGCCGGCCCGCGCGGCTATTTTGCAGTTGCAAAAATCGACCGGGTGATCCCGAAGCCGAGAGTCGAGGGACGGTTTCTTGCGATGATTGCGCCGGGCAGCTTCCTTCCCTTCGATCGGGAGGTGCCACGAATACTGAAGGGGCGGCCCATGGAAGCCGCGCTGACAGAACCCGACGGCACGCCGAAAAAGGGCGGTGCTGTGCAGCTCGCTGTGCGGCGGTTGCCGGAGGCAGACTTCGCCCGCATCGTGGATCTCGGCCTGCCGCAGGAGTTGGAGCAGATTGAGGCGGCACGCTATGACCCGCAGCCGGCCGAGCTTGCCGAAGGGGCCGAACCCTTCAGACGGCCGGTGCTCGAGCGGCTCACGCGGAGACCTTATCGCGATGTCGCCTTCCGCCGGAAGGTGCGCGACGCCTACGGCTACCGCTGTGCGATGTCCGGGCTGATGCTGCGCAACGGCGGCGGGCGGCCTGAGGTGCAGGCGGCGCACATCCGGCCCGTCGAGAACCAGGGCAGCGATTCGGTGCGCAACGGGCTGTCGCTCTCCGGAACGCTGCACTGGATGTTCGATCGCGGCCTGATTTCCGTCGCCGATGACTGCGAGACGATCCTCGTTTCCCACAACAAGGTGCCCGGTGAGGTCGTTGGGCGGCTGCTCGTGCCGGATGGCAAGCTCGTCAGGCCCGCGGACCCAAGGAACGCGCCGCACCCGGAGAACCTGCGCTGGCACCGGGAGAATGTCTTCGGTCGGGCATTGTCTGAAGAGCCCGTTTCTTGGGTGTAGCGGGTCCGGATTGCTACCGGGACTGCCATGTGGGTGCTGATCCAACCGCATACGGTCCCGGCAAAAGCAAAAGGGCGCAGCATTTGCTGTGCCCTTGCGAGAACCGGGATGGCGGTTGGATCAGGCGTCGGGCCGGTAGGCGCGGGCCAAGTCGGGCGGGCACAGAGCGTGCGAGGCGATCTTCTTCGCGTTCGCCGAGGTGGCGTAGTCGAGCATCCCCTTGAAGACCACCGCGATGAAGCGCGGGTCCGCCTCGTCGGGGTTGGCGAAGATGTCTTCCAGAGTATCCTTCATCGCCTTCATCGCCTTCATCGCCTTCAGCTGGCCTTCTGTGCGCTTCTGTTGGCGACCGGCGACCCGGGCGCCGGTGATCGCGATGCTCCGGACGAGCTTCTGCTCGTGGTCATCGAGCGCGTTGAAGCCGATGGGCGGCGCCTTCTTCTTCCGGCGCGGTTTCTCGGGCTGCGCATGGTCTGCGGCGCGGGGTGGTTGGTTCTTCTCAGGGTTGGTTTCTTGGGTCATCTTGAGTTTCCTGAAAGCTTCAGTTTGGTGGGCCATCCGGTCCCAAAAGGAATCTGGGTCGGATTGAAATCGATCGGAAAGAATTGAAGGACGAAAAACTCACTCGCGCGGAGATTCGTCGTGCTCGACCGGCTGCTCGCCCCTCAGATGCGAGGTGAGCGCCATGATACTGCGGGTCAGGGACGTGCGGGCCGAGGCGACCTGCTTTCGCAGTTTCATCGGCAGGAGGTTCGTAACCCGCACGATTGCGTCGTCTGCCTGCCGGACCTCGTCGAAAGCATCCTTCAGTTCGGCGCGCGCCGCGAACTTCTCGTCCGTCCTCAGGCGTGCCAGGGCCCTTCCGAAGGGACGCATGGGAAGCGCGGGCTTGTCCGGCGCCGGTTCCTGCGCACCGTCCTGCGCGTCATCGCAGTCCACGCAGTCCAGATCGCCGCCCGCGACGGCCTGAGCGACCGAAAGAACCTCGTCGGCCTCACGCTCCTTGTTGCCCGCGATCTGCTCGCGTTTGGCGACGGCCGCCGCGCTCTCGACCAGATGGATCTCGCGGTCTTGAACATTGACCTCCCGCTCGACTGTATAGGGCGGTTGCAAATTAGGCCACGGTAGCGCCGGTATTTTGCCGGGGCGGGCGGCGCAAAAGTCGTCCACTTTTGCT
>NZ_APKE01000106.1 GCF_009835145.1 Profundibacterium mesophilum KAUST100406-0324 | reverse complement strand
ACTGGAAATTGATACAACAAGATAGCCGTAAACTCAGCGATAAACGATTTTATCGCCCTATGTTTCGTATGCATTTGACTAACAAGGAAATCCTAGTAAAACTCCTGTCTTTCTCCGAGGAACTACGACAACACTATGAACTCTATCAATTGCTCTTATTCCATTTCCAAGACAAGAACTCAGACCATTTCTTTGACCTCATCGAACAGGAAATAGCCACTGTTAATCCTATTTTCCAGACGGTATTTAAGACATTTCTAAAGGATAAAGACAAGGTTTTGAATGCTCTAGAATTGCCTTATTCCAACGCCAAAC
>NZ_APKE01000105.1 GCF_009835145.1 Profundibacterium mesophilum KAUST100406-0324 | reverse complement strand
TGACCCCCATTCCAATTATCTCGCGCAGGTGACGGACGAAGCCGGCCAGGAAGGGTTCTCGCTTCCCCAGCATCTCGACATCATCGAGGCGGGCGGCTCGAAGCCGTGGCTGCAATTCGATTGGGTCTGGGACGAGGACGAGTTCCTTGGCCTGGCCGAGTATATCGCCGCGCCCTACGATCCGGCGACCGACACGCCCGCGAGCAAGCCATGGGCCTACAAGCGCCACGCCGCGGGGCGCACGGCGGCGCCCATCGACAGCTTCGGGACGATCCTGATGGAGTTCGGGAACGAGAACTGGAACACGGCGCCGAGC
>NZ_APKE01000104.1 GCF_009835145.1 Profundibacterium mesophilum KAUST100406-0324 | reverse complement strand
GCTCGGCGCCGTGTTCCAGTTCTCGTTCCCGAACTCCATCAGGATCGTCCCGAAGCTGTCGATGGGCGCCGCCGTGCGCCCCGCCGCATGGCGCTTGTAGGCCCATGGCTTGCTCGCCTGCGTGTCGGTCGCCGGGTCGTAGGGCGCGGCGATATACTCGGCCAGGCCAAGGAACTCGTCCTCGTCCCAGACCCAATCGAATTGGAGCCACGGCTTAGAGCCGCCCGCCTCAATGATGTCGAGATGCTGGGGAAGCGAGAACCCTTCCTGGCCGGCTTCGTCCGTCACCTGCGCGAGATAATTGGAATGGGGGTCA
>NZ_APKE01000103.1 GCF_009835145.1 Profundibacterium mesophilum KAUST100406-0324 | reverse complement strand
CACGCGAGCTGGGTTTAGAACGTCGTAAGACAGTTCGGTCCCTATCTGGTATGGGCGTAGGATATTTGAGAGACGCTGCCCCTAGTATGAGAAGACCGGGGTGGATGTACCTCTAGTGAACCAGTTGTCACGCCAGTGGCACCGCTGGGTAGCTATGTACGGAGAGGAGAAACGCTGAAAGCATCTAAGCGTGAAACCTCCCTCAAGATAAGATATCCCACAACGTTAAGTTGGTAAGGCTCCTTCGAGATAAGAAGGTTGATAGGCCAGATGTGTAAGCCGTGCGAGCGGTTCAGCTAACTGGTACTAATAAGCCGAG
>NZ_APKE01000102.1 GCF_009835145.1 Profundibacterium mesophilum KAUST100406-0324 | reverse complement strand
GGCTCATGCGTCCACCCCCGGAATATGCGTGTATTGGCCGGTATTCTCGTCCCAGATGGCGCGCAGGCGCCGCTCGACGGGCGGGCGCGGGCCGGTATTGCGCACCAGCTTGTAGCGCGCCTCGCGCTTTCCAGGCGCGGCCTTGCGGATCACCCGCACGTAAGAGCCGCGAAGCAAGAAGCCGCAGAAGAGCCGCGCATCGTCCTCGCTCACAAGCACGTCGTCGGTCGTTGAATGAGCCGCCAGATCGCGGGGGCTGAACGTCGTCAGCATCCGCGCGGCGGTCCACATATTCTCCGCCGGCCGGCCTTTGCGGGCTTGCGTGCCA
>NZ_APKE01000101.1 GCF_009835145.1 Profundibacterium mesophilum KAUST100406-0324 | reverse complement strand
TGGCACGCAAGCCCGCAAAGGCCGGCCGGCGGAGAATATGTGGACCGCCGCGCGGATGCTGACGACGTTCAGCCCCCGCGATCTCGCGGCTCATTCAACGACCGACGACGTGCTTGTGAGCGAGGACGATGCGCGGCTCTTCTGCGCCTTCTTGCTGCGCGGCTCTTACGTGCGGGTGATCCGCAAGGCCGCGCCCGGAAAGCGCGAGGCGCGCTACAAGCTGGTGCGCAATACCGGCCCGCGTCCGCCCGTCGAGCGGCGCCTGCGCGCCATCTGGGACGAGAATACCGGCCAATACACGCATATTCCGGGGGTGGACGCATGAGCC
>NZ_APKE01000100.1 GCF_009835145.1 Profundibacterium mesophilum KAUST100406-0324 | reverse complement strand
GCGGAGGTGGGCATCGCGCCCGCCGGGCGGCTGCGGCCGGTGTCGGAGGCCGGGGTGCTGAGCCTGGTGGCCTCGATCGGCGAGCTGGGGGTGATGAAGGACCCGATCCATGTGCGCCGGGTGCCCCACCGGGGCGGCGCGCTCGAACTGATGGCCGGCGGGCACCGCCTGGAAGCGGCCCGGCGCCTCGGCTGGACGGATATCCCGGCGACGGTCTGGACCTGCAGCGACGACTGGGCGCACCTGGTCGAGATCGACGACAACCTCGGCGGGTCCGAGCTCGGCGCCCTCGATACGGCCGTCTTCCTCGCGGCGCGCAAGCGTATATACGAGAAGCTTCACCCCGAAGCCGCCTC
>NZ_APKE01000099.1 GCF_009835145.1 Profundibacterium mesophilum KAUST100406-0324 | reverse complement strand
ACGAAACTGACACGGAAGGATTCCCGAAAGAACCTAGCCTTGTGGCACCTCCGTCTCCCGGCAACAAGGATCGTCGTTGCCGCTCTAGCGTGGATGAGGACTTAAGAGGCGTTCAGTCCTAATCCAGCGGATGGTAGCTTCGCACCAGTGGCCGTTCGACCAAGTGCAAATGCCAATTGTCCGAATCGACGGTTCCTCTCGTACTGAGTCGAATTACTATTGCAACGACAAC
>NZ_APKE01000010.1 GCF_009835145.1 Profundibacterium mesophilum KAUST100406-0324 | reverse complement strand
CGCAAAGCCGCCTCGACGACCTGCTGCCGTGGAACTTCAAGCCGTCAAGCTGAACCGCTGGTGCTGTTCAGCTAACGCTTACGAACATGTAGAGGCTGACGGCGGTGATGGCGCCCTGCGTCTCGCCCGCGAAACGTGCCAGCCGCCCGTGGATGCGCCGCGCGGCTCGCGCGAGGGGCCTGTGGACGGCGCGGCGAAGGCAGCGCCGGGCCATCAGTCCGACGTTTCCATGAGATGCTGCGAAGTGATCTCCATCTTCACGGTGGTGATCGCCGAAAGCAGCTTGGTCGCGGTCAGATCCATCGCGGGAACGCGGACGGTCGAGGTGATGATCCCGTCGGCGAGGGCGGTGTCGGCGGTCAGCTCGGGGCTGAAGTTGGACAGGGCGGAGGCGATGTAATCGGAGGTGGCCGCATCGGTCTTGAAGCGGCCGAGGGAGTAGTTGCGGTTGGCATCCTGCACGACCCTGAGGATCTGCGCTTGCGAGTTGAAGATCAGCGACACGTCGGCCATCAGGACGAAGAGCGCGAAGAAGATCGGTAACCACAGAACACCTTCTATGGTCGCCGAACCCGCCTCGGCGCGCATGAAGCCGGACAGGTGCCGGCCGATCCTGGTGTGTCGCGTAGATGACATACCGCGCATTCGTCCCCGTTTCTCCGGTCATGCAAAACACGACCGTTGCAAACGAGACTTCTGCGCCCCGATTGCGGTCAAATCGGGGCGCCTTTCGTGCAACTCGGTGATCGGAGCTAGAGACCCTTGGCGCGGTAGCTCGCCGCGACCCGCTCGATCGCCACGAGATAGGCCGCCATGCGCAGATCCTTCACCTCGGGGCGCGAATGCCACGTCTCGCGCATGTTCTGGTAGGCGATGCGCATCGTGTCATCGAGCCCCGAGCGTACCAGCTCCAGCTCCCCTGCGCCGCGCAAGTATTTCTCCTTGAACCCCGGCGAGAGGGTCCAGCCCAGGTCCCGGTCGCGCGACAGCCGCTCCAGCTCGTTGACCAGCAGCTCGTGGCGGGCCTCCTCCTGGCGCCGCTGCATCCGGCCGAAGCGGATATGGCTGAGATTCTTGACCCATTCGAAATAGCTGACCGTGACGCCGCCGGCATTGGCGTACATGTCGGGGATGATGACGATGCCCCGGTCGCGCAGGATGTCATTCGCCCCGGCGGTGATCGGGCCGTTGGCGGCCTCGATGATCAGCTTGGCGTTGATCCGCTTGGCATTGCCCATGTGGATCACCCCCTCGAGCGCGGCCGGGATCAGGATATCGCAGCTCTCCTCGAGCACCGCGCCACCCTCACGGGTATGGGCGGCATCGGGGTAGCCGGCCACGCCGCCATGGCGGTTGATCCAGCCGCGGACCTGCTCGACATCGAGGCCGCGCGGATCATGCAGCGCGCCGTCATGCTCGATGATCCCGGTGACAATCGCCCCATCCTCTTCGGAGAGGAACTTGGCCGCGTGATAGCCGACATTGCCGAGCCCCTGCACGATTACCCGCTTGCCGTCGAGCTGGCCCTCGAGCCCCGCGCTCGCGGCATCCTCGGGATGGCGGAAGAACTCGCGAAGGGCGTATTGCACCCCCCGCCCCGTCGCCTCGATGCGGCCGGCGATGCCGCCCGCGTTGAGCGGCTTGCCCGTCACGCAGGCGCTCGCGTTGATGTCGGTGGTGTTCATCCGGCGGTACTGGTCCGCGATCCAGGCCATCTCGCGCTCGCCGGTGCCCATGTCCGGGGCCGGCACGTTCTGCGAGGGGTTGATCAGGTCGCGCTTGGCCAGCTCGTAGGCGAAGCGGCGGGTGATCCGCTCCAGCTCGTCCTCCTCATAAAGCTTGGGATCGATGCACAATCCCCCCTTGGAGCCGCCGAAAGGCGTCTCGACCAACGCGCATTTGTAGGTCATCAGCGCCGCCAGCGCCTCCACCTCGTCCTGGCAGACCCCGAGCGAATAGCGGATGCCGCCCTTGACCGGCTCCATATGCTCGGAATGCACCGAGCGGTAGCCGGTGAAGGTGTGGATCGCACCGCGCAGCCGCACCCCGAAACGCACCGTGTAGGTCGCGTTGCAGACCCTGATCTTCTCCTCGAGACCGGGGCTCAGGTCCATGAGCGAAACCGCCTGGTTGAACATCAGATCGACGCTTTGTCTGAAAGTGGGTTCGGTCCTGTTCTCGCTCATCGTCTATCCTTCCTGCAGAGGGCCCTCCGGAGCGAAGTCCCCGTCCGGATGCTAGCCCGGCCAGCAGGCTTGCCCAACCCGCAATTCCCTTCTCTTGCTCGCTGGCGGTCCCACTGCCGCCCCAATTGGACAGCATAGCCAAGTGGCATTTTACGAAAACACCGCGCTTCGCCCGAAGCGCTCCGCCCGAGGAGAGCGCCATGCGCCGATCCACCGCCCGCAGGACCAGACATGATGCCCGGCGCATGGCCGCGGGTATGCGGGGCGGCGCGATCTTGCGGGCCGCGGCGGACGAGCGCGGCTCGATCACCATCCTCGCGCTCTTCTTCTTCGTCTGCATCCTCGTGGTGGGCGGGGTCAGCGTCGACATGATGATCTACGAGAACCAGCGGGTACGCCTTCAGAACGTCGCCGACCGCGCCGCCCTGGCCGCGGCCGACATGCAGCAGACCCTGCCGCCACAGACCGTGGTGCGCAGCTACTTCGAACGGGCCGGCCTCGCGGACAAGCTCACCGGCATCACCGTGGTCAACGCCTTCAACGAGCGCGCGGTCACCGTCACCACCAGCGACGAGATGCCGACCATCTTCATGAACATGACCGGGACGCCCACCTTGCGCCATAACATCCTGGCAAGTGCGCGCGAGGGGATCGAGAAGATCGAGATCTCCATGGTGCTCGACGTGTCGGGCTCGATGGGCTGGCCCTCCGCGAGCGCGGGCGGCGCGACCCGGCTGAGCGACATGAAGGATGCCGCCAGCACCTTCGTCGACCTCATTCACGGCAGCGCGGCGAGCGATGGCGCGACCGTGTCACTGGTGCCATACTCGACGCAGGTCAATGCCGGTGCCGAGATCCTGTCGCGCATGAACGTGACCGCCGAGCACGGCTTCTCGCATTGCATCGAGTTCGGCGCCGCCGATTTTCTCCTGCCGGGCATCCTGACCGAACGCCTCTACCAGCGCGCCGGGCATTTCGACATGTGGTCCGATCGAAGCACGCCGTGGCGCCGGGTCTGTCCCACGGGCGAGGTGAACCGCATCTCGGCGCTGATGAACGATCCCGCCGCGGTCAAGGCCCGGATCGCAGCGCTCGAAGCCGATGGTCAGACCTCTATCGAGACGGGACTGAAATGGGGCGCCCTGATGCTCGACCCCGGCTTTCGCACCGTCTCCGCCAGCCTGCCGGAGGTGGCGCCCGAGAACCGCGACCGGCCCTATGATTATGGCCAGCGCGGTGCGACCAAGTTCCTCGTCCTGCTGACCGACGGGATCAATACCGCGCATAAGCGTCTCAACGCCGGATTTCTTGGCGGCCCCTCCATCGCCTGGCGCTACGAGCCGCAAGGCGAGCCGCTCGAGACACTCTTCGCCGATAAGGTCAAATTCTCGCGTTCCGACACGCTCGCGGGCCCCGTCATCAGCCTTGCGCGGCCCGAGATCGGCGATGCCGATGGCGACGGCATCCCGCTCGAGCCCTTCTGGCTGCCGCGCACCGTGACGCGCGAGGGAGAGGTCATCGAGGCGCAGTTCGTCTCCGCCCCCTTCGGCACCCAGCTTTCCCTGTCCAAAAGTCTTCCGGACACCAACCTGCCGCCTTACCAAGTGAGGCAGCTGGACTGGCCGGAGCTGTGGGCGCAAATGCCGGTCAAGCATTTCGCCGAACGCTATATCCGTGAAATCGCCGATTCACGCACAGAGCGCGACCTCTTCTACGCGGCAGCCTGGCGCGATGTCGGCGGCACCGAGAAGAACCTGCGCATGAGCGAGATATGCGGCGCGCTGCGAAGCACCGGCGTGACCGTTTTCGTGGTCGGGTTCGAGGTCGAGGATGCCGCCGTTCCCGTGCTCGAGACCTGCGCCAGCACGCCCAACCATTTCGTCAGGGCCGACAGCACCGATCTCACCCAGGCCTTCTCGGCGATCGCCAGCAACATCACGACCTTGAGGCTGACCCAATGAGGTGTCCCATGCGCATTCCGGCCCGCTTCCTGCGGCGCGAGGACGGCACCGCGACGATCGAGTTCGTCCTTCTCTTCATGCCGCTCTTCATGATGATGATGTCCGGCATGGAGGCGGGCCTTCTCAACCTGCGTCACGTGATGCTCGAACGCGGGCTCGACATCGCGATGCGCGGCGTGCGGATCGGCTCGGACATCGCCCCGACCCATGCGGGGCTCAAGACCGCGATCTGCGAGAACGCGATCCTGCTGCCCGAGTGCGAGGAGACGCTCACCATCGAGATGCGCCGGGTTTCCAAGCTCGACTGGGTGATGCCCGACGCGGCGCCGACCTGCTCGGATCGCAGCGAGCCGATCAAGCCGCTGGCACAATTCCGTCCCGGCCTGCCGAGCGAGTTGATGGTGGTGCGCGCCTGCCTGAAGGCCGAGCCGATCTTCCCGACATCGGCCCTGGGGGGAATGCTCGTCAAGGACCTCTCCGGCGATTACGCGCTGATCGCCTCCTCCGCATTCGTCAACGAACCCAAATGAGGCCCGGCATGTCATTTCTTGGCGCCCCGCGCCGTTTCGCGCGCCGCGAGGACGGATCCGTCACTATCGAGGCGATCCTGGTCCTGCCGATGCTCGCCTGGGCGCTCCTCGCGACGTTCAGCTTCTTCGACGGGCTGCGCCAGTCGAACATCGCGGCCAAGGCGGCGCATACCGTCGCCGACATGCTGTCGCGCGAGACCGAGGCGGTCGGGCTCGATTACATGACCGGGATCGAGCGGATGCTCGCGTTCCTCTCCCCCACCGGCACCCCGCCCAGAATGCGCGTCTCGGTCGTCGGCTGGAACGCGGCGACGCAGGCCTTCGAGCTGCAATGGTCCCATGCCAGCCTCGGCAGCCTGCCGATCGACGCGCTGCGCCTGCCCGAACTGGAGATGCACCTGCCGCAGACCGCGGGGGGCGACCATCTGATCGTGGTCGAGACGGCAACGCAATACAGCGCGCCCTTCGTGTTCGGCCTCGGCGATACGGAGTTCCGCAACGTGGTCGTCACGCGGCCCCGTTTCGCACCGAAGCTCGGCTGGCTGGCCGAGATTCCGCTCGCGGGCCTCTAGGGCGTCTCGAGCGGGCCGGTGACGGGATGGCCCTCGTCGCGCCGCACCAGCATGACCGCGATGACCTCCGACATGCTGCGCGCCTGCGCCGGCGCGGTGATCCCGCCCACCCCGACGCGGCGCCCGACGCGCCACCACATCCCGGGGGCCCAGGCCTGCCCCGCGGGGCGCTTGAGATGCAGAACGAACCCGTTCGACGGTTTAAAGGCGAAGACCCCGCGATCGACCGAAGCGATCTGATCGAGCGGCGCGATGCTGCGCCCGGTATCGTCAAATAGGCCCGCCTCGCTGAGCACGATCCGCCGTCCGGCCGATTCCCAGACCCGCGCCGCGCCGTAGATCGACACGCCCGCCGCGACCAGCAGGAAAAGCCGCCAGGGCCAGCTCGGCGCGGTCGAGATCGCCACCCAGGCCAAAAGCGCGGCAAGCGCGCCCAGCACCGCCGTCCCGAGCATGCGCCGCGTGGGAGAAGGGGCGAGCGTCACGATGGGCGTGTGGGTCATGTCAGTCTCCTGGGGCAAGGCGGAACGCGGGCGGGTGGCACGCATGGCCGCCCCGGACATGTCCATAGCTTGCCGGGGGCCATGTGGAAAGCCGCACGCATGTCGCGCTGCCTTGCCTGCCCTGCCGGCGCGGCGCTATGCTGCGGCCTCGGGGACCGGGCATGGGACATGTGCAGTCCCCCCCGCCCGTTCCTCGCCCCGCTTCGGAGTGCCGCATGCGCGCCTGCCTGATCCTGCCCCTCGTCATGCTGCCGCTTGCGGGATGCGTCGAGTTCCCGAACCTGGGTGCCGCCGGCGCGCGCGCCGCGGCCGAGGCGGCCCGGGCGCCCGCGCCCCGGCTCGTGCCGCTGCGCCCCCTGCTGGCCGCCCGCGCGGAGCCGCGGCTCACCCCCGGCGAGGGCGACGCGCGCCTCGCGGTCCGGGCCGCCGCCCTGCGCGCCCGCGCCGCCGCGCTGGATGCTCCCGTCCTCACGCCGGCCGAGCGCGCACGCCTGCGCGCGGCCGCCGCGCGCCATTCGGGCTAGTTCCCGGCCCCCAAACCGGGTAAGCCGCGCCAAATCGCCCGGCAGCACGCAATGGAGACATCATGACACAACCCCTTCGCCTCGGCATCGCAGGTCTCGGCACAGTGGGACGCGGCGTCATCCGCATCGTGCAGGACCATGCCGCCCTCATCGAGAAACGCACCGGGCGCGCGATCGAGATCGCGGCGGTCTCGGCCCGCACGCGCGACAAGGATCGCGGCGTCTCCATCGAGGCATACGAGTGGGAGGACGATCCGGTCGCCCTCGCCCGCCGCGAGGATGTCGATATCTTCGTCGAGCTGATGGGCGGCTCGGAAGGAAGCGCCAAGGCCGCCGTCGAGGCGGCGATCGCCCATGGCAAGGACGTGGTCACCGCCAACAAGGCGATGCTCGCCCTGCACGGCCAGAGCCTCGCGGAGGCCGCCGAGACCGCCGGCTGCGTGATCCGCTTCGAGGCGGCCGTCGCCGGCGGCATTCCCGTCGTCAAGGCGCTGACCGAAGGCCTGGCGGGCAACGCGGTCACCCGCGTCATGGGGGTGATGAACGGCACCTGCAACTACATCCTCACCCGGATGGAGGGCGCCGGGCTGACCTATGACGCGGTCTTTGCGGAAGCCGAGGCCCTGGGGTATCTCGAAGCGGACCCGGCGCTCGACGTGGGCGGGATCGACGCCGCGCACAAGCTGGCGCTCCTGACCTCGATCGCCTACGGCACGCGGGTCGATTTCGACGCGGTCGCGCTCGAGGGGATCGAACGGATCAGCATCGCCGATATCGAGCAGGCCGCCGACATGGGCTACCGGATCAAGCTCCTGGGCGTGGCGCAGCGCACCGGGCGGGGCCTCGAGGTGCGGATGTCACCCTGTCTCGTGCCCGCCAGCAGCCCGCTTGGCCAGCTCGAGGGCCCGACCAACATGGTCGTGCTCGAGGGCGATTCGGTCGGGCAGATCGTGATGCGCGGCGCCGGCGCCGGCGAGGGGCCGACCGCCAGCGCGGTGATGGGCGACGTGCTCGACATCGCCCGCGGAACACGGGTCAGCACCTTCGGCCAGCCCGCCGCGTCGCTTGCCGAGCCGCAGGCCGCGACCGTCACGACACCCGCCGCCTTCTATCTGCGCATGGAGCTGCAGGACAAGCCGGGTGCGCTCGCCAAGACGGCGATGGCCCTTGGCGAGGCCGGGGTCTCGATCAACCGGATGCGGCAATACGATCACGTCGACACGACGGCGCCGGTCCTGATCGTCACCCACAAGGCGGCGCGCGCGGATATCGACGACGCGCTGCGGCGGATGGCACAGACCGACGTGGTCATCGGCGATCCGGTGGCGATCCGGATCGAGGAGATCTGAGCCCCGGG
Organism: Profundibacterium mesophilum KAUST100406-0324; assembly: GCF_009835145.1. Lineage (GTDB taxonomy): Bacteria > Pseudomonadota > Alphaproteobacteria > Rhodobacterales > Rhodobacteraceae > Profundibacterium > Profundibacterium mesophilum. Next base: position 239,252 of record NZ_APKE01000010.1, on the reverse strand, counting down.
CGCCGACGCGGCGGGACCGGCAAGCCGGCGCCGCGCCGGCGCAAGCCTCAGGAACAACGCGGTCGGGCAATCGTTCCTGCCCGGTATCGCAGTTGAGTTTCGAGAGGTAGTATCATGCAAAGCCATAACGCGAATGTCGACGGTATCGAAATGCGTTGGGAGGAATCCGGCTCGGGCGATCCGCTCGTCCTGCTGCACGGGATCCCGACCTGCCCCGCCCTCTGGCGCGATGTCGCGCCCCTGATCAAGGGACGCCGCGTCCTCGCCTGGGAAATGCCGGGATACGGGGCGTCGATCCCCGCCGGCGAGGACCGCGATATCTCCATCGCCAAACAGGCCGATTACCTCGCCGCCTGGATGGACTCGCAAGGGATCGAGAAGGCGGTCGTCGCCGCGCACGATCTTGGCGGCGGCGTGGCGCAGAACCTGGCCGTCCGGCATCCCCGGCTCATCTCCGGGTTGCTGCTGACCAACGCGATCGGCTACGATTCGTGGCCCATCCCCATGATCTCGGCGATCGCCAAGACCGGCAGCATCGCCAGGCATGCCCCCGATGGCTCGTTCCGCAAGTTCCTCAAGATGATGATGGAGAAGGGCCACGAGACCGAGGCCGCCGCCGAAGCCGCCTACGACGCGCACGCGCCCCATTACGACGCGCATGGCGACGCCGAGGCCTTCGTGCGGCAGGCCCGCTCGCTCGATGTCAACGACACGACCTCGATCCAGGACAAGCTGCCTTCGCTGAACATCCCGGCGCGCATCGTCTGGGGAACGGGCGACGAGTTCCAGACGATCGACTATGGCGAGCGCTTCGCCAAGGATCTCCGCGCGCCCCTGCGGCGGATCGAGGGGGGGCTCCACTTCACGCCCGAAGATCACCCGCAGATCATCGCCGACGAGATCAACGCCCTGATCGAGACCGTGAACGCCGCCTGATCGCATGCTCCCCCCTGCCATCCGTGACTGCGGCAAGGGGGGGCCGGACGCGCGGCGCCGGAATATCAGGCCGCCGCGGCCGCTCCGACGCCGCGCATCGCCTCGGCTGCGATCTCGAAGGAGCGCAAACGCTTGGCATGATCGTGGATCTGACCCGTGAGGATCATCTCGTCGGGCCGGTAGCGATCGGCAAAGCCCTGCAGCCCGGCACGCACCGTCTGCGGGCTGCCGGTCGCGCTGATCCTGAGCGCCTCCTCGACCCCGGGGCGCAAACGCGCATCGATCACCTTCGAGACATCCTCGACCGGTGCCGGGAGCTTTCCGGGCCTGCCCATATGCAGGTTGGCGAAGGCCTGCTCCATCGTGCTGCGCAGGTAAATGCCCTCGGCGTCGGTCTCGGCGGCGAAGACGTTGATCGCCAGCATCACATGGGGCCTGTCCAGCGATTGCGAGGGGCGGAAGCTTCTCCGGTAGACATCGAGCGCCTGCTCGAGCGCGGCCGGGGCGAAATGCGAAGCGAAGGCATAGGGCAGGCCCAGATGCGCGGCGAGCTGCGCGCCGAAGAGCGAGGAGCCCAGCATCCAGACCGGCACATGGGTTCCCTCTCCGGGATGGGCGCGCACGGGGGCGCCGGGACGCGGCGCGCCCAGATAGGTGATCAGTTCGGCCACATCCTCTGGGAAACGGTCTCCTGCCCCATGCGCCGCACCGCGCCGCAGCGCCATCGCGACAGCCTGATCGCCGCCGGGCGCCCGTCCAAGGCCCAGATCGATCCGCCCGGGAAAAAGTTCGGCCAGCGTTCCGAACTGCTCGGCGATCGTCAGGGGCGCATGGTTGGGAAGCATGATGCCGCCGGCGCCGACCCGGATCGTTTTCGTCGCCGCGGCGATATGCCCGATCAGCACGGCCGTCGCGGCACTGGCGATGCCGGCCATGTTATGATGTTCGGCGAGCCAGAAGCGGTGATAGCCAAGCGCCTCTGCATGACGCGCGAGATCGACGCTGTTGGCGAGGGCCTGCGCGGTTTCGGCGCCCTGCGGCACCGGGGCGAGGTCGAGGACGGAATAATGCATGATCGTGCTCCTGCAGCGTCGGCGGAACAACAGACCTAGGGGCGGAGGCGACCGGGTGAAAGGGGTTCGTGCCACGGGCGGCGCGCGCGGACGCACACGCACCCTGCGCACCGCCCCGCGTCAGGCTTCCGGAAAGAAGCAGGCGGCCGGATGCGGGGCCCCCTGCAACTCCGGGCGCTCGGCGCGGCATCTGGGCTGCGCCTTCCAGCAGCGCGGCGCGAAAGGGCAGCCCGGCGGCACCGCGAGCGGTGACGGCAACTCGCCTTCGAGCTTGATCCGCTCGCGCCGTCCGGCCGGATCGGCCGAGGGCGTCGCCGACAGGAGCGCCTTGGTATAGGGATGGCGGGGCGCTGCGAAGACCGCATCTTTCGGTCCCGTCTCGACCGGGCGGCCGAGATACATCACGATGAGATCGTCCGCCACGTGCCGCACCACCGACAGATCATGGCTGATGAAGAGATAGGCGAGGCCGAGACGCTCCTGCAGATCGAGCAGAAGATTGAGGATCTGGCTCTGGATCGACAGGTCGAGCGCCGAGACCGGCTCGTCGAGAACCAGCACCTTCGGCTCGAGCATGAGCGCGCGGGCCACCGCGATGCGCTGGCGCTGCCCGCCCGAGAACATGTGGGGATAGCGGTCGTAATGCTCGGGGCGCAGCCCGACGAGGCGCATCATCTCGCGCGCCTTCTCCGCCCGCGCACTGGCGGACATGTCCTTGCGATTGATCTTCAGCGGTTCTTCGAGGATCGCGCCGACCCTTTGTCGCAGGTTCAGTGATCCATAGGGGTCCTGAAACACGATCTGGACCGATTCGCGTAGCCCCGCCCAATTGGCGGGGATCGCCGCATGCCCGTCGATGGACAGCGCGCCCGCCGTCGGCTCCTCGATCAGCGTCACCATGCGCGCCAGCGTTGACTTGCCGCAGCCGCTCTCCCCGACGACGGCGAGCGTGCGTCCGGGATAAAGCTCGAAGGAGGTTCCGGCGACGGCACGCACCGTAGCCGGACGCGAGAAGAGCCCTCCCCCGACGCTGTAATCGCGCCCAAGCGCCTTCGCGACGACCACCGGTTCGGATGCTGTGCCGGTCATGATGCGGATTCCTTGCGACGTGCGTCTGAAGTGATGGGATAATGGCAGCGCGCCAGACCCAGCTCGCGCCCCTGCACCGGCGGGGGCACGCGGCGGCATGTCTCGTCGGCGAACCGGCAGCGCGGCGAGAAGAGGCAACCCTCGGGGCGGTCGAACTGGCCCGGCACCACGCCCGGGATCGTCGGCAGACGCCGTTCGGTCGCGCGCTCGGGCAATGCCGCGAGAAGCGCGGCGGTGTAGGGGTGATGCGGGGTGTCGAAGAGGCCCTCGACGCGCTGCTCCTCGACCTTCTGACCGGCATATTGCACCGAGACGCGCTCGGCGGTCTCGGCCACGACGCCCATGTCATGGGTGATGAGGATCAGCGCCATGCCGGTCTCGCGCTGCAAGGAGACCAGCAGATCGAGGATCTGCGCCTGGATCGTCACGTCGAGCGCCGTCGTCGGCTCGTCGGCAATCAGCAGGCGCGGCTTGCAGGCGATGGCGATGGCGATCATCACCCGCTGGTTCATCCCGCCCGACATCTGGTGCGGGAAGTTGCCAAGACGCTTCTCGGGATCGGGGATGCCGACCATCTCGAAGAGCTCCACCGCGCGGGCATGGCGCGCGCGCCGGTTGAGATCGAGATGCTGGCGCAGGGCTTCCTTGACCTGGAAGCCGACGGTGAAGCACGGGTTCAGCGAGGACATCGGCTCCTGGAAGATCATCGCCATGTCGCGCCCCACGAGGCGCCGGCGGGCCCGGCCGGACATGGCGCGCAGGTCGCGCCCGTCGAAGCTCATCTCATCGGCCGTGACGGTCGCGGTCCAGGGCAGCAGCCCCATCGCGGCGAGCATCGAGACCGACTTGCCGGAGCCGCTCTCGCCGACGATCGCGAGGATCTCGCCGGGCGCCACGTCGAGATCGACCTGGTCCACGGCGCGGAACCCGCCCCCGGCGGTGGCGAATTCGACCGACAGGTTTCTCAGTTTCAGCAGGGACATGTCAGCTCCGCTTCAGCTTGGGATCGAGCGCGTCGCGCAGACCGTCGCCCATCAGGTTGATCGCCAGCACCGTCACAAGAATGGCAAGGCCCGGAAAGGTCACCACCCACCATGCGCGCAGGATAAACTCGCGCGCCTCGGCGAGCATCGTGCCCCATTCGGGCGTGGGCGGCTGCGCGCCCATGCCCAGGAAGCCCAGCGCCGCGGCGTCGAGGATCGCGGTCGAGAAGGAGAGCGCCGCCTGCACGATGATCGGCGCGAGGCAGTTGGGCAGTACCGTGATGAACATCAGCCGCAGCCGCCCCGCCCCCGCGACGCGAGCGGAGGTGACGTAATCCTTGGTGCGCTCGTTGATGACGCTGGCCCGGGTGAGGCGCACGTAATGGGGCTGCAGCACCAGGGCGATGGCGATCATCGCGTTGGTCAGCGACGGCCCGAGGATCGCGACCAGCACCAGCGCCAGCAAAAGCGACGGGAAAGCCAGGATGATGTCCATCAGCCGCATGATGATCGTGTCGAGCCAGCGCGGCGCGAAGCCCGCGACAAGCCCGATCAGGATGCCGCCGAAGGACGCGACGACCACGACGACGATGCCCACGAAGAACGAATAGCGCGCGCCGTGCAGCAGACGGCTGAGCATGTCGCGCCCGAGCGGATCGGTGCCAAGGGGGAAGGACCACGATCCGCCCTCCTGCCAGACCGGGGGCACGAGCGTCGCGGCTCGGTTCTGCGCGGTGGGGTCGTAGGGGGCGAGGATGTCGGCGCCCAGCGCGATGAGCACGAAGGCCGCGAAGATGTAGAGCCCGATGACCGCGCCCCGGTTCTCCTTGAAGTAACGCCAAAATTCCGAAAGGCGCCCGGGGCGGCTGGTCGGAACCGTGGAGGCGATCTGCGATGATGCGTCGGCCATGTCAGCGCTTCCTGATCTTGGGATTGATGAGGCCGTAGAGCAGGTCGACCGTGAGGTTCACGATCATCACCATCACGGCGATGAGAAGCAGGCCGCCTTGCACGACCGGATAGTCGCGGCGGAAGATCGAATCGACCATCCACTTGCCGATGCCCGGCCAGGAGAAGATCGTCTCGGTCAGGATCGCGCCGGCCAGCAGGGTGCCCACCGACAGGCCGATCACCGTGATCACCGGGATCATCGCGTTGCGTAGGGCGTGAAGGCCGTTGACCCGCGAGGGGGTGAGCCCTTTGGCCCGCGCGGTGCGGATGTAATCTTCGGACAGGACCTCGAGCATCGCGGAGCGGGTCTGCCGCGCGATCACCGCGAGCGGGATGGTGCCAAGGACGATCGTCGGCAGGATCAGGTGCCGGACCGCGGAGACGAAGGCGCCATCCTGTCCCGAAAGCGCCGAATCGATCAGCATGAACCCGGTGACCGGCGGGAAGAAATAGAGAAGGTCGATCCGCCCCGAGACCGGCGTCCAGCCGAGATTTCCCGAAAAGACGATGATCAGGAGCAAGGCCCACCAGAAGATCGGCATCGAGTAGCCCACCAGCGCCGTGGACATCAGCGCGCGGTCGAAGAACTTGCCGCGATAGACGGCGGCGATCACGCCGGCGGGCAGCCCCAGAAGCATCGCGAAGAGAATCGCGCAGATCGACAGCTCCAGTGTCGCGGGAAAGAGGGTGAAGAACTCGTCCCAGACCGGCTTCTTGGTGACGAGGGAGGTGCCCAGGTCACCTTGCAGAACGCCGGTGAAGTAATCCCAGAACTGCTCCCAGATGGGGCGGTCGAAGCCGTATTGCGTCACCAGTTCGGCGTAGCGCTCGTCCGAGAGACCGCGCTCGCCGGCCATCACGATGATCGGATCGCCGGGCAATACCCTGATGAAGGCGAAGGATATGAGCGTCACGCCCAGGAATGTCGGCACGAAGGTCAGCAGTCGTGCCAGGAAATACTTGAGCATCAGCTCGTCACCTGCAGGTTTCGGAACCGCCGCGCGCCATGGCGCGGCCGTCCGCTATGGATCGTGAAACGGGTGGCCGCCCCCGCCCCTGATACCGGCGCGGCGCGGCATGGCCGCACGGCGATGACGGGCGCCGCGCGAGAGCGGGCCGGCCGCGATGATGCGCAGCCCCCGGTCGGGACACGCGCGGCGATGCGCCGCCCCCCGCGCGGGAGGGGCGGCGCATCTGCCTGCATCACTCGGTCAGGCCGACCTCGTTGAAGATGTGTCCGCCAAGCGGATGCACGACGTAGTTCTCGACCTCGGGACGCACCGGCATGAAGACGACCGAATGGGCGATGGTGGCCCAGGGCGCCTGCTCCTTGAAGATCTTCTGCGCCTCCTTGTAGAGCGCGGAGCGTTCCTCCTGGCTCGACTTGGTCTTGGCTTCCTGGATCAGCTTGTCGAAGGGCTCGTGGCACCACTGTGCCCGGTTCGAGGCCCCGACGCCGTCGCAGCCCAGAAGCACCGCGAGGAAGTTGTCAGGATCGCCATTGTCGCCGGTCCAGCCCAGAAGCACCGCGCCGTCGCGGTCGGTATCCTTGGAGCGGTCGAGATACTCGCCCCATTCGTAGGAGACGATCTCCACGTCGACGCCGATCTCGGAGAAATCCTCCTGCATCAGCTCGGCCATGCGCCGCGCGTTGGGGTTGTAGGGGCGCTGCACCGGCATCGCCCAGATCTTCATCGACAGATCGCTCACGCCCTCTTCCTCGAGCATCGCCTTCGCGGCCTCGGGATCATGCGCGTCGTCCTGCGTGGATTCGTCATAGGACCACATGGTCGGCGGGATCGGGTTCTTGGCGATCTCGCCGGAGCCCTGGAAGACGACGTCGATGATCGCCTGCTTGTCGATCGCCATGTTCAGCGCCTTGCGCACCTTCGGGTTGTCGAAGGGCTCGACTTGGGTGTTGTAGGCGAGATAGCCGACATTGAGGCCTTCCTGCTCCATCACCTTGATGTCCTCGTCATCCTTCATCGCCTGGATATCAGCGGGGTTGGGATAGGGCATCACGTGGCATTCGCCGGCCGAGAGCTTCTGGTAGCGCACGGAGGCGTCGGGCGTGATCGCGAAGACGAGGTTGTCGACCTTCGGCACGCCGTCCTTCCAGTAATCGGCGTTCTTCTGATACCGGATCACCGCGTCCTTCTGGTAGGCGACGAACTCGAAGGGCCCGGTGCCGATCGGCTGCTGGTTCAGCATTTCGGGCGTGCCGGCCTCCTGCATCGCGTCCGCGTATTCCTTGGACATGATCGAGGCGAAATCCATCGCGAGGTTGGCGACGAAAGGCGCCTCGGGGCGGGTCAGCTTGAACTTCACGGTATGGTCGTCGACCTTCTCGATGCTCTCGATGAGATCGGGCATCGACATGCCGGCGTAATATTCCCAGGTGCCGCCGGAATAGCCGTTATAGGCATTCTCGGGATTGCCCTGGCGATCGAAGCTGAAGATCACGTCATCGGCGTTGAAATCACGGCTGGGCGTGAACTGGTCGTTCGAGTGGAACGTGACACCCTCGCGCAGCTTGAAGGTCACTTCCATGCCGTCCTCGGAGACATCCCAGCTTTCGGCGAGACCCGGGATTACCTCGGTGGTGCCGGTCTTGAACTCGACAAGCCGGTTGTAGATCGGATGCGAGGAGGCATCGAACGTGGTGCCCGAGGTGTAGAGAGCCGGATCGAACCCCTCCGGCGAGCCCTCGGAGCAATAGACCAGCGTCTGCGCGGCAAGCGGTGCCGCCGCGAAGGCCAGCGCGACACTCGTCGCGCCCATCAGATGTTTGACGTTCATTTCTATCTCCCTTTGGTTTCTTGTGTCGTGGCGGAACCGGGCCCTGCCCTGCCCGCCTTGGCGCCGTCCGCTTCGGCCGGGGACACGGTCCCCAGCGTCCGTTCGAGGCCCTGGCGCATATGGGCCTCGACATGGGTGAGCATGGCATCGAGATCGTCGCCCAAAGCGCATGCAAGATAGGTCTCATGGATCTCGCGGCGCAGCGACGCCCCCGGACCGAGGCGATGATGCAGCGCGAAATAGAAGTGCAGGTTGGGGCGGAGCCTTTGCCAGGCATTGCTCAGCAGGCGGTGATCGGCCAGCTCGTAGCACCAGCTGTGCAGGGCCAGCTCCAGCTCGATCACCTCGGCGCCGCGCTCCTCCTCGGCCGCCCGGCTCAGCGCCTCGTGGCGGGCAACCAGCTCGGCGCATGCCGCCGTGTCGCGCCGGTGCCAGCATTCGCAGAATGCCATCTTCTCGAGCGTGGTGCGGAAGGAATACAGCTCCTCCAGATCGCGGCGCGTGAAGGCGCGCACGAAGAGGCCCTTGTAGGGAAGGCTGACCACCAGCCCCGATTCCACCAGGTCGCGGATCGCCTCGCGCAGCGGCCCACGGCTCACGCCAAGCTGCGCGGCAAGCTGCGTCTCGGTCAGGCGCGCGCCCGGCGCCACCGCGCCGCTGACGATCAGATCGCGCACCGAGCGCACGATCATCTCGCGGCGCGTATCCTCGCTGAGCGGCGCCAGCCTCATGCCCGCAAGGTCCGGCGCGGCATACCGGAGGCGGCGCCCTCCCCGTCCGGGAGGCGACATGCATATGGGCGCGTGAAGTTGCGGGGCGATGTCATGACGAGCCTTATGACGGTTTCGTGAAGGATTGTCGACAATCGACCCGTTTGGCAACAGGCTTTCGCACCGCGCGCCTTGTCACCACTCGCCATGCGCCCTTCGCATCGGCGCCGATTGCGCCCCGCGCCCGCGCGGACGCTTGGCAAGCGCAGTCGAAATGTGGTTCACCATCCGCGCATGTCCCAGCATCCACGTGCAAGGAGCCGCCATGAGCCTGACGATCGAGACCCGCAGCATCGGACCGACGCAAAAGCCCCTGTTGATCGCCGAGGTCAGCGCCAATCACGACCGTGATCTGGAACACTCCCTGCGCCTCGTCGAGATCGCGGCGGAAACCGGCTGGGACTGCCTGAAGCTGCAGACCTACACCGCCGAGAGCCTGACGATGCGCTCCGATCATCCCGCGATGCGGATCGAGGCGAAATGGGGCAAGGCGACGCTGCACGAGCTCTACGAGAGCGCTGCCATGCCGATGGAATTCCACGCGCCGCTCTTTGACCGGGCCCGTGAGCTGGGCCTTCTGCCCTTCACCTCGATCTACGATCCGCGCGATCTCGACTTCATCGAGGCGCTCGGCAATGCGGTCTACAAGATCGCCAGCTTCGAGATGACCTATGACGACCTGCTCCATGCGGTGGCCGGAACGGGCAAGCCGGTGATCCTGAGCACCGGGATGGCCACGCTCGACGAGGTCGCCCATGCGCTCGACGTGCTCGATGCGGGGGGCGCGGGCCCGGTGATCCTGCTGCATTGCTGCTCGAGCTACCCGGCGCCGGCGAGCGAGATCAATCTCAACGCGATGGTGGCGATGGGAACGCGATTTGGCAGGATGACCGGCTTTTCGGACCATACGATCGGCGCCCGCGCTCCGCTTGCCGCTGCCGCGATGGGCGCCGTGGCGATTGAGAAGCATTTTACGAACGACACCGCCCGCCCCGGCCCCGATCACCGCTTCTCGGCCACGCCGGAGGTGATGCGCGAGATTGCCGAGGGAACGGCGGAAATCCACCTTCTCAAGGGGTCCGGACTGAAGGGCACGACGGAGGCCGAGGCGGTATCGAAGGCGATGGGGCGGCGTTCGGCCTTCGCCTTGCGCGATCTGCCCGAAGGCACCCGCCTCGCGGAGGGGGATTACCGTTTCATCCGCCCCGGCGCCGGCATTCCGGCCAATGATCCGGCCGCGGTGGCCGGAGCGCGCCTTGCCCGCCCGGTGCGGCGCGGCAATCCCATCACCTACGAGGATATCGCGTCTTGAACTTCGCCGGACGGGCGCGCGGACGGTTCGGCGAGGCGCCGGACGCGGCGTTGTGGGCGGGCTTTGCCCTCTATCAGGTGCTTCTGCATCTTGCATTGCCCCTGCTCGTCGCCGCGGCCCTGCTGCGCTCGCGCAAGGAGCCGCTCTATCGTCGGCATTTCGCGCATCGCTTCGGTCTGGGTCCCGTCGGGCCGCGCGGGGCGGTCTGGATCTACGCGACCTCCCTTGGCGAAACCCGCGCCGCCTCGCCGCTGATCCGCGCCCTGCTCGACGAGGGTCACGCGATCTGCCTCACGCACAGCTCCCCGGCCGGACTGAGCGACGGACGCCGGCTTTTCGACGATCCGCGCATCACGCACAGATACGTCCCGCTCGACCTCTTCTGGGCGCTCGGGATCTTTCTGTGGCGGCTGCGCCCGGTCACCGGTCTCGTCGTCGAGCACGAGATCTGGCCCGGCCAGTTGATGATGGCCCGGATCGCGGGCTGCCCGACGGCGCAGGTGAACGGCAACCTCACCGACCGCGACCGCGCGGCCGGCGCGCGGGCGGATGGGGATGCGCAGGCGGATGGCGCGCGCCCGGGGGCCCTGCGGCGTTTCCGGCTGCGCTTTCTCACCTTGCATGCCCTGATCGTGACCAAGACGCCCGCCTACAGGGCGCGCTACCTGCGGGCCGGGGTGCGGGCGGAGCGGATCGTCCTCGCCGGCGAGTTGAAATTCGACCAGTGGATCGACCCCGCACAGCTGGCCTCCGCCGACCGGCTGCGGGCGGCATGGACGATGGACGGGGCGCAGCGGTCCCCGGTCCTCCTGATCGCCAGTTCCGTCGAGGCCGAGGAGGAGGCCCTGCTGGAGATCGTGCTGTCGTTACGGGCGCGCGTGCCCGCGCCGCGCATCGTCTGGGTGCCCCGCAGCCCGCAGCGTTTCGCCGCCGTTGCGCGCAAGCTGTCCGATGCGGGCGTGGTCGCGGCACGGCGTACGGAGCTTCTGGACACGGCGCTCGAAGGGCCGTCGCCGCCCGAAGGGGCGGTGCTCGTGGGTGACAGCCTTGGGGAGATGTATTTCTACTGCCAGCTTGCCGACCTCGTCTTCGTCGGGGCGAGCCTCGTGCCCCATGGCGGCCACAACATCATCGAGCCCCTCGCCCTTGGCCGTCCCGTCGTGATGGGACCGAGCGTCTACGGAATCACCTTCCCCGCAATCGAGGCGCAGGCCGCGGGCGCGCTCAGGGTGTCCGCGGATGCAGGCGCGCTACGCGCCGATCTGAACCGCCTGCTCGGCGAGCCTGCCACGCTCGAGGGTGCCGCAGCCGCCGCGCGCGGTTTCTCGGGCCGGCATACGGGCGCGGCGCGGCGCAGCATGAACGCCCTCGCCCCCCTTCTGGAGCGGCGGCGATGAGCCCCGCGCCCCGCTTGCGCGCCGCGACGCTCGGCGACGGCCCAGTGCTGCTCGACTGGCGCAACGATCCGCTGACCCGCGCCGCCTCGCTCGATCCGCGCCCCATCGGACGCGGCGCCCATCTCTCCTGGTTCGCCGCCGCGCTCGCCGACCCGGCGCGCCAGATCCTCATCGCCGAGCTTGCCGGCGATCCCGCCGGCATGGTGCGCTTCGATCTGGAGAAGGCTCGCGGCGGGCCTTGCACGGTATGGGTCTCGATCATGCTGGCGCCAAGGGCGCGCGGTTTCGGGCATGGCGGCCCGATCCTGGCGGCCGCCATGCCGGCATGCCGGTTCCGCGGCAAGCCGCTCCGGGCCCGGATCAGACGCGGCAATGCCGCCAGCCTGTCCCTCTTTCGCGCCGCGGGCTTCGAGGCGGGCCCCGATGACGGCACGGATATTCTCACCCTGACCAAGGAGCCGACCATGACCGAGACGAGCAAGTACGACGCGATCATCGACGAGATCGAGGCCGTGCGCAGCCGCAACAACAAGAACTGGATGGATATCCTGCGCCTGGCATTCAGGCATTCGCCGCAGGATGCGGCCGCGATCCTGCGCGAGATCTACAAGGAGGACAAGGCGATCAGCGACCTTGCCGCCAAGCTCACCGAATAGGCCAAGCCGCCGGGGGCCATGCGCCCCCGGACCCCCGCAAGGTATTTAACGCGAAGCTGAAGGCACGGGCTCCAGAAGTCCGCCCCTGGCCATTGCCTCTGCGAGGGCCCAATCCTCTTCGGTATCGATGTCGACCACGCGCCAGCGCGGCAATTCGATAGGTGCGCTGCGCGCGCAGAGCGGAGAAGGGCTGCTCCGCCAAGCCGATGTGCGGCCCCAGTAGAACTGACCGGCATCGTGCCACGTCTCTTCGAGATCCTGGCTGCGGGTCAGGAGATGTTCCGGCGCGATCATGTCGAGGCTGCCCTCGGGGGTGATCCGCAAGGCGCGTTGCACCGGGAAGGCGTATCGGGTCACGCTTACCGCGAAATCATGCGTTTCCAGCAGCTCCGCGCCGCGCGCCAGGTCCTCGGCGCGAACGAAGGGGGCGGTCGCGTAGAGTGTGCAGAGCCGGTCGGGCGCCCCGCTTGGCGCCGCGGCGAGCTGCTCCAGCGCGTGATGGACCACTTGCGCCGTCGTCGCGTGATCGTCCGAGAGCGCTCCGGGGCGCATGAAGGGGATCTCGGCCCCGACCGAACGCGCCTGCGCGGCGATCTCCTCGTCGTCGGTGGAAACGATAATGCGCTCGAAACAGCCGGCTGCCCTCGCGGCGCGGATGGCCCAATGGATCATCGGACGACCCATGAAGGGCCTGACATTCTTGCGCGGGATGCGTTTCGAGCCGCCACGCGCCGGGATCAGGCAGACCGCCCTCACAGGATCGCCCGCAAGGCCGAGACCACCTCGTCCTGCTGCGCCTCGGTCATCGTGGCGAAGAGCGGGATCGAGATGGCGCCCGCGTAATAGGCTTCGGCTTTCGGGAAGTCGCCGGGCGCGAAACCATGCCGGCGCCAATAGGGCTGTGTGTGCACGGGAATATAGTGGACGTTGACCCCGATGCCGGCCCCGCGCAAGTGATCGAAGATCGCACGGCGCCGCGACGGGTCGACCTGGATGACATAAAGATGAAATGCCGAGAGCATGTCCGCACCCCGCTCGGGCCGGGAGAGCGGAAGATCGGCGAGAAGCCGGTCGTAGCGCTCGGCCAGGGCGTTGCGCCGGGCGACATAGGCCTCGAGCCGCTGCATCTGGCTGATGCCCAGGGCCGCCTGAAGCTCGGTCATGCGATAGTTCAGGCCAAGCTCGATCTGCTCATAGACCCAGGGGCCCGTATCGGGATGCGCCATCAATGCAGGATCACGCGTCACCCCATGGCTGCGCAGACGCTCCATCGCCGCGGCGAGGGTCGGGTCGTTGGTGACGGCCATGCCGCCCTCGGCGGTGGTGACGATCTTCACCGGATGGAAGCTGAAGACCGTGATGTCCGACCAGCGGCAGGCGCCGGTGGCGCCGGTGCCGTCGCGCGCGCCGATCGCATGGCTCGCATCCTCGACGACGCGCACCCCGTAGCGCCGTGCCAGCGCGCCGATCCGCTCCATCCGCGCGGGCTGGCCGCACATGTGGACCGGGATCAGCACCTTGGGCAAGCGCCCGGCCGCCCCAGCGCGCTCGAGCTTTGCCTCGAGGGCCTCGGGACACATGTTGAAACTGCCGGGCTCGATATCGACGAAATCAACCTCGGCGCCGCAAAGATGGCCGACATTGGCGCTCGCCACGAAGGTGATGGGCGAGGTCCACATCAGGTCCCCTCGCCCCAGCCCCAATGCAAGACAGGCGATGTGCAGCGCCGAGGTCGCCGAATTGACCGCCACGCCATGCGCCGCGCCGGTGGCCGCGCAAACCGCCGCCTCGAATGCCGGCACCTTCGGTCCCTGCGTCAGGAAATCGGAGGTCAGGACGTCGTGCACGGCGTCCAGGTCGCCCTGGGTGATGTCCTGCCGGCCATAGGGGATCATCTGCCGTCGTCCCCGATCATGGCGAGGAAATCCTCCCGGCCGAGCCAATCGTCGTTGTTGCCGGAATTGTATTCGAACCCCTGCGGCACGGGCTGGCCGGTCTCGCCGAGGCGGTTGCGCGTATAATCGTTCTCGAAGGCGAAGGTGATGGTCGGCTTGATCACGAAATGATCGTCGAATTCGAGCGTCAGGTGGCTGTCATCGGCGGGGCACATCACCTCGTGCAGCTTCTCGCCCGGCCGGATGCCGATATCCTTGATCGGCAGGTCGGGCGCGATCGCATGGGCGAGGTCGGTCATCCGCATCGAGGGGATCTTGGGCACGAAGATCTCGCCGCCCTGCATCCGCTCGAAATTCTTCAGTACGAATTGCACCCCCTGGTCGAGGGTGATCATGAAGCGGGTCATGTCGGGATGGGTGATGGGAAGCTCGCTCGCGCCCTGGTCGATCAGCTTGCGGAAGAAGGGCACAACCGAGCCGCGCGAGCCGACCACGTTGCCGTAGCGCACGGCGGCGAAGCGCGTGCGGCGTGCGCCTACCATGTTGTTGGCCGCCACGAAGAGCTTGTCGGAGGCGAGCTTGGTCGCGCCGTAGAGGTTCACCGGGTTGGCGGCCTTGTCGGTGGAGAGAGCGATCACCCTGTCGACCTCGGCGGCGAGCGCGGCCTGGATGACGTTCTGGGCACCGTGGATGTTGGTCTTGATGCATTCGAAGGGATTGTATTCGGCGGCCGGCACCTGCTTGAGGGCAGCGGCGTGGATGACGAAATCCACCCCTTCCATCGCCTCCATCAGGCGCGCGCCGTCGCGCACGTCGCCGATGAAATAGCGCATCTGCGGCGCGTTGTAGACCTGCTGCATCTCGAACTGCTTGAGCTCGTCGCGGCTGTAGATGATCACCTTGTTGGGCGTGTAGTCGCGCAGGATGTGCTCGACATATTTCTTGCCGAAACTGCCGGTCCCGCCGGTGATCAGGATATTCTTGCCGTTGAACATGGTCTCTCCGCGAGTGGATTTGCGCCGAAGGAATACGCGGTTGCGCGGCATGATGCCATGGCTAAGCGTATCGCGGCGCCGGCGGGATTGCCGCCCGATGTTGCCAAGCGATCACGCGGTGTTATCATGGATAGCCAATAATAAAGCCCGCGCGAAGCCGGTGAGAGGCGAATGGACATGACGATATCCCAGCTCAAGACGAGGCCCATGCGGCTGGCCTCGGCGCGCAAGCGTGACGTGCGGACCCAGTTCGGTGCGCTGTGCTGGCGCATTCGCAAGGACAAGGTGCAGGTGCTGCTGGTGACATCGCGCGGCACCGGGCGCTGGGTGGTGCCGAAGGGCTGGCCGATGGATGGCGAGACGCCGGCCGACACCGCCGCGATCGAGGCCTGGGAGGAAGCCGGGGTCGAGGGCGCGGTGCGCGACAGCTGCCTTGGCATTTTCACCTATCTCAAGGTGATGGACGGCGACGATCTGCCCTGCGTCGTCGCGGTCTTCCCGATCAAGGTGACGAAATCCCACGACACGTGGCCCGAATCCAAGCAGCGCCGCCGCCGGTGGACCTCGCCCAAGAAGGCCGCCCGCCTCGTGGCCGAGCCCGAGCTGGCTCGGCTCCTGCTCGATTTCGATCCCAGACGCCTGCGCCGCTGATCCCTTCGGCAAGGCGCTTGCCGGGCGGGCTGCCCGACCCCATCTTGGGCGCATCACCGCCGGCGCGATCCGGCCCCACATGGCCAGAAGCCGAACGAAGATGATCCGTTACACACTCAGATGCGAGCGCGACCACCGCTTCGAGAGCTGGTTCCAGTCCGCGCAGGCCTATGACGCGCTCGTGGAGGCGGGAAAGATCAGCTGTCCCGAATGTGCCAGCATCCGCATCGGCAAGGCACTGATGGCGCCCCCCGTCACGTCCGGCAAACCGCGCGGCGCGCTCCCGCCCGCGGTGGATCACGGCGCTGCGCAGGCGCCGGCGAAGGGTGCGACCCCGGAGGATCGCGGCGCGTCGGGCGAGCGAAGGGCGGCGGCCATCGCCGAGCTGCGCCGCCTGGTCGAGGCCAATTCGACCGATGTCGGAAAGGGCTTCGCCAAGGAGGCCCGCGCCATTCACGAGGGCCGCGCGGAGGCGCGTGCCATCCATGGCGAGGCCGCCCCTTCGGAGGCGCGCGCGTTGATCGAGGAGGGCGTCCCGCTCCTGCCCCTGCCCTTCAAGCCGCGGCGCAAGATGAACTGAAGCGCCCGGCCCGCGCGCCTGCGCTCTTGCCAGCACCGCATCGCGCTCGTA
This sequence comes from Profundibacterium mesophilum KAUST100406-0324, assembly GCF_009835145.1. Lineage (GTDB taxonomy): Bacteria > Pseudomonadota > Alphaproteobacteria > Rhodobacterales > Rhodobacteraceae > Profundibacterium > Profundibacterium mesophilum. The sequence continues at coordinate 223,114 of NZ_APKE01000010.1, read as the reverse complement.
AAGACGGGCCCGACGCAACCGGGTCGGTATACGCATGTCTTTGCTCGTTATGAAATTCGGTGGCACTTCCGTGGCCACGCTCGACCGCATCCGCCGCGCCGCCAAGCGCGTCGGGCGCGAGGTGGCCAATGGCCATGACGTCATCGTCATCGTCAGCGCGATGGCCGGCAAGACCAACGAGCTTGTTGGCTGGGTCAACGAGACCTCGCCTTTCTACGATGCGCGCGAATACGATGCCGTCACCTCCTCGGGCGAGAACGTGACCGCCGGACTGATGGCGTTGACCTTGCAGGAAATGGACATCCCCGCCCGCAGCTGGCAGGGCTGGCAGGTGCCGCTGAAGACCAACGGCGCCCATGGCGCGGCGCGGATCGAGGAGATCCCGACCGGGAACATGCGCGCCAAGTTCGACGAGGGCATGCGCGTCGGCGTCGTCGCTGGTTTCCAGGGGATCAGCCCCGAGGGCCGCATCACCACGCTGGGACGCGGTGGATCGGACACAACCGCCGTCGCCTTCGCCGCCGCCTTCGACGCGGTGCGCTGCGACATCTATACCGATGTGGACGGGGTCTATACCACCGATCCGCGCATCACGTCCAAGGCGCGCAAGCTCGACCGAATCGCCTATGAGGAGATGCTGGAGCTGGCATCGCTGGGTGCCAAGGTCCTGCAGACCCGCTCGGTCGAGCTGGCCATGCGCTACGGTGTCAAGCTGCGCGTCCTGTCGAGCTTCGACGAATACGACGAAACCGCGGGCACGCTGGTCTGCGCCGAGGAGGAAATCATGGAAAGCAACGTTGTGGCCGGTGTCGCCTATTCGCGCGACGAGGCCAAGATGACCCTCCTGCGGGTCGCCGACCGTCCGGGCATCGCCGCCGCGATCTTCGGCCCGCTCTCGCAGGCCGGTGTGAATGTCGACATGATCGTGCAGAACATCTCCGAGGAGGGTCATACCGACATGACCTTCTCCTGCCCCGTGGCCGAGGTGCCGCGCGCGCGCAAGGCGCTCGATGCCGCGCGCGAGGCGAAGGAGATCGATTTCGCCGATCTCGTGGCCGATACCGAGGTGGCCAAGATCTCGGTCGTCGGCATCGGGATGCGCAGCCATGCGGGCGTGGCGGCCAAGATGTTCGAGGCGCTTAGCGACGACAACGTGAACATCAAGGTCATCACCACTTCCGAGATCAAGATCTCCGTCCTCGTCGATCGCAAGTACATGGAACTGGCCGTGCAGGCGCTGCACGACGCTTTCGAACTCGAGAAGGCCGGCTGAGGCCGCGCCGTGCCCCGTCTGCGGCCCGACCCTGTCCCGTGCAGGACGCCGGTACGGGGCGAATGGCACGCCGCCGGGCGCCTTGATGGGGCCTCCGCCATGGGTGCCATGTTTCCTTCGAGTTGTGGATGGCCGTTTCGTTCGCGTGCCGGGTATGGTCTAAGCTGACCTGATCAGGAGCGGAGCGACGGAGCCGATGCCGCAGAACAGCGAAAGTGAAAGCCGCAAGCTGCTGGGCCGCCTGCGCGATGCGCTGGCCGAGGAGAGCGCGGGCCAGCAAAGGCTCGACCGCATCACGCAGCTGATCGCGAGCTCGATGGAGACGGAAGTCTGCTCGATCTACCTCTTCCGCGATGCCGAGACGCTCGAGCTCTGCGCCACCGAGGGGTTGAAGGTGGAAGCCGTGCACCAGACGCGGCTGCGGCTCGGCGAAGGGCTCGTCGGCCGCGTCGCGCGTCTCGGCAGACCGGTGAACGCCGCCGACGCGCCGGCCGCGCCGGGCTTTCGCTACATGCCCGAAACCGGCGAGGAGGCCTACAGCTCCTTTCTCGGCATTCCCGTGCAGCGGCTGGGCGAGAAGCTCGGCGTCCTGGTGGTGCAGTCCAAGGATGCGCGCGCCTATACCGACGACGAGGTCTACGCGCTCGAGGTGGTCGCGATGGTCCTCGCCGAGATGACCGAACTCGGGGCCTTCACCGGCGAGGGCGCGGCGCTCGCGGTGCGCCACCAGCAGCAGGTCCTCTTCAAGGGCACGGTCGCGCAGGAGGGGATCGCTGTCGGGCAGGTCTACCTGCATGAGCCACGCGTCGTCGTCACCAACCCGATCGCCGATGATCCCGCCGCCGAACAGGACCGCCTCGATGCCGCCGTCGAGCAGCTGCGCCGCTCCGTGGACGGGCTGCTGGCGGGCACCGCAATGGCCGACAAGGATCAGCGCGAGGTTCTCGAGACCTACAGGATGTTCGCCAATTCGCGCAGCTGGCTGCGCCGCATGACAGAGGATATCGCCGCCGGCCTCTCTGCCGAGGCCGCCGTCGAGAAGGAGCAGTCCGCCGCGCGCACGCGCCTGCAATCGGTGCCCGACGCCTACATGCGCGACCGGATGCACGATCTGGACGATCTGTCGAACCGGCTCTTGCGCATCCTGACCGGACAGGGGCGCGAGACGGGCTGCGAGATGCCGCCGAACCCGATCCTCGTGGCGCGCAATATCGGCCCGGCCGAGCTGCTCGATTACGGTCGCGACCTGCGCGGCATCGTGCTCGAGCAGGGATCGGTCGGCAGCCATGCCGCGATCGTGGCCCGCGCCCTCGCGATCCCGCTGGTGATCCATGCCGACGGCATCGCCACGGAGGCGCTGAACGGCGATCCGATCCTGGTCGACGGCGAGCAGGGCTTCGTCCACCTGCGCCCCGAGGAGCGGATCATCGGATCGTTTCGCGACAAGCTGGCGATGCAGGCCAAGGCGCAGGAGCGGTATGCCGACCTGCGCGACAAGCCCGCCACGACGCGCTGCGGCACCACGGTCTCCTTGATGATGAATGCCGGGCTGATGGCGGATCTGCCCTCGCTGAAGGGCTCCGGCGCCGAAGGCGTTGGCCTCTTTCGCACCGAGCTGCAATTTCTCACTCGCAACAAGGTGCCGCGCCGGGGTGAACTCGCGGCGCTCTATGCGCGGGTTCTCGACGCCGCGACCGGCCGGCGCGTGATCTTCCGCACCCTCGACATCGGATCGGACAAGGTACTTCCCTACATGCGCCGGGTCGATGAGCCGAACCCCGCCCTTGGATGGCGGGCGATCCGGGTCGGCCTCGACAAGAAGGGTGTGATGCGGATGCAGCTGCAGGCGCTGATCCGCGCCGCAGCCGGTCGTCCCCTCTGGGTGATGTTTCCCTTCGTCGCCCAGTTCGAGGAGTTCCGCGAGGGACGCGCGCTTCTCCTGCGCGAGATCGAGGGAGAGCGGCGGCTCGGCCATGAACTCCCCAGCTCGGTGCGCATCGGCGCCATGCTCGAGACGCCGAGCCTTGCCTTCGCGCCCCGCCAATTCTTCGAGATGGCCGATTTCATTTCCATCGGGGGCAACGATCTCAAGCAGTTCTTCTTCGCCGCCGACCGTGAGAACGAGAAGGTGCGGCGCCGCTACGACACGCTCAATGTCAGCTTCCTGACCTTCATCGCGCAGATCGTCGCGCGGTGCGAGGAGACGGGAACGCCGCTGAGCTTCTGCGGCGAGGATGCCGGCCGCCCGATCGAGGCGGTCTGTCTGGCCGCGATGGGACTGCGCAGCCTGTCGATGCGGCCTGCCTCGATCGGTCCGGTCAAGCATTTGCTGTGCCGCGTCGATCTCGGCGCCGTTCGCGCCCGGATCGAGCGGGCGGGTGCGGAGGGCGAGCAATCGGTCCGCCCGGCGGTGATCGAACTTCTGCAAAACGACGGCTGGGCGATCTGAAGGCACGCGGCGGGCGATCCGCACGGGCTTGCTGGCGGGGCGGCGGGGGGCTATTGCATGGCCCCTTCCCCATCCCCGACTCCGACCCCGAGGCCGTGCCATGACCTGCGAAACCCTTGCCGTCGATTTCGGCACATCCAATTCCGCCGCCGCCTGGCATGACGGAACACGGACACGGCGCCTGCCGCTGGAGGCGGCCGGTGACACGCTGCCCACGGCGGTCTTCTTTCCCGCCGGCGGGGGCGCGATGCTGATCGGGGAGGCCGCCGGACGGGCACTCGTCACGGGGGCCGAGGGGCGCTACATGCGCGCGCTGAAATCGGTGCTGGGCGCGCCGCTCTTTCACGAGCCGCGGCTGCTGGGCGGACGCCGGCGCGATCTGGCCGAGGTCGTCACCGCCTTCCTGCGCGAGGTGAAGCTGCGTGCCGAGGCCGTGGCGGGTCGGCGTTTCGATCATGCCGTCTCGGGCCGTCCTGTGCGCTTTCATTCCGATCCCGCCCGCGATGCGCGCGCCGAGGAGGACCTGCGCGCCTGCTACCTCGGCGCGGGTTTCCAGACGGTGCGCTTCGTACACGAGCCCGAGGCCGCGGCGCGCGCCTATACGGCCGAGATGGACACCATCAAGGACGGCGCGCCGAAAGCGGCGGATGTTCTGGGGCTGGTCGTCGACATTGGCGGTGGCACGTCCGACTTCACCCTCTTTCGCGCAAGCGGCGGCGGCGCGGATGAAATCGAGATCCGGACGAGCCATGGCATTCGCCTGGGCGGCACGGATTTCGATCAATCGCTGTCGCTCGCCGAGGTGATGCCCCTTCTGGGACTGGGCGGAGAGTTGCGGCGCGGCATGGGCGACGGCACGCTGCCGGTGCCGAGGGCCGTTTATGCCGACCTGTCGAACTGGTCGCGCATCCCCTTTCTCTATACGCCCGAGACGCGCCGCGCGGTGCGTGACATGCGCCGCCATGCCGTCGATGCGGAGGCGTTGCAGCGGCTCGAGACGGCTCTGACCGACGAGCTCGGGCATGATCTCGCCTTCGCGGTCGAGGCCGGCAAGATCGCCGCGAATGCCGGCGATCCCGCGGCGGCCGTCGAATTGGGAGTGATCTCGCCGGGACTGCGCGCCGGATTGTCGGGCGCGGCCCTCGATGCGGCCCTGCTGCCGGCCCGCGAGGCGCTGCGCGGCGCGATGGAGCGGACCCTTCTGGACGCCGAGGTCGCGCCAACTGCACTCGATGCGGTGATCCTCGTGGGCGGCTCCAGCCTGATGTCGCTCACCCTCGAGGAGACGCGGCGCCTGGCACCCGGGGCGGCGGTGCACCGCGCCGACGCGTTCACCGCCGTGATCGACGGTCTGGCCCTGTGCTGCGCCGCGCGGCCTCCGGCCGCCTAGCCGATACGGCGCGGCGGCACCGCATGCAGGCGGAACTCGCGCATCAACGCCTCGAGATCGGCGCCGCTGTCGCGTGCAAGGCGCCGCAGGCCGAAATAGACCCGCGCCATCTCCTGGTAGTAGTTGGTGAAGGCGTAGTTCGTGGCCGCCCCCGCGACCGCGCCCAGGACCGGGACCGTCTGCGCCGCGAGCTTCTGACCAAGCACGGTCGCGAGGCGCGGGGCGATCCGGGCTATCAGCCCGTGAACCGCGGCCCCCGTCAGCGTGACGCGCGCCGAGAGGAAGGCCAGGTCGCTGCCGTCATCCCTGGCAAGTGGGCCGGCGGCGGCGAAGACCTGCAGGCACTGCATCCGCACTGCCGGCTGCGCAGGGTCGAACCCCTCATCCTGGGCGATGCCCTGGATCGCGCGCAGGAGTACGGTGGTCGTGACCGGCAACTCGGCCAGCGCGGTCGGCAGTCCGCCAAAACCCCCCGCTGCCCCCATCGCGGTCGTGACGGCGGTGTTCAGCCAGTCCGACTGGTCCGCGACACGCCCGCGCGAGGCGCTTGCCGCGTCGAAGGCGGTCTGCAGCGCCCGCCGGGTCGCCCCGTCGAGCTGTCCCCTGACCGCGCCGGGAAGGCGCTCGATCAGCGTCTCGGCCTGCCCGCCGACAAGGGCGAGCACCTGCATCCCGATCCCGTCCGCCGCGCGGAACCGCTTGGCCAGCGCCACGACCGCGCGCCGCGTCTCGGGATCGAGCGGGATGTCCGCCCTGCCGGGACGGCCCTCGTCACCGTCATGCCCGCCGGTGCGCAGCCCGGCATCCCCGCCAGTGCCGTTTCCGCCGGCATCTGCTTGCCCGTCCTGCTGACCGGCGCCGGCATCGCCAGCGCGGTCCGAAGATGATCTTTCCTGTGTCATGCCGTCATATCTGGGGCGCGGGGCGCCGATTGCCAAGATCGCGGTGGCCCGGAAACGCCGCGCCGGGCAAGGTTTTGCCACACGGCGGCCTTGCGCTCATGCCTGCCCCGGCCCCTGCCCGCACGCCCCCGCCGCGATCGAGGTGACGGCGCCGCCGACCGCGCGCCATGCCCCGTCCCCGAGATCGAGCCCCAGCACCCGTTCGGGATTGGTCGGGGGCGGCATGTGCACATGATCGAGGCGGGTGAAGCCGAAACGGCCGTAATAGGGCGCATCCCCCACGAGCAGGATGCGCGCATGGCCCAGCTCGCCGGCGCGCGCCAGGCTGGTCTGCATCAGGAAGGCACCGAGTCCCTCGCCCTGGCGCGTGGGATGCACGGCGACCGGGCCCAGCAGCAGCGCGGGGAAACTGCCCACGCAGACGGGCCAGTACCGGATCGCGGCGGCCAGCGTCCCGCCCTCGCCGCGCGCCGTCAGGCAGAGCGGCGCGATCGGCGCGACCCCTTCGCGCAGACGGTAGGAGGAGAGCGCCTCCCGCCCCGGAGCGAAGCACAGGTCGAACAGCTGCTCGACCTCCCACCAGTCCCCGGCGCCTTCCACGGCGATATCGATCAAGGCCTGTCCTCCAGGTTTCGTGAGGCGATGTGTGTGGTGGGCCTGTCCATTGCGCTGGATGTGCGCCTAGCATGAGCGTAAATGGATGATCAAACACGGATGCACAGGAGCCGACATGTTCTATCGCCCCGAGGATGGCCACGGCCTGCCCCACAATCCGTTCAACGCGATCGTCACGCCCCGCCCGATCGGGTGGATCTCGAGCCGCGGCGATGACGGCACCGACAATCTCGCCCCCTACTCCTTCTTCAACGCCGTCGCCTATGTCCCGCCGCAGGTGATGTTCGCCTCGACCGGGGCGAAGGCGGATCGCGACGGGACCAAGGACAGCGTGTCGAACATCCGCCAGAGCGGGGTCTTCTGCGTCAATATCGTGGAATACGCGATGCGCGACGCGATGAACCTCACGTCAGGGCCTTGGGAGCGTGGAGAGGACGAGTTCACCAAGGCCGGCCTCGCCCGCGCCGAATGCGAGACCATCGCCTGTAGCAGGGTCGCCGAGGCGCCGGCCAACCTGGAATGCCGGCTGACGCAAATCGTCGAGCTCGAGGGCGCGTCGAACTTTCTCGTGCTTGGCGAGGTGACGGGGGTGCACATGCGCGAGGACTGCATCAGGGACGGACAGTTCGACGTGAGCACGTTCAATCCCCTGAGCCGCCTGGGCTACAGGGACTATGCCTATGTCAGCGACGTTTTTTCACTCAAGCGGCCTGGTGAATGAACCCGCGCGGACGCTTTGGCGTTGTGATGCCACGAATACGTGACATCGGTCTGCATGCTCGTGTCCGACCGCAGGTGCCGGCCACAGGACTAGTCTTGACGGAATTTGAATTTGGCTGACCGATCTTCTCCGGACCTGCGCCATGGCGCCCGCGCCCATCTCGATCTCGCTCTCGCCTCATCCGAGATCGGCGTCTGGGAACTCGACCCGCATAACGACATCGCAATCTGTGACCTGCGCCACGATCAGATTTTCGGCTATCCCGAGGGGACCGAAAACTGGACCTTCGAGCGCTTCATCACCCATGTCGATCCGGAGGACCGGGACCGCGTCACCGAGCTGCAACGCGAGGCCGTCACGAATGCGCGGAGTTGGAAATTCACCACGCGGATCAACCGCGCGGACGGATCGGCCGGCTGGATCAACGCGAACGGAATGCCGCTGTGCGACGAGTTCGGCACCGTCGTCAAGCTGATCGGCCACATCATAGACGTGACCGAGATCAAGCGCGACGAGGAGCGTCTGCGTCTTTATACCGCCGAGCTCGGCCATCGCGTGGGCAACATGCTGGCGTTGATCTCGGCGATGATGCGGCTCTCCTCGCGCGGGGCGACATCGGTCGAGCAGTTTGCCGCCGCGAGCGAATCCCGGATCGCGTCCCTGTCGCGGATCAACCGCCTTCTCGTCGGACCCGACGCGGTGGCCGCGGCGCCGGCGCAGCTGCTGACCGCCGAGCTCGCACCGCTCGGCCCGCTGGCCGAGCGCGTCACGGCGCGCGGGCTCGAGACCATGCGCCTGCCCGGCAAACCCGCCGAGTCCCTCTCGCTGGTCTTCCATGAGCTGCTCGACAACGCGGTGCGTCACGGTGCGCTCTCGGTGCCGCAGGGGCGCGTCGAGATCATCGGCGCGACATCCGAGGATGGCGACGTCACGATCGACTGGCACGAGACCGGCGGCCCGCCACCAGCGCCCCGGGACGCATTGCGCCAGGGCTTCGGCACGATGGTCCTGTCGAGCGCCTTCCATCCTGGCGGCGACGTCACCTGGGATCTCGGCCCCGGCGGACTGCATGCCACCATCACGTTGCGCATGCAGCAAACGCGCATCACCGAGCCGTCCCGGACGGGCGGGACCGAAGCGTTTGAAACTGCATTGGGGTCCGCGTCCCGCGGCGACGCGATGGCTTCATCCGAAGGTCCCGCCGCACCCGAAGGGGCCAGGCCGCAAGCGCCGGACATCCCCACAATCTTGCTCGTCGAGGACGAGCCGCTGATCTCGATGGATATGAGCGAGATGATCGCCGATCACGGATGCCGCACCCTGGGGCCGGCCGCACGCGTCGGCGATGCGTTGGCATTGGCCGAAGAGCCGATCGATGCCGCCCTGCTCGATATCAACCTGATCGACGGCAATTCCTCGGAAGTGGCAAGGAGACTGCACGCGCGCGGTGTGCCCTTCGCGGTGATCAGCGGACGCGCCGCCGGTGCATCCCTGACCGGGCCCGGCACGCGTTACGGCGATGTCCCGCTCCTGATCAAGCCGGTCGCCGCGCATGAGGTGCATGCCATTCTCGACCAGCTTCTCGCCAAGGACTGATCCGGTACGCGGCCGCCTTGTCGCCTTGGCATACCCGTATCCGCATGCCATGGGCCGGATTTCGCCCCCGCACCCGATGCGTCGGGGGCGGGAGCGGTGCGCTCAATGGCCGGCGCCGAGCTGCCCGGTGCGCACGCCGTAATCCACGGCGACCTCGTAATCGGGATCGTCGTCGCTGTCGGTCACGAGCTGCCCGGCCTTCTTGAGCAAATGGTGGCAATCGCGGCTCAGGTGGCGCAGTTCGAGCTTCTTGCCGACCGCCTGGTATTTCGCGGCGATCGCTTCGATCGCGGTAAGCGCGGACTGGTCCGCCACGCGGCTGTCGGCGAAATCGACCACGACCGTGTCGGGGTCCCCGGCCACGTCGAATAGCTCCGAGAAGCCTTCCGCCGAGCCGAAGAAGAGCGGCCCCTGCACTTGGTACACCTTGGCCCCCGTTTCGGTCACGTAGGTCTTGGCATGGATGCGGCGCGCGTTCTGCCAGGCATAGGCGAGCGCGCTGACGATCACCCCGACAACCACGGCCGTCGCAAGGTCATAGGCCACTGTGACGCCGGTCACGAGCACGATGACGAAGGCATCGACGAGCGGCACCTTGGTCAGGATCTTCAGGCTCGACCAGGCGAAGGTGCCGATCACGACCATGAACATGACGCCCACGAGCGCGGCCAGGGGGATGAGCTCGATCACCGGGGCGGCCACGAGGATGAAGAGCAGCAGGAAAAGCGCCGCCGAGACCCCTGAAAGGCGCGTGCGCCCGCCCGATTTCACGTTGATCATCGACTGGCCGATCATCGCGCAGCCGCCCATGCCGCCGAAGAAGCCGGTGGCCACGTTCGCCGCGCCCTGCGCCAGGCATTCGCGCGAGGCACCGCCGCGCTCACCGGTGATCTCGCCCACGAGGTTCAGCGTCAGCAGCGATTCGATCAGCCCGATCGCCGCGAGGATCAGCGCGTAGGGCAGGATGATCCAGAAGGTCTCGAGGGTAAGCGGAACGGTGGGAATATGAAAGCTCGGCAGACCGCCCTGGATCGAGGCCAGATCGCCCACCCGCGGCACGTCGATGCCGAAGACGATGACGAGCAGCGCGACGATCCCGATCCCGGCCAGCGGCGCGGGGATCACGCTGGTCCATTTCGGCAGGGCCCAGATGATCGTCATCGTCAAGCCGACAAGCGCCAGCATCGCGTAGAGCACCGGACCGGACAGCCATTCACCACCGGACATGCCATGCGCCGAGACCTCCGCCGTGCCGGGCACCTGGAATTGCGACAGCTGCGCGAGGAAGATGACGATGGCCAGGCCGTTGACGAAGCCCAGCATCACCGGGTGGGGCACCAACCTGATGAACTTGCCCCAGCGCAGCGCCCCCGCGATCAGTTGCAAGATGCCCATCAGCACGACGGTCGCGAAGAGATATTCCACACCGTGCTGCGCGACGAGGCTGACCATCACCACCGCCAGCGCGCCGGTCGCCCCCGAGATCATCCCGGGGCGCCCCCCGAAGAGCGCCGTGATCAGCCCGACCATGAAGGCCGCGTAGAGGCCGACGAGCGGATGCACCCCTGCCACGAAGGCGAAGGCGACCGCCTCGGGGACGAGCGCGAGGGCGACCGTCAGGCCGGAGAGCAGTTCGGTCTTGGTCTGCCCGGCATTGAAGCCGGCCGTTGGGGTCTTCTTTTCGATGGCATCGGCGAAAGCCGCCAAAAGTGCTCGGGCCACGCGCGCACCTCTCTACGTTGCTGCAGGATTGATGACGCGCCTGTAGCGCAGGCGGCGGCGGAAGGCACGGTCTTTCTGGCCCGGTGCGGGGGCACGCATGGCCGACCGGTCCCTGCACGTGCCCGGGGCGCAGGGGCTGTCCGGCATGGGACGCCGCCTGAAAGCCAAGGGCAAGGAGGCGCAGGGGAAGCCGCGCGGGGCGCACCGCCCGGACGTTGCAAATGCGCGCTTCGGCACCGTAAGACGGCAGGCAGGATCCTTACACCAGGCACAACCGGGAGAGACGGCAATGGCGGATACGATGATCGGGATAATCGGCGGCTCCGGGCTCTATCAGGTCGACGGGCTCGAGAATGCGCGCTGGCAGGCGGTGGAGACCCCCTGGGGGGCGCCGTCGGACGAGATCCTGACCGGGCAGCTCGGCGGCCTGCCGATCGCCTTCCTGCCGCGCCACGGGCGCGGCCATGTCCACTCCCCCTCCTCCGTGCCCTACAGGGCCAATATCGACGCGCTCAAGCGTCTCGGGGTCACCGATCTGGTGAGCATCAGCGCCTGCGGCTCCTTCCGCGAGGAGATGGCGCCGGGTCATTTCGTGATCGTCGACCAGTTCATCGACCGCACCTTCGCGCGCGAGAAATCCTTCTTCGGCCCCGGCTGCGTGGCGCATGTGAGCGTCGCGCACCCGACCTGCGCGCGCCTGTCGGCGGCCTGCGCGGAGGCGGCGCGCGCGGCCGGTGTCACCGTGCATGACGGCGGCACCTATCTCGCGATGGAAGGACCGCAATTCTCCACGCTGGCCGAGTCGAAGATGTATCGCGAGGCGTGGGGCGCCGACGTGATCGGAATGACGGGCATGCCGGAGGCCAAGCTCGCGCGCGAGGCGGAGCTTTGCTACGCCTCGGTCGCCATGATCACCGATTACGACAGCTGGCATCCGGATCACGGAGAGGTCGATGTCACCGACATCATCCGCACCCTGACCGGCAATGCCGACAAGGGGCGCGCCCTGGTGCGCGGCCTGCCTGCCCGTCTGGGCGCGCCCCGCGCGCCTTGCGATCACGGTTGCGACCGGGCGCTCGAATACGCCGTTCTCACCGGCCCCGAGCATCGCGACCCCGAGGCCGTGGCCCGGCTCGGGACGGTTGCCGGCAGGGTGCTCTGAGCCCCGCCGCTCAACAGGGGGGCGGCAGCGCCGCCTCCGCCTCCACCAGCTTTCGCAGCAAGGGCGCGCCGATCTCGCCATTGACCGCCGTCCGGCCGACCACGAGGCCGGGCGTGCCGACGAAGCCGAACGCGCCGAAGAGCGCGGCGCTGCGCCCCAGCGCCGCGTCCACCTCGGGGGCGTCGCGATCGGCCAGCAAACGCTCCGCATCGAGGTCGAGCTCGGCGGCAAGCTCCCGCAGATAGGCCGCCGTGGGGATGAAGGGCGTCACCCGCAGACGCTCATGCGCCGCCCGCTGCGCGCCCTGCAGTCCCGCCGCGAGCGCCGCGCGGGCCGCCGCCTCGGATCCCGGCCCCAGGATCGGTGTCTCGTGCAGCGTCAGGCGGATGCGGGGATCCTCGCGCGCCATCGTCAGCAGCAGCTCTCCCAGAACCCGGCAGTAGGGGCAGAAATAGTCCGTGAAATATGCGATCGGCACCATGCCTGCCGCGACCGGCGCATCGCCGAAAAGCGCCGCGCAGATATCCTGCGGCGCGATGGCGGGCCGCGCCGGGCTCTGTGCATCCGTCAGTCCCCCGGTCAGCAGGTCGAAGCCGGCGGCGCTGGTCCCGCCCGCGCCGAGGCGCCTGAAATCCGGCAAGGTGGGATGCGGCGTGAATTCCAGATCCCCGACCGGCGCCAGCCGCGGCGCGAGCTGGAAGCCCGCCACCAGCGCCGCCGCACCGCCGAGGAAAACGACATGTCTGCGTCCGAAAGCCATTTGCTGCCCGCCCTGCCTGTGCTACCGGCTGCGCCGGCATTGTTCGGCCCCCTTACCAGCAGGAGAGCGCAGGGAAAATGAAGAAGACCGTCCAGGATTACATTCGCACGATCGTCGATTTCCCGCATGAGGGGATCCTGTTTCGCGACGTGACCACGCTCTTTGCCGACCCGCGCGGGTTCCGCATGTGCATCGACCAGCTCCTGCACCCTTATGCCGGGCTCGAGATCGACAAGGTCGTGGGGCTCGAGGCGCGCGGCTTCATCCTCGGCGGCGCGATCGCCCACCAGCTCTCGACCGGCTTCGTGCCGATCCGCAAGAAGGGCAAGCTTCCGGGCGCGGTGATCAGCCAGGATTACACGCTCGAATACGGCACCGCCGTGGTCGAGGTCCATGACGACGCGCTCGCGTCCGGCGAGAAGGTGCTCGTCGTGGATGACCTGCTGGCCACGGGCGGCACCGCCGAGGCAGGGATCAGGCTTGTCGAGAAGCTCGGGGCCGAGGTGGTCGGCTGCGCGTTTATCGTCGATCTGCCGGACCTCGGCGGCCGCCGCCGGATCGAGGCCCTCGGGCACGAGGTCCACGCCCTCTGCGCCTTCCACGGCGCCTGAGAGCCGGGGACGTTCCCGGGGGGCCCATGCCGCGCGCATCCCCCCTTGACCCCCGCACGCGCCGGGGCGCACTCTTCGGTACGGGCGCTGCGGCGCGAGATGGAGGCGGCATGCTGATCGGAATCCTGCAGACCGGGCACGCGCCCCGAAGCGTCACCGAAAAGAGCGGGGACTACCCGGCGATGTTCGAGCGGCTGCTGGAGGGGCATGGCTTCTCCTTTTGCACCTTCCCCGTCTGCGACGGCGTCTTTCCCGACGGGCCCGAGGCGGCCGATGCCTGGCTGATCACCGGGTCGCGCCATGGCGTCTACGAGGCGCATTCCTGGATACCCCCGCTCGAGGCATTGATCAGGCGTATCCATGCCAGCGACATGCCCCTCGTGGGGATCTGCTTCGGCCATCAGATCATCGCCCAGGCGCTGGGCGGCAAGGTCGAGAAATTCGCCGGAGGCTGGTCGGTCGGCCGCCGCGCCTATGACTGGCAAGGCCAGAGCGTGTTCCTCAACGCCTGGCACCAGGACCAGGTCGTGCGCCCGCCGGACGGGGCGCGCACCCTGGCAAGCGGCGCGATCTGCGCCCATGCCGCGCTTGCCTGTGGGCCGCATACCCTCACCATCCAGCCGCATCCCGAGTTCGACGACACGGTCACCGGCACGCTGATCGAGACGCGCGGCCCCGGCGTCGTTCCCGCCCCGTTGCTCGATGCCGCCAGCGCCGATCTCGGCCATGCCCTCGACCGCGCCCTGCTTGCCGAGCGGATCGCGGATGTCCTCAAGGGGCATCCCGCCGATGCCCCCCTGCCCCGCGCGTCCAGCCTCCAGCACGGCCCCGGCCCCGCGATGCGGCCAGTCGATGCCTGAGGCGCGGGAAAACCGGCCGTGATGGAATGGACCGCCGCGATCCCGCAGGCCGCGCGGTCCTACCTTCAGGGCGGCCGCCTCGACGAGGTCGAATGCATCGTGAGCGATCTGCCGGGGATCGCGCGCGGCAAGGCGATGCCGGGGACGAAATTCGCGGCTCAGACGCGGTTCTACCTGCCGAACTCGATCTTCTACCAGACCATCACCGGCGGCTGGGCCGAGGCCGCGGGCGCCGAGGGCTTCACCGAGCCCGACATGATCCTGACCCCCGATTACGCAACCGCAACCGCCGCGCCCTGGGCCAAGGACCGCACCTTGCAGGTGATCCATGACCTTTCGGCGCGCGACGGACGCCCGGTTCCGGTGGCGCCGCGCAACGTGCTCAAACGCGTCGTCGAGGCCTATGCCGCGCGCGGCCTGACCCCCATCGTGGCGCCCGAGATGGAGTTCTACCTCGTGGCGCCGAACACCGATCCGGCCAGCGCCATCCAACCCATGATCGGCCGGTCGGGCCGCCCGGCCGCCGCAAGGCAGGCCTATTCGCTGAGTGCGGTGGACGAATACGGGCCGGTGATCGACGACATCTATGACTTCGCCGAGACCATGGGGTTCGAGATCGACGCCATTACCCAGGAAGGGGGCGCGGGGCAGGTCGAGATCAACCTGCGCCGCGGCGATCCGGTCAAGCTCGCCGACGAGGTCTTCCATTTCAAGCGGCTGATCCGCGAGGCGGCGTTGCGGCACGATTGCTACGCCACCTTCATGGCCAAGCCGATCGAGGGGGAGCCGGGAAGCGCGATGCATATCCATCACTCGGTGCTCGATGAGGCCGGAGCCAACATCTTCTCGGCACGCGACGGCACCGAAACGGCCGAGTTCATGCATTTCATCGGCGGGCTGCAGGCGCATCTTCCCTCCGCGATCGCGGTGCTGGCCCCTTACGTCAACAGCTACAGGCGGTATGTCCGCGACCATGCCGCGCCGGTCAATCTCGAATGGGGTCGCGACAATCGCACCACCGGGCTGCGCATCCCGCTCTCCGATCCCGCCGCGCGGCGGGTCGAGAACCGTTTGGCGGGCATGGACTGCAATCCCTATCTCGGCATCGCCGCCTCGCTCGCCTGCGGGCTTCTCGGCCTGACCGAGCGGCGCGGCCCCGCGGCGGAATGCATCGGCGACGCCTATGCCGCCCCGGCGGCGACGCCCACCGGCCTGTCGGACGCGATCGGGCAATTCTCGCGCGCCACGGCGCTCCACGCGCTGCTCGGACCTGAATTCGCGCGGGTCTATGCCATCGTCAAGACGACCGAGTACGACGAGTTCCTGCATGTCATTTCCCCCTGGGAGCGGCAGCATCTCCTGTTGACGGTGTGAGGGAATGGACCTTCTGAGCCTGAACGAGGATGAGGGCGACGGGGCGCCGAGCCTCTATGCCGCGAGCGCGCCCCGCCCGGCGCCCCGCCCTGCCCTCGGCGGTGATGCGCAGGCCGATCTTTGCATCATCGGCGCGGGTTTCACGGGGCTTTCGGCCGCGCTTCATGCCGCGCGGCGCGGCGCGAAGGTGATCGTGCTCGAAGCCCGACATGCGGGGTTCGGCGCCTCGGGGCGCAATGGCGGACAGATCGGCAGCGGGCTTCGCGCAGGCCAGGAGCAGCTCGAGGCGACCTACGGCCCCGAGGTCGCGATGCGCCTGTGGCGGATGTCATGCGATGCGATCCACCTGACACGAGAGCTGGCGGCGCGCCACGCCCCCGATGCCGAGCAGGGCGGCGGCGTGGCGATGATGGCCACCAGCGCCAGGAGCCGGGACGCGGCCTGCCGGGCGGCGGAGCACCTCGCCCGGCATTACGGCCATGAGCAAATCGAGTGCCTCTCCAGGGACGCGGCGCGTGAACTGCTTGGCACCGATGCGGCCCATGGCGCGGTTCTCGATCACATGGCGGGGCATCTGCATCCCCTGCGCTTCGCGCGAGGGCTGGCGGCGGGGGCCGAGGCGGCCGGCGCGGTGCTGCATGAGGGCACCCGCGCGCTGAAGGTGCGTCCCGGCCCCCGTCCCGCCGTCGAAACCGCGCAAGGCACGGTGCAGGCGCGCATGGTGATCGTCGCGGCGAACGGCTATCTCGGCGATCTGGTGCCGGAGGCGGCGCGCCGCGTCATGCCGATCGTCAGCTACATGGGCGCCACGCCCCCGCTTGGCGCACGGTTGCCGCTCGCGCGGCCCATCGCGGTTCACGATGACCGCTTCGTGGTGAATTACTGGCGCGCGAATCCGCAAGGGCGCCTGATCTTCGGGGGTGGCGAGAGCTATGGCTACCGCCATGTTCGCGACATCGGGGCCAAGCTGCGCGCGCCGCTCGCAAGGCTTTATCCCGAACTGCGCGATGTGCCTTTCACCCATGTCTGGGGCGGCACCTTGGCGATCACCCGCAGCCGCCTGCCGCTGATCCTGCGCCCGGCGCAAGGGGTTCTGCACGCGGGCGGCTATTCGGGTCACGGGGTCGCGCTCTCGGTGCTTGCCGGGCGCATCCTCGCCAGAGAGGCGGACGCGCCCGATCCCGATTTCGAGCTGCTGTCCCGCCTCGGCGCGAAACCCTTTCCGGGTGGTCCAACCCTGCGCCAGCCGCTGCTCGCGCTGGCAATGGGCTGGCACGCGCTGCGCGACAGGGTCGGGGTCTGATCCGCAGGCGCCGCTCCATGGCGCCGGGGAGGCGCGGTGTCAGCCGTTCATCTTGGCAAGCTGTGCCTGCAACTCGGCAAGCTGCTTGCGAATATCCTCAAGATCGCGGTCCTTGGCGGCGTCACTGGCCGGCTCTTCCTGCGCGGGGTTCGTCCATTTGCCGGTCATCGCGCTGAGGAAGGCCTTTTGCTGCGCCTGCATCGCCTCGAAGCCGGGCATCCCGACCATCGGCGTCAGGGCCTTCTCCATCATCTTTGTCTGCCCGTTGCGCAGCATGTCGAAGCTCATGGCGAGGAATTGCGGAACGACCGACTGCGCCTGGGTGGTATAGCTGCGCACGAGATCGGTCAGCACGCCGAGCGGAAGCACCGACTCGCCCTTGCTCTCATGCTCGGCGACGATCTGGAGCAGGTATTGGCGGGTCAGGTCGTCGCCCGATTTCAGATCGACGATCTGGACCTCGCGGCCCTCCCGGATGAAACGAGCGATATCCTCGAGCGTCACGTAATCGCTGGTTTCGGTATTGTAGAGGCGCCGGCTGGCATAACGCTTGATCAGCAAAGGCTTGCTCGTGTCGGCCATCTTGCCCTCCGGGATATTTGGCGTTGCAGCGCCGATGCTATGGCAGTGCAGCACAAAAAGAAAGAGCGGGCCACAATGGGCCCGCTCCGGGTCGTCATGCCAGCGGGGAGGAAGCCGGCAATCGGGACAGGATCACTTCGCGGTCGCGGCGGTCTTGCGCACGTTCGCGGTCATCTCGTTGCCGGCCTTCTTGGCAGCGGCGGTCATGTCCTCGGACACGTCCTTGCCGGCGGCCAGCATCAGCTCGACGGTTTCCATCTGGACCTTCTTGGCGACTTCGGCGAAGGCGGCCATGGTCTCGGCGGTCATCTCGGCATGGGCCGAGGCGAACTCGGTCATTGCCTTGGTGTAGTCGGCCGGCTCCTGCTTGACGGTGGTGACGTCGCCGATCTTGGCGATGGTGTCACGGGTCCAGCGGTTGGAGATCTCGGTCGATTTCTCGGCAGCTTCGAGGGCCACTTTCGACATCTTCTCGCCGAAGGAGGCGTAGGAACGGAAGCTGTTCTGGAAGGCGGATGCGTCAACCGGGAAGGAGTTCATCATTTCCTGGAACATCTTGGTGTAGTCTTGGGTATTGGTCATTGCTTTATCTCCTGTCGGCGGGCGCCGCCCGCGGGATGGGTTGCCGCAGTGGCGTGGCTGACCCACGTTGCTGCGTCTGCCAACAATATGCCTTCTGCAGTGCAGCATTTCAAGGGTATTCTGCACTGCAGCAAAAAAACCTTGTCGTTTGAAATCAAGGCTTTGGTTTTTCCGTGACATAGATTCCGGGTGCGGGGCCGAGAATTTCCACCCCGTTGTCGCCCGGTTTGCGCGCCGTTACCTGCGCTCCCGACTTGCCCGCCAGCCACTTACCCCAGCGCGGCCACCACGACCCCTTGGTGAACTCCGCGGCCTTCTGCCAGTCGGCGGCGCTGCCCGACCAGTCGCCATTGGTGTAATGACCGTATTTGTCCCGGCTCGGCGGATTGACGATGCCGGCGATATGGCCGCTTTCGGACAGGATGAACATCTTGTCGTCGCCGCCCATCTTCTGCACGCCGGAATAGCTCGATTTCCATGCGGCGATGTGATCGGTCTCGCAAGCGATCGCGCAAAGTGGCACATCGACCTGCGAGATATGCAGCCGCTCGCCCAGGATCTCGAAGCCGTCGGATGCGAAGCGGTCCCCCTGGCACAGCCCGCGCAGATACTCGACCGCCATCTTCGCCGGCAGGTTCGTCCCGTCACCGTTCCAGTAGAGCAGGTCGAATGCCGGGGGCGCCTCGCCCATCATGTAGCTGCGGATCGCGGGCCCGTAAATCAGGTCGTTCGAGCGCAGGAAGCTGAAGGTGCGCGCCATGAAGAAGGAGCTGAGCACGCCGCGCTGCGCCACCTCGTGCTCGATCCCGTCGACGAAATCATTGTCGAGGAAGACCCCGACCTCGCCCTGGTCCGAGAAATCGGTCAGCGTGGTGAAGAGTGTCGCCGCGTTGATCGGGGCCTCCTCGCCGCGCGCCTTCTTGAGCGCCAGCGTCATCGACAGGGTGGTGCCCGCGATGCAGTAGCCGACGGCGTTCAAGGTCTTGGTGCCGCTGATCCGCTTGGCCTCCTCAAAGGCCGTCAGGTAGCCCTTCTCGATGTAATCGCCGAGACCGTAATCGGCATAGCTGGCATCGGGGTTCTTCCAACTGACGACGAAGAGGGTGAAGCCCTGATCGACGATCCAGCGCACGAGGCTGTTCTTTTCCTTCAGATCGAGGATGTAGAACTTGTTGATCCAGGGCGGAAAGATCACGAGCGGGGTCTCGTGGACCTTCTCGGTCGTGGGCGCGTACTGGATGAGTTCGAAAAGTTCGTTGCGAAAGACGACGCTGCCCTTCGCGGTGGCGATGTTCTCGCCGACCGAGAAGGCATTCTTGTCCGCCAGGGTCACCTGAAGCTCGCCCTCGCCCGATTCGATGTCCCGCACGAGATTCTCGAGCCCGTCGACGAGGCTCTGCCCCTCGGTCTCGACCGCGCGCGCCAGCGCCTCGGGATTGGTGCCGAGGAAGTTCGTCGGGCTGAACATGTCCACGATCTGGCGCGAGAAATACTCGATCCGCTTGCGGTCCTTGGCATCCAGCCCCTCGAGATCGGCGACGGCCTGCTCGACGGCCTGCGCGCTGAAGAGGTATTGCTGCTTGATGTAGTTGAAGTAGGGATGGGTGCTCCAGAGCGGGTTGGCGAAGCGTTTGTCGGCTGGGCTGTTATCCTCTGGCGGTGCGACCCGCCCCTGCATCAGCGATTGCTGCGCCTCGATGTAATGGCTGACCGATTTGCTCCAGTAGCTGATCTGGTTCTCGATGATCTTCGAGGGGTTGGTCATCATCTCGCTCATGTAGGCGGCCGCCGCCTTCATGTAGAGATCGTGACCGGGAGCCGACAGACCGCCGGAACTGGGGCGCTTTTGCGACAGAGCGTTGACCAGCCGCGATGATAATTCCTCGATTTTCCCAAGGTTCTGGGTCAGCAGCTCCGACCCGGTCACGGCGCCCTCGACCTTCGTCTCGGAATCATTTGTTGCCATGTTAACCTCTCCCCCCTACTTTTGCTGCAAGGCAGCATTACCATCTCTATACCACAGTAGCGACAGGCTGGCGGCCGGGATAGCGGCGAATTGCTCAGGCCACAGCGGAAAAGGGCTCGAAGATGCGACAGATGATGATCTACGACTTCATGGAAACCCTGCGGGTCACGAACCAGTGGCTTGGCGCATCGGCGCATGCCCTTGGTTCCTATCCCGCAACGGGGCTGGTGGCGAACCCGATGTTCCAGATGATCCAAGCCTGGGGCGACGTGACCGAGCGAAGCTTCGGCCGGATGATCACCAAGCCCGACTGGGGTATCGACACGATCGTGGGTGAGGATGGGCGCGATCACGTCGTCTCCGTCACCACCGAGATCGAGCGCCCCTTCGGTGATCTCGTCCACTTCTCGGTTTCCGGACGCAAGCCGCAGGCGCGCCGCATCCTGCTCATCGCGCCGATGTCCGGCCATTACGCGACCCTGCTGCGCTCGACCGTGGTCTCGCTCCTGCCCGATGCCGACGTGTGGATCACCGATTGGCACAACGCGCGTGACATTCCCGTCAGCGCCGGCAAGTTCGATGTCGACGACTACACGCTCTATGTCGCGGATTTCATGCGCCACCTGGGCTCCGACATCAACGTGATCGCGGTGTGCCAGCCCGCGCCGCTCGCCCTCGCGGCCACCGCCTATCTCGCCGAGACCGATCCCGCTGCGCAGCCCGCGACGCTCACCCTCATCGGCGGCCCGATCGACCCCGATGCCGCGGCGACGGACGTGACCGATTTCGGACGGCGGGTCACGATGGGCCAGCTCGAGGACATGATGATCCAGCGTGTCGGTTTCAAACATGCCGGCGTGGGCCGCAAGGTCTATCCCGGCCTGCTGCAGCTGACCTCGTTCATGTCGATGAATGCCGAGACCCATGCGCGCGCCTTCAGCGAGCAGATCCTGCGCACCGCCAAGGGCCAGGCCAGCGATCACGACAAGCACAACAAGTTCTACGACGAGTATCTCGCGGTCATGGACATGCCCGCCGAATTCTACCTGTCGACCGTGGACCGCGTCTTCAAGAGCCGCGACGTGGCGCGCAACGTCTTCACCATCAACGGCACGCCGGTCGATATCGGCAAGGTCAGCGACGTCGCCGTGAAGATCGTCGAGGGCGAGAATGACGACATCTCCGCGCCAGGCCAGTGCCTCGCCGCGCTCGACCTGCTGACCGGACTGCCCGATGCCAAGAAGGCGGCGCATCTGGAGCCGGGCGCCGGTCACTACGGCATCTTCGCCGGGCGCAGCTGGCGCAACAACATCCGCCCCCTCGTGCTCGATTTCATCGACGCCAATCGCCGGGATGCGGCCGACATGTCCGACGGCGCAGCGCAGGAGACTTCGGCAACGCAGGACACGGGCGCGTCCGATACCGGCATGTCGGATGCGGGTGCGACCGATACGAATGCTTCGGACGCGGCTACGGCCGATACGGGCAGCCAGAAAGCCGCCTCCGCCCAGGCGGCCTCCCCCGCTGTCTCCGACGGCAAAACGAGCGCCGCCCGCAAGGACAGCCGCAAGGGCGCTCGTCGCAGCGCGCGCGGCAAGGGACCCACGCCCGTCTGAAACGGCAAGGGGTGGCGCTTCGTGCAAGTGCCGCCCCCCTACCCTGCGCCGCAAGCCGCGTTGCTTCGCACGGCGACTGCGCTCCCGGTAGACAGGCGGCCCACACCCCAGGCATTGGCTGCTCTTTTCGTACCAAAGCCCCATGCCAAGGCCCCAAGGGAATCCTGCCGGGTGCCACTCCCCTTGCCGGTCACCGACACGTTTCGGCCGGACTATCCCTGACCGCGCGCCGCGTTGCCTCTCGCCCATTTCCGGAGCTGGTCACAGCTGGCCGCGATCGCTGCCCGTCCCGGGCCGAACTTTGGCCTCAGAGGCGCGGACGCCTGCGGTCCGGGCGCCCCAGCCATTCGCGCAGCGCGGCGTTGACCGCCGCCGGCTGCTCCAGCGTCGGGGCATGGCCGGCACCGGGCACGATGCACAACATGCCGTCATGCAGGAGTTCTGCCATGAATTCGTGGCGGCGCGGACGGTAGAGCGTGTCATCGGCACCGCACAGCACCAACGCCGGCAGACGCGCCTGCCTCAGCACACGTTGCAGGTCCGGGCGCTTGGTGATCGCCTTCGCCTGTCGCAGATAGGCCTCCGGCCCGAGGCGCAGGCCCATCTCGATTAGGAACTCGGCGATCGGCTGGCGCATCGGCCCTTCGGCCATCGCCTCGGGCGGGTATTCGGCCACAAGCGCCTCGGCGAGCCGGCCCGTCTTGGCATGCACGATGTTGATCTCGCGCGCCGCCGCGTTGGCCGGCGTCTCGGCCAGGCAGGCCGTGCCAAGGAGCGCGATGCGTGTCACCCGGTCCGGTGCCTGCGCGAGGATTTCCATGGCGATCATCGCCCCGAGAGAGATCCCGGCAAGGGCGAAACGCGGCGGCGCCTCGGACAGCACATGCGCCGCGATATCCCCGACGCTGTCCCCCGCACCCCAAGCGGGCAGGTAGAGGCCATGATCGACGCTCAACGTCTCGATCTGGGGGCCCCAGATGCGCACGTCGTTCATCAAGCCCGGCAGCAGGACGATGGGCTCGACACTCATCGCGCGCTTCTCTCGTCACGGGACAGGCGGGGGGCGCGGAGGACGCGTGCGATCATTTCCCAAACTCCTTGTGGCCTGCGCATGCCCTTGGGCGGCAGCGGGGGCTCGATGCTAAGGCCGCGCCGCGATGCTGTGCAAGCAGGCGCCGGCGCGCCGGCGGATTCACACCGGCGGGCCCGTCCTGTCCATCACGTCCTTCGGATCACGTCCTTTCGATCACTTCGCCGATCGCCGCCTCGATCAGCGAGAGGCAATCGGGATCGGAGAAACGGTGATCGGCCCCGCGCACGAGGGTCAGGCGCGCATCGGCGCAATCGGCATGCTCCAGAAGGCGCGTCGCCACGGATACGGGAACCTCGCGGTCGCCCGTTCCTTGCAGCAGGCGCAGCGGGCCGGGGATCGCCAGCGGGTCGCGCAGCACCAGGTTGCCCCGCCCCTCCTCGATCAGGCGCCGCGTGATCACGTAGGGCTCGCCATAGTCGGACGGCAGCTCCAGCCGCCCGTCACGCTCGATCGCCGCCCGCTGCGCCGGATCGAAGGATGCCCACATGCTGTCCTCGGTGAAATCGGGCGCGGCGGCGATGCCCACCATCCCGGCGATCCGCTCGGGCATCCGGCAGCATAGCAGAAGGGCGATCCAGCCACCCATGGACGATCCGACCAGAAGCTGCGGGCCCCTGGTCAGTGCGCCGATGATCTCGGCCGCATCCTGTGCCCAGTCCCCGATCGCCCCATCCTCGAACCGGCCGGAGGAGGCGCCGTGCCCGCTGTAATCGAAGCGCAGGAAGGGGCGCCCCTGCGCTTGCGCCCATTGTGCCAGGTGCTCGGCCTTGCTGCCATGCATGTCGGATTTGAACCCGCCGAGGAACACGATGCCGGGGCCCGGTATCCCCTCGCGTGCGGTGTTCGACATATAGGCCAGGCGCCGGCCCTGGGGCGTTTCGTGATAATCCGTCATGCGTCACTCCTGTGCTGCGCCGCCAAGGCCCTGCTCGACCTGGGCGAGACCGCGTCCGATCCAGGTCGCTGCCAAGCACATGATCGCGAAGAGCGCCAGTGTCGCCTGCGCGCCCGCAACGGCCGCAAGGGCGCCGAACACCCCGGCTCCCAGAAGCAGCACCCCGATCACCGTGTTCGAAACGGCGGTGTAGGCGGGCCGCATGTCCTTGGGCGCCATGTCCACGAGATAGGTGGATCGCCCTTGGCGCACCCCGTGATAGGCCACCATCAGCACGAAAAGCACGCCCGGAAGCGCCCAGGCATTCCCCGAAAGCCCGGCCGCGTCGAGGACGAGCGCCGCGCCGATGGCAAGCGCCCCCGCCAGGCCCGCCAGACGGAGCACCGCGCGGCTCGACCGGTCCGAGAGCCGCCCCCAGATGTAGGACGAGACGAAGGAGGCGGCGGAGGATGCCAACACCAGGGCGCCGAGACGCGTGAAGGCGCCGCCCCCGGCATCGCTGGCGAGCACCACGAGATAGGGCGGGGCGAGCGCCGTTCCGGTCAGCAGACCGCGCGTTGCGATGAACCGGGCCAGCTGCGGATCCTCGCCAAGAAGGGCAAGCTGTCCCAAGGCCGGCTTGCCGGGGCTGCGCGGTGTCGGCGGCTCGCGCAGCATCGAGAAGATCGCGCCGGCGCCGAGCCATGCGAGCGCGGCCAGCGTGATCGCGGCGATCACCAGTGTCCGCCGCTCGGCCAGCCCGCTCATCAAGGCCAGCGCGAAGAGGATTACCCCAACGGAGGCCAGCGAACTTGCGAAACCGGTCGCCGTTCCGCGCCTGGCGCGCCCCACGGTCTTGCCCAGAACGTCCTTGTAGCTCACCGAGCAGACGCTCCGCGCCAAGGCCAGCATCGCCAGCATCGCGCAGATCGCGCCGCCCGCAAGGGGGCCGCCCAGCGTCAGTCCGGCCAGGGCGATCCCCGCCGCGGCCGCGCCCTGCACCGCGCTGCCCGTGGCCCAGGCCCATTTGCGCCGGGCCATCGCATGGATGCGCGGCGCGGTGAAGAGCTGCGGCAGCAAGGCGCCCGCCTCGCGGATCGGCACCAGCAGACCGACCCAGAAGGCCCCGGCCCCGAGGCTGGTCAGAAGCCAGCTGAGCACCAGCTTGGGATCGAGCAGCCCGTCGGCGAGCTTGCTCAGCGAGAGGGCGCCAAGATGGCGCAGGAAATTGCCGGGCTCATGTTCGGCGGCGCGCGGATCGAGCTCCCCGTCGCCATCGGGGTCGTCGACAAGAGCCTCGAAAATCGTTTCCTCGAAGCTTCCTCCACCCCAGGCCATGCGCCCCTCCCCTTGCCACCGATCACGCGCATATAACGCGCCTTCCGCTCGGCGCCCATTATGCCCTTGCGTCGCTTGACACGGATGGGCGCCCTCGTCATCTAGGGCGCGACATACTTGCAACCGGGCGTTCCGTGGGCGCCAAACCGACGAGGAGGTGCCCTGATGGCCCAAATCTCCCTGACTTTTCCCGATGGCACCGCGCGCGAGTTTCCCGCCGGGACGACCGCAGCCGAGGTGGCCGAGGGCATTTCCAAATCGCTGGCCAAGAAGGCGATTTCCGCTTCTCTCGACGGGGTGCACTGGGATCTGCAATGGCCGATCGAGCATGACGGCGCGATCGCCATCAACACGATGCAGGACGACGCGCCCGCGCTCGAGCTGATCCGCCACGACCTCGCGCATATCATGGCACGCGCGGTGCAGGAGATCTGGCCCGACGTGAAGGTCACGATCGGCCCCGTGCGCGATTTCGGCTGGTTTTACGATTTCGACCGGGCAGAGCCCTTCACGCCCGAGGACCTGGGCCGGATCGAGACGCGGATGCGCGAGATCGTCAATGCCCGCGAGCCGGTGCGCACCGAGATCTGGGAGCGCGAGCGTGCCATCCGCCATTACGAGGAGACGGGCGAGCCCTACAAGATCGAGCTGATCCACCGCATTCCGGGCGACGAGCCGATCCGAATGTACTGGCATGGCGACTGGCAGGACATGTGCCGCGGTCCGCATCTTCTGCATACCGGGCAGGTTCCCGCGGATGCGTTCAAGCTGATGAACGTGGCCGGTGCCTTCTGGCTGGGCGACAACACGCGTCCGATGCTCCAGCGGATCTACGGCGTGGCCTTCCGCAACCGCAACGATCTCAAGGCGCATCTGACGATGCTCGAGGAGGCCGCCAAGCGCGACCACCGCCGGCTGGGGCGCGAGATGGACCTCTTTCATTTCCAGGAGGAGGCCCCCGGCCAGGTGTTCTGGCACCCCAATGGCTGGCGCATCTACACCACGCTGCAAGATTACATGCGGCGCCGGCAGGACCGCGGCGGTTATGTCGAGGTCAACACACCGCAAGTGGTCGATCGCAAGCTCTGGGAGGCCTCGGGCCACTGGGAGAAATACCAGGAACACATGTTCATCGTCGAGGTCGACGAGGAGCATGCGCGCGAGAAGGCGGTCAACGCGCTCAAGCCGATGAACTGCCCCTGCCACGTGCAGGTCTTCAACCAGGGTCTTAAATCCTACCGTGACCTGCCGCTGCGGATGGCCGAGTTCGGATCGTGCAACCGCTACGAGCCCTCCGGCGCGCTGCATGGGATCATGCGGGTGCGCGGCTTCACGCAGGACGATGCGCATATCTTCTGCGCCGAGGACGACATCGAGGTCGAAACCAAGCGCTTCATCGAATTCCTCTCGCAGGTCTATTCCGACCTGGGCTTCAGCGCGTTCAAGGTGAAGTTCTCCGATCGCCCGGAGATGCGGTCCGGCAGCGATGCGGTCTGGGACAAGGCCGAGGCCGCCTTGCGGCAAGCCACGCAGGCCGCCGGCGCCGAGTTCGAGTTGAACCCCGGTGAAGGAGCCTTCTACGGACCGAAACTCGAATTCGTCCTCACCGACGCGATCGGGCGCGATTGGCAATGCGGCACGCTGCAGGTGGATTTCGTACTGCCCGAGCGGCTCGATGCGAGCTATATCGGCAAGGACGGCGCCAAGCACCGTCCCGTCATGCTCCACCGCGCCGTCCTTGGCAGTTTCGAGCGGTTCATCGGCATCCTGATCGAGAGCCATGCCGGCAAGCTGCCCTTCTGGCTCGCGCCGCGCCAGGTCGTCGTGGCCTCCATCGTTTCGGATGCCGATGACTACGTGGCTGAGGTCACCGAAATGCTGCGCGCCGCCGGCATCCGCGCCGAGGCCGACACGCGCAACGAGAAGATCAACTACAAGGTCCGCGAGCACAGCCTTGGCAAGGTCCCGGTTATTCTCGCGATCGGTCAGAGAGAGGTCGCCGAGCGGACGGTGAGCCTGCGCCGCCTTGGTGAGAAACACACCCGCACCGAAACCCTCGATACGCTGGTCGACACGTTGACCCAAGAGGCCCGCGCGCCCGACATGCGCTAGCGTCCCGCAAGGCACCGGGCGGCGACGCGCTGCCCGGTGAGGGGAAATGCGGTTGAGGCCTCGCCCCGCCCGCGCCCCGCGCCCCCGCATGCATCACGAGGCGATTTTCGGTGGTGGCATTGCACCGCGCGAGGGTGCGGCGGCAAGCTCCCGCGCGGCGTCAGACTTTCCCTTGCAAATCCAGACAAGAGATCCAAATCTCTGGGCGTGACGACCGACTTTCCTCGGGCCGCGCCTCTCTATTTCGTGATGCGCCCGGCGTCCTGGAAGACGATGAGCACCACCCCGTCGCACTTCCGCGGGCGGGTTACGATGAAGGAGATCGGTATGCCCACTGGCACCGTGAAATGGTTCAACACCACCAAAGGCTACGGATTCATTGCGCCCGATGGCGGCGGTAAGGATATTTTCGTTCATATCTCGGCCGTTGAGCGCGCCGGAATGACCGGCCTCGCCGACAACCAAAAGATTCGCTACGAGTTGAGCGAAGGCCGCGACGGGCGCGAATCCGCATCCGACCTGCAGGCGGTCTGATCGGGTCCAACTGTCGCTGACCGTAAAACGGGCCGCATGCCTTGCCTGCGGGCCGTTTTCAGGAAAGCGAAGAGAATGCCGCTTCGCGCATGCCCGTGAGGGCGGATCAGCGCAGCGACACCGCACCCTCGGCATCATCGCTCAGATCGCGCTCGATGGATGGCCTGCCCATTACCGTGGCCCCGCTATCCGCCCGGCCCGACGCATGCCGGGTCGGCGCTTGGGGGACCGGGGCCATGCCGGACCGGCCTTGCGAATGCCGCGCGCTTTTTACCGGCATCAAGATGGCCGAGCGGCGGGGCGTCTCATGCGCCGACGGGGAGGCCTCGACGTAGGAGCCTTCGCTGTTCGGCACGCCGCAGGAGATCGTCCCGTCGATGGTCACCGGCGAGAGCCCGGCCGGGCAGTAGTTCGGCGCCGTGTCATAGAGATATATCCGCGCGGCAGCCGGCTCCGCGCCCGCGCCGCTTGCGCCGAGGCATGCCGTCAAAAACGCGATCGTCGCCCCTGTCATCCTGGTCATTGCCGGCCCTCCCCTTGATCCCCGGTTCGCATTAGAGACGCGGACCGGGCGGCAATCAAGCACGAAGGCCCGCTCAGACGAAAGCGCGCGTGATCATCACGCCCGCCCATGCCGACACGCCCGTCAGGATGGTGCCCCATGTCGCGTCGACGGCCACCTGCTGAAGCGACCAGTCACGCATGACCGAGTAGCTGGTGAACTCATAGGTGCCGTAGGCGATCGCCCCGAGGAACATCCCGTTCCACAGGGCTTGCAGCGGCGCACCCTCGCGCAGCGCGGGCAGGCTGACGAAATAGAGGAGGCCAACCACGTAAAAAAGGTAGAAGACAGTCGCCGCGACGAAGCGCGGGCTTTCGAGGATCTGATCGCCCAGATGCTTCTTGAAGAGCGGTTTCATCACCGTCTGCAGCATGATCGCGTCGAGGATCAGGAAGACGGCGGCGGTTGAGACGTAGAGTATGGCAAGTTGCATCGGTCGCGCTCCAGCTGTGACCCGCTGCGATATAGCGCAGACCGCTGGAACGTCCCCCTCCCCCGCGCGGCCGCGATCAGCTGCCGGCCTGCGCTCCGCCCAGAAGCGCCGTCTGTGTCGATTTTTCCCAGCCCATGTAGAGCTTTCCATCGCTATCGATCACGGGGCGCTTCATCAAGGTGGGATGCGCGGCGAGTTGTGCCTCGGCCTCGGATGCCTTCATCCAGTTGCTCAGGCCACGATAGGTCGTCGAGTTGGTGTTGACCAGCCGATCACCGAACTTGGCCAGAAGCCTGTCCCATTCGCTATCGCTCAGCGGCTCGGCGCGCACATCCCGGAACGTGATGTCATGGCCGGCGGCCTCGAGCGCCTTGATGGCTTTCTTGCAGGTATCGCAGGTGGGAATTCCGTAGATGATCATCGCGTCGGTTACCGGGTCTGTTTATGTGAGCGAAGCTGCGCTTCGGGGCCGGCTCCTGCGACCCGTGGAAACCATAGGCCCGCCAGCGGATCGCCGCAACGATCCGCGGGCGGTAAAACGCGTGCCTACCTGCGTGCGAGGATCGCCTCGAACTCGCGCCACTCACCCTTCGACATGCCGCTCGTCTCCTGCGTCACCGTCTCGCCGTCGAGCATCCGGCGCAAACAGCCCAGCGCGCCGGCCGAAAGCGTCGCCCCGCCCATCCGGTAATCCTCGAAAGCGGCGTAGGCCGCAGGAACCCAGTCCTTCACGCATTTGGCGATGGCCTCGGCATAGACGCGGATCTCCATCTGCGCGTGGCTGTCGGCACGCAGGCGCAGGAAATGCAGCAGATTGTGCAGGTCGGTCTTCCAGTACCACTGGGTATAGATGCTCGCCGGCAGGTTCATCCGCGCCAGCTCGCGCGCGAGACCCTGTTGTCCGTCGGTGCCCAGCATCTCCTCGTAATGGTCGTAGGCGCGGTTGGCATCGCGCTTGAGGATGTCGAGAACCCTTGCCGCCTCCTCCCCTTGCAGGACCGCGCCGCGCCCCTGGTTGTTGGTGCTGGACTGTGCGGCGAGCGCATCGGGCTCGGGGACATAGAACTCCCGGTCGAGGATCGAGTAGCGGGCCGAGTACTCGTTTACGTTGGCGGTCCTGTGACGGATCCACTGGCGCGCGACGAAGACCGGCAGTTTCACATGCAGCTTGATCTCGCACATCTCGAAAGGCGTCGAGTGCCAGTGCCGCATCAGGTAACGGATCAGCCCCTCGTCGTTCTGCACCGACTTGGTGCCCCGGCCGTAGCTTACCCGCGCCGCCTGGCAGATGGCCGCGTCGTCGCCCATGTAATCGATGACGCGGATGAAGCCGTGATCGAGCACCGGGTAGGCGGTGTAAAGATGCGCCTCCATTCCTTCGGAGACGGCACGGCGCGTGGGCCGCTGCGCCGCGCGCTCTTCCTCGATCTGGGCGAGTTGCTCGGGAGTGAGGGTCATGGCTGGGCTCCGCCGCTTGGTGGGGCGCCGCCGTCGGCGCGCGATCGCTTCACCTATCCCCAACGCAGCGGGCGGTGCAAGACATCGGCCCCCTGTTCCTTTCGTGCCGCAGCTCGGTCGATCCTCCGAAGGTGACCGCGCGGTCCGATTGACAGCCCGCATCCGATCGCGCTCTCATCATGGCATCCACCCAGCTCGAAGGATCCGCATGATGGCACCGCACGCGGCCCTGCCGCCACTCCTTGCCCTCGCGCTTGCCGGCTGCTCGGGCGGCAATCCCTTCGAGCAGCAGGGCGACCTGCCACAAACGCCCGACGAGGTCGTCACGACACTGGGCGGGCGCGCCCTGCCGCCGGGCACGCAGACCCCGAGCGCGGCGGGCGACATCGAGCGCTTCGAGGCGCGCGGCGAGGGCGGCGACGGCTTTGCCGAGAACCCCGTCTACGACGCACAAAGCGATACCTTCACCATCGACAACCTCGCCTTCGATGGGACCGGGCCCTATTCGCGCGATACCGTCATGAGAGAGCTGGGCGCCGCCGGGCGCAGCGGACCCTTCGCCGTCTACGAGAACTCGCGCAGCGTCGTCGATCCCCGGAACGGTCAGGTCATCACCCAGCTGCCGCACAAGCTCCTGTTCCAAAGATCGCGCAGCGGCGCGACCGAACTGGTGATCGTGCGCACCGGGGGCTACCTGGGCTTCGGGTTCGGCGGATGGGCCTATCAGCGCAATGGCGGCGTTTCCCTGCCGGCCGAGTTGCAGGCAAGCTTTACCGGGGATTACGCCGGCATCCGGGACTTCGATACGCGGTCGGGACTGGAATTCACGACCGGCCGGATCACGCTGGAGATCGATTTCGCGGATTTCAACGGCGGCGCGGCACAGGACGCGATCAAGGGCCGGATCACGGACCGGAAAGTCTTCACGACGCAGGGCGACGACATTACCCAAGATGCCATCGACGCCCTGCAACCCGGCGCCGCCGCGCTGCCGACGATCCTGCTCGATATCGGTCCGAACACGATTTCGGCGAGCGGCGAGTTCGCGGGAAGCTTTCAGTCGGGCTATCTCGATGCGAACAATCAGCTGACCGTCTACGAAACCGGCGTCTATAACGGCATACTCGCCGGCGACGATCCGTCCGAAGCGGTCGGCATCACCATCGGGACCGGCCCCGATCATGGCTCCGGCGGCACATTCCGCGAGACCGGCGGCTTCGTCGCGGTGCGCTGACATGGGCGGGCCGGAGCGGCGGGCAGCGCGGCGCGGGCTTCGGGGAGCTTGCCGGCTCGCCCTCGCCCTTCTTTGCCTTGCCGCGCCGCGGGGCATGGCCGCGCCCGTCATCGTCAGCCCCGCGGAGCTTCGCGGCACGGCCATCGCCGCGCTCGAACATGGCCGCGCCGATCTGGCGCTCGCCATGGCACGGGCCCTCTTGGCGCGCGCGCCTTCCGATCTCCTGGCCGCCCTGCTCGAGGCGCGGGCGCTTTCCGACCTGGGCCGCGGCGCCGAGGCGATCACCGCGGCGCGCTCCGCCTGGGAAATGGCCCGCGCGAAGGGCGAAAGATACGATGCGGCGCGTATCATGGCCGGTGCCCATGCGGCGGTCGGGCACGATCTGCGCACCGCCTTCTGGCTGCGCCGCGCGCTCGATCATGCCCCCTCTCCCGGGGCGCGGGCGGAAGTCCTGCGCGCGCTGCGCCGGCTGAGGGACCGCGCGCCGCTTGCCCTCTCCCTCGGTGTCGATATCGCCCCCAGCTCGAACATCAACGGCGGCAGTTCCGCACGCGAGACGGTCCTCTTCGGCCTGCCCTTCACGCTGCAAGGCGCAAGCCGGGCCTTGCCGGGCACGCGGATTGGCCTGGATGGCCGGCTGTCCTACCGACTTCCGGGCGCGACTGCGACGGCCGCGAACGTGATCGTGGTCGAGCTTGCCGCACATACGCATCTTCTGTCGCGCGCCGCGCGTCTCAAGGCACCCGATGCAAGGGCCACGGATTTCGATCAGATCGCGGGCTATCTCGCCCTGCGGCGCGACTGGGCAAACGGCGCGGAGCTGGAGGCCGGGATCGGCCAGTCCTTTTACGGCGGCACGCCCGCCGCGCGCTTTGCGCGGCTGGGAGCGGGCCGGGAACTGGCCGCTGATGCGCAGCGCGTGATCACCGCCGGCGGGGCGCTCAGGATCGATGAAGGCCTCGGGGGACGGGAGGAGGTATTGCGGCTCGATGCGTATCTGCGGCGTACGGCCGGCATCGGCGCGGGGGGCCTGTGGAGTGCGGAGCTTCGTGCCGCGCGGTCGATTTCCGATGCCCCGGCCCAGGATCACGCCGAGGTCGCGGTCTCGCTTCGGCGGCGCTTCGCTCCGTTGACCGATGGCGTTTTCGCGGCCATGCGCCCGCAGGTCGGCATCGGCGGCAGCCTGCGATATCGCCGACAGGCGCGCAGCCTCTTCGTTCAGGGCGGCCGCGACGAGATCGGGGCGGCCCTTTCCGGCGAGCTCGTGCTCGGCGGGCTCGAACGGCTCGGCTTCGTTCCGGCGATCACCTTCGATGGCACGCTTCGCCGCTCGCGCGTCGATCTCTACGACAGCGAGACCTACGGCATCGGCCTCAGCCTGCGCTCGGTCTTCTGACCCGACTTCGCCTTTGCATCCCGCCGCCCGGGACCTAGGTCCTTGCCCAAGCCAATGCGCAAAGGAGCAGCTCCGATGTCGATCACCTATCTGCACACGATGGTCCGCGTGAAGAATCTCGACGCCTCGCGGCGCTTCTTCGAGCTTCTCGGCCTCGAGGAGACCCGCCGCATGGACAATGAGAAAGGCCGCTTCACGCTGCTTTTCATGGCACCGCCGGGACAACAGAATGCCGCGGTCGAGATGACCCATAACTGGGACGGCGACGAGGGCCTGCCTTCGGACAGCCGCCATTTCGGACATCTCGCCTACCGGGTCGACGACATCTACGCGATGTGCCGGCACCTGATGGAGAACGGCGTCACCATCAACCGTCCTCCGCGCGACGGGCATATGGCCTTCGTGCGCTCGCCGGACAACGTATCCATCGAACTGCTGCAAGCGGGCGATGCCCTGCCGCCCGAAGAGCCCTGGGCGAGCATGGAGAATACCGGGCACTGGTAAGGGCGGCACATGGTCCGGCGCGGCGCGCGGCCGCTTGGCAAGGGTTCACGCGGCGCGCGGGCGAGGTCGACGATCGGCTCGGCGCCGGGCCGGAGCCCTCCGGCCCCGGAATGGCGGGGCAGATGGAGTGTCAGTAGATGTAGCGGATCTGATCCGTCCAGTAACGCTCGATGCGCCGCAACTGGGAATTGATCTGCTCGATGCCTTCCAGTCCGAGGACGCCGCGCGTCTGCATGCCATCGGCATGGCGCTCGAAGAGGTTGCTGACCATCTGGTGGATGTTGCGCCCCTTGGGCGTGAGCTTGACGCGCACCGCCCGCCGGTCGATCTCGCAGCGCTGGTGATGCATGTAGCCCATGTCCACGAGCTTCTTGAGATTGTAGGACACGTTCGAGCCCTGGTAATAGCCGCGCGATTTTAGCTCGCCCGCCGTCACCTCGTTATCGCCGACATTGAAGAGCAGCAGCGCCTGCACGGAATTGATTTCCAGCACGCCGAGCCGCTCGAACTCGTCCTTCAGCACGTCAAGGAGCAGCCTGTGCAGCCGTTCCACCAATGACAAGCTGTCGAGATACTCGTCCATGAAACCCCGCCGGGTCCCGGGTTGCCACCGCTCGATCGCGCTCATCATGCCCTCCATGCTTTCTGTCATGGAGCAGTTTGCGAGGGAAAATGCTAATTTTTCGTCAAAGGTAGAGGATACATCCCGGCGAAAGGCCCGCCCGCCCCGCGCGCCGATACGAAAGGCCCGCGCGCGCCGGCCCGGCTACCTTTCGGGCGGCGGCTCGGAGGCCGGCTAGGCGATCCTGTCGGAGGCGGCCGCGGTGATCCGCGCCAGCATCGGTGCGATCGCATCCGGGGGCGTCTCGAGCCCGCTCACCCAGCGATAGAGATCCTGGTCATGCTGCTCGAGCACCAGTTCGAAGAGATCGAGCTCCCCCGCGTCGAGCCCCTCGAGGCGCGTATCGGCGAAATGTCCCAGCAGAAGGTCCATTTCCTTGATCCCGCGCCGCCAGCTTCTCAGCCGGAGGCGCTTGATCCTGATCTCGTGCGTCTCGCTCATGTGCCGGTCTCCGTGATCGACGTCTTCAACTGCTTCTCGATGTGCCCCAGCCGGTCGGTCAGGCGCAACATGTCGCTGCGCAATTGCCGCAGATCGGCAAGGAGCGCGTGGGATTGCGCGCTCACGCCGCCCGGCTCAGGCGGCGTGAGCCCCTCACCCTCGCCCGTCAGCAGCCAGCGGAACGAGACGTTGAGCAATCCCGACAGCATGCTCAGCCGGTTCGCGCGCGGCTCCGAAAGGTCGTTCTCCCAGTTGTCGAGCGTCCGGAGCTTCACGCCGAGACGCCGCGCAAGCTCCTCCTGGGACATCCCGACGGCCGCGCGCGCATCGGCGAGGCGATCGCCGAAGGTCGCGGTCTCGTTCGAATACCACCGCGCATCGGCATCGCCCTGCGCGTCCGATCGGGTCCCGGTCTGCTGCTCGTCGCTCATCATCGCATCTCCCCGCCGGGTGCACATGGACCCGGCTCTTGATTGGCCACCGGCGGAAATCTATGACGAAACCCAGCGACATTCCATCGAGAGGCGACCATGGACCTTCTTTCCGCGACCCTCGCACGGGTCAGACCGTCGCCCACGGTGACGATCACCAACCGCGCGGCCGAGCTTGCAGCCGGCGGCGCGGACATCATCGCGCTAAGCGCGGGCGAGCCCGATTTCGACACCCCGCCCCATATCCGCGAGGCCGGCAAGAAAGCCATCGACGAGGGCAAGACACGCTACACCGCCGTGGACGGCATCGCCGAGTTGAAGCGGGCGATCTGCGCCAAGCTGTCGCGCGAGAATGCGCTGCATTACGAACCCGCCCAGATCTCCGTCTCCTCGGGCGGCAAACAGGTGCTCTACAATGCCCTGATGGCCAGCCTCGATCCCGGGGACGAGGTGCTGATCCCCGCGCCCTACTGGGTGAGCTATCCCGACATGACCCGGCTTGCCGGCGGCACGCCCGTCATCCTGCCCTGCGCGCCGGAGGCCGGGTTCAAGCTGACACCCCGGCAACTGGCCGAGGCGATAACCCCGCGCAGCAAGTGGTTGATCCTGAACGCACCCTCGAACCCGACAGGGGCGGCCTATACGCGCGAGGAACTCGCCGCGCTC
The DNA here is from genome assembly GCF_009835145.1 of Profundibacterium mesophilum KAUST100406-0324. Taxonomy (GTDB): domain Bacteria; phylum Pseudomonadota; class Alphaproteobacteria; order Rhodobacterales; family Rhodobacteraceae; genus Profundibacterium; species Profundibacterium mesophilum. The sequence goes on along the minus strand of NZ_APKE01000010.1, from coordinate 187,932 downwards.
GGCGAGGTGGTCGCGGCGCATCCTTGGCTCCACGTCATGAGCGACGAGATCTACGAGCATCTCGTCTTCGATGGCTTCAAGGCCCATTCCATCGCCGCCGCAGCCCCCCGCATCGCGGAGCGCGTCCTTCTGTGCAACGGCATGTCCAAGGCCTTCGCGATGACCGGCTGGCGGATCGGCTACGGGGCCGGTCCCGCCCCCCTCATCGCGGCAATGCGCAAGATCCAGTCGCAATCGACGAACAATCCCTGCTCGGTCAGCCAGTGGGCCGCCGTCGCGGCGCTGGAGGGTCCGCAGGCGTTCCTCGACGAATGGCGCACGGTCTTCGCCCGCCGGCGCGATCTCGTGGTGCGGGCCCTGAACGGCTGCGAGGGCATCGAATGCCCGACGCCCCAGGGCGCCTTCTACGTCTATCCCTCGATCGCCGGCTGCATCGGCAAGCGCAGCGCCGGGGGGGCGATGCTCGGGAGCGACGAGGATTTCGCGGCCGCGCTGCTCGAGGAGCAGGGCGTGGCCGTGGTCTTCGGGGCGGCCTTCGGAATGTCCCCGGCCTTCCGCGTCAGCTACGCGGCATCGGACCACGTCCTGGAAGAAGCCTGCGGCAGGATCGCGCGCTTCTGCGCGGGATTGCAGGCGGAGGAGACGATATGAGCGCCGATCTTCCCGACTACTACTTCAGGGTGCGAGAGAACGGCGCACAGGTCTTCGCGGTCAATTCCGACAACCGGCAGAACCGGATCGAGATGGACCAGATCGCTGTGGTCAACATCCGCAAGGGCGAGGTGAAACCGCATGGCGACAGGGTGCTGGGGGCCCGCGACCGCGAGGAGATCGCCCGCTGGATCGAGGCCCGCCGGGAGCTGCTCGCGCGGCGCGAGACCGATGACATCCTGCGCGCGGTCGATCACCTGAACCAGACGGCGCAATGGGTGCAGTCGCGTGCCAGCGACGATCAGCTCGACGCGGTGACGGACGATCTGCTGCTGGCGATGCACGATCTGCGCAGCACCCTCGTGCGGCGCCGCGCCGAGAGAATGATGAGATCGCGCAAACCGTAGCGGCGCCGGGGCGCCGGGTTCACTCGGCCGGCACGCCGAAGACGAGACTTGCCCAGAGGCTTTCCCACACGGCGCCCGTGGCCTTCGCGATATCGGGCGCGGGAACGCGCAGGACGACCGAATCGAGCAGGTATTGCGTTCCGGGCGTGACGGGGATCACCGCGCGCCCGTCCTCGTCGGTGCGCACCGTCACCGGCGCAAGCACTTCGCCGTCGCGGCGCGCGAAGATCTCGACCTGCGCCTGCTTGCGTGGCTCGCCCTGGTAGAAGACCCGCACCGGCATTCCTTCGGACAGATCGTCCAGATAGGGGTTCTTGAGCGCGACGATCTCGGTGAGCAGGCCGCGGGCGGCATCCTGTCCCGCCCCCTCTCCCACCGCGATGAGCGCCTTCGCATGTCGCGAATAGATCTCGGTGAACCCGGCCTCCGGAAGGCCGCGCCGGGCGTGCTCCTCGAGAACCCATTCGGCATCCTTGTGGGTCGTGAAGCTCACGAACTTGTCGGGATCGTCATAGGTGACGGTCGAGTCGGTGCTGACATAAAGGACCGTCAGCAGCCCCTCCTCGTTGATGCGCATGTTCAGCGCCGGACGATCACCGATCCGGGCCTGGACCGGCCCGCGCATATCGCCCTGGATCAGGTCGAAAAGCTGGAAGCGCGCCGGCACGAAGGCATAGGACGATCCCTTGTAGAGCTCGCCGACGCGGATCGCGGCGACGACATTTCCGCCCTTTTCGATCTCGAATTGCTCAGGATCGATCCAGAACTCGTGGCCGTGGGCCGCAACTGTGCTAATCCCAAGAAAAATTGCGCCGATCATCTGCCCGAGGTAGCCCATGTCACCATCCAAACCTGTCATTTCCAGCCAGAAAGTGCGTGTTCGCGGCATGGTGTCAAGGCTCGCCGCGGCGCTGTTCGTGATCGTGATGTCCGCCGCCTCGCCCGCCACCGCCCACGAGGTGCAACCGGCCATCGGCGATCTCGTGCTCGGCCCGCAGGAGCTCTCGCTCGAGCTGGAGGCGACGGTTGAGCCTTTCATCGCGGGGGCCGACCTTGACGGGCTGCTCGACACGGACGCCTCCGGACAGGCCGCAGAGGTGGACCGGCTCCGCGCTCTGCCCCCCGCCGAGCTGGAAGCGGCGTTCCGTACGTTCTGGCCGGAGATGCGGGAGGAGATCTCGATCCTTTCCGGCGGGCAGACCGTCCGCCCCGAGCTCGTGGGCATCACCGTCCCCGAGGTGGGCGACCCCTCCCTGCCGCGGCTCTCCCGCCTGACCCTGCGCGCCGATCTGCCGTCCGGCGACGCCCCGGTGCAGATCGGGTGGGACAGCCGGCTCGGTGCCCTGGTGATCCGCCAGATGGAGGCAGGTCCCGACGCCTATACCGCCTATCTCACCGCGGGACGCAGCAGCGATCCGATCTCGCGCAGCGGCCCAACCGTGCAGAGCGCCGGCGCGGTCTTTCTCGATTACATCGTGATCGGCTTCCAGCACATCATTCCCAAGGGTCTCGACCATATCCTTTTCGTGCTCGGCCTGTTCTTCCTCTCGGCGCGGCTCGGGCCGCTTTTGTGGCAGGTCAGCGCCTTCACCCTCGCCCACACGATCACGCTGGCGCTCGGAATTCTCGGCTACGTCACCGTGCCGGCGGCGATCGTCGAGCCGTTGATCGCCGTCTCCATCGTCTATGTCGGGGTCGAGAACATCCTCTCGCGCGGCCTGTCGCCCTGGCGCCCTGTGGTGGTCTTCGTCTTCGGTCTGCTGCACGGGCTCGGCTTCGCCTCGGTGCTGGGCGAGATCGGTCTTGCCCCGGCGCAATTCGTCACCGGCCTCATCGGCTTCAATGTCGGGGTGGAGATCGGCCAGCTCGCCGTCATCGCGGCCGCCTTCCTCGCCGTGGGGCTGTGGTTCCGCAACAAGGACTGGTATCGCCCGGTGATCGCGGTGCCCGCTTCGGTCTTCATCGCACTGATCGGGGCCTATTGGGCCATAGAGCGCACTTTCCTCTAGCCCGGAATGACGGGGCGCATGCGCGTCCCGCCGCCCTTTCGCGCAGAGGCGAGGGTGCCGAAACGAGACAGGCCCCGCACGATCGGCGGGGCCTTGGCTATCGGGCTGTGATCCCAGATGGGCTCCGGGCGCTGCCGGCTGGCCGGCTCAGGCGACGGAGCGCAGGTCGGCCTTCGTCGCCTTCTTTCCCTCGAGCGCGGCATGACCTGCGAGCACTTCGGAGAAATCGGGATCGCCGCTCGCCCTGTGCAGCGTCGCGGCCAGCATTCCCTGCTTGGAGCCGCAATCGAAGCGCAGGCCGCTGAAGGCGAAGCCGACGAGGCCGACACGCTCGATCCCGGCCGCGATCGCATCGGTCAGCTGGATCTCGCCGCCGGCACCGGCATCGAGGCCGTCAAGATCGTCGAAGATCGAGCCATCGAGAACGTAGCGGCCGACAACGGCCTTGTTCGACGGCGCGGTTTCGGGATCGGGTTTCTCGACCATCCCGCGCGCCTTGATCAGCGCGCCGTTGACCTCGGTGACATCGAGAATGCCGTAGGACGAGACCGCCTCGCGCGCGACATCCATCGCGGCGACCATATGGCCGGCATCGCTGCGCTCATAGGCGGCGATCATCTCGCTCAGGCAACCCTCGCCGCCAAGGATGAGGTCGTCGGGCAGGATCACCGCGACGGCGCCCGGCAGGACATGATCGCGCGCGCAGTTGACCGCGTGGCCGAGGCCGAGCGGCTCTTCCTGCATCACGAAGATCACGTCGCATTCGTCATCGCTGAGCGCCGCCGCGTCGAGGCGGTTGGCGATGCGGTTCTTGCCGCGGGCGCGTAGCGTCGCCGCCAGGTCCGCATCCTGCTTCACGTGCCGCTCGATCGCCGATTTGGAAGGGTGGCTCACGAAGATCATCCGCTCGACACCGGCCGCGCGGGCCTCGTCGATCGCGAACTGGATCAGGGGGGTGTCGATGACGGGGAGAAGTTCCTTGGGGGTCGCCTTCGTGGCGGGAAGAAAACGGGTGCCCAATCCCGCGACGGGGAAGATTGCGGTCCTCACGGCTGATCCTGGCATCGGTTTCTCCTTCACTACTGATATGGACGACTGGTATGACTGGCTTGGGCCGAGGCCCGGAACATCCCGACAACGCCGCATCGACGCGATCCGTTCCCACCCTTTCGCCCGCCCGCGCGGCAGGCGGGCCCGCGAGCGGGATGCGCAGCGGGCCGCGCAGGACCGCCCGCCGGCGGCCAGGGCACGTCCGACTGCCGGCACCCCGGCCCGTCCGGGCATTGTGCGTGCATGACAAGGGGTGGAAATCGCGCGCCTTTCGTTGCAAACCCACGGGACCAAGGAACATTACGATGAAGTCGGGCTTTCCAACCGTGACGGTCTCCGCCGGTGGAGAGGCCAAATCCAAGAGGTGGTTGAATGGCTCTCTCGAGCGCCAAGTCACAGCGGGCCCCGGCCCATGCACGGCCCTATGACAAGATCGCGGTGATCGGTGCGGGATCGTGGGGCACGGCGCTCGCGACGGTCGCCCGCCGCGCCGGGCGGCAGGTCTCGCTCTGGGGACGCGACAGCGCGGTGACAGAGGCGATCAACACCCGCCGCGAAAACCCCCGCTATCTCGAGGGCGTCGTCCTGCCCGAGGGGATCGAGGCCACGACCGACATGCGCGCGGCGCTTGCGGGCGCCGGCGCGGTGATGATCGTCACCCCCTCCAAGACCCTGCGCGAGATCTGCGCGCAGATGCGTCCCGCCCTGCCGAAGGGCATTCCCATCGCGCTCTGCGCCAAGGGCATCGAGGCGCAGACCGGCCTGCTGCTGGGCGAGGTGGCCGGATCCGAGCTTCCCGGCCATCCCATCGGCGCCATCTCCGGGCCGACCTTCGCCAAGGAGACGGTGCTCGGCCATCCCACCGCCGCCACCGTCGCCTTCGATTTTCGCTACATCGACCGGCTCGAGCCGCAGGACAGCCCCGCCGCGCGCTTCGCCATCTCGCTCAGCAGCGCCGCCTTCCGCCCCTATATCTCCGACGACCTCGTCGGGGTCGAGATCGGGGGCGCGGTCAAGAACGTCATAGCCATCGCCTGCGGGATGATGAGCGGCGCGGGCTTTGCCGAGAACACGCGCGCGGCCCTCATCACCCGCGGCATGGACGAGATGAAGACGCTGGCCGAAGTGCTCGGCGGGCGGCGCGAGACGGTGACCGGCCTTTCCGGCGCCGGCGATCTGACGCTGACCTGCTCCTCGACCACGTCGCGCAACATGTCCCTCGGCACGCAGCTTGGCCGGGGGCTGAAACGCGAGGAGTGCTTCGATGGCGCGCCCGTGGTGGTCGAGGGCGAGGTCAACGCGATCTCTGTCGCCGACCTTGCCGCCAAGATCGGCGTGACCCTGCCCATCTGCGACGCGGTGCACGCGGTCCTGCATCGCGGCGCCGATCTCGAGCAGACCTTCCGCGATCTGTGGTCGCGTCCCATCGAGGCCGAGCCCAACGCGCTCGGCCTCTTCTTCCAGCACCCATTCGGAGCCAGCGCATGACGTCCCCCACGAGCAGCCCCTCGCCCGCCCGCACCGCAAGCGATCTGCCGCCGTCGATGGCCGAGAAGAGCTTCGTGCTCGCCACCGATCTCGACGGCACGTTCCTTGGCGGGAGCGAGACCCACCGGCGCCGGCTCTATGACTGGATCGAGGAGAACCGTGCCAGTGTCGGGCTGATCTTCGTGACCGGGCGCGATCCCAAGTTCATCGCCGAACTCTGCGAGGGGGGTGTGCCGTGGCCCGAATACGTGGTGGGCGATGTGGGCACCACCATCGCGAGCCTGACGAACCGGACCGTCAAACCGATCCCCGAGCTCGAGGAGGAGATCGCGAGGGTCTGGGACGATTCGGGCGACAAGGTGAAGGAAGCGCTCGCCGATCAGCCGGGCATCACCCTGCAGCCGACCGATTTCCGCTATCGTGTCAGCTATGACATGGACCCCTCCGCCTTCACCCGCGAGACGATCGACCTTGTGCGCGAGATGGGCTTCGATCACATCGTCTCGGACAATCGCTATTTCGACGTCCTGCCGCATGGCGTCAGCAAGGGACCGTCGCTCAAGCGTCTCGTCGGGCATCTGGGCGTCTCGCCCGACAGGGTGCTTTGCGCGGGCGACACGCTCAACGATCTGTCGATGCTCGAAAGCGGGCTGCCGGCGGTGGCGGTCGGCGGCTCCGAGACGGCCCTCATCGAGCGGATCGAACAGATGAACCAGGTCTATATCGCGCGCGAGAAGGGCGCCGGCGGCATCCTCGAGGCGATCGCGGCGCTCGATCTGCACAGCTCCGTCCCCGCGCCCTGAGCCCCGCGTGGGCGCCAAACCGAACCCCAGGAGACATCCCATGCCAAGCGATCTCGTCATCGTTTATCATCGTCAGCCCTATGAGGAAGTCGAGGAGGACGGCAAGATCGTCTTTCGCGAGAACAAGAGCCCCAACGGCATCGTGCCGACGCTCAAGGGGTTCTTCGGCCGCGTCGATAAGGGGGCATGGGTCGCCTGGAAGCTTGCCGAGGACCCGGCCAATCCGGGCTTCGAGAAGGTCGTGGAGATCGAGGACAGCTACGGCGCCTATTCGGTCAGCCGCCTGCCGCTCACCGAGGCGCAGGTCAAGAGCTTCTACCATGTGACCTCCAAGGAGGCCTTCTGGCCGATCCTCCACTCCTTCAAGGAAAAATACAATTACGACCCCGTGGACTGGCCCACCTTCCGCGAGGTGAACTGGGCCTTCGCCGAGGCCGCCGCCGCCGAGGCCAGGGAGGGTGCGGTCGTCTGGGTGCATGATTACAACCTGTGGCTGGTGCCCGGCTACCTGCGCAAGCTGCGCCCGGACCTGCGCATCAGCTTCTTCCATCACACCCCCTTCCCCGCCGCCGACATGTTCAACGTCCTGCCCTGGCGCAAGGAGATCGTCTCGAGCCTGCTCGCCTGCGATGTCGTGGGCTTCCATATTCCGCGCTACGGCGCCAATTTCATCGGCGTGGCGGAGAGCCTCTTCGATGTGGAGGTCGCCAAGCGCGAGCTGGTCAACACGGATTTCGTCGTCGAGGGGATTGCCCTGTCCGAGCGCCGGATGGCCCGCTCGCTCACCTATCAGGGCCACGAGGTCATGATCAGCGCGGCGCCCGTCGGCGTGGATGTCGACTACATCGCCTCCAAGGCCGAGACCGCCGAGACCACCGCGAAGGTCGAGGAGATCCGGGCGGAGCTCGGCGAGACCAAGATGATCCTGTCGGTCGGGCGGACGGATTACACCAAGGGCGGCACCGATCAGCTCATGAGCTTCGAGCGACTGCTCGATGAGCATCCCGAGCTGCATGGCAAGGTTCGCCTGATGCATGTCTCGGTCAGCGCCAATCGCAACATGACCGTCTATGAGGGCATCCAGAACGAGATCGAACAGACCGCGGGCCGCATCAACGGCCGCTTCGGCAGCTTCGAGTGGCACCCTGTCGCGCTGATCAGCCGGGCGATCCCCTTCGACGAGCTCGTCGCCTATTACCGCGCCGCCGACGTGGCATGGATCACGCCGCTGGCCGACGGAATGAACCTCGTGGCCAAGGAGTTCGTGGCCTGCCGCAGCGATGGCGACGGTGTGCTGGTGCTTTCCGAATTCGCGGGCGCGGCGGTGGAGCTGAAGGCGGCGATCCTCGCCAATCCCTTCTCGCACCGCTCCATGGACCGTGCCATCCTGCAAGCGCTCGACATGGGCGAGGAGGAGCGGCGCGACCGGATGGAATCAATGCGCGGCACCATCAACAAGTACGACATCAAGGCCTGGGCCGAGACGCAGATGGCGGGATTCGCCGGCAAGGACGGCCGCCTCGACGGGTGAGACCGGCCCCGCCTTCCCTGCCCCGCCTCCTCTGCCATGACCGGCGGGGGAGGCAGGGTTCTCAGAGGCTCGAGAGGCTGCGGAAGACCGAGAAGGAGCTGCCGACGAGACCCAAGGCGATCTGCAGGCTGCTGACCGGGCTCTCGGTGGCCAGAACCACGTCGCCGGGAAAGATTTGCATCGATTTCGCGCTGAAGAGCCCGTCGGCCGTCGTCAGGTCGATCGAGAAGACGACCCGCTGCTCGCGCGGGCCGGCGTGACCTGGCGCCAGCGCCGAGCGGGGATATTCGCGCAGCACCAGCACCCCTTCGGGATCGGCGCGCGTGTCGGTCAGCCCACCGATCATCGAGATCGCCTCGAGCGCGGTCACGTAGTCACGGGTGAAGGGGATGATGGCCTCCTTGCCAGCCGCGCCGAGCGACAGGAAATAGCGCGCATCCTCCTCCACGATGAGCTTGTCGCCCCCCGTTAGCACGGCGTCGAGCCGCGGATTGGCGAAAAGCCTTTCGACCGAGGTGACATAGAGCTTGCCGCCGCGCTGCAGCTTGACGCGCGGGTTGCGCAGGTTCGGCGGCACACCGCCCCCGAGGCTTATCATTCCCAGGACGGACTGCCCGCGATCGGTCAGCGGATAGCTGCCGGGATTGGCGACGCCGCTCACGAGATCGACCGAATTGGCCCGCCCCGTCTTCAGCGAAATCTGCACCTGCGCGGAAGGCGCGATCGCGCTGAGCTGGTTCTGGATCGCGAGCCTGGCGCGCTGCGGGGTCATCCCGGCCACGCGCACCTCGCCGACATAGGGCACGAAGATCCGCCCGTTGGGCGCGACCTCCAGATCGGTGAGCGGCGCCGCGCGCTCGTTGAGCGATGTCAGGAGCGAGTTTTCGGAACTGTCCCAGATCAGCGCCCTGAGCGTGTCACCCGCCGCGATGAGCTGCCCGGAGGGGCCCTGTCCGCCCGGTGCGTCGGGCCAGCCGTGGGAGGTCTCGGAATTGACCGCAGGCCAGGCGTCGATCGCCGGGAGCAGCGCCCGGGTGACCGGATAGAAGGCGAACCCGGATGTGGCGGGAGCGGCCTCCCTCGCGATCTCGCCCTCGATGGCGGCACCGCGCGGCAGTGCCGAGCAGGCCGCGAGCACGGATCCGGCGAGAAGGGCGAGAAGGGCTGGACGGGCGTTGAGCATGTATCCCCCTTGGGAGCGAGGCGAGGTCGGATAAGAGCGCCGCATCCGTTGCGGCGCTTGGCGCTTCGGTGTTGAATACGCGCAAACGCGCCGCGAGAACAGGGGCGGTGCGGCATCTCGGGGGAATGATGGGCAAGGTGATCTTTCTGGGCGCCACGGGGCGCGTGGGGCGCATGGTCGGCGCGGCGTGGCCCGCCGGCGGGCCGCCCCTCGATCCGCGTGCCCGCGGGCAGTGGGAGGAAGGCCAGGCGGGTCCCGATGAGTGTGTCCTGTGCCTTGCCGGCGTGACACCGCGCAGCGGCGCACCGCTCGAAGACAACACCCGGATCGCGCTCGCGGCCCTGCGCATGGCCCGGCGGCGCGGCGCGCGGCACCTGTTCGTCGCCTCCTCCTCCGCTGTGCTCGGCGATACCGGCACGAAGGCTGCGAGCGAGAGCTTCGGCGCGCGGCCCGCCGGCGCCTATGGCCGCGAGAAACTCTCGATGGAGGAGGCACTTCTCGCCGATGCGGCGACCGATGGGACCAGCGTGACGGTGTTGCGGATCGGGAATGTGGCTGGCGCGGGCGAGCCTTTCGACACCATCGGCGCGGGCGGCGCGCCCCGGCTTGACCGCTTCGCCGATGGCGCGGGCCCGAGCCGCAGCTATATCGGACCGGTCAGCCTCGCGCGCGTCCTGTCGCGGCTTTGCCAGATGGCGCTGGAGGGCGCGCGGCTGCCCGACCGGCTCAACGTGGCGGCGCCCGGTGCGACCGCGATGGCCGACATTTTCGCGGCGCTGGGGCAACCGCCGGAATGGCGCCCGGCGCCGAGCGGCGCGATCCAGCGCGTGCACATGGATTGCAGCGCCCTGATGGCCCTGTGCCCCCTGCCCCGCGATGCCCATCATGCCGACCGGCTTCTGGACGAGATCCGCGCGGCGACATGACCCTGTCCAAACGCCTCTTCGATATCGCCCTCGCGCTGCTACTGGTGGCCGTGCTCTCGCCCCTGATCGTATTGCTGTCGCTCGCCTTGCTGATCCTGTCGGGACGCCCGCTGCTCTACCGGGCCGAGAGGATGCGCAGCCCACAGGAGGGATTCGTGCTGTGGAAGTTCCGCACGATGACGCTGGACGATGCGGATGCCGGGGTGACGGGGGGCGACAAGAGCGTCCGGATCACCAAGCCGGGCCGCTTCCTCCGGCGCAGCCGGCTCGACGAGCTGCCGCAGCTGTGGAACGTCCTGCGCGGCGATATCAGCTTCGTCGGCCCGCGTCCGCCCCTGCGGCGCTATGTCGAGCAGTTTCCCGCCCTCTATGCCGAGGTCCTGCGCTCGCGCCCCGGCATCACCGGGCTCGCCACCCTGCGATACCACGCCCACGAGGAGCGCCTGCTCTCGGCCTGCCGCACGCCGGCGCAGACCGAGGCCGCCTACAGGCGGCGCTGCGTGCCCCGGAAGGCCGCGCTCGATCTCATCTATGCCCGCAATCGCTCGCTGTGTTTCGACATCCGCCTCATCGCGCAAACAGCGCTGCGCGGCCTTCCGGGCGGGCGCCGCGGCGTGCGGCGCGACGCGGCCCGCAAGGCGCGGCGTGGCCTCAGCCGTTGATCCGCGTGATCGTCAGGTAACCCAGCTCGCGCGTCAGGAACTGGCGCGAGCGGATCACCGCGCCGCCCTGCGTGATCCAGTAGCGGTTCTCGAAGGCTTGCCCATCCGCCGCCGCCGCCCCGGAAGGCACGCAGCTTTCGGTGACGCGGCGCAGGCTGCGCGGCAATCCCGCGATCGACAACGTTTCGCCACCGGACTGCGACAGCGTGCAATCGAAGCGGCGGCGCACCACGCGCTCATCGCCGCCGAGCCTGTAGCGCACGCGCGAGACGGTGCCGCGGCCGGGGCGGATGTCGGGACTATCCACCGACATCAGATCGTTGCCAAGACCGCGCGAGGAAACCAGCTGCCCTTGCCGGAAGGAGAGGGTGACACCGTCCTGCGAGGCCCATGTCTGCGTGTCGCGGTTGGTTCCTTGCAGCAGGAAGCCGGTGCGCCTGCCGGTCGCTTCCGTCTCCACCACCATGAGCGGATCGGGAAAGGCCCGCATCTGTTCATCGGTCGCCTCGAACCCGCCCGCCGCCGGCGCCGCGCCGCCAAACGCACCCGTCACGGTCGCGAGCACCGGACCGAGCAGCTCGTAGGAGGACGAGGTGCTGTTGCTGCATCCCGCCAGAACGGCGAGGCCGAGCGCCCCGAGGGCCCTCTTGATCATCGGCGTCATCTCCAGACCCTTCCCCATTGATCGGCAAGCTCGCCCTCGTGGTAGTCGCGGATACCCTCGTAGAGGCGTCCCGGCACGCTCAGCCGGGCGCCGCCGTCGCGGGTGATGGGACGGATCGTGCGCCCGATGCTGCCGCGTGTCGGCGTTCCGGTGAAATAGCTCAGCGGGATCGAGATCCGGATCCCCTTGTCGAAGGAGCCCTCGCCGAACTCCTCGGCGGAGACATCCGTGAGGGTCGCGAAGGCCCCGACGGACCAGCCATTGCGGAACTCGCGGTCCAGCGACAGGGTCGCACCGACATCCCCCGCCAGGTAGCGCCCGACATCGAGCTGTCCGTGAAAGCCGTTGTCGAAGTCGTAATAGGCCGAGACGTGGCCGGTCAGAACGTCGTAATCCTGGAACCCGAAGCCGCCGTCGAAATCCCGCTTCGCGGCGTAGTTCAGCTCAAGGCCGAGGCCGAGCGGGCTGCTTACGGGCTTGTAGAGAAGCTCGCCCGAGACGCCGCCGAACATCCGCTCGAGATAACCCGCCGTCACCCGGCCATAAAGATCGTCCGAGGGACGGAAGTAATAGGCGCCGAAGAGGTTTCGCAGCGCCGGGTCGCCCTCCCGCTCGTAGCGGACCACGTCGGTGCGCACATGCGGCAGCACCGAGTTCGACGGACGCCCCTCGTCGAGATTGCCGAGCAGCTTCTTCTCCACGGCCCCCGAGAAGACCAGTCCCGGCCTCGGGGTGTAACTTGCCCCCAGCGACAGGCCGAAGGCCGCGCGTACCGGGCTGCTGGGGTCGAAGAAGCTGCTGCGAACGAAGGGACCGATGCTGTAGGTCAGCTTGGGAAAGGCCCCCTCCGGCCGGTCGGCGGGCCCCGGACGCGGCCCGGCGGCGCCGAGCCCGGCCACCGCGAAGAGCTGCGCCTCGGCATCGGGCGCCTCGACCAGCCGCTCGAGATCGCTGCGCCGCAGGGTCACGGCCGACGCGCCGATGTCGAAGACCGTCGGCACCAAGACGAATGTCTCCACCGATGGCGGCATGACCCGGCTCAGCACCCGCGCCGCGCGGCCGATGGCCTGCGCCTCCGCGTCGTAGCGCAGGTTGCGGAACCGAAGCTCGGCACGGCCTTCGGTGATGCTCAGCGCGGTCACCTCGATCCCCTCGGCCAGCAGCTGCGCGTGCGCATCGCGGCGCAGGGTCTTGAGCACGCCCGGCCGCGCGGCCCAGGCGGTGAAATAGGCATCGGGATCGCGGGCGGGGTCCGGCCGCTCCGCCAGCGCGCCCGGCGCCGCCGCCACGCTGCCCCTGACCGCGGGCCGGGCCGGGTTGAGCGCGAGGCTGAACCGCAGGCCGATTTCCGAGCCGTAGAGATAGTAGCCGCCGACGGTCAGCGTGTCGTTGACCGCGTAATCGACACCGAAGTTGAAGGGCGACTCATGCGCGAAGAGCCGGCTCGCCGAACGCCCGTTCGTCTCGAGCCTGTAGGCATCGGAGGAATACTCGGCCAGCAGCGTCAGCGCCTCGCTCGGCTTGTAGGACAGGCCGGCGAAGGGCGCGGCGGGGCCCTTGAACCACTCGCCCGTGTTGGGCTTGCCGCCCCGGCCGAAATCGCGCGCCGGCCGGGCGCCGAAGGGACTGCCGATGTCGCCCTCGCTCCCCAACCGCCCCCAGCCGAGGCCGGCGGTGACCGCGATCTTCGGGCCGAGGTGCTTGGTGGCGACGATATACTCGCCGCTCGAGATGCCGGTGCCGACGAAATCCTGAAGCCCGATCTTCATCGCCGGCAGGTAGCGGCTCTCATCGAAGAACTGGAAGGAAAGATCGAAGCTCCGATCGTAGTAGTCCTCGAATCCCGCGTAATTGAACTCGTGATAGCCCGAATAGCGGAAGCTGCCCTGCACGCGCGGCAGGATCTGAAAGCTCAGCGTGTTGCGGTTGATCCCGGCGAAATACGAGCTGGTGAAGGTCAGCTCGCCATCGGGCTGGCTCAGCGCGCTCGGCATGTCGACAAGCCCGGTCGTCCCGTAGAGCCCGAGCGTCGGGCGGGGTTCGGCGCCGGCACCGTTCGACCAAGATGCGAGCGCCGTCCCCGACAGGAGGACCGCGCCCATGGCGATCGCGGCCGGCGAGCGGAAATTGCGTGTCATCGCGAGAACCTCTTTGACGGGACGGGTGTGTTGGCTTCACCGCGGCTTGACCGCGTCCGCAGCGCACAGGGTAGCGATCGGCGCGGCGAACGCCACGGGCGAGCCTGCCGGAGCGCCGATCGCGGTGTCACCTGTGACCGAATGTCCATGTTCCGGATCAGGGCGCGGCCTTACGGCGCTCCGCGTCGGGCACGTAGCCCTCAACCCAGCGCGTCACCACCGCGAGGGCGGCGGCATCGTTGCCCGTGGCCATGGCCTCGCGCAGGGAACGGATCGCGGAGGCGACCTCGATCTCCGACAGGTGCGCCTCGCGCGCGGCGAAGATCTTCTCATGCGCGGTGGTCAGGTGCCCCTCGCCGATCAGAAGCTCCTCGTGCAGCTTCTCGCCCGGACGCAGGCCGATTTCCTTGATCTCGATGTCGCCGCCCGGATTGGCGGCCGATTTTACCGTGTATCCCGAATCCACGATGATCTGCTTGGCGATGTCCATGATCCGCATCGGCTTGCCCATGTCGAGGACGAAGACCTCGCCGCCACTGGCATAGGAGCCGGCCACGAGCACGAGGCTGACCGCCTCCTCGATCGTCATGAAGTAGCGCGTCACCTCGCTATGGGTCACGGTCACCGGGCCGCCCTGCTCGATCTGCTCCTCGAAGAGGGGAACCACGGAACCGGAGGAGCCCACCACGTTGCCGAAGCGCACCATCGCGAAGATCGTGTCCGGCGAGCGCGCGGCGAGGTCCTGCACCACCAGTTCGGCGAGGCGCTTGGAGGCGCCCATCACGTTGGTCGGCCGCACCGCCTTGTCGGAGGAGATCAGGATGAAGCGCTCGATCCCCAGGTCACGCGCCGCCGTCGCCAGCGTCGAGGTTCCAAGGACGTTGTTGGCCAGGCCGACGAGCGGGTTGGCCTCGACGATCGGGACATGCTTGTAGGCGGCGGCGTGCAGGACGACGTTCACGTCATGCACCGACAAGGTGCGCCGCACCAGGCGCGCCTCCGTGACCGATCCCAGCACCACGACGAGCTCGGTGCCGGTCTCGTCGGCAAGGGGACGCAGCGCCTTCTCGGCCTCGTAGAGGGCAAGCTCGCTGATCTCCATGATCACGAGCCGGCGCGGCTTGCAGGTGAGGACCTGCCGGCAGAGCTCGGAGCCGATGGAGCCCCCGCCGCCGCTCACCAGGACCGAGCGCCCCTCGATATGGGTGCAGCCCAGCGCGCCGGAGCGATCGAAGGTCTTGCGCCCGATGATCTGAGCAGGGGCGACCGGCACGAGCTTGTCGAGCAGCGCTTCCTGCCCGATCAGCTGCGCGAAGGAGGGCAGCGCCTGCACCTCGAGCCCGATCCGCTCGAGGCGGCGTGCGATCTGCAGCAGCTTGGGCTGCGAGACGGACGGCATCGCCAGCAGGACGCGGTCCACCCTGCGCCGATCGACGATGCGCTCGATATCCATGGGACGCAGGACCGGCAGTCCGGCGATGGTGAGCGATTGCAGGGCGGTGTTGTCGTCGACGAAGGCGACCGCCTCGATCGCGTCATGGCGCGTCAGCGCGCGGGCCAGCTGCATCCCGGTATTGCCGGCGCCGTAGATCAGCACGCGGCAGCGTTTCCCCTGGCTGCGATAGGCGGCGAGAACCGTCTCGAGCATGAGCACGCGGCTGGCAGCCGCGAACAGGAAGAAGACGATGCCGAAAACCACCAGCGCGCCGCTCGGCAGGTCCGGCTGCCCGATCCGGTGCAGCGCGGCATTGGCGAGCCCCACGAGGAGCGACATCGCCCCTACCCGCAGCATCCCTTGCGTGTCGTAGGAGTTGAGCCGGATCTTGGGAATGCCGAGCGCGCTCGAGATACCGGCCGTCAGGGCGACCAGGAGCACCAGCAGCAGCCAGGCCTGCGACAGGGCCGTCCAGAGCGGCGGGCCGCCTGGCTGCACCGCCAGCGTGAAGAGATAGGCCAGGGGGACGAGCGCGAGATCGGCGCACAGGAACATCAGGCGCTTGTGCCGCCGGTCCAGCCGCTTGAGGACGTTTTCGAGGAAGAGCTTCTTCATTCCGTATCACCGCCGGCCAAGGTATCATGGCAATACCCGGCTGCATCGGGCAGCCTGCGAGCCGGACGGACAGCGATCTTGGAAATTGCGGACAACATTGCGTTTCTCTGAGACAGCGCCACTATACCAATCCAGCAAAGCCGTGCACAAGAAGATTTCCCGTCCCTTGCGGAATGATGCCGATATGCCCTTGCGAACGGCCAGGACCGATCCTCGAAACCGGCGCCCGGCGGGCTGGCGCTCGTCCGTGCGCGCGGCGCTCTGCGCGCTCGCCGCCCTGCTCGCGGCCGGCGCCCTGCGTGCCGCGCCGCAGCCGGACGGCATCCCCCTGCCCGCGCCGCCCTCGGCCGTGGATTTCCGTCCGGTCGACATGGACCGCGCGCGGCTGGGGCAGCTGCTCTTCTGGGATCCGATCCTGTCGGGGAACCGCAACATCAGTTGCGGCACCTGCCACCATCCCCGCTTCGGCACGTCGGACGGGCTCGCGCTGGGCGTGGGGGAAGGCGGCATCGGCCTTGGCCCCGAACGCCGGGTCGATCCGGACAATCCGCCGGAGGAACGGGTGCCGCGCAACTCCCCGGCCCTCTTCAACCTCGGCGCACGCGAATTCGCGACCCTGTTCCATGACGGGCGGATCGAGACCGATCCCGCCCGCGCCTCCGGTCTGCGCACCCCTCTCGAGGATGAGATGACGCTCGGCTTCGACAACGTCCTCTCCGCGCAGACCATGTTTCCCGTGCTCAGCCAGGACGAGATGGCCGGGCATTACTCCGAGAACGACGTCTCGCGGGCGGTGCGGATGGGCCGGCTGACCGGCCCGGACGGGGCCTGGGACCTGCTGGCGCGGCGTGTCGACGCCATTCCGGACTATCGCCGCCGCTTCGCCGAAGCCTTCCCCGAGATCGCGGCGGGCGCGCCCATCGCCTTCACCGATATCTCCAATGCCATCGCCGAGTTCATCGCTTTCGAATGGCGCAGCACCGATTCCCCATTCGATGCCCATCTGAGCGGTGCGGCGCCGCTGCGGGGTGCCGCCCTCGAGGGAATGGCGCTCTTTTACGGCGCGGCCGGCTGCGCCGTTTGCCATTCGGGTCCGTTCCTGACCGATCAGGGCTTCCACGCGATGGGCGAGGTGCAGATCGGCCCCGGCAAGCGCGCCCGTTTCGAGAGCCACCGGCGCGATGACGGGCGGATACGCGTCACCGGCCGGGCGGAGGATGCCTTCCGCTTCCGCACCCCGTCCTTGCGCAACGTGACGCGCACCGGGCCCTATGGTCACGCGGGCGCCACCGCGGAGCTGCGCGCCTATCTGCGCCGCCATGCCGATCCGGCGGCGAGCGCGGCGATCGACGGGCCGCTGCCGGCGGGGGTCGGCGCGGGCGAGGATCACGCCCTGTGGGAGACCCGGTCCGAGCGCGACGCGGTGCTCGGGGCCCGCGGGGACGACATACGGCCCCTCGCGGAGCCGCAGATCGACCTGCTCCTGGCCTTTCTCGAGAGCCTGAGCGATCCGCTCGCCCTGTCGGGGCGTCTCGGCATCCCGCATAGCGTCCCGAGCGGGCTTCCCGTCGATCGCTGAAAACCGCGCGGCGGCTCAGCGCTTCTCCAGACGCGCCTCGGCGCCGCCGATGTCCAGGAGGTAGTCGCCCCCCGCCGCGACCGGCATCCACGGACCCGCGGACCCGCCGGGACGGGTGACGCGCAGCATGGCGCCAGGCGCGCTGCCAAGCCCGAAATGCTGTGGCCCCCATTGGCCGCCGCCATGGCCGCCGCCCACCGTGATCTCGCGCAGGGCGATCCGCCCGTCCGGCATCAGCAGCTCGATGCGCGCGCCGACCGCGCCGCGATTGCCCGAAGGCCCGCGCAGGGTCACGAAGAGATGCCCCCCCGCCCGCGTCACGTTGCGCCAGAGCTGCATCGGCGCCCGCCGGTTCACCACCACCAGGTCGAGCCGCCCGTCCCGGTCGAGATCGGCGAGCGCCGCGCCGCGCCCGCGCGCCGTGCTCGCCACCCCCGCCGCCGCCGCCGTTTCGGTGAATTGGCCGGCGGGACGCTGCATCAGGAGATTGTTGGGATCATGCGCCGCGTTCGAGGGCATCTGGTCGACATTGCCCTTCGCGATGAAGAGATCGTCGAGGCCGTCATTGTCGACATCGGCGAACTCGGGATGCCACCCGGTCGAGGGGCGCCCGTCATCGCCGATGAAGGGACGCTGCGCCGCGGCCCCGGCGGCGTAGGGCGCGGCCTCCCACCCCTGCGGGCGGCCGAACATCAGAAGCTGATCGCCCATGGATGTCAGCATCACGTCCTGCATCCCGTCGCCGTCGATGTCGCGCTGGGCGATGCCCATGCCCCAGATCGAAAGGTCGGGCCAGCCGTCGTCGCCGCGCCGCTCGCGCAGGGGATCGAGCTCCCACATCTGCTCGCGGCCGCCGCGCACGTAGTAATGCCGGTCATTCGAGATGCGCAGCTGCGCCTGTCCCGTGCCGCCCGGATCGGAGAAGAGCATCGACAGCGCACAAAAACCCGGCGCGAGCGGCTCGGCGACGTAGCCCGACGCATGCGGTCGGTGCAGCATGTTGGGTGCGCAGGTGCCGAACGGACCCTCGGGATCGTCCCGGTCGACATAGTTGCCGAAGGCGAGAACGGGGCGCGTCGCCCCGGCCATCCATGTCGCCGAGAAGGCCGTGCTCCATGCCGAGCCGCCCTCGAACCCCCAGAGCGCGTTGGCACGCTCGAAACCGCAATTCCCGGTCCCGCGCAAAAGCAGGTTCTCACCCACCCGCGTCACCGCGAGATCCACCCTCTCGTCACCGTCCATGTCGAACGGCCACAGCCCCGTGACCCCTTCCCCGGCGGCAAAGGCCGCGCGCTCGAAGCGCAAGGCGACGTCCGGCATTCCCGGCTCCGGCCTGTCGCCGCTGCGATTGACGAAGAGGACGGCGGGCGCCGTGCCGCCGGCGGCTGCGATCTCCGGATAGCCGTCGCCATTGCAGTCGAAAACCGCGACACCGCCGCCCACGAAATGCTCCCATCCGCCCTCGTAGGAATGTCCCCCCGGCAGCGCCTCGTCCATCTGCGCGAAACGCGGCGGGGCGGCGAGGGCCGGCGCCGCCGCCACGGCGAGCAGTGCGAGCGCTGCGGGAAGGGGCGCGCGCCTCATTGCGCCGCCCTCGCGCCGGCGGCGCCGAAACGCGCTCCGGTGACATCCGTGAGCGCCAGCGCGGCGGCGCCGCGTGCCCAGACCAGGTCCCCCCAGACATGGGTCTCGAGCCGGGGCGCCGGACCGTCCACCACGATCGCGGCACGGGCCATCTCGGCCATCAGCTCGTCCGCGTGGAGGTAATCCCAGCGCATCCGCGCGCCCGACAGGACGATCAGCTCGGGATCGAAGAGGTTGACGATATTGCCAAGGCCCGCGGCGAGGAAACGGCCCGCGCGCCGGAAGATCGAACGGGCCGCCGCGTTCCCGGCCTTCGCCTCGTCGTAGAGCCGCTCGAGGATCTCGCCATCGGTCAAACTACGCGGCGGCCAGCCAAGGGCCGTGGGCGCCTCGCGCAGCAGCGCGTAATCGCTGACATAGGCCTCGAGGCAGCCGCGCTGACCGCATTGGCACAGGGCGCCGTCGAGCTGCACCTTGGTATGGCCGAGCTCGGTGCCGAGCCCCCGCACCCCGCGATAGAGCCGGTTGTCGAGCACGAGACCCATGCCCACACCATGCTCGATGGTCACGACGGCGAAATGCCTGACCCCCCGCCCCTGCCCGAACCACAGCTCGGCGAGGGCGATGAGATGCGCGTCGTTGTCGATCACGACCTCGCAGCCGAGAGCGCCGGAGAGCTCGGCTGCCAGATCGATGTTCCGCCCGGCAACGAGGGGCGACCACAGGACCCGCCCCGCGGCGCTGTCGACGAAGCCCGGAACGCCGGCCCCGATGCGGATCACGGCATCCGCGGGAAGCTCGGCCGCGGCCAGCGCCGCCGCCATCAGGCGGGCCGCGCGCTCCTTGAGCGTATCCAGCGAAAGCCGCGCGCCGTCGCCGGGCAGGATGGCCGAGGCGATCTGCGTTCCGGCGAGGTCGTGGATCACCGCGCTGTGCCGTCCGGGTGCGAATTGCAATCCCGCGACGAAGCCCGCACCGGGGCGCACCGCGAGCGCGACCGCCGGCCGGCCGCGACCGCCCTCCGCACCAGGCGGCGCCGATCGCTCGTCGAGATAGCCCGCGTTGATCAACTCCGTGACCGCCGCCGTGACGGAGGCGGGACTGACCCCGAGCGCACGCGCCACGTCTCGCCGGGCGATCGTTCCGGCGGCCCGGACCGTCTCGAAGACGGTCTGACGCAGGGGTTGCAGGCCCGGAGCCGCGCTGGCGAGGAGCGGGCCGCACCCCGGCGGCACCGGCGGCTCGGGCAAGGCGTCCCTCGAGGTCTGGATCGTCATGCTCTGGGCACTCCGGCTGGACGCGGCCGCCGGCGCCGGCCCGCGGCAGCGGAGATCGGCGGGGGCCTCGGAGATCAGGTTACGCTGGCCAGAGGGCATTTGGAAACATTTATTTTGACAACCGAATTAATTGCGATCATCCTGTCGCGACTACAAGCACCGATCGCCGCGCGACAAGGATCGCGGCGACATTCCTGGGAGGAAGAACCATGCGTCTTGCAATATGGACGGCCGCCGCGCTGTCGACCGGACTGATGTCCACCACCGTTCTGGCACAGGACGGCCCGACCGTCGGCGTGAGCTGGTCCAACTTCCAGGAAGAGCGCTGGAAGACCGACGAGGCGGCGATCAAGTCGGCCCTCGAGGAAGCCGGTGCGACCTATATCAGCGCCGATGCGCAGAGCTCCTCCTCCAAGCAGATCTCCGACATCGAATCGCTGATCGCCCAGGGCGCCGATGCGCTCATCATCCTGGCGCAGGATTCGCAGGCCATCGGCCCCGCGATCACCGCCGCCGATAACGAGGGCATTCCGGTCGTCGGCTATGACCGCCTGATCGAGGATCCGCGCGCCTTCTACCTGACCTTCGACAATATCGAGGTTGGCCGGATGCAGGCCCGCGCCGTGCTCGAAGCCGCACCCGAAGGCAACTACGTGATGATCAAGGGCTCGCCCACCGATCCCAATGCCGACTTCCTGCGCGGCGGCCAGCAGGAGGTCCTGCAGGAAGCGATCGACGCCGGCAAGATCACGATCGTCGGCGAGGCCTATACCGATCAGTGGCTTCCCGCCAACGCCCAGCGCAACATGGAGCAGATCCTGACCGCGCAGAACAACGAGGTCGACGCGGTCGTCGCCTCCAACGACGGCACCGCCGGCGGCGCCGTGGCGGCGCTGACCGCGCAGGGCATGGACGGCATCCCCGTCTCTGGCCAGGACGGCGATCATGCCGGCCTGAACCGCGTTGCCAAGGGCACCCAGACCGTCAGCGTCTGGAAGGACGCGCGCGAGCTGGGCCGCACGGCCGGCGAGATCGCGGTGAAGATGGCCGAGGGCACCGAGATGTCCGAGATCGAGGGCGCCGAGATGTGGACCTCCCCGGGCGGCACCGAGCTGACCGCGAAGTTCCTCGACCCGATCCCGGTCACGCAGGACAATCTCGAGATGGTCGTCGATGCCGGCTGGATCGAGAAGGAAGCCCTGTGCCAGGGTGTCACGGACGGTCCGGCTCCCTGCAACTGAGCCGCTTGCCCGAACCCCGGCGCCTCGCGCGCCGGGGTCTTTGCCACATTCGCGCCGCCGCGCACCTTCGCTCCTGAATGAAGAGCCCCATCCATGTCAGACACCGTCAGCCAGACCCAGCGGGTCGAGAAGCGCAAGCTGCTCGATACGCTCGAAGTCGATACCCGCCTTCTCGGGATGATCGGCGCCTTCATCGCCGTATGCATCGTGTTCAACGTGCTGACACAGGGCCAATTCCTGACGGCGCGCAACATCTTCAACCTGACGATCCAGACGGTCTCCGTCGCGATCATGGCCACGGGCATGGTCTTCGTGATCGTCACCCGCCATATCGACCTGAGCGTGGGCTCGCTGCTGGCCACCTGCTCGGCGATGATGGCCATCACCCAGACATGGCTTCTGCCGCAGGTGCTCGGTCTCGGACTCGGCAGCCCGCTGATCGCCCCGCTCGCGATCCTCGTCGGCCTGCTGACCGGCATCGCGATCGGCGCCTTTCACGGCTGGCTCGTGGGTTATCTCGCGATCCCCGCCTTCATCGTGACGCTCGGCGGTCTCCTGGTGTGGCGCAACGTGGCCTGGTACATCACCAACGGCCAGACGATCGGCCCGCTCGACGAGAACTTTCAGGTGTTCGGCGGCATCAACGGCACCATGGGCGAGACGATGTCCTGGGTCGTCGGCATCCTCGCAGTGCTCGCCGCGCTCTACGGACTGGTGCAGGCGCGCCGCTCCAAGCTGGCACATGACTTCCCCGTCAAGCCGGTCTGGGCCGAGGCGGTCCTCGGCCTTCTCGTGGCCGCCGCGATCCTCGGCCTCGTCTGGATCCTCAACAGCTACACCATTCCCGAACGCGTCCTCGAGCGGCAGTTCGAGGCCCGCGGCGAGACCATGCCCGAGGGCTTCACCGCCGGCTACGGCATGCCCGTCTCGGTGCTTCTGCTGATCGCCATCGCGATCGTCATGACCCTCGTGGCGCGGCGCACCCGTCTTGGCCGCTACATCTTCGCCACCGGCGGCAATCCCGACGCGGCCGAGCTTTCGGGCATCAACACCCGCATGCTGACGGTCAAGGTCTTCGCGATCATGGGCGCCCTCGCCGCGCTCTCGGCGGTCGTGGCTTCCGCCCGCCTGACCTTCCATTCCAATGACATCGGCACACTCGACGAGCTGCGCGTCATCGCCGCGGCGGTGATCGGCGGCACGGCGCTCGCGGGGGGGCTCGGCACCATCTACGGCGCCATCCTCGGCGCGCTGATCATGCAGAGCCTCCAGTCGGGCATGGCCATGGTCGGGGTCGACGCGCCGCTGCAGAATATCGTGGTCGGCTCGGTCCTCGTCCTCGCCGTCCTCATCGACATCATCTACCGCAAGCGCACCGGAGCGAAATGATGGACAGCACCACAACCTCCCTGCCCCGCGGCGCGGCCAAGGTGCCCGCCGGAACCGTCCCGCTCGTCGAGATGCGCAACATCTCGATCGCTTTCGGCGGCGTGCGCGCGGTCGACGACGTGAGCGTCGATCTCTTTCCCGGCGAGGTCGTCGGCCTGCTGGGTCACAACGGCGCCGGCAAGTCGACGCTGATCAAGATCCTCTCGGGCGCCTACGCGGCCGATAGCGGCGAGATCTACGTCAACGGCGAGAAGGCCACGATCAACAATCCCCGCGATGCGCGCAGCTACAACATCGAGACGATCTACCAGACGCTGGCGCTGGCGGACAATCTCGACGCGGCGAGCAACCTCTTTCTGGGCCGCGAGCTGACGACCGGGCTGGGCTTCGTGAACGACGCGGCAATGGAGGCGGAGACACGGCGCATCATGGCCCGGCTGAACCCGAACTTCTCGAAGTTCGGCGATCCGGTCAGCGCCCTGTCGGGCGGCCAGCGCCAATCGGTGGCCATCGCCCGAGCGGTCTATTTCGACGCACGCATCCTGATCATGGACGAGCCGACCGCCGCGCTTGGCCCGCAAGAGACGCAGATGGTCTCCGAACTGGTGCAGGAGCTGAAGAAACAGGGGATCGGCATCTTCCTCATCAGCCACGACATCCATGACGTGATGGCCCTGTGCGACCGCGTCAGCGTGATGAAGAACGGCCAGCTCGTGGGTACGGAACGTGTCGAGGACGTCACCGACGACGACATCCTCGGGATGATCATCCTGGGCAAGAAACCGGGGCAGCCGGGCTGATGTTCCTCGGACTCGATCTGGGGACCTCGGGGCTGAAGGCTCTTCTGATCGATGCCGATCAGAAGACCTGCGCCGAGGCAAGCGCCCCCCTGACGGTCTCGCGGCCGCATCCCAACTGGTCCGAGCAGGACCCGGCTGACTGGATCGCGGCGGCAAGAAGCGCGATCGGCCGGATCGCCGCCCATACCGATCTGTCGCAGCTCGTGGGCATCGGCCTTTCGGGCCATATGCATGGCGCCACGCTGCTGGGCGCCAATGACGAGGTCCTGCGTCCCTGCATCTTGTGGAACGACACACGCGCGCATGCGCAGGCTGCCCGCCTCGACGCGGACCCGGCCTTCCGCGAGATCACCGGCAATATCGTCTTTCCGGGCTTCACCGCGCCGAAACTGGCCTGGGTTGCCGAGAACGAGCCCGAGATCTTTGCCCGCATCAGCCGGGTCCTGTTGCCCAAGGACTACCTGCGCCTGTGGCTCACCGGAGAGCATGTCACCGACATGTCGGACGCCGCGGGCACGTCCTGGCTCGACACGCGCGAGCGCGACTGGTCGGGAGACCTGCTCGAGGCGACGGGACTTAGCCGTGCCCAGATGCCCGCCCTCGTCGAAGGGTCGGCCCCCGCGGGGCGCCTGCGCGTTTCCGCGGCCGAGGCTTGCGGCCTGCCGGCCGGCATCATCGTTGCGGGCGGCGGCAGCGACAACGCGGCCTCCGGCGTCGGTGCGGGCACGGTCGCGGATGGGAGCGCCTTTCTCAGTCTCGGCACCTCCGGCGTCCTCTTTGCCGCCAATGACGGCTACCGCCCCGACCCCCAGACGGCGATCCATACCTTCTGCCATGCCCTGCCGGGCCGCTGGCACCAGATGGGGGTGATCCTTGCCGCCACGGACGCGCTTGAATGGCTTGCACGGTTCACTGCCTCCAGCGCGCATGAGCTGACCGCCGCCCTCGGACCGCTGCAGGCGCCCGGCTCAGCGCTTTTCCTGCCCTATCTCGGTGGCGAGCGCACACCGCATAACGATGCCGCCATAAGAGGCGCGTTCCTCGGGCTCGAACATGCGACCGACAGGGCCGCCGGCACGCGCGCCCTGCTCGAGGGCGTCGCCTTCGCCTTCCGCGATTGCCGCGATGCGCTTGCCGAGACCGAAACGCGGATCGAACGGGTGATCGCCCTTGGAGGCGGAAGCCGCTCGGACTACTGGCTTGCCGCCATAGCGACCGCGCTCGATCTGCCGGTGGATGTGCCGGCCTCGGGTGATCACGGCGCCGCGCTGGGCGCGGCCAGGCTCGCGATGATGGCCGCCGCGGGGGCCGGCCCCGAGATCTGCACTGCGCCGCCGATCGCCCGGACGGTCAAACCCGAAACCGCGTTGCGGCAGGCCTTCGACGATGCCCATACCCGCTACGCGCAAGCATATGCCATCCTCAAGGAGACCTGACGTGAGCAGCTATTTCGACGGGATCGCCCCGATCACCTACGAAGGCACCGACAGTGGCAGCGATCTCGCGTTCCGCCACTACAACCCCGACGAGATGCTCGGCACGAAACGCATGGAGGATCACCTGCGCTTCTCGGTCGCCTGGTGGCACAGCTTCGCCTGGCCCGGGGGAGACCCTTTCGGCGGCCAGACATTCGAGCGCCCCTGGTTCGGTAACGACATGGCCGCGGCCCGCGCGAAGGCCGACGCCGCCTTCGATCTCTTCGCGATCCTCGGGCAGCCTTTCTTCTGCTGGCACGATGCCGATATCCGGCCCGAGGGCGCGACCTTCGCCGAGAGCCGCCGGAACTTCCTCGAGATCATCGACCACATCGGCGAGAAGATGGAGACGGGCGGCCAGCGCCTGCTCTGGGGCACGGCGAACCTCTTCTCGCATCGCCGCTTCATGGCCGGCGCCGCCACGAATCCCGATCCCGAGATCTTCGCCTGGGCGGCCGCCACCGTGAAGGACTGCCTGGAGGCGACACACAGGCTCGGCGGCGAGAACTACGTCCTTTGGGGCGGGCGCGAGGGCTACGAGACGCTGCTGAACACCGATCTGGGGCGGGAAGCCGAACAGATGGGCGCCTTCCTGCACAAGGTCGTGGAGCACAAACACAAAATCGGCTTCAAGGGCGCGATCCTCGTCGAGCCAAAGCCGCAGGAGCCGACGAAGCACCAATACGATTACGACGTGGCGACCGTCTACGGCTTCCTCAAGAGGTTCGGCCTCGAGAACGAGATCAAGATGAATCTCGAGCAGGGCCACGCGATCCTCGCCGGTCACAGCTTCGAGCACGAGTTGGCAACCGCCGCCTCGCTCGGCTTGCTGGGCTCGATCGACATGAACCGCAACGATTATCAATCGGGATGGGATACGGATCAGTTTCCCGACAATCCGCGCGAAGTGGCCCTGGCCTATTACGAAGTGCTGAAGACGGGCGGCTTCACGACGGGCGGGACCAATTTCGATGCGCGCCTGCGGCGGCAATCCCTCGATCCGGTCGATCTCGTGGCGGCGCATGTCGGGGCGATGGATGTCTGCGCGCGCGGCTTCAAGGCAGCAGCGGCAATGCTCGAAGATGGCTCACTCGAGGCTGCGCGGCGCGCGCGCTACGAAGGCTGGGAGAGTGACGCGGCGAAGACGATGCGCGATTCGGAAAGCCTCGACGACATCCATGCGCGGGTTCTGGATACGGGGGCGGGCCCCTCTCCCGTCTCGGGCCGACAGGAAATCCTGGAAAACCTCGTGTCGCGCTTCGTCTGAGCCGGCCGGAAATGCCGGCGACCCCCCGGGGGGTCGTGCCCCCGGACCCCCGAGGTATTTGAGCGAAGATGAAAAGACGACGCCTCGTCGACCCACTCCTCAGCTTCGTGAAAATACCTCCGCCGGAGGCTCCCCCGCCCCGAAAAGGCGACGCAAGTGCTCAGTGATCGGTATCGCCATGAATGGCGAATTGCTCGAGCCCTGCAGGATCGGCCGCGATGACCCGGAAGCCTTCGCGCAAACCGGTCTCCGACAGCTCGCGCGCGACTGTCAGCAGCGTGTTGGGATCGTGTCCGGCGCATAGTTCAGCCATATGCTCCAGTTCGTCCCGCGCGACCGGAAGCGCCTCTTCGAGCGAAGGCGCGCCGTAGAGGTCCACGAAATGTTGCGCAAGGCCCGCCTCGAGCTGGGCAAGCTCCGCGGGTTCGATCTTTGTCACGGCTACGAAAGTGACCCGGCCGAAGGTCTCGATCCCGAGCCATCCATTGGCGAAGGCCTGACGCGCCTTGCCCACAAGATCGGCTTCTCCCCAGTTCGAGAACTCGAAGCCGCCCGAGATGCACCATTCTCCGGTGCGTGCGGGATTGTTGAAGACGTTCCGGTCGCTTTCGTCGAAATGGATGGCACGGGCGAGATTCATCGTGTTGGGTCCTCGAGCAGCGTCGTCAGGGGGATGAGATGTGTGGTCGCGCTGTCGCGCAGGAGCATGCCGAACGCCTCGTCCGTTCCAAGGAAGACGCCTTCATGTCCCCCCCTGCTGGCCGATGCGCCGATCCCGTGCACAAGGCCGCTCCATTCGCGGTGCAGGGGTGCCACGCCCTCGTCGCTCCAGCGGTTGAGCCAGACAAGGCTGTGTCGCACCCAGGCCTCGAGCAGGAGGACCGGCTCCACCTCTCCGCAGCCTTCCTCGACCAGTGTCGTCTTCTCGGGTTCGTGGCCGGGCATGTCGCCCATCGCGAGAAGCGGCAGCGACAGGCCGACCACAAGCCAGTCCGGCACCTGCGCGGGATCGTCCGTCGACGCCGCGACCGAAAGGTGGCCGCAGGCGGCGCCGTTCACGACGATACCGCCCTCCCAGGTCAGCTGCACCGCAAGCTCCGGCGGAGCGAGGGCGCCCAGCGCGTTCTGGAAACCGATGCCGCAGAGAGGCTGCATCACCATCGCCTCGCCGAG
Organism: Profundibacterium mesophilum KAUST100406-0324; assembly: GCF_009835145.1. Lineage (GTDB taxonomy): Bacteria > Pseudomonadota > Alphaproteobacteria > Rhodobacterales > Rhodobacteraceae > Profundibacterium > Profundibacterium mesophilum. The sequence continues at coordinate 160,585 of NZ_APKE01000010.1, read as the reverse complement.
CGGAACCTCCGGTGCGAAGACGATAGCCGCGCGCAGGCGGTCGGCCTGCACGTTGTGCATGACCAGTCCCGCATCGCATCCGAGCGCGGCCTTGGCGCAGGCTGCGTCGAACGGGTCCGCCTGCCCCGACATGGCATATCCCTCGAAGAGCGGCGGGAAGACGGGCTCGGTGATCGCCGGATCGTCCGGCGCGGTTCCGCTCATGCGTTGCCGTCCTCGATCATCCGGCGGGCGAGCGCCCGGAAGCTCTGCGCCTGCGTGCTTTGCGGCTTGCTGACGACGATGGGCGCGCCGCTGTCGGCGGCCGTGCGGATATCGAGATGCAGGGGGATCTCGGCCAGCAGCGGCACGCCCATCTTCTCGGCCTCGGCCGCGACGCCGCCATGCCCGAAGATATGCTCCTCATGCCCGCAATTGGAGCAGATATGCGTGCTCATGTTCTCGATCATGCCGAGGATCGGCACATGCAGCTGGTTGAACATGTCGATGCCCTTGCGCGCATCGATCAGGGCCACGTCCTGCGGGGTGCTGACGATGACCGCGCCGGTCACCTCGGATTTCTGCGCCAGCGTCATCTGCACGTCGCCCGTGCCGGGCGGCAGGTCGATCAGGAGAATGTCGAGCGCCCCCCACTGCACCTGACCCAGCATCTGCTGAAGCGCGCCCATGAGCATCGGGCCGCGCCAGACGACGGCCTGACCCTCGTTGGTCATCAGGCCGAGGGACATCATGGTCACGCCGTGATTGCGCATCGGCAGGATGGTCTTGCCATCCGGAGAGGCCGGCCGGCCGCTGACGCCCAGCATCCGCGGCTGCGAAGGGCCGTAGACATCCGCATCGAGCAGGCCGACTCGGCGCCCTTCGGCGGCGAGGGCCACCGCGAGATTGGCCGATACCGTCGACTTGCCGACGCCGCCCTTGCCCGAGGCGATCGCCACGATCCGGTCCACGCCGGGCAGCTTCTGGGGACCTTGCGGCTGCGCGGGCTTGCGCGAGGAGGACAGATCGGGCGGGGCCGCGGGCTTGCTGTGGGCGGTCATCACCGCCGAGACGGTGGTCACGCCCGAGAGCGCCTTCACCGCCGCCTCGGCCGCGTCGCGGACCGGGCTCCAGGCCGTCGATTGCTTGGGGTCGATCTCAAGCACGAAGCGCACGGCCCCGTCCTCGACCGAAAGCGCGCGCACCACGCCAGTCGATATTAGATCTTCGCCGGAGGGGGCACGCACGCTCTTCAGCGCACCCAGAACGTCGTCTCGTGTCGCGCTCACGTCAGCCCTGCCCTTCGATCTTGCCGGTCACTTCATGCGTCAGGTCGAGACCGTCCACGGTCAGAACGACCTTTGCCGTATAGGTCTTGCCGCTCGTGTCCCGGTCACGCATCGCTTCCTCGATCGCCTGCTGCGAGGTCACCCCTACCTGCTTGAGGAACTTGCGCATCGACATGTTGAATTTCTCGTCCATCGGTCGGCCTTTCATGGCTGTGAGGTCAGTGTTGACGGGCCCGCCCGCCGGCTCCTAAGCTTCGCGGCACATCCATCCGCCCCGCATCTGGAGAGATGACATGATCCGCCGGATCGCCGTGATCATAGGGATTGTCGCGCCGGTGCCAATGCTTGCCGGCGAAGCCGATCGAAGCTTCGTGCTCGCCGCCCCGCCCGAGCTTCTGCAATCCGGCGTGATCGACCATCTCAAACCGCGCTTCTCGCTCAAGACCGGCATCGCCGTGACGCTCAAGGAAGCCGTGTCCCCGGAGGGGCAGCGTCCTGCGAAGGCCGATCTCTGGTTCACGACCGCGCCGCTCGGCGAGGCGGTGCTGAGCAGGGGCGCGCAGACCTGGCACCTGGGCGCGAATGACGATCCCGACGCCGGCCGGTTCCTCAACTGGCTGTCCTCCACCGCCGGCCGCGCCGCCATCGACGGCTTCGCCCCGCCAGAAGGGCCGCCCTACCGTCCCGCCGCCGCACGGCGCAGCGCGCGCGCCGCGCCGCCGCCCGAGGGCGATGCGGAGGCCGGCGCGACACTGGCGCTCGATCTGTGCGGGCGCTGCCATGTCGTGGGCCGGGTGAACAGGATGAAGGGCATCGGCTCGACCCCCTCCTTCGCGCTGCTGCGGGGCTTCGCGGACTGGCAAACCCGCTTTGCCGCCTTCCATGCGCTCAACCCGCACCCCTCCTTCACCCAGGTCGAGGATGTCACGCCGCCCTTCGATCCGCGCCGTCCCTCCCCGATCGCGCCGATGCGGCTCGATCTGGAAGAGCTGGAAGCGATCATTGCCTATGTCGCCGGGCTCGCACCGGCCGATCTGGGGGCACCGCTCGATGCGAAATGAGCGCATTCAGTGGTCCTTGCGCTCGGAGTAGTAGTCGTCGGTCGTCCGGGTGCGCGGCCGCTCGGCGGCGGCGAAGGGGTTGTTCTGCATGTGATACTGGGCGTTGACCCTGCAATCGTCGCACATGCGGATCATCCGGGCCTGCGGACCCGAGGCGAACATGGGATGCTTTCCCGCCAGCTGGGCGGAGATACGCTCGATGGTGGATTTCACCCCGAAGGCCGCGCCGCATTCAACGCATTCGGCCGGCTCTTCCTCGTTCAGCACCTTCTGGGACAGCGCGGCATCGCTCAGATCGAGCTGCGGGCGCAGGGCGATCGCATCCTCGGGGCAGATATTGGCGCAGAGCCCACATTGCAGGCAAGCATCTTCCTGGAACAGGAGCTGCGGCTTGTCCTCGTTGTCCATCAGCGCGCCGGACGGGCAGAGAGACACGCAGGACAGGCACAGCGTGCAGGCGTCGGTATCGACGAGCACCGCGCCGTAGGGTGCCCCCTCGGGCAAGGCGAGCGGCGCGGCGCTGCCCGCATCCTCGTGCAGCGCGCGCGCCGCGAGGCGGGTCACCTGGCGCCGGCTGCCCATCGGCAGGACGGGCTCGGCGACGGGGGCCGGGGCCTCCGCCAGGAGCGCGTCGGTGAGGCGCTCGGGATCGGCGACATCGTCGATGATGGCGATGCGCCCGGGGCTGGCGATCGCCGCGGCGAGACGGGCCTCGCGGTCGAGCGCCTCGCGCTCCGTCGTCGGCGACAGGAGCACCTCCACCCGCGAGAAACCCAAGGCGAGCGCGCCGAGCATCTCCGCGTGGCCGAAGCCCGCGATCGTGTCGAGCGCGAAGGGGATCGTGGCCGCCGGCAGGCCACGGTCGAACCGCGCCGAGAGCGAGATCATTTCGGCGCCGTGATTCATGTCATGCACCAGAAGGCGCGGTGCCTGGCCGCCGGCCTTCGTGAAGGCCTGCATCATCGTCTCCATCCGGCGGAAGAGATGCGAGACCGGCGGCGCGTCATAGGTGATCGCGCCCGACGGGCAGAGCGCCGAGCACGACCCGCAGCCCGCGCAGATCATCGGATCGATCGCGACATGCTCTCCGGCCGGGCTGATGGCGCCGGTGGGGCAGATGTCGAGGCAGCGGGTGCAGCCGACCTGCTCGGCACGGCTATGGGCGCAGAGCGGCTCGCTCAGCCTGACATAGAGCGGCTTCTCGAAGGTGCCGACGAGCTGGCTCGCGGCGAAGGCGGCGGCGACGACGGCGCGCTGGTCGCCCGGATCGGCCCGCAGGTAGCCCTCGCGCTTGCCCGGCGCCGTGACGAAGGGCGTGCCGCCCGTCAGGTCCATCAGGATGTCGCATTGCGTCTCGCCGCCATCGCGCGGCGGGGTGAAATCGAAAAAGCCGCGGCCGGCCGGGTCGACCTGCTGCAACGCGTCGATGCGCAGGCGGAAGCCACCAAGCGCGCCCTCCACTCGTGCCAGGCGTCCTCGGATGACATCGAAACGCCGATCCAGCGGCGGCTCGTCGTCATCGGTCAGGAGCACTGTCACGGAGAGCAGCTCGCACAGTTGCACGGCGGCCGGCAGCGCCACCGCGGAGCTGCCGACGATGAGGCACATTCCCTCGGATGTCACGTCGAGCGCGCGCATCGCCGGATCGGGCAGCTGCGCCTCTGCGACCAGCGCGGCCTGCTTGGGGCCGGCATCCGCGCCCTCTTCGGACCAGCCGGCGCGATCACGGATATCCACGAAACCGGGCACCGGCGCGTCGATCTCCTGGGCGAGCTCCTCGAAGCGCGCGACCTCCTGCCCGCAGGCGATGACAATCTCGCCACCGGCCATCGCCTCGGCGGCCACCTGCAGCTCGGATGTGCAAAGGGCGCTGTGCACGCGCGAGCAGGGCAGACCGCCGGCACGACCGATGGCATCGGCATCGACCGACTGGGACCGGGCGCAATCGCACAGGAGCAGTTGCTTGACCATGAACGTTCCTTTCACTTGCCGCGGCGCGGCTGCGCGCGGCCCATGCGGCAGCGGGCATGGCGGCTCCGTGCCGCCGCGTGGCCGTGGGCTTCGGATCGCGATTGCTAAACCCATATCACTGTGCGGTAAAGGGGGCGGAGCCTGTGTCGCGATAACCAAAATATGATCGCGGGCCACAATTGTATACAAGAAAACCCTTGGAACCGCGCGCAGTTCCCGTCAGACTGGAACAAATCCTAACGCTCGGCCGAAACCTGCCAGGAGACCCCCGAACCGCCCATGCGCCCCGCCACGACCTCCCTTCCTCTCGGCGTCGTCATCCGGCGCACTCCCGGCGTCACGCGCTGGGCGGCCTGGCATTGGCGCGCGGTCGGCGTGCTTCCGGGCGCGGGACCGGCGGACTGGACCGAGATGCGGCGCGAGGGGGACGCGGTCGAGTATCATGCGGCGACCCTCCCGCTCGAGCTGTGGCGCACGGATACCGAGGCCTATCTGACGGGATTGTCCGCGAAAGTCCCCTCGATCGGGGTGGTGATGCGCGAGACGCCCGGTCGCGAGCATCCGATGGAGGTCACGCTCGTCACCGCCTCCCCCTACGAGGCGCAGGACTATCTCGACAGCGGTGAGGAACTGGTGGAACTCGTGCCGATGCCCGAGGGGCTGGTCGCGCTGATCCGGGACTTCATCAACGAGCATCACGAGGAAGAGGTCTTCGTCAAACGCCGCCGGGACCGCAAGCGCGTCGACCTGGTCGAGGATGGCAAGGGCGATTCGCGAATCCGCCAGACGGCCGACGTCTTCCGCGCGCCGCGCAAGGCAAAGGCGAATATCCAATGAGCCGCGAGGATTTCTGGTCGCGCCGCAAGGCGCGCGTCGAGGCCGAGCGGGCCGCCGAGCAGGAGCGCGCGGCCGCCATCGCGGCGGCGCGCGAGGATGCCGCGCTTGCCGCCGAGCAGGAAGAAAAGACCGACGAGGAGATTCTCGCCGAACTCAACCTGCCGCTTCCCGAAGAGATCCGGCCCGGCCAGGACGTGACGGCCTTCATGTCGAAGGCTGTCCCGCAGCGGCTGCGCCAGAGGGCGCTGCGGCAGCTCTGGCGGGTCAACCCGGCGCTCGCCAATCTCGACAACCTGCTCGAATATGGCGAGGATTACACGGACGCCGCCACGGTGGTCGAGAACCTGCAGACCGCCTATCAGGTCGGCAAGGGCATGCTGCGCCATGTCGAAAAGATGGCCGCCGAAGCGGAGGCCGAAGCCGCGGCCCGGGAGCGGCTCGCCGCTGGCGAGGATGGCGATGGCGCCCTCGACACCGCCGCGCAGGATACGGCCGAAGACGAGGGCACGCCCCCAGCGGTCATGGGCCATAACAGCGCCGGCGAGGAAATCGCGCTCGAAGAGCCCCAATCCCGCGAACCGCACGAGGACGACGCCGAGAACACGGCGCAGGTTGAGACACCGCCCGCCGCCCGGGCCGCCCTCTCCGCGCAGGACGACGACGCCGAGCCGCCGCGCGCGCCCCGCCGCAGGATGCGCTTCGCGCATGCCCAGGAATGATCAGGACCGACAATGACCCAGAGTGACACGCTCCCCCAGATCGCCGACGAGGACGCGCTGCGCGCTGACCTCTACGACTTCCTCGGCCTTCTGCTGGCCTCGCCGCCGCGCAAGCCGCTTCTGGCGCAGGCCGCGGCGCTCGGCGGCGATGACAGCGATCTCGGCCAGGCGATGCAGTCGCTCGCCCGCGTCGCGAAGGTGAGCACGGAGCGCGGCGTGGAGGCGGAGTTCAACGCCCTTTTCATCGGTCTCGGCCGCGGCGAGCTGCTGCCCTATGCCAGCTACTACCTGACGGGGTTCCTCAACGAGAAGCCCCTCGCCCAGCTGCGTTCCGACATGAACGCGCGCCGGATCACCCGCGCGCCCAACGTCTACGAGCCCGAGGACAACATCGCCTCGCTCATGGAGATGATGGGCGGCATGATCCGCGGCCGCTTCGGCGCCCCGGCCAGCCTGCAGAGCCAGCAGGAGTTCTGGGCAAGGCATGTCGCCCCATGGGCGGGACATTTCTATTCGGATTTGGAAGCTGCGAAGAACTCGGTCTTCTACGCCTCCGTCGGCGCTGCCGGCAGGGTGTTCATGGAGATCGAGCGCGAGGGTTTCCGGATGAGTGCGGCCTGAAACGGCCAGGACGACGCGCTCGGGGGACGGGCGTTTTCAAGGAGGGAGAGGATATGACCAACAAGAAGGAAGAAGGCGCCAGCCGCCGCAGTTTCCTGATGCTCGCGGCGACGGCGGCACCTGCCGCGCTCGCCGTGACCGCGATCGGCGCACCCGCCGAGGCGGCCGTCGAGCTTGATGCCGGAGAGGCCCGGCTGCAGGATACCGCGCATACGCGCGCTTATTTCGACAGCGCCCGGTTCTAGGACCGGCCGTATTTCCCTGGACCTTTCCGACCAATGGTTGCGTGACGCCCGCCGGTCGGATCTGCCGCGTCGTCCCAAGGACGATCCGCGGCGCCAGCAAGGAGAAGATCAATGCTGAGGAAAAAGACCAACGGGGTTGCGCGACGCCCCCAGCGGACGAACCTCGTCGATACCATCGCCAACGGCGCGATGGACCGCCGCGCCTTCCTGCGCGGCTCCGGCCTCGCGATCGGCGGTCTTGCCGCGATCGGCGCGACCGGCGGCACTGTGGCCCGTGCCGAATCCGTTCAGGCGGTCGACGGCGCGGTGCGCACCGTCAAATCCGTCTGCACCCACTGCTCGGTCGGCTGCACGGTCGTTGCCGAGACGAGCAACGGCGTGTGGATCGGCCAGGAGCCCGGCTGGGACAGCCCCTTCAACCTCGGCGCCCATTGCGCCAAGGGCGCATCGGTGCGCGAGCACGCCCATGGCGAGCGCCGCTTGAAATATCCGATGAAGAAGGAAGGCGGCGAGTGGAAGCGCATCAGCTGGGAGCAGGCGATCGACGAGATCGGCGGCGGCATGATGCAGATCCGCGAAGAGTCGGGACCTGACAGCGTCTACTGGCTCGGTTCGGCCAAGCATTCCAACGAGCAGGCCTACCTCTTCCGCAAGTTCGCCGCCTACTGGGGCACGAACAACGTCGACCACCAGGCCCGTATCTGTCACTCGACGACCGTTGCCGGTGTTGCGAACACGTGGGGCTACGGCGCCATGACCAACAGCTACAACGACATCGCCAACTCCAAGGCGATCTTCATCATCGGCGGCAACCCCGCCGAGGCGCATCCCGTTTCGCTCCTGCACCTGCTGAAGGCCAAGGAGCAGAACAACGCGCCGCTCATCGTCTGCGATCCGCGCTTCACCCGCACCGCGGCCCATGCCGACGAATACGTGCGCATGCGCCCCGGCTCGGACGTGGCGCTGGTCTGGGGCATCCTCTACCACATCTTCGAAAACGGTTGGGAGGACAGGGAGTTCATCCGCACCCGTGTTTGGGGCATGGACCAGATCCGCACCGAGGTCGCAAAGTGGACCCCCGAGGAGGTCGAGCGCGTCTCCGGCGTTCCGGGCAGCCAGGTCAAGCGCGTGGCCCGCACCCTCGCCAACAACCGTCCCGGCACCGTGATCTGGTGCATGGGCGGCACGCAGCACACCACGGGCAACAACAACACCCGTGCCTACTGCATCCTGCAGCTCGCTCTTGGCAACATGGGCGTCGCGGGCGGCGGCACCAACATCTTCCGCGGCCATGACAACGTGCAGGGCGCGACCGATCTGGGCGTGCTGTCGCACACCCTGCCCGGCTATTACGGCCTCTCCTCGGGCGCATGGTCCCACTGGGCCCGCGTCTGGCAGGAGGACCCCGAATGGCTCAAGGGCCAGTTCGAGGTCGTCAAGGACGCCGAGGGCAAGGACAAGAACCTGATGAACCTGACGGGGATTCCGGTGTCTCGCTGGATCGACGGCGTTCTCGAGGACAAGGAGAACATGGACCAGCCGAACAACGTTCGCGCCATGGTTCTCTGGGGTCACGCTCCGAACTCGCAAACGCGGATGAAGGAGATGAAGACGGCGATGGAGAAGCTCGACATGCTCGTCGTGGTCGATCCCTATCCCACCGTCTCGGCCGTGCTGCATGACCGCACCGATGGCGTCTACCTGCTGCCGGCGGCCACGCAGTTCGAGACCCGCGGCTCGGTCACCGCATCGAACCGCTCCTTCCAGTGGCGCGAGCAGGTCGTCGCACCGCTCTTCGAGAGCCAGCCCGATCACGTGATCATGGCCATGTTCGCCAAGAAGTTCGGCTTCCACGACCGTCTCTTCCGCAATATCGAGATGGAAGACGAGTTCACGCCGAACATCGAAAGCATCACCCGCGAGTTCAACAAGGGCATGTGGACCATCGGCTATACCGGGCAGACGCCCGAGCGGCTGAAGATGCACATGGAGAACCAGCACACCTTTGACCGTGTCACGCTGCGCGCCAATGGCGGACCGGCCGATGGCGACTATTACGGCCTGCCATGGCCGTGCTGGGGCACCCCCGAGATGAACCATCCCGGCACGCCCAACCTCTACGACCTGTCGCTTCCGGTCTCCGAGGGCGGCCTGACCTTCCGCGCCCGTTTCGGTGTGGAGCGCAACGGCGAGAACCTGTTGGCCGAGGGCGTCTACAGCGCCAATTCGGACATCCAGGACGGCTACCCCGAGTTCACCTACCAGATGCTGGTGGACCTTGGCTGGGACAGCGAGCTGACCGAGGCCGAGAAGCGCATCATGGGCCAGATCGTGGGCATGGAGGGCATGCAGCCCCAGGATGGCGAGGAAGTCGGCGAAAGCTCGATGTCCCCGTTCCCGTCCGACTTCAACGAGCGGGTCTCCACCCTCAACTGGAAGACCGACCTGTCGGGCGGCATCCAGCGGGTGGCCATCGCGCATGAATGCGCGCCCTTCGGCAACGCCAAGGCGCGCGCCGTGGTCTGGACCTTCCCCGATCCGGTCCCGCTGCACCGCGAGCCGCTCTACACCAACCGCCGCGATCTGGTCGAAGACTACCCGACCTACGACGATCGCAAGTTCTACCGTCTGCCGACCATGTACGCGTCGATCCAGAAGCAGGACTTCTCCAATGATTACCCGATGATCCTGACCTCCGGGCGGCTCGTCGAGTATGAAGGTGGCGGCGACGAGACCCGATCGAACCCCTGGCTGGCCGAATTGCAGCAGGAAATGTTCGTCGAGATCAATCCGCGCGATGCCAACGACATGGGCGTGCGTGACGGATCGCAGGTCTGGGTCGAGGGCCCGGAAGGCGGCAAGGTCCTGGTCAAGGCAATGATCACCGAGCGGGTCGGCGGAGGCGTCGCCTTCATGCCCTTCCACTTCGGCGGCCATTTCGAAGGCAAGGACCTGCGGGACAAGTATCCCGACGGCGCCGATCCCTACGTCCTGGGTGAATCGACCAACACCGCCCAGACCTACGGCTATGACAGCGTGACCCAGATGCAGGAGACCAAGGTCACCCTGTGCAAGATCACCGCAGCATAAGGAGCTCTGAACAATGGCAAGAGCAAAGTTTCTCGTCGACGCCGAACGCTGCATCGAATGCAACGCTTGCGTCACCGCCTGCAAGAACGAGCACGAGGTGCCCTGGGGCATCAACCGGCGCAAGGTGGTCACCATCAACGACGGCAAGCCCGGCGAGCGGTCGATCTCGGTCGCCTGCATGCACTGCTCGGACGCGCCCTGCATGGCCGTCTGCCCGGTGGATTGCTTCTACCAGACCGATGACGGCATCGTGCTGCATTCCAAGGACCTGTGCATCGGCTGCGGCTACTGTTTCTACGCCTGCCCCTTCGGTGCGCCGCAATACCCGCAAGCCGGCAATTTCGGCAGCCGCGGCAAGATGGACAAGTGCACCTTCTGCGCCGGTGGTCCGGAAGAGAACAACAGCCAGGCCGAGTTCCAGAAATACGGTCGCAACCGGATCGCGGAAGGCAAGCTGCCGCTCTGCGCCGAGATGTGCTCCACCAAGGCCCTGCTCGCCGGTGATGGCGACGTGGTCTCGGCGATCTACCGCGAGCGCGTCGTGGCTCGTGGCTTCGGCTCCGGCGCCTGGGGCTGGGGCACCGCCTACGATCAGAAGGGCGGCTGAACCGGCCGCCCCCGCGCCGCGCGCCCGATCTCGCGCGCGGCCCATGTGATGCAAGCGCCCCGGCCCGTCCGGGGCGTTTCGCGTTCGGGGGTGGCACACGCCCGGTTCCGGTATTTGCCCCCGCATCAGGCTCACTCATCCAGCCTGCTCGTCCCGGCCCGTGCGCTGTCTTCCGGACAATGCGGCAGGAATGCGGCGATTGTCTGGACCCCATGGCCGCTTCCCGAAATCGGCGCCCGGATAACCCCTTTATTTCCGTGATGTTACACACATGGAACGTCAGATGTCCCCGCCGCACGGCTTGACCCGCCCGGCCGCCTGTCCGTAGATGGATACGGCGTCCGGACAGGCTTGTGCGCGCGCTCAACGCCTCATCAACCCGGAGCTCCCATGACCCAGAAGCCCAAATCGGCCGAAATGATCCCGGGGCCGGGATTCATGATCAGAACGGGCATCGAGCGACCGGCGCCAGAACTCATCGAACGGTTCAGGCAGTTTGAATCGACCGACGTGTCCGACATGCTGAACCGCATGTACACGATGGGCGGGCGCATCCATAACCTCGTCAACGACATGCCGCTCATCGGCCCGGTCTGCACCGTGAAGGTCTATCCCGGTGACAACCTGATGGTGCACAAGGCCCTCGATGTCGCCAGGCCCGGCGACGTGGTCGCGGTCGATTGCAGCGGCTCGATGACCGCCGCGGTGCTTGGCGATCTGGTGGCCAACAAGGCCAGGCACAGGGGCATCGCCGGCTTCATCATCGACGGGTTGATCCGCGATCTGCCGGGGGTCCGCGAATGCGGCCTGCCGATCTATGCGCGGGGCGTGACGCCGTTCGGCCCGCTGCACCGCGGCCCCGGCGAGATCAACTATCCGATCAGTTGCGGCGGGATCGTGGTTCAGCCCGGCGACATCGTCACCGCCGACAAGAGCGGCGTGACCGTCGTGCCGCACGGCGCCGCGGAGACGATCCTCGAGCGTCTCGAGGAGGCGCGGCAGCGGATGGCGGCCTATGTCGAGAACGTCAAGAAGGGCGTGTTCAACAACGACTGGGTCGATGCCCAGCTCGCGGCGGACGGCTGCCTGATCAATGAGTGACGCCGCGCGGCCCGGCGGGGGCGCCATCCGTGCCCCGGCCGCCCGCCCCGGCTGGGTGCGGCGGGGCCAGAGGCTCGCGCTGAAGCTGGCGGACCTGCGCGCCGTGCGCGCGCGGCGCGGCTTCGACGGGCTGCGCGGCCGATATTACGACACGCTCTGGACCGAGGCGGCCCGCGATGTCGGCGCCAGTGTGACCGCCCTTCCCGGCGGCATCCACGAGATCCGGCGCGGCGCGCTGCGCACCTTCGTTCGGCGCTCGGAATTGATGCTGGATTCGGCCCTTGCCGAACGGCTGATGGCCGACAAGACCCTGACCTACAGGCTTTTCGCGGAGATGGGGCTGAACCTGCCCGAGCACCAAGACTTCTCTTTGAGCGACATGCGTCCGGCGGCCGAGCTGCTCTCGCGGCATCCGGCCGGCATCGTGGTCAAGCCTGCCACCGGGACGGGTGGCGGGCGCGGCGTGACCACCGGCATCCGCGACACCGTCTCCCTCGGACGCGCCGCGCGCTATGCCGCGAGCTTCAACGCCCGCCTTCTGGCAGAGCCGCAGATCACCGGGCACAATTACCGCCTGCTTTATCTCGATGGGCAGCTGATCGACGCCGTCCGCCGCGACCCGCCCATGGTCACCGGCGATGGACGCACCGATATCGCCGGGCTCATCCGGGCCGAGAATGCCCGCCGCAAGGCCGGCGCCCCGGTGCTTGCCTTGAGCCCGCTCATCATCGACCGCGATTGCCTCAACACGCTCGCCGCCGCCGGGCATACGCCGCGCTCCGTGCCGCGCGGGGGCGAGCGTCTCGATGTAAAAACCGCGATCAACGAGAACGCGGCCCCGCAGAACCACCACGTGACGGGTGAGGTGCATCCCGACATCGCGGCGCAGGGGGCGCGGATCGCGCGCGGGCTCGGCATCCGTCTGGCCGGTCTCGATCTCTTCTCGGCGGACATAGCAGCCGATCCCGCGACTGCCGCGCCGGTCTTCGGCGAGATCAACGTCGCGCCCGGCCTGCACCACCACCATCTGACAGCCGCCCCGCCCGAGGGACCGGCCACGGCAAGCTGTGTCCTTGCATATCTTCTGGACCGGAAGGAAGGCGTGATGACGCTATGAATATCGAGCAGAACAAACCGGCCGGGAGCGACAGGCTCGACCGGCTCTTTCCCGAGGCGGCGCGGGTGGCAAGCCTGCCCCCGCTGGAGACGGAGGTGCCCGTTCTCCTGCTCGGCGGCGGCAGCAATGCGGTGGCCGCGGCGCGGAGCCTCGCGGGTGCCGGCATCCGCGTCAGCATCGCCGGGCGGCCGGGCAACTGGGGGATGGCTTCGCGCCATTGCGCCAGCACGCATCTCGCCCCTGACGGCATGGGCCTTTCCGAATTCTGGGGCGCGCTCCTGCTGGGAGAGGATCGCGCGCTCGACGGGCATGTCATCTTCGCGCTGTGCGACGAATCCATCGAGTTCCTCTCGACGCATTACGCCGCGCTCAGCCGGCGCTATCTCACCGAGGACAGCGATCCCGAACTGCGCCTGGCGATGCTGGATAAGATGGACACGCTCGAGCGTGCCCGCGCTGTCGGAGTGCCGGTGCCGGATTTCTGGCCCGTTGCCGCGATCGAGGAAGTGGAGGCGCTGCGCGACCGCATCCGTTTCCCCGTGATGGTCAAGCCCATTCATTCGCATCTCTTCGTGCCCGTCTTCGGCGCCAAGCTCTTCATCGTGGAGGACAGCTTCGAGGCCCTCCTGGCGGCGGCGCGGCGCGCCATGGATGCCGGGCTCGAAATCATGATCGTCGAGATGGTGCCCGGTCCCGACGATCTGCTCTCGAGCTATTACACCTATATCGACAAGGGCGGTCAGAGCCTCTTTCACTACACCAAGAGGATCATCAGGCGCTTTCCGGTCAATCGCGGCGGCGCCTGCTACCACCAATCGGAATGGCTGCCGGAGACCGCGGCCATGGGACGGCGCTTCTTCGAGGGGATCGGCTGGCGCGGCATGGGCAATATCGAGTTCAAGCGTGATCCGCGCGATGGAAAGCTGAAGGTGATCGAGTGCAATCCGCGCTTCACCGCCGCGCACAGGCTCGTCGTTGCGGCCGGCCTGCCCATCGATCTGATGATCTACCGTAGCCTGACCGGGCAGCCGGTCCCGGTGATCGAGCAGGGTCAGACGATCATGCGGCTCTGGAACCCGATCCGTGACTTCTTCGCCTTCGCCGAGCTGCGCCGGCGCGGCGAGCTGGGCATGGCGGGGTATCTGCGCAGCCTCGGCGGCGGCGGACAGCGGGTGCTTCCCGTGTTCAGCTTGAGCGATCCCGCGCCATCGCTGATGCGTCTGCGCGAGGAAGGCCGGCGCGCCCTTGGTCGGCTGCTGAGGCGCTGAAATGGAGCGGCGCGTTCCCCATACCCAGCTTGCCGAGTTCGCCCGCAGGGTGCTCAAGGCCTCCGGCGTCGACGCGACACAGACCGAAACCGTGTCCGAGAACCTGATCTGGAACGATCTGGCAGGGCGGACGAATCACGGTGTCGAACGCCTCGACATCCTCGCGGAGCGGGCCAAGGCCGGCCTGATCCGCTGTCCCGCACGCATGCGCTTCACCCGCCTCGCCCCCGCGATCCACAGGCTCGACGCCGATGACGGGTTCGGACAGCATGCCGGGCGCCTTGCGAGCGAACACGCGATTACCTGCGCCCGGCGCGAGGGGATCGGGGTGGTCGGCGTGCGCGACAGCAACTTCTTCGGCACGGGCGCACGTTTCGCCGCGATGATTTCCGAGGCGGGAATGATCGGCGTGGTGCTGAGCAATTCCTTCCCCAAGGTGGCGCCGCATGGCGGTATCGCCCCCGTGCTCGGAACCAACCCGCTGGCCTTCGCCGCGCCGCGCGCCGGGGGTGATCTGATCCTCGACATGTCGACGGCGGCGCTCGCCGGCTCGACGCTGCGGGCGCATCAGGATAGCGGCCACACCCTTCCCGAGGGGTTGGTGATCGACCGCGAGGGCGCGCCGGTCACCGATCCCTTCAGGGCGCAGGCCGGCACACTCCTGCCGGCGGCCGGTCCCAAGGGGTTCGGTCTCGCGCTGATGGTCGAGATCCTAGCCGGCGTGCTGACCGGCGCCGGGGTCGGCGACGGTGTCGGCTCGATCTACAAGGATTTCGAGCGAAGCGGGAAAAGCGGCCATTTCATCGTGGCGATCGACATCGCGCGCTGGATGAGCCGCGAGCATTTCGAGGGGCGGCTATCGGCGCTCTGCACGCAAATTCTCGCAGCAGGGACCGAGGGCGCCGTGCGGCTGCCCGGAGAGCTGCGTTGGCACCACCGCGCCGAGAACCTGCAGGGCGGCATCCCGATCTCGGGCGAGGTTCTGCGCAAACTCGAGCAGCTCGGGGACGCGTTGCAGATCACGCCGCCGTGGAAGGCCCCGGCCTCAGCCCCATCCGGCCCATCTGCCGCGGGCTCCGAAACAGGAGACCCCGGGTCAGGAACAACGGACCCGAAAGCGCAGTAGCCCGGCCGCCATGCGTGCCGCGCCGGGGCGAATACGCCGCGCCTGCCGACGCGTCGGGGCGCGCCCGTCGATTGCAGCGTCCCCCCGGCGGGGGGCGAGCCCAGGGGCGTGGTCTCGGAGATGGCACGGCGCAGGCTCGAGGGGACAGGTGGCGCTGCCCTGACGTTCATTGTTGATGCTGCTGTATCACTCGCCTCATCGCGCATCGGTCTGACGCTCCACTCCTCGCGGGCTTGCGCAAGGAGGGCGCGGCTGGGCTGTCACAAATGGCGCTGGTCGTCGTCCCGTGCGGGTCTTCCATGGGTCAACCCTGCCTGCGGCTTCATGGGCTGACGCGCCATGGGCACGCGTGGCAGCACGAGCGGGTACAGGGAGATGCGATGACCGCTTGGCGGGCTTAACCCATTGTAAACATGCCCAGCTTTATACCTCATCTATGCTCGTCTTATCGCCCGGACTGCCGGCTCCGCTTGTCCTCGCCATCGTCTCCACACTTGCGATCCTGACGTTCGTCTCGCCGCGATCTTCCCATGCGCAGGATTGCGGCGCCGCCTGCGTTCTGGCCGGGCCGCGGCTGGCCAGCGTGGACAGCACCCGTTCGGCGCTGCTCGACCCCGTGCTTTCGGGACTGCTCGGAAGCGATGTCGCGCTTGATGTGCTCGACTGGAACGGGCTCGCCGAGGGCGATGTGAACCTTCTGGACCTCCTGGGCGAGAGCGGCGCCCGGATCGGCGTCTCCGAGCCGTCGCAGGTGCTGTCGGCGCAGATGACGCTTCTGAGCCTCGTCTCGGCGGCGGGCGCCGTGGCCGCAGCCGACGGTGATACCGCGCTCGTCTCGGCTCTCGATGCGCTCGAGCTGCCTCTGGCCGGGCTTGCCGGGACGATCCGGCTGGGCGATCTGCTGAGCATCGAACTGCCCGAAGGATCGCTGGCCGATATCGAGCTCAACGCGCTCGACCTCGTGACCGGGGCGGTGCAACTCTACAACCACCGAAACGTCCTGACAACGACCAGTCCGATAGCGCTCGACAACGCGCTGCTCCGCACGCTGGGGATCGGCGGCGGCGAGATCCTGTTGCAGGTGGTCGAGCCGCCGGTGCTGCGCTGCGGGCCGACGGGCACGCAGTTTCACAGCGCTGCCATCCGGGCGCATGTGGCGCTCGACCTGGCCGACCTGGCAGTCGACGCAGGCCCGCTGACCGCGGCGCTGACCCCGCTTCTGGGCGCGGCGAGCGCGGGGATCGAACTGGCCCGGCTCGATCTCTACCTCGAGGTCGCGCGGGCGGAGGGCGCGATCCGCGGCATCGACCTGGGCGCGCGCGCCGTCGACCTCGAGCTGTCGCCGGCCATCGGCGATCTCTATCTCGGCGCCATCGACCCGGCCGTCTTCTTCAACCGCGACCGCGCGCTGGGCGCAAGCGATCTGACACATGGGCAGCTCGGCGCGCTCGAGATCGCGTTGTCGGGCGGGCTGCTGCGGGAGCGGGCCCGAATTCATGCCCGTGCGTTGGCGCGGGGATCGCCCGCCGCGCGGCAGCTGCTGCGCCTGCTGGCACCGTTTCCCGCGCGCGGTTCGGTGGCGCAGGGGACGGCGTCGCTGGGCCATCTCGCCACTTCGCTGGCCACGTCGCTCGATATCGAGGTCGAGGAGACACTCGGGCTGGCGCTGGACCCGCTGGTCGACACGGTGATCGAGCCAGCGGTGAACGATGTCGTCGGCGGCGTTCTGGGCGGAACGGTCACACCCGCACTGGCGCAGACGGTGGACCCGCTGCTCGAACTGCTCGGCGTGCGCGTTGGCGAGGCGGTGGCCGAGGTGCGTGCCATCACCTCACGCTGCCGCGATACCGGCGATTGCCCGATCACCGGCCCGGCACCGGACGGGGTGAACACGGCACGCTACGGGGTGGCCACGCACGGGATTTTCGCCGGTATGGGCATCGGCGCGCTGGACCCCGATGACGACCGCACCCGCACCGGTGCAGGCGATGCAGAAGCGCAGGCGGACGATCTGGCCGGCACCGACGACGAGGACGGGCTGAGCGGCGCGGTCTGGCATCGCGGCGGCCGCGTCGAGCTGCCGCTTGCCTTGCGCGGCGGCGCGCCCGGTCACCTGCAGGGCTGGGTTGACTGGCAGGGCAATGGCGTTTTCGACCCCGGCGACCGGATCGCGCTGGATGTGACACCGGATGCGGAGGGCTTCGCCACCCTGACGGTGGATGTCCCTGCGGATGCGCGCGAGGGAACGACCTTTGCCCGCCTGCGCTGGTCGAGCCAGCAGGCTCTCGGCCCCGCAGGCCCCGCGCCCGATGGCGAGGTCGAGGATCACGCCATCACCATCGCGGCCCCGGCACAGATTCGCCTGTCGGGCCGGGTCTTTGCCGATGACGGAGCCGGCGCGGACGCCGTCGCCCATGACGGGATCCGCCAGCCAGGAGAACTGGCCCTGAACGGGGTGGAGCTGCGCGCCCTGACGCCCGATGGAACCGAGCTGGCGCGCGGCCCCAGCGACGCTGCCGGCAGGTGGCAGCTGATCGTACCGGCCGAAGCGGAGAGAGAGCTGGTTATGCAGGCCCTCGCGCCGCGGGGGTGGCGGTCGATCTCCGAAGTGCCGGACCTGCCGCCACAGGTTCTCGTCGGCCCCGTGGATGACGGTTTGATGGTCCTCGCCGTCGCGCCCGGCGACAGCCTGACGGGCCTCGACCTCGGGTTCGTGCCCCGTGCCGTGCTGTCCGCGGTCAACCGGGACGTGCTGGTGGATCCGGGGCAAAGACGCGATCTGCCCTACCGCCTGAGGGCCGGAAGCCCCGTGAGCAGCGAGCTGGCGCTTCTGAGCCCGGCCGCGACGCCCGACGGGGCACTGTCGGTGACACTGATGCGCGATGCCGATTGCGACGGCACGGGCGACGACGCCCTCGATGCGCCGATTCTCTTGAGCGCGGGCGAGACGGGCTGCGCGGTGGCTCGGGTCGCGGCACTTTCGGGTGCGCCGGTGGGCTCCGTGCTGCGCTACGATCTGGTGGCGACCAGCCTCTACGCCGGCACCTCCACCTCGGAGTCGATCCGGGTTCCGACCACGGTGACGATCGGAAGCGCACTGGCCATCCGCGAGACGGTTGAGAACCTGAGCCGCAAGACCGCCGAGGGCATATCGAACAGGGCCGGGCCGGGCGACCTGCTGATCTACCGGCTGAAACTCGAGAACACCTCGTCCGAGCCGCTCGACGATGTCGGTATTCTGGTGGCTACGCCGGTGTTCACGGCGCTTACCACGCCGCTTCCAGACGACGCCACAAGAGCTGCTGCTCCCGCTTGCGAACTCATCGCGCCACGCGCGCCGCGGACGGGCTTCAGGGGGTTGCTGCGCTGGCGCTGTCCCGGCAGCATGATGCCCGGGGAGAGGATCGATTTGAGTTACGTCGTGCGGGTGCTGGAGTGACCTCGCCGTCGAGCCGTTCCGGTCGCCTGTCTCATCATTGCGGGTCCGTGCCGGCGGACCCGGTGCGCAAGACCCGTGCCAGAACGGGCAAGCCCGCCGTGCGGGGTCCCCGGGGGCATTGCTGCGAGGGGGCCTTGAAGAGGTCCATTGGCAGCCGGGGCGAGAGTCCAGTTCGTCGAAAGGCACGGGCACGAGGGCGGCGCGACGAAGCTTTGGGAACAGTGTGCGCATTGCGATCTTCGAGCAAGGACATCGCAGAACGATCTCGGACCCGCGAGGGACCTTCCCCTGATCCGTCGCCTGTAGGGCTGAACGGGAAAGGGGGGCTCCGCCTGGCGTTGATTGCAAAAAATCCCACTCCATTCGAACAGCGGTGTGCTGACTTCCCATTCCGCTTGGCAGCGATGCGAGGGCGGGCCGGGTTCCTGCCCCGGCCGCTTCGGCTCAGGCTTCCGCGGCCTCGCGGAAGGCTGCGAAGAGGTTCTCTCCGAGAGGGTCCACGCCGGCGCCGTTCACCTTGACGTAGAGGACCGACGTTCCAGCCGCGTTGACCCGTTCGTGGTAGAGCTCGGACCCGAGGAAGACGACGATATCGCCGACCTGTTCGTTCAGCATGACCGCGTCCGGCCCGCCATAGAGGGCGGCCATGTCCGTGCCCGGCTCGGGTGCGAGGAACGTGGCGCGCTCGGCGGTATTGGCGCCGCGCTCGAACTGGGGAAAGACGCAGACGGACGAGCCGGCCCCCAGCGCGATCGGCAGGCCGATCGAGTAATGCGAGGCGGACCGGTCCTTGTGCGGCGCGGGCCAGGGATCGGCCGCGCCGTCGTAGATTTTCAGATGACGCTCCGAGATGGTGAAATCGTCGATCCCGATCCCGGTGAGGCCGGCCATTCCCGCACGAAACTCCCGCATGGCCGCGACATCGGGGAAATCGAAGACGAACTGACGTTTCTTGCCCGTCACCTTCCAATCGGCGGCCTCGTTGGACGCTTGGTCGAGCGCGCTCTGGTGGAAACCGTGAAGGTAATCCTTGAAGCCTTCCGACAGGATGTCCTTCAGATGAACGTAGCCGTCACGCATGAGCGCGGCGTGCAACGCGGCCGGATCGTATTTGAAAATCATGATGATGCCCCTTCTACAAGTTGCCCCTGGCCCCCGCCATCACCAAAGGATGGAGCTATCGCCGGCGCAGCATCAACGCATTTAGGATTCCAGGCCGCCATTCCACGTGGCTGCAGAAACAATTTGAGTACTGACGGCAGATCGGCCACGATCACGAAATAGCAAACAAACGATTACTTTTAGGCAGGTCTGTCGATTCCGTTGGGAAACTTATTCGAAGATCGGTTGATTTATTCAGCTAATTACCGCTAAACACTACGCATTGCAGTATACAGGTCTACATAGTCGCACATGTGATGACCCTAGTTCCGATGAGCGGAACTCCTTGAAACATACTGTTTCCAGTAACGAGTTCGCTAAAAATGGCGCGGATATGGCAAGAGGTTGTCAAGATCATCGCAGAACTCCAAGCAAGGGAGACCGGATTCTCGGTCTTTAGGGCATGACGATACAAACGAATGGCACGCTCCTTCTCTCTTCCAGCCAATCGCGTCATTGCGTGATGCAGCCGCACGCGGCGCGCGTTCCGCTGAGCAAACGCCTTCTCGACAAGGCCGTGGCGGGGTTCGCGCTCCTGATGCTGCTGCCCTTGATGCTGATCGTTGCGGTTTTGGTCCTGCTGGTCGATGGCGGCCCGGCGATCTTCGGGCATGAGCGTGTCGGCATCAACGGCCGCCGCTTCCGCTGCTACAAGTTCCGCTCGATGGTGCGCGACGCCGATGCGCAGCTTGCCCGCATCCTGGCCAGCGATCCCGCCGCGCGCGCCGAATGGGAGACCACCCGCAAGCTGACGGTCGACCCGCGTGTCAGCAGGCTTGGCCTGTTCCTGCGCCGGACCAGCCTCGACGAGCTGCCGCAGCTGTGGAACGTGCTCAGGGGTGACATGTCCCTCGTGGGCCCGCGCCCGGTCACGGCGGACGAGGCGGTGCGTTACGGCGATCACTTCGCCACCTACAGCGCCGTGCGTCCCGGCATCACCGGCGCTTGGCAGGTCAGCGGCCGTAACGAGATTTCCTATCCCGAGCGTGTCGATCTCGACGTTCACTACGTCACCAATTGGAGCCTTGCCTGCGATCTCGGCATCCTGTTGAAGACGGTGAACGTGGTGCTGACCGGACGCGGCGCATCCTGATTGAACGCGGCCTCTGCCGCCCGCCCGCCGACGCGGCGGTGTGACGGGAAGTTCCGATGGCGCAACCCAGCCTACCTTCGACCCCTCCCCGCCCCGCGGGCAAAGGCACCGCCCCCGGTCCGGCGGAGGCCGCCCAAAGGGTGATCGTGGCCATTCCCAGTGTCGGACGTGCGCCCATCCTGCGCCGCACCGTCGCGGCACTCGCCGAACAGACCCGGCGCCCGGACGCGGTGTGGATCGCGGTGCCCGACCCGGAGGACGCCGTTGGTCTCGATCCGGCCGCCTGCCCGTTCGATCTTGCCATCATGCAATCGCCGCGCGGCCTGACGGCACAGCGCAACACGATGATCGACGCCGCCGCCCCGGGCGATCTGCTGCTGATGCTGGATGACGATTTCCTGCTCGCGCCCGATTTCCTCCAGGTAATGGAGAATATCTTCGACGCCCGCCCCGAGACGGTCATGCTGACCGGTCACGTTCTGGCCGATGGCATCATCGGGCCCGGCTTCGAGCATGACGAGGGACGCGAGAAACTGCGCTCCGGCCTCGCGGCGGCGCCGGCGGGCCACGCGCTCACGGCGGTGCATACGGGCTATGGCTGCAACATGGCCTTCAGGGCGGGTGTCGCCCTGTCCCACGATATCCGGTTCGACGAGGCCTTGCCCCTTTATGGCTGGCTCGAGGATGTCGACTTCTCCGCCCGCCTTGCCCCGCATGGCGAGATCCTGCGCGCCGAGGCGTTGCGCGGGGTCCATCTGGGAACCAAGACAGGGCGCACGCCGGGCGTCTATCTGGGCTACTCGCAGATGGTGAACCCGGTCTACATGGTCCGCAAGGGCACACTTCGCACGCGCCTCGCGGCGGTGATGATGGCCCGGAACATGGCCTCCAACACGCTGCGCGGGGCGGCGAACCGGGGCTGGGCGGATTATCGCGGGCGGTTGCGGGGAAATCTCCTGGCCTGGGCGGACATCCTGCGCGGACGCGACCGGCCCGACCGGATCCTGGAGCTCAAGCGCTGAGGCGCGCGGCCTGCCTGCACAGCGCGTCGTAGAGCTCCGTCAGCGCCGCCGTCCAGCCCTCCTCGCTCAGCGCGAGCGGTGCCGTGCGCGCATGGCCGCGCCGGCTGATCCGCGCCACCTCCTCGTCCGGCATCTGGACAATGCCCGACAGGGCCGCGTCGAGCCCGCCCCGCGCCGCCATGTCGAAGGCAAGGCCAAGCCCTGCCTTGGCGATCTCCGGCGCCATGAGCGCCGTCCGGGAGACCAGCAGCGGAAGACCGCTCCCGCTTGCCTCCGGCAGCACGAGGGCGAAGGGTTCGGGATGATGGGACGGCATGACCAGGGCCCGCGCATCCGACACATGCGCCGCGATCTCGGCGCGTGCCGTCCAGCCGGTGATCCGCGCCTCGGGGTTCGCCTGTTCGATCTCGGCGCGCAGGCTCCCCTCGCCGACAAGCGTGAGCGGCACGTCCGCGCGGCGTGCGGCAAGGGCGAGATCGAGCGCCCCCTTGTCACGCTCGAGCCGCCCGACATAGACGATGGCGCGGTTCTCCTCGGCACGGATGCGCTGCGTGCTGTAGGGCGTGGCCGGATTGCGGATGACATGCATCAGGGTCTCCGGATATCCCGCCCGCGTGAGCCCCGGAATCATGCCGGGATGGATCGGCACCACCGCCCCCCAGGGATGCCCCGCCGGGAACCTGCGGCGCAGGTTGACCTGCCTGAGCACCCGCCAGCCCTTCTGCAGGCGGCTGCGCTTGTCGCAGTTCGTGGCGAGGCAGTCGCGGCCGAGGGGCACGCGCAGGCACCGCTCGGCGCGCGGATAATCCATGTAGACCCCGTTGGGACAGGCCAGGAACATGTCATGTGCATGGATGACGGTGCGCGCGGCGACCGGGGCGAGCGCCGAGAAGATCGACGGCGAGAGGATCTGTGCCCAGCCATGGAGGTGATAGACGGTGCCCGGCGTATCGAGCCGCGCGATCGCGTCCCGCAGCATCGCGCGGCTCGCCGGATTGTGCAATCCGCGCAGCATCGCGTCCGCCCGCCCGCGCCGCAGCAGGCCGGCCCCGCCCCCGGCGATCACTTCGACCCCGAGCTCGCGCAGCTCGTCATTCGCGCCCGCGTCGCCGCAGACATAGCTCACGCGCAGTCCCCGCGCCCGCAACAGCCGTACCGACAGCAACGCAAGCCCGGTCGCCCCGCCCCGCGCCTGGGCGGCGTCGTTGATGACGACGACATGATCTGCCTGCATATGCCCGTTTCCCTCTGCCCGTCCGCGCAGGCCGCGGCGCGGCCCCGATCGGTGATCGCCCGCCGATGCCCTTCGAGTAAAGCCCGAATCTCGTGGCGAAGCCGCGGCCACGGGTCTAGGAGGGACCAGATACGCGGCAGATGGGAGCACAGGGATGAAGATCGTCCAGTTCGGGCTGCATCACAGCCCAAATACCGGTGACGGGATCATCGCGGAATGCATGGTTCACGGGATCCGCTCGATCCTGCCGGAGGCGCAGGTCGTGACCGTCGACATCTCCGGACGCAGCGCCGCCGGCGACGTGACGGTGCAAAACCGCGGCAGGGCCCTGCGCCTGCTGGCCGCGATGCCGCGCCCCATGCGCCATGCGGCCGTCAGGGTGAAGCTCGGCCGGATGCTCGGCCGTGCAGAGCCCGCCTGGCGCACCGCGCTGGAGAACGCCGATCTCGCGCTGATCGGGGGCGGCCAGATCTTCTCGGATGCCGATCTCAACTTTCCCCTGAAACTGGGGCGTCTCGGCCGCCTTCTCGCGCGGGCCAAGGTGCCGGCCGCCATCCACGGGGCCGGTGTCTCGGCGAACTGGTCGCGCCCCGGCACAGCCCTCTTCAAACGGCTGCTCGAATGCGACCTGCGGCGCGTGGGGCTTCGCGATGCGCCCTCCATCGCCGCCTGGACGGCGCAGATGGGCGGCGCCAGCCCGGTGCCGGTCGACACCCCCGATCCCGGCCTGCTGGCCGCCGAGTGCTACGGCGCCGGCACGGCCGGCGAGACGATCGGGCTGTGCGTCACGGCGCCCCAGATCCTGGGCTACCATGCCGATGGCGCTGTCACGGGCACGGCGGGAGGCGGCGGCGCGGAGGCGTTCTTCGGGCGGCTTGCGCTCACCCTCATCGCGCGCGGCCACCCGGTCCGCATGTTCTGCAACGGGGCGGAGGAGGACCGCGCCGCGCTCGCCGCGCTCAAGGCCGCCCCCACGCTCGCCGCGGCGCGCCGTGCCGGCACGCTGAGCTTTGCATCGCCGCCGGCCCTGCCCTCGGAGCTTGCAGCCATCGTCAGGGGCTGCCGCGCGATCATCGCGCACCGGCTGCATGCCTGCATCATTGGCTATTCCTACGAACGCTGCGTGATCGGGCTTGGCTGGGATCGCAAGGTCGAAAGCTTTTTCGAGGCGGCCGGGCTCACCCACGCCTTCGTCGGCCGCGCCGATGCCGCGCCGGCGGACGTGGCCGCGGTTCTCGAGACCGCCCTTGCGAGCGGTATCGACGGCGCGCGGCACGCGCAGATGCTGCGCGGCGCCCGCGAGGCGCTGGCCGCCGCCCTCTCGGAGGTCGCGCCGCTCACTCCTCCGCGCCAGAGCCCGCCCGCCGGAGCGTCGCCCGCAAAGACGTGACATCGCCCGAGGCCGACCCTCCCGGTCCCGTCGTGATATCAAGAAGCCGCCCCGGTCCGAGCGGCAGATCGCGCAGGATGATGCGCTCGGGCTCGGCGATCATGCGCTTGGCGATCACCTCCCCCCCGAGGGACACGGTCAGGGACACGCCATCCGTGCTCCTGGCACGCGGCGCGAGCCGCAGTTCCAGATCGGCGCGGATGGGGGCCTGCGCCTCGTGCCGCAGGATCACGGATAGCGGTCGATCGCCCCAGGCCGAGGGCAGAACCCAGTCCGGTCCGGCCCGCAGCATGCCGTCGCGCGCGCTTCCAAGATAGGGATACCAGGGCGCCCCGCTCTTCTCCTGTCCCGGACGCAGCTCCAGCGGCGCGGTCTCGCCGTCGATCAGCGACAGGTAGCGGAACCCTCCTTTTGGCGCGGTCTCCGTCGCGGCTCGCGTCGCAACCCCTGTGCCCCCGCCCACTGCGGCCTGCCGCGGATAGGCGAACTCGTCGAAACTGTCGGCGATGAGCCCCGTGGGGCCGAGCGCGATGCGCGATGCGCCCGCCGCGTTCCGCGCCTCGCCGAAGATCACAAGCGGCGCGGTGCGCGACAGCCGCAGCCCCTCCGCCGGCAGGGGCGTGCCCGTCGGTGTCGCCGCGCGCATCCCCTCGCCCAGCGCCAGGGTGCGCGGCGCGCCCCAAAGGACACTTACATCCGCGCCGAATGTGCAGCCATAGGTGAAGGGATCAGGCCTGATCGCGCGCGCGGGCCGCCCTGCCATTTGCGCCGAGATCAGGGCGAATGTCCGGCCGGCTGGCGTCGCTTCGCCCTCCTCGCCGATTAGGGGCGCGAAGCCGTCGCCCCGCGCACCCAGCGGATACCACGCCGCGCGCCGCACGCCCGCGAGAGCCATCTGGCAATAGCTGCGCAGCATGTGCCCCGGCGCGTCCGCGATGCGTTTCGTGCCGAACTCGGTGATCTCGATCGGCATCCGCGACAGGCCCGGCAGGGCCCGCAGCAGGGCCACCTGCCGTACGAGCTGTTCGGGGGCGGTGGTGTAGGGATGCAGGGCGAGCGCATCCATCGCGCCGGCTCCTTGCGTGCCGAGCATCGCCGAGAGCCAGGTGAGCGGGACCGAATGGGCAGCGCCCCCGATCACCCGCACGGGCCGTCCCTCGCTGCGCAAGCGGCGTGACACCGCGCCCAGAAGCTTGCCGTAGAGCGCGGCGCGCGGGCGCGTGTCGGCCTCGCGCCAGGGGCCGGAGACGAAGGTGTCGCTGTTCATTTCGTTGCCCACCTCGATGGCGGTTATCGCCGGGAAGCGGTCGCGCGCGGCGGCGGCGAACCGGGCAAAGGCCGCGCGGCCCGCATCGCTATGGGGCGTGGTGCCGCCATCATGGGCAGGGTGGCTGTTATTGACCGTGAGGCTCATCGTCGCCCCCGCCTCCGCGAGCAGGTCAGGCCAGGCATGGCGGCCCTCGAAGACCAGGCTGCCATCTTCCTGCTCGACATCGCGCCAATAGACCGCGTCGCGGAAGTCTCGCAGCCCGAGCGCAAGCGCCGCGTCGAGTTTGGCCCTGTCGAGGCCTTGCCCGAAATTGCTCGCCGCCGCGAGGGACGGCCCGGCGGGATCGGGCCCGGTCTGCGCCGCGAGGGGACTGGCCGCGATCATCGGCAGTATGCCGAGGAGAAACGCCGCCGCGCGCGCCCGGCGCCGCGCCGCCCCTTCGCCGCGCGGCCAGAGGAAGTCGCGGCAGCGCGTCAAAGCGCCCTTGCCATGCGGGGTCCGGGGGGCGACACTGGCCTGGTAATCTTTCATCGTTCCGTCCGGTCCTCGCTGATCTGCGGCATTGCCGGACCGGACTATCACGACGGGTGCAGCATTGGCACCACGATGCGGGCGGCCGGCGCGACGTTCCGGCCCGCCCGCCGCCGCATCACGCCGGGAGGGCGTCCATGTCCGCGAAGAAACAGTCCCCGCTCTACGAGGCACCGGGCCGATCGGGCATGCGTCTGGTGTCGGAGTTTTCCCTGCCTCTCGAGCGGCGCCTGCTGGGCTTCGTGGTCGCTGTGGACCTGTTCCTGATCGCCCTGCACATCGTCACCGGCGCGACCCTTCCCGCGATCCCGCGCCTGTTGAACATCTCGTTCGATTTCAGCCTTGCCGAGACCTTCGGCTACGGCAAGTGGATCGCCATCATCGTCCTGCTCCTTGCGGCCTACCGGCACAGGCGCCTCGCGATCCTGCCGAGCATGGCCGCCGTCTTCACGCTCATGCTGCTCGACGATTCCCTGCAGATCCACGAGCGGCTGGGCGCCGAGCGTGTCGAGGTGCTGAACCTCGGCGCGACCAGCTGGGCCAAGGCGCAGGATATCGGCGAGATCCTTGTCTGGGGCCTTATGGCGGCGCTGGTTCTGCCGATCATCGCGATCGGCTTTGTCCGCAGCAACGCGCAAGGCAGGCGAATCGGCGTGGTCCTGGTGGCACTGATCGGTCTTTACGCGGTCTTTGGCGGTATCATCGATGTCCTGCATCAACCGTTCACGGCCCTGCCCTACGGCATACAGATCGCCGACCTGCTCGAGGATGGCGGCGAGATGATCGTGGGCTCGCTCATCCTCGCGCATGTCGCGGCACTATCGCGCCACCTGCGGCGGGCGCCGCCGCGCTGAACCCGACGGCCGCGGCGCCGCGCGACAGCCCCGCCGCGAGCCCGGCCAGGGCAAAGAAGAAGACCCCCAGATTGGGACTGGCAGCCGTGAGCAGCGCGTTAAGGAACATCGCCACGCAGGCCGCCTTGAGGCCCGAAAGCACCGCCGCGCCTTGCCCGTCCCCGCGCGGCGCCGGGGCGCGCAGGACCAGCACGAGGAACCACAGGTAGAGCGCGGTCCCGATCAGCCCCAGGCAGGCGAGTGACGCCAGGAGCCAGTTCGAGGCGCGCACGCTGCCCATGCCCGCGCCCAGCAGGGAGGTGTCGAGGAAATTGCGGAAAGCCTGCGCGTTCCAGCTCATCCGCTCGACGCCCGACTGGGTGCCCAGCTTGTCGAAGATCGCCCTGTCGAAGAAAGCCGTGACCGGGTCGACGAGCTCGTAACTGGCGAAAAGCGCCAATGCGGCGAGCCAGCCCGCGACCAGCACCGCGAAGACGATGCTCGCCGCATGCCTTGCCACGTGCCGGCGCGTGCCCGACAGGACCATCGGCGCGCCATAGGCCAGGAGGAACAGCACCAGGGAGACATAGGCCCCCGAGGACGTGGAGCGCAGCAGGACGATCATGCTGAGCAACAGCATCACGCCCGCCAGCCGGCCCCGCGGCCCCGCGATCCAGAACTGCAGCCAGAAGGCGAAGAGCCCCAGGGAGTAGTCGCCGAAACTCGACGCTTCGGGAAAGCCCCCGATCATCCGCTTCAGGCCGACCATCCGGTGATCGATCAGCATCGCGTAATTGGCGGTGCGTATGGGCTCCATTAGCGCCTCGAGCCCGGCCGCGAAGCTCAGCACATCGAGCCAGCCGAGCGCGAAGTTCACTGCGGTCGCGACCGCCATCCCCAGCACCACGGCCCCCGCATCGGGACCGACGCGAAAGACGGCCGCCAGGGCGAAGAAGCCAAGGGCCGCCAGAACCATGTAGAAAAGCTGCGTTATGTTGCCGGTCCCGGGACGCAGCGGGATCGACACGATGCCGCTCTCATTGGCCGAGCGCGAGATGCTGAAGACCTCCGTCTCGCCCCTGAATACGGTCGGCGCGAACATGGTGACGAGCACCGCGTAGAGCAGCAGGGCCGCCAGGGCAAAGCCCGGACCGCCGGGGCGCATCGAGCCGGCAAGACGGTTCGGCCCGCCGGGGGTGAGGGCCACCAGCGCGAAGATGGCGACCACCGCCAGCTCCTTGAGCCCGATGGAGGCTCCACCAACCGCCGGCAGGTTGAAAGCCGCGGCCGCGCCGAAGGGCGTGAGCGCCATGAAGGCCCATAGCCCCCGCCGCGGCCCGCGCAGGGCGAGGATGACGATGGCGATTACCGCGAGGACCGTGCTGGGTAGAAGCTGCATGGTCCCTCGTCCGTCCCCATGTCCGAATGCCGCCCCGTGGCGACCCGCGGGGCGGCGCCCGCGTTTCGACAGTCGCATGAGCCGCGCCGGCAAGGCAAGACCGCCGCGATATTGCCAATCGCCGGGCCGCTGCCTATCCCCGATAAGGCATGACCCCCTACCCAAACGGAACAGCAGCATGACCGCCACGCCCCCGACCGCCCAGGATGACGGCGATCCCGTCGACCGGCTTCTGTCGCTTCTGAGCATCGAGCGGCTCGACCGTGACCTTTTCCGCGCACGGAGCGGCATCGCCTCGCCCCGCCGGCGCATCTTCGGCGGCCAGGTGATCGCCCAGGCACTGATGGCCGCCTGCCGCACCGTCGAGGGGCGCCGTTGCCACTCGCTGCATGCCTATTTCCTGCGGCCGGGCGATCCGTCGATCCCCGTGATCTACGAGGTCGACAGGGTCCGCGACGGCGGCAGCTTTACCACGCGCCAGGTCAGCGCGGTGCAGAACGGCGCGCAGATATTCAACCTCGCAGCCTCCTTTCAGGCCGACGAGGAGAGCCCCGTCGTTCACCATCCCCTTCCCTTCGCGCCGCCCGATCCCGACACGATGCCGGATCGGGACACCGCGCGGCGCGCGGCGGCGGCGGGCTTGCCGCCCGAATGGGCGGAGGATTACGCACGCCCCTCCGCCATCGAGCTGCGCGAAATTGATCCGATCGATCCGGCCGATCCCTCCCCTGCATCCGATCGAAACGCCGCTTGGTTCAGGGTGAGCCGGCCCGCCGGCGGAGACGATCACCTGCAGCAATGCCTGATGGCCTATGCGACGGACATGAAGTTGCTCGCCTCGGCCCTGCGTCCGCTGGGACGCTCCATCCTGTCGCCCGAGGTGATGCCGGCGAGCCTCGACCACGCGATCTGGTTTCACCAGAAAATCGATTTCGACCACTGGCACCTTTACGTGATGGACAGCCCGTTCACCGGAGGCGCACGCGGTTTTAACCGCGGTTCGATCTTCCGGCAGGACGGCGCGTTGGTCGCCTCTGTCGCACAGGAAGGGCTCCTCCGTCCCATCGTCCCACGCGGCTGACCGGGGCGCGGCAACGTTCGCTTCGGGCGCTCGGTGGTCAGCGCGGCGAACGTAAAACGCCCGCCGGTCGAGCCGGCGGGCGCTTGTCAGGGTCGCATCTGGATCGCTCCGGCGATCAGTGCAGCTTCGTCTCGACGGCCTGGATGGCCTCGTCGAAGAGGACGGAGTTGCGGTTGGCATCCATCTGCCGCGCCAGGGCATCGCCGGCAGCAGCCACGGCGATCTGAACGGCACGGTCGCGGATTTCCCTCACCGCAGCCGCCTCGGCGGAGGCGATCTGGTCATGCGCGCCCTGGATACGGCGCTCGATCGACTCGTCGAGATCGGCCTGCGCCTTGGCGCCAGCGGCCTGAGCCTCCTCGCGCGCGGAGGCGACGATCCGGTCGGCCTGGTCCTGCACATCCTTGTGCTTGCGCTCATAGGCCGCCAGAACGCCCTGCGCTTCTTCGCGAAGGCTGCGCGCCTCGCTCAGGTCCGTCTCGATCCCGTGCGCCCGCTTGTCGAGCATTTCGGTGATCTTCGAGGGCACCTTCAGGGCAACCAGGACCGCGATGAAGATCACGAAAGCGATCAACACCACGAAATCGGTGTTGCCGAGCGAGAAGAACGGCCCCGAGGCTGCGGCAGCCGGCGTTGCGGCGAGCGCCGCGACAATGCTCAGACGCTTCATGCCCGGCCTCCTTTCAGACGTGCATCCACCGCGCTGACAACGGCGGGATCATCGCCATTGCCGCCCAGGGCCGCGACGATCGCCTGCGCGGTGTCCCTGGCGACGATCTCGACATCTGCGATGGCACCTTGCCGGATTTCGGCGATGCGGCGATCGGACTCGGCGGTGCGCTCCGCGATCTCGGCATCGGCGCGTTCGATTGCGGCGTCGAGCTGCGTCTGCATCTCGGTCTTGTTCTGGGCGATGATCTGCGCCGCGTCATTGCGCGCGTCGGCCAGCGCCTTGTC
Organism: Profundibacterium mesophilum KAUST100406-0324; assembly: GCF_009835145.1. Lineage (GTDB taxonomy): Bacteria > Pseudomonadota > Alphaproteobacteria > Rhodobacterales > Rhodobacteraceae > Profundibacterium > Profundibacterium mesophilum. Next base: position 130,144 of record NZ_APKE01000010.1, on the reverse strand, counting down.
ATAGGCGGCCTCGGCCTCGTTCGCCTTGAGCTTCAGCTCTTCCGCGGAGGCGAGATCATTCGTGATGGTTCCCTGGCGCTCGGCGAGGATCGCCCCGATCCGGGGCAGCGCGATACGCGAGAGAACGTAATAGATTGCGATCAGGGCGACCAGGAGCCAGAAGATCTGGTTCGGGAAGGTCGCGAAATCGAGCTGGGGCATCGTGGGCCCCGTATCTGCCGGCACGATATCCACCGGCACGACGGGCGCGGCGGTGACGGTGACGCCATCGATCTGGGTTGCCATCTTGGTCTCCTGACACCACGTGGAAACGCCGGAGGGCTCTTTCGAACCCCCCGGCCGTAAGGACGTTCAGGCAGTCTTCAGACAGCGAACATCAGCAGCAGAGCGACGAGGAACGAGAAGATCCCCAGCGCTTCGGCGAATGCGATGCCGATGAAGAGAGTGGCGGTCTGTGCGGCGGCAGCCGACGGGTTGCGCAGTGCACCCGACAGGAAGTTTGCGGCCACGTTGCCCACACCGAGGGCCGCGACACCGGCACCGAGGCCTGCGATCCCGGCACCGATGAACTGGCCCATGCTTGCGATATCGCCTTCCATGATCGTATCTCCTTGAATTGGAATGAGGCTGTGAGTGTTGGATTGAGTCGGGTTGACCGAGCGCCGTCAGTGCGACGGGTGCAGCGCGTCCTTGAGGTAGACGCAGGTCAGGATCGTGAAGACGTAGGCCTGGATGAAGGCCACGAGCAGCTCCAATGCGTAGATCGCGGTGATCGCGAGGATCGAGACGGGCGCGATCCACAGCACGGTGGCGAAGCCGGCGAAGACCTTGATCACGGCGTGACCGGCCATGACGTTGCCAGCAAGACGGATGGAATGGCTGACAGGACGCACGAAGTAGGAGATCAGCTCGATCACGGCGAGGATCGGACGCAGCAGCAGCGGTGCCGAGGTGACCCAGAAGAGACCGAGAAACGCGGTGCCGTTCTTGACGAAGCCCAGCACCGTCACGCCGATGAAGACGGCCATGGCCAGCACGGCGGTCACGGCGATGTGGCTGGTCGACGTGAAGGCGGTGGGCAGCAGGCCAAGCAGGTTGGCGAAGACGATGAACATGAACAGCGTCATGATATAGGGGAAATACTTGAGCCCCTCCTTGCCGGCGATATCCTCGATCATCTTGTGGATGAAACCATAGGCAAGCTCGGCGACGGACTGCACGCGGGTCGGGACGATCTTGCGGCGACGGGTGCCCAGAACCAGCAGGCCGATGACGCAGAGCACGGCAAGTGCCATCCACAGCGCGGCGTTGGTCACGGTGAACAACCCGACATCACCATCGCCGAAGATCGGCGTGATGCGGAACTGCTCCATCGGGTGGATGTTGAAGCCCCCGGCGGCCTCGCCTTCGGCTATCACGGTCTCGGTTGCCACGCTCAGTCCCTCTCATGTCCAGCCGATGCCTTATCGGCATCGAGTTGAACCTCTTTCGCGGTCCGCATCATCGTCTTGACGCCGGCCGCGAGGCCCAGAAATACGAACAGCACCAGAAAGAGGGGCAAGGTGCCGAAAAGCACGTCCAACCCGTATCCGATGCCGAAGCCGATCGCGAGACCGGCCACCAGCTCGATCACCATCCGCCACGCCATGTTGGCCATCGAATAGTGCTCATCCGCGCGAGGGGCCGGCTCCTGCGTCTTGCGCAGGGCGGCGATCCGATCCTCCAGCGCGCGCAGTCGCGCCTGATCCGGATCTTCACTCATCCCGCATCCCCTCGTCTTTCGGAGCGGAACCTATGCCAGAGGTCACGAACAAGTCAAGCGGTGGCAGCAAAGGAAACATGTCACCTAACTAGCTGCTATTGCTCGTTTTTATTCGACGTGCGCCAAGGCCTTTCCGATGAAGGCGTGATCGTGCGCAGGAGGGGTCGTTCAACCAGCCGGTTGACCAAGCGCCGGGGCTCTGCGATCCGGGGACATGACCGAGCTCGATGCCATTTTCGCGGCCCTCGCCGATCCGACCCGGCGGATGATCCTGGCGATGCTGCTCGAGGATGACATGGCCGTGACCGACGTGGCCGCTCCTTTCGAGATGTCCCTGGCGGCGATCTCGAAGCATCTCGCGGTCCTCGCCCGTGCCGGCCTCATCACCCAGGAGCAGCGCGGCAGGCTGCGATGGTGCAAGCTGGAGCCCGATGCCCTGCGCGGCGCGTCCGTCTGGATGCAGGGCTTCGGTCAGTTCGAGCCGGTCCACCTCGAGGCGTTCGAACGCTTCCTCGCCAGCGAGCTAAGCTCCGCTGACACGTCCGGCTGATCCCCGCACGGAGCGCCACGAAAGTTCACGCGGGCCGCCCTCTCCCCCCACATATCGCGCGGACACGAAAAAGGGCCGGTGCCTGAGCACCGACCCTTTCCGTTCATCCGGTCCGCCGAAGCGGAGGGGTGATCAGTTGTCGCTGTCACCGCCATCGGTGAGATCGGTCGTCGTGGTGGTGCCGGCAGCATCGTCGTCATCGGCGATGATCGCGGCGAGAACAACGAGACCGGCAACCGCGCCACCGGCGATGGCGACATTGCGCATGTTGCCCATTTCCATGCCGGTAGTGACGGTGCCGCCGGAGGTGGTGCGGGCGACGCCGGCGAAATCGGCCGGGTTGCAGTTCGGCACGGTGACGTTGGTCGAGGCTCCGCCCATCGACGGCGCGTCGACTTCCACGGGGTAGTTCGCGGTGATGCGAGCGGCCAGAGCGGCGTTGGCAGCGGCCTGGGCTTCGCTGGTCGGAGCAGGCAGGCTGATCTCGCAGGTCGTGGCCGAAGCGGCGGTCGCGCCGGCCAGCATCAGAGCGGCGGCGGCAGCGGCGGAGATGGTCTTGAACGTCATAGTTATTCCCTCATGAAGAATTCGCAGTTGCCGCAGCAATAAAACAATGGCCCTGACCTAGCAATCACCAAATCGTTGAACCGGCGTCCGGGAGGCGCAATAAGACGTGATTGCGCGACTTCGGTGCAACTGTTGCGGCTTTGCCAGGCAGGGAGGGCGGCACTTTTGGGCGAAATACCGCCGGCGCGCGAATCGTTAGCGATGAAGCGGGCGCCTGCCCCCGGCTTTCGCGCCGGGTGCGAGGGCCCCGCGCCGCCCTACCCTGCCGCGGCTCCGCTCAGTGCTCGGAGTACCAGCGCGCCGCTGCCCGCTTTATGTGATCGAGGAACGCCTGGACCTTGGTCGTGCGGTGCAAATCGACATGCGTGACCAGCCAGAGCGGCACCGACCATTCCTCGCGCGCGCTGCGCACCTGCACCAGGTCGGGATAGTCTCGCGCCTTGATCTCGGAGAGGAAACCAAGCCCGGCACCGGCGACGAGCGCATCGCGCAGCACCCTGTCATCATTGGCCCGGAACAGGATGCGATCCGCAGGAATGGTCGCGTTCATCCAGCGGTAGAAGGGCGCCTTGCCAACGCTGCTGTCCACCCCGATGAAATCATGGCTCATAAGCGCCTCGTCGGTCTGCGGCATGCCGCGCCGCTCGATGTAACCGGGGCTGGCATAGAGCGCGTAATTCTCGTTCAGGAAGGGTTGGACGACGTTGTCGGGCTCATCGGGCGCTGCGCCGGCGCGGATCGCGACATGCGCCTCGCCATATTCCAGCCTGTAGACGCGCATGTCGCTCAGCAGCCTGACATGCAGCCCCGGATGCTGAGCCTGGAAGGCGACGAGTTCGGGGGTGAGCAGCTTGGAAAAATGCGACAGCGCCGTGACCACAAGCTCGCCCGAAACGGTATCGCCCTGCCCCTTCAGCCGCCCGGCGAGCTGCGCGAACTGGTCTTCCGTGGCCTGCGCGACGACCAGCAGATCGGCGCCCGCCTCGGTGGCCGTATAACCGCGCGCGTGCCTTTGGAAGAGCTTGACGCCGAGCCGCCCCTCGAGCGCATCGACATGCCGGATCACCGTCGCATGATGCACCCCGAGCGCCTCCGCCGCACCGCTGACCGTGCCCATGCGGGCCACGTGGTAGGCTGTCCTGATCTCGTCCCAGGCATTGATCGACATCTGGTCATTCCATTCATTACGCGGCGGGGGCGCCATGAGGCTGGCGGTCTTGCCGGCGCGCCCCGGCGGCACGAGTATATGACCTCGGGGGGCGGCGGCAAGGCGGCGGCGAAGCCGGGGAGGCGGTACGGGTCCCCCGAGCCCTCCATAAACGCACCCTCCACCCTCCGCACGCGGCTCATGCTGCAGTGCCGCGCGGGTTGTCGCTGCACCTGCAAAAAGACGCGTCCGGTGCGGAACAGTCGGGGCGCTTTGCGGTTGATCGGATGACGGGCGCCGCAGCCCGCCCTTTTTCCGAAATCGGAGATACCGTCATGACCCCCACCTTCAACGATTACGCCGAACTGGCCTATGCCCCGATGCAGGCGGCGATGGCTTACTCCACCGCCTTTGCCGCGGCCCTCCCCCGCGCCCTTTCCCGCACGTCCGAGAACTGGGCCGAAGCCACGCGCAACGCCGTCGACGATGCCGCCCAGATCGGCCGCGACGTCGCTCAGAACGGCACCGAGGCGACCACCGAGATCCTCACCGGCGACGCCAGTGGCGCGCGCCGTCCCGATCCGGCCGTGACCGCGACCGCGGCGGCCATCAGCTCGCATCTCGAGAAGCAGCGCGATGACGCGGTGAAGACCATCCTCGGGGCCGCCTCCGGGGCCGCCGACAAGCGCAACGCCTGAACGGCGGCGGCGCGGCGCGGCCCGCCCTCCCCCGGGGGGCGGCCATCCCGCCGCGCCCTCGGCCCGGCACCGCGCTCGCCGGGGCGGGGTTGACTTTTCGCGCCCCGGCCTCTAGCTCCCGCTCCAGTTCCCGGAAGTTTCATGGCTTCCGGTCCCCGCGCCTTTGCGGGGATCGCCCCCCACCAGCGCGTTGCGCCCGTGGGGGCGATTGGCATTTGCCGGATCCGTCCCCATCCGCGGATCCTCACGTGTAACGGGCGAAGGAGCCGCGCGATGTTCGAGAACCTGTCAGACCGCCTGTCCGGTGTCTTCGACCGCCTTACCAAGCAGGGGGCGCTGTCGGACGAGGACGTGAAGACGGCACTGCGCGAGGTGCGTGTCGCCCTTCTGGAAGCGGACGTGTCGCTGCCGGTCGCGCGCGATTTCGTCAAGGCGGTGCAGGACAAGGCCACCGGCCAGGCCGTCACCCGCTCCGTCACCCCCGGCCAGCAGGTCGTCAAGATCGTCCATGACGAGCTGGTCCACGTGCTTGCCGGCGAGGATGCCGAACCGGGCAAGCTGCGTATCGACAATGCTCCCGCGCCGATCCTGATGGTCGGCCTCCAGGGGTCCGGCAAGACGACGACGACGGCCAAGCTCGCCCGCCGCCTGAGCCAGCGCGACAAGAAGCGCGTCCTGATGGCCTCGCTGGATACCAACCGCCCCGCCGCGATGGAGCAGCTCGCGATCCTGGGCCAGCAGATTGGCGTCGACACCCTGCCCATCATTGCCGGCGAGACCCCGGTGCAGATCGCCAAGCGCGCGAAGCAACAGGCAACGCTCGGCGGCTATGACGTCTACATGCTCGATACCGCCGGCCGGCTGCATATCGACGAGGAGCTGATCGCGCAGGCCGCCGAGGTGCGCGATGTCACCAACCCGCGCGAGACGCTGCTGGTCGTCGATGGCCTGACCGGTCAGGACGCGGTGAACGTCGCCACGAATTTCGACGAGAAAATCGGCGTCAGCGGCGTCGTCCTCACCCGGATGGATGGCGACGGGCGCGGCGGCGCGGCGCTCTCGATGCGCGCGGTGACGGGCAAGCCGATCAAGTTCGTGGGCCTTGGCGAGAAGATGGACGCGCTCGAGACCTTCGAGCCCGAGCGCATCGCCGGCCGGATCCTCGGCATGGGCGACATCGTGGCCCTCGTCGAGAAGGCGCAGGAGACGATCGAGGCCGAGCAGGCCGAGCGCATGATGAAGCGCTTCCAGAAGGGTCAGTTCAACATGAACGATCTGAAGATGCAGCTCGAGCAGATGCTCAAGATGGGCGGCATGGAAGGGCTGATGGGCATGATGCCCGGCATGGGCAAGATGGCCAAGCAGGTGCAGGATTCGGGCTTCGACGATTCGATCCTGAAGCGTCAGATCGCCCTGATCCAGTCGATGACCAAGAAGGAGCGCGCCAACCCCGCCCTGCTGCAGGCAAGCCGCAAGAAGCGGATCGCCAAGGGTGCCGGGATGGAAGTCGCCGAGCTCAACAAGCTCCTCAAGATGCACCGCCAGATGGCGGACATGATGAAGAAGATGGGCAAGGGCGGAATGCTCAAGAAGGCCATGGCCGGCATGTTCGGCAAGGGTGGACCGAGCCCCGAACAGATCGAGCAGGCCAAGGCGCAGATGGCTGGCGGGAAGATGCCCGCGGGCCTCGGCGACCTGGGCGGCTTCGGCGGCAAGGGCGGGCTTCCGGGACTTGGCGGCGGCGCCCTGCCGCCCGGCCTGTCGGGCTTCGGCAAGAAGAAATGACGACCAGGCTGCAGATACCGACGGTGACGACCGACCGGTTGCGGCTCGTGCCGCCCTCGGAGGTTCATATTCCGGGCGAGACCGCCTTCTGGGGCGATGCGGAGCGATCGCGCTTCGCGGGGGGACCCATTCCGGCGCATCGGATCTGGCGTCATGTCGCCACCAACCTGGGTCACTGGGCGCTGCGGGGCTACGGGTTCTGGGCGCTGGAGCTGCATGATGGCACCCATGTGGGGATGGCCGGATTGTGGCATCCCGGCGAATGGCCCGAGGCCGAGATCGGCTACAATCTTTATGACGGGTTCGGCGGCAAGGGCTACGCCACCGAAGCCGCCGTCGCCGCGCGCGCCCATGCCTTCGACAAGCTCGGTTTCGAGCGGATCGCGAGCTTCATCCACCCCGACAACATCGCCAGCCAGGCGGTTGCGCGCAGGATCGGCGGAACACGCAGCGGCCGGACATTCCGCCCCAACCCCGACGACACGCCGGTCGAGATCTGGCATTATGAACGGAGCCGGCCATGAGCGACATCTCCGACAAGACGGACGCCTCCCGCGCGGCCGACATCCTGGCGGGACACCGCGCGAGCATCGACAGGCTCGATGCGATCCTCATCTACACGCTGGGCGAGCGGTTCAAGCACACCCAGCAGGTCGGCCGTCTCAAGGCCGAGCACGACCTTCCACCGAGCGATCCGGCACGCGAAGCGCAGCAGATCGCCCGGCTCGAAGCTTTGGCGGGCGAGGCCGATCTCGACCCCGAATTCGCCAAGAAATTCCTGACCTTCATCATCTCGGAGGTCATCCAGCACCACAAGAAAATCTCAGGAGAACAATGATATGGCTATGAAAATCCGTCTCGCCCGCGGCGGCAGCAAGAAGCGCCCCCATTACGCGATCGTCGCCGCCGACAGCCGCATGGCCCGCGATGGCCGCTTCATCGAGAAGCTCGGCACCTACAACCCGCTCCTGCCCAAGGACAGCGAAGAGCGCGTGAAGATGGATGTCGAGCGGGTTCAGCACTGGATCTCGCAAGGCGCGCAGCCGACCGACCGCGTCGCCCGCTTCCTCGAGGCCGCCGGCCTGCGCGAGAAGACCGAGCGCAACAATCCCAACAAGGCGAAGCCCGGCAAGAAGGCCGAAGAGCGCGCCAAGGAAAAGGCCGAGAAGGCCGCCGCCCCCGCCGAGGAGTGATCTCCTCCGACGATCCGCACCGCGCGCGGTGCCGCAACCGGTCCCCCTCGGGGCCGGTCCGCCAATAACAGGAAGGTCGCCCCTGTGAGCGAGGAACTGATCTGCGTCGGCAGCCTTGCCGGTGCCTTCGGCGTGAACGGAGAGGTGCGGCTCAAGAGCTTCTGCGCCGAGCCTTCCGATATCGCGAATTACGGCCCCTTCACTTCCGAGGATGGAAGCGCGCGCATCGACTTGCGCCTGGTCAGGCCGATCAAGTCCGGCTTCGCCGTGCGCATCACCGGCATCGACACGCGCGAGCAGGCCGATGGCCTTGCCGGGACGCGGCTCTTCGCGCCGCGCGGCCGCTTGCCGGAGCTGCCGGATGACGAATTCTACCATGCCGACCTGATCGGGCTCGCGGTCGTCGATACTGGCGGCGCCGCCGTCGGGACGGTCCATGCCGTGCAGAACCACGGCGCCGGGGACCTGCTTGAAATCCGCCGCCCCGAGGGGGCGGATACCGTGCTCCTGCCCTTTACCCGCGCCGTCGTCCCCACGGTCGATATCGGTTCCGGCCGGATCGTGGTCGACCCGCCCGAGGGCGCGCTCGGCTGACCCGTATGGCGGCGCGCCGCCGCGCCGCCACGAGGGCCGGTTCCCCGCGCCATCGCCCCACCGCCGCACGCGGACGGGCGCATCCATGGAGGGCGGCCCGCCCTGCCCCAGTCGAGGAGACACAATGCTCAAACTCATCCTGCTCCTGCTCGTCGTCGCGGCGATCGCGGCCCTTCTGGGCTTCGGCCGGGTTTCCGGCGCGGCCCTGACCGGCGCGAAGATCCTGGTCGGCATCGCCTTGGCCTTCTTCGCCCTGGTGCTTCTGGGCATCGTCGCCCTCACCTGACACGGCCCGCCGCCCCCCCTTGCATGGCGGCGGCTCCCAGCCCCGATCGGACATGTGCCATGACCACCCCCCCTTCGCGCTCCCATGGCCGGCTGAGCATGAACGCCGCCGCGGCGCCGCGCGAGCTGATGACCGATCGCCCGCGCCTTGCTTCGGCGTGGGAGGCCCGCGTCATCACGCTGTTCCCCGAGACGTTTCCCGGCATTCTGGGGGCGTCCCTGACCGGGCGGGCGCTCGATGCCGGGCTCTGGCGGCTCGAGACGATCGACCTGCGCGGCTTCGGCGAGGGGCGCCACCGCAACGTCGATGACACGCCCGCGGGGGGCGGTGCGGGGATGGTGCTGCGTGCGGACGTGGTCGGGCGCGCGCTCGATCATGCCGCGCGGGGCACGCCGCGCAGCCGGGGCGACTGGCCCGTCGTCTATCTTTCGCCGCGCGGCCGGCGCTTCGACCAGGGCATGGCCGAGCGCTTCTCCGCCGCACGGGGGATCACGCTTCTCTGCGGGCGGTTCGAGGGTGTCGATCAGCGTGTTCTCGACGCCTACGAGGTCGAGGAGGTCTCCCTGGGGGATTTCGTGCTGACGGGGGGAGAGATCGCTGCACAGGCCTTGCTCGACGCGACGGTTCGCCTTATACCGCGCGTGCTCGGGAATGAGGCCAGTGCGCAGGAGGAGTCGTTCTCCGATCACCTGCTGGAGCATTCCCAGTATACCCGACCCGCTTTGTGGGAGGGCCGCGAGATCCCCGAGATTCTTCTCTCGGGACATCACGGCCGGATCGACGCATGGCGCCGGGACATGGCCGAAAGGCTGACGAAGGAACGCAGGCCTGATCTCTGGCGGGCTTACTGTGCGGCGCATGGTAGGGACCCGGACGAAGACCGAGAGCTCTGAGGCGGCATCAAACTTCACGGGGCAAACCGTGAGCACAAGAAGGAGCGAATCGGATGAACCTGATCGCAGAACTCGAAGCCGAGCAAGTCGCCGAACTTGCCAAGGACATTCCGGATTTCAAGGCCGGTGACACCATCCGCGTTGGCTACAAGGTCACCGAGGGCACCCGTACCCGCGTGCAGAACTACGAAGGCGTCTGCATCAGCCGCAAGAACGGCGCCGGCATCGCCGGAACCTTCACGGTGCGCAAGATCAGCTTCGGCGAGGGCGTCGAGCGGATCTTCCCGCTGCACTCGACCAATATCGACAGTATCACCGTCATCCGCCGCGGCCGTGTGCGCCGGGCGAAGCTCTATTACCTGCGCGCGCGTCGCGGCAAATCGGCCCGTATCGCCGAGGTCACGAATTACAAGCCCCGCAAAACCGGCGCCGGCGCCTGAAGGAGATCGTCGACATGAAAAAAGATACCCATCCCGAATATCACCTGATCGACGTCAAGATGACCAATGGCGACGTGCTTCAGATGAAATCGACCTGGGGCGCCGAAGGCGACCAGCTCGCGCTCGACATCGACCCCACCGTGCACCCCGCCTGGACCGGCGGAAGCACCCGCCTGCTCGATACCGGCGGCCGCGTGTCGAAGTTCAAGAAGAAATACGAAGGTCTCGGCTTCTGAACGCCGGACATCTCGTTCATTTCGCGAAAGGCGGTCCACCGGGGGCCGCCTTTTTCATGCGTAGGGCGCGCTGGACGGGGGGTGCTGGTGCGGATGGCGGGACTCGAACCCGCACGGCACTGGGCCAGCAAATTTTAAGTTTGCAGTGTCTACCATTTCACCACATCCGCCTGTCATCGACTGATACCGCCGGCGATGGCGCATGCCCACAGAAAATCGGACCGAATGATCGCGCGCGCCCTGAAAGACCGTGTTTGGCGCGAATCCGAACAACATTTCAGCCACGCGGCGCCGCCGTGCCGCCTTGCGGCCGCGAGCCGTCTTTCCATGCCGGCACCCGCTTTCTATAGTCCGCGAAAGCTAGTCGGCGACAGAACCGGGAGACAGGCATGGCGCATATCATCGTTGTGGGAAACGAAAAGGGCGGCAGCGGAAAGTCCACCACCTCCATGCATGTCGCGACCGCGCTCGTGCGTCTTGGGCACCGGGTGGGGGGCATCGATCTCGATTTGCGGCAAAAGAGCTTCGGGCGCTATGTCGAGAACCGGGAAGCCTTCTTGAAGAATTCCCGCCTGGACCTGCCCTCGCCCGAATATCGCGACCTGCCCGAGATCGACCAATCGACGCTCGAGCCGGGCGAGAACCTCAATGACCGGCGCCTGTCGGCCGCCGTCTCCGGCATCGAGCGGGAGGTCGATTTCATCCTGATCGACTGTCCCGGATCGCATACGCGGCTGAGCCAAGTGGCGCATTCACTGGCCGATACGCTGATCACGCCGCTCAATGACAGTTTCGTCGATTTCGACCTCCTGGCCCGGATCGACGGTGAGACGAACCGCATCCTGGGTCCGTCCGTCTATTCGGAAATGGTGTGGAACGCGCGTCAGCTGCGCGCCCAGGCCGGGCTCAAGCCCATTGACTGGATCGTGGTGCGCAACCGTCTCGGCGCCCAGCAAATGCACAACAAGAAGAAGATGGGCGACGCGCTCGAGAACCTCGCCAAGCGGATCGGCTTCCGCGTCGCGCCGGGCTTCTCGGAACGGGTGATCTTCCGCGAGCTGTTTCCGCGTGGCCTGACCCTTCTCGATCTCAAGGATATCGGCGTCGGCGGTCTGAACCTGAGCAATGTCGCGGCGCGGCAGGAGCTGCGCGATCTGATCGGCGCGTTGCAGCTTCCGGGGGTCGAACCCGACTTCTGATCCGCTCGGGCTCCGTCCGTCGCCCGCGTCCGCCGCCCCAGTCCGTCGCCCAAAGCCGCCCTGGCCGTGGCTCGTTCGGTGCGCCGGGTCAGCCGGACTTGCGAACCGGGCGGGGGGTGCTCGTTTCGACCTTGGCGACCGGGGCCGGCTTGATCCGGGAGGCGATTTTCTCGACCGAGCTTTGCGGCCCATAGCGCTGCGGCTTTTGCAACGGATGGATCAGCTCGTTCTGCGCGGCGAGCGGTGCGAAGCGCTTTTGCGCCTTTGCCGAAAGCGGCCTGCGGCTGCGCATGGCCCGCAAGGGCTCGGCATCCTGGCTGCGCGGTGCTCTCTTGCGCCGCTCGATCGCCTGCAAGGCGAGCCCCGCCAAGGCAGCCAGGGCGGCGGCCCAGAAAAGCGGCACGGCTAGGCTGCTTCGATCGGGCCGAAGGAATGCCGCGGCACGTCCCTCAATGAAGGGGCGGATGATCGGTGATCCCGGAAGGATCTCGACCCCGGCCGCGCGCATCTCCGCCCCGATCGTCCGGCGCAGCGTCCAGTCGCGGACGACGCGGCCCCCGAAGCGCACGAGCGGCCCGCCGGGTCGATCCTCCAGCACATCCATGTAGCGCCCTGGCATCTGCGCGAAGGCCGCGGCCGCCTCCTCGGGGATCAGTACGTATCCCCGAGCCACCTTGCGCTCCGGGCGCGGGCGCACCGCGAGAAGCGGCAGCAGCAGGGCGTTGCGCGGCTCGAGCAGGCCGCGATAGGCGATCGGCACCGCGCTCGAAAGGTCGAGCTGCGCGACCATCGCCACCTCGTCCGCCGGCGCGAGATCGAGCTTGGGATGATAGCTCTCCACGTGCACGGCTTGAGGCGGCGCCGCCCGAAGCGCGAGGCGCCGCATCGCGTCCCCTTGGGCGCTGGCATAAAGCGCAAGGACGGCCCCGATCGCGAACAGGAGCGCCATCGCGAACGCCCATCCGGGCGCCGTTATGCATTCCAGCCTTTGGCGAAAGCCCATATCGTGCAAGCTCCGAAAACAATTCCCATAAAATATCGCCATTCATCACGGCAGCAGTATGGCACTGATCGGGAGAGTCTACGTTTGCCCAAAGGCGTTCAGCCCAGGTCCCAATGATCCCAGTCGTCATCCGGCAGGTCGCCGATCGCGAGCCAACTGGCCCGCACACGCGCAATCCGCGTGTCGCCCCATGTGCGAAAGACAATGACGAAGCCCGTGGCGGTGACATCTTCCGCCGCGATATCGGCCCTGGCATTGGTCTGCTGATCGAGATCCCACATCGACATTCCGACCTGGATCGACGGCGGTGATGCGAAGCCTTCGGAAAAGCGCACATGGCGGCGCACCTGGCGTGGCCCCTGCCCGGCCCACATGGGGCCCCCTTCCTCGAAGTCCGAAAAAAGGATGTCGGCTCCCTGGTCGATCCCGATACTGTTGCGATTGAGCCGCTTCATGTCGTTCCGTGCCACCGCGATCCTCTGCATATCGGACATAGAGCACGGGCGACCGTTATGAAAGTGCAGGCATGCGCGAGTGAAATTCTTCCAACTCGCGCAACCAGATAGCAAGAGGCCGCGTTAGTCATTGATAATGCAGGATACGACAGCATATGACGCGCTGATCAACCGTCTGTTCGAGACCACGTTGGACACCGCCGCTTGGGAGGATATTCCCAGGCTGCTCGAGGCACTGGCGCCGGGCGTGCGCACACAGGTCTTCGGCATCGATTCGCAGGATCGCGGCGTAAATATCGCAACCGGCGCTTGGGGTTACGATCCCTATTACGCCGATGCCTTCACTACCCATTATTCGCACCAGAACCCGTGGGCGAAATCCTTCACCACGGCCGAAATCGGCAAGCCAATCAGTGCGGGGGAGATGTATCCCGAGGCGGACCTGCTGCGGACGGAGTTCTATCACGATTGGGTCAGGCCGCAGGAGGACATCCGGGGCGGCGGTGGCATCATCCTCGATCGGACGAAGCGTACCAATCTGTTGATCGGAGGCAACATCCGCCAACGCGACCGCGACAGGATCGAAGCGGACTGGCTCGCCCTGCTGGCGCGGCTCGCGCCTCTCATGCGCCATGCCTGGACCCTCGGGCGGACACTTGCCACGGCGCGGCTGGAGCGTGACCTGCTCGCGGCGCAGCCGGCGGTCGATCCGACGCTGATCCTGCTCGACATCGAGAGGCGCCCGGGCTTCACGAACATGCGCGGCGCGCGAATGCTCGAGGCCGGCGACATCCTGCGCCATGCTCCGGATGGCAGGGTCAGCTTTCGCGACGATCAGGCGCAAAGGCGTCTGGCTGCGCTCAGCCGGTCGCGCCCAACCCCTTACCGTGCCGCCGATTTCCTCCTGCCCGGTGGCCGCGGGCAGCGTGTCAGGATGAGCCATTTCGATCCCGCCGGCATCTCCTCCCCGGCCCTTGCCCTGATGCTGGACATCTCGCGTCCCGGTGTTCTGGTCGTGCTCTCGGATGATCGGAACGACCTGTCGCCTCGGGATGTCGCCGTGACGCTGGGACTGACAGGCGCCGAAGGGGAAGTGGCCTTCGCACTTTACTCGGGGCGCGGCACCGATGAGATCGCACAGGCCCGCGGGGTTGGCCCCGGAACCGTGCGCAACCAGCTCAAGTCGATCTTCGTCAAGACGGGGACCGGCCGGCAAAGCGAGTTGGTCAGCCTGATCGCGGCACTGGCACGCTGATCCCGTTCAGCCTTGGGCGGGTATACGGGGGGCATCTGTAATGCCCCCCGCGCGGCATTCCTGCGCGGTCGATGGCAGGATCTCCCGCACCGACGCCGGGCCGTCAATCATCGACCAGCAGGTTCGCGTTCTTTCAAATGACTGCTCGGATTTCGTGGTCTGTTACATGCCGAAAATGCGGCGGAACTCGTACGGATGCGAAACCTGGCTTCTCTCAAATCCATGACAAAGGGACATATGCAGGACTGCGATACACCTCGGTCACACTGATGTTCTCTCACCCCGCGCTTGCGCAGGCATGTCCCAAATGGGCCATGAGGCACAAAAACCTTAACTTTTAGCTATGTGCCTGAACACGAAAGGGCGGCTCCGAAGAGCCGCCCTTTCACGTCTTGCTGAATGCCGTGGATCAGAGATTGGACTGCTTCGTGGAGAGCCCGATTTCCGTTCCCATCGCGACCATGTCAGCGAGCAGCTTGGCCGCATCATCGACGGGGCCGGGCTCGTTCTTGAAGGTCTCGCGCGCCTTGTCATGTGCCGCGGCCGCATCGGCGACCATGCGGTCGATATGCTCTTGCGTCATGTTCTCGCGGCTGATGCTTTCCTCCGCCAGCACCGTGACCCCTTCGGATCCGATTTCGGCAAAGCCGCCGGTCACGACGAATTCGCGGAGCCCGTCGGGACCCTCGACCCGCAGGACGCCCGGACGCAGGGTGGTGATGGTGGGGGCATGATCGGCCATGGCCGTCATGTCGCCATCCGCACCCGGGATCTGGACCGAGCTTGCCTGGAACGCGGCAACGCTGCGCTCCGGGCTGACGAGGTTGAACTGCATCGTGTCGGCCATGCTTCCTCCTTACGCCGCGTCCGCGGCCATTTTCTCGGCTTTGGCTTTCACTTCCTCGATACCGCCGACCATCAGGAAGGCGCCTTCGGGGAGGTGATCATATTCGCCGGCAACCACGGCTTTGAAGGAGGTGATGGTCTCCTCCAGCGGAACCTGCTTGCCGTCGGAGCCGGTGAATACCTTGGCCACGTCGAAGGGCTGGCTGAGGAAACGCTGCACCTTGCGGGCGCGCGAAACGGTCAGCTTGTCCTCTTCCGAAAGCTCGTCCATGCCGAGAATGGCGATGATGTCCTGCAGCGACTTGTAGCGCTGAAGGATGTTCTGCACATCGCGCGCGACCTGGTAATGCTCCTCGCCGACGACCGAGGGGTCGAGGATGCGCGAGGTGCTGTCGAGCGGGTCGACGGCCGGGTAAATGCCGATCTCGGAGATCGCACGGTTGAGCACGGTCGTCGCGTCGAGGTGGGCAAAGGAGGTCGCCGGCGCGGGGTCGGTCAGGTCGTCGGCGGGCACGTAGATCGCCTGAACCGAGGTGATCGAGCCGGCCTTCGTCGAGGTGATCCGCTCCTGCAGGGCACCCATGTCGGTGGCCAGCGTCGGCTGGTAGCCCACGGCGGAGGGGATGCGGCCCAGAAGCGCCGAAACCTCGGAGCCGGCCTGGGTAAAGCGGAAGATGTTGTCCACGAAGAACAGCACGTCGGAGCCGGACTGGTCGCGGAACTGCTCGGCGAGGGTCAGGCCGGTCAGGGCGACGCGGGCACGGGCTCCCGGAGGCTCGTTCATCTGACCGTAGACGAGGGCCACCTGGCTGTCCTGCAGGTTCTCGGGGTTGATGACGTTCGACTCGATCATCTCGTGATAGAGGTCGTTCCCCTCACGGGTCCGCTCGCCCACGCCGGCGAAGACCGAGTAGCCCGAGTGCACCTTGGCGATGTTGTTGATCAGTTCCATGATCAGGACCGTCTTGCCAACGCCGGCGCCGCCGAAGAGGCCGATCTTGCCGCCCTTGGAATAGGGGCAAAGCAGGTCGATGACCTTGATCCCGGTCACGAGGATCTCGGAGCTGGTCGCCTGGGCCGCGAAGTCGGGCGCGGGCTGGTGGATGGAGCGGCGCTCTTCGGTCTCGATCGGGGCACCCTCGTCCACCGGCTCGCCGATGACGTTGAGGATCCGGCCGAGCGTGGCGTTTCCGACCGGCACCATGATCGGGCCGTCCGTGTCGGTCACCTGGGCACCGCGAACGAGACCCTCGGTCGCGTCCATGGCGATGGTGCGGACGGTGTTCTCGCCAAGATGCTGCGCGACTTCCAGGATCAGGCGGTTGCCGTTGTTGGTCGTCTCGAGCGCGTTCAGGATCTCGGGAAGGTGGTCGTCGAACTGAACGTCCACCACGGCCCCGATGACCTGGGTCACTCTGCCTTTTGCATTTGCCATAAGGTGTCCTCTTTTTGGCTGTCCCGAGGCCGTCGGCCGGGAAATTTGGTGTTACCGTACCACGCTAGTGAACCGGCGACGGGGCCTCATGCCGACCGGTGACGCCGTCCAGAACCTGCACGAGGTTCCGGCCGGCGGCCGCGTCGGAATACTGCTCCATCCATCGTCGATGCGCCCGCCCCGCGAGGGCCGTCCGCATCTCGTCGTCATCCAGCAAACGCGCGAGCGCCTTGGCGAAGGCATCCGCGTCATCCGCCGGAACGAGAACGGCGCTGACGCCATCCTCGAGATAATCCTGCGTCCCGGCCCCGGCGGTCGCCACGATCGGAACGTTCAGCGCCATGGCCGCGAGGAAGGTCACCTGCCCCGATGCCTCGGCCGACGCATCGAGCGGCACGGCCATCACAGAGGCGCCGGCGGCAAGATCGCGGCATTCCGCAAGGGTCAGTCCCGAGCGCAGCTCGACATTGGACGGGATGTCCAGCCCCTCGAGAAGCGCCGGTTTCGCAATCACGATGACCTTGCGGCCGAGGTCGCGGACGGCCCGCATCAGCAGACCGTAATCGCGCCCGGCCGAGCCCATCGCGATGACATAGCCGCTCCCGGCTTCGGGAACCGGCGCCGCGTTGATATCCCCCTGCTGAAGCGGCACGAAGAGCAGCTTCTCCTCGCTGAGCCCGAAGGCCTTCGCGTAATAGGGGATCTCGGAACGCGAATGGGTGACGAGCCGTGCGGCGGCGCGCAGGACCCGCCCAGCGGCCGGCGCGAGGCGCGACCGGCTTGCCGGACCGAAGTTGAAGGTCCAGCCCACGACCCGCGTGCGCCGCCGCAGCAGCAGCTTCCACAGGCAGCAGGCGAAGATCAGCGGCGGAAAGTTCGCGACAACCACGTCGTAGTCGCGCGACATTCCCTCGTAGGATTGCCGGAAATGGCTGCGCCATTCGCCGAGCGTGGTCGTCGAGCCGCGCTTGTGCCAATCGTCGCCGCGGGCGCCGCGCTTGACCTTCTCGAAGACATACCCCGCGTCCGGATCGACGAAATCGTCGATCCAGCGCGAATTCCCGGCCACGTAATGGCTGGGATGCAATATGCCCACACGGATCGTCATTACGCGCTCACAGGGCCTCTGCGCCGGAGATGATCTCGATCAGCTCGTTGGTGATGACCGCCTGACGGGTACGGTTGAACTCGATCGTCAGGTCATCGATCATTTCGCCGGCGTTGCGGGTCGCGTTGTCCATGGCGCTCTGACGGGCGCCCTGTTCGCTGGCCGCGTTCTCGAGCAGCGCCGCGAAGATCTGTGTCGCCACGCCGCGCGGGAGCAGGTCGGCGAGAATGCCTTCCTCGCTGGGCTCGTAATCGTAGAGCATGCTCGCCGCGTCGCCCTCCGCCTCGTCGAACTTGGCGGGGATGATCTGCTGCTCGGTCGGGATCTGGCTGACCACGTTCTCGAAGCGGCTGTAGAAGATCGAGGCCACGTCGAACTCGTTGTCGTCGAAACGCGACAGGACATCACGCGCGATGTCCTGCGCATTGGAATAGCCGATCCGCTTCACTTCGCTCAGGTCGATATGCCCGACCAGCTTGTCCCCGTGATCGCGGCGCAGCTGATCGCGGCCCTTCTTACCGACCGTGAGGATCTTGACCGTCTTGCCCTGCCCCGTGAGGCGGGAGATGGCCTGACGGGCCTTCTTCACGATCGACGAGTTGAAGCCGCCGCAAAGACCGCGCTCGGCAGTCATCACGACCAGCATATGCACGTCGTCACGGCCCGTCCCGGCAAGCAGCCGGGGCGCGCTGTCGCTTCCGGCCACGCTGGCCGAAAGCTGTCCCATGACCGCGCTCATCCGCTCGGCATAGGGCCGGGCGGCTTCGGCGGCATCCTGGGCGCGGCGCAGTTTCGCGGCCGCGACCATCTGCATGGCCTTCGTGATCTTGCGGGTCGACTTGACCGACTCGATCCGGTTCTTCAGGTCCTTCAGGTTAGCCATCTAGGGTATCCTTTCCGGGGCCTCAGGCGAAGTCGGCGGCGAATTCGTCCAGCGCTGCCTTGATGCGGTCGGCGGCGTCGCCCTTGATCTTCGGATCCTCGTTGGTGATCCAGTCGAGAAGATCGCGATGCTTGGTCCGCAGGTGGTTCAGTAGACCCTGCTCGAAGCGTCCGACCTTCTTGACGTCGACCTTGTCGAGATAGCCGTTGGTGCCCGCGAAGATGACGCAGACGATCTCGGCATTGGTCAGCGGCGAGTATTGCGGTTGCTTCATCAGCTCGGTCAGACGCGCGCCGCGGTTCAGCAGTCGCTGGGTCGAGGCGTCGAGGTCGGAGCCGAACTGCGCGAAGGCAGCCATCTCGCGGTACTGCGCAAGCTCGAGCTTCACCGGGCCGGCGACCGACTTCATCGAATTGGTCTGAGCGGAGGAGCCGACGCGGCTCACCGACAGGCCGGTGTTCACGGCCGGACGGATACCCTGGTAGAAGAGCTCGGTCTCGAGGAAGATCTGACCGTCGGTGATCGAGATCACGTTGGTCGGGATGAAGGCCGACACGTCGCCGCCCTGCGTCTCGATAATCGGCAGCGCGGTGAGCGATCCGTTGCCATAGGCGTCGCCCAGCTTGGCCGAACGCTCCAGCAGGCGGGAGTGGAGGTAGAACACGTCGCCCGGATAGGCTTCGCGGCCGGGCGGACGGCGCAGGAGCAGGGACATCTGCCGGTAGGCCACGGCCTGCTTGGAGAGGTCATCGTAGATGATGAGGGCGTGACGACCGTTGTCGCGGTAATATTCGGCCATCGCGGTTGCGGCGTAGGGCGCAAGGAACTGCATCGGCGCAGGGTCCGAAGCGGTGGCCGCGACGATCGTGGTATATTCGATCGCGCCGGTTTCCTCGAGCTTCTTGACCAGCTGCGCGACGGTCGAGCGCTTCTGGCCGATCGCCACGTAGATGCAGTAGAGCTTGTCGCCCTCGTTGCTGGCCGCATCGTTGTAGGATTTCTGGTTCAGGATCGTATCGAGCGCCACGGCGGTCTTGCCGGTCTGGCGATCGCCGATGATCAGCTCGCGCTGGCCGCGGCCGATCGGGATCATCGCGTCGACGGCCTTCAGGCCGGTGGCCATCGGCTCATGGACCGACTTGCGCGGGATGATGCCCGGCGCCTTCACGTCGGCGACGCGGCGCTCGGCAGCTTCGATCGGACCCTTGCCGTCGATCGGGTTGCCCAGGCCGTCGACAACACGGCCCAGAAGCGCGTCACCGGCCGGAACGTCCACGATGGAGTTCGTGCGCTTGACGGTGTCGCCTTCCTTGATGTCCCGGTCGGAGCCGAAGATCACGATGCCGACATTGTCGCTCTCGAGGTTCAGGGCCATGCCCTGAATGCCGCCCGGGAACTCGACCATCTCGCCGGCCTGCACGTTGTCGAGGCCGTGGACACGGGCAATCCCGTCACCGACGCTCAGCACGCGACCGACTTCGGCGACCTCGGCCTCCTGGCCGAAATTCTTGATCTGGTCCTTGAGGATCGCAGAAATCTCGGAAGCTTGGATACCCATTATCCGACCTCTTTCATGGTGTTCTGGAGTGCGTTCAGCTTCGAGCGGATCGACGTGTCGATCATCTTGGAGCCCACTTTGATGACAAGGCCGCCGATGAGCTTTTCATCGACGGACAGGTTGATGTTCACATCCCGGCCGATGGAGGCCTTGAGCGACTGTGCGAGACGCGCGCGCTGCGCATCGTCGAGCGGGCTCGCGGCCCTGACCTCGGCCGTCACCTCGCCGCTCGCCTCGGCGATCAGCTCGCGCAGCGTGCGCAGCATCGCGGGAAGCACGAAGAGACGGCGCTTGGAGGCCATGAGCCTGAGCGTGTTGCTCAGCATCTGGCTCAAGCCCATCTTCGAGGCGATCGCCGAGATGGCCGATTGCTGCTCGTCGCGGCTGTAGACCGGAGAGGAGATCAGCTCGCGCAGATCGGCACTCTGGTCGAGTGCCTCCGCGAGGCTGTCTACTTCCGACCGGAGCTGCGAGAGCGCACCGTCATCTTTGGCCAGCTCGAAGATGGCCGTGGCATAGCGCTTGGCAATGCCGGTTGAAATCGAAGCTGGTTCGGACACGTCCACCCTTTCGATGTCTTGTTCGCCTCCAGATGCGCAAAGCGCATATCAAGGCATCGTTGGACACATGCCTCACGGGCACGTCATCAAAATCGAAGGTGATCTAGCAGAGCTTCTTGCACCCCGCAACCGCCTAAGACCATGGATGGACCATCGGCTCTATCTGTTAGCGCAAGGCAGCGGCGGGGCCACGCGGCGGCGCGAAGCGGCACGCGCCGGGCGGGCCGGGTCCGAACGGTGTCCGGCGGCGCGGGACGCGCGGGATACGCCGCTTCCCCGGCGGCACGGACGGGCCGGCATCCGCGCATCCCCGCCCGCGCGGGACGGCTCAGACCGGGTGTGCGCCCGGCGCGCCGATCCCGTCCAGCACGCGCAGGGGGCGCGCGGCGCGCACGCGGCGGCCGGGTCCGGCGGCGGCCGTCACCTGCTTGACCGCCTCGACCATGATCACGCCGCCCGCGAAATGCCCGGTGATGCGGCTGCCGGAGCGTTCGAGGAGCGGGCCCGCGCGCATCCAGTACCGCTTCTCCGAAGGCGGCTGGAACAGCGCGGCAACATGCCGCTCCGGCAAGAAGCGATGCTCCTTGAGCTGTGCCTCGAGCTGCCCGAGCGAATAGGGGCGCCCGAAACCGAACGGCGTTCTGTCGCTGCGCGTCCACAGGCCTGCCCTGTTGGGAACGATGAAGAGTGCCCGCCCTCCCGGACCCAGCACCCGCCAGCATTCCTCGAGCAGGCCCGACGGATCCTCGCTCGTCTCGAGCCCGTGCAGCACCACCAGCTTGTCGGCCAGCCCCGTCTGCAGGGGCCAGAGCCTCTCCTCGCACAGAACCGACAGGTTCGGCTGGCCCGCAGGCCAGGGCATCACCCCCTGCGGGCCCGGCATCAGCCCGATCACCCGGCGCGCCTGCCCCAGGTAGGGCCGCAGCAGCGGCACCGCGAAGCCGAAGCCCACGACGCTTTGCCCCTGCGCCTCCGGCCAGAGCCCCTGCACCTGGTCGCGGATCGCCTTCTGGGCCGCGCGCCCGAGCCGGGTGCGGTAGTAGAAGGCGCGCAGATCCAGCACATCGAGATGCATTGCGGGTGCCGTGTCCTTCTGTAGACTCCAAAACTCGCGCACAGGATTAGAACGGAATTCCACATATGTCTTGCAAGATCCTCACCATTCCCTGCCTCAGTGACAACTATGCCTTCGCGCTGCATCACGAACAGACGGGCCGCACCGCGATCATCGACGCCCCCGAGGCCGGCCCGATCATCACCGCCCTGCGGCAGGCAGGCTGGCAGGCGGACGAGCTGTGGATCACCCATCATCACGCCGACCATATCGACGGTACGGCGGCCTTGCGCGATGCGTTCCCGGACCTGACGGTGGTTGGCGCGGATGCCGATGCCCACCGCCTGCCCCCCCTCGACCGCGCGGTGGCCGCCGGCCAGAGCTTCGAGTTCGCCGGCGAGCGGGTCGAGGTGATCGACGTGTCGGGCCACACGGTGGGGCATATCGCCTTCCATGTGCCGGCGGCGGAGGCGGCCTTCACCGCCGACAGCCTCATGGCACTGGGCTGCGGGCGGCTGTTCGAGGGCGACGCGCCGATGATGTGGCGCAGCCTGTCGCGCCTCGCCGCCCTGCCCCCCGGGACGCTGATCTGCTCGGGCCACGAATATACCCAGGCCAATGCCCGCTTCGCGCTCACCATCGAGCCTGGGAATGACGCGCTGCGCGACCGGGCGGACCGGATCGATGCCGCGCGGCGGGCGGGCGAGCCGACCGTTCCCTCCCGTCTGGATGAGGAAATGGCCACCAATCCGTTCCTTCGGGCGGGCTTGCAGACGGTCAAGGACGCCATATCTATGAGCCATGCAAGCGATGCCGAGGTCTTTGCCGAGATCAGGGCCCGCAAGGACCGGTTCTGAGCGACCGATCTCCGTCCGCCTTGCATCTTTTCTGCGTCTCACGAGAAACGTGACCGTGTTTGCGCAGAAAGAACTTGAAGCATGTGCGCAAAACACCAAGCTTTAAGATCAAGAGCCCACGTTGGACGGGGGGTCCGCCCCCCTCCCGCCCCAGCAAAGAGGAGCACGCAACGTGCCTTCATTTTCGAATACGCTCGAGCAGGCCATTCATGCAGCCCTTGCACTGGCCAATGCCCGCCGTCACGAACTTGCCACCCTCGAGCATCTGCTGCTGGCTCTTACCGATGAGCCGGACGCGGCCCGGGTCATGCAGGCTTGCTCCGTCGACCTCGAGGAGCTCAAGCAGACGCTCGTCGATTTCATCGATGACGACCTCAGCACGCTCGTGACCGACATCGAGGGCTCGGAAGCGGTACCGACCGCGGCGTTCCAGCGCGTGATCCAGCGCGCCGCCATCCATGTCCAGAGCTCCGGACGAACCGAGGTGACGGGCGCGAACGTCCTCGTCGCCATTTTCGCCGAACGCGAATCAAACGCCGCCTATTTCCTGCAGGAGCAGGACATGACGCGCTACGACGCGGTGAACTACATCGCCCATGGTGTGGCCAAGGACCCCTCCTTCGGCGAAAGCCGTCCCGTTACCGGCGCCAGCGATGCCGACGAGGACAGCGCGCAGATCGATGAGGGCGACAAGAAGGAATCGGCGCTCGCCAAGTATTGCGTCGATCTCAACACCAAGTCGCGCAAGGGCGATGTCGATCCGCTGATCGGCCGCGAGCACGAAGTCGAGCGCTGCATTCAGGTTCTGTGCCGCCGGCGCAAGAACAACCCGCTCCTGGTGGGCGATCCCGGCGTGGGCAAGACCGCCATTGCCGAGGGCCTCGCGCGCAAGATCGTGCAGAACGAGGTGCCCGATGTGCTGTCCGGCGCGACCATCTTCAGCCTCGATCTGGGCGCGCTTCTGGCCGGAACCCGTTACCGCGGCGATTTCGAGGAGCGGCTCAAGGCGGTCGTGACCGAGCTTGAGGAGCATCCCGACGCGGTTCTCTTCATCGACGAGATCCACACGGTGATCGGCGCCGGTGCAACCTCCGGCGGCGCGATGGATGCGAGCAACCTGCTCAAGCCCGCGCTTCAGGGCGGCAAGCTGCGCTGCATGGGCTCGACGACCTACAAGGAGTTCCGCCAGCATTTCGAGAAAGACCGCGCCCTGTCGCGCCGTTTCCAGAAGATCGACGTGAACGAACCTTCGGTCGAGGATTCGGTGAAGATCCTCAAGGGCCTCAAGCCCTATTTCGAGGAGCATCACGACATCAAGTACACCGCCGATGCGATCAAGACGGCCGTGGAGCTTTCCGCGCGCTACATCAATGACCGCAAGCTGCCCGACAAGGCGATCGACGTGATCGACGAGGCGGGTGCGGCGCAGCATCTCGTATCCGACAGCAAGCGGCGCAAGACCATCGGGGTCAAGGAGATCGAGGCGGTCATCGCCAAGATCGCGCGCATTCCGCCCAAGAACGTCTCGAAGGACGATGCCGAGGTGCTCAAGGATCTCGAGCCCACTCTCAAGCGCGTCGTCTTCGGACAAGATCAGGCAATCGTCGCGCTCAGCTCGGCGATCAAGCTGGCCCGTGCCGGCCTGCGCGAGCCCGAGAAGCCGATCGGCAACTATCTCTTCGCCGGCCCGACCGGTGTCGGCAAGACCGAGGTGGCCAAACAGCTCGCCGACAGCCTCGGCGTCGAGATGCTGCGCTTCGACATGTCCGAATACATGGAGAAGCACGCCGTTTCGCGCCTGATTGGTGCGCCTCCGGGCTATGTCGGTTTCGACCAGGGCGGAATGCTCACCGACGGGGTGGACCAGCATCCGCATTGTGTCCTGCTTCTCGACGAGATCGAGAAGGCGCATCCGGATGTCTTCAACATCCTTCTGCAGGTGATGGATCACGGCAAGCTGACCGACCATAACGGGCGGGCCGTCGATTTCCGCAACGTGATCCTCATCATGACCTCCAACGCCGGTGCGGCGGAGCAGGCCAAGTCGGCCATCGGTTTCGGCCGCGACCGGCGCGAGGGTGAGGATACGGCCGCGATCGAGCGGACCTTCACGCCGGAGTTCCGCAACCGTCTCGATGCGGTGATCAGCTTCGCGCCGCTGCCGAAATCGGTGATCCTGCAGGTCGTCGAGAAGTTCGTCCTGCAGCTCGAGGCGCAGCTCATGGATCGCAACGTGTCGATCGAGCTGACCGCGCCAGCGGCGGAATGGCTGGGTGAGAAGGGCTATGACGACAAGATGGGCGCACGCCCGCTCGGCCGCGTCATCCAGGAGCACATCAAGAAGCCCCTGGCCGAGGAACTCCTCTTCGGCAAGCTCTCGAAGGGCGGTGTCGTCAAGGTCGGCGTCAAGGATGGCGCGCTCGATCTGCAGATCGATCCGCCCGAGACGCGCAAGCTCTCCTCGCGCAAGCCGCCCCTGCTGACGGCGGATTGAGGCGCGCGCCGGCCGCCATGGCCGGCGCCCCATGATTGCGGGGGACCGTCATCGGCCCGCTGCCCCAGACCGGGGTGGCGGGCCTTTTCTCTGAGCGCTTGTCCTTGCCGAAGGCGCCGACCGGCCTTCGCTCAGCGCTCGGTCAGCTTCAGCTCGATCCTGCGGTTCTGCTGACGCGCCTCCGGTGTGCCGGCCGTGTTGACCGGGCGGAACTCGCCGAACCCGGTCGGCGCCAGGCGCTCGGCGGGAAAGTTCAGATCGCCGCTCATGTAGCGCACCACCGAAAGCGCGCGCGCCAGGCTGAGCTCCCAGTTGTCGCTGAACTGCGAGCTGACCGAGATGGGGACGCTGTCGGTATGCCCGTCCACGCGCACGACCCAGTCGATCTCCTCGGGGATGTCGCTGGCGACCTCGCGCAGCAGATCGGCCACGCGGGCCACCTGCTCCTTGCCCGCCTCGGACAAGGTGGCCGATCCGCTGGGGAAAAGCACCTCCGACGAGAAGACGAAACGGTCGCCCACGATCTGCACGCCCTGCCGGTCGCTCAACAGATCACGCAGCTTGCCGAAGAACTCGGACTGGTAGCTCTCGAGCCGCTGCAATTCGGCCCGCTCGAGCGCGACCCTGCGGCCCTGCTCGGTGCTGGCGCGGGTCTCGGCCTGTGCAAGGGCCTCGCGCAGCGTCTCGATCCTGCTCCTCTGGCGGTCATCCGTCAGATCGGCCGCCTCCAGCGACTCGCCAAGCTCCCTGAGGCTGCGGCGCAGATCGGCAACTTGGAGGTTGAGCGCCTCGATGCGCCGCTGTGCCTCGAGCGAGCTTTTCTTCTCCTCGGCGAGCGCCGTGCGCGCTTGCGTCAGCAGGGCATCGCGAAGCGCCCGGGCGTCGCGTCTCTCCTGACTCTCGCGTTCCGCGGCGAGCTTGGCCGCCAAAGCCGCCCTCAGCTCGTCCTGCAGATCCTCCGCCTCGAATTCCGATCCGCGCAGCGCCGCGATCTCCTCTTGCGCGGCGCGCAGCTCGGCAGCGATGGCGTTCCGCTGCGCGGCCTCGCCGGCCGCCGCACGGCGCAGCTCTTCAAGCGCGCGCTCCGCATCATCAAGACGGCCGCGCGCATCCTCGAGGCTGCCCTCGAAGGAAAGCTTCGCGGCCTGCGCCGCTCCGAGCGCCTCGGACAAGGCACGCAGCTCGGCCTCGCTCTCGCTTTGCCGCGCGAGCGCTTGGGCCAACCGGTCGCGGGCCGCATCGCCGCTGCGCGCAAGCGCATCCGCCCGCTCGAGCGCCGCGCTCAGGGCCGCCTGCGATTGGGCCAGGGCATCGCGTTCCTCGGCCGCGGCGGCGCGGCTACGCTCGAGCTCTTCCTGCGTTCCGGCCTGCTCGCGCACCGCGCGGCTCGCATCCTCCCGCGCGGCATCGCGGGCCAGGAGCGCCTCGGCAAGGCGGTTGTTGAGTGCGGCCATGTCCGCCTCGCCCGCGGCGAGACGCTCCTTCAGAGCGGCGATCTCGTCCTCCCCCGCTTCTTGGGCGAGTATGGCGAGCGCGAGGTTGGTGTCGGCCTCCTCGCGTGCGCGGCGCGTTTGCGTAAGCTCGTCGCGCAAGGTGTCCGACATGCCCAACGCTTCGGTCAGTCGTGCGTCCAGCGTGGCTTCGGCCTGACGCGCGGCGGCAAGCAGGGTCAGCACCTCCTCGGCTTCGCGGCGTTGCTCCTCGAGTGCCAGCGACATGGCGGTGAGCTCGGCATCGGCGTTCTCAAGTCGCGCGCGCAATGCCTCGGCGGCGGCCTGATCGGCAAGACGTTCGGCCTCCTTGGCATCGAGGGCGCCTTCGAGGGTGCCAAGCCGCTGCTCGAGATCCGCCGCACGGGTTTCGCTCTCGTCGCGCGCCTGGCGCAGCTCTGCGGTCAACGCCTCGAGCGCATCGCTACGCGCCGCCGCGAGCCGGGCCGCCTCCGCCTCGGCGTCGATCTCGCCGCGCATCCGTGCCACGGCCATCTCGAGCGCCTCGCGTTCGGACGCCAATTGGTCTTGCGTCTCGCGCAGAACGGCAAGGTCATCGGCACGCGCCACCGCCTCCGCGCGGGCCGTGTCGCGTTCGAGAAGAAGCGCCGCGACGCGCGCCTCGACCCTGTCGATCCGCGTATCCTGCGCATCGCGCTCCGAGGTCAGCGCCGAGATTAGGTCCTCCTGCCCGGCAATCTGCGAGCGCAGCCCGCCGGCCTCGGCGCGCAATGCCGCGTTGCTCTCCCGTGCCAGCCCGAGCGCGGTAGTCAGCCCCGCAAGCTCGTCGCCCAGCGTATCGAGCTCGTTTTCCTGGCCGGAGATTTGCTCGCGCAGGGCGAATTGCACCACCATGAAGATCGTCAGGAGGAACATCATCACCAGAAGCAGCGCGGTCATCGCATCGACGAAACCGGGCCAGATGCTGGAGGAGACGCGCTGCGTGGAGCGGCGTGTCAGTGCCATGGATCAGCTCCGCCGCCCGGTCAGGCCCGCCGCGGGGATCTCCGGGCGTCCGCCGCTGCGCACGGCGCGCACGACCTGACGCAGCTCCTGGCGCAGCTCGGCGACCGTCTCCTGGCGCCCGGCGGCCTGTTCTTCGAGCAGGCGCAGCACGGCCGTGTCGATCGAGCGCAAATGCATCCGGCTTTCGCCGTCGAGGCCCCCCTCCGTGTCCGGCACACGGTCCTGCAACAGGGCGACGAGCCGCTGCTGCCCGTCGGCGATCCGCGACAGCGCGTCATCCTCGCGGCCGCGCGCCAGCGTCTCGCCCAACGTGCCGAGGGCGCCCGCAACCGCGCCGAGTTCGGCATCGACGCGCGCCCGCCCCGCTTCAGAGGTTGCGATCAACTCGTGCAGGCGGTCGATCTGCGCCGACATGTGCTCGACCAGGGCAAGCGAAAGACCGCCCTCGCCGGTGCCCTCGCCCTCCCCTTCCGCACCCGCGAAGCCGAGTCGGGTGATGGAGGAGAGCCATTCCTCCAACTCCCTGTAGAAGCGATTCTGTCCGTGGCTGGCGAACAGCTCCAGCAATCCCACGACGAGCGAGCCGGCGAGGCCGAGCAGCGAGGATGCGAAGGCCACACCCATGCCGCCCAGCTGACGCTCGAGCCCGCTCATGAGCCGCCCGAAGATCGCCATGCCGTCCTCGCCCTCCGACGGGGTGAGCGCGCGGATCGTGTCGACGATGGCCGGCACCGTCGTGGCGAGCCCGTAGAAGGTGCCGAGCAGGCCGAGGAAGATCAGCAGGCTGACGATATAACGGGTGATGTCGCGCGCCTCGTCGATCCGGGTGGCGACCGAATCGAGGATCGAGCGCGACGACGAGGCGCTTATGTGCCGCTGGCGCCCGCGCGAGCGCAGCAGGGCGGCGAGCGGCGCAAGCAGGCGCGGCGCCTTGACCATGTCATGGCCGGGCACCTCCGCCGCGAAGCCCTCGATCCAGTTCACCGACTGGATCAGCTGCAATTCCTGCCAGAAACAGGCCAGCACGCCGATCACGAAGACGAAGGCGATGAACCCGTTCAGCCAGGGATTGGCGAGAAAGACGGGTGCGACGCTAGGAAAGGCGATGTAGGCCCCGACCGCCACGAGCAGGAGAACCATGATCATCGTGATGATCTGGCGCACAGGCTGTGAAAAATAGGGCTCGGCCTTGCGGTCCGATCGGTCCCTCATGAAAATGTCCCGACATTCGTTCGGTCGCAGGATACTTCCTTGGCGGCAAAAGCCAACCTGCGCAAGCTTCAGTCCCCGCTCAAGGCGCGCACGCGGCTTGAAAGCCACTCAAGATCGGTATCCCCGATCCCGAGCTCGCTCAGATGCGCGGCCGTGTTGTGGAGATATTCGGTATTGGGGCCCCGTCCGCCCCTGGCGCGGGCGATGATCCCGGCCTGCTCCTCCAATGCGAGAGCGCCGCAATACTGCGCATGCGCGCGGTCGATGACGTAGGTGACGGCGGGAAGCCTGCGCCCGTCGGCAAGATCGATGTCGAGCCAGCGCTCGAGATAGGCCGAGGAGATCAGCTCGCGCGCGCGCAGCGCGTCGAGGGTCTCGTCCTCATGGCCCGGCGCGACGCGGAAGGCGACCCCCCTGCAATGCGCATCGTCCGATGCATCGAGAGCCAGAACCAGCCCCGGTGCCTCCTGCGTTCCGCGGTGGTGCACAGAGCGCATGCAGAAGGCCCTGCGATATCCCGGCAATGTCGCGACCAGGCGCTCGGCCACCTCGAATCCGGGATTCCAGATCAGCGAGCCATAGCCGAACACCCATAGCGGGTCTTGTGTCATCTGCTGGTCCTCCTTGAGCGCGCCCTGTAAACACCAGCGAGCGCAGCAGCGAAAGGGTGCGGTTATGCGAAAGCTGATCTTGGTTCTGATCGCCGCCTCGATCCTTTGGGGCATCTACTGGTTCATCGGCGCGCGCACCGTCGAGCGGGGCTTTGCCGGGTGGATCGAGCAGCTTCGCGCAGGCGGCACGCAGATCGAAGTCGCCGCGATCGACACGCGCGGCCTGCCGAACCGTTTCGACACGACCCTGACGGACATCGCCCTCGACCTGCCTGACCGATCGTTTTCCTGGCGCGCGCCTTTCGCGCAGGTGCTGGCCCTGAGCTACAAGCCGAACCATGTCATTGCCGTCCTGCCCGACCGGCAGTCGTTCGAATGGCGCGGAACGCCGCTGACGCTCGAGGCGGAGCGCCTGCGCGGCTCGCTCGTGATGCGGCCGGAACTCGCCCTCGGCCTTGACCGCTCGAGTTTCGTGGGCGAAGCGCTTGCCCTGTCGGGGCCGGGCGGGTCGGGCCTGCGGGTCGAAGAGCTGCGCCTTGCCACCCGCCCCGGCGCGGGCGGCGCGCGCCCGGTGCACGATATCGGCTTCGAGCTCGATGACGCGCGGCTGATCGCTGGCCGCGGGAATGGACCGCTGGCGGGCCTGCCGGATGATCTGCCCGAGCTGATCGAGCGGGTCCGCGTCGATGCCACCGTCACCTTCGATGCCCCCCTCGACCGGCATGCCTTCGTCTCCGCCGCGCCGCGCCCCACGCGGATCGATCTGCGCGATGCGCGCATTACCTGGGGCATGATGGAGCTGGAGGCCGCCGGCGAGCTGCGCATCGGCCCGGACGGAGTGCCGGAGGGAGCCGTGTCTCTGGCCGCGACCCAGTGGCGCGAGATGCTGCGCCTGGCGGTCGCGGCGGGGCTGGTCGATCCCGGTCTCTCGGGCACCATCGAGACGGGGATGGGACTGCTTGCCGGACTGTCGGGCGACGGCGCGCTGCGCCTGCCGCTCACCTTTGCCGGCGGGCGCATGTCACTGGGCCCGGTGCCGCTCGGGGCCGCGCCCCGTCTCTTCGGCCCCGGCAGCGCGGGCGCGCCGGCGCGCTAGGCAAGCTTCAGGTGAACTGTTCGGTGATGAGCCGCTCCTCGAGCCCGTGACCGGGATCGAAGAGGATGCGGTGGCGCACGCTCGGCTCCGAGCGTATCTCCACCGCCACCACGTCGCGCACCGAGCGTCCGTCCGCGTCGGCCATGACGGGACGCTTCTCGGGCTCCAGCACGTCGAAGCAGACGGTCGCCGTCTTGGGAAGCAGCGCCCCGCGCCAGCGGCGCGGGCGGAAGGCGGCCATGGCGGTCAGCGCCAGCACATCCGAGCCGATCGGCAGGATCGGACCATGGGCGGAATAGTTGTAGGCGGTCGAGCCGGCCGGCGTGCAGACCAGCGCGCCATCGCAGACCAGCTCCTCCATGCGCACCTGCCCGTCAACCTTGATGCGCAGCTTGGCGGCTTGCGGCCCCGCCCTCAGCAAGGAGACCTCGTTGATTGCCAGCGCCTCGCGCACCTCGCCGTCCGAACGGGTCGCGCACATGACGAGCGGATTGATCACCTCGAGCTCGGCGGCGGCGAGCCGGTCGGGCAGGTCGTCCTCCGAGAACTCGTTCATCAGGAAACCGATCGTTCCGCAATTCATCCCGTAGACCGGCGCCGAGAGCGCCATCGTGCCATGCAGCGTGTGCAGCATGAAACCGTCCCCGCCCAGGGCGACGATCGTCTGAGCGTCCTGCGGCGGCACGTTGCCGAAACGGCTCGAAAGACGCTCGAGGGCCGCCTGCGCGATCTCGGTGTCGCTGGCGAGAAAGGCGATGCGCGATTCCACAGTGATCTCCAGGCCCTCCCACGCGCGCAGGTCCGCGCGATCCCAGACTTGACCGGCGCGCCGGACGATTACAACCCTTCACGCCGGGGCGCCCGGCGCTGACGATGCCGCGCGCGGTCATGCGCTCTTTGCACCGGGGATCGGCTGCGATAAACCCCGCTCATCTTCCGCCGCCCTTCCAAAGGAGCCTGCCGACATGAACGCACCCTCACGCGATACCGGATTCTTCACCTCGGCCCTCGCCCAGACCGATGCGGAACTCTTCTCCGCGATCACCGACGAGCTTGGCCGCCAGCGCGACGAGATCGAGCTTATCGCCTCCGAGAACATCGTCAGCCGCGCGGTGCTCGAGGCGCAGGGATCGGTGCTGACGAACAAGTACGCCGAAGGGTATCCCGGCCGGCGCTACTACGGCGGATGCCAGTATGTCGATGTGGCCGAGAACCTGGCCATCGACCGCGCCAAGCAGCTTTTCGGCTGCGATTTCGCCAATGTGCAGCCCAATTCCGGCAGCCAGGCGAACCAGGGGGTCTTCACCGCCCTGCTCGCCCCCGGCGACACCATCCTCGGCATGAGCCTCGACGCGGGCGGGCACCTGACCCATGGCGCCAGGCCCAACCAGTCGGGCAAGTGGTTCAACGCCGTGCAATACGGCGTGACCCGCGACACGCTCCTGCCCGACTACGACCAGATCGAGGCCTTGGCCAAGGAGCATCAGCCCAAGATGATCATCGCCGGCGGCTCCGCCATCCCGCGGATCATCGACTTCGAGCGGATGCGCGAGATCGCCGACATGGTCGGCGCGTGGCTGCTGGTCGACATGGCCCATTTCGCGGGGCTGGTGGCGACCGGCGAATATCCCTCGCCCTTCCCGCATGCCCATGTCGCGACGACAACGACGCACAAGACCCTGCGCGGCCCGCGCGGCGGCATGATCCTGACCAATGACGAGACGATTGCCAAGAAGGTCAACTCGGCGATCTTCCCCGGCATCCAGGGCGGCCCGCTGATGCATGCGATCGCGGCCAAGGCCGTCGCCTTCGGCGAGGCGCTGCAGCCCGGCTTCAAGACCTACCAGCAACAGGTCGTCGCGAATGCGCGCGCCTTGTCGGACGAGCTCATCAAGGGCGGGCTCGACATCGTGACGGGCGGCACCGACAGCCACCTTCTGCTGGTCGACCTGCGGCCCAAGGGGGTGAAGGGCAACACCACCGAGGCGGCGCTCGGACGGGCCCATATCACCTGCAACAAGAACGGCATCCCCTTCGACGACGAGAAGCCCACGATCACCTCCGGCATCCGCCTCGGCACGCCGGCGGGCACCACGCGCGGCTTCGGCGAGGATGAGTTCCGGCAGATCGGGCGCTGGATCAGCGCGGTCGTCGACGGACTCGCGCAGAACGGTGCCGAGGGCAACGGGGCGACCGAGGAAAAGGTGCGCGGCGAAGTGGCCGAGCTCTGCGCCCGCTTCCCCATCTACCAGGGTCTCTGAGACCATGGGAGCGCGTCCCGGCGCGGTGGACCTGACGATGATCCGCCATGATGGCGGCGGCGACGCGCCGCCGCTGCTCATCGCGCATGGCCTCTTCGGTTCGGCGCGCAACTGGGGCGTGATCGCCAAACGCCTGTCGGACCGCGGCCCCGTCATCGCGGTCGACATGCGCAATCACGGCCACGCGCCGCATAGTGACGCGCATGACTACGAGGCCCTTGCGAGCGATCTTGCGCGCGTTCTGGAAAAGATCGGCCCGGCCGATCTCCTGGGTCATTCGATGGGCGGCAAGGCGGCAATGGCGCTGGCGCTCCTGCATCCGGATGCGCTGCACCGGCTCGTCGTCGCGGATATCGCGCCGGTCGCCTACGGCCACAGCCAGGCGCATCTCATCGAGGCGATGAAGCGGATCGATCTGGGCGCGGTCACGCGGCGCGCCGATGCCGACGCGGCGCTCGCGGCCCATATCGAGACGGCCAGCCTGAGGGCCTTCCTGCTGCAGAGCCTCGATCTCGCCGACAAGCGCTGGCGCTTCAATCTCGATACGCTGGAGCGCGAGATGGCGCGGATCACCGGCTGGCCCGGCATTCCGGGAGAGTTCGCCCGGCCCACCCTCTTCCTCACCGGCGCCAAGAGCGATTATGTCCTGCCCGAGCATCGGCCCGCGATCCGCGCGCAATTCCCCAAGGCCCGCTTCGCCAAGCTGACCGGTGCGGGTCACTGGCTCCATGCCGAACGGCCGCGCGCCTTCGAGGCGTCCGTGCGCGCCTTCCTCGACGCCTGAAACGGCGCGGCCGAGCCCCTTGGCGAGGCGGCGCGCGCGGTTCTCGTGGCCTCCGGGCCGCACGGGATCTGGACGTGCCCGGCGCAGGCACTACTGTGCCAGACGTCTTATGTCCCTCGTTCAGGAAGAAATTTCATGTCCACCACAGCTGCCATCGTCGGCGTGATCCTCGCCGGCATCCTCGGGACGGTCGCCAATTCCTTCGCGATCTCCTATCTTTTCGGTGTCGAGGCGATGCCACTGATCCTGGATGCGGGGCGCCTGGCGGTGGCGATCCTCGTCGCGATCCTGCTGATCCCGATCTTCGCACGGATGGGCGGGTTCGCGGCCTGGATCGTTGCGCTCGCCGCGCTGACGGTGATCCCCTCGCTGCTCGCCGTCTACGTCTTTGCCGCCGAGGCCCCGTGGAGCGTCGTGCTCGGCGTCAACTTCGTCTACGCCCTGGTCGCCACCATCGTCTTCGTGGCGATGCGCAAGGGCTGAAACAGCCGGCTCCCTCCCGTTCGGCACAGCCGGGGAGAGGGAGCCGGCGCGTTCAATCGCGCTCGGAGACCATCCTGTTGACGACGCCGTCGCGCTTGAAGAGGTGCCACATGGCCCCGGCGAAATGCGCGGCGATGAGCAGGAGCAGCAGCAGCGAGGTCCAGCCGTGGACCGCCGCGATGAGCTGGCTCCCGGTCAGCACGGCCAACATGCCGGCGAGCGGCATCCCGATCAGGATGACATAGAAGGCGTAATGCGTGCCGCGCGAGATCTTCTGAATCATTTCGGGCTCGGTATCGGGCGGCGGCGGCACGGCATGGCGGCGCCGCAGCACGAGCCGCGCGATCATCGCGATCAGGATGCTGCTGCCGATCAGGGCATGGACGATCGCCGTCCCGCCATTGGTGTCGTATGAATAAAGGCCTTTGTCGAAAGTCATCTGCATCGCCGGTCCGGTCAGGTACTGGACCGCGACGAGGGTGACCACGAGCCAGTGCATCGCCATCTGCGCGTTATGATAGGGGTATGGAACGGCTGAACTTGACATAAGATGATTCCCACTCTGTTTGGACATCAAGAGTAAGGCACCGAGCCGGGTTCCGCGTTTATTGCACGCCGTGCCGCAAGGTCGCAGCCCGCGCCGCCAGCGCGGTCCCCTCGTCATCTGTGAATGCCGACAAAGCAGCTCCTGCCGGATGCAGTCATTCGGCAGGAGCATCGAGCCGTGGATACGCGACCCGGTTACGGGACAGCTTGTGCGGAAGACGCCCCGGTCAGACGATCATAGCACGAATCGGCATGGATCGTGAGGCTTTTCTGACGAGCGCCTGCCGGTCAGCTGTCCATCTTCAGCGCGTTGATGAAGGCTTCCTGCGGGATCTCGACCTTGCCGAACTGCCGCATCTTTTTCTTGCCGGCCTTCTGCTTGTCGAGCAGCTTGCGCTTGCGGCTGGCATCCCCGCCATAGCATTTGGCCGTGACGTCCTTGCGCATGGCGCTCAGCGTCTCGCGCGCGATGACCCGGCCGCCGATCGCCGCCTGGATCGGGATCTTGAACATGTGGCGCGGGATCAGCTCCTTGAGCTTCTCGCACATTGCGCGGCCCCGCCCTTCGGCACGGTCGCGGTGCACCATCATCGCCAGCGCATCGACCGGTTCGTCATTGACCAGCACGCTCATCTTCACGAGGAAATCCTGCCGGTAGCCGATCATCTGGTAGTCGAAGCTGGCATAGCCCTTCGTGACCGACTTGAGACGGTCGTAGAAGTCGAACACCACCTCGTTGAGCGGCAGGTCATAGACCACCATGGCCCGGCTGCCGGCATAGGTCAGGTCCATCTGGATGCCGCGGCGCTCCTGGCACAGCTTGAGCACATCGCCGAGATATTCGTCCGGCACCAGGATCGTCGCCTTGATGCGCGGCTCCTCGACATGGTCGATCGTCGCGGGGTCGGGCATGTCGGCCGGGTTGTGGAGCTCGCTCATCGTGCCGTCGCGCTGGTAGACATGGTAGATGACCGAGGGCGCGGTGGTGATAAGGTCGATGTCGTATTCACGCTCGAGCCGGTCGCGCACCACTTCGAGGTGCAAGAGCCCCAGGAACCCGCAGCGGAAGCCGAAGCCGAGCGCGGCACTGGTTTCCATCTCGAAGGTGAAGGAGGCGTCGTTCAGGGCCAGCTTCTCCATCGCATCGCGCATATCGTTGAAATCGTTCGCATCGACCGGGAAAAGGCCGCAGAAGACGACCGGAACGGAAGGCTTGAAGCCCGGCAGCGCCTCGGCGGTGCCCTTCTTCTCGGTGGTGATCGTGTCGCCGACGCGGGTGTCGCGCACCTGCTTGATCGACGCGTTGAGATATCCGATCTCGCCCGGGCCGAGCTCCTCGACCGCGGTCATGGCGGGGCGATAGACGCCGACATCATCGACGTCATAGGTGCCGCCCGTCTTCATCATGCGGATGCGGTCGCCCTTGCGCAGCACGCCGTCGATGATCCGCACGATGACGATCACGCCGAGATAGCTGTCATATTTCGAATCGACCAGCATCGCCTTGAGCGGCGCATCGCGCTCGCCGGAATGAGGCGGCGGCAGGCGCTTGACGATCGCCTCGAGCACGTCCGGAATGCCGAGCCCGGTCTTGGCGCTGATCTGGACGGCGTCATGCGCCTCGATGCCGATCACGTCCTCGATCTGCTCGCGCACGCGCTCGGGCTCGGCGGCCGGAAGATCGACCTTGTTGAGCACGGGGACGATCTCGTGATCGGCCTCCATCGCGGTATAGACATTGGCGAGCGTCTGCGCCTCGACCCCCTGGCTCGCATCCACCACGAGGAGCGATCCCTCGACGGCGCGCATCGAGCGG
Source organism: Profundibacterium mesophilum KAUST100406-0324 (assembly GCF_009835145.1). GTDB lineage: Bacteria > Pseudomonadota > Alphaproteobacteria > Rhodobacterales > Rhodobacteraceae > Profundibacterium > Profundibacterium mesophilum. The sequence goes on along the minus strand of NZ_APKE01000010.1, from coordinate 94,021 downwards.
CTGACCTCGTAGGCGAAGTCCACGTGGCCCGGCGTGTCGATCAGGTTGAGCACATAGGTATGGCCGTCCTTGGCCGGGTATTCGATCCGGACCGTGTTCGCCTTGATCGTGATCCCGCGCTCGCGCTCGATATCCATCGCATCGAGGAGCTGCTCCTTCATGTCCCGCTCAGCCACCGTCCCGGTCAGCTGGATCAGCCTGTCGGCGAGGGTGGATTTGCCATGGTCGATATGCGCGACGATGGAGAAATTGCGGATATATGAGAGCTCTGTCATGGCTTGGATATGCGGCGGAATCGGGGGCCGGTCAAGCGCCGCAAGCGACCCGTGACGCGCCCGGTGCGCGGCCCCGCGCGTATCCCGCCGCCAGCCTTGCCCATTCCCACGGCCGCCCCTGCGACATCCCGCGGCACGGGGGCGAGGGAACCGTCCAATCGGACCGGTCGTTTCGCGTCTACTTGCGAGAGAGGGTGGCATGATGCCTGAGGTAAGCGTGAAGAGTGCATTCGAGGATTTCGTCCAGTCCGAGGCTTTTCCCTGCGTGGGGGCGAAATCCGCTCTCGTGCGGGATGCCATTACCCTGTGCGAGGCACGGGAGTTCGACAATCCGGGAAGCGATCTCGATATCTACCGCGCCCTGGCCCGTTTCGGCAGCGACATCCTCGATCCCGAGGGCCCGCTCGTGCAATCCTTCGTCGTCGTCTTCAACGGTCCCGGCGAGCCCATGGAGGAGATCGCCTTCGAGCGGCAGATGTGGAACCGCATCCAGTCCCTGCACAATCTCGATGTCGCCTGCGGCAATGCGTGGGACGAGAGCACCTCCCACGATCCCACCTCGCCACATTTCTCGTTGAGCCTCGGGGGACAGAGCTATTTCGTGATCGGCCTGCATCCCGGCGCCTCGCGCAGCGCGCGGCGGTTCTCGCGTCCCGCCCTCGTCTTCAACTCCCACGAGCAGTTCGAGCGGCTCCGCGCCGATGGCCGTTACGACCGGATGCAGAAGGTCATCCGCGAGCGCGACCGCGCCCTCGACGGCGAGATCAACCCGATGGTCGCGGATTTCGGCCTCGGCGCGGAAGCGGCGCAATACAGCGGCCGCCAGGTCGACCGCAGCTGGGTATGTCCCTTTGCCAAGAAGGATGTTGCATGAGCCGCGCAGAGAGCCAGCAGCGCCCCGAGGCACCCGCCGCCGGAACCCACCGCATCGCACCGCGCAGTGGAACCGCGTTCCTCCTGCCGGCGGGGCATTACCTCACCGTCATCGACCCCGATGGCGAGCAGGTCTCGGACCTGCTCGCCTACAACGTGGATGACCGGCGCGAGTATCTTTCGTCGGGACGCAGCATCGATTACGCCGGGCGGATGTTCCTCAGCACCGGCGATCCGCTCTACTCCAACCGCAGCAACGTGATGCTGCGGATCGTGCGGGACGAAGTGGGCCGGCACGATTTCACGCTGACGCCCTGCTCGCGCGACACGTTTCGCATCATCTATGGCGACACGGAGCCTCATCATGGCTGCCAGGGCAATCTCGAGATGGCGCTGGAGCCCTTCGGCATCGGTCCCGACGACATCCCCATCGCCTTCAACGTTTTCATGCATGTGGCCGTCGACGCGCAGAGCGGCACGGTTTCGGTCGAGCCGCCCCTGAGCAAGCCCGGCCAACGGCTCTTGCTGCGCGCCGAGATGGACCTGATCATCGCGATGACCGCCTGCTCGGCGGGACAGTCGAACAATTTCACCTACAAGCCCATCGATTACAGCGTGGATGCCGACATGCCCGCGTGGGCGGCCGCGACACCGCGCGCAGGGGCGGCCTGAGGCGCAGCCTGCGCGGGCGGCTGCGCCTCAGGCCGCGCGAGGTCAAGAGGAGGATCGCGGCGCGGTCCGCCACATGCGGAACACATCACGAACTTACGAAAATACGATTTTCTGGATTTCTGAATTGTCCGAATCCCCATGAAATGGCAGTCTGGTGTCACGGCAGTACACCCAGCATACATCGCGAGAAACGCGGGACCGCTGGATTTGACACGAGGCAGGTCATGAAGAAACTCATCACGCTTGCGGTTCTCACCGCATTCTCTGCAACTGTGGCACAAGGTGGCGTCATCGAACGCGCTTGTCTGAAATCCGATCGCAAGGCCGCCAATCGCGCGCTCTGCGGTTGCATCCAGCAGGTCGCCGACATCACGCTCGACCGCCGCGACCAGAAGCTCGCCGCGACCTTTTTCAAGGATCCGCATCAGGCGCAGGTCGTCCGCCAGTCATCCGATCGCAATCACGAAAGCTTCTGGCGCAAATACAAGGCCTTCGGCCAATCCGCTCAGAACTACTGCAGCTGACGGCCGGCCTTTCGGGCAAGTCCCGGGCAGGCGCGTAACGATTACGAGGGCGGGATGGCATAAGCTGTCCGGCCCTCTTGGCATGTCCGCCGCATGACCCCGAGGCCTTGGCCGATCCGGCACGGCATTCCGCGTGGCGGCGGGGCCAAAGCATCGCTGCCGATCATCCCGGCGGGACGATCCCCGATGGGGCCCCCTCCCCCGAAACGCCAAAGGCCCCGCATGATGCGAGGCCCGGCGGTAGATACCCGAAAGACGGATCAGGCGGCTGCCTGTGCCTTCGCGATCTCTTTCTTGATGCTGAGCGCGTTGGGCGACAGCTCGGCTTCCTTGGCTTTCGCCATGAAGCCGTCGAGCCCGCCGCGGTGGTCCACGGTGCGCAGCGCGGAGGCGGAGATGCGAAGCTTGAACGTCCGGCCCAGCGTCTCGGACATCAGCGACACGTCGTTGAGGTTCGGGAGGAACCGGCGACGGGTGCGGTTCTTGGCGTGGCTCACGTTGTTGCCCGTCATCGGGCCTTTTCCGGTCAGTTCGCAGCGGCGCGACATGGGTGCTTCCTCGTCTTGGCGCGGGCGGCACGGAAGCCTCCACGCATGTTACACAGCACCGCACGCGCGGCGCCTGATCATCGGGTCAGGGCGATGTAAGGGCATTGGGCCGAGGCGTCAAGCGATTCATCCCCGCGCCGGGGGGCCGCCGGGCGTCGGTGCCGCCTCGAAAAGAAGGGTCAGCACGCGCGCCGCGGCGGCGCCCGGCGCCGCCTCGCCCTCCGCCACGGCCCCCCGCGCCTCCCTCAGCGCCGCCTTGATTCGCGGGTCGGCCCGCAGACGCTCCATGATCCCGTGCCGCACGGCGTCGTCGAACCAATGGCCCGCCTGCGCCGCGCGGCGCCGGTCCCAATGCCCGTTCTCGCGCCGCCAGGACGCGAGCGCGCCGATCTGCGCCCAGGCCTCCTCGATCCCCGCGCCGCTCACCGCCGAGACGGTCAGCGCCTTGGGAAAGCCGGGCGCATCGCCCTCGCGCCGACGCAGCAGGCGCAGCGCACCGGCGTAATCGGCGCAGGTCCGGCGCGCCTCCGCCTCGAGCGGGCCGTCGGCCTTGTTCACGAGGATCAGGTCCGCGATTTCCATGATCCCCCGCTTCACCCCCTGCAGCTCGTCGCCCCCTCCCGGCGCGAGCAGGAGGACGAAGATGTCCGACATCTCCGCGACCATGGTTTCCGACTGTCCCACGCCGACCGTCTCGATCAGCACCGTGTCAAAGCCGGCCGCCTCGCACAGGGCGATCGATTCGCGGGTCCGCCGCGCGACGCCGCCAAGCTCCGTCTGGCTGGGAGAGGGCCGGATGAAGGCGCCGGGCGCACGGGTCAGCCGCTCCATCCGGGTCTTGTCGCCCAGGATCGAGCCCCCGGTACGCGCCGAGGACGGATCGACCGCCAGGACCGCCACCTTGTGCGCGCGCTCCACCAGGTGCAGCCCGAACGCCTCTATGAAGGTGGATTTTCCCACTCCGGGTGTGCCCGACAGACCGAGGCGAAGCGCCTGTCGCCCCTCCCCCGCGAGACGGTCGAGAAGGGCCGCCGCGCGGTCGCGGTGATCGGTCCGTCCACTTTCCACGAGCGTGATCGCGCGTGACAGGGCACGGCGGTCCCCGGCCAGAAGCCGGTCGGCGAGTTCTGCATCATCCATCATGACTGCCGATGTGGCCGTGCGAAGGGGGGTTTGTCCAGAGGATCTGGTCATCGGGCGGGTGCATCGGATATGCCGTCGCCATGTCGACAGCGCTTCCAATCGATGCCGTCCTGCCGGAGCTGCGGACCGCCCTTCGGGCGCGGGGATGCGCCGTGCTGCAGGCGCCCCCGGGGGCGGGCAAGACGACGGGCGTGCCGCCGGACCTGCTTTCTTCCGGAATGGTCGAGGGGCGGATCGTGATGCTCGAGCCGCGCCGCCTCGCCGCACGGGCCGCGGCTGAACGCATGGCCGCGCTTCTGGGCGAGCCAGTGGGTCGGCGTGTGGGCTACCGCATCCGCGGCGAGGCGCGCACCGGACCGCAAACCTGCATCGAGGTGGTGACGGAGGGCATCCTCACACGGATGATCCAGTCCGATCCCGCGCTCGATGGGGTCGGCGCCATCATCTTCGACGAATTTCATGAACGCTCGCTCAACGCCGATCTGGGCCTCGCGCTGTCATGGGAGATCCGCGAGGCCCTGCGCCCCGACCTGATGCTCCTGGTCATGTCTGCGACACTCGACGCGGCGCCCGTCGCCGCCCTCCTCGGGGGTGCGCCCCTCGTCACCGCGCAGGGCCGCGCCTTCGATGTCGAGACATGCTGGCTGCCTGTCCCGCCTGCGCCAGGCGCGCGGTTGGCGCCCGGCATCACCGATCTCGTTCTGCGCGCCGAGGCCGAGACCGAAGGGGGCATTCTCGTTTTCCTGCCCGGCGAGCGCGAGATCAAGCAGCTCGCCGCGGCCCTTGCGCCGCGCATCGCGCCCGGAACCGTCATGCGGCCGCTCTACGGCGCCCTTCCGGCCGCCGAGCAGCGCGCCGCCCTCGCGCCGCTGGAGGAGGGGCGCAAGCTGATCTTGTCGACTTCGATCGCCGAGACCTCGCTGACAATCGACGGCATCAGGGTCGTGGTGGATGCCGGGCTGGCCCGGCGGGCCCGCTTCGATCCGGGATCGGGAATGAGCCGGCTCGTCACGGAGCCGGTGAGCCGCGCCGAGGCGGCCCAGAGGCGCGGGCGCGCCGGACGTGTTGCCCCGGGCCGCTGCTACAGGTTCTGGACACGCGGCGCCGAAGGGGCCCTGCCCGCCTTCCCGCCTGCCGAGATCGAGGTGGCCGACCTCGCGCCGCTGGTGCTCGAACTGGCGATGTGGGGGAGCCGCGATCCCGCCGCCCTGTCCTTCCTGACGCAGCCCCCGAGGGGCGCCTGGGACGAGGCGCGGGCGCTGCTGCGTACGCTCGGCGCGGTGGAGGATGATGGTGCGATCACCGCGCATGGGCGCGATCTGGCGCGTCTTCCGGTCCATCCGCGCCTGGGGCACATGCTGACCCGCGCGGGCAAGGGAGCGGCCAGGCTCGCGGCACTGCTTGCCGAGCGCGATCCCGTGCGCGGCGCGGGCGCGCGGGGGGCGGAGCTGACACTGCGCCTCGAGGCGGTCGAGGATCCGGCCCGGACGGAACGCGCCAGGGGCGTGCAGGTCGACCGTGCCGCCGTCGCGCGCATCAGGGCGGATGCAACCCGGCTGGCCCGTGCCGTCTCCGGCGTCGAGGCGGACACGGCGGTTGCGGCCATCTCGCACGGGCCGGCGGGCGCCGCGGCGCGGGCGGCCGCGATCGCCTATCCCGACCGGATCGGTTTGCGGAGGCCGGGTGATGCGCCGCGCTACCTGCTGTCGGGTGGCAAGGGGGCGATGCTCGACGCCGCCGACACGCTTGCCGGTTGCCGGCTGCTGGTCGTCACCGATACCGATGGCCATCCGCGCGAGGCGCGGATCCGACAGGCGGCCGAGATCAGCGAGGCGGAGCTGCGCGCGGTGCATGGCGCGCATATTGCCTGGCACGATGTCTGCAGGTGGTCGCGGCGCGCCTCGAAGGTCGTGACGCGTCAGCAGGAACGCTTCGGCGCCATCATCCTTGACGACAGGATATGGTCCGACGCCCCGGGGGACGCGGTGGCGGAGGCGATGCTCGAGGGCGTGCGGCAACTGGGTTTCTCCCCCGCCCCGGCGGCCGCGCGTTTCCTGGCCCGCGTGGCGCTGGGGCGCGCGGCCGGGCTGGCGCTTTTCGACCCAGATCCCGAGGCCTTGATGGACGAAGCGCGAGAGTGGCTTCTACCGCATCTGGGCGGGGTGCGCAGCGCCGCGCAGTGGCGCCGGTTCGACCTGCTTCCACCCCTGCGCGCGCGGCTCGACTACGCCGCGACCAAGGCGCTCGACACGCTCGCGCCCGGCCGTTTCGACACGCCGCTCGGTCGCAGCGTCCCGATCGACTATTCCGGCGACGAGCCCGGGATCGAGGTGAAGCTCCAGGAGCTTTTCGGTGTAACGCGTCATCCGTCGGTGGCCGGGCGGCCCCTGCGCATCGCCCTGCTATCGCCCGCGGGACGGCCCGTGCAGGTGACGATGGATCTCCCCGGCTTCTGGGACAGCTCCTACGCCGACGTGCGCAAGGATATGCGCGGACGCTACCCGCGTCATCCCTGGCCCGAGAACCCGCGCGAGGCGACACCGACGCAACGGGCCAAGCCGCGCGGCAGCTGACGGAAGGTATCGTCTGGCCCTGCACCTGCCGGCAAGCAGCGATTCCCCGATCGCGGCCCGCCCGCTTGCCGGCTGCGCCGTGCTGCTCTAGGCCTGTGGCAAGGGGATGTGCGCCCCGCCGCGCATGTTTCAGACAGGAAAGGCAGAGCCATGCAGCTGACCGAAACCCTTGCCGACGAGCTTGCGCAGGAAGCGTTGGCCGTCGCGACCAAGCTCAAGGATGACAGCGTGATCGGGCGCGTCGCCGAGGCCATCGGAGCCTCCTCCACCACGATGGAGGAAGCGTTCCTGACCGCGGTGCGCATCCGGCGGGCCGAGACGCGGGCGCGGGCCCTGCTGGGCGCCTTGCGCGAGGGGCCGGCGGCGCCGCCCCCTCCCGAAGACGTTCAGAAGAACGCCTGAAGCCCGGTCTGGGCGCGACCCAGGATCAGGGCATGCACGTCATGGGTGCCCTCGTAGGTGTTGACCGTCTCGAGGTTGACCATGTGGCGGATCACCTGGAACTCCTCGGAGATGCCGTTGCCGCCATGCATGTCGCGCGCCTGCCGCGCGACATCGAGCGCCTTGCCGCAATTGTTGCGCTTCATCAGCGAGACAAGTTCCGGCGAGGCACGGCCCTCATCCATCAGGCGGCCGAGACGCAGGCTGCCCTGCAGACCCAGTGAAATCTCGGTCTGCATGTCGGCAAGCTTCTTCTGGAAGAGCTGCGTCTGGGCCAGCGGCTTGCCGAACTGCTTGCGGTCGAGCCCGTATTGCCGCGCGGCATGCCAGCAGGCCTCGGCCGCGCCCATGGCGCCCCAGGAGATGCCGTAGCGCGCCCTGTTGAGGCAGCCGAACGGCCCCTTGAGCCCTTGCACGTTCGGCAACAGCGCGTCCTCGCCGACCTCGACGCCCTCCATCACGATCTCGCCGGTGGTGGAGGCCCGCAAGCTCAGCTTGCCGCCGATCTTGGGCGCCGAGAGACCCTTCATGCCCTTTTCGAGGACGAAGCCACGGATCTTGCCCTCATGGGCCTCCGACTTGGCCCAGACCACGAAGACATCGGCGAAGGGGGCGTTGGAGATCCACATCTTGGAGCCCGAGATGACGTAGCCCCCGTCGGTTTTCCTCGCGACCGTCTTCATCCCGGCCGGATCGGAGCCTGCATCGGGTTCGGTCAGGCCGAAACACCCGATCAGGCTGCCCGCGGCGAGGCCCGGCAGGTATTTCTGCCGCTGCTCCTCGGAGCCGTAGGCATGGATCGGATACATGACCAGAGAGGACTGCACCGACATCATCGATCGATAGCCCGAATCGATCCGCTCCACCTCGCGCGCGATCAGCCCGTAGGTGACGTAGTTGCTGCCAAGCCCGCCATATTCCTCGGGGACGGTGACGCCGAGCAGGCCGGCCTCGCCCATCAGCGCGAAGAGCGCCGGCTCGTCGCGCTCCTCGCGGAACGCGTCCGTCACGCGCGGTTGCAACTGGTCGGCGGCGAAGGCCGCCGCGGCATCGCGCAGCATCCGCTCGTCCTCGTCGAGCAGATCCTCGATCAAGAACGGGTCCGCCCATTCGAAAGTGCCCAGTTCGGGGCCGTGACCGGCAGTATCCTTAGGCATGGTTCAATCTCCCTTTGGCGAGGCGTCGAGCTGCGCGGCGAAAGTGCCCAGCAGCCTGTGTTTCAGTATCTTTCCCGTCGCGGCGGCGGGCAATCGATCCACCACCAGGATGCGCGATGGGCGCTTGTAGCTCGATAAGTGCTCGGCGGCGAAGGCCTTGAGCATATCCTCGTCGGCCGCTCCGGGCGCCGTGCATTGCGCGAAGGCCAGCACTTCTTCGTTGCCGCCCTCGACGCGCCGTCCGACCACGGCGCACTGCACCACCGCCGGATGGGCGTTGATCGCCGCCTCGACTTCCGGCGGGTAGACGTTGAAGCCCGAGCGGATGATAAGCTCCTTGCAGCGTCCGACCACATGCAGACAGCCATCCGCGTCGATACGCCCCAGATCCCCGGTGCGAAGCCAACCATCCGCCGAAAGCACCCGCGCCGTCTCCGCGGAATTGAGGTAGTATCCCTTCATGACATGCGGTCCGCGGGTCACGATCTCGCCCACCCCTTCCGCATCCGGCGCATCGATGCGCACCTCGATCCCCTCGAGGGGGCGGCCGACGCTGGTATCCGCCGTGCCGATCGGGTTGCGCGTGCCGCAGGTGCCGGCGGTGCTCTCGGTCATGCCGTAACCGTTTTGCAGGGGCAGCCCGTAAAACGCCTCCGCCTTGCGCTTCCATGCCGGATCGAGCGGCGCCGCGCCCGAGGAGACATAGCGAAGGGCCGCCCCGTCGAGGCGGTCCATGCCAAGCTCGGCGGTGTGCTTCATCAGCAGGGCATGCATCTGCGGCACCGCCGGGAAGACGGTGACGCCGGCGCGCAGCGCGGCCAGCAGGCGCTCGGGCGTGAAGCGCGCCTCGAGCTGCACGGCGGCGCCGCTGCTGGCCGAGGCCATCAGCATCGAGGCCAGGCCGAAGACATGGGTCAGCGGCAGCGCGCCGTAGATCACATCACCCGGCACGAGGTCGCGCAGCCTCGCCGAAGCCGCTCCGGCGAAAAGCAGATTGCCATGCGTCAGCATCACCCCCTTGGGATCGCCGGTCGTTCCCGTCGTGTAGAGCAGGACCGCGACATCCGCGCCCGGCACCATGGCGGCCGGTGCCTGCGCAGAAGGAGGAGCGGCGAGCGCGAGCGGGCCGAAGCCCGTCTCCAGCCGCGCGGCGCCGGCGGTGTCACCATGCGCCTGCGCTTCTTGCGAGGCGCCGCAGGTATAGGCGACGAGCCGGGGTGCGCAATGCGCCTCGATACGGGCAAGCTCGCCGGACGTCATGCGCGCGTTCACCGGCACCGCCACCGCGCCGAGCGCCGAGGCCGCGAAGATCAGCACCGCCGTCTCGAAGGCGTTCTCGGCCACGATCAAGAGGCGGTCCCCCGGCCCGAGGCCGCGGCCGCCGAGCAGTTCGGCCGCCTCCCGCACGGCGGCGGCATAGCCCGCGTAATCGTGCTCCTCGCCCGCATCGGTGATGATCGCCGGGGCGCCGGGGCGGCGCTCGGCCTGCCCGGCGATGAGTTCATGGATCGCCTCTGCGCCGCTCATGTGACGCATTCCGCCATGTCGCCCGCATGCCGGATGGCTGCGGATCGGGTCTCAACCTGTGTCATGGCTCCCCTCTCAGTTTGGCGAAATCGGCAGGTCTCCTGCCAAGAAATGCCGCGATGCCTTCCGCAGCCTCGGCCTGCCCTTGCGCATGGGCCATGGCACGCGCCTCGGCCGTGAGCTGCGCCTCGACGCCCTCGGTGCGGCCCTGCTCGAGCAGGGCCTTGATCGCGGTTTGCGCCTTGCCCGGTCCGGCGGCGATCTCGGCCGCCAGCTCCCTTGCGCCCGCCAGCGCGCCGCCCGCGGGGGTCATCAGGCTCAGCGCGCCGAGCGCGTCGAGCCGCTGTGCGCCCACCGGCGCCCCGGTAAGCGCCATGCGCGACAGGAGCATCGGCGGCAGGCTGCGCGCCAGCACCGCCAGCACCCCGCCATCGGGCACCAGCCCCGCCTTGACATAGGCCAGGGTGAAGCGCGCATCCTCGGCGGCGACCAGCAGATCGCAGGCAAAGGCAATGGAAACGCCGGCCCCCGCGGCCCCGCCCTCGACGGCGGCGATCACCGGACGCGGGCAGGCCCTGATCGCGCGCACCGAGCGATGCAGCACCTCGATATGCGCGCTGCGTTCGGTCTCGGTAAGCTCCGCGCGCGTCGCCAGGATATTGAGATCCCCGCCCGCGCAGAAGAAGCCGCCCTCCGCACACAAGATCACGGAGGCGATCCGCGGATCGGCCGCCGCCCGTTCGAGCGCCGCGCAGAGCGCCGCGTGATATTCCGCCGTCAGCGCCCCGCGCCGGGCCGCGTTCGTGTTGACCACGAGAAGCCTGTCGCCCTCGTCCTCGACGCGCACGAAGCTCATGACCGCCCCTCCGCATCACCGGGCGCCGGAGTGACCCGGCCTGGCGGCACCGGCTTGAAGACACCGCTCGCCGTGGCGATCAGCGTGCCGTTCTCGTGCACCAGCTCGCCGGCGATGAACTTCACCGAGCGACCGCCCCCGGTGATCCAGCCCGTGGCGGTCAGCGCATCACCGATCTGCGCTGAGGCGAGGAAGTTGGTCGTGAGGGAGATCGTCAGGAACGGCGCCATGCCGGTCTCGTCCACGCTCAGCGAGCCCGCCGCGCCCATCGCGTTGTCGAGCATCGAGACCGCGATCCCGCCATGCAGGCGGCCATGGCGGTTGGTATGGTCGCCAGTGAGCGTCAGCCTGCAACGCGCCATCCCGTCGCCGCCGCCCACATCGAGCACATAGCCCAGCAGGCGCTGTGTCCCCGTCTCGCCCTCGATAATGCCCTGCGCCGCCATGTCAGGCCACCGCGCCCAGCGCCACGAAGCGGCCCAGGTGGTAGGTGCTGTCGCCAAGGCGGTGATCGGTCATCGTCAGGCGGCGCGCCAGGTGGGCAAGCTCGTATTCCTCGGTCATGCCGATGCCGCCATGCATCTGGATCGCTTCTTCGGTGACATGGCGCGCGACGCGGCCCACAAGCTGCTTGGTCGCGCTGACATTGATCTCGCGCTCGCGGCGGGAGAGTTGCAGCCGCCCGCACAGGTTGATGACAGCCGAACGGGCCTGCTCGATCTCGATGAGCATGTCGGCCATGCGGTGCTGAAGCGCCTGGAACTTGCCGATCGGCTGGCCGAACTGCTTGCGGGTGCGCAGGTAATCGGCGGTCAGCGCGCGCGCGGCCTCCATGAGGCCCAGCGCCTCGGCGCAGAGGGCGGCGGTTCCGCGGGCCTGGGCATATTCGATCGCGTCATGCGCGCCGCCTTCGGCGCCGAGCAGCGATCCGCTCCCCGCGCGCAGCCCGTCGATCACGAGCTCGGCCGCGCGCCCCCCATCCGCGAGGGGATAGTCGCGCCATTGCAGGCCGGCGCTGTCGGCAGGAACGGCAAAGAGGCTGATCCCACCCGCATCATCGCGCTCCCCGGAGGTGCGGGCGCTCAGCACGAGCATATCGGCCTGCGCGCCGCCCACCACGACCGCCTTGCGCCCGTCGATGACGTAATCGTCGCCCTCGCGCCGCGCCGTCGTTTCGACCCGCGACAGGTCATAGCGGCTCGCAGGCTCGCCATGGGCATAGGCCAGCGCGCGGGTGCCGGCGATCACCTCCCCGAGCAGGTCGGCATGCGCGTCCCCCGCCTGCGCCAGAAGCCCCCCCGCCAGCACCACTTCGAGCAGCGGCGTGACCGCGCCCGCGCGGCCCAACTCCTCGAAGACCACGGCGAGATCGAAGCCGGCGCCGCCAAAGCCCCCCTGCTCCTCGGTGAAGAGGGCGCCGATCACGCCCATCTCCGCCAGGCCGCCCCAGAGCTCGGGATCGACGGCGGCCTCGGCCTCGACGGCGGCCGCACGGCTTTGCGGATTGGCGGCCTGCACGAGATAGCGCCGCAGCCCGTCCTGGAGCATCTGGCGCTCTTCAGTCAGATCGAAGTTCATGGCTCAAAGCTCCAGGATTGTCTTGGCGATGATGGTGCGCTGCACCTCGTTCGAGCCGCCATAGATCGACAGCTTGCGATTGTTGAAATACTGCGCCGTGGCGGGAAGCGCGTAATCGGGGCCCACCGGCTCGGCATTGCTGCCGGCCTCGAGCGTCTCATGCGCGAAGGGCATGGCATAGGGGCCGACGGCCTCGCGCGTCAGGGCGTTTATCTCCTGGCGGATGACCGTGCCCTTGACCTTGAGCATCGAGCTCTCGGCGCCGGGCGCCTGCCCCGCCGCGGCGGCGGAGACCACGCGCAGGTTGGTCGTGGCCATGGCCATCAGAGCGATCTCGACCTCGGCGATGCGTGCCGCGAAGAGCGGATCCTCGATCAAGGGTCGCCCGCGGCTCTGCTCGAGACGCGCGATCCGCTTGAGGTTCTCAAGCCCCGCATTGGCAAAGCCCACCCCGGCGATGTTGGTGCGCTCGTGGGTCAGGAGATACTTGGCATAGGTCCAGCCCTTGTTCTCCTCGCCCACCAGGTTTTCCACCGGCACCTTGACGTTGTCGAAGAAGACCTCGTTCACCTCGGGCTCGCCGTCGAGAAGCACGATCGGACGGACCTCGATGCCGGGGGAGGTCATGTCGATCAGCAGGAAGCTGATCCCCTCCTGCGGCTTGCCTTCCTTGGAGGTGCGCACGAGACAGAAGATCATGTCGGCATACTGGCCGAGCGTGGTCCAGGTCTTCTGGCCGTTGACGATGTAATGGTCGCCCTCGCGCACCGCGGTGGTCTTGACGGAAGCGAGATCCGATCCTGCCCCCGGCTCGCTATAGCCCTGGCACCACCAGTCGGTGCCGTCGAGGATCCGCGGGAGCCAGTGCTCCTGCTGCTCCTTGCTGCCAAATTTCTGCAGCACCGGGCCCAGCATGGCGAGGCCGAAAGGCACGATGCGCGGCGCGCCCGCGGCGGTCGTCTCCTCCTCGAAGATGTGCCGCTCGACCGCGTCCCAGCCGGCGCCGCCATGGCCCTTGGGCCAGTTGCCGGCGAGCCAGCCGCGCCCGTTGAGAATGGCATGCCATTCCTCGTAATCCTCCTTGGCGAGGCGCTGGCCGGAGCGGACCTTGTCGGACAGGCGCTCCGGCAGGTTCTGCTCGAGGAACGCGCGCAGTTCGGCGCGAAAGGCCTCCTGCTCCGGGGTGAAATCGAGATTCATGGCGCGTCCCTTCAGTAGATTTCGAACAGGCCGGCAGCACCCTGCCCGCCACCGATGCACATGGTCACGACGCCGAGCTTCGCCCCGCGCCGCCGCCCCTCGATCAGCAGATGCCCGGTCATCCGCGCACCGGTCATCCCGAACGGGTGGCCGATGGAGATCGAGCCGCCGGAGACGTTGAGCTTGTCGTCGTCGATGCCGAGCTTGTCGCGGCAATAGAGCGCCTGGCTCGCGAAGGCCTCGTTCAGCTCCCACAGGTCGATATCCTCCACCGTGAGACCCTGGCGCTCCAGCAGGCGCGGCACCGCGAAGACCGGTCCGATCCCCATCTCGTCGGGCTCGCAGCCGGCGACCGCGAAGCCGCGGAAGGCGCCGAGGATGTCGAGGCCGAGCCTTTCGGCTTCCTTTCGGTCCATCATGACCAGGGCCGCCGCCCCGTCCGAGAGCTGGCTCGCATTGCCGGCGGTGACGAAATTGCCCTCGCCGCGCACCGGCTGGAGCTTCCGCAGCCCCTCGATATCGGTGGAGGGGCGGTTGCATTCGTCCATCGAGATCGTCTCGGTGACGTGGGAGACCTCCCCGGTCTCCTTGTCCTTGACGGCCCTCGTTACCTCCATCGGGGCGATCTCGGCATCATAGCGCCCGGCCTTCTGCGCCTCCGCGGTGCGTTGCTGGCTGGCCAGCGCCAACGCGTCCTGCGCCTCGCGGGAGATGCCGTAGCGCTTGGCCACAGTGTCGGCGGTCTCGATCATCGCGTGGTAGAGCTCGGGCTTGTGCTCCTCGATCCAGGCATTGCGCGAATGGCGCACCGGGGGCTGGACCATCGAGATGCTTTCCACCCCGCCCACGAGGATCGCCTTGGCGCCCTCCTGGGCGATCATGTGCCCGCCCATCGCGATGGCCTGAAGACCCGAGGCGCAGAAACGGTTCACGGTCGTGCCGGCGATCGAGACGGGCAGGCCCGCGCGGATCACCGCCTGGCGCGCGATGTTGCCGCCGGTGACGTATTCGGGATAGCCGCAGCCGAAGATCGCGTCCTCGATCAGGGCGGGATCGATCCCGGCGCGCTCGACCGCGTGCTGGATGGCATGGCCGGCCATGTCGGCCCCGTGGGTGATGTTGAAAGCCCCGCGCGCGGCCTTGCCGATCGGGGTGCGGGCGGTGGATACGATGACGGCATCGCTCATGTCGGAACTCCTTCTCAGCCGTTCAGGCTTGCGAATGTGGATTGGTCGTCGGCAAGGCGCGCGAGCAGCGGCGCGACCTGCCAGAAATGATCGTCCCCGCCGGCATAGCGCTGGATGCGATCGCGGATCACACCGAGCCCGGCGGTATCGGCGTAATGCATCGGGCCGCCGCGGTGACGTGGGAAGCCGTAGCCATAGAGCAGCGTCACATCGACATCGAGCGGGCGCTGCGCGATGCCCTCATCGACCACCCGCGCGCCCTCGTTGACCATCGCCGCCATGTAACGCTCGACGATTTCCTCGTCGGTGAAATCGCGCGGGCGGATGCCTTGCGCCTCGCGCTCGGCCGCGATGATCTCCTCGACCTCCGGGTCGAGACGGCCACGCGGGCTCTGCTCGTCGTAGATGTAGTAGCCGCGGCCGCTCTTTTGCCCAAGACGCCCCATCTCGTAGAGCGTGTCGGCCCAGCCGGGATAGCGGTCGCGCTCGTGGCGCTGGTCGGCCTTGCGCTGGCGCGTCATGTAACCGATGTCGAGCCCGGCGAGGTCGGCCACCTGGTAGGGACCCATCGGGAAGCCGAAATCCCGAAGCGCCGCGTCGATCTGGTAGGGGCTGGCCCCGTCGAGAACCATGTGATCGGCGGCCGCGCGGTAATGCGACAGGATGCGGTTGCCGATGAACCCGTCGCAGACCCCGGCGCGCACGCAGGTCTTGCCGAGCGCCTTGCCGAGCGCGAAGGCGGTCGCGGTGACCTCGGGGGCGGTCTTTCCGGCCACGACGATCTCGAGCAGCTTCATCACATGGGCGGGCGAGAAGAAATGCAGCCCGATCACGTCCTGCGGGCGGCTCGTGGCACGCGCGATCTCGTTGATGTCGAGATAGGAGGTGTTGGTGGCGAGCACCGTGCCGGGCCGTGCCACGCGGTCGATCTGCGCGAAGACCTCCTTCTTTACATCCATGCTCTCGAACACGGCCTCGATGATGACATCGGCCCCGCCGAGCACCTCGTAGCCGGTGACGCAATCGAGCGCGCCGGACAGGATGGCGTCGCGCCGCTCTTGGCCGAGCTTGCCGCGCTTTACCGCAGCGGCGAGGTTTTTCTCGATGGTGGCGCGGGCGCGCTCGGCCGCGTCCGCGTCCCGCTCGACCAGCGAGACGCGCAGCCCCGCCAGGAGTGCCGCCGTGGCGATGCCTGCCCCCATCGTGCCGCCGCCGATCACCCCGACGGACGCGAAATCGCGCGGCGCGACCCCGGCGATCTCGGGCAGCTTGGCGACCTTGCGATCGTTGAAGAAGGCATGGATCATGCCCGCGCGCTGGGGACTGTCGAGCAACTGCTGGAAGAGGCGCCGCTCCTCCTCGAGCCCCTCGCCGATCGGGAGCCTGGTCGCGGCGCGCACCGCATCGAGGGCGGTGAGCGGGGCGATCTCGCCGCGTGCGCTCTTCTCGAGCGCGGCACGGCGCGCCTCGAAGAGCTCCGGTGCGTCCTGTGGCATCGGCAGCGCGCCCACCGGACGGGCCTGCGCGCCGGCGGCGAGAAGCTCCTCGGCATAGGCGAGGCCGGCCGCGGCCGGGTCGTCCCCGCTCCCGATACGGTCGATGAGACCGATCTCGAGCGCCTTTTCCGGGCCGATCGGGGTGCCGCTCGTGATCATGTCGAGCGCCGCCGCGACGCCCACGAGGCGGGGCGCGCGCTGGGTGCCGCCGGCGCCCGGCAGGATGCCGAGCTTGACCTCAGGAAGGCCGAGCGACGTGCCCGGCATGGCCAGGCGGTAATGCGCCCCGAGCGCGACCTCGAGGCCGCCGCCGAGCGCCACGCCGTGGATCGCGGCGATGACGGGCTTCTCCAGACCCTCGATCGCGGTGATGACATCGGGCAGGGACGGCGCGCGGGGCGGCTTTCCGAACTCGGTGATGTCGGCGCCGCCCAGGAACACGCGCCCTGCCCCGGTAAGCAGGAGGGCTTCGGCCGCGTCGTCGCCCGCGAACCGCGTGATCGCGCCGTCGAGCCCTTCGCGCACGGCATGCGAGAGGGCATTGACCGGCTGGTTGTCGATGGTGACGAGGGCGATCCGGCCCTCGAGGCGATAGGTGACGGGTTCACTCATTCAATCGGTCCTTTCAACTGTGAAGCGGGCGGCATCGCGGAAGATGTCACACGTTCTGTCGTTGCGAGAAGGGGCCTTGGCCCATGATCTGTTCAAGTTCGCGCACCGTGGCGCGCAGTTTCGGCCCGACCTCGTCCCGCATTCGCGCAAGGGTCAGGTCCGCCGGCATCGCGCCGCAGGTGAAGATGACGGGCTCGGCCAGATCGCGCGGCTGGAAAGGCGTGCTGACGGCATGGACATTGGGCGAGAAATAGGTGGACGGGTCGGCGATCACGAAGCCCTGCATGGCCAGCTGGCCCTGCGCCTGCGCGCGTATCTCGGCCGCGCCGGCGGCGTCGAGCCCCCGCTCCCCGCGCGCCGCCCGCACCGCTCCGCCCAGAAGATCGGCCGGCAGCGTGCCCAGCACGGCATGTCCCGAGGAGGACCCGCTCAGCGGCAGCCTGTGCCCGACCTCGAGCCAGATCGAGGAGACCTGACGCGGCCGCCAGGTCTTGACCAGAAGCACCCGCCCCTCGTCACGCACCGCGAGCAGGGCCAGTGTGCCGGTCTGGTCGGCAAGACGCTGCATCAGGGGACCGGCAAGGTCGACGAAGGAGATCGAAGCGGCTGCGACATTGCCGAGCGCCAGGAGCGCGGGACCGGGGCGATAGCGGTCCCGCCTGCGCGCATTGCTCAGATAGCCCAGCGCGCGCAGCGTGTAAGTGAGCCGGGAGACGGTGGATTTGGGCAGGCCCGTGCGCTCCGCGATCTCGGCATTGCCGAGGCCGTCATCGGAGGGCCTGAAGGCGCGCAGCACGCTCAACCCGCGCGCCAGCGTCGTCAGGAAGCGCGGATCCTCGGCCTCATCCTCCCTCATCCTTTTGGCGCTCTGGCGCATCATGTCCCTCACATCGTGGCCGGAAGCAGGAGCGACAGGACCGGGAAGGACATGATCAACACCAGCACCAGGACGTCGATCGACAAGAAGCGCAGGATGCCGCTGAAGATCCGGTCGATCGGAACCTCCTTGCCGACCACGCCCGCGATCACGAAGACGTTGAGCCCGACGGGCGGCGTGATCAGTCCGATCTCCAGCAGCTTGATGACCACGACGCCGAACCAGATGAGATCGAACCCGTAGGTTTCGACCAGGGGCACCATCAGCGGCAGCGTCAGGACCATGATCCCGATCGGATCGAGGAACATGCCCAGGAGCAGGTAGATCACCGCGATCGCCGCCAGGAGCAGGGGCGCGGAGAGCTGCGCCTCGGTCACCGCCGTCACGATGTCTGGCGCGACCCCGGTCAGCGCGATGAAGGCCACGAAGATCTTCGCGCCCGCCGCGATCAGGAAGATCGAGGTCGTCTGGATGCAGGTCTCGCGCAGCGCCTCCCACAAGGCCCGAAAGGTCAGCTTGCGCTGGGCGAAGCCGATGATGACGGCGGCGCTGACACAGACGGCGGCCGCTTCGGTCGCGGTGAAGATGCCGCCATAGATGCCGCCGACGATGATCACGAAAAGCGCGACGGCCGGCCAGCTGTCGAGGGCGGCGCGGGCCTTCTCGCGGGCCGTGATGACCCCGGTGAAGGCCGGCGCGGCGGCCGGATCGCGCTTCACCCAGACGAAGATCACGATCAGGAAGCCGGCGAGCGAGATGAGGCCCGGAATGACGCCCGCGAGAAAGAGCTTGGAGATAGAGGTTTCGGTGAAGATCCCGTAGATGATGAAGAGCACCGATGGCGGGATCAGCGAGCCGAGCGTGCCGCCCGCCGCGACGCTGGCCGTCGCGAGGCGCTTGTCATAGCCCAGGCGCAGCATTTCGGGCGAGCAGATGCGGCCCATGGTCGAGGCGCAGGCGATGGAGCTGCCGGTGATGGCCGAGAAGCCGCCGCAGCCGAGCACCGAGGCCATGGCGACCCCGCCGGGCACCTTGACCAGCCAGACCCGCGCCGCGTGGTAGATCGCGGTGGTGATGTCGGCCTTGTAGGCGATATGGCCGAGGGCGACGAAGAGCGGGATCATCGACAGATCGTAGCTGTGGATCAGGTCGAAGGAATTGGAGAAGACGAGGCTGGAGGTCGGCCTGAAGGCCCTCTCCGGCGCGAAGGCCCCAGTGCGGAAGGCGAAGATCACGAAAGTGCCGACGCTGGCCACGCCGGCGAGGGCGAAGGCGATCGGAACGCGCAGGGCAAGAAGCCCGATCACGGCGGCGAAGGCGACGAGGCCGACGAGCGTGCCATCCATGGCTCAGATCTCCTCCTGGGGAATGTGGGGGGCCCGTTCGATGACCGGGCGTCCGGCGCGGATCGCCGCGATGTCGCCCAGCATCATCACCGCGAGACGGATCCAGCAAAACGATATGCCGAAGAGGAAGATCACCCTGCCCGGCCATTTGGGCAGGCTGAGCTGACCGAAGAAGAAGCTGCCGCTCTCGATGACATGCAGCGCCTCGCGCCAGCCCGCCCAGATCAGCGGGGCGAGCGCCGCGAGCCCGACGGCCGATCCGAAGACCACGAGCCAGTCCTGTGCCCGCCATGGCAGGTAGTTCGAGACGAATTCGACGACGATATGCGCCCGCGCGGCGGTCGTGGCAGCCAGCGGCAGGACGATCGCGGCCACCATCAGCTCGGTCACCATGACGACCGTGTCGGGGATGCCCGAATTGAGCGTCGCGCGCAGGATGACGCTGAGTGTGATGAGCAGCCCCAGGCCGATCACGGCGATGACCGCAAGATCGAGCAGAAGGCGTTCGAGACGGGCGAGCATGGGTGATCTCCCTTGTCAGGTCCGGCCCGACGGGCCTTGCCGTCGGCAACGGTGAGGGATTGCGTGCCCCGCGGGCCGCCCTTGCCAGAGCGGTCCGCGGGGTCGGCCGTTCAGGGCCGTGCGCCGGCCTAGTTACGCGTCCAGGGATATCCCTCGGCATCGCGCTCCTGGCCGTATTTCTCCAGCAGTCCGCGATACTCCTCGAGCAGCCCGGCACCGTCGAGACCGGCCGCGTCGGCCTGCGCGACCCATTCGTCGATGTAGGAGCTGCTGCGCTCCACGAGCCTGTCGCGCTCCGCCTCCGGAAGCTCGATGATCTCGACACCGGCCTCCTTCATGGTCTCGATGGCGGCCTCGTTATCGGCGGTGATGAGCTCGGCCATCTTGTCGGCCATGCCCGCGCCCGATGCGGCGAGGGCCTCTTTCTGCGCGTCGTCCAGAGCGTCGTAGCTCTGCTTGTTCATGAAGACGCCGAGCGCGCCGACCTGTCCCCAGTCGAGCAGGGTGTAGCTGTCCATCACTTCTTGCTGCTTGAGCGCGGCAACGGCATAGGAGTAGCCTTGGCTGCAATCGATCAGGCCACTGTCGAGCCCCTGGTAGGCATCGTAGATCGACATGCTCACGAGGTTCGCCCCGAAATCGGCGAAGGTCTTGCCATAGGCGCCGACGCCGCGGACCTTCTTGCCCTCGATCTCGTCGACGGACCGGATCGCCGTCCCCTTGCAGCCGATATGGACGGCCGAAGTGGTGAAAGTGCCGATATAGACGAGGTTCTGATCCGCGAGATTCTGCTTGATGGCATCCGAGCCGCGCATCAGCTCGTCCGTGGCGCGCAGGCCCACCCAGGCGTCGGAGTTCTTGATCGGCAGATCGGCGACACCGTATGCGACCATCTCCTGGGGAAAGTAGACGGCGATGATGGTTCCGGCATCGGCCACGCTGTCGGCGATCGACTGTGCCGCGGCACCGGCCTTGAAGAGCGCGCCGCCCCACTGGATGTCGAAGACCAGTTGGCCCTCGGTCCGGCGGGCCACATCGTCCACGAACCAGTTGAGTGTTTCCGCGCGGGCACCGCGATTGGGGCCGGCCTCGCCGAAGAACAGGCGCGTCTCGGCCTGCGCCATCGCGCCGATCCCGATCGCCGCACCGGCAATGGCTGCCAGAAGCCTCTTTGTCATGCTGTTTCTCCTCCCAAAGAATTCCGCATAATGGAATTATGTTCCACTAATGTGAGCGTTGCAGGAAATAATCGCTTTGGCAAGGCGTTCCGCGGCATGACGCGGCGCAATGCGATTAACCCTTTCTACAGACTGTTTCCTTAGCCCTGCGGGAGGCCGCCTTCGGCATCCGCGTTTGCGGCAAGTCGCCGAATCCCGCATCGCAAAGGTCGTTTCACGTGACACCCATTCGCCATCGCACCATCTGTTTCCGGCGCGTTTTCGCCGCCCTGCTTGCCTGGCTGGCTTTCGCGGCCGTCGTCCTTGCGCATGGCGCTTGGCTGGGCGGCGGCGGGATCAGCCTGACCCCCGCCAGCAAGGCCACCATCCGGGCCAATCTCGATGCGGGCGCGCCGCCCATCTCGAACGGCGACATCATCGAGGTCATCGCCGATTTCCCGGTGATCACGGACGGCACGCTCGACGGGCCCGGCGGCTATGCCACGATCTACGTACCCGGCGGCACGGAAGTCGTGGGCGCATCGATCACCGATGCGACCGGCAATGCGGTACCCGCGAAACCCGCCCGTGCGAGCACGGGCAGCGGCGTCTCGAAAGGCTGGGGCCCGAAGGGGCAGCAGATTTTCGATATTTCGGTCAACGGCTGGAACCCGTCGGATACATCGCAATGCGAGCTTGCCGGGTTCTCGACGGCCGACTGCAATGCCGGTCTTGCCTATACCTACGGCGATACGGGGATCTTCTATTCCACCCGCTCCGATACGCAGCTTTTCGCGAATGGCTCGCCAATCGCGACGCTCGAGAACGGGTATCTCGTCAATCCGACGAACGGAAAGCCGTGGCCCTCGGTTGGCGGCACCGGGACACCGCGCGTGCACAACAAGTGGGACGCGGTGCAAATCAACGCTTTCGGCTCTGGCGGTACGATCGACCCCAACGGCTTCACGATCGCCGAGGAAACCTCGATCACGGGCGGTCGCGGCACCACCCCATTCCGCGCCGGCAGCCCCGTCGCCGGCCCCGAATCGGGTGCCGACTGGGACCGCTACGGAGTGACCGGTCCCTGGAACCGCATCCGTTACGACGGCTCGTGCCGCGCCGACGATCCCGCGATCGCGGGGCCCGACGGACCGGCCACCGGCGCGGGATCGGTCTTTCCCGAGACGCTCGATCCCGGGGTGAACACGGTGGAGGTCTGCACCCCGACGACCGACGGCTTCGACCTCAACACCACCGACGCGACCGCGCTTCCGGCAGAGACGAACGCGGTGCGCTATGCCTTCGGCGGCATCGCGGAGAACGAAGTCTATTATGCCGCCCTGCGGCTCAGGATCACCGATGTCGGCCAGATCGGCTATATCAATGCCGAGGGCCATGGCGGGGATTCCGCGGAAGGCGCCGCGGCCGGCAACGACAATCCCTGGCGATACTGGGTGGCGGGCACCTCTGCCGTCTCCCCCGCCGGTCCGGACGATCTCTATACCTCGATCGAGATCTCCGCGGTGAATGGCAGCCCCTATACCGGCGGCGACATCCCGCAAGGCGCGACGCTGACCTACAGGGTCAGCTACGTCAACGTCTCGCTCAGCCCGATGACCAACGTCGTCTCCAGCGTGGACCTGCCGGCGCAGACGACCTCCACGGCGAATTTCCGGGTGGTGAGCGGTGCGGATATCCGTCCGGCCGGACAGCCGGCGGGTGGCACATTCACCTTCGCCCCCATCCCCACGCTCGACGGCCTGGGCAGCGGCGCGATCGAGTTCGACGTCTTCACCTCCGCGGTGAGCGGCGAGACCGTCACGGCCAATACCGACATTGTGAGCGACGAGGGCGGGATCGACAGCGACACCGTCACCACCAACGTGACCCCCGCCCCGGTGGATACCATGCCGATCTGCAACGGCAGCCGCGTCTCGATCATCGACTGGGCCAGCGATGCGCCGGCCCTGATGAACAGCACGACCAATGTCAGCCGCTTCGGGGTGGATGCGACCGTGACGCTTACCGATGCCTCCGCCCCGCTGCGTGCCTCGGGGGTGGGAACGGCGAACGAGCTCTACGCCACATCTTATGGCGGCAACCCGATTCTGACACAGCGCTACTCTACGACCGACATCTCCTTCAGCGTTCCGATGAACGCCGTGCAGTTCTACGTCACGAGCCTTGACCTCGACGAATCGGTCACCGTCTACGGCGAGCGCGGCGGACAAAGGATACAGCCCGCGATCGCCGACGGCCCCCTCTCCGCTCCCATGCTGCGGCAGGCAAACGCGGATGGCTCCGTACTGGGTGAGCGGAACAATTCGTTCTCGACAGCCGCCCTGCCCGAAAACTTCGCCGTTCTGATTGGTTTCGGCGTGCCGGTTGACCGCATCGTCTTCAGCCATGGGCCGCGTCAGAACAATGGCGCCAATTTCGCCAGTTCCATGCAGGTCACCGACATCCAGGCATGCGCCGATTTCACCGATGCACCGTCGGCGCTGATCGACACGTTCCATTCCGTCGATGCCAACTTCGCCTTCTATCTGGGCGGTGGCGTGAGCGGGGATGCCGGCCCCGGAAATTCGAACGACGCGAATTCCGACGACGACGACGATGGTGTGAACATCCCGCCGCTTGTCCAGGGCTTCATCGCCACGGTCGAGACCGCCGTCACCGGCGCCCAAGGCAACCTGACAGGCTGGATCGACTATAACGGCAACGGCGTCTTCGAGGAGAACACCGCCGAGGAGGTCGCCACCGATCTCGTCGATGACGGCCTGGGCGTGGACGAGGTGGCCGGCGACGGGCTGATCCAGTTCGAGGTGATCGTGCCCGGCGACGCAGTCCTGAGCCAGACCTTCGCCCGTTTCCGCTGGTCGAGTGCGCCCGGCCTTCGGGTGGGCGATGTCGCACCCGATGGCGAGGTGGAGGATTATCCGATCAATATCGGCGCGGCGCCCCTTGTCGACCGGGGCGATGCGCCCGCAAGCTACGGCGATCCGCTCCACATCATCGCCGATACGGGCGTTGCGGGCACCTATCTCGGTGATATACCCCCCGATCCCGAGGCCGCCTCACAAGCGACGGCGGATGCCAGCGGCGACGATCTGGACGGCAATGACGACGAGGATGGTGCGGTCATCCCGCAGCTCTATCTCGGCGGCACGCAGCAGATCACCGTCAAGGTCAACGAGGTGACGAGCGTCGGCGGCACGATGATCGGCGCGGTCGCCTATCTGCAGGGCTGGATCGACTTCGACGGGAACGGGCAGTTCGACCCCGCGGATCGCATTGCCACCGACCTTCAAGACGGAAGCGCGAACGACAAGGACGGCACGCTCAACGGAGAGATCGTCTTCGATGTCGCCGTGCCCGGCACCGCCACCCAGCTCCCGACATTCGCGCGCTTTCGCTGGTCGACATCCGAGGGGGTGGTTCCGGTCGCCCTCGACGGCGAGGTGGAGGATTACTCGGTAACCATCTCCGGAGACGATCCTCCTGTGACCTGTGATAACGGCCTCTACCAGATCGCCACAAAGAAATCGACGCTCAAGAAACTACGCTTTACCGATAATGGCGGCTCCTACACCCTGAACCTGCAGGATATCGGCGCGAGCACGCAGAACCTGAATGCCGGTTGGGGCTATAACGAACTGGATGGATACATCTACGGCGTGCGCTCCGGGAAAGCCGAACTCTGGCGCATCGATGGCTCGGGCAATTTCACACAGATGCCGAACCTTCCCAACACGGCCGCTGACGGATCGAACGCCGGCGATATCCTGCCCAACGGTGTGATGGTCTACAAGATCGACAACTCGACCTGGCAACTTCTCGATCTCGCCGACCCCAACAATCCGGTGGATGCAGGCGTGCTCAACCTGTCGCAGAATGTCTCCGCGCTGGATTTCGCCGCGAATCCGGTGGACGGGTTCATCTACGGCATCAACGCATCGACCGATCGGGTCTACCGGGTTTCGGGCAATAACGGCCTGCCGGGCACCGTTCTGGTAACCGAATTCGGTCCCGCGATTTACAACGGCAGCTATGGCGCCACCTTCTTCGATGAAAATGGGCGTTTCTACGCATATGACAACAATTCCAATGACATCTACCTGATCAATACCGTTACCGGAAACCGGCAACTTCTCGCGACGAGCGTTGACGAGGAAGGCGGCACCAACGATGGCGCATCCTGCCGCGGCGCCTCGCCCATCCCGCTTTCCGGTTTCGGGGGCAATGTCTATATCGACGAGAACGGCTCGGACATACGCGACGGGGGTGAAAGCAACCTCGGCGGCGGGATTCGCATCGACCTATATTCCGATAACGGCACTCCGAACGATTTGTCGGATGACGGGTTCATCGGCACCACCGATACCGCGGCTGACGGCACCTATTCCTTCATCGGCCTGCCGACCGCGGCCACCTACAGGGTCGAGGTCGATATCAATGATGCCGATCTGCCCCCCGGCTCCCAGATCGGCACGTCGAACCCGCTCGTGAACGTCACCACCGACAGCACCCTTTCCACCACGCCGCGCAATTTCGGTTTCGATCCGCAGTTCAGCGACCTTTCGATCACGAAAGAGGCATTCCGTGCCGGAACATCACTTCCCGTGACCACCGCCTCGGTAGGCGATCTGATCGACTGGCGGCTCTCGGTGACCAATAACGGGCCCGGCTCGCCGTCGGGGGTGACCGTCATCGAGAAGATCCCGAACGGGTACGAGTATGTCAGCGACACGGCCCCGCCGACCGGCGACTATTACAACAGCCAGAACGGCGTGTGGTTCGTGGACGAAATCCTCTCCGGCGTCACCGAGACGATCTCGATCCGCGTGCGGGTCACCCAAGGGTCCGACAGGACGAATGTGGCGGAGATCATCGCAAGCTCCCTTCCCGATCTTGACAGCGACCCCGATACCGGGATTTTCACCGACGACCTGAATGACGGGCTGGCCGATGACGACGAGGCTTCCGTCACGATCGGCCTCGGAGTAGCATCGCGGCTTCTTTCGGGGCAGCTCTTCATCGACAACGGCGCGGGCGGTGCCACGGCGCATGACGGCACGCGCACGGGACAGGAGGGCGCTGCGTCCGACAGCACGTTGCAGATACTCGACGATGCCGGACTGCTTCTGGCCAGCCCGAAGATCGGCGCAGACGGCCGCTGGACCTACGCGCTCGCGGAGACCTATAGCGGCTCGATCACCTTGTCGGCTGTCCCGAGCCAGACGCAGACAACGATCTCGGAGACATCCGCACCCCTGCCCGGCACCAGCAATCCCGACCCGCATGACGGCAGCTTCAGCTTCGTACCGGCCAGCGGAACGAGCTACGGCCAGCTCGATATCGGGCTCATTCGCCTGCCGACCCTGACCCAGGACCAGTCCTCGAGCATCGAGCCGGGCCAGGTCGTCCTCCTGCCGCATCTCTATAGCGCGACGACCGCGGGAACGCTGGATTTCTCCTATACGCAGGTCGCCCAGGCCCCGGCCGGCGCATTCAGCGTCAGCCTATACCACGACACCGATTGCAACGGCACGCCGGACACTCCGGTGAGCACCCCGATGGGCGTGGCGGCGGGCGAGACCGTCTGCCTGATCTCGCGGATCACCGCGAGCGCAGGTGCAGGCCCCGGAAGCAGCATCAGCTACCGCCTCAATGCCACGACCGCATTCGCGGATACGACGAAATCCTATACCGATTTCGACACCGACCGGCTGTTGGTCGGAGCGGGAACCGGTCAGCTCATCCTCGTCAAGACCGTTCGGAACGAGACGCAGGGCACGCCGGAGGGCACATCCAACAGCGGCGCGCTGGGCGACATCCTTGAATACCGCATCACCTTGCTCAACCCAAGCCCCGCCAATGCGACCGATATCATCATTTATGACCGCACCCCGCCCTATACGCGGCTGGCCGCCCCCGTCCCTTCCCCCGTCGCCGTCTCGCCGGCCCTGAGCTGTTCGGTCAGCGTCCCGGCAAGCAACTCTTCGGGGTACTCGGGCCCACTGCGCTGGGACTGCGCAGGCCATCATGGCGCGGGCGCGGAGGGGTCGGTCACGTTCCGGGTGCAGATCTCGCCATGATACGCGCGCGCGCGACCCCTCGCAAAGGCTGCGCGTCGCCGCTGGGGGTTGCGGCGCGGGCCACGCCGCTTTAGGAACCACGGGTCACGAAGCAAAGGCCGGCACATATGGAAAACGTCGTTCTCGTCATTCACCTGATCCTTGCGCTCTGCCTGATCGGCGTGGTCTTGCTGCAGCGTTCCGAAGGGGGCGGGCTCGGCATGGGCGGCGGCGGCGGCGGCGGCGCGATGTCCTCGCGCGCGGCGGCCACCGCGCTTGGCAAGATGACATGGATTTTTGCCGCGGCCTTCATCACCACGTCCATCGTGCTGACCGTGATCGCGGCTCAGAATGCTGCCGGAAGTTCTGTCGTCGACCGCCTTGGCGCGCCTGCGCCGGTGGCCGAGAGCGATGCCCAGGATACGCTTCCACCGGCGAATGACCTGCTGCCGCCCCCGAGCAACACGACGCCCCTGACGCCGCCGCGCGCCGACTGATCGGCGCCGTGCACAGCGGGGTCCTTGCCTTGGCATGCTTGCGAGCATGCCGCGAATCTTCTATTGCTCAAATCCCGTGATGCGGCGCCTTTCGGTGCCGTGCGCGATCGATTGGGCGAACCAAATATCGACACTCACGGGGGAATGCCAAAGTGGCACGCTATGTTTTCATCACCGGCGGTGTGGTTTCATCTTTGGGAAAAGGTCTTGCCTCGGCCGCGCTCGGGGCGCTCCTGCAAGCACGCGGGTTCAGTGTCAGGCTGCGCAAGCTGGACCCCTATCTGAACGTCGATCCCGGCACGATGAGCCCGTTCGAACATGGCGAGGTTTTCGTTACCGATGACGGGGCGGAGACCGACCTTGATCTGGGCCATTACGAGCGCTTCACGGGTGTCGCCGCGCGTAACACCGATTCGGTGAGTTCGGGGCGCATCTACTCCACCGTTCTCGAGAAGGAGCGCCGCGGCGACTACCTGGGCAAGACGATCCAGGTCATTCCCCATGTCACCAATCAGATTAAGGAATTCCTGACGATCGGCGACAACGAGGTGGATTTCCAGCTTTGCGAGATTGGCGGCACCGTCGGCGACATCGAAGGGCTGCCCTTCTTCGAAGCGATCCGACAATTCGCGCAGGAGCGCCCGCGGGGGGAATGCATTTTCATGCACCTGACCCTTTTGCCGTGGATTGCCGCCTCCGGCGAGCTGAAGACGAAACCGACCCAGCACAGCGTCAAGGAACTGCGCTCGATCGGGATCGCGCCGGATGTGCTCGTCTGCCGCTCGGAGCGGGCGATCCCGGAAAAGGAACGCGAAAAGCTCGCCCTGTTCTGCAACGTGCGCCTCGACAGCGTCATCGCCGCCTACGACCTCAAGTCGATCTACGAGGCGCCGCTGGCCTATCACCGCGAGGGGCTCGATCAGGCCGTGCTCGATGCGTTCGGCATCTCGCCGGCCCCGCGCCCCAACCTGAGCCGGTGGGAGGATGTCGCGGACCGCGTCTTCAATCCCGAGGGCGAGGTGCGCGTGGCGATCGTGGGCAAGTATACCCAGCTCGAGGATGCCTATAAGTCGATTGCCGAGGCGCTGACCCATGGCGGCATGGCCAACCGGGTCAAGGTGAGGATCGAATGGGTCGATGCCGAGCTTTTCGAACGTGAGGATCCCGGCCCCTGGCTCGAGGGTTTCCATGCGATCCTCGTGCCGGGCGGCTTCGGCGAGCGCGGCACCGAGGGAAAGATCAGGGCCGCGCAATTCGCCCGAACACGCAAGATCCCCTATCTGGGTATATGCCTCGGCATGCAGATGGCCGTGGTCGAGGCCGCGCGCAACCTCGCCGGCATGGACAAGGCGGGAAGCCAGGAATTCGATCACGAGGCCGGCGCGGCCCGGTTCGAGCCGGTGATCTTCCACCTCAAGGAATGGATCAAGGACAACCAGAAGATCGCGCGTGATGTCCTCGACAACAAGGGCGGCACGATGCGTCTCGGCGCTTATGCGGCGACGCTCGCCGAGGGCAGCAAGGTCGCGGAAATCTATGGCAAGCACGATATCGAGGAACGCCACAGGCACCGCTACGAGGTGGATATCAAGTATCGCGACGCGCTTGAGAGCCACGGCCTGCGTTTTTCCGGCATGTCGCCCGACGGACGCTTGCCGGAAATCGTCGAGGTTCCCGATCATCCCTGGTTCATCGGGGTTCAGTTCCACCCCGAACTGAAATCGAAGCCTTTCGACCCCCACCCGCTGTTCAAGGATTTCGTGCGCGCCGCGAAGGAGGTCAGCCGCCTGGTCTGACCCGCCTTGATCGCCGGCCTCACCTGCACGGGTGGCGCATCGGTTCGGCCTGCGCCGCTCGGATTCAGCCTCGGCAGCCACGCCCGTGAAACATGCGCGGCGCGCGTTGCGGCTGCCGGGAGGATGTCGATCCGGACGCGTGCGGCGGTCGTTCGGGACCAGTGCCGGGTCCTTCAGGCGGCACCTGTGATCATCGGCCGGCGGCAGACGAAACGCCCCGCATGATCGCTCATTGTCACTCCGCGCTCGTCTGATTGGTCGCAAGCGCCAGAGCAGACCATCAAGACGGCTTGCCTGCCACCGCGTTCGCCTTAGCTATCATTGGCCGTGTTGCGCAAAAGGATTGCCGATCATGAGGTTGCTCTTCTGGCTACTTGCCGCCTTCTTCGTGGTGCTGACAATCTTTCCCCTGGTCCGCAGCGCCAGATGGTGGATCCGCATAAGCGATTTTCCCCGCCTGCAGATCGCCACCGCCCTGGCGATCCTCCTGGTAGGCTACCTGGCCCTCTTCGGGATCACCGACCGTTGGGATGCGCTCTTTCTCGCGGCCATCGTGCCGGCGCTCGGCCTGCAACTCTACCGGATCTTCCCCTACACGGTCGCGGCCCCGGTTCAGGTCATGAAGGTCTCGTCGCACCGTCCGGAGGCCTGCATCAGGGTGATGATCTCGAACGTGCTGATGGAAAACCGCCAGTCCGACGCCCTTCTCGCGGTCATTCGCGACGTCGAACCCGATCTGCTGCTCGTGGTCGAGACGGATGAGTGGTGGCACGAGAGGCTCAAGCCGCTCGATGACGCCTACCCGCACAGCATCAAGCGGCCCCAGGACAACTATTACGGGATGGAGCTTTTCTCGAAGCTGGCGCTCGACACCGACGATGTCCGGTTCCTCCTGTCGGGCGAGATCCCGTCCATCCGCACCGGCGTGCGCCTGCCATCGGGAACGTGGATCGACTTTTTCGGTGTCCATCCCAGGCCACCCGATCTCGATCATGACAGCGAGGGACGCGATGCCGAGCTTCTGCTCGTCGCCAGGGAAATGCGGCAATCCGGGCGCGCGGCCATCGTGGCGGGCGACATGAACGACGTTGCCTGGTCGCATACCACGCGGCTGTTCCAGCGCATGAGCGGCGCCCTCGACCCGCGGCGCGGCAGGGGCATGTTCACCACCTTCCATGCCGGTCATCGCCTTCTGAGATGGCCGCTCGATCATATCTTCCACGACAACTCCTTCACCCTAGTGGAGCTGCGGCGCCTTCCCTATATCGGATCGGATCATTTTCCCGTCCTCGCGGAGCTGCAATACGAGCCGGGGACCGAGGCGCTTCAGGAGGCCCCCCTCGCCGATCAAGACGATCACGAGGAAACCCGCGAAATGATCGCCGAAGGGCGCGAGGCGGCGGGACAGGACAGCCGGCCGGTTGACCCCGCACCGCCCAACGCGCACTGATCGGAGGGTTCCGACAGGCGCGACATTCACCGCAGAACAAGGAGGCCCGGTGATCCGGGCGCATCACACATGGACATCATTCGTATCATCATCGCGATCCTGCTGCCGCCGCTCGGCGTCTTTCTGCAAGAAGGGCTGGGCAAGCATTTCTGGATCAACGTCATCCTGACGATCCTCGGCTACCTGCCCGGCATCGTCCACGCGCTCTATATCATCATCAAGAGATAGGCCGCCGCCCGGCTCTGCATCGGCAAGCCCGTCGGGATCAGGGTCCCGGTCCCCGGCAGCGCCCGGCCCGGAGTCCTCCGCCAAGGAAAGGTGGTAAGGTGAGCAGTCCCGCCGGGGGCTGCTCCCGAACTCTGCCTATGCGCCTAGATCGTACAGGACATGCTGCCCGCACGTGGCCAGCCCGGACCGGTGTGGAAGCGTGACCGATATGATGGCGCACCCCGTGATGCCGCTCTGGGCGATCGTCGCGCTCATCTCGGATACGGTCGTCTTGATCAAGGTTTCGTTGCGCTTTGATACATTCGCCATGACACTGACCGGTGCATCAGGGGAGACCTTCGCCGAAAGGAGCTGGTTCGAGATTTCGTCTGATGCCGAGACCCCCATGTAGATGGCCAGCGTCGTGCCCGCCCGGATATGGCGTGCGAGGTCAGGGATCGAGCCGTCGTTCTGCGAGCGGGCCGCCGTCAGCACCAGAGTGTCTGTTTCGCCGCGCCGGGTCAGGGGCTGCCCGGCGCTCGCGGCCGCCGCGCAGGCCGCCGTGACGCCGGGCACGATTTCCGTAGCAATCCCCGCGGCTTCGGCAGCGCGCAGTTCTTCGTCCAGGCGTCCGAAGATCCCCGGATCGCCTGACTTGAGACGAACGACGCGGCGTCCCCGGCGCGCCTCGGCGACGACGGCGGCGTCGATGCGATCCTGAGGCCAGGCATGCGCACCGACCACCTTGCCGACGAACACCCGCTCGGCATCGCGGCGCGCCAGTTCCAACACGTCGCCATCGACCAGACGATCGTAGAAAATCACGTCCGCTTCCTGCAATCGTTGCACCGCACGCAAGGTCAGCAGGTCGCGCGCGCCGGGGCCCGCACCCACATAGGCGACGGACCCATTCGGCGAGGTCGAAGGCGCGCCACCCGCCGCGAGCGCATCCTTGACGAGACGCGCCGCCTCCCGCTCCGCACCTCGCGTCCAGCTATGGCGGGGTGCGTCGGCGAACACCCAGCGCCAGAAGTCGCGCCGTCCCGCACGTGGGACGCGGCCGGCGACGGCACTGCGCATCCGCCCCGCAAGCGCGGCCAAGCCGCCGAGATTCGGGACCAGCATCTGCTCGATCTGCGTCTTGATCTGGCGTCCCAGAACCGGCGCCGTTCCTTCCGTGCCGATGGCCACCACGACCGGGTCACGATCCACGATGGACGGCGTGGTCAGGTCGCACAGGTCGGGCTGGTCGACCACGTTGACCGGGCAGCGCGCCGCCGTGACCAGCGCGTGCACCGCCGCATCGAAGCCGGGGCATCCCGTGGCGACGAAGGTCATGGCCGCCCCATTGAAAAGGGCCGATGTGACCGGGCCGCCGTAGTGCTCAGCCTGCCCGGACGCGACCAGAGCGGACAATTCGGCGTCGAGATCACCCGCAACGAGGACAAGCTGCGCGTCGGTCTTCAGGATCAGCCGCGCCTTCTGCGCGGCCTGTTCGCCGCCGCCGACGATCAGGACGCGGCGTCCGGTCGTGCGGATGAACATGGGGAAACTCTTCATGGCGCGTCTCCTTCAGGCGGCACTGTCGCGCGCCTTGGATTCGGGATCGGCGACCCCCGCCGTGTCGAGTGCCAGCGCGGCGGTCGACACGACGATGGCCTCGGCAAAGGGGTCATGCCGCTCGCCGCGCCAGATCTGCGCCAGCAGGGAAGGGTCGCGGGGTCCTTCCGACAGGCGACGGTGGTCGGCAAGTTGCTTGCCCGTCAGACCCGTCCAACGCTGACCGTTCCGGAGGCCGAAGGTTTCGATGTTCTTGGCCGGGTGATGCTCGAACTCGCCGCCGCCGCCTTTCAGAACGGTCAGTTGCCTAAGACCCAGCATCTGGCCGGCATCGGCCTGCAACTCGCGGTAGGGTGGGTGAAAGACGCCCTGCACGGCAGTCTCGGCGCCCCCCGGGTTCAACATGCGGCACACGGTATTGATGCAGGACCGCAGACCCAGCGCGTCCCGCAGGCAAAGCAGCGCCATGAGCGGCGGCGACAGGCTTTCGAGTGGCAGGTACGCGATGCGGTCGCGGGTAAGCAGGTCGCCCGCGACCTGAACGCTGTCGGCGGAGCGGACCCCCACCGTGGGCAGCGCCGCACGCAGGTCGGCCCCTGCTCCCTGGTGGGCGTTCCATCCGTGCAGAAGCACCGGGATGCCGGCATCGGCGACCAGCCGGGCCGAAAGCAGGAACCATGGCAGCCCGCGCGTGCGTCCCGCGGCGTAGCTGGGCCAGTCCAGCGCGGCGCGCGGCCCCGTCCAGCACGGCAGAGAGGCGCGGGCGGCAGAGGAGAACCCGGCGATCTCGGCTGCCGTTTCGCCCTTCATGCGCAAGAGCATCAGGATCGCACCCACGGCTTCGCGGGAAACGTCGGGGGTCAGCATCAGCGTCATCGCCTCGGCGGCCTCGTCCTGGGTGAACCCGCGCGCGCGCCCCTGCCCGCGGGCAAGGATCCGGACATAGGGCGCAAGGCTCATTCCGCGGCCTCGGCCATATGCGACCTTTCCAGAAGGGCCGCGATCTCGGACCGGCAGGAGCCGCAATTCGTCCCCGCCGAAAGCGCCGCGCCGACGGCGTCCACGCTCATCAGGCCATCGCTCTCGATGGCGGACAGGATGGTGTTCACCCCGACGCCGAAACACGAACACAAGATCGGGCCGGGATCGGGCCGATCGGCCGGGGCGCGGCCCGTCAGGACGTCCTCGGCGGGCAGCTCGGTCAAGTAATCGCGCATCACCGCCACGGGCTCCGGCGCCACGAACAGGGCCGCGATCAGCCGATCGCCGTCGTGGAACGCGAACCGCGCCACGCCGCGCGCCGGGTCGGTCAGCATCTGCACCGAGGCGTTCGGCAGGTCGAACAGGGCGCGCGCATCGGCTTCCCAATCGGTCGGGGCCGCGCGTCCCGAAAGCTCCATCCGCCATCCCGCATCGCTGCGCGCCACGGCCCAGTAATCGCTGACCGGGTGGACCCGTCGGGAGGAGACCGCGAACCCGTACCACGCCGCGGCGAAGGGACGGACCGCACAGAAGGAGGCTTTGCTGTCGGGCTGCCCGGAATGTGGGTCGGTGACGTCCGCCACGAGCGCGTCGATGCGCCCGGTCGGTGCGGTTTCGCCGGTCCAGTGGATCGGCGCGAACACCGTGCCCGGCTGAACCGCGTCGGTGATCGTCGCGCGCAGGATGGCGGTTCCCGTCGGCGACGAGAGTTCGGCCAGCGTATCCGGCCCGATCCCGAGCGCATCGGCATCCGTCGGATGGATTTCGACGAACGGTTCGGCGATGTGGGCCGACAGGCGCGGCGACGTTCCGGTGCGGGTCATCGTGTGCCAATGATCGCGCACCCGCCCGGTGTTCAGACGGAACGGAAAGCGCCGCGCGTGTTTCGCGGCGGACGCGCGCCACGACACCGCGATCATGCGCATCCGGCCAGTGTCGTGAAAAGACCTGCCATCCGCGAAGAAGCGGCCGCCCCCCTTCGCCGCAACCGGCCAGCGCGTGGGCGATAGCGCGGCGTATTCGCCATCGGACAGGTCCGACAGTCCCGAGATATCGAAATCGCGTCCAAGAGCGCCCGCGACCCCCGACAGGGCGGCGTGCTCGCGGAAGATCTCGGCAGGGCTGTCGTAGTCGAAGGCTCGAGCGAAGCCCATCCGCCGGGCTACCTGCGTGACGTGCCACCAGTCGGGCCGCGCCGCGCCCGGAGCGGGCAAGGCCGCGCGCTGGCGCGAGATGGTGCGGTCGGAATTCGTCACCGTCCCGGACTTCTCGGCCCAGGCGCTGGCGGGCAGCAGCACGTCGGCCAGCCGCGCGGTGTCGGTGGCCGCGGTGATATCCGAGACGACGGTAAAGTCGCAGGCCGCGATTGCCGCGCGCACGGCGTCGGCGTCGGGCAGCGTGACGGCGGGATTGGTGTGCATGATCCACAATGCCTTGATCCGCCCCGCCGCCACCGCCTTGAACATGTCGATAGCTTTCAGACCGGGTGCATCGGGGATGCGCGGCGCGTCCCAGAACTTGCGCACGGCGGATCGATGCGCCGGATTTTCGAGATCCAGATGACAGGCCAGGGTATTGGCCAGCCCGCCAACCTCGCGCCCGCCCATGGCGTTGGGCTGTCCGGTGACACTGAACGGCCCCATGCCGGGCTTGCCGATGCGGCCCGTCGCGATATGGCAGTTCAGGATCGCGTTCACCTTGTCGGTGCCGCTGCTGGACTGGTTCACGCCCTGGCTGAAGACGGTGACGACCCGTTCTGTCCCGATCCAGAGGCGGAAGAATTCATGAACCGTCTCCACGTCCAGGCCCGTCGGTTCTATCTCCGAGCAGCGCGCGGTCGTCAGGGCATCATCGAAGCCATCGGTCCGGGCGACGTAGGCTGTATCGACCGCGTTGCCCTCGTAGATTGCGGCAAGCAAACCGTTGAAGAGGGCCACGTCCGAGCCGATGCGGAGCGGCAGATGCAGGTCGGCCCCGTCACAGGTCGCCGTCCGACGCGGATCGATGACGACGACCTTCGTTCCGCGCGCGGCTCTGGCCGCCAGCACGCGCTGATACAGGATCGGGTGGCACCATGCCAGGTTCGAGCCGACCAGCACCACCAGATCGGCCTGATCCAGGTCCTCGTAGGTGCCCGGCACGGTATCTGTACCGAAGGCGCGTTTGTGTCCTGCCACCGTCGAGGCCATGCAGAGCCTCGAATTGGTGTCTATATTGGCGGTTCCGACAAAGCCCTTCATGAACTTGTTGGCGACGTAGTAGTCCTCGGTCAGCATCTGGCCCGAGGCGTAGAAGGCGACGCTGTCGGGGCCGTGCCGTGCAATCGTGCGCGCGAATGTGTCGGCCACGCGGTCCAAGGCGCTGTCCCAGTCCGTATCCACTCCGTTCACGCGCGGGGCCAGCAGGCGGCCCGCATGTCCCACGGTCTGGCCAAGCGCCGAGGCCTTCGAGCACAGCCGGCCGCGGTTGGCCGGGTGGTCGGGATCGCCCGACACATTCAGGCCGCCCGCACCGTCATCTTGCAGCAAAACGCCACATCCGACCCCGCAATAGGGACATGTCGACCGGATCGTCATGAGCGGCCCGCAGAGAGAGAATGCAGTCCCCGGGACCGATTTCGGAGGGAGAGCGCCATCATGCGGCCGACCGCGACGCCAGGCGCGCGCCATCGATCAGGATGCGACCGTCCTCGACCCGAACGGGATAGGTGGCAATACGCCCCTCGTCCGCGCCCTGCGCTTCTCCGGTTTCCAGCGACCACACCCAGTTGTGCAAGGGGCAAGTCACATGCCGACCATGAACGATGCCTTCGCTCAGCGGTCCGCCCTTGTGGGCGCAGGTGTTGGAGGTGGCAAAGATCTCCGTTTCAGCGGTTCGAAAGAGTGCCACGCAACCGACCCGCGTCTTCACCACGCGCGCGCCGCGCAGCGGAACGTCGTCGAGTGCGCCGATGTCAATCCAGTTCATTCCGCGGCCTCCAGTGTCAGGTCTGCGATGGGGGCGAAGGCGCGGGCTTTCTCTCGCACCGCCAATTCGGCCCATGGGTCGGTCTGGTAGATCGTCTGGCTCAGATCGAAGCGGTCGACGAGTGCCTTGCGCTCGGCCCCATCACCGAGAGTCTGTTGCACCCATTCGAGGCTCACCTTCGCGAGCCACTTGTAGGGCCGGTCCAGATACCTGGCGTGTTCGCGATAGAGCTGGACGAAGGCGACCGTCCATTCCACCGCCTCGTCCTCGGTGGCGACCTTCACCAACGGTTGCACCTCTTTCACGTCCATGCCTGCCGCACCGCCCACGCCGATCTCGAACCCCGAGTCCACACAGACGATGCCAACATCCTTGCACGTCGCCTCCGCGCAGTTGCGGGGGCAGCCGGAGACCGCGAGCTTCACCTTGTGCGGGGTCCACGATCCCCAGAGCCGCTTTTCGAGCCGGACGCCGAGGCCGGTGCTGTCCTGCGTGCCGAAGCGGCAATGGTCGGTGCCGACGCAGGTCTTCACGGTGCGCAGGCCCTTGGAATAGGCGTGGCCGGACACGAGACCTGCGGCGTTCAGATCCGCCCACATGGCCGGCAGGTCCTCTCCCTTCACGCCCAGAAGGTCGATGCGCTGGCCGCCGGTCACCTTCACCGTGGGCACGCCGTACTTGTCCGCGGCATCGGCGATGGCGCGCAGTTCCGCCGCGCTGGTGATCCCGCCCCACATGCGCGGCACGACCGAGAACGTGCCGTCCTTCTGGATGTTGGCGTGCTTGCGTTCGTTCACGAAACGGCTTTGCGGGTCGTCCTGATACTCGAGCGGCCAGTCGGCCAGCAGGTAGAAGTTCACCGCCGGACGGCAAACGTGGCAGCCGTTGGGCGAGGTCCAGCCAAGCTCCTGCCAGACGGCGGGTTGGGATTTCAGCTCGCGGGCCTTGATCAGGCGGCGCAGGTCTTCGTGGGTGAGATCCGTGCATCCGCAGACGGGTTGCGCGACGGGCAGTTGGAAACTGTCGCCCAAGGTGACGGCCAGAACCTGTTCCACGAGCCCCGTGCAGGTGCCGCAGGACGCGCTGGCCTTGGTGGTGGCGCGCACCGCGCCGAGATCGGTGGCCCCGCCTTCGATGGCCTCGGTGATCTGCCCCTTGCATACGCCGTTGCAGCCGCAGATCTCTGCATCAGCCGGCAAGGCTGCAACGGCGGCCAAAGGGTCCGCTGCGGCCCCCCCCTGATAGGCGGGCCCGAAGATCAATGTCTCGCGCATGTCCGTGATGTCGGTGCCGTCGCGGATCAGGCCGAAGAACCAGTTGCCGTCGGAGGTATCGCCATACATCACGGCACCGACCAACGTGTCGCCTTCGACCACCAGCCGTTTGTAGATCCCGCGCGCGGGGTCGCGGAAGACGATATCCTCGCGTCCCGGCCCTTCGGCGAAGTCGCCCGCGCTGAAGAGATCGCAGCCGGTGACCTTCAGCTTAGTCGAAAGCTGCTTGGGCGTGAAAGCCGCGTCGTCATCCAGCAAGGTCGCCGCCAGGACCTTGGCCTGTTCGTAGAGCGGGGCCACGAGACCGAAAAGCTGGCCTGCGAACTCGATGCACTCGCCCACTGCGAAGACCGAAGGGTCCGAGGTGCGCATCTGAGCGTCGACCTCGATGGCCTTCCTCACCGTAAGGCCCGCCTGTTTCGCCAGTGCCACGGCGGGGCGGATGCCGACAGCCATGACCACGAGGTCGGCGGGCAAGAGCGTCCCGTCCTCAAGCTCGACCGCCTCGACGCGGCCCTCGCCCTTGATGCATCTGGTCGAGGCCTGCGTCATTACCGTGATGCCACGGCGTTCCAGATCCGCACGCAGCAGATAGCCCGCGGCGGGGTCCAGCTGACGCTCCATCAAGTGCCCGGCCAGATGCAGGACCGTGACGTCGAGCCCGCGCATCCGCAACCCGGCTGCGGCCTCCAGACCCAGAAGCCCACCGCCGATGACGATTGCGCGCGAGCCCGGCGCGGTGTCGATCATGCGGTTGGTATCGTCCAGATCGCGATAGGCGATCACCCCGTCCAGGTCGTGGCCCGGACATGGCACGATGAACGCATCCGACCCGGTGGCGAACACGAGCTTGTCGTAGGGCACCTCGCCCTTCTCGCCGACGACCACCTTGCGGTCGCGGTCGATTCCGATGACGCGTTCACCGAAGCGACAGGTGACGGCGTGGCCAGCGTACCAGTCCTCATCATGCGTGACGATCTCGTCGTAGCTTTTCTCGCCCGACAGGACCGGCGAGAGCATGATGCGATTGTAGTTTCCACGCGGCTCGGCGTTGAACAGCGTAACCCGATAGGCGCCCGGATCAGCCTCGAAGAGGTGTTCCAGAAGGCGGCCGGAGGCCATGCCGGCGCCAATGACAACAAGTCTTTCCATCTTTCGCTCCTCAGCAATACCAGGCGACGACATGGGACAGCTCGCCGCCCCGGTGGATCGGCAGAGCAACCATCATCGCGTAGCCGTTCGCCGCGGCACCCGTCTCGGCCACGGGGACACCGCCGCCGAGCGCGTGCCCGACGGGGCCCTCCCAGACGCTCGCCACGCGTTCGCGGCCCGCGTTCTCGGGATCCCACAAGGGGCCGTCACGCTCGCAGATGCCGTCGACCATCTTCGCGGTCTTGCCGGCGCGGGCATCCCAGATCTCGAACCGGCGCGCGATGGGCGTGCCCCTGGCCGACAGCAAGGTCAAAACGAATGTCTTGCCGCCCGGCACCGGGATCGGCACGCCGAGGCCGATGGCCAGACCGGCCTGCCCGGCGGATTCGGACCGTACGAACCGGTAGCCCGATCCCAGATCGCGCATCAGGATCGGCGTCTGCGCCGACCAGACAGCGCCGGGCAGGCCCTGACCTTTCGGGAATTGCGTGTGCTGGCTGACCCATTCGAAATGCCTGGCCGCCCCGTAATAGCCATCGGCCAGCTTCAGAATGCCTTCAGCTTCGGACCAGACCTCGATCGCGCCAGTCCGCTCGGCATCATCGGCACACAGGACCACCAGAACCGCCCTGAGCGCCTTTCCCGCGAAGACGGGGATCGCGACGGCACAGGTCAGCCCAGCCTCTTTCGCGACCTCGGTGCGCCTGAAATACGAGCCGTCGAACTCCTTCAACACGACCGGCCGCGCCTCCGCCCAGGCTTTTCCGGGCAGGCCTTCCCCCTTGGCGAAGCTCTCTGCGCGGGAGGCTTCGGCAAAGCGGTCATGCCCGCCGTAGACGCCGCCGGACAGGACGAGCCTGTCACCCTCGGGTGTCCAGATCTCGGCGACCTCGACGAATGTCTTTGCTGGCTCCACAACCGTGTCCATCGCTATCTCCATCGCGCTCACTCCGCTGCGACCGCCGGTTTGGCGGGAGGGGATTGCCGGTCACCGCCGGGGGCGGTCGATTTGGCGGGATTGCCGTGCTCGTATTCTTCGAGGAAATTCAGCACCTGTTCGCGGTAGAGGTAATAATCGGGGTGCTCCAGCAGGGCCTTGCGGGTGCGGGGACGCGGCAGGTCCACATCGACGATCTTGCCGATGGTGGCCTGAGGGCCGTTGGTCATCATCACCACGCGGTCGGCCAGCAGGATGGCTTCATCCACGTCGTGGGTGACGCAGATGGCGGTGACCTTGGTGCGGTCCCAGACCTCCATCAGCACTTCCTGGAGTTCCCAGCGGGTGAGGCTGTCGAGCATGCCAAAGGGCTCGTCCAGGAGCAGGAGCTTGGGGCTGAGCGCGAAAGCCCGCGCGATGCCCACGCGCTGTTTCATGCCGTTGGACAGATCGGCTGCGGGTTTGTCCATCGCGTCGCCAAGACCCACACGCTCGAGGTAGTATTCCACGACCTCCTGCCGCTCCGCGCGGCCGGCCGAGGGGTACACCTTGTCGACACCGATCGCGACGTTCTCCTTCGCGGTCAGCCAAGGGAACAGCGACGGCGACTGGAACACGACGGCGCGCTCGGGGTCGGCGCCCATGACGTGACGGCCATCGAGCTTGATCGCGCCGTTGGAGATATCGTTGAGCCCTGCCGCCATGGTCAGGACCGTGGACTTGCCGCATCCCGAATGACCGATGAGGGAGATGAACTCGCCCCGGTTCACCTTGAGATCGAAATCCTCGACCACGGTCAGCGGCCCCTTGGGCGTTGGATAGATCTTGTGAAGCTGGCTGAAATCCAGGAACCGCTCGTCGATCAGACCCTTTGAGGCATCCTTCTGCGCTTTCGGCATGTCATGGATCGCAGTGACGTCGGGAAGACTGCGGGACCCCGCCGCGTCGGGGGAGATCCCGGCATCCATCAGGTAGCGGGTGACGTCGGCGCGCAGGCGCTTGAAGCCCTTGTGATGGTTCATCTCGCCCCGGTCGCGCGGGCGGGGAATGTCCACCTTGAACTCCTGTCCCAGCGTGCCGTCCGGTCGCAGCGCGATGATCCGGTCGGCCAGCACGATGGCCTCGTCCACGTCGTTGGTAATCAGCACGCAGGTCTGTTTCTCCTGCGTCCAGATCGCCTCGATCTCGTCGGCGAGATTGGCACGGGTCAGCGCGTCGAGCGCGGAGAGCGGCTCGTCCAGCAGCAGCATTTCGGGGTTCATGGCCAGCGCACGCGCGACGTTGACGCGCTGGCGCATGCCGCCCGAAAGTTCGGCCGGGCGACGCTGCGCCGCATGCGACAGGCCCACCATCCGGACGTAGTGCGCGACCTTGGCCTCCTTCTGAGCCGCCTCCATCTTCGGAAACACCGTATCGACGGCGAGGCGGACGTTGCCCGACACGGTCAGCCAGGGCATCAGCGAATAGTTTTGGAAGATCACGCCCCGCTCGGGGCCGGGCCCGGTGATGGGCGTGCCGCGAAAGGTGATCCTGCCGGTGGTGGGACGCTCGAGCCCCGCCATGAGGTTGATCAACGTCGTCTTGCCGGTGCCGGAGAAGCCCAGCAGAACGAGGAACTCTCCCTCGGACACGTTCAGGTCGATGTTTTTCAGAACGGGGGTTTCGCCGTAGCTTTTCGACAGGTTCTCGAAGGTCAGGATGCCCATGTTTCTCACCGCTGGTTCGTGAAGGTAAAGGCGGCCTGGATCGCGAACATCAGCCGGTCGAGCAGGAAGCCGATGATGCCGATGGTGAAGACCGCGACCATGATCCGCGCGAGGCTCGACGAGCTGCCGTTCTGAAATTCGTCCCAGACGAACTTGCCGAGACCGGGGTTCTGGGCCAGCATTTCGGCGGCGATCAGGACCATCCAGCCGACACCCAGGGACAGGCGCAGGCCGGTGAAGATCAGCGGCAGGGCCGAGGGCAGCACAAGCTTGGTGATCTTGGTATAGGTGTTCATCTTCAACACCTTCGAGACGTTGACCAGATCCTTGTCGATCGACGCCACGCCGAGCGCGGTGTTGATGAGCGTGGGCCAGAGCGAACACAGCGTGACCGTGATCGCCGAGACCAGGAACGACTTGGCGAAAATCCCGTCATTGGTGGCATAGACGGCCGAGACGATCATGGTGACGATGGGCAGCCATGCCAGCGGGCTGACCGGCTTGAAGATCTGGATGATTGGGTTCAGTGCCGCATTGGCGGTGGGCGACAGGCCCGCCGCGATGCCGAGGGGAACAGCCACGGCGGTGGCGACGAGGAAGCCGAAGAAGACCGTGCCGATGGAGGTCCAGATCTGCTGATAGAAGGACGGCGCGCCGGTATAGGCGCGTTCCACGGCCTCCTGCCCATTGGCGATGCGCCGTTCGTTCAGGGCGGCGACCTGTTCCTGGAACCGCGCGCGGTTTTCCGCGGTGCGCACGGCGTCGGCGTGCAGGCCGCGCGCTTCGGACCAGACCTGCGCCGGACCGGGTACGGCGCCCAGCGATGTCTGTACCTGTGGGGCCAGCACGGCCCAAAGTGTCACGAACGCAGCGATGGCCAGAAGCGGGACGCCCAGGAGACGCCAGATCTCGCCCACCTGCGCGCGCGGATTGTCGCCCGCGACCGCGCGCAGAAGCGGCGTGACGAAAGACAGGCCCAACACATTGAACCACGCGTCGGCCTTGTTGATACGGGTGAACCACACGGCGCGGCGCGCTTCGCGGTGCTCGGCTTCGATGCTGTTCGGATCGACGGCGGTCATGGGATGCTCCGGTCTCACTAAAAATCGGGGATGGGATCGGTGCGCCCGAAGGCACACCGATGTTGCGTCAGCCTTCGACGCCGCTGCCGGTCACGGTCTGGCCGTCCTTCAGACCGATCGACAGGCTTTCGAGATATGCGGTGGGACTGCGCCCGTCATAGGCGAGCCCGTCTATGATATCCTCGGCAGGCGTCGGGTCCTTGTAGCCATCCGTCTCCCACGGGAAGCCGTCTTCGGCCGCCATTCCGTCATCCACCAGCATCCGCGCGGCCTGAAGGTAGATGTCGGGGCGGTAGACGGACTCGGCGGTGTCGAAATACCACCGGTCGTCCTTGGCTTCTGGGATCTGCCCCCAGCGGCGCATCTGGGTCAGGTACCAAATCGCATCGGAGTAGAAGGGATAGGTGGCGTTGTAGCGGAAGAAGACGTTGAAGTCGGGAACCTCGCGCACGTCGCCTTTCTCGTACTCGAACGTGCCGGTCATGGACGCGGCGATGACCTCTTCGTCGGCGCCGACATATTCGGGACGCGACAGGATCCCGACCGCCTCTTCGCGGTTGGCGTTGTTGTTCTCGTCCAGCCAGATCGCAGCGCGGATCAGCGCCTTGGTCAGGGCCAGGGTGGTGTTGGGGTTTTCCTCGGCGAACTCGGCGGTGATGCCAAAGACCTTCTCCGGGTTATTCTTCCAGATCTCGAAGTCGGTGATGACCGGAACGCCGATTCCCTTGAACACTGCCTGCTGGTTCC
The DNA here is from genome assembly GCF_009835145.1 of Profundibacterium mesophilum KAUST100406-0324. GTDB lineage: Bacteria > Pseudomonadota > Alphaproteobacteria > Rhodobacterales > Rhodobacteraceae > Profundibacterium > Profundibacterium mesophilum. Next base: position 51,024 of record NZ_APKE01000010.1, on the reverse strand, counting down.
ACGGCTCGCCCACGCAATAGCCGTGGATGGTCCCCGCCTCCAGGGTCGAGGGCATCTGCGGCGGAGGCGTGACCGACAGCAGAACGTCGGCGTCGATCTGGCCCGTCGCGTCGCCGTCGCCGTAGAAACCGGGGTTCAAGCCGCCGGCCGCGAGCCAGTAGCGCAGCTCGTAATTGTGGGTCGAAACCGGGAAGACCATGCCCATTTTGAAGGCTTCGCCGTTCTGGTTGAACTCCTCGACCACCGGAGCCAGCGCCTCGGCCGAAATCGGGTGTTGCGGCAAGCCGTCGGCGTTCTCGGGGATGTTCGGCTTCATCATCTCCCAGACTTCGTTCGACACGGTGATGCCGTTGCCGTTCAGGTCCATCGAGAAAGGCGTGATGATGTGCGCCTCGGTGCCGTAGCCGATGGTCGCGGCCAGCGGCTGGCCCGCCAGCATGTGCGCGCCGTCCAGCGTGCCGTCGATGACGCCGTCCAGCAGAACCTTCCAGTTCGCCTGGGCCTCCAGCGTCACGAACAGGCCTTCGTCCAGGAAATATCCCTGCTCGTAGGCGATGGCGAGCGGTGCCATGTCGGTCAACTTGATGAAGCCGAGGGTCAGTTCGTCCTTCTCGAGCTCCAGCATCTGCGCTGCGACGGGGCTGGCGAGAATGGTCGTGGCCGCAAGGCCGATCAGAATTCGTTTCATGGTGTCGTCCCATTGGGAGCCGGCATCGGGGCCGGCCAAACACGAAAAAAGCCGCTGACACGCCTCGCCTGTCTGGCGAAGGGTCGAGCGGCTTTGCTCATCATCCCGGTCGTTCGGGTGTTCGGTCGCGGCGGGCCCCGTTGCCTGCCGACATCCAGAACATGCACCAGCACTTTCCGGAGTTAAAGGGATTTGGACGTCATACGGACCGGTTGCGCTGCATTGCAGCGCGATCGCGAGGCTCTGCCTGTTTTGCAGGCATCATGTGAATTTCGGATCGAACCGTGCGCCGTCGAAGAAGGCATCCCGGCACAGTTTCACATCGCCCCCGCGCTGGGAGGGCACCCGCTCATCCGTGTCGAGCGCGCCTTCGACCCGCAACGACGCCGCCGGAAGATCGCCCCCGGTGGAGGCCAGGGCGCCGCGATGCAGGTCGCTGCGGAAGACCTCTGCCGCGTCCCGCATCGCGCGGCCACGCTCGAGCCCGGTGCGGGCCGCGATCTGTCCGCCGATCCACGCGGCCTGGCTGCGCCAGGGAAAGCTGACGGCGCCGTCGTGAAAGCCGATGAACCTGTCGACCGCGCGCGTCTCTCCATTGGCCGAGATCGTCAGATGTCCCGACATCGCGCGCTCGATCAATTCAGAATTGATATCCAGGTATTCGGGGCGCGCCAGGAGCTCCGCCGCAAGCGAGCGCCCGCCGGCATCGTCCAGCCACCGTCCCGCGCGCCAGACGGCCCGGATCAGGCGACCCGACAATTCGGGCTCGGACGATGCCCAGTCGCCGCGGACCGCCAGCACCTTTTCCGGCGCATGGGCCCAGATCGCCGCACCCGGCAGCAGCAACTGGCCCGTGCCGCTCTCCACGACCTTCGAGCCCCAGGGCTCGCCCACGCAGAACGCGTCGATCTCGCCGGCGCGGATCGCATCGGCCATCAGCGATGGTGGCACGGTGCGCACGATCAGGCTCTGCGGACTGGGATACCCGAGGGACGAGAGCCAGTAGAAGACAAGCTCGGCATGCATCGAGAACGGAAACGGCACGCCGATCCGGAGCGGCCCCTCGACCGCGGTGATCAAGGCGCGGCCGGCGGCGGTCGCGTCGGCAAAGTCGAAAGGATAGCCCGCGGCGTGCATCCGCGCGGCAAGCTCGGTGTTGATGCCCACCACGGTCCCATTGACCGAGAGGACCGAGATCACGTCGACACGGGCGCCGCCGACGCCGCCGAGACCCAGCGCCATGGCAACGGGAACGGGGGCCAGCATATGCGCCGCGTTCACCTGCCCGAAGGTAAGCGCATCGCGTGCGCTCGACCATGACGGCGCGCGGCGCAGGGCAAGCGAGATCCCTTCCTCCGCGGCGAACCCCATCTCTTGTGCCACGATCAAGGGGGCCGCATCCACCAGCGGCACGAAGCCGATGTCCAGCGTCGTGACCCTCATCCCAGCAACTTTGCCGCCGTGACCAACGCCCCGGCCACATCGGCCAGCCGCTTGTTCTGATCCATGGCCGTCTTGCGCAGCAGGGCATAGGCCTCGTCTTCGGTGATCCCGCGCACGCGCATGAGCAGGCCCTTGGCCCGGTCGATGACCTTTCTATCCTCCAGGGCACGTTTGGTTTCGTCCAGCTCGGCCCGCATGCGTTGCATCAAGTGAAACCGCGCGATAGCGGCATCGAGCACGGGCCTGACCCGGGAGGCTGTCAGACCGTCGACGACGTAAGCCGACAGCCCCGCCTCGATTGCCGCGGTCGAGAGGCCGGCATCGCTGCGGTCGACGAAGAGGGCGACGGGGCGCTCCAACGGTCCGCTGGCCAAAGTGAGTTCTTCGATGATGTCGCGAGAGGGATCGGCCACATCCACCAGAACGAGGTCCGGTTTGACCTGGACGATCTGCCGCGCCAGCGATGAGCGCTCGGCCACGACATGGATTTCATAGTCCATACCGTCCGCCAGAGCATCGACAATCAGCCGCGCCCGGTCTGGATCTGGTTCGACAATGACGATGGAAAGAGCTTGGACCATGGGCTTCGATTGTCCGCTGAGGAGATGATACACCAGACAAAAAAGGTCACTGAAGGTTGAAGTCCCGCCATTAGCCGCAGCAAGAGCCAGTGGCGGCCTGCAATGCCCAAATTCTGGGCATTCACCTCACCGCCGCACGAAGGGCTGCGGATACCGACAATCCCGATCGCGCGCCCTGTTGATCGCTCCCGCAGTGAAGAACACCGCCGTAAGGGTTCGGAGGGATTGCCCTCCCCGCCTCGTGGCGAATGACCGCCTTCCATTACGCTCTGTCGATCATCACGCACCTGCGGCGAAGGTCCGAACCGCCCATCCCGAGCGATCGGAAAGGCCGCAGCAAAGCTTCGGTTCTAGCGCGGAAAACCCGCTCACTCTGGCAGGAACGCATCCATACATGGCCGGGTGCTGGCCGAAGAGATGCTCGCCAGTCTGCTCGACAACGCCATGATCCATGGCGCCCCGCGGGACAGCGAAATCGCGGTGGCAATGGACTTCACCGCCAAGGCCGCCTCCCTCGGCGTGGAGGATGACGGCCCCGGCATCCCGACCGACCTGCGTGAACGGGTGTTCGACAGGGTCTTTTGCGCGGAAGTTGGCGGTGGCACTGGTTGCGGACTCGGCCTGGCGATCGCGCGCGACGCGGCCTTGGCGCATGGCGGCACGGTGCGACTGGTGCCCGGCATGCCGGGCGCACGATTCGAAGCGATACTGCCGCTGGCCTGAGTGCCCGCCTGCTCAGCGCGCCTCAAGCCGCTGCGCATCGCGGACTAGCGCGGTCAGCCGATAGAAACCATGGGCCATCTTGGTAAATGGCATCAGCAAGAAGAAAGCCAAAACGCTACCCAGATGCAGCGCGAGGATCAGTGCCAACGCCGCGCTATCACGCAATAGCCAAAGTCCCAGCCCGCTCCAAGCGACGAAAGCCAAAAGCAGAACGAAGCCCATTTCCCCGCCCCAAGCGCGCGGTGCGCCCAACTCGGGATCGGCCCTGAACTTGAGCGCCGCCAGCCAGAGCGCCCCGGCGCCGAGCAGGAGCCCGCCAGGCACGCCCAGAAGCTTGGGCAGCGACCAGAGGCTATACGGAGCAGGCGCGTCGAAGATATAATGCAGTACGGTGCCCGAAGAGGTCGAGGCGAAGCATAGCAAGAAGCCTACCAGCACGGCGGTATGGGCCTGCCGCCGCGCCTGGCTGAAACGGTCTTCATCCTCGAAATTGCAGCCGTCGCCATGCCCACCTGCGAGGTTACGCATCTTAGCAGCCGAACCGAAGGCGTGGCGCAAATGCCCCAGCGTAATCCGCCCGCCGCCAACATGGCTCCAATAGCGGCGCAGGCTGACCGCGAGGCTCAGCAAGGGCAGCAGAAAAGCCGGCGCGAAGATCGCGACCATGGCGTTGTGCGAGAGCACCGCGTAGAATCCCTCGCCATCGGCCGGCAGGGCGCGGGCGGCGAGGAAAAGAGCCGCGAAGCCCAGCACACAGGCGGCGGCGATCATCGTGCCGCTGCGCTGGAAGGCGCGCGCCAGTCCCCCGGGCCAAGCGAAGGCGTCCCAGCTGTCATGCCGTAACTCCGCCAGCGCCTTGGGCAAGTTCAGGTCGAACTCGTGCGGCGCGGTGTACTGGCAGGCGTGGTAGCAGTTGCGGCAGTTGTGGCAGAGGTTGGCGAGTTGGGTCAGGTCGGCCTCCGCGAAGGCGCGCTCGGCCTGCAGCGCCGGGAACACCGCGCAGTAGCCTTCGCAGTAGCGGCAGGCGTTGCAGATCTCGGCCTGGCGGCGGGCCTCTTCGACGAATTCAGGCTGCATTTGCATATGCGGCGGCCTCCTTGCCTGCGATGCGTCCGAAGACGGTTCCGATGGTCATGCCGAAACCGGCGAGATAGCCTTGGCCCAGGATCGAGCCCGCCATGGTCTCGCCCGCGGCCCAGAGGTTGCGAATGGGTCCCCCGGCGGTGGCGCACTGCGCGCGTTCGTCGACCTTGAGCCCGAGATAGGTGAAGGTGACGCCGGTCCTGAGTGAATAGCCGTAGAAGGGCGGCTCGATGATCGGGCGCGCCCAGTTGGTCTTGGGCGGGGTGAGCCCGGTGGTGGACACGCCGTCGAGTTCCATCGGGCTGAAGCTCGAGGTATCGCCGCAAGCGGCGTTGAAATCGGCCACCGTGGCGGCGACCTTCCCGGCGGACAGCCCCATCATCTCGGCCAGATCCTCGATGCTGTCCGCTTTCAGCGGCGGAAAGACCGAGGGCATGAAAAGATTGATCGACTTGGCGTCGATGATGACATGGCCGACCTGATCGGGCTGTGCTGCGACAAGACGGCCCCAGATCGCATAGCGCTTGGGCCAGACATCCTCGCCCTCGTCGTAGAAACGTTCGCCATCCTTGTTGACTACGATGGAGAACGGCACGCAGTCGAGCCGGGTGACGATGCCGCCATCGTAAAGCGGTGCGCGGCCGTCGATGGCCACCGCGTGGCACTGGGTCGGGTCGCCGACCGAGGCCACCTCCTGCGCCAGCAGGTCGGCCAGCACGACGCCGCGATTATAGGGCGTGCCGCGGATCAGGAAGTTCTTTGCCGCCGGCCCCCAAGCCCGCGCGAGCCAGTTGCGGTCAGCCTGAAACCCACCGGAGGCCACGACCACGGCGCGGGGCGACAGGCTGTGGGACCCGCCTTCATGGTCGAAATCGACGCGCGTAATGCGGTCGCCCTCGAGCTCGAGATGGGTGACATGCGCGTCGTATCGCACCTCGACGCCCAATCTTCCGATGGTGCGGTAATAGGCGTTCACGAGGCTCTTGCCGCCGCCCATGAAGAAGGCATTGGTCCGCGCGAGACTTAGGGTGCCCGAGAGCGAAGGCTGGAACCGCACGCCATGAGCCTCCATCCAGGGCAGGCACTCCTGCGAGGATCGGATGGCAAGGCGGGCGAGCCCCTCGTCGGTGTGGCCGCCGGTCACCTTCATCAGGTCGGCGACGTATTCTTCCTCTTCATAGGCATCGACCAGTACCGAGAGCGGGCCGTCATGCATGCAGCGGAAGTTGCGGGTGTGGCGCGAATTGCCGCCGCGATAGGGCTTGGGCGCAGCTTCCAGGATCAACACCCGCGCGCCCGCCTCCGCCGCCTCGATAGCGGCGCAGAGCGCGGCGTTGCCACCGCCGATCACCACAATGTCTGGCGTGTCCATCATAACATGTCCCCATCATCGAGCGGGGCAGCCCTAGCGCGAACAGCACGCACACGGACCCGTTGGGCGGCCTCGATATGGGCGCGCATCGCGGCTTCGGCGCGTAGACCATCGCGCGCCATCAGCGCGTCGAGCACTGCAGAGTGCTCCTCCACCGCGCGCTCGGCCCGCTCGGGCGCGGTGAGCGTCGTCGGCCCGAGGATCATCAACGCCTTCTGCAGCCCTTGGATCGAGCGGCTGAGAAAACGGTTCTTTGCGGCGTCGAGAAGAGCCGCGTGGAATTGCCGGTTCAGGTCGAAGGCCTCGGGCGATGCGCCCGCGCGGACCAGTTCCTCGTTGAGCGCGGCCAGCTCGTCGAGCTCGATCTGAGATGCCGCGCGGGTCGCAAGCCGGGCCGCCGTTCCTTCGAGCACCGCGCGCATCTCGTAGAGCTCCATCACCTCGGCATAGTCGAGCCCGCGCACGCTCGCACCCTGCCGAGGTACGTGGGTCACCAAACCGTCCGCCTCGAGCTGGCGGATCGCCTCGCGTACAGGTGTGCGGCTAACGCCCAGCCGCTCGGCCAGTTCGGTCTCGCGCAGCCGGTCGCCGGCCGCCAGCCGCCCAGCCCGGATCTCTTCGAGCAGGCGGCGGTAAGCAGTGCCGCCCTGCCCGTCCCCGCGATCCTCCTCACACATCGTCATGACGCTCCCTTGCAAATTGCATACAGGTGGATACAACTGGATGCAGAACGAGTCAACGCGGAGTTTCCGATGCCTCGCCCCCCACTTCCGCCCTTTGCGCGGATCGCCCTGACGGCTGTTGTTGCAGGGATTGGCACGCTGGCCTTCCACGCCACGGGCCTGCCGCTGCCATTCTTGTTCGGCCCGATGTGCGCCTGCCTCCTTTCGGCCCTGATCGGTCTGCCGCTTCAGGGCTTCGGGCAGGTTTCGGTCGCGGGGCGCACGATCCTCGGCGTCGCGGTCGGGGCTTCGATCACCCCGGCCGTGCTGGCGCGGTTGCCCGAGATGGCTGTATCGATCGCGCTGGTCCCGATCTTCATCGCCGTGATCGGCGCGGTGGGCGTGCCGTTCTTCAGGCGCGTCTGGGGGTTCGACGGTGCCACGGCCTATTACGCGGCGATGCCGGGCGGGCTGCAGGACATGGTGATCTTCGGTATCGAGGCGGGCGGCGACGCGCGGGCCCTGTCGCTGATTCACGCAACGCGGGTTCTTTTCATCGTCACGCTGGCGCCGGTGTTGCTGACGCAGCTCTACGGCAGCAGCCTGTCCAACCCGATCGGCGCACCGGTGGCGGCGCTGCCGCTGGTCGAGCTGGCCCTGATGGCCGCCGCCGCATGGATCGGCTGGAAGGGTGGCGAGCGGATCGGCCTGTTCGGCGCCTCTATCCTCGGGCCGATGATCGTGACCGCCGCGCTGGCGCTTTCGGGATTGGTGCATTCGCGCCCGCCCGCCGAGGCGATCCTCGTGGCGCAGTTCCTGATCGGCTGCGGTATCGGCGTGCATTTCGTGGGCGTCACGATGCGCGAACTGGGCCGCGACGTTGCGGCGGGTGCCGCCTATGTGGTGGTGCTGGCGGCACTGGCGGCGATGGTTTCATCGCTGGTGACGTGGCTCGATCTCGCGGAAGGGGTCGATGCTTTCCTGGCCTTCGCGCCCGGCGGACAGGCCGAGATGACGGTTCTGGCGATCGTCGCCGGGGCGGATCTGGGCTATGTCATCGCCCATCACCTGACCCGGATCGTGCTGGTGATCACCGGCGCGCCGGTGATTGCCGGGATCAAGCGCCGGGCCGGGCCTCGGGGTTGATCACGTTGATCGGCATGCCGGCGGCATAGGCCACGATCTGGTCGAAGATGTCCGCAAATTGCAGCTCGAACTCGTCTTCGGTGACGAAGCCGATATGTGGGGTGCAGATCAGGTTCGGATGCGCGAGCAGCGGATCGTCGGGGTCGGTCATCGGCTCATGATCGAACACGTCGATCGCCGCCATGCCGGGACGACCGCGATCGAGCGCTGCAAGCAACGCGCCGGACGCGATCAGCCCTGCACGCGAGGTGTTCACCAGAACCGCGCCGGGCTGCATCTCTGACAGGTCGTCGAACGTGACGATGCCACGTGTGTTGGGCTTCAGCCGGACATGCAGCGAGATCACGTCGCTTTCGGAGAAGAAGGCCGCGCGACTTGTCGCCAGCCGCGCGCCATCGGCCTCGACCCGCGCCCGACCTTCCTCAGACGCCCACCAGACCACCTCCATTCCAAAAGCCTCGGCATAGCCCGCGACGGTCTTCGCGATCCGCCCGTAGCCGTAGAGGCCGAGTCTGCGCCCGCGCAGCGTCTTGCCGACACCGATCTGCCAGTGTCCTGTCCTGGTGGAGGCCATCTGCTGCGGGATCTGGCGCATCGCCGAGAGGATCAGCCCCCAAGTCAGCTCGGCCGCGGCATAGGAGGGCGTGTCGGCGTGCATGTTCGAACACAATAGCACGCCGTGATCGGTGCAAGCCCCGACATCGACATGCGGATAGACGCTGCGCTGCGAAATCAACTCAAGCTTCGGCAAACGCTCCAGCAGATCGCGGGTGATCTTCGTACGTTCGCGGAACAGGACCAGCGCTTCGGCCCCGCGCAGTCGATGGGCCAGTTCCTCCACATCGTCGACGTGATCCGTCCAGACGGCGACGTCATGACCTCCGAGCTTGGAGTAGCACGGCAACCCGCGCAGCGTGTCGAACCAATCGTCGAGGATGTGGACCTTCATGCGTTTGTCTACCTTGCGCCGTCCCAGACCATTTGCGGCACGAAGACCGTACCTTCGGCGAGCTTTCGGGCGGTGCGCAAGAGCCCGGCTGCCTCGAGGGTAAAGCCGCCTTCGGTGGAATATTCGACCAGCACATCGATCGTGCCCGAAGCATGTTCCAGCACCACGTTCGCGGGCGATCGCGCGGGACGTTCGAGCAGACCGTCGGCCACCGTGCCCGGGGTCAGTGCGCAGGAGGCGAGACATTGCGCGCCGGTCACCGCCATGGAGGGATGTGTGTTCCACGGCATGAAGTAACGCGTGGCGATGCTGCCGCCGTCCCGTGCCGGGGCCAGAAGCCCGAATTTCGGCGTCACCGACTTCGCCACGTCGCCCAGCCCCATGCGCCGCCCGGCTTCCAGCCGCACCGCCTCGATCCGCGCAAAGAGGTCGCGGTCGGCGTCGAGCGCGACCGCGCTCTCGTAACCCGTCACCCCGAAATCGGCGGCCCGGCCGATCACCATCGGCATGGCGACGTCCATGCAGGTGACCTCGATGCCGTCGATCTCGTCGCGCAGCTGCCCGGTGGGCAGAAAGGCCCCGGTCGCCGAGCCGACTACACCGCGAAAGCTCAACTCCACTGGCGCGGCGCTGCCCGGCACCCCGGCGATCCGCGCATCGCCGTCATAGGAAAGCTGGCCGCCCGGCGTCATCACCCGCGCCACCACCTGCGCCCCGGTGTTCACCGCGCGGATCTTCACCTCGGTGACCTCGCCGGTCACCGGCACCAGCCCCATCTCGATCGCGGCGGGACCCACGCCCGACAGGATGTTGCCGCAGGTCGGCTTGAAATCCACGAGCCGCTCCTCGACCGCGACCTGCGCGAAAAAGTAGTCCACATCGGCCCAGTCGTCCTCGGAGGCCGACAGCATCGCCACCTTGGTGGTGATTGCCGCGCCGCCGCCGATGCCGTCGATGTTATGCGGATGCCCCGCACCCAGCGCCGCGATGAGAACCTGCGCCAGGGTCTCGCGATCCTCGGGCAGGTCCGCGCGCCGAAAATACGGCCCGCGCGACGTGCCTCCGCGCAGAAATAGAAAGGGAATGCCGATCTGAGTCATGAGGTCATGTCCGATTTGTCGTGAATCCGTCCGGCCCGTTCGGGCCGGGCCAAGGTGTCAGCGCAGCGGCCAAGGAAGATCGAAGGCGTCCTGCAGCAGCCCCGGCGGAAAGTCGCGGTTGAGGGCGCTGGCCATCAGGCACATGAAGCCGACGCCAGCCGCCGAGAGCAGAAGCGTCTTGCCCCAGCCGCAGCCCGCACGGATGCGGAAAAAGGCGAGAAGGAAGCCCACCAGCGCGAGGATGAAGCCCACCACCCATGTCGCGGCGATCAGCCCAGCGAACCAAGCGAGCGTGCCCCAAAGCCCGTGCGGCGCGTCGGCATCTTCGCCCGCCATTTCCTTGTCGGCGAAGACTGCGTCGCTCTCGGGCCTGCGCATCATCTGCACCATGAGCATGAGACAGGCCGCGAGCGTCACGCCGCCCACCACCAGCGGCACGATCTTGTCGGTCATGTTGTAGTCGGGGATGGCGTTGGCGTTGATCAGCGCGGCAACGACATAGCCCATGATCAGCAGAAGGAAGGCCACCGGCGCACGCTTGGAGCCGGTCGGCACCTCGCCCTCGGCGGCGATCGCCTTGGCCTGGCGCAGGCCGAATACAACCGAAAGCACGGTGATCACGATCAGCACGATCACGATGGGCGAGAAGACGTACTCCATCCCCTCCTCAAAGCTCTTGCGGAAGCGGAAGGATGCGATCTGCACCGCTTGGTTCGAGAATTTCTCGATCGGATTCGACAGCACGAAGCCGATCAGGAAGGCCGGGCGGGACCAGTCGAAGCGGCGCAGGAAGACGCCGATCAGGCCGATCGCGAAGAGCGCCAGCAGGTCTTCGAAATTCTGCCCCGACTGGAACGCCGCGAAGGCGATCAGCATGAACAGGAAAGGTGCGAGATAGGTGAAGCGGATCGTGGTGAGCCGGGCGATGCCGCCCGAGGCCGCGATGCACAGGAGCGTCCCGACTACGTTAGCCAGCGCCAGTAGCCAGACGATAGAATAGGTGATGTCGAGATTGTCGCGCAGCATCGACGGCCCGACCTCGATGTCGCCCGAGCCCAGGAGCGCGATCGCGCCGATGAAGATTGCCATTGAGCCCGAGCCGGGAATGCCGAACAGCAGCGTCGGTACAAGCCCCCCGCCCTCCTTGGCGTTGTTCGAGCTTTCCGGTCCGATAACGCCGCGCACATTGCCGAGGCCGAACTCGGAGGTGTCGCGTGTGCTTTGCACCGTATGGCCATAGGCGATCCAGTCGACAACCGAGCCGCCCAGGCCCGGAATCACCCCGACCACCACACCGATGATCGAGCAGCGTACCGAGAGCCACTTGTTGGCGAACCAGTCTCGTACCCCATCTGCCCAGCCGGCACCGAGGTTCGCATCCTGCGAGATGGCGCGGTCCTGACGCAGCAGCGAAACGATCTCGGGGATCGCGAAGATACCGAGGCCCACGATGACGAGCTGCAGCCCGTCGATCAGATAGGGGATGTCATAGGTCGACATGCGCAGCGAGCCGCCGGCATCCGCTTCGCCGATCGTGCCGATGAGCAGACCGAGGCCAGCCGCGGCCACGCCTTTGAGCGCGACACGGCCCGCGAGGATCGCCACCATCGAGAGGCCGAAGACGGTGATCATCAGCATCTCGGGCAGACCGAAGGCAAGCACGATCGGCCGCGCCACGAGGATGAACAAGGTCAGGAAGGCCGCGCCCACCAGCCCCCCGAAGAGCGAGGAGGTGAAAGCCGCAGAGAGCGCCCGCGCCGCCTCGCCGCGCTTGGCCATGGGAAAACCGTCAAGCACGGTGGCCTGACTTGCCGAAGAGCCGGGGATGCCCATGAGGACCGAGGCGAAGGTGTCGGAGGTCGGCACCACCGCCACCATGCCAATCATCAGCGCGAGACCGAGCACCGGGTCCATGCCGAACATGAAGGGCAAAAGAAGAGACAGGCCGGCGATGCCGCCGAGACCGGGAAACACGCCGACCGCGAGGCCCATCACCACGCCCAGCACCAGATAGCCGAGAACCATGGGCTGCAGTATCAGAGCCCAGGCCTGCCCGAGCGCAGGCAGGGCCGTTGCGATCATCTCCATGAGGGTCGCTTTCACATGTCAGGAATGGAAAATGTGGGGCGCCCCGCCCCGAAGGGGGAGAGAGAGCGGGACGCCTGCGAAGGCCTCAGCCCTCGAGCTCGACGCCGTAGGAGTCGCGCAACCAAGTCTTCACGTAATCCTTGGCTCCCTGCGGCACCGATGTCGCCTGCTCCAGCGCGCGCTGGGCGCCCTCGCCGACGAAGACCGGGTATTCGCCTACGGTCTGCGAGGAGATCTGTTCGAAATCATCGCGGTTCCGCACCGTCTCGAAGGCCGCGACATAGGTATCGATCACCTCCTGATCGGTGCCCTTGGGCAGGAAGGCCAGTTTCTGCACCGGGAAGCCCGCGACGAAGAAGGCCTTCCAGGCGTCCCACGCCTCGCCGCTCGTCTCGCAGCCCTCGGTCGCCTCGCAGACCTCCTTGAAGGTCGGCAGGTCGGGGAAGGTCGGGTCGCGGACGATGTTGCCGTCCTCGTCGAGCGCGCCCCAGGTCATCATCGCGACTGCCTGGCCCTGCTCGACCAGATCGGCCGAGCCGCCCAGATAGCCCGATGTGGTCTGGTAATCGATATTGGCCTCGCCGCGCTCGAACATCAGGCGCCCGTCACCGCGCCCCTTGATGCCGAAGACCGGCTCCACGTTCATGCCGAGCATTTCCCAAGCCAAAAGCGGAACGAGGTCGAGGCGTGTCGCGCCCTGGCTGCCGTAAATGAAGTCTATGTCCTGCAGCGCATTGGCCGAACCGTCGAACTTGGCGCCTGCCTCGGGCTCCAGATAGGCGACGCCGCCGGTGCCGGTGGCCATCACCGGCTCCCAGTCATTGTATTCGTAGCGCACGCGCGGGTCGTTCAGCAAATAGGGGAACTGGGTCGAACCAGAGGAGCCAAAGATCAGGGTGCCGTCGCCGTTTTCCTGCTCATGGAACCAGTTGGCGCCCTTGGTCGAACCGGCGCCGGGCATGAACTTCACCACAACAGTGGGCTGGCCGGGCAGCGCCTCGGACAGAAGCGGCGCGAAGAAGTTCGCCCATTTGGCCGAGCCGCCGGTTTCGGAGAAGGGGATCACCCATTCCACGGTCTCGCCCGAGAGATCGGTCTCGGCGGTCGCGGCGAAGGGGGTGGCGGCGAGAAGCGCCGCAAGCGCGGCGCGCGTGAATTTCGTCATGTCGTCCTCCCAAATGTTCGGGTGCCGGCGATCGGGCTCCTCCCCGCCACCGGCGCCTACGGGGGCTTCACCTTGCCCCCGAACCCAAGCATCATGGCGCACCAACCTTGCACGAAGCTTGCAATGAAATGAGAATTGTCATCGTCGAGGATAACGAGGGGCTGGCGAACGCCATAGCCTACCGCCTGCGCGATCGCGGTCATTCGACCGATCTGCTGGCCGACGGTCGCGAGGCGGCTGCGCATCTGACGGCCGAGGGCGCCGATCTCGTGGTACTCGACATCAACCTGCCGAGCATGGATGGGATTGAAGTTCTGCGTGCCATGCGGGCGCGCGGCGATGGCACTCCGGTGTTGATGCTGACCGCGCGTGGCGACACCGCCGACCGGGTGCGCGGCCTCGATGCGGGCGCCGACGACTACCTCGTGAAGCCCTTCGAAATGGACGAGCTGGAGGCACGCATCCGTGCTCTCTCGCGGCGTCGCGACCTCGATTACGGAGTGACGGAGACCATCGGCCCCTTGCGCTTCGATCGCCAGGCAAGGACGCTCGGCACGACAGACGGCCCGCTCGATCTGCCCCGTCGCGAACTGGCGCTGTTCGAATGCCTGCTCGAGGGACGCGGGCGACTGGTGTCGAAGGCCCGGCTCACCGATCACGTCTATGGCGTCGGGGCCGATGTCGACGACACCGCGATAGAGCCGCATGTCTCGCGGCTGCGCCGCCGCCTTGCCCCGCATGGCGTGACGATCAAGACCGCGCGCGGTCTGGGCTACATGCTCGACCTCGCATGAGGCGTCCGGCTTCACTGCGCGTCCGACTGCTCGCCCTGACGCTGGTGCCGCTGGTACTCGTCGCGGTGGCGCTGGGGGTGTGGCGCTACTCCGTAGCGCAGTCCACCGCCGAGGAGATCTTCGACCGGTCACTGCTGGCCACGGCGTTGGCGATCTCGCGCGATGTCACGATCTCGGGCGGCGACGCGCTCACCCCGGCAACGCGCGACCTCCTCAACGATGTCTCGGGCGGCGAAGTGTTCTACCACGTTACCGGCCCCGACGGCGTCTATATCACCGGCTACGCCTACCCGCCTCGTGCCGAGGACGCGACCGAAGGACCGATCGTCTTTGGCAAAGGGAGCTACCGTGGCGAAGAGGTGCGGATCTTGCAGCTGGTCGAACGCAGCACGCTGGGCAACCTGACCGGAGAGTCGCGAATGACAGTCTGGCAGCGCACCGCCGAGCGTCATGCCTTCGCCCGGGCACAGGCGCTGCGTTCGCTCAGAACGATGGGGGCATTGCTCGTCGTGCTCGCGGGTCTGATGTGGTTCGGCGTGGCGCGCGGCCTGCGTCCACTCACTGACCTGGAAGCCGCGATCGCGCTGCGCTCGCCCGACGATCTGACCCCGATCCGGCGCGCGGTGCCGCCCGAAGTCGCCGGGATCGTCGCCACGCTGAACCGGTTGATCAGCCAGATGCGCGATAGCATTGCAGCGCATCAAGCCTTCGTCTCTGACGCGGCGCACCAGCTGCGCAACCCGGCCACCGCGACTTTGTCTCTGGCACAGACCGCACGGGATGCGGGCGAGCCCGCCGAACGCGACCAGCGGCTCGATGCGGTTGTCGAGGCCGCCCGCCGGTCGGTTCGGCTCACGGAACAGCTCCTGTCGCTCGAGAGGCTGCGCTACGCCACGCCTGAGAACGAGGTTCCGGAAATCGACCTCATTGTCGAGATCGAGGAAATCTGCGCGTTCGAGGGTGCCGCGGCGCTTGAAGCAGGGCTGGATTTCGAGCTGGCGGCAAGCGCGCCTGCATTGCCGGTCCGAATGGACCCAGTCCACGCGGGCGAAGCAGTCAAAAATCTTATCGACAATGCCCGTCGCCATGGCGGGCCAGGCCTACACTCGGTTCGGGTTGCGCTACTACGTGAATCAAACATGGCGGTGGTCCGCGTCATAGATGACGGCATCGGCCTGTCGCCCGATGACACGGATACGGCCTTGAAGCGCTTCGGCCAGATCGGGCCGTCGAGTGGCAGCGGCCTCGGGCTCTCGATCACGGAGGCTATCGCCAAACGCTATGGGGGACGTCTCGTCATCGAACCACGGGCGGAAGGTGCGAGCATCTCGATCCAGCTTCCGATTTCCCGCGCCGAAAGCGCCGCGCGTTGACCGTCAAAAGCACCCGCGCTGCGGCCGCCTTCGCAGCCGCAGCATGGACGCGCCTGTCGTGACCGGCCCAAACCGGCCGTTTATCAGGCCTTTGCAATGCTACGACGCAGACCGTCGAACCGGATATTCGCTGCACTCGCATGATAGCGTCGAGTCGGCGTGTTGGAGTGCCGGACTTTGCTGCTGCCCCCCACTAACGTCATGCTGAATAGCCCCGTGATTTCTGTTTCACGCCTCCCC
Source organism: Profundibacterium mesophilum KAUST100406-0324 (assembly GCF_009835145.1). Lineage (GTDB taxonomy): Bacteria > Pseudomonadota > Alphaproteobacteria > Rhodobacterales > Rhodobacteraceae > Profundibacterium > Profundibacterium mesophilum. The sequence goes on along the minus strand of NZ_APKE01000010.1, from coordinate 35,617 downwards.
ACTCCGTCTTCATTCTCGACAACGCCGCAGCGTTCTGCTCGTCGGCTGCGCTTCTTGGCGGGCCGGCCGCCGAAGCACGCGCCCATCGTCTCATCGACGATGTGAGCCTTGCATCATCGCTCACCAGCCGGATGGAACGAGAGCTCAATGCTCTGGAAGATCTGCTTGGTCTGGAGAACGTCCAGGAGATGGACAGCGTAGAAGCCGAGCGCTTTGCACGCATCGATCCTTCTGATCCTGTCGTCGAAGAGATCTGCCTACGTCTCGATGGATTGCGGCAAGCTCGAGCGCAAACCGCAAACATGGCCGCCTGAGCCATCCTGGCGCATGCGTGCGCCAGCTTGACGTGTCGGCGTGCTGTCGCCATCAGACAAGGAGAACAATATGGCGCTCAATTCCACTGCACACGTAACGGGGATGGAAGAGCAGATGGCAGACCTGATTGGATGGCAGCGTCGGCTTCGAGGTGCGGTTTTCGAGGTCCGCGAAAATCTACCCCCCTCAATGCGCTTCGCCTTGGATCGCGCGTGCAAGGCGCCTCCGGAAAAGCTCATGACGCCCTCAGGATTGGAGGAGGCCAGCGAGGTATCGCCGCGTCTTCGGTCCCTGATCCGAGAGTTGGGAGAGGCTCCCACGCTGTGCCACACGGAGGAAGGTGACCCCTATACGATTGGTGGGACCGAGACCGGACGACGGGTCGAAATCTTGCTCGAATGCTCGACGAGTTCCTCCGCCAGGCGTGGCGCACCACCGATCTGCTTATGGCGCGGGCGGTGCTCGAAAATGCGCCATGTGGTTGCCGCCGCGGAGCCGTCGGCGTCAAAATGATCTGACTGGAAGCCACGGAGGTCATTCGCTCGATATGGCCAAAGATCGGCGAAAGCTGGCGTCGGAACCTGAAAGGGCCGCGGATCACCCGCGGCCCTTTTTTTGTGATTCTCGGGCTCGGAAGAGGCCGCTTGCTCCGGTCTTGGGTCCGTCCTACGTCTGTGGAGTAGCGATCTGGTGCCGACGCTCTCGCTTCACGTCGTGACTGCCAATGTGCGCTAATATCTTGTAAAATGTGCGCGAAGCTGTCCAAAAAGTGCAAACTTTGCTTGGCGACACACAAATGAACTTTCCCGGTTCAGCCGCATTTGGAGAAACCGCAAGACGCGCAGGTCATGCAGCCTTCGACCATCCGCATCTCGAAGCTGCCGCAGCTCGAACAGGTTCGTCCGCCTGCCGGCGCGCCTGTCGCCGTGGCGACGATCTGCGCCTGCGGGTCGGTCTTGAGGCCCATGCCCTCGCCGGCGAGAAAGCCGGTCGCGATCATGTGCTTCTCGATGACCCCGCCGATCGCCGCCAGGATCGAGGGAATATACTTGCCCTGGATCCAGGCGCCACCGCGCGGATCGAAGACGGCCTTGAGCTCCTCGACGACGAAGCTGACATCGCCGCCGCGGCGGAACACGGCGGAGATCATCCGCGTGAGCGCGACCGTCCAGGCGAAGTTCTCCATGTTCTTGGAATTGATGAAGACCTCGAAGGGACGGCGATGCCCCGCGACGACGAGATCGTTCACCGTGATGTAGAGCGCATGTTCGCTGCCGGGCCACTTGATCTTGTAGGTGCTGCCCTCGAGCTCGGAAGGGCGATCGAGCGGTTCGGTCATGTAGACCACGTCGCCATGCGGCTGCTGCGGCTCGGCATCGGTGTTCGCGACGATTTCGGGGGCGTCCTTGGCCTTCGGGCTCTCTTCGCTCACGCTCAGCACGCTGCCCGTGACGGCGTTGGGCCGGTAGGTGGTGCAGCCCTTGCAGCCCGTCTCGTAGGCTTGCATGTAGACTTCCTTGAAGGCGTCGAAATCGATGTCCTCGGGACAGTTGATGGTCTTGGAGATCGACGAGTCGACCCATTTCTGGGCCGCGGCCTGCATCTTGACGTGATCGGCGGGTGCCAGGGTCTGCGCGTTCACGAAATAGTCGGGCAGTTCGGCATCGCCGAACTTCTCACGCCACATCTGCACCGCGTAATCGACGACCTCCTCCTCGGTCCGGCTGCCATCCTTCTGCAGCACCTTGCGCTTGTAGGCATAGGCGAAGACGGGCTCGATCCCCGAACTGACATTGCCGGCATAGAGCGAGATGGTGCCCGTCGGCGCGACGCTGGTCAGAAGCGCGTTGCGAATGCCATGCTCGGCGATCGCCGCGCGCACATCCTCGTCCATCTGCATCATCGCGCCCGAGGCGAGGAACTTCTCGGCGTCGAAGAGCGGGAAGGCGCCCTTCTCCCTGGCCAGCTCCACCGAGGCGAGATAGGCGGCACGCGCGATCGCCTTCATCCAGGCCTCGGTGCGCGCGGCCGCGGCGTCCGAGCCGTAGCGCAGCCCGACCATCAGCAGCGCATCCGCGAGCCCCGTCACGCCCAGACCGATCCGGCGCTTGTTGCGCGCCTCCTCGGCCTGCGCCTCGAGGGGGAACCGGGACGCGTCGACGACATTGTCCATCATCCGCACCGCCGTCGCCACCAGCTCGCCCAGCGCCACCTCGTCGAGCCCCGCCCGCGGCCCGAACGGATCGCTGACCAGCCGCGCGAGGTTGATGCTGCCCAAGAGGCAGGCGCCATAGGGCGGCAGCGGCTGCTCGCCACAAGGATTGGTGGCCGCGATCGTCTCGCAATAGGCGAGGTTGTTCATCTTGTTGATCCGGTCGATGAAGATCACCCCCGGCTCGGCATAATCATAGGTCGCGCGCATGATCCGGTTCCACAGATCGCGGGCCTCGACCGTCTTCATGACCTTGCCGCCGAAGGTCAGCTCCCAGGTGCCATCGGCCTTGACCGCCTCCATGAACGGATCGGTGACCAGCACCGAGACGTTGAAGTTGCGCAGCCGCGCGGGATCGGACTTGGCGGCGATGAAATCCTCGATGTCGGGATGGTCACAGCGCATGGTGGCCATCATCGCGCCGCGCCGCGAGCCGGCGCTCATGATGGTGCGGCACATCGCGTCCCACACGTCCATGAAGGACAGGGGCCCGGAGGCATCCGCCGCGACGCCCTTCACATCCGCCCCGCGCGGCCGGATGGTCGAGAAGTCGTAGCCGATCCCGCCCCCCTGCTGCATCGTCAGGGCGGCCTCCTTGAGCATGTCGAAGATCCCGCCCATGCTGTCGGGGACCGTGCCCATGACGAAACAGTTGAACAGCGTCACTGCCCGCCCCGTCCCCGCGCCGGCGGTGATCCGGCCCGCCGGCAGGAAACGGAAATCCTCGAGCGCCTCGTAGAAACGGTTCTCCCAGAGCGCGTCATCGGCTTCCACGGAGGCGGTGGCGCGGGCGATCCGGCGCCAGCTATCCTCGACCGTCGCGTCATGGGCCTGACCCTCGGCATTCTTGAACCGGTATTTCATGTCCCATATCTGCTCGGCGATGGGTGCGGTGAATCGGGTCATTCCGGACGGTCCTTCGTTTCTGGGAGGACCCGAGGGATACCGCCGCAAGCCGCGATGGTCAATCTCGAACACTAGCTCTCGCATTGTCCCGATGCAAAATCACTATAGGTTGTGGCTCAACTGAAGGATCGCCATATGGCCGAACATGTTAACCTCCTCAAGCTCTGCGTCGGGGCCTCCAGCGTCGAGGAGCTGTCGCAATGGCAATCGTCGAGCCGCGGACGCGGTCCCGACGGCGCTCCGCGTCATGTCACGCGGATGTGGCCGAAGCGCGCCGAAGAAATCCTCGCCGGCGGCTCGCTCTACTGGGTGATCAAGGGGGTGATCCTGGCACGCCAGCGCATCGTGCGGCTCGACGATGTGGATCGGGGCGACGGGATCCGGCGCTGCGGCCTCGTTCTCGATCCCGAGATCTGCCGCACCGAGGCGGTGCAGCGGCGTGCCTTCCAAGGCTGGCGCTACCTCGCGCCGGAGGACGCGCCGGGCGATCTGCGCAAGGGGCACGCGCAGGAGCCCGACCTGCCCCCCGCGCTTGCCGCGGCCCTGGCCGAGATCGGTGTGCGCTAGGTCGCCCCCGCCGGACGCGCGACCCCGAGCCTGGAGAGCAGGGCCTTCATTGCCTCGCGCTGCGCGGCATCGGGCTGCGCGCGGCGCGAGCGGAAGAGGGTGGCCTGGCTCGCATGGACCGGCGGGCCCTCAAGAACGCGCAGGTGGTTCGCCCGCAACGTCTCCCCGGTCGACGTGATGTCGGCGATCGCTTCGGCGGTCTCGTTGCGCACCGTGCCTTCCGTCGCGCCCTGGCTGTCGACCAGCTGGTAATCGGCCACGCCGTGCCGGGTGAGATGCATCCGAACGAGGCGGTGATACTTGGTCGCGATGCGCAGGCGGAAGCCGTGGGCGGCGCGAAAATCGGCACAGACCGCGTCGAGATCGTCGAGCGTCTCGACATCCACCCAGAAGCGCGGGACCGCGATGACGAGATCGGCATGGCCGAAGCCCATCGGCGTGACCTCCTCCACGAGCGCATCCCAGGCCGGCAGCGTCTCGCGCACCAGATCGGAGCCCGTCACCCCAAGGTGGATACGTCCCTGGGCAAGTTCGCGCGGGATCTCGGAGGCGCTCAGCAGGACCAGTTCGATCCCCTCGATCCCCTCCACGGCACCCGAATATTCCCGCTCCGCGCCCGTGCGGCGCAGCGAGACGCCATGCGCGCCGAACCAGTCGAAGGTCTTTTCCATCAACCGTCCCTTGGACGGCACTCCAAGCTTCAGCGTCACGTCCTGCCCTCCGAAAGCTCGATGCACAGCCCCGGCCGGATCACGCCGCCCACGGCCGGAATGGCCGCCCCCTGCCCCAGGTGGCGGGTCAGGGCATCATAGCGCCCCCCGGTGGCCACGACCGGCAGATCGGGGCGTCCGGCCGCGTGGAAGCCGAAGACGAAGCCGCTGTAATATTCCATGCTGGCCCGGCCATAGCCGGCCTCGAAGAGCAGGCTTCGGGGCGCGATGCCGCGCCGCTCCAGCGCGTCGAGTCGCCGTTCGAGCGCATCGTTGGCCGGCGCGATCGACGGCAGGCCCGCCTCCATCGCGCGCAAGGCCGCGAGGGCCGCGTCGCTGGGCGCCGAGAGCGAGAGCAACCCATCGAGTAGCGTGACCTGCTCGGCGGCGAGCGGCGGCTCCTCGCGGTCGCGGCGCAGGCGTTCGAGGCGGGTCTCGACCTCCCCGCGTCCGCGCAACCCGATCTCGGGGCCGGCATCTTCCAGCGGGTCGGGCGCATCGAGCAGCGGACGCGGCGGCGGCGGGGCGCCGAAGCGCTCGACCAGGCGGCGGAACCGCTCCGGGCGCCAGATGTGACGCATCAGGGCCGCCTTGCGCCGATCGGACAGCCTCAATCCCTGCACCGCGGCGCTCAGGATCCCGATATCGCCCGTCACCACGTCGAGATCGAGCGTGCGAAGCTGCTCGGCGATCAGCGCGAAGACCTCCGCATCGGCGGCGGCCGGATCGGTCCGGTCGAAGATCTCGAACCCCGCCTGGAAATATTCCGCGGCGCGTTCGGCATCATGTTCCTGCCGGCGGAAAATCTCGCCGGCATAGGCGTAGCGGGCCGGCTCCGCCCCCTGCTCCATATGCATCAGCACCACGGGAACCGTGAAATCGGGACGCAGCATCCGCTCGCCGCGCAGCGGATCGCTGGTGGTGAAGGCCCGCGCCCTGATATCCTCGCCATACAGATCGAGCAGCGCGCCCGCGGGTTGCAGGATCGCGGTCTCGACCGGAACGGCCCCCGCTGCCACGAACCGATCGAGCAGCCGTGCCGCCTCGCGGCGCGCGGCCGCCTTCTCGCCCAAAGCGCCGGTCATTCGAGGCCCAGCCGGCCGGCGATCTGCGCGACCATCTCGCCGCGCGGGCATTCGAACTGTGCGGGCTGCGCCTTCCATTCCTCGACGCTGGCATTTTGGGCGATCTTCGCGCCAAGGGCCAGATCCTTGATCTGCACGATGCCGCGCGCTTGCTCCTCCGCCCCCTCGATGACCGCGATCGGCGCGGCGCGGCGGTCGGCATATTTGAGCTGGTTGCCGAAATTCTTCGGGTTGCCGAGATAGACTTCGGCGCGGATGCCGGCGGCGCGCAACTCGGAAGCCATGGCCTGGTAATCGGCCATCCTGTCGCGATCCATCACCGTGATCACCACCGGACCGGCCTCGGGCGCCACGTCCTCTCCCCGCGCCGACAGCGCGGCAAGCAGCCTGTCGACCCCGATCGACACGCCCGTGGCGGGCACTTCCTGCCCGGTGAACCGCTTGACCAGGTCATCATAGCGCCCCCCGCCGGCAACGCTGCCGAAATTGCGCGCCTGCCCGTCCTCCCCGGTGATCTCGAAGGTCAGCTCGGCCTCGAAGACGGGCCCGGTATAATAGCCCAGCCCGCGCACGACGGCCGGGTCGATCTCGGCCCGCTCCGGCCCGTAGCCCTGCGCGCGCAAAAGCCCGGCGATCGTCTCCAGCTCATCGATGCCGGCGCGGCCCGCCTCCGATGAACCGACCAGCTCGCGCAGCCGCGCCGTGGTCTCGGCCGCGTCGCCCCGGCGGGCCTCGACGAAGCCGATCACGATGTCGATCCGCGCCTCGTCGAGCCCGGCCCCCCGCGTCACGTCGCCGCTCTCGTCGCGCCGCCCCTCGCCCAGCAGGGCCCGCACGCCCGCGACCCCCAGGCGGTCGAGCTTGTCGATGGCGCGCAGGACGATGCCGCGCTCCGTTTCGAAACGCGACGGATCGGACGGGTCGAGCACGCCGGCCATCTCCATCACACCGTTGAGGACCTTGCGGTTGTTGATCTTGACCATGTAATCGCCGCGCGCGATCCCCACCGCCTCCAGCGTGTCGCACAGCATCGCACAGATCTCGGCATCGGCGGCGACGGAGGGCGCGCCGACCGTGTCGGCGTCGCATTGGTAGAACTGCCGGAACCGCCCCGGCCCGGGCTTCTCGTTGCGCCAGACCGGACCCATCGCGTAGCGCCGGTAGGGGCTGGGAAGATCCTGGCGGTACTGCGCGGCAACCCGCGCGAGCGGCGCGGTCAGGTCATAGCGCAGCGCCAGCCAGTCGGCCGCGTTGCCCGCATCGTCCTCCTGCCAGGCAAAGACGCCCTCGTTCGGCCGGTCCACGTCGGGCAGGAATTTTCCGAGCGTCTCGACCGTCTCAACCGCGCTCGTCTCGAGGGCATCGAAGCCGTAGCGGTGATAGACCTTGGCGATCGTCTCGAGCATGGCGCGGCGACGTGTGACCTCGGCGCCGAAATAGTCGCGAAATCCCTTGGGCGTCTGCGCCTTGGGGCGGGGCTGCTTCTTTGGCTTTGCCATGTCGATGTCCTGATCCGGGCGGTCGCGGGCGGGTCTAGCGGATGGCGCAACGCGGGGCAAGCTGCGCGCCGCGCCCCCGGCCCCGCTTGCAGCGCGCCGGCAAACTGCTATCTGCAGCCAATGACCGATGACACCCAAACCAGCATGAACGCGCTCGAGGAGCGGATCGCGCATCTCTCCCGCGCCAATGACGACCTGTCCGACATCGTGGCCGAGCAGCAGGACCGGATCGCGCGCATCGAGGCGCGGCTCGAGATGGTGATGCGCCGGGAGGCCGAGCGCGAGATGTCCGAAGGCGGCACGGCCCCGATCGCCGATCAGCGCCCCCCGCATTGGTGACGGCAAGGCGCCGGCGGCGCCCGCCCGATCCGGCGGCTCAGTGGCCCATGCCCTCCGCGACCACCCCGCCCTTGCCGAGCAGGATCTCGTAGGAAGAGCCCGTCCCGGTGAAGTCGCGGTAGGATGAGACGAAGACGATTTCCTGCGACAGCGCCTCGATCTGCGAGGCGGGGCACGGCGTGCCGGGACCGCCGCCGCAGATCCGCGCCCGCGCCGTCTCGTAGGCGGCATCGGCAGCCCCTTGCTGCGATGCGGCCAGGCCGGTCTTGTGCGTCTCGTGCACGAGCGGCGCGCCGAAGAGGATGAGCGCCGCCGTCACCTGCCGGGGACAGCCGTCGGAGAAGCCGGTCAGGTAATGGGTGCGCGGCGCGGTGCTGCCCGGCGCGGTGTCGTGAAGACGCCATCGCGGGCGCGCATCGGAAGGCGCGGCATCGACCGTCTTGCCCAGCGCCGCGCCCGAGACACCGCATGCCCTGCCGACCGTTCCGAATGGCAGGCGCGCGCCCTTGGCCACGTCGGGAGCGACGCCGCCGCCGATCCCCCCGCCTCCTGCCAAACCGCCGCAGGAAACGAGCAGGGCCCCGGACAAGAGGGCCGCGATGACCGTACCGCGCATCAGATATCCTCCACCGTCACCACGCCGCCGAGCGACTTGATCGCGCCCTTGATCTGCGGGTTCACCGCGAAATCGTCGCCCAAGGCCACCTCGACCTCGCCCGGCAGGTCGGGATCGAGCAGGCACAGGCTGATCGGACCGCGCGTGCGGATGCGCGCATCCTCGCGTGCACGGGCAAGGAGATCGGCAACGGCGGCCACGGCGGAGGCTTCCTCGAGGAAGATCCGCAAGCCCGAACTGCCCGCATCCGCCACGATCGCGTCCACGGGCGCCACCGAGCGGGCCAGCAGCTTGAGCTGCTCGCTCTCCATCGTGGCCTCGACGGTGACGACGACGTTCATCCCTGTCTCCAGGTGATCGCGCGCGGTCTCCAGCGTGTCCGAGAAGATGGTGATCTCGTAGAGCCCCGTCGGGTCGGAAAGCTGGGCAAAGGCGAAACGGTTGCCACGTGCCGACTTGCGCTCCTGGCGCCCCGATACGGACCCCGCGAGCTTGGCCAGCAGGGGACCGCGCTGCGCCTTGGCGGTGAGCTCTTCGAGGGTGATCACCTGCTTGCGGCGCAGGGGGACCATGTAATCGTCGAGCGGGTGGCCAGAGAGGTAGAAGCCGATCGCCTTGTGCTCCTCGATCAGGCGCTCGGCGGGCAGCCAGTCGGAGACCGGGCTGAGCCGCGGCTCGGGCAGGTCCTCGCCCGCCTCTCCGAAGAGCGAGACCTGGTTGCTGGCCTTCTGATCGTGGATCGCGGCGGAATAGGCCACGAGCGCGTCGAGGCTGTCGAAGACGCGCCGGCGGTTCCCATCGAGCGCATCGAAGGCGCCGGCGCGTGCCAGCATCTCCATCGGCCGCTTGCCGACCCGCTTGAGATCGGCCCGCCGCGCCAGGTCGAAGAGCGTCACGAAGGGCTTGTCCCCGCGGGCGCCGGTGATCAGGCGCATCGCCTCCATCCCGACATTCTTGAGCGCGCCCAGCCCGTAGACCACGCGGCCCGCATCGACGCTGAACGCGGCCTGGCTGCGGTTCACGCAAGGCGGCACGATCTCGATCGACAGGCCCCGGCGCACCTCCTCGGCATAGATGGCAAGCTTGTCGGTGAGGTGGATATCGCAGTTCATCACACCGGCCATGAACTCGACCGGATGGTTCGCCTTCAGCCAGGCCGTCTGGTAGCTGACCACGGCATAGGCGGCCGCGTGCGATTTGTTGAAGCCGTAATTGGCGAATTTCTCCAGCAGGTCGAAGACCTCGGTTGCCTTCTTCTTGTCGACGCCGTTTGCCTTGGCCCCCGCCTCGAACTTCGGCCGCTCGGCGTCCATCGCCTCCTTGATCTTCTTGCCCATCGCGCGGCGCAGCAAATCGGCGCCGCCGAGGCTGTAGCCGCCCATCACCTGGGCGATCTGCATCACCTGTTCCTGGTAGACGATGATGCCCTGTGTCTCGGCGAGAATGTGGTCGATCGTGGGATGGATCGAGGTGATCTCGCGCAGGCCGTTCTTGACCTCGCAATAGACGGGAATGTTCTCCATCGGGCCGGGACGATAGAGCGCCACCAGCGCGACGATATCCTCGATGCAGGTCGGCTTCATGCGCCTGAGCGCATCCATCATGCCCGAGCTTTCGACCTGGAACACCGCGACCGTCTTGGCGGCGGCATAAAGCTCGTAGGATTTCGCATCATCGAGCGGGATATGCCCGATATCGTTCTCCGCCCCCGGTGCCGGCTCGTAGATCTGCGTGCCGTCGGCAGCCTCGTGCAGGTTGCGCCCGCCAGGACCGAAGCTGCCGGAGGCATCCTTGCACATGATGAGGTCGATCGCGTTCTGGATCACCGTCAGCGTCTTGAGCCCGAGGAAGTCGAACTTCACGAGGCCTGCCTGCTCGACCCATTTCATGTTGAACTGGGTGGCCGGCATGTCCGAGCGCGGATCCTGGTAGAGCGGCACCAGCGCATCCAGCGGCCGGTCTCCGATCACCACGCCGGCGGCATGGGTGGAAGCGTTCCTGAGCAGCCCCTCGACCTGCTGGCCATAGGTCAGCAGCCGGTCCACGACCTCCTCGTTGCGCGCTTCCTCGCGCAGGCGCGGCTCGTCGATGAGCGCCTTCTGGATGCTGACCGGCTTGACGCCCTCGACGGGGATCATCTTGGACAGGCGGTCCACCTGCCCGTAAGGCATCTGCAGCACCCGGCCGATATCGCGCACCGCCGCCTTCGAGAGCAGCGCGCCGAAGGTGATGATCTGCCCGACTTTCTCGCGGCCGTATTTCTCCTGCACGTAGCGGATCACCTCCTCGCGGCGGTCCATGCAGAAGTCGATGTCGAAGTCGGGCATCGAGACCCGCTCGGGATTGAGGAAGCGCTCGAACAGGAGCGAGTAGCGCAGCGGGTCGAGATCGGTGATCGTCAGCGCGTAGGCCACGAGGCTGCCCGCACCCGAGCCGCGACCGGGGCCCACGGGAATGTCGTGATCCTTGGCCCATTTGATGAAATCGGCCACGATCAGGAAATAGCCCGGGAAGCCCATTCCCTCGATGATCCCCAGCTCGAACTCGAGCCGCGCCTCGTATTCGGCGACGGGTGCGGCATGGGGGATGACCTTGAGCCTTTCGGCGAGCCCTTCCTTGGCCTGGCGGCGCAGCTCGTCCACCTCGTCATCGGCGAATTTCGGAAGGATCGGATCGCGGCGCGCCACGGCGAAAGCGCAGCGACGGGCGATCTCGACGGTGTTCTCGATCGCCTCGGGCAGGTCGGCAAAGAGCGCGGCCATCTCGGCGGGGCTCTTGAAGTAGTGCTGCGCCGTCAGCCGGCGCCGCGGCGCGGATTGATCGACATAGGCCCCTTCGGCGATGCAGATCAGCGCGTCATGCGCCTCGTACATCTCGGCCTTCGGAAAATAGACATCGTTGGTCGCCACCAGGGGCAGCTCCATCGCGTAGGCCATCTCGACCTGCGCGCGCTCCGAGGCGCGCTCGGCCTCGGGAAGGGTGCCGCCCTCGCCGGGATGACGCTGCAACTCGACATAGAGCCGTGCGGGAAAGATCGCCGCCAGCCGCGTCAGCAGCGCCTCCGCCGCCGGCCGCTGCCCGGCCCGCAATGCCCGCCCCACCGGCCCGTCGGGCCCGCCGCTCAGGCAGATCAGCCCGGCGGCATTCGCGGCGAGATCGTCGAGCGTGACCTGCGGCAGCTCGGCGCCGTCCTTGCCCAGATAGAGCGCCGAGTTGAGCTTCATGAGGTTCTCGTATCCCTCCTCGCTCTGCGCCAGGAGCACGAGGGGCGCCGGCCGCTCGGCCTGTCCGCGTGCCGCCCCGCCGGAGAGCGCGCCGCGCTCGGTGCCGGCCGGTGCGAGCTGCAGGTCGATCTGGCAGCCGATGATCGGCTGCACCCCTTCGGCAAGCGCGCCGACCGAGAACTCGAGTGCCGCGAACATGTTGTTCGTATCGGTCACGGCGATGGCCGGCATGCCCATCGCAGCAGCCATGCCCGGCAGTTTCTTCAACCGGATCGCGCCCTCGAGCAGCGAGTATTCCGAATGCACGCGAAGATGGATGAATCTGGGATCGCTCATGCCCGAAGCTCTACCGCCCGGACCGGCCCCGCGAAAGCGCAAAACGCCATCGGCCTGCCGGGCCGGGGCGCGCGCGCATCGGCGCCGCCCATCATCTCGAAAGGCCTTGCCAAGCCGCCCGTCCGCGTCTTTCATGGTCCCCACACGCCCCGCCCCGGTCTACGCCGCATCGACCGGCCGCGGGCTTGAATGCAATACGGTATCGCGGCTGGTCCGACCTGACATGAACGTGACGTTTTCTCTGAACGGAGAGACCGTGCATGTGCCGGCGTCCCCGCCGGACCGCACCCTTCTTGCATGGCTGCGCGAGACACGCGGGCTGACCGGCACCAAGGAGGGCTGCAACGAGGGCGATTGCGGCTCCTGCACGGTGCTGGTGAGCGATGCCGAAGGTTGCCGCGCACTCAACGCCTGCATTCTTTTCCTGCCGCAGCTCGACGGCTGTGCCCTGCGCACGGTGGAGGGGATCGCCGGCCCCGACGGCACGCTGCATCCCGTTCAGGCCGAGATGATCGCCCATCACGGCGCGCAATGCGGTTTCTGCACGCCCGGCTTCGTGGTTTCGATGGCGCGGAGCCATCTCCTTGGCCGGCACGATCACGATGACATGCTCGCGGGGAACCTGTGCCGCTGCACCGGCTACGCACCGATCATCAGGGCGGCGGAGGCGGCGGCCTCGCAGCCGGTGCCCGCCTGGATGCAGGAGAGCCCTCCGGCCGCCGCGCCGGATGCGCCGGCCACGTCCGGGGCGAGCGGGGCATCCGGGGCCGCGCCCGTTCACCGGCCCACCGATCTCGACGCGTTCGCCGCGTGGTACGCCGATCATCCCGGCGCGACGCTCGTCGCCGGGGCGACCGATGTCGGCCTCTGGGTCACCAAGGGGCTGCGCGATCTGGGAGAGATGGTGTTCCTTGGCAAGATCGCGGCGCTGCGCGCGGTGCGCCAGGAGGAGGGACGGCTCTGGATCGGCGCCGGGACGCGCCTGTCGCGGCTGCGCGAGCTGATGGCCGACCGTCACCCGGCCTTCGCCGAGCTGATCCGGCGCTACGGCTCGGAGCAGGTGCGCGGCGCGGCGACCATCGGCGGCAACATCGCGAACGGCTCGCCGATCGCCGACGGCTCGCCGGCACTGATCGCGCTTGGCGCGACGCTGCACCTGCGGCGCGGCGCGGCGCGGCGGCAGATGCCGCTCGAGGCATTCTTCCTCGAATACGGACGGCAGGACCGCGCGCCCGGCGAGTTCGTCGAAGCCGTCAGCATTCCCGACCAGCCGGACGAGCTCAGCTGCTACAAGCTCTCCAAGCGCTTCGACCAGGACATCTCCGCCGTATGCGGCTGCTTCTCGATCGGGATCGAGGCGGGCATCGTGCGCAGGGCGCGCATCGCCTTCGGCGGCATGGCCGGCACCCCCAGGCGCGCCGCGACGCTCGAGGCGGCCCTGATCGGCAGGGCGCTCGACGAGGGGACGCTCGGCGCCTGCCGGGATTGGCTCGCCGAGGATTTCACCCCGCTGAGCGACATGCGCGCCTCGGCGGGATACAGGCTGGATGCCGCGGCCGGAATGTTGCGCCGCCTGGCGGCCGAGCGCGGCGGACGGGCCGTCTCCGTGCTCAAGGTCGCACCATGAGCACGGCGCGCGCCCTCCCCCACGAGGCTGCCCTTCTGCATGTCACGGGCGCCGCGCGCTATGTCGACGACATTCCCGTTCCCGCCGGCTGCCTGCATCTCGCCTTCGGCCTCTCGCCCGTGGCCCATGGAACGATCGAGGCGCTCGACCTGGCCGCGGTCCGCGCCGCGCCCGGTGCCGTGATGGTCATTACCCCCGAGATGCTCCCGCACGAGAACGATGTCTCGCCGTCGGCCCATGACGAGCCGCTTTTGGCCGAGCACATGGTTCACTACGTCGGGCAACCCCTCTTCGCGGTTCTCGCCGAAAGCCACGGCGCGGCGCGGCGCGCGGCGCGGCTGGGACGCTCCGAGATCACCGAGCGTCCCGCCCTGCTCGATCTCGACGCGGCAATCGCGGCGGATGCGCGCTTCGAGGAGGGTCCGCGCGTCTACACCAAGGGCGACGCGGCGGCGGCGCTGGCGGGCGCGCCGCACCGCGTGAGCGGCGTGATGGAGATCGGCGGCCAGGAGCATTTCTATCTCGAGGGACAGGCGGCCCTCGCCCTGCCCCTCGATAACGGCGACATGCTGATCCATTCCTCCTCGCAGCATCCCACCGAGATCCAGCACAAGGTCGCGGAGGCGCTGGGGATGCCGATGCATGCGGTCCGGGTCGAGGTGCGCCGCATGGGCGGCGGTTTCGGCGGCAAGGAATCACAAGGCAACGCGCTTGCGGTGGCCTGCGCCGTCGCGGCCCGGCTGAGCGGGCGCGCCTGCAAGATGCGCTACGACCGCGACGACGACATGATCATCACCGGCAAGCGCCATGACATGCGCATCGGCTACGATGTCGGCTTCGACGCGCTGGGCCGGATCGAGGGGCTGTCCTTCGTGCATCACCTGCGCTGCGGCTGGGCGCAGGATCTCTCCCTTCCGGTCGCGGACCGGGCGATGCTGCATGCCGACAACGCCTATCACCTGGAGCATGTGCGCATCGAAAGCCACAGGATGCGCACCAACACCCAGTCGGCCACCGCCTTTCGCGGCTTTGGCGGGCCGCAGGGGATGCTCGGGATCGAGCGGGTGATGGACGAGATCGCCCATGCGCTCGGCCGCGACCCGCTCGACGTGCGCCGTGCCAACTTCTACGCCGATGCCCCCGTCAACCGGATGCCCGCGCCGCAAGCCGAGCCCGAGGCGTCAGCCGCCCCCCCTCCGCCGCCCCCCTCCTCGCCGCCTCACGGCCACGCGGCCGAGCGCGACCTTGCCAGCCGGGGCGCGGCGGGTGCGCCGGAGGTGGAGCCGGGCGATGATCGCGAGGATGGCGGCAGGCCGGAGGACTCGGATGGAGCGCGGCGCGAGGGGGCCGGAACGCAGACCACGCCCTATCACATGCCCGTGACCGATTTCATGCTCAACCGCCTCTGCGCCGACCTGGCCGAACGCGCCGACTATCACGGGCGCCGGGCCCGGATCGCCCGGTGGAACGCCGACAATCCGCTCTTGCGGCGCGGGATCGCTCTCACCCCCGTGAAATTCGGCATCAGCTTCACGCTCACCCATCTCAACCAGGCCGGTGCGCTCGTGCATGTCTACCAGGACGGCTCGGTGCAGCTGAACCATGGGGGCACCGAGATGGGCCAGGGCCTCTTCACGAAAGTCGCGCAGATCGCCGCCGAGCGTTTCGGCATCGGCATGGAGGCGATCCGCGTCACCGCCACCGACACGGCCAAGGTGCCCAACACCTCCGCCACGGCCGCATCCTCGGGGACCGACCTGAACGGCATGGCTGTGCTGGCGGCCTGCGAGACGCTCTGCGGGCGCATCGCGGCGCTCCTGGCGCAGCTTCACGGCTGCCCGGCGGATGATGTGCGCTTCGCCGGCGGCGAGGTGATCGCCGGCAATGTGCGGCACAGCTTCGCCGAGGCGGTGCAGATCGCCTACCAGGCGCGCGTCAGCCTGTCGGCCACGGGCTTCTACAGCACACCGGGTATCGCCTGGGACCGGATCGCCGGCAAGGGCCGTCCCTTCTACTACTTCGCCTATGGCGCCGCCGTCAGCGAGGTGGTGATCGACACCCTGACCGGCGAGAACCGCATTCTGCGCTGCGACATCGTGCATGATGCCGGCGCCTCGCTGAACCCGGCCCTCGATATCGGGCAGATCGAGGGGGGGTATGTGCAAGGCGCGGGCTGGCTCACCACCGAGGAGCTCGTCTGGGACGACAAGGGCCGCCTGACGACGCATGCCCCCTCGACCTACAAGATACCCGCCTGCTCCGACAGGCCGCCGATCTTCAATGTCACGCTCTGGGACGAGCCCAATCCCGCGGCGACGATCCGTCGGTCCAAGGCGGTGGGCGAGCCGCCCCTGATGCTTGGCATCTCGGTCCTGATGGCCCTGTCGGATGCCGCCGCGAGCTGCGGTCCGCATTATCCGGCGCTCGATGCGCCCGCCACGCCGGAGCGGATTCGCGCGGCGGTGATGCGGGCACGCGGATGAGCTTTGATCCCGAGGCCCTGCGGGACGCCCTGACGGGGCGTTCGGCGGTCTGGCGCGTGGTCGTCGCGGCCACCGCGGGCTCGGTCCCGCGCGAGGTCGGCGCCTCGATGCTGGTCTGGGAGGGCGGGCAGTCCGGCACGATCGGCGGCGGCGCGCTCGAGCATGAGGCGGCGGCACGCGCGCCCCTCGCGGGGCCGTGGGAGCTGCGCCATGTGCCACTTGGTCCGGGGCTCGGCCAGTGCTGCGGCGGCGCGGTCACCCTCCTGACCGAACGCTGGGACATGGCCCGGCTGGCCGCTCTGGAGCCCGGGGCGGTCTTCCTGCGCGGGCCGGAGCCGGGCGCGCCGCCTCCGGCGATGCGCCGCCTGGCCGCGCTCGCCGCCCAAGGCACCCCGCCCGCGCCGCAACTGGCGGGCGGCTGGATGATGGAGCCTGTCAGCCCCGCCCGCCGGCCGGTCTGGCTACACGGCGCCGGGCATGTGGGGCGGGCGGTCTGCGCGCTGCTCGCGCCATTGCCGGGCATCGCCGTCACCTGGCTGGACACGGCGCGCGAACGTTTCCCCGACGAGGTTCCCCGCAGCGTCTCCTGCCGCCCCGTTCCCGAACCGGGCCGCGTGATCGGCCATGCCCCGCACGGCGCCGCCCATCTCGTCATGACCTATTCGCACGCGCTCGATCTCGAGATCTGCCACCAGCTCCTGCGCCACGAGTTCGCCTATGCCGGGCTGATCGGCTCGGCGACGAAGCGCGCCCGCTTCATCCGCCGCCTGCAGGCGCTCGGCCATCCGGCCGATCGGATCGCGCGGATAACGTGTCCCATCGGTGACCCTTCGCTCGGCAAGCATCCCCAGGCCATTGCGATCGGGGTCGCGGCCAGCCTACTGAAGGAGGACTGGAGCGGCCCTGTGCGGGCCGTGGAACGGATCGGAGTGGACCGGAGCGGCGCCGGCCTTTAAGGAACGGGCCGGCAAGGGCACGAGAGGCGGGGCGGAATGAGTTCGGGCGCAGACCTTCTGAGGGTGGACGGGCTGACCAAGGCCTATCCCGGCGTGGTCGCCAATCGCGACGTCACATTCGGCATCAAGGCGGGCAATGTCCATGCGCTGCTCGGCGAGAACGGCGCGGGAAAATCCACGCTCGTCAAGATGATCTACGGCCTCGTCCGGCCCGATGCCGGCCGGATGCAGCTTGCCGGCCTGCCCCATACGCCCGGCGATCCGCGCGATGCGCGCGCCTCCGGGGTCGGAATGGTGTTCCAGCATTTCTCGCTCTTCGACGCGCTCGATGTCGGCGAGAACATCGCGCTGGGGATGGAGAACGCGCCGCCGCGCCGCGCCCTCGCCAAGGCGATCCGCGATGTCAGCACCGCCTATGGCCTGCCGCTCGATCCCGGACGGCGCGTCGGGGACCTGAGCGCCGGCGAGCGCCAGAGGGTCGAGATCGTGCGCTGCCTGCTGCAAGAACCGCGCCTGCTGATCATGGACGAGCCGACATCCGTGCTCACCCCGCAGGAGGCGCGGCTTCTCTTCGGCACCTTGCGCAAACTGCGCGCCGAAGGGGTCGCGATCCTCTATATCAGCCACAAGCTCGAGGAGATCCGTGCCCTGTGCGACAGTGCCACGATCCTGCGGCAGGGCGAGGTCGTCGGAAGCTGCGTGCCCGCCGAGACCTCGGTGCGGGCGATGGCGGAGATGATGGTGGGCGACAGTCTGCGCGCGCCCCGCGCCCGACCCCATGCGCCCGGCGATGTCCGCCTTTCGGTCGCGGGCCTGTCGACACGGCCCGTCTCCCCCTTCGGCACGGCGCTCAAGGATGTCACCTTCGAGGTGCGGTCGGGCGAGATCCTGGGGATCGGCGGCGTGGCGGGCAACGGCCAGGACGAGCTTCTGGCCAGCCTGAGCGGCGAGATGCGCAGCGCCTCGGGCCATATCCGGCTGGAGGGCCGCGATATCGGCCGGCTTGGCCCGAATCCGCGCCGCGCACTGGGCCTCCTGGCCGCGCCGGAGGAGCGTCTGGGCCATGCCGCCGCCCCGGACATGTCGCTGACCGAGAACGGCGTGCTCACGGCGCATGACCGCGAGGGCCTGACCCGGCGCGGGATGATCGACTGGCGCCGTGCCCGCGCCTTCGCCGAAGGCGTCATCACCCGGTTCGACGTGCGCACGCCCGGCCCCGGAACCGCCGCGCGGGCCCTGTCGGGTGGCAACTTGCAGAAATTCGTCATCGGACGCGAGATCCTGCAACGCCCCGAGCTGCTGGTCGTCAACCAGCCCACCTGGGGGGTCGATGCGAGCGCGGCGGCCGCGATCCGGCAGGCGCTTCTCGATCTGGCATCCGACGGGGCCTCGGTGATCGTCATCAGCCAGGACCTCGACGAGCTGATGGAGATCTCGGACCGCTTTGCCGCGCTCAACGAGGGACGGCTGAGCGCCCCGCGCGAAACCGCCGATCTGGGCACCGAGGAGATCGGGCTGATGATGGGCGGCGCCCACGGGCTGGCCCCGGCATGAGCGGCGCCGACATCTACACAATCGGCGATCCCCGCCCCGGTGACGACCCCCGCCCCATCAACGACCCCCGCCCCATCAACGACCCCCGCCCCGTGAAAAGGACAGGACGACAGATGACACCAGAGCGCCAAGGCCCCTCGCGCCCTGCCCTCCTGCCTGCCGGCCCGGGCCCGCGCCTGCGCCGCCGCGCCGCCGCGGCAGGCTCGGCGCGCGCATGCCCGGCCGCGCGGCGGGGATGTGCGGCATGATCGCGCTCGAGAAACGTCCCCAGCCCTCTCGGCTCTGGGCTCTGGCCACGCCGCTTCTGGCGGTCCTGCTGACGATGATCGCCGGCGGACTGCTCTTCGCGCTCCTGGGCAAGGATCCCTTCGCCGCGATCCGCACGATCTTCTGGGATCCGCTTTTCGATCCGCAATTCTCCGGCTACTCGCGCCCGCAGCTGCTGGTGAAGGCCGGACCCCTGATCCTCATCGCGATCGGGCTCAGTTTCGGCTTCAGGGCGGGGGTGTGGAACATCGGCGCGGAGGGCCAGTATATCGTCGGCGCGCTGAGCGGGGCTGCGGTGGGACTTGCGCTCTATCCCTATGACGGCTGGATCGTCTTTCCCGCCATGGTCCTCGCCGGGCTGGCCGGGGGGATCGCATGGGCGATGATCCCCGCGATATTGCGCGCCTATTTCAAGACCAACGAGATCCTTGTCTCCCTGCTGCTCGTCTACGTGGCCGAGAACCTGCTGGCCTCGATGGCGGTGGGGCCGCTGCGCAATCCCGAGGGGGGCGGCTTTCCCGGCAGCCGCAACCTTGCCCAGTGGTCCGGCTCGGCCAATCCCGAGCTGATCGCCGGCACCGGCATGCATTGGGGCGTCGTCGCGGCCTTCATCGCGGTGATCGCCGCCTATGTCCTCCTGGCGCGTCACATGTTCGGCTTCCATGTGCGCCTCGCGGGCCAGGCGCCCCGCGCCGCCGGCTTCGCAGGGGTCGATCCCGCGCGGCTGATCATCTTGTGCCTCGGTATCTCCGGCGGGCTCGCGGGCCTCGCGGGGCTCTTCGAGGTGACGGGACCGGCCGGGCAGATCGGCATCGACTTCAATGTCGGCTACGGCTTCACCGCGATCATCGTCGCCTTCCTCGGACGGCTGAACCCGATCGGGATCCTGCTGGCGGGGCTGCTGATGGCGCTGACCTATATCGGAGGCGAGCTTGCCTCCTTCATGCTCGACATCCCGATGGCGGCAATCCAGGCATTCCAGGGAATGCTCCTCTTCTTCCTGCTGGCGGTCGATTTGCTGGTGAACTTCCGGATACGGATCAAGCGGCGGGAGATCGCGCCATGAATTTCGGATCGATCGACCCGGTCTTGCTGATCGCCTCGCTGATGGTGGCGGCCACCCCGATCGTGCTGGCCGCCCTCGGCGAGCTGGTGGTCGAGAAATCGGGCGTGCTCAATCTCGGTGTCGAGGGGATGATGATCACCGGGGCGATCTGCGGCTTCGCGGTGGCCACCGAGACCGGCTCGCCGCTCGCCGGCTTCGCCGCCGCGGCGCTGGGCGCGATGCTGCTCTCATTGGTCTTCGGGCTGCTGACCCAGGTCATGCTGAGCAACCAGGTGGCGACGGGCCTCGCGCTCACGCTGTTCGGGCTGGGGATATCGGCACTGATCGGACAGGATTACATCGGTGTGAAGCCGCCGCGCACCCAACCCATCGATTTCGGGGGCCTGGGCGATCTGCCCCTGCTCGGCCCCGTGCTCTTCAACCATGACTGGGTCGTCTACCTGAGCCTTTTCATGGTGTTCGCGACGGGGTTCTTCCTCAACCGCACGCGCGCGGGCCTGGTGCTGCGGGCCTGCGGCGAGAACCACGACGCCGCCCATGCGATCGGGATCAAGGTGGTGCGCATCCGCCTTGCCGCCATCGCCTTCGGGGGTGCCTGCGCCGGGCTCGGGGGGGCGTATCTGAGCCTCGTGCGGGTGCCGCAATGGACCGAGGGGATGACCGCCGGCGCCGGCTGGATCGCCCTCGCCATCGTGGTCTTCGGTGCATGGCGCGCGGGCGGTGTTCTCCTGGGGGCCTACCTTTTCGGCGGGATGACCGTGCTGCAGCTGAACCTGCAGGCCGCGGGCGTCGCGCTTCCCGTCGAGTACTTGTCGATGTCGCCCTATCTGATAACGATTGCGGTGCTCGTCGTCATGTCGGCGCGCAGACGCACACGGCTCGCCGCGCCGGCGGCGCTTGGCCGCGTGTTCCACGCCTCGTCCTGACGGGGCCAACAAGACCGGGCCGCCCGGCCCGCGATCCACAGGGAGTGCATGAAGATGCTTCGCAGAACGTTCCTCGGCGCCACGGCGCTTGCCCTCGGCCTCGCGGCCGCCGCCCATGCCCAGGATGACGGGAAGACCAAGGTCGGCTTCGTCTTCGTCGGTCCCGTCGGCGATGGCGGCTGGACCTTCGAGCACAATAAGGGCCGCCTCGCGCTCGAGGAGGAATTCGGCGACAAGATCGAGACGGTCTACAAGGAGAGCGTTCCCGAGGGCGCCGATGCCGAGCGCGTGATGACGCAGATGGCCCTTTCGGGCGCCGATCTCATCTTCTCGACCTCCTTTGGCTACATGGACCCGACCATCAACGTCGCCAAGAAGTTCCCGGACGTGAAGTTCGAGCATGCCACGGGCTACAAGCGCGCCGACAACGTCTCGACCTATTCCGCCCGCTTCTACGAGGGGCGCGCGGTGCAGGGCCTGATCGCCGGCCACCTGACGCAGAGCAACAAGATCGGCTACATCGCCTCCTTCCCCATCCCCGAGGTGATCCGGGGCATCAACGCCGCCTATCTCGCGGCCCGCGAGGTGAACCCGGAGGTCGAGTTCAACATCGTCTGGGCCTTCACCTGGTTCGATCCGGCCAAGGAGGCCGACGCGGCGAAGGCGCTGATCGAGCAGGGCGCCGACGTGATCCTGCAGCACACCGATTCCACCGCGCCGCAGGCCGCCGCCGAGGCCGCCGGCGATGTCTACACCTTCGGCCAGGCCTCGGACATGGCTGAATACGCGCCGATGCCGCGCGTCAGCTCGATCATCGACAACTGGGCGCCCTACTACATCGAGCGCACCCGCGCGGTGATGGATGGCACATGGGAGAGCCAGGACACCTGGGACGGGATCGCGCCCGGCATGGTCGAGATCGGCGAGATCAGCGACGCCGTGCCCCCCGAGGTGAAAGAGAAGGCGCTGGCCCTCAAGGAGGCGATCGCTGCCGGCGAGGCCCATCCCTTCACCGGACCGATCAACAAGCAGGACGGCAGCGCATGGCTCGCCGAGGGCGAGACCGCCGATGACGGCACACTGGCCGGCATGGATTTCTACGTCGAGGGCCTGAAGGGCGAAATTCCCAACTGAACGACAAGGCCGCGCAGCCCAAGGGGCAGCGCGGCCTTCACCTAGCACACGGCGCCGGGAGTCCGCGCGCAGGTCGGGGATCGCCGATCAGTCATCGTCATCCGAGTCGTCGTCATCGCCATCGTCCTCGTCCCGATCGCTTTGGTCCTCACGGTCGTCCTCGGCACGGTCCTCACGTTCCTCGCGGTCGTCCTCGGCACGGTCCTCACGCTCCTCGCGGTCGTCCCTCTCGCGGTCTTCGCGCTCCTCGCGGTCGTCCCTCTCGCGGTCTTCGCGTTCCTCGCGGTCGTCCTTCTCGCGCTCAGCAATTTCGGCAGCCTGCGCCGCGCCCGGGGTGCCGGACTCGCCGCGCATGGCCGCCTGTTTCATCGCGCGCTCGCCCTCGGTTTGCGTCGCGCGGATCTCGTCCTTGGAGATGAGGCCATCACCGTCCTGGTCGCGCCCGATGATCGATAGCCCCTCCTGCCCGAAACCCCGCACCAGCTCGGCGCGGTCAAGACGGCCGTTCCGGTCGAGGTCGATATCCTCGAAACGCTTGCCCTGCGCCTGTGCGGCGCCGGCCACCAGCCCTGCCGCAACAGCGGCGAATGCCATTTTCTTGTAGTCCATCTTTGATCCTCGAATATATGCGGAAACTTTCACCGGATGCCGGACCGGCAGCCGCTGTTCGAATGGCACGCGGGCCGGGTATGCCACGCGCGGCGCATGCCGCCGGAGCGGCCGCACCATGTCGTGGGAAAAGCCCGATTGCCGCTCGCCCGGGCCGGCATCGGAGCCGACGCGGCGGGCGCGCCGCTAGCGCATCGCCTGCAGGTAGGCCGCCGGCGGCAGCACCGGCAGGGCGGCTTGCGGAAAGGCCTCCGCCTCACGACGCAGGGCCGGGAAGCGGCGCATCAGATCGACCTTCGTGCCCTCGTCGACATTGGCGACCGTCGCCGCGGAGGGGTGGAATGTCTCGACCGGGAGGCCGCTGACCATGACGACCTCGTGACGGTCGAAGACGAAATTGTAGAAGATGCTGCCGGCGGCATCGCGGTCGAGCCAGATCGCGTCGCTGCTCCCCGCAAGGCCGCGCGCCTCGATCAGCCCGCCGCTCTCCTCGCCATCCTCGAGCAGCCAGCCGGGCACGAGGACCTTGTGATCCGGCGCGAGGGTCAGGGGCTTTTGCGGCATCATCGGCCCGAGGGCGCGCGGCGCGAGGCGCACCGGCGCAAGATCGGGATCGGCCTTCATCTCGGCCTCGCCGATGCTGCGCGTCCAGACGAGCCTGACGGGACGGAGCCCCCCTCCGCGCGTGACGACGAGGTCGCCGGGGCGGATATTGTCGGCACGGCGCGCGCCGAACGGGGTGCGCAGGAGCGCATCGCCGCTGATGCCCGTGAACCGCGCGAGCTTGGGGCTGTCCATGATCTGAACGTGGCGCATGACGCTCTCCTGACTGATCCTGAACTTAACCAATCAGAAAGGTTGGGCGCGATGAAGTCTCAATAATGACGGAAACGCGGCGGATGTCTTTCATGCATCAATGCGTATCCGGGCGTTCTCGGGATCATAGGGGCTGTCCTGCAGGACCCGCGCGGGCCAGGTTTCGCCCAGCATCCGGACGCGAAGCTCCGTTCCCGGCGCGGCCAGCTCCGGCGCGACATATCCCATCGCGATGCTGGCTCCCAGGGCAACCGAGTATCCCCCGGAGGTCAGGCGCCCGACCACGCGACCGCCGGACAGAAGCGCCTCCCGGCCCCAGGGATCGGCGTCCTGCGGACCGTCGATGCGCAAGGTGACGCAGCGCGTGCGAATGCCGAGCGCCAGCATCGCCGCCTTGCCGTGGAACGCCTTGCCCTGGTCGACGAACCGATCGAGCCCGGCCTCAAGGGGCGATGCGTCGCGTCCGAGCTCGGTGCCGAAGGCGCGATAACTCTTCTCCTGGCGCAGCCAGTTCTGCGCCCGCGCGCCGACAGGTTTGAGGCCATGCGGCGCGCCGGCCTCCATCAGCCGGTCGAAAAGATGGTTCTGCATCTCCATCGGGTGATGCAGCTCCCAGCCCAGCTCGCCGGTATAGGCCACGCGGATCGCATTGACGGGCACCATGCCAAGCTCGATCTGCCGCGCCGACAGCCATGGAAAGCGCTTGTTCGACAGGGCCGTTGCGGGATCGGCATCACGGATCAGCGACGAGAGGATATCGCGCGACCGCGGCCCGGCCAGCGCGAAGACGCCGAACTGCGCGGTCACATCCGTCAGGTGCATGGCACCGAACTCGGCCTGCTTGTCGGCGACCGCCTTCGCCAGGAAATCGCTGTCATAGGCCTGCCAGGCGCCGGCGGAGACGAGGTAGAATTTCTCCTCGGCAAGCCTGACGATGGTATATTCGGTGCGCACCGTGCCCGCCGGACCGAGCGCGTAGGTCAGGTTGATACGTCCGACTTTCGGCAGCTTGTTGGTGGTGAACCAGTCGAGGAAGACCGCCGCCCCCGGCCCTTCGAGAAGATGCTTGGCGAAGGCGCTCGCATCGATCAGCCCGGCCGCCTGGCGCAGCGCCTCGGCCTCGGCCTTCGCATGCTTCCACCACCCACCGCGCCGGAAGCTGCGCGCATCGTGATCGAACGCCTCCGGCGCATCCACGGGGCCGAAGTAGTTCGGCCGCTCCCAGCCGTTCACCTGCCCGAACTGTGCGCCCAGCGCGCGCATCCGCTCATAGCAAGGCGCGGTCTTCAGCGGCCGGCAGGCGGGACGCTCCTCGTCGGGATGGTGGAGGATATAGACATGCTCATAGGCCTCCTCGTTCTTGCGGGCGGCGTATTCGGTGGTAATCCACGGCCCGTAGCGGCGCGGATCGAGGCTGGCCATGTCGATCGCCGCCTCGCCCTCCACCATGAGCTGCGCGAGGTAATGTCCGGCCCCGCCAGCCGCGGTGATGCCGAAGCTGAACCCCTCCGCGAGCCACATGTTGCGCAAGCCCGGCGCGGGTCCCAGGAGCGGGTTGCCATCGGGGGTGTAGCAGATCGGACCGTTGAAATCATCCTTCAGCCCGACCTCCTCGGAGGAGGGGATGCGGTGGATCATGCTCATGTATTCCTCCTCGATCCGCTCGAGATCGAGCGGGAAGAGGTCGGCGCGGAAACTGTCGGGCACGCCATGCTCGAAGCGGGCCGGCGCGCCGCGCTCGTAGGGGCCGAGGATCCAGCCGCCGCGCTCCTCGCGCACATACCACTTGGCATCGGCATCGCGCAGCACCGGATGCTCGGGATTGCCTTCGGCCCGCCACGCGCGCAGGGCCGGATCGGGCTCGGTCACGATGAACTGGTGCTCGACGGGAATGGCCGGGATCTTGATGCCCAGAAGGCGCGCGGTGCGTTGCGCGTGGTTGCCGGTGGCGGTAACGACATGCTCGGCCTCGATCACCTGTCGCTCGCCTGAGGGAACGAGGTTGCCGCCCTTCTCCGCCATCTTCGTGACGGTGACGCGCCAATGATCGCCGGCCCATTCATACCCGTCCACCTGCCAGCGCCGCTCGATCGTCACACCACGCTGGCGCGCGCCCTTGGCCAGCGCCATCGTCACGTCGGCGGGGTTGATATAGCCGTCGGTGGGATGGAAGATCGCCCCTTCCAGATCCTCGGTGCGCAGCAGGGGCCAGCGCTCCCTGATCTGCGAGGGCGTCATCCATTCGAACGGAACGCCCACGGTCTCGGCCGTTGCGGCATAGAGGCGGAACTCGTCCATCCGCGCATCGCTCTGCGCCATGCGCAGGTTGCCGACCACGGCGAAGCCGGCATTGAGCCCCGTCTCGGCCTCGAGCGTCTTGTAGAGCTTGATCGAGTGGTCGTGGATCCAGCTCGTCGCATAGGACATGTTGAAATAGGGCAGCAAGCCCGCCGCATGCCATGTCGAGCCAGAGGTCAGCTCGTCGCGCTCCAGAAGCATCACCTCGTCCCAGCCCGCACGGGCAAGATGATAGGCGATCGAGGTGCCGACGGCGCCGCCGCCGACGACGAGAGCTTTCACTTGGCTGCGCAACGCATGACCCTCCCACTGGCATTCCCTGCCTAGATCGCCGATCCCCGGCGCGGCGGGCGCGCGGGCGGCGACGTTACGCATCCCGAAACCGACCTTCCCTCCTCACTTTCGCGCAAATACCTTCGCCGAAGGCCGGACGGCCCCGCCCCGGGGCCGGGCCGCGCGCCGATCAGAAGACCGTCACCCTGGTGCCGACCGGCACCCGCGCATAGAGGTCCTCGACATGCGCGTTCAGCATCCTGATGCAGCCGTTCGAGACGGAGCGGCCGATCGATCGCGGCGC
This sequence comes from Profundibacterium mesophilum KAUST100406-0324, assembly GCF_009835145.1. Lineage (GTDB taxonomy): Bacteria > Pseudomonadota > Alphaproteobacteria > Rhodobacterales > Rhodobacteraceae > Profundibacterium > Profundibacterium mesophilum. The sequence continues at coordinate 9,495 of NZ_APKE01000010.1, read as the reverse complement.
CGTGGTCCCGTGGATCCGGAAATAGGTGTCGATCCCGTTCTGGTAGAGATAGAGCGCCCGCGCGCCCAGGGGGTTGTCCGGACCGCCGGGAACGCCGTCCTCGAACTGCTTGTAAGTCTCGGGCTCGCGCTCGATCATCTCGTCGGTGGGCCGCCAGCTGGGCCAGCGCGCCTTGCGTTCGATCACAGCCGTGCCCTTGAAGGCCAGTCCCGCGCGCCCGACGCCGACGCCGTAGCGCATCGCCTGCCCCTCGGGCATCGTCCAGTAGAGGTAGTGCTGCGCGGGAACCACGAGGAGCTGTCCCGGCGCGATCCCCGCGCGCAGGGGAACGAGCTGCGGGCGCAGGCGCGGCGCAAGCTCGAACGCGCCCGCGGGTGCCGCGAGCCCCGTGGCGGCGGCAGCGGCAGCTCCCGCGATGAACTGGCGTCTGTCTGGCATGGCTCTCTCCTTGTGCATGTCCCGGCGGGCGCGGATGCGGCAAATCTACCCCCATCGCGCCGCCGCGTCAGCATCGCGCGCGCGGATGGCCAAATTAAGCCGCGCGATCGGCACGCCGGCAACTCGCCCATTGACGCGCGGCGCGGCGCGGCGCAGCCTGTCAGCCGGGCCGAGCCCCCGCTCCAGCGTCCTGCCACCAAAGAGACCCATCCGATGAACGCCAGCTTCCAGATCAACGATCCCCGCGCCGCGATCGAGGCCGACCGCGCCCATGTCTGGCACCACATGGTCCAGCACAAGCCCTTCGAGAGCGCCGATCCCAGGATCATGGTCGAGGGGCGCGGGATGAAGCTGTGGGACATCACCGGCAAGGAGCATCTCGATGCCGTCTCGGGCGGCGTCTGGACGGTCAATGTCGGCTACGGGCGCGAACGGATCGCCGACGCGGTGCGCGATCAGCTGGTACGGCTGAACTATTTCGCAGGCTCGGCGGGCTCGATCCCGGGGGCCCATTTCGCACAGGCATTGATCGCGAAGATGCCGGGGCTGAGCCGCGTCTACTATGCCAATTCGGGCTCGGAGGCCAACGAGAAGGCCTTCAAGATGGTGCGCCAGATCGCGCACAAGCATCACGGCGGCCGCAAATCCAAGATCCTCTACCGCGACCGCGACTATCACGGCACCACGCTGGCCTGCCTCTCGGCCGGGGGGCAGAAGGAGCGCAACGCCCAATACGGCCCCTTCGCCCCCGATTTCGTCGAGGTGCCCCATTGCCTCGAATACCGCGCCTTCGAGCAGGGACACGGCGATCTGTCCGGCGCCGATTACGGGCGCGCCGCCGCCGATGCGATCGAGGCGGTGATCCTGCGCGAAGGGCCCGACACGGTGGGCGCGCTCTGCCTCGAGCCGGTCACGGCCGGCGGCGGCGTCATCACCCCGCCGGAGGGCTACTGGCCGCGGGTGCAGGAGATCTGCCGCAAATACGACATCCTGCTGCATATCGACGAGGTCGTCTGCGGCATCGGGCGCACCGGCACCTGGTTCGGCTACCAGCATTACGGGGTCGAGCCCGATTTCGTCACCATGGCCAAGGGCGTGGCCTCGGGCTATGCCGCGATCTCGTGCTGCGTGACCACCGAGGCGGTCTTCGAGATGTTCAAGGACGAGAGCGATCCGCTGGGCCATTTCCGCGACATCTCGACCTTCGGTGGCTGCACTTCGGGCCCGGCCGCGGCGCTGGAGAACATGGCGATCATCGAGGAGGAGGGCCTTCTTGAAAACACCTCCCGCATGGGCACGCGGCTGATGGGCAATCTCCACGCCCTCGCCGAGCGTCATGCGGTGATCGGCGACGTGCGCGGCAAGGGCCTCTTCTGCGGCGCCGAGCTGGTCAGCGATCGCGATGCGCGCACGCCCGCCGACGAGAAGCGCGTGCAGGCGGTCGTCGCCGACTGCATGGCGCAAGGCGTGATCATCGGCGCCTCGAACCGCTCGGTGCCGGGCTACAACAACACGCTGTGCTTCTCGCCGGCCCTGATCGCGACGGCCGATGACATCGACCGCATCACCGATGCCGTGGACGGTGCACTCGGCCGCGTCTTCGGCTAGACGAAGGACGGGCGGGTGCGGCTCTGAGGGGCCGCACGGCCGGGGACCGACGCATCCCGGGCCCGGACAACCGGAGGACAAGGGACAGATGAGCGCTTCGCAGCCGCGGACCGAGACCTCGCCGCGCATCTCCGACGAGATCCGCAAGACCACCTGCTACATGTGCGCATGCCGCTGCGGGATCGATGTGCACCTGAAGAAGGGCGCCGACGGCAAGAAGCACGTGGCCTATATCGAGGGCAACCGCGATCACCCGGTCAATCACGGCGTGCTTTGTGCCAAGGGCGCGGCGGGGATCATGCAGCATCTGTCGCCGGCGCGTCTGCGCGCACCGCTCAGGCGCACCGGCCCGCGCGGCTCCGGCCAGTTCGAGGAGATTTCCTGGGACGAGGCGATGGAGATCGCCGAAGGCTGGCTGCGCCCCTTGCGCGAGACCGCGCCCGAAAAGCTCGCCTTCTTCACCGGGCGCGACCAGAGCCAGAGCTTTACCGGCCTCTGGGCGCAGGCCTTCGGCACCCCGAACTATGCCGCGCATGGCGGTTTCTGCTCGGTGAACATGGCGGCGGCCGGTATCTACACGATGGGCGGCTCCTTCTGGGAATTCGGACAGCCCGACTGGGAGCGCACCCGCCTCTTCCTGCTCTTCGGCGTGGCGGAGGATCATGACAGCAACCCGATGAAGGCAGGCATCGCCACGCTCAAGGCGCGCGGCGCGAAGGTGATCGGGGTCAATCCGATCCGCACCGGCTACAACGCAGTTGCCGATGAATGGGTGGGCATCACGCCCGGAAGCGACGGCCTGCTGGTCCTGTCGCTCGTGCATTGCCTGCTGAAGGCCGGCAAGATCGATCTCGACTACCTCGCGCGTTTCACCAACGCGCCGGTTCTCGTCGACGCCGACCCCAGGTCGCCGCAATTCGGGCTGCTCCTGCGCGGCGAGAGCGGCCGGCAGATGGTCATCGACCGGCGCACCGGCAGGCCCGCCGACTTCGACGCGGAAGGGGTGGAACCCGACCTGCGCGGCAAGCTGCGCCGCGCCGGCGTCACCCATCGCAGCGTCTTCCAGCATATCGCCGAGATGTACCTGTCGAACGACTACGCCCCCGAGCGGGTGGCGGGGCGAACCGGGCTGGACGCCAATCGCATCCATCGCCTCGCCGCCGAGATCGCGCGCGCCGCCTTTGACGAGCCGGTCGTGATCGAGCAGCCCTGGACCGATTTTCGCGGCGTCCGGCACGAGCGGATGGTCGGGCGGCCCGTCAGCTTTCACGCGATGCGCGGCGTCTCGGCCCATTCCAACGGGTTCCAGACCTGCCGGGCGCTGCACCTGCTGCAGATCCTGCTGGGCAGCGTCGAGGTTCCCGGCGGCACGCGCTTCCGTCCGCCCTACCCCAAGCCGGCGACGGCGCACCCCCTGCCCCATGCGCGCAGCGCGCCGGGTCAGCCGCTCGGCGGGCCGCATCTGGGCTACCCGCAGGGGCCGGACGATCTGTGCCTGACCGACGAGGACACGCCTGCCCGGATCGACAAGGCCTTCAGCTGGGAGGCACCGCTCAGCGCGCATGGCATGATGCACATGGTCATCTCCAATGCCCATGCCGGCGACCCCTACAGGATCGACACGCTCTTTCTCTACATGGCGAACATGGCCTGGAACTCGTCGATGAACACGACGCAGGTCATGCAGATGCTCACCGATACGGATGCGGACGGGGAATACGTGATCCCGAGGATCATCTGCGCCGACGCCTATTCCTCCGAGATGGTCGCCTTCGCCGATCTCGTCCTGCCCGATACGACCTACCTCGAGCGGCATGACTGCATCTCGCTGCTCGACCGGCCGATCTCGGATGCGGATGCGGCGGCCGATGCGATCCGCTGGCCGGTCGTGGAGCCCGAACGGCCCGGCGCGGCCGGCGTGCGCCCTTTCCAGGACGTGCTGTGCGATCTGGGCGCGCAGCTGTCGCTGCCGGGCTTCACCGAAGCCGATGGCAGCGCCCGTTACGCCAATTACGCCGATTACATCCAGAACCACGAGCGGCGTCCGGGCATCGGCCCCCTTGCGGGCTGGCGGATGGGCGAGAGCGGCGTCGCACATGGCCGCGGCGGGCCGAACGCGGCACAGATCGACAGCTACATTGCCAACGGGGGCTTCTGGCGCGGCGAAATCGCGCCGGATGCGCGGTTCTTCAAGCCGTGGAACATGGCTTACCAAGACTGGGCCGTGCGCACGGGGCTGATAGATGGGCCGCAACCCTACATCTTCTCGCTCTGGTGCGAGCCGCTGCGCCGCTTCCAGCTCGCCGCCGAAGGTCACGGGCGCCGGCAGCCGCCCGAGCATCTGCGTGCGCGGATCAGGGAGACGTTCTCGCCATTGCCGATCTGGTATCCTCCGCTCGGAGATGACCAGCGCGCGCCCGATGCCTATCCGCTGCATGCCCTGAGCCAGAGGCCGATGGCGATGTATCACAGCTGGGGCAGCCAGAACGCCTGGCTGCGGCAGATACACGGGGTCAATCCGCTCTATTTGCCGACCGCGCTCTGGCAGGAGGGCGGTTTCGCGGAAGGTGACTGGGCGCGCGTCAGCAGCCCCCATTCGCAGATCACGGTGCCCGTCGCGCATATGGCCGCGCTGAACCGCGATACGGTGTGGACCTGGAACGCGATCGGCAAGCGGCGGGGCGCCTGGGCGCTGCATCGGGAGGCGCCGGAGGCGACGCAAGGCTTCCTTCTCAACCATCTCATCCACGAGCTGCTGCCGCCGCGCGGGGACGGTCTGCGCTGGGCCAACAGCGATCCGATCACCGGGCAGGCCGCCTGGTTCGACCTCAGGGTGCGCATCGAGAAGGTGGCCGCGCCCCGGGTCAGCCAGCCCGCCCACCAGGCGCAGGCATCGCCGGTGGGGCGCGGCCCGCGGGACGTTGCCCAGAAGGTGACGCGGTGAGCCGGCGCGGCGCGCGCGCCCGGCCATCGGCCGCCTCCGGCGGAGGTATTTTCACGAAGATGAAGGAGGACAGTGACATATGACCGATCTACCGCCCGCCTTGCAGGTGAAGCTTGGGCTGGTCATCGATCTCGATACCTGCGTGGGCTGTCATGCCTGCGTGATCGCCTGCAAGGGCTGGAACACGCAAGGCGATGCCGGACCGCTGGCGGATGCGGATGCCTATGGCAAGGCGCCCGAGGGTGCCTTCCTGAACCGGGTGCATTCCTTCGAGCTGACGCCGGAGACGGGGCCGGCGCAGATCGTGCATTTCCCCAAATCCTGCCTTCATTGCGAGACGGCGCCCTGCGTGACCGTTTGCCCGACCGGGGCGAGCTACAAGCGTGTCGAGGATGGCATCGTCCTGGTCAACGAGACCGACTGCATCGGATGCGGTCTTTGCGCCTGGGCCTGTCCCTATGGCGCGCGGGAGATGGACCCGGTCGAGAAGGTGATGAAGAAGTGCACGCTCTGCGTCGATCGCATCTACAACGAGACCCTGCCGGAGGTGGACCGGGTTCCCGCCTGCGTGCGGACCTGCCCGGCGGGGGCGCGGCATTTCGGTGATCTGGGCGATCCCGACAGCGCGGTCTCGCAGCTCGTCGCCGAGCGCGGCGGCTATGACCTGATGCCGGACCAGGAGACGGGGCCGGTCAACAAGTATCTCCCGCCGCGGCCCCGCGATGCCGAGATCGACATCCTTGCCCCCTTTCTCGAGCCCGTGGCCGAGGAGCCGCGCGGGTTCATGGCCTGGCTCGACCGGACGCTGGAGCGGATCTGATGCATCCGGCGCCATCGCTCATCGCCTTCTCGCTCCTTTCGGGCCTCGGCTTCGGCCTGCTGGCGATGCTGGGCCTCGGGATTGCCGCCCCGGAGGGACTGGTCGGCACGGTCTTCTGGGGGCTCGGGCTCGGGCTGTCGGGCTCGGCGCTGCTGGCCTCCGCCTTCCATCTCGGTCATCCCGAAAGGGCCCTGAAGGCCTTCAGCCAATGGCGCAGCTCCTGGCTCAGCCGCGAGGCGTGGCTGGCGAGCGCCGCGATGGCGGTCTTCGCCCTCCATGCCGGGCTCATCACCTTCGCGGGATGGCGCATCGCGCCGCTTGGCTGGCTCGGGGCGCTCCTGGCGCTGGGGACCGTCGGGGCGACGGCGATGATCTATGCCCAGCTGCGCACCGTTCCGCGCTGGCATCACTGGTCGACCCCGGCGCTGTTCATCGGCCATGCGCTGGCGGGGGGGAGCCTTCTTGCGGGCAAGACGGTGCTCGCGGGCATCCTGCTCATCGCGCTCGGAGCGGGGCAGCTTGCGGCATGGTGGCTGGGTGATCGGCTTTTCGCGCGCAGCGGCACCAGCATCACCCGCGCGACCGGGCTCGGCGTTCCGGATGGCATCCGCCTCTGGGAGGCGCCGCATACGGGACAGAACTACCTGACGCGGGAGATGGTCTTCGTGATCGCGCGCAAGCACGTGGCCAAGCTGCGGGTGATCGCGGCGGTCTTCGGCTACGCGGCGCCGGCGGTCCTGCTCCTGCTGCCATCCGTCGATCATGCCATCGCCGCGGTGGCAGTGCTGTGCCATATCTTCGGGGCGGCGGTGTCACGCTGGCTCTTCTTTGCCGAGGCCGAGCATGTCGTCGGTCTCTACTATGGGCGCGGCCGGTGAGCGCCGCCGCGCCCCATATGACTGCGTCCAGGCAAGGCCAAGGAAGTGGCATGGCCGGACGAGGGGCCCGGCCATGCGCGTTGGGTCAGTCGCGGCCGCCGCGGCGTCCGTCCTGCATGGTGAGAGCGCCGTCGTCGTCGCGGTCCATGCGCTCGACGATGCCGCCGAAACGCGCGTTCAGCTCGGCGCTCGTGACATCGCCCGATCCATCCGCGTCGAGCCGCTGGAAGGCATCGACCATGCGGGGGCGCGTCTGTTCGAAGAAGACCGGGGCGAACTCCTCGATCCCGACCGCCCCGTTTCCGTCGGCATCCGCCGCGGCGAGCCGATCCTGGAGATAGGCGTCGATCTCCGCCTGCGTCACGCGGCCATCATCATCGCCATCGACGGCCGCGAAGAGGGCCTGTCCGCCCGCCGGGCCGAAGCCGCCGAGCATCGCGCCGCGCCCGCAATGCCGGCCGCCATGCCGCTTCGCGTGGCCGCGCTCGCCCCGCGACGCGGCCTTGGCGCCGTGGCGGCCCTCCTCGCTCCGGGCGTCCGCCGACTGGGCGGGACGGGTCTCGTCGGCCGGTGCGGCCGTGGTGGGGGCATCCTGGGCGATGGCGAGCGAGGCCGCGCCCGCGGCGATGATCGCGGCAACGATGCCGAATTGGGTTCGAGTGGTCATGTCGTATCCTTTCAGGTTTCCCGGGACGTTCCGTGCGGCGCCCCATGGCTTCGATGAAGGAAGTCATGGCACGACGTGCATCCCCCCGGCGAGAAAGGCCTTGTCGCGGACTGTCGCGGCTCCGGCGTCTCGTTACATCCTGCGACAAACGCCTCTCCGGGACGCGGTTTGCGGGGCGGTGAAAGGCCGTTAGACAAGTGCCTGACCTCATGGAGTGCCGATGAACGAGACCGCCGCCCCCCTGATCCTCGTGGTCGATGACGCCCGCGACATCCGCGAGCCGCTGGCGCAATATCTGCGCCGGCAGGGCTTGCGCACGCGGCTGGCCGCGAACGCGGTCGAGGCGCGCCGCGTGCTCGGCGAGAGCGGCGCGGATCTCGTGCTGCTCGATGTCATGATGCCGGGCGAGGACGGGCTGTCGCTCTGCCGCGACATCGCGGCGAAGGGCGGCCCGCCGGTGATCCTGCTGACCGCGATGGCCGAGGAGACCGATCGCGTCGTCGGCCTCGAGCTCGGCGCCGATGACTACGTGGTGAAACCCTTCGCCCCGCGCGAATTGCTCGCCCGCATCCGCGCGGTCTTGCGGCGGCGCCCCGCACCGCCCTCGCAGGTGACGACCGCCGCGCGGCACTTCGCCGGCTGGCGCTTCGATCCGGCGGCGCGCGAGGTGGTCCATGGCGACGGGCGCCATGCGCGGCTGACATCGGGGGAGGCGCGGCTCCTTGCGGAGTTCCTCGATCGCCCGCGCGCCGTGCTGAGCCGCGAAGCCCTTCTCGAACGGCTCCAGGGCCGCGAGGCCAAGCCCTACGACCGCGCCATCGACAACACCATCGCCCGTCTGCGCCGCAAGCTCGAGAACGACCCGTCCAGGCCGCGCCTGCTCGTCACCGAATGGGGCGGCGGTTACGCGCTGGCCGCCGAGGTGGAGGACGACCCATGAGGCGCCTTCTGCCCGCCGGCCTCGCGGCCCGCTTCGCCGTGCTGCTGACGGCGGCGCTCCTGGCCGCGACGCTCGTGGCGGCGGGCGTTCTGGCATGGGAGCGCGACCGGCTGGGACGCGAGGCGGTGGAGCGCCGCCAGATCGAGCGGATACTGGCATTGGCCCCCCTGCTCGACGGCACGGCGCCCGCCGAACGGCGCCGCCTTCTGGCCTCCTCGGCAGGGCGCGGCGCGCGGCCCGTGCTCGCATCCGCCCCGCCGCCGCCCGGTAGCGGCCGCCTCGCGGATCTCTCCGCCACCCTGTCGGACGCGGCGCAACGCGAGGTCAGGCTGGTTCGCGGCGCGGGGCGCGCGCCTGCCACGCTGGCGGTCGAGGTGATGGATCCGCCCGCCTGGCTCCTGGCCGAGATGCGCGGAATGCGCCCCCCACCCGCAAGCACCGGCGCCCAGTCGCTCCTGCTCGTGATGGGCCTGTCGCTGGCGGCGGTTCTTGGCGTCGGCCTGCTGTTCCTGCGCCGTCTCACCCGTCCTCTCGCCGATCTTGCGCGCGCCGCACGGGCCGCCGGGCGCGGCGACCGCGCGGCACGGTTGCCCGAAACCGGCGCGCGCGAGCTGCGCGAGGCCGCCGTGGCCTTCAACGACATGCAGGCCCGCATCGCCCGCTTCGACGCCGAGCGCACCCGCACCCTCGCGGCTCTCGGCCATGATCTGCGGACCCCGATCACGAGCCTGCGCATCCGCGCCGAGATGCTGGATGACGGTGACGCCGCGCCGATCCTGGCGACGCTGGACGAGATGACCGTGATGGCCGACGGCCTCATCGCCGTCGCGCGTGGCGAGGGCGATAGCGAGCCGCGCCGCTCGGTCGCTCTGGCCGCCCTCCTGCGGAGGGTCTGCGAGCCGCGCGGCGCGGCGCTGGTCACCGAGGCCGAGCCGATCGTTCGGGGCCGGTCGGTCGCGCTCTCCCGCGCCATCGGCAACCTCGTCGACAACGCGCTGCGTTATGGCGGCGCGGCGCGGGTATGCCTGAGGGCCGAGGGCGGGGAAGCCGTCATCGAGGTCGAGGATGACGGGCCGGGCATTCCGGAGGACCGCCTTGCCGCGATGTTCGAGCCGTTCGTGCGTAAGCGTTAGCTGAACAGCACCAGCGGTTCAGCTTGACGGCTTGAAGTTCCACGGCAGCAGGTCGTCGAGGCGGCTT
>NZ_APKE01000001.1 GCF_009835145.1 Profundibacterium mesophilum KAUST100406-0324 | reverse complement strand
AGCAAAAGTGGACGACTTTTGCGCCGCCCGCCCCGGCAAAATACCGGCGCTACCGTGGCCTAATTTGCAACCGCCCTATACAGTGCGCCCTGAGCGTTTCGAAGAAGGGCAGAAACATCGGCTCTACATCGTCCTTGCGATGATGATCGTCGCGACAAGGCCGAGCAGCCCGAACAGGATCGCGTATCCCGCAGCATATTGAAGCATGTCCAGTCGATTGCCCCCGCGGCGCCGCGCCTGCAGCCCGCCCCAGATCGCCCCGATGAGGGCGACGGCGAATACGATCATGTCCTGTCCTGTCTACTGTTCGGATTGAGCGCCGCAATCTCGCCGGCGCGCTTGCGCACCTCGGCGTCGGTGCCGAAGCCGTAGCGGGCCCATCCAAGACTTTCGCGGCGCAGTCTCGCCGCCTCGTCCGGCCGGCCCATCGCGTCGAGCGCCTCGGATTTGACCAGCAGCAGAGAGCCCAGAAGGGCCGCGTTCTCGGCCTGCCTGACGGAGGGCAGGGAGCGGTCGACGATGGCGATCGCCGTTCCGGCCTGATCCGAGGAGAGGGCGAACGCGGCAAGTTGCATCGCGATATGCGCCTCGTGCAGGACCGTCGAGGGGTCGGAGGCGTAGATATTCGACGCCTTGAGAAAGGCGTTGAGCGCCAGTTCGGGATCGGCACCGAGCGACAGGCGCCCGAGTGCGAAGAGGCTGAAGGCGAGGCGGTTGTCGTCCCACCCCTCGTCGCCGGCGATATGCACCGCGCGCTTGGCGGCCCCCTGGCGTGCCTCCATCGTGTTCTGCGGGCCCAGCGCACCCTCGATCGCGTTGATCCAGGCACGGCTCGTCCGGCCGCGGGGCCGCTCTTGAATCTGCGCGCCCTTGGGGTTCAGCCGCGCAAGAACGCCCGGCAACGTGGCGGCCACGTCCGCCCGTGTCATTCCCGAACGCAGCTCCGGCGCATAGGTCGCGCGCAGGATCAGCATGTCGAACCCGGTCAGGACGGTGTGGAAGTTGTCGTCGTTGAAGACGCTGTCGGTCAGGTGGTAAAGATCGTTCAGCGGGCCGAGCGCCTGCGCCATCTCCTCGTGAAGGCAGTCGCGGACCTCCTGCGGGCTGACATCTCGGGGAATGAAGACGGACATCCGCTCGCGGCTGCGCAGCGTCGTCCAGTCGGTCATCGCGCCCCGGCGGTTGCGGCGGAATTCCGCCCAGCTGGCCACGCGCGGCACCACGAAGCAGGCCGCTTGCGGCACGGCACGCTGCAATTGGGTCCGAGTCACCAGTTCGATGTTGATGCCGGCGGGGCGGCCGGGAGCGATCCGGGTGATGTCGATTCCCGCCTCCGTGCGCAGCCGTGCGAGCAGACGCGTCAGATCGGCATCCAGGCTGGCCGGCGCATTCCCCGTCACCCGGACCGTCACCGGACCCTCGAACCGCGTGAAGACGGGCAGGGTCCGCCCGCTCTCAAGCTGGAAGGAAAGATCGAGAAAGTCGTTTGCGATCGAGCTGTTGGAGCGCTCGGGCGCCTGTGCACCGGAACGGGTGAAGGTCTTCATCGGCGGCAGGCGGCTTGGAATGTATTCGCCGCGCTCGGCGACATGCTGGCGCGGGACGGGCGCGCAGCTTGCAAGGGCAAGGCTGCCGGCGAGAAGGAGGAGGCGCACTATCATCAGCGCTCATACTTAACGAAAGCGGTGAGCTTGCCAATACGATCGTAGAGCTTGCGGGCCTGGCGGTTGGAATTCTCGGTCATCCAGAAGACCTTCGGCGCCCCGGCGGCATCCGCGGCGGCGAAGACGGCGCCGATCAGCGTCTGCCCGACACCGTGATCGCGGTGTTCCGGCGTCACGAAGAGATCCTGCAGGTAGCATACCTGCTCCTCGCGCCAGCCATGGCGGTGAAAGAGGTAATGCGCGATCCCGACCGCCTTGTCGTCGGCGATCGCCACGAGGCAGCGGAACTCGGCCTCGCTATCCTCGAGCCGGCGGCGGAACTGCAGCTCGATCTGCTCGGGATCGAGGCGGGTGGAGTAGAAATCGAGATAGGCGGTAAAAAGGCGCACCCAGTCGTCGTGATCGTCTGGTGCGAGCGGGCGGACGTGATACGACATCGACGGGTTTCCTTGTGTGTTTTCCGAAACCTGCGGGCGGCGCGCCTCGGCCGCGCCGGGATGCGCAGACGGCATCCGCCGGCGCGGCCATGCCCGTGACGCTCAGCGCCCGGCGCGTGCCATGAAGGCGAGGCGTTCGAAGAGATGCACGTCCTGCTCGTTCTTCAGGAGCGCGCCGTGCAGACGGGGCAGGGCGCCGGCGCCATCCTTGCGAAGATCCTCCGCCGTCAGGTCTTCGGCCAGAAGCAACTTCAGCCAGTCGAGCACCTCGGAGGTCGAGGGCTTCTTCTTCAGACCCTGCTGCTCGCGCAGCTCGTAGAACTGCGTCAGGGCAACCGTCAGCAGCGTGTCCTTGATGCCCGGATGATGCACCTCGACGATCTTGCGCATCGTCGCCATGTCCGGGAAGCGGATGTAGTGAAAGAAGCAGCGGCGCAGGAAAGCGTCGGGCAGCTCCTTCTCGTTGTTCGAGGTGATGATGATGATCGGGCGATGGCGCGCCTTCACCGTCTCCCCGGTCTCGTAGACATGGAACTCCATGCGGTCGAGTTCCTGGAGCAGGTCGTTCGGGAACTCGATATCGGCCTTGTCGATCTCGTCGATCAGCAGGACCACGCGCTCGGACGTGGTGAAGGCTTCCCAAAGCTTGCCGCGACGGATGTAGTTGCCGACATCCTGTACGCGCGGATCGCCGAGCTGGCTGTCGCGCAGGCGGCTAACGGCGTCGTATTCATAGAGACCCTGCTGGGCGCGGGTGGTGCTCTTGACGTGCCATTCGATCATGTCGAGGCCCATGGAACTGGCCACCTGCCGGGCCAGCTCGGTCTTGCCGGTGCCCGGCTCGCCCTTCACCAGAAGCGGGCGCTCGAGCGTGACCGCGGCATTGACCGCGACCGTGAGGTCTTCGGTGGCGACATAGGCGTCGGTCGAGGTGAACTTCATGGTTTTCAACATCCTGAGCTGCGAGCTTGAGGCGAGCATATGTGCCTTCGGGAGCACCATCAACCGGGCGAATGGGGCGTGACAAGAGCACGGCCTTGGAGTATCTCCGCGCCACGGGATATACCATTAGTATTGTATCCGCCCGGCACCTCGCCCAGGCGGATGGAGGGGACCAATATGAAAGCCGAAACGTTTCTGACCGACGATTACAGGCCGGCCGAAGACGAGCCTTTCATGAATGACCGGCAGTTGAAGTATTTTCGCCGGAAGTTGACCGAGTGGAAATCGGACCTGCTCGATGACAGCAAGACCACCATCGAGGGCCTTCAGGACGGCACCCGCAACATTCCCGATGTCGCGGACCGGGCGAGCGAGGAGACGGACCGGGCGCTCGAATTGCGCACCCGCGACCGCCAGCGCAAGCTCGTGGCCAAGATCGACGCGGCGCTGCGCCGGATCGACGAGGGCGAATACGGCTATTGCGAGATGACCGGCGAGCCGATTTCACTCAAGCGGCTCGACGCACGTCCCATCGCCACCCTGAGCCTCGAGGCGCAGGAGAAGCACGAGCGCCGCGAGAAAGTGCATCGCGACGACTGAGGCGCGGTCAGGGCCCGGACTGACGGGGGGCGGCGCGTGTCACGCTGATGGACGCCGTAGGGGACAGGACTTCAAGGGGAGGGGCACCGGAAGCGGTGCTCCTTGTCATTTCGAGAGAGCGGCAATGAACGGGATCGCGGGACAGGGCCTCACGGTACTCGGCGCGGGGATCGGCGGCCTCGCGGTTGCCATCGCCCTTGCCGATCGCGGCGCGAAGGTCACCGTGATCGAACAGGCGCCGGCACTGGAGCAGATCGGCGCCGGCATCCAGGTCAGCCCCAATGGCTGGGCCGTGCTGCGGGCGCTCGGGCTCGGCCACCTGGCGGCGCAGGCTCTGCGTTCGCAGGCCGTCACGCTTCTCGACGGTCCAAGCGGCCGTCCGATCCTGCGCATGGATCTCGCCGGGAAACCCTATCATCTCTTCCATCGCGCCACCCTCATCGCGGGTCTCGCCCGCGTGGCGGCCGAGCGCGGCGTGAAGATCGTGCTTGGCTGGCGGATCGACCGGCTGCGTCGCAGCGCGGGCGGCTGGCGGCTCGAGGGGCCGGGCGATCCGCTCGAGACGACCTTCATCATCGGTGCCGATGGGCTTCATTCCCGGCTGCGCACGGCGCTGAACGGCGCCGATCTGCCTTTCTTCACCGGGCAGGTGGCCTGGCGCGCGCTCATCGACGCGAAGGGCGCGGGGGAGGCCGCATCCCTGCCGGGAGCGCGCGTCTGGATGGGACCGGGCCGGCACCTCGTAGCCTATCCGCTGCGCGGCGGGGCGATCAATCTCGTGGGCGTCGAGGAGCGCGGCAGCTGGGCGGAGGAGGGCTGGTCGCACGAGGGCGACCCGTCCGCCTTCGCCGCGGCTTTCGACGGCTTCGCTCCGGCCCCGCGCGCCCTCGTCTCGAACGTGCGCGATGTGCATGTCTGGGGGCTGCACCGACACCGCGTGGCGCGTCGTTGGCACGGGGACGGCGCGGCCCTTCTGGGCGATGCGGCGCATCCGACCCTTCCCTTCCTCGCGCAGGGCGCCAACCTGGCGCTCGAGGATGCCTGGACCCTCGCCGCGGCGCTGGACGAGCTGGGCTTTGAACGCGGCCCGCCGGCCTATCAGGATGCGCGCTATGCCCGCACGGTACGGGCGATCGAGGCCGCGGATGGAAATGCGCGTAATTATCATCTGCGCAACCCGCTCTTGCGCCGCGGCGCCCATCTCGCGTTGCGGATGGGCAACCGGGTTCTGCCGGGCGGGATGCTCGCGCGTTTCGACTGGCTCTACGGCCATGACGTCACGCGCGCCGCGATCAGGCCTTCGCGAGCGCCGCGATGATGCCGAGGAAATCGTCGGCCTTGAGCGACGCGCCGCCCACGAGGGCACCATCGACATTGTCGATCGCGAAGATCTCGGCGGCGTTCGACGCTTTCACGGAGCCGCCATAAAGGAGCCTGATCCCGGCGCCGTCCTCCCCGAACCGCGTCTCGAGCTCCGATCGGAGGCGGTCATGCACCTCCGCGATCTGCGCGCCCTGGGGCACCTTGCCCGTGCCGATCGCCCAGATGGGCTCATAGGCCACCACCGTGTTCGCGGCCGACGCGCCGTCGGGAAGCGATCCGGCAAGCTGGGCGCAGAGCGTGTCCAGCGTCCGGCCCGCCTCGCGCTCCTCGAGCGTCTCGCCGATGCACACGATCGCCGTCAGACCCGCCCCATGGGCCGCCTCGGCCTTGGCGCGGATATCGGCATCCTGCTCATCATGATCGCCCCTGCGCTCCGAATGGCCGACGATGACATGCGAGGCCCCGGCATCGGCGAGCATCGGGGCCGAGATATCGCCCGTGTGCGCCCCGGATTGCGCGGCGTGGCAATCCTGCCCGCCAAGCGCCAGGTTCTCCCCGCCGAGCCGTGCCATCCGTTCCAGCAAGGTTGCCGGAGGACAGATCAGCACGCCGCATTCCCCATGCTCCCCGCGGTCCAGCGCCGCGCGCAGCGTCTCGATCTGTTGCAGATCGGACCCCTGGCCGTTCATCTTCCAGTTTCCCGCCGCCAGCTTGCCTCTGGTTGTCATCACATCACTCCCTCTGCCAACCCGTTACAGCGAGGCTTAACGGGTTTGCACCGGGTGAAAAAGAGGGGCAGAAGCATGCACGCAGCCCGGCAGGGGAGAGAGCCCATGACGATACCACGCATCGACGCCGCGCGTCTCGGCGCACCGCAGACAGTCTCGGCCCTGCGCGAGGCCGCAATGCAAACGGGTTTCATGACCGTCCACGGCACCGCGATCGACGCCGCCGAGGTGCGCACGGTGATCGAGGCCTATCGCGACTTCTTTGCCAGCGGGCCCGAGGTGAAGAACCATATCGACATGGCGCGCACGGGCACCAATCGCGGCTGGGGCGCGCCCGGCTCGGAGCAGGTCGATCCGGCCGCCAATCCCGACTACAAGCAGGTCTTCGACATGGGGTTCGAACTGCCGCCGGGCGATCCGCTCGCCGCGCGCGGCTCGCGCTATTACGCGCCCAACTTGTGGCCGCGGGACATGCCCGGCTTCCGGTCCATCCTCGAGCGCTACTACGGCGAGGCACTCGATGTCTGCCGGGAGCTTCTCACGGCAGTGGCGGGCGCCGTCGGCGCCGATCCGGCGCGGTTCGACGGCCGGTTCGAGCGCCCCATGGCCTTGCTGCGGGGAAACCACTACCCGGCGCGCCCGGACTGGGCCGGGGCGCGCGATTTCGGCATCGCGCCCCATACCGATTACGGCTGCCTGACGCTGCTTGCCACGGACGGGCAGGCCGGGCTCGAGGTGCGGGGGCGGGACGGAAGCTGGATCGCGCTGAGCGCGCCGCCGGGGACTTTCATCGTCAATTTCGGGGAAATGCTGGAGATGTGGACCGCCGGGCGGATCGTGGCGACACCGCACCGCGTCATCGGCAACGCGCAGGAGCGGATCTCGGTGCCGCTCTTCTTCAATCCCGATTACGACACCGATGTCTCCGAGCCGGGCGCCCCCGCGCCGATCCTGGCGGGCGAGCACCTGTCGCGCCGCTACGACGAGACCTACCTGCATCTCGGCCGGAAGGGGTAGGCGCGCCCCTCCCGGCTGCCGGCGCCGCGATGTCAGCTCTCGCGTTCTTCCTCGACGATCTGCTGCATGGTATCGAGCGGGATGTAGCCGCGCACCATCTGGTCGCCGAAGATGAAGCTCGGGGTGCCGTTGATCTGCATCCGCGTGGCGAGGGCCCGGTTCTCTTCGATGATCTGCGCGATCTGCGGCGATGACATCTCCTCGATGAGGGCATCGGCGTCGAGGCCTTCTTCCTTGGCAAGGCTGCGCAGGCTGTCCTCGGTGATGGCCTCGCGCTGCGTCATCAGCTTGTCCATCACGCTCTTGTAGGCATCACCGCCGGCCATGCGCAGGACGGCCAGCGCGAATTGCGAGCCGCGCAGCGATTCCTCGCCCAGGATCGGGAACTCCTTGACGATGATGCGGATGTTGCCGTCCGATTCCACCAGTTCGGCCACCTCGGGATGCGCCTTCCGGCAATAGCCGCAGCGATAATCGAGAAACTCGACCATCGTCACGTCACCCTCGGGATTGCCGCCGACATAGGCGCTTTCGTCCTCGAAAAGGGCCGCGCGGTTCTGCTCGATCATGTCGATGTCGGAGCTTGCGGCCTGCTGCGCCTGGCGCTGTTCGAGCACGGCGATCGCTTCCATGAGAACCTCGGGATTCTCCAGAAGGTAGCTGCGCACCTGGGCGCCGAAAGCTTCTGTCTCGACATCGCTCATCTGCGTGATGTCGGTGGCCATGGCCGGCGCCGCAAGTGCGCTCGACAGGGCGAGCGCGCCGAAGGTTTTATAGGGAATACGCATGGAGGGCTCCTGTTTGCTGCATGGCGCCGGAGCGCTCCGGCACGCGCGCACACTCGCACAGATCGCCGGCGGGGCAAGTGTCCCTTCACTCGATCGTGATCGCGGCGCCGCGATTGACCCGCGCCGCGCGGGCGGGCATTGCGAGCCGCAGGATGGCGCATGCGCCGCAGGATGGCGCATGCGCCGCAGGATGGCCGAGGAGATCGCGATGAGACAATCGCAACGCGGACAGGTGGATCCGTTTATCGTCATGGATGTGATGGAGCAGGCGCGGCGCGCCGAGGCCGAGGGGCGCCGGATCATTCACATGGAGGTGGGGCAGCCCGGAACGGGGGCGCCGGCGGGCGCGCGGCGCGCCGTGGCCGCCGCGCTGGAGGACGGCCCGCTGGGCTATACCGTGGCGCTGGGCCTGCCGGAGCTCCGGGCGCGGATCGCGCGCCTTTATGCCGACTGGTACGGCATCACCCTGCCGGCGGAGCGCGTGGTCGTGACTTCGGGTGCCTCGGCGGGGTTCCTGCTGGCCTTCACGGCGCTTTTCGATGCGGGTGAGAAGGTGGCGCTGGGCCTGCCCGGATATCCCTCCTACCGCCATATCCTCAAGGCGCTGAGCCTCGATGCGGTCGGGATCGAGACACGCCTCGATGAGCGGTTCCAGCCGCGGCCCGGGGATCTGCCGGCCGATGCGGCCGGGCTCATTCTTGCCTCGCCGGGCAATCCCGCGGGAACGATGCTCGATCACGACGCGCTGCGTGCCCTTGTCGAGGCGGCCCATGCGCAGGGGGCGGCGGTCGTCTCGGACGAGATCTACCACGGCATCGATTACGAGCGCCGCGCGGTCAGCGCGCTCGAGATCTCCGACGACGTGGTCGTCGTGAACAGTTTCTCGAAGTATTTCTCGATGACCGGATGGCGCATCGGCTGGATGGTCGTGCCAGAGGATCGCGTCAGGACCTTCGAGCGCCTGGCGCAGAACATGTTCATCTGCGCGAGCCACGCCTCCCAGGTCGCGGCGCTGGCGGCGATGGACTGCGACGAGGAGCTGCGCGGCAACCTCGAGGTCTACACGCGCAACCGCGCCTTGCTCCTCGAGGGGTTGCCGAAGGCCGGCTTCACCCGGATCGCGCCGCCGGACGGGGCCTTCTACGTCTATGCCGATGTCTCGCAGATGACCGACAGCAGCCTCGATCTGTGCGCCGAGATCCTTCGGGAGGCGGGCGTCGCGGTGACGCCGGGCCTCGATTTCGATCCCGCACGCGGGCATGAATACATAAGGTTTTCCTATGCCGGTTCGACGCGGGACATCACCGAGGGGATCGAACGGCTGACCCGCTGGCACAAGGCGCGCTGAGGCCGGCAGGTGGTCGGGGCATGGGCCGGGCGCGATTTTTGCAGCCCCGAGGCGGCCTTTGATGTTCCGGTCGGCGGATTCTTGCGCTAACCTTCGCCTATCGGGTCGTCAAGAACCCAAGCAGTATTCAGGCGATGCAGATGAAGGTATGCAACATGGCGGCCCTCGCGGGGCTGTGTCTGGCGCTTGCGATGGGGCAACCCGGCGCGTCCGGCGCCCAGCCTTTCGGCGATGATGTCCCGCTGACGGCGCTTGCCCGCCCGGTCGCCGCGCAATCGGAGATCGTCGATTTCGGGGCGGTGCTCCAGATCACGCTGGCGCTGAGCCAACCGGTGCCATGGCGCGTCTTCACCCTCGACGCGCCGCCCCGGCTGATCCTCGATTTCAACGAGGTCGACTTCACGGGCGCGGCTCTCGAGGAGCGGGTGGCAAGCGACCGAATCGCGGCCCTGCGGTATGGCGCCTTCGCCGAAGGGTGGTCGCGCATGGTGATCGCGCTCGCCGAGCCGATGATCGTCGAGACGGCCGGCCTGACCGCCGCGGGCCCGTCCGGCCGGGCGATCATGAAGCTTCAACTCGCACCGACCGATGCCAGGCGCTTCGCCGAACTCGCCGGCCCGCCGCCGGGGAGCGATCTGTCGCGGCCCAGGGCGGTGGAAATGCCGAAGGCCCGCGCGCGGCGCACCGGCGAGCGGCCGCTCAGGGTGGTCCTCGATCCCGGTCATGGCGGCATCGATCCGGGCGCGGAGGTCGATGCGCTCGACGAGGCGGACCTGATGCTGACCTTCGCGCTGGAGCTGGCGCAGGTGCTGCGGGCGGCCGGGATGGAAGTGTCGCTGACGCGCGAGGAGGATGTCTTCGTGCCGCTCGAGGCGCGGGTGAGCTTTGCGCGCAAGGTCGAGGCGGACGCGTTCCTGTCGCTGCATGCCGATGCGCTGGCGGAAGGCAATGCCTCCGGCGCGAGCGTCTACACGCTGTCCGCCGCGGCCACGGACGAGGCATCCGCGCGGCTGGCGGAGCGTCACGACAGGGCCGATCTGCTGTCGGGCGTGGACCTGACCTATCACGACGACGCGGTCGCAACCGTGCTCATGGACCTTGCCCGGCTCGAGACGGAGCCGCGATCGGACCGGCTTGCCGATGCGCTCGTCGCCGGGATCGCGGCGCAGACCGGGGATATGCACAAGCGGCCCCGTCTGCGCGCGGGCTTCTCGGTGCTCAAGGCGCCCGACATCCCATCGGCGCTGATCGAACTGGGGTTCCTGTCGAGCCGGAGCGATCTGGAACGGCTGACATCACCCGCATGGCGGGGCAGGGCCGCCGCCGGCATCCGGGACGCGCTTCTCGCCTGGGGCGAGGAGGATGCGCGCGAGGGCGAGTTGCTGCGCCGCTGAGTGCCGCGCTCGCGCGATTGTGCCCGCAAGGGCGCCGATCGGCCGGGTTTGCGCGCCTTGCGTTTTGACCGGGCCGCCGGCGAGGTCTATAGCAGGGGCATTCCCGGCAGGCGGGCCGGGAGACAGGCAGGAGACACGCCTTGATCCGTTTCGTCATATCCTTCTTCGGCGGCATATTCACGATGGTCACCCTCGGGGCCATCGGGGTTGCCCTGACCATCGGCGCGATCTTCTGGATGTATGGGCGTGACCTGCCCAACACCGATCAGCTGGCGAGCTATGCTCCGCCCACGATCAGCCGGATCTATTCGGGGGAGGGGCGGATCATCGACGAGTTCGCCGAGGAGCGTCGCCTCTTCGCGCCGGCCGCCGAGATCCCGGACATGGTCAAGCATGCCTTCATCTCTGCCGAGGACAAGAATTTCTATACCCACAAAGGCTATGATCCGCGCGGCATGGTCGCCGCGGCGATCGACGCGGCACGCGGCGGCGCGGTGCGCGGCGCCTCGACCATCACGCAGCAGGTCATGAAGAACTTCCTTCTCGGGGGGGAGCGTTCGGCCGAGCGCAAGGTCAAGGAGCTGATCCTCGCGAGCCGGATCGAGGGCACCTTGTCGAAGGACAAGATACTCGAGCTGTATCTCAACGAGATCTTCCTGGGGCAGAACTCCTTCGGGGTCGCGGCGGCCGCGCAGACCTATTTCAACAAGACCCTCTCACAGCTCGAGCCGCAGGAGGCCGCCTATCTCGCTGCCCTGCCGAAGGCGCCCTCGACCTATCACCCGGTGCGTGCCCGCGAACGGGCGATCTCGCGGCGCAACTTCGTGCTGCGCGAAATGTACGAGAACGGCTATATCGACGAGGAGGCCTATCGCAGCGCGCGGGTCGCACCGCTGCTCTCGGTTCAGAACGGCGATTTCGACAGTTTCAAATCGGCCCTGCCGCCGCGCGACTACTTCACCGACGAGATCCGCCGGCAGCTGAGCCGGGATTTCGGCGAAGGGGAGTTCTTCGGCGGGGGCATGGCGGTGCGCGCCACGCTCGACCCCGAATTGCAGGAAGTCGCCGCCTCCGCCCTGCGCCGCGGTCTCGAAAGCTATGACCGCGGCCTCGGACGCTGGCGCGGCAGCGGTTTGAGCCTGCCGGCCGAGGCGCTCGCCTCCGAGGAGGCATGGCGCGAGGCGCTGGCCGGAACCGACATCGCGCGCGATATCGACCTGGAAGCGCCCTGGCTTCCGGCGGTCGTACTCGAAGTCGGCGCCGAGCAGGCCCGCCTCGGGATCGAGGATACCGGCGCCGACGCGCCCCCGCCCGTGGTTCCGGCGCGCGACGTGGAATGGACCGGCAAGTCGCTTCCCGCGCTGCTGGAAGTGGGCGATGTCGTCCATGTGCGCCGGATGACCGCCGATGACGACGGCAGCTTCATCCGCTGGACGTTGCGCCAGGTTCCCGAGGTCGAGGGGGCGTTCACGGCGATGGACGTGCATACGGGCCGGGTCCTGTCGATGCAGGGCGGCTTTTCCTATCAGCATTCCGTGTTCAATCGCGCCACGCAGGCGACGCGCCAGCCCGGCTCGAGCTTCAAGCCCTTCGTCTATGCCGCCGCGCTCGATTCGGGCTTCTCGCCGGCCACGGTCGTGGTCGACGCGCCGATCGAGATCAACACGCCGCAGGGCCTGTGGCGGCCCAAGAACTATACCAACCGCTTCTATGGTCCGACCCCGCTGCGCACCGGGATCGAGCAGTCGCGCAACCTGATGACGGTGCGTCTGGCCGAGGAGATCGGCATGGAAACCGTCGCGCGCTATGCCGAGAAGTTCGGCGTCTACGACAACATGGGCCGCTTCCTGGCGAACTCGCTGGGCTCGGAGGAGACGACGCTCTACAAGATGGTCGCCGCCTACGCGATGTTCGCCAATGGCGGTGAGCGGGTCGAGCCCACCCTCGTGGACAGGGTGCAGGACCGCTACGGCAAGACCGTCTACAAGCACGATCCGCGCAGCTGCCTCGATTGCGACAGCGCCGCGCTGCCGCCCGGACAGGCGCCACGCATCGCCAGCGACCGCGAGCGGGTGATGGATGCGGTCACCGCCTACCAGCTGACCTCGATGATGCGCGGCGTGGTCGAGCGCGGCACCGCGAAGGGCCGCGTCAATCTCGACGTGCCCGTTGCCGGCAAGACCGGCACCACCAACGATTCCAAGGATGTCTGGTTCGTGGGCTTCACCAGCAACATCGCGGCGGGGTGCTATATCGGTCATGACCGGCCCCGCTCTCTGGGCCGGGGGGCCGCGGGCGGCACGATGTGCGGCCCGGTTTTCGACGAATACATGAAGAAGGCGACAGAGAAATACGGCGGTGGCCCCTTCGAGGTGCCCGAAGGCGGGCAGTTCATCAAGATCGATCGCCATACGGGCGCACGGCTCAGCGACGATGCCACGGGCGACAATGTCGTGGCCGAGTATTTCCGCCTGGGCGAGGAGCCGGTCTTCGGGGTTTCCTTCGATGGCGGTTTCGCGATGGGGGACAACCTGCCGCTCTTCTCAGAGCAGGGCAGCAATGTCGGCCAGCAGGTGCGCGATGCGACGGGCGCGGTGAAGGTGATCCCCAAGAAGAAAGCGACCTTCGGGACGCTCTCCTCGGGCGGCCTCTACTGACGGCACAACATGGCGCAGCGCTTGCTGCGCGCGCGCCCCGTTGCTATCAGCGGCGGGGCGAATTTTCACGCGGGAAGGACGACGAATGCGGGCTGAGACGCAGAACACGGTTCAGGCGATCGAGAAATCCCTGACGCTGCTGCGGCAGCGCATGGATTGGGAAACGGCGCCGCACCGGCTCGAGGAATTCAACGCGATGGTCGAGGATCCGGGCCTTTGGGACGATCCCGAAAAGGCGCAGAAACTGATGCGCGACCGGCAGAACCTCGTGGACACGATGGAGCGCTATACCGCGATGGCGCGCGAGCTTTCCGACAACGTCGAGCTGATCGAGCTGGGCGAGGCGGAGGAGGATGCCGAGGTCATCGCCGAGGCGGAAGCCGCCCTCAAGACGCTGCGCATGAGCGCCGAGAAGGCCGAGATCGAGGCGCTGCTGGACGGCGAAGCCGATGGCAATGACAGCTTTCTCGAGATCAATGCCGGCGCCGGTGGCACCGAGGCCTGCGACTGGGCGCAGATGCTGCAGCGCATGTATGTCCGCTGGGCCGAGAAGAAGGGCTACAAGGTCGAGCTGCAATCGGAGGAGGCTGGCGCCGAGGCCGGGATCAAGTCCGTCTCCTACAAGATCAGCGGGCAGAATGCCTATGGCTGGCTCAAGACCGAATCCGGCGTGCACCGCTTGGTGCGCATCTCGCCCTTCGGCAAGGGAACGCGCGAGACCTCGTTCGCAAGCGTCTGGGTCTACCCGGTCGTCGACGACAATATCGAGATCGAGGTCAATCCCTCCGACATCCGCCTCGACACCTACCGCTCCTCGGGCGCGGGCGGCCAGCACGTGAACACGACCGACTCGGCCGTGCGCATCACCCATATCCCCACCGGCATCGTCGTGACCTCCTCCGAGAAGTCCCAGCACCAGAACCGCGACATCGCGATGAAGGCGCTGAAGTCACGCCTCTACCAGATCGAGCTCGACCGCCGGAACGCCGCGATCACCGAGGCGCATGAGAACAAGGGATCGGCCGGCTGGGGCAACCAGATCCGCTCCTATGTGCTGCAGCCATACCAGATGGTGAAGGACCTGCGCACCTCGACGGAGACCTCCGACACGCAAGGCGTGCTCGACGGCGATCTCGACGCGTTCATGGCGGCTACGCTTGCCCTCGACGTGGCCGGCAAGAGCCGCGCCGAGGCGCAGGGCGAGGACTGATCCCTCCAGCTTCGACGGCGCCGCGATGGCGCGTGCCGTCCCACGCTCCGCCCACGGCCGGAAATGGCCGGTGGGCGGAGCGTGGGACCCGATGCTGCGGGTGTCATGGCGGCGCGCATGCCCGGCATCGAGGCCGTAGAGCCGAGACCGCGGCGGCCTTCGAACGCCCGATCACCCTGGCCCTCCGGCCGGTTCAAGGGCGGCACAGAGATCGAAAAGGGCGCCGCGGCTGGCAAGCCGGGCGCCCTTTTCGATTGCATTGAAACAGCTGTGTCAGCCTGCGGAGCGCGTGCCCTGCTCCTGGGGCGCGGGTTGACCCTGCGGACTACCGGAGCGGCCGCCACCGGAGGTGCTCAGCGGGTCTTCGCGGCGCGAAACGGAGCCTTCGAAATGCGCGCCGCTTTCGATCGCGATCGTCTTGTGGATGATGTCGCCCTCGACACGTGCGGTCGAGGTCAGGCGCACCTTGAGGCCGCGCACACGGCCGATCACGCGGCCGTTGACCACGACATCGTCGGCCATGACCTCACCCTTCACGGTCGCGCCTTCGCCAACGGTCAGCAGGTGGGCACGGATGTCGCCCTCGACATTGCCCTCGATCTGGACATCGCCCGTGGTCTTGATGTTGCCCTTGATCAGCAGGTCCGCCGAGAGGACCGACGCAGGGGGCTTGGACTTCGAGGCAGCAGCGGGAAGGGTCGTGGACGTCTTGGGTGCGTTCATCTCGTACTCGTTGGGGTGTTGCGCTGCGGTCTCGCCACCCTGCCGGGGGCCAGGCTCATGTATCTTGCTCTTAGAAAACATCTTTCGCTGCCTTGATATAGGTCATCGGGTTGACGGGTTTCCCGTCCACGCGGACTTCATAGTGAAGGTGGACGCCTGTCGAACGGCCCGTACTTCCCATATCACCGATGCGTTCACCGCGCGATACCCTTTGTCCCTTTTTGACCCGCAGCTTGGACTGGTGTGCGTAATATGTCTGGATCCCGAACTCGTGCTGGATCTTAACCAATTTGCCGAAACCCGAAGACCATCCCGAATGGATCACGACGCCATCGGCGGTCGAATAGATCGGCGTGCCGAGGCTCGCGGCGAAGTCGGTCCCGTTATGCATCCGTCCCCAGCGCGGCCCGAAACCGCTGGTGAAGCGAAAGGAATCCTTGATCGGAACCGCGAAGGGCGATTTCTGCGCGGCGATGCGATAGAGGTTCATCTTGTCGAGCTTCTCGAGGATCGAATTGGTCCTCATGCTGTTCGCATCGGGCGCCTGGCCCTTGGTCGAGAAGCTCATCGGGGTCAGCGGGCCACCGAGGCCCGAATAGCCGCGGCGCACCGTGGCCAGCAGCGATTCCGAATCGAGACCGGCCTTGCGGAACATCTTGTCGAGCGGCTCGACCGAAACGGACAAGGCATCCTCGAGCTTGGTGAAGATCTCGTCGTTGCGCTGCTCGGCGAGCCTGGCCTTGTGCATCATCTCCTCGACGAAGCGCTCGGCTTCGGCGGCCTCGTGCGCCATCGCGTCGCGCTGGCCGGAGGTCGCGTCGAGCGCGGCGCTCAGCATGTCGAGGGTGCTGGCCAGATCCTCGGCACCCGCCGCGGCATCCGCGGCCGCGCCGTCCTGTCCGGCAAGCTCGGCCTGCGCCGCACGCGCCATGTCGCGCTCCTTGAGGGTGCGGCGCAGCGTGTCCTGCGTCACTTCGATCCCGCGCTCGAGCTCGTGGCGGCGCAGCTCCGAATCCAGAAGGGCGGCCTGCATGTCGGATACCTGCGAAAGCGCGGCGTTGAACCGCTCATGCGCATCGCCCGCCTGGTGCAGGGCATTCTCGCGTTCCTGCGACAGGACGTTCAGGCGGTCTTCGTAGAGGATCTGCTCGCGCTGGGTCTGCTCGCGGACCGAGCCGGCCCCGATCGTGTCCATCAGCAGGATCGCCGAGGCGACGATCGACCAGCCGACGACGAGGGCGCTGCCACTCAGGGCGACAAGTTGTGTGGCCGGAGAGAGACGGATGAACCGCGTTTCGCGGTCCGATCTCAAAAAGAGTCGCTGTTCGGGAAATGCGCGTGCAAGAGCGGTGTCGATGAAAGCAAATCGCTTCTGAGTCACGAAGTATCCCCGTAGTAGCCATCCCCGCACGGTCGTTCGTTGGGAACTGACCGCGTGACTAGGGGTTAGCGACCCGATTGCATCACCGCAAGAAATTAACCGGCGGCCCTTGAAACTCGGCGGGATTACCGCCCGTATCGGCGATTTACCGCCGGTCCTCACTTGGCCGTGATGCTCCTTTAGGTTGAGCGAGACCGGATTACACTCTCAGACATGCACATTTCATACGGGGCGCGGCTCTTTCGGTGTATTGGCGCAGGGCTCCGTCATCGCGTATCGGCGATGGCATCATAAACGGCATCGACATGACCCGGCACCCGCACCCCGGTCCAGGAGGCCGCGATGCGGCCATCCGCGCCGATCAGAAAGGTGCTTCGCAGGATGCCCATATGCACGCGCCCGTAGAGCTTCTTCTCTCTCCACACGCCGTAGAGGGCGCAGACCCCATTCTCCGCCGGCTCCTGCGCATCCGACAGAAGCGGCACGCGCAGGGCATGTTTTTCCCGAAACCGGGCATGGCTCGCAAGGCTGTCGCGGGAGATGCCCCAGACCTGCGTTCCGAGTGCCGTGAACGCGTCCAGACGCTCGGAGAAGCCCCGCGCCTGCGCGGTGCAGCCCGCGGTGGCATCGCGCGGATAGAAGAAGAGAACGACACGCTGCCCGCGCTGATCGCTCAGGGTGAGCGGCGGGCCGTCATCGCGCGGCAGGGTGAAATCGGGGGCGATCTCGCCAGTTTCGGGCATCGGCGGCCTTTCGCTTCGCATGAGGGTTGCCTGTCGCAGACTGCGGTGGAACTTGGCGCAACTTCGCGAGAAGATAAAGCGGCGGCCGCGGGGCGGGGCCGGGAGAGCGAGGCCGAGGGCCCGAGTGCCGGGTGCGCATGGCGGCGGGGCGCGGGAATGCGGCCGCGCGGAACTGGATCGAAGGGGAGGCCCCGGTCACGATGGTCGAGACGGACGTGCGGCGCAGAAGGCGCAAGCCGGCCCCATGGCGCCCGATACGCGCGATCGTGCGCCTTGCCAGCGTACTGGCGGTCGCCCTTGCGCTCCTGCTTGCGGGGCTTTGGGCCAGCGGCGCGCCGCTCCATCTGCCCGGCGGTTTCGTCGAGCGGATCGAGGCGCGGCTGGCGCGCGCGGGGCTCGGGTTCGACATCGCCATCGACGACATCGTCTTCGCGATCGACGCCGAGGGCATTCCCCGCCTGACCGTTCGCGGCGTGGCCCTCTCGCCAAGGGGCGGGGCCGATCCGATCCGGCTCGAGACAGTGGGGGCGGCATTCTCGCCCGGCGGCATCCTGCGCGGACGCTTCGCACCGCGTATCCTTCGGCTCGAAGGTCTCGACATGGCGGTGCGGCGCGATGCGCAGGGCCGCTTGACCCTTGGCTTCGGGGGCGGAGGACAGGCGGTCCACGGTCCGGCCGAGGCGCTGGACGCGCTCGACGCGGCCCTTGCCGCGCAGGCCCTTGCCGGATTGCAGCGGATCGAGATCGCACGGAGCCGTGTCACGTTGCGCAGTGTCGAGGGCGACAGGAGCTGGCATCTCGAAGGCGGGGCCGCGCTGGACAGGCGCGCGGAGGGGGCCGAGTTGTCGCTCGATCTGACCGGTCCCGGCGGGGCGACGCTCTCGGGCCTCCTGACGACGGCCGCCGGCGATTCGAGCGCCGCGCTGCACGTGGAAATGCGCGATGTGGCCGCCTCGGACCTGGCGCCGCAATCGCCGGCATTGGCGCCGCTCGCCCTGCTCGATGCGCTGATCTCGGGCGAGGCGCGTGGACGCCTCGATGCCCAAGGGGCGCCGCGGGACCTGCAGGCGGCGCTGTCGATCGGCGCCGGCGTCCTGCGACCCGGCGCCTCGCGCGATCCGGTCCCCTTCGACGGCGCCCGCGCCGCGCTCCGCTTCGATCCCGCCGCCGGCCGGATCGACCTCGACGACGTGACCTTGCGCGGGCCGAGCCTCGATGCCGCGCTGTCGGGGCATGCCTATCTGCGCGATCCCGATGCGGCCGGCTTTCCGCGCGCGCTGCTCGCACAGCTCGACCTGCGCGATCTGACCTTCGAGCGGCGCGACATCTTCGGTGGCCCGGTACGGCTCGCGCGGGGCATCGCCGATCTGCGCGTGGGGCTCGATCCCCTGGAATTGCGCATCGGTCAGCTGGTCCTGCTCGAGGGTGATGGGCCGGGCATGGGCCGCATCGATGTGAGCGGGCAGGTGGCGGCCGCCCCAAACGGCTGGAGCGCGGCGCTCGACGTGACTTCGGAGCGACTCCCGAGAGAAATGATCTCCGCCTTCTGGCCGGTTCCCGTCGCGGCCAAGACGCGGGCCTGGCTCGACAAATACCTGCATGCGGCGGTGATCGAGGACGTGACGGCCGCGCTGCGCCTCTCGCCCGGCAAGCCGCCGCGCAGCGCCGCGAATTTCAGCTTTCGCGACGCCAGCGTGACCTTCCTCAAGCAGATGCCGCCGATCACCGGCGGGGCGGGATACGGCGCGTTTTCGGACGGGCGTTTCGTCATCCGGCTCGAGGAGGGCATCGTCACGCCGCGCATGGGCGGCCCGCTCGATCTTTCCGGCACGACGATGACCGTTCCCGACATCCGGCGCAAGCCGGCGCGGGGGGAGTTCTCCCTTGCCGCCGATGGCAGCATGACGGCCTTGCTGGCGCTGCTGGACCGCCCGCCCCTGAACGCGTTGAAGGCGAGCGGCCGCGCGCCGGACCTGGCAGAGGCGCAGGTCAGCGGCCGCGCAGAGATCGCCCTGGAGCTGCGCAAGGGCAACACGCCCGAGGACGTGATCTTCGACGCCCAGGCGATCCTCACGGACGTCTCCAGCGACCGGATCGTGAAAGGGCGGCGTCTGACGGCGCAGCGCCTCGTCGTCGCGGCCGATCCCGCCGCGCTGACCGTCTCGGGGGATGCCGCGATCGACGGGGTCGCGACCACCTTTCGCTGGCGGCAGCCCCTCACGGCGGGCGCCCGGGGCCGCAGCCGTGTGACCGGCAGCGTCGCCCTCGGCCCGCAGACGCTGCGCACCTTCGGGGTGGCGCTGCCCGCGGGGGTTGTCAGCGGCACGGGAACGGGGCGCTACACGCTCGATCTGGAACGCGGCGCGCCGCCCGCCCTGACGCTCGAAAGCGCATTGCGGGGCATCGCCCTTTCGGTGCCGGCGCTGGACTGGCGCAAGCCGGCGGGGCAGGCGGGCGAGCTGTCGCTCAGCGCCCGGCTCGGCGCGGCGCCCAAGGTCGAGCGCATCGCCCTCGCCGCGGCAGGGCTCGAGGCGCGCGGCAGCATCACGGCCGCGCCGGGCGGCGGGCTCGGCACGGCGCGGCTCGACAGGGTGCGGCTGAGGCCCTGGCTCGATGTCGCGGCCACGGTGACGGGACGCGGCGCGGGACGTCCCCCCGCCATCGCGCTGACCGGGGGGCGGCTCGATGCACGCGGCGCACCGCGCGGCGGGGGCAGGGAGGGCGGCGGGGGCCGGGCCGGGGGGGATGCGGCCGCGCATGGCCCCATCAGCCTTTCGCTCGACACGCTGCGCCTCACGGATACGATCGCGCTCTCGCCCTTCACCGCACAGATCGACGCGGGGCGCGGCTTTGACGGGCGGCTGAGCGGGCGGGTCAATGGCGGGGCGCGGGTCGCCGGCGCTCTGGTGAACACCGGGACGGGCACGGCGCTCCGGGTGACCGCGCCCGACGGCGGGGCGGTGCTGCGCGATGCGGGCATCACCGAGCGCGTGCATGACGGGCAGATGGAGCTGCGGCTGCAGCCGACTGGCGCGCCCGGCAGCTATGACGGGCGGCTGACGGTGCGCGGGCCAAGGGTGCGCGGCGCGCCGGCCCTCGCGGATCTTCTCGCCGCCATCAGCGTGGTCGGCCTGCTTGAGCAGCTGAACGGGCGCGGCATCGTGTTCGAGGACGCGACGGCCGATTTCGGATTGTCGCCCGGCCGCCTCGCGCTCTACAGCTCGAGCGCCGTCGGGGCCTCGCTCGGGATTTCCATGGACGGGGTCTATGACCTCGAGACCAAGCGGATGGACATGCAGGGCGTTGTCTCGCCGATCTACCTTCTCAACGGGATCGGATCGATCTTCACGCGGCGCGGCGAGGGGCTTTTCGGTGTCAGCTTCACCCTGGCCGGATCGGCGGGTGCGCCGGATGTCGGGGTCAACCCGCTATCGCTCCTGACGCCCGGAATGTTCCGCGAGATCTTCCGAAAGCCGCCACCAAGCCGTAACTAGCGCCTCGAATCCCTGCGGAGGCACAGATGAAGCTCAGCGATTTCGATTTCGATCTGCCCGAGACGCTGATCGCGACGCGGCCGGCGCGGCCGCGCTCCTCGGCGCGCTTGCTGGTGGACAGCGCCGGCGAGATCACCGATGCGGTGATGGGTGATCTCCCGGACTGGCTGCGCCCCGGCGACCGGCTGGTGCTCAACGACACGAAGGTCATCCCCGCGCGCCTGAACGGGATACGCCTGCGCAAGGGGCAGGGCGGGCAACAGGATGGCGCGGCGCGGATCGAGGCGACATTGCTCGAGCCGCGTGCCGATGGAAGCTGGCGCGCCCTCGTCAAGCCGCTGCGCAAGATCCGCGATGGCGAGCGCATCCTCTTCTCCGAGGACCTGAGCGCGGTGGTGCTCGGGCGTGAGGAGGGTGCCGCGTTTCTCGATTTCGACCGGCGCGGTGCCGATTTCGACGACGCGCTTAGCCGGGCCGGTGCGATGCCGCTGCCGCCCTATATCGCCGCCAGGCGCGCGGCGGACGTGCAGGATGCCGAGGATTACCAGACCGTCTGGGCGCGGCGCAGCGGCGCGGTCGCCGCCCCGACCGCCTCGCTGCATTTCGATGAAGGGCTTCTGGATGCAGTGCGCCGGCGCGGGGTCGAGCTGACCTATGTGACGCTGCATGTCGGGGCGGGCACCTTCCTGCCGGTCAAGGTCGAGGATGTCAGCACCCACAAGATGCATGCCGAATGGGGGGAAGTGACACCGGATGCCGCGGCGCAGATCGCACGGACCCGCGCCGAGGGCGGCCGGGTGATCCCGGTCGGCACGACGGCGATGCGGCTCCTGGAATCGGCGGCGCGCGACAGCGGGGCGATCGCGCCCTGGCGCGGCGAGACCGACATCTTCATCACCCCCGGTTTCGAGTTCAAGGTCTGCGACGGGCTCATGACGAATTTCCACCTGCCCAAATCGACCCTGATGATGCTGGTCTCCGCGCTGATGGGGCAGGACGAGATCAAGCGCGTCTATGCCCATGCGATCGCCGAGCGCTACCGGTTCTTCTCTTACGGCGACGGGTCCCTGCTGCTGCCGAAGGGCTAGGGCCGGGGCCGTTCGGGGCCGTTCGGGGGGGGGGCACTCCGCGGAGCCGCGAAGGGCGTACCCGCTTCCCGGCTGTGGATGCACCGTGACCTGCCGTGGGCGGGGGATGTCGGCAAAATCCGGTCGTGACGCGAAGCGAGGGGCGAAATTGCTTGTTCTCGGCGCGTTTCTCTAGTCTCGCTCGCCGCGAACGGGCAATGGACGAATCGAAGGGGTCAATCATGCTGCAGGTTCTTGGAAGCGCATGGGCGCTGCTTCTCGGCATGTTGTTCCTGATGATCGGCAACGGCATGCAGGGCACGCTTCTGGGTGTGCGCGGCGCCCTCGAGGGCTTCTCGACCTTCGAGATGTCGATCGTGATGTCGGCCTATTTCCTCGGCTTTCTCGGCGGATCACAGCTCGCGCCGAGCATGATCCGGCGTGTCGGCCACGTGCGGGTCTTTGCCGCGCTGGGCTCGTTCATCTCCGCGATCCTGATCCTCTACCCGACCCTGACCGACCCCTGGGCCTGGGCCTTGCTGCGCATCGCGGTCGGCTTTTGCTTCTCCGGCGTCTACGTGACCGCGGAAAGCTGGCTCAACAACGCGGCCACCAACGAGACACGGGGTCAGTCGCTCTCGCTCTACATGATCGTGCAGATGGGCGGCATCGTGATCGCGCAGGGCCTCCTGGTGCTGGGCGATCCGTCGGGATTCGTCCTCTTCGTGATCCCCTCGGTGCTCGTGTCGCTGAGCTTTGCGCCGATCCTCCTGTCGATCAATCCGACCCCGGCTTTCGACACGACAAAGCCGATGAGCCTTCGACAACTCTACAATTTCTCGCCGCTGGGCTGCGTGGGCATGTTCATCATGGGCGGCGTCTTCTCGGCGCAATTCGGCATGGCCTCCGTCTATGCCACGCAGATCGGCATGACCGTGCCGCAGGTCGCAAGCTTCATGGCGGCGATCTACCTCGGCGGGATGCTGCTGCAATATCCCATCGGCTACCTGTCGGACCGCTTCGACCGGCGGCCCCTGATCTTCGCGGCGGCCCTGCTGGGCGGCCTCTCCAGCCTCGCAGGTGTATGGCTGGGCGGCAGCTACACGGTGCTCCTCGTCGTCGGCTTCCTGCTGGGCGGACTGTCGAACCCGCTCTACGCGCTGCTCATCGCCTATACCGCCGATTACCTTGACCAGGAAGACATGGCGGCCGCGTCCGGCGGGCTCCTTTTCATCAACGGTGTCGGCTCGGTGACGGGGCCGCTCGCGACCGGTATCGCGATGGAGGAGTTCGGACCCGATGGCTTCTGGTTCTTCGTCGGTGCCCTGATGCTGGCAATGGCAGGCTATGCTCTGTGGCGCATGACGCGACGCGCCGCGCCCACTGCCGATAGCGGCTCGGCCTACGTGTCGATCCTGCCGAGCGCGACCGCCGTCTCTCTCGGCGCCGCGCAGGAGTGGGTGTCCGAGCAGGATGCCGAGGATCGCGAGGAAGAGGAAGGCAGGGCAAGCACCGCCACCGGGTTGTGAGCGAAGCTTGATGCTGCGAAACATCGTCTTGAAGAGATGTGTAAAGAGGTCGGAGAGCACCCCATGACAACGCCGCAGGACATCCTCGATTTCTGGATCGACGAGGTCGGTCAGGACCGCTGGTACGACGTCGATGAGGCGCTCGACACGAGCATTCGCGCACGCTTCGCACCGGCATGGGAGGCCGCCCGGGACGGCGGAATGACGGATTGGCTCGCCGATCCGCGCAGCGCGCTCGCCTATATCATCCTCACCGATCAGTTCCCGCGCAACATGTTCCGCGGCGAGGGCCGGGCCTTCGCCACCGACGGTCTCGCGCTCGGGGCGGCCAAGGCGGCGATCGGACGGGAATGGGACCTGCGCATCGCGGCGCCGGAGCGGCAGTTCTTCTACCTGCCGCTGATGCACTCGGAGAATCTCGTGGATCAGGATCGCTGCGTGCGGCTGATGCTCAGCCGGATGCCGGATGGCGGCGCCGGCAACCTGCTTCACGCGCGCGCGCATCGCGAGGTGATCCGCAAATTCGGACGGTTCCCCTATCGCAATGATGCGCTCGGACGGCAGAGCAAGCCGGTGGAGCGCGAGTATCTCGATGCCGGCGCCTATGGCGCGACGGTGCGCGCGCTGCAATCGGAGGGGTGACCACGCGCGAGCCGGGCCGCCCCATCGGCGCCCGGTCGCGGGCCCGCAGTGCCACGCCACGCCCCCACGGCTGCGTGCCATCGTCGCATGGCCCCGGGGAAATCCGCGCCCATGGCGTGATATAGCGGATGGGGAATTACGGTTTTCCGCAACCGTTCCCTGTGCGTTCTCTTTTTTCACTTGGGTTCCGCGCCGCCGGCTCCTATCTGTTGCACATTCGCGAAGAGGTGGGACATGGCCGAGTTGAAGCAGATCGAGGTGCGCGGCGCGCGCGAACACAACCTCAAGAACATCGACGTGGACATTCCGCGTGACCAGCTCGTGGTGATCACCGGCCTGTCGGGCTCCGGCAAGTCGAGCCTTGCCTTCGACACGATCTACGCCGAGGGGCAGCGGCGCTATGTCGAGAGCCTGTCGGCCTATGCGCGCCAGTTCCTCGACATGATGGGCAAGCCCGATGTCGATCACATCTCCGGCCTGAGCCCCGCGATCAGCATCGAGCAGAAGACGACCAGCAAGAACCCGCGCTCGACCGTCGGCACCGTCACCGAGATCTACGACTACCTGCGTCTGCTCTTCGCGCGGGCCGGCACCCCCTACAGCCCGGCGACGGGGCTGCCCATCGAGGCGCAGCAGGTCCAGGACATGGTCGACCGCATCATGGCGCTGCCGGAGGGCACGCGCGGCTACCTGCTCGCGCCGATCGTGCGTGACCGCAAGGGTGAGTATCGCAAGGAATTCCTCGAGCTGCGCAAGCAGGGATTCCAGCGTGTGAAGGTCGACGGCACCTTTTACGAGCTCGACGAGCCGCCGACCCTCGACAAGAAGTTCCGCCATGACATCGACGTGGTCGTGGACCGGATCGTGGTGCGCGAGGGGCTCGAGACGCGGCTGGCCGACAGCCTGCGCACCGCGCTCGACCTCGCCGATGGCATCGCCCTCGTCGAGACGGCACCGCGCGCGGAGGAGGGCGAGACCCCAGCGGAGCCCGAGCGGATCACCTTCTCGGAGAATTTCGCCTGTCCGGTCAGCGGCTTCACCATTCCCGAAATCGAGCCGCGGCTCTTCTCGTTCAACGCGCCCTTCGGCGCCTGTCCCGCCTGCGATGGGCTGGGGATGGAGTTGTTCTTCGACGAGCGCCTCGTGGTGCCCGACCAGAACCTCAAGATCGGCGACGGGGCCATCGCGCCGTGGCGCAAGGGCAAATCCCCGCATTTCACCCAGACGATCCAGTCGATCGCCAAGCATTACGGATTCAGCCCCTCGACCCGCTGGAAGGACCTGTCGGAAGAGGTGCAGCAGGTTTTCCTGCAAGGCTCGGGCAAGACCGAGATCAGCTTTCGCTACGACGAGGGCGGGCGCGTCTATACCGTCAGCCGGCCGTTCGAGGGGGTCATCCCCAACATGGCGCGCCGCTACCGCGAGACCGACAGCGCCTGGGTGCGCGAGGAATTCGAGCGCTATCAGAACAACCGGCCTTGCGGCACCTGCGGCGGCTACCGTCTGCGGCCCGAGGCACTCGCGGTCAGGATCGCGGACCATCATGTGGGCGCGGTGGTCGAGAAATCGATCCGAGACGCGCTCGAATGGTGCGACACGGTTCCCCAGACGCTGAGCCAGCAGAAGAACGAGATCGCGCGTGCCATCCTGAAGGAGATCCGCGAGCGTCTTGGTTTTCTGAACAATGTCGGGCTCGAATACCTGACGCTGAGCCGCAATGCCGGCACGCTCTCGGGCGGTGAGAGCCAGCGGATCCGGCTGGCGAGCCAGATCGGCTCGGGGCTGACAGGCGTGCTCTACGTGCTGGACGAGCCCTCCATCGGCCTGCATCAACGCGACAACGACCGGCTTCTGACGACGCTGAAGAACCTGCGCGATCAGGGCAATACCGTGATCGTCGTCGAGCATGACGAGGAAGCGATCCGCGAGGCCGACTACGTCTTCGACATCGGCCCCGGCGCGGGCGTTCATGGTGGCAGCGTGGTGGCCCATGGCACACCGCAGCAGATCGTCGACAATCCCGCCTCCGTCACCGGCGACTACCTTGCCGGGCGGCGCGAAATCGCGGTTCCGCAGACAAGACGCAAAGGCAACAAGAAGAAGATCAGCGTCGTGAAGGCGGTGGGGAACAACCTTCGCGGGATCTCGGTCGATTTCCCGCTGGGCAAGTTCGTCTGCGTCTCGGGCGTGTCTGGGGGCGGCAAATCCACGCTCACCATCGAGACCCTGTTCAAGACGGCTTCGATGCGCCTGAACGGGGCGCGCCAGACGCCCGCCCCTTGCGAGACGATCAAGGGGCTCGAGCATCTGGACAAGGTGATCGACATCGACCAGCGCCCCATCGGGCGTACGCCGCGGTCCAACCCCGCGACCTATACCGGGGCCTTCACGCCGATCCGCGACTGGTTCGCGGGCCTGCCCGAGTCGAAGGCACGCGGCTACAAGCCCGGCCGCTTCAGCTTCAACGTCAAGGGCGGCCGCTGCGAGGCCTGCCAAGGCGATGGCGTGATCAAGATCGAGATGCATTTCCTGCCGGATGTCTACGTGACCTGCGAGACGTGCGACGGCCAGAGATACAATCGCGAAACCCTGGAGATTCGTCACAAGGGCAAGAGCATAGCGGACGTTCTTGATATGACGGTTGAAGACGCGCAGGGCTTCTTCCAGGCCGTTCCGTCGATCCGGGAGAAGATGGACGCATTGATGCGGGTGGGTCTCGGTTACATCAAGGTCGGACAACAGGCGACCACGCTGTCAGGCGGCGAGGCGCAGCGCGTGAAGCTGTCGAAAGAGCTGGCGCGGCGCTCGACCGGTCGCACTCTCTACATCCTGGACGAGCCGACGACGGGCCTGCATTTCGAGGATGTGCGCAAGCTGCTGGAAGTGCTGCACGAGCTGGTGGAGCAGGGCAATTCGGTCGTGGTGATCGAACACAATCTCGACGTCATCAAGACTGCGGACTGGATCATCGACATCGGTCCCGAAGGGGGTGATGGCGGGGGGCAGGTGGTGGCCGAAGGCACGCCCGAGACGGTCGCCGAAGTCGCCGAGAGCCACACCGGTCACTATCTCAAGCCGATGCTCTCACCGCGCGAGATCGCGGCCGAATGAGGTGATGGTCCCGGCCTGCCGCCGGGACCGCGCCGATGCTCAGTTGATCGTGACGCTGCCAAGGGGCAGGAAATCCAGGACTTCGCCGGTCGTGTCGTCGATGACCACGGCCGCGTCGCCGATGCGCAGGTAGCTCCGGGGCGCGGTCACGGCCGGCAATCCGAAAAGCGCGGGATCCCGCAGGCCAACATATTGCGCACGCACCGCCCCATCGAGGCGTTCGCCGCGGGTGATGCGCTGTCCGTCATCGAGGCTGACCGATTGCAGCTGGGGGCGCACCGTCTTCGCACCGCCCGCGATTGTCGTGGTGGAGCGCGTCTGCGTTCCGGGCGCGGCGATCATCTCGGGCGCCTCGGTGTCGAGCATGATCCGGCGCGGCATGGTCTCGATCGCGGTGATGGTCTGCGACCGCCGGCTTGCAGCTGCCGGATCGGTCCGCTCGTCGGTCGAAATTACGGTGCGCCGCGGATCGATCTCGATCGGGGCGTTGCCGCGTGTTGTCATGGCAAGTCCCGGCGGGGCCGGACGCGGGAAGGGGCTGACACGGGGCGCGATGCTCGATGCGGGAATGGCCGGAGCGGCCGGCGCGGGAGCGGGGGCCGCCCGTGCCGCCGTTTCCGCAGGACGGGCTGCCGGAATTTGCGGATCGAGCAGGATGGTCCGCTTGCCACCCTGAAGCCCCTTGATCTCGACGGCGATCGTGCCGTCGTCGTGATCCTTGGCCTTCTTATGCTTGATCTTGATCTTTCCCTTGTCGCAAAGGCCCTCGCGCTGCAGCAAGGCAGGGCATGCGATCTCGATCTTCGCCTTGCCGCCCTTCTTTTCCTTGTGCTCCTTGGCTGCCGCTGGAATGGCGGTCAATGACAGGGATGCCGCCACGAGGGCGAGGGCAAGACTTGGTTTCATGACGCATCCTCCGGGAGCTTGGCCTGTCTGGAACCCGGCGGTGTCCGCTCCGGTTCCCCCCGGGCCTCCAGTCGGGATCGGAGATACCCTGCTTTCAGGCGTCCAGTTCGACCCAGACGGGGACGTGGTCCGACGGCTTGTCACGGCCGCGCTGCTCCGCCTCGATCCAGCATTCGACGAGGAGGTCGGCACAGTCGGGGGTCATGAGAACGTGATCGATCCTGATCCCGTGATTACGGTCCCAGGCCCCGGCCTGGTAATCCCAGAAGCTGTAATGTCCTGGCCCCTGGACCCTCGCGCGGAAGGCCTCGGTAAAGCCGAGATTGAGGATCCGGCGGAAGGCATCGCGGCTTTCGGGGCGCGCCAGCGCATCCTCGCGCCAGACCTCGGGACGGGCGGCATCCTCGTCCATCGGGATGATGTTGTAGTCGCCTGCCATAAGAGCCGGCTCCTGCGCGTCCAGAAGCGCGCGGGCCCGCACGGCGAGGCGCTCCATCCAGGCAAGCTTGTAGTCGTATTTGGGACCCGGCGCAGGATTGCCGTTCGGCAGGTAGAGGTTGCACAACCGGATCGCGCGCGTTCCGATCACCGTGGCCTCGATCCATCGGGCCTGAGGGTCGTCGTCATCTCCCGGCAGGCCGCGCGTCACATCCTCGAGGGGCAGGCGCGACAGGAATGCCACCCCGTTGAACCCCTTCTGCCCATGCGTCTCGACGGTGTATCCCATGTCCTCGAAATGGGCGCGGGGGAATCCCTCGTCCACGGACTTGATCTCCTGCAGCATCGCGACGTCGGGCTTGCTCGCCTCGAGCCATGCCGACAGGGTGTCGATCCGCGCCTTGACGCCGTTGATGTTGAACGTCGCGATCTTCATGGATCCTCCGGTGATCTGATCATCTGGTGCACAGCTTGCGCGGGCCGCTATAGGGTTGGAACGTGCAATCCGACACATCGAAGGAGCGATAGGCGCGCCGGCAGGCGGTGACGTTGCATTGCGCCGGGGCGGGGGTGGTCTCGAGGCTCTTTGCGCCCCCCACTGTCGTCGCATCGGCAAGGTTCAGTCCGACGATCATGAACTCGGACCAGATCTGCGCCGGCAGGCCTCCGCCCGTCACGCCGTCCATGGGCGTGTTGTCGTCATTGCCGATCCAGACGCCGGTGATCAGATCGCCGCTCCAGCCGATGAAAAGCGCATCGCGGCTTTCCTGCGTCGTGCCGGTCTTGCCGGCCGCAGGCTGGGTCAGGGCCGCGCGGCGTCCCGTCCCGTCGTCGATCACCCGGCGCAGGAGGGTGGCCATGTCCTGGCGTGCGGCCATGATCCTGTCGATCTGCGGCCCGGAGGCGCCGGGAACGGGATTGAGCGCAATGCGATCCTGCCCGGCCATTCCGGATGCGGAGCGGATCCCGAAGGCCTCGAACGGGATGCGCCCCGTCGCGATCGCGCCATAGGCCTCGGTCATCTCGATCAGCGGTATCTCCGAGGCGCCGAGCGCAAGGGCCGGCGTCTGTCGCAGCTCCGTGTCGATTCCGAGGGTCCGGGCGGTCTGCGCGATACGGTCCAGTCCGACGGTCATCGCCATGTTCACCGTCGCCGCGTTCAGCGAGGCGGCAAACGCGTCGAGCATCGTGACCTCGCCGCGGTAGCGGCCGTCGAAATTCACGGGCGTGTAGCCGTCGATGTCGAGCTGCCGGTCCAGGATGCGGTCGCCCGGTTCGAACCCTTCGGCGAGCGCGGCGAGATAGACGATCGTCTTGAAGGTGGAGCCGGGCTGCCGCAGAGCGTCGACGGCACGGTTGAACTGGCTCTCGCCGTAGTCGCGCCCGCCGACCATCGCCGCCACGGCACCGTCGGGGCGCAGCGCGACCAGCGCGGCCTGCGCCCCGCTCCCCGCGGCGGCGAGATGCTGCTCGATGATGCGCTCGGCGGCCACCTGCAGGTCCGGCTCGAGCGTGGTGCGCAGGAGGCTCACGCCGCGCGGCGCGGGGGCAAGGGTTTCGGCGCTCCGGGTGATCCAGTCCGAGAACCAGGTGCCGTAGCGAATGGCCGGGGGGCGTGGCACCAGCGCGGCCATCTCGTCGCGGGCCTGCCCCGCTTCGTCCGCATCGATGCGCCCCTGTGCCTCCATCGCGTCCAGCACGAGCGCGCCGCGCGCGCGCAACGCTTCGAGATCGGCCAGGGGATTGACCACGCTGGGCGCCTGGATCATGGCGGCGAGGGCCGCCGATTGGGCAAGGGTGACGTCCTCGGGGGCACTGTCGAAATAGATCCGCGCCGCCGCCGGGACCCCCGTCGCGCCCGAGCCGAGATAGACCGAGTTGAGGTAAGCCTCGAGGATCTGCTCCTTGCTGTCGCGGCGTTCGAGCTGCCGGGTCAGGATCGCCTCGTGAAGCTTGCGCGAGAGGCTGCGCTCGGGGGCGAGATAACTGATCTTCACGAGCTGCTGCGTCAGCGTGCTGCCGCCTTCCGCGATGCCGCCCGAGCGGATGTTGCGCAGCAACGCACGGGCGATCGCCTCGATATCGATCCCGCCATGCTGAAAGAAGCGCCGGTCCTCGATCGCGATCACCGCATCGACCAGGTGCCGTGGAAAGGTGTCGAGCGGGGCATAGGCCGACGGAACGGCGCCGCGGATGATCAGGGGGGCGCCATGCGCATCCTCGAAAACCTGCCTGTCCTCGGCGCGCGCCCCCATCTCCTCGAGGTTCGGGAGCAGGATATGCGCCATGGCGGCTGAGAGGGCGATGATGACCGGCAGCGACAGGAGCGCCGCGCCCATGAGGCGGCGAAGGCGCCGGCGCCCGAATGGCGGTGATGCGGGCGCGCCGCTCTCCGGGCCGCGCGGGGCAGGGGATCGCGCCGGGGACGCACGTCTTTCGCTTTTCGTGGTTTTCGCCGCGAGACGGGACCAAAGGAGCCTTCCGCCCCGCTGCAGGGCCCCTGCACCCAGCGCCGCCCCCCGCCGCGCGTCGCGCAGCACCGCCTTGCCGAAGGCACGCCCCGCCGCGACACTGCTTTGAGAAGACCCGTCGCCGCGCTCTTGCGCATTCGTGCCGCTTTCGTCTTCGGTCTTGCTCATCGGCGCCCCGCGCTCGGTATCGATGCCGCCGCGCGAGGCGAAGCGGCGCATGCCCGCGCGGGGCGCGATGTCGTCATCACATCGAGAAGGACGTGCCGCAACCGCAGGACGAGGTGGCGTTCGGGTTCTCGATCGTGAAGCGGGCACCGATCAGCTCTTCGGTGAAGTCGATGACGGCATTGGCGAGGAAGGGAAGAGAGACGCTGTCGACCAGCACTTTCTGCCCGTTTTTCTCCAGAACGAGGTCGTCTTCGGCGGGCGCATCGAGCTTGATCTCGTATTGAAAACCCGAGCATCCCCCGCCCTCGACCGCGACCCTGAGGGCCTGGCCCTCGGTGCCGGAATTGATCTCGGCCAGTCGCTCGAAGGCGCGGTCCGTTACTTTGGGTGGAAGGTTGAGTTCCATATTGGCAATCCGCATGGCAAATGACGCTTCGTTCAATATATGGAGTGGCAGGCGGAACGACAACAGCAGGCGGCACCATGCACGCACCCTATGCCATGCGACCCGAACAGAGCCGGGGCCGGCGCCATCCCGAGGAGGAGAGCGCCTTCCGCTCCTGCTTCCAGCGCGACCGCGACCGGATCATCCATGCCAGCGCCTTCCGGCGGCTCAAGCACAAGACGCAGGTCTTCATCGAGCACGAGGGCGACTATTTCCGCACCCGCCTGACCCATTCGATCGAGGTGGCGCAGGTGGCGCGCACGATTTCCGGGGTGCTGGGGCTCAATGCCGAGCTGACCGAGGCCGTGGCGCTTGCCCATGATCTGGGCCATCCGCCTTTCGGCCATACCGGGGAGGACGCGCTTCAGGAACTGATGGCGCCCTATGGCGGGTTCGATCACAACGCGCAGGCGATCCGCATCGTCACCTCGCTGGAACGCCATTACGCCGAGTTCGACGGGCTGAACCTGACCTGGGACACGCTCGAGGGCATCGCCAAGCATAACGGTCCGGTGACCGGGCCGGTGCCCTACGCGCTCGCCGATTACAATGCGTGCCATGACCTCGAACTGCACACCCATGCCAGTGCCGAGGCACAGGTGGCCGCGCTGGCCGATGACATCGCCTACAACAATCACGATCTGCATGACGGGCTTCGCGCCGAGCTGTTCTCGACCGACGAGCTGGCGGAGATGCCGCTCCTGAAGGAATGCTTCAACGAGGTCGATGCGCGTTATCCCGATCTGAACTACTATCGCCGCCGTCACGAGGCGTTGCGCCGGTTCTTCGGATTGCTGGTCGAGGACGTGATCGAGCAGGCGCGTGGCGCGCTCAAGGCACTGGGCGCGAACAGCGCCGAGGAAGTCCGGATGGCCGGGCGGCCGGTGGTGCGTTTTTCGGAGCCGCTCTGGCGCGACCTGCAGGTGATCCGCCGCTTTCTCTTCACGCGGATGTACCGCGCGCCGTCGGTGGTCGAGATGCGCGGTGAGGTGACGCGCGTGGTGCACGACCTTTTCCCGCTCTTCATGGCCGACCCGTCCCTGCTTCCCAAGCAGTGGCGCAAGGACGTGGCCGAGGCCGATGGCGAGCTGGCCCTTGCCCGGATCGTCGCGGACTACATCGCCGGCATGACCGACCGTTTCGCGATCCAGAGCCACGCGCGGCTCTGCCTCGGGGCGCTGCCCAAACCGAGCCTGATGGCACCGCCGCTCTGACGCGCGGCGGGCGGAAAGGACCCACCCGGTGGAATGCCGGGGGGGCACGATCAGCCGGCAGCGTCGGGCACCAGGATGACCCCCTCGTTGCCTGCGAGCTGTCCGTCCCAGCCCTGCCGCTGCGTGTCGGTGGACATGACGAGGGCGGCGCCGGGCTCCAGCGCGATATCCTGCGTGCCGAAATTCAGGGCAATCTCGAGAACGCGCCCCTCGTGGGTTCGGCGGTAGCGCAGCACCGTGCCGCCCTCCACCGCAAGCAGCTCGAGCGCGCCGAGCGAGAGCGCGGGCTCGCTCCGGCGCAGCGACAGGAGTCTTTTGTGCAGAGACAGCATCGAGCCGGGATCATTCGATTGCGCCTCGGCGCTGCTGCCCTCCGATAACGGCAGCCATGGCGTGCCTTGCGTGAAGCCACGTCCGGGCCCGTCATCCCATGGCATCGGCAGGCGCACCGGGTCGCGCCCGAGCCCCTGTCCCGGCACGTTCCGCTCCCAGGGGTCCTGGATCAGTTCGGGCGGCACGATACCGTTCTCGAGACCGAGCTCGTCGCCCTGGTAGATGGTCGGTGTGCCGCGCAGGGTCATCAGCAGCATCGCGGCCACGGGCGCCTGCGCGGGGCCCGCGCGGCTGGCGATGCGGGCGCGGTCGTGGTTGCCGAGCACCCAGTTGGGCCAGCCGCCCGCGGGCAGGGCGGCCTCGTAGTCGCGGATCAGCCCCGCGATATGGTCCGCATCCCACGGTGCCTCGATCAGGCCGAAATTGAAGGGCAGGTGGAAGCCGTCCAGGGCGTCGCCGTAATAGCGCATGACCTGCGCCAGCTCGCCATAGGCCTCTCCCACCAGGACCCGGCCCTCGTAGGCATCGGCGACCGCGCGCATCTCGCGCACGAAGGCATACCCGTCGGGCTGATGCGAGGAATAGGTGCGAAAGAGCTGCCGCGCGGGGCCGAGCCGTTCGTGCCAGTCGGGGTTGGGCAGGTTGTCGCGGAAGGCGTCATCGGGGGCGATATGTTCGGCCGCATCGACCCGGAACCCGTCCACGCCCCGGTCGAACCAGAAGCGCAACGCATCGAGCATCGCGGCCCGCAGATCGGGATTGCGCCAGTTCAGCGCGGGCTGCTCCGGCAGGTAGATGTTGAGGTAATACTGACCGCTGGCCGCGTCGAAGGTCCAGGCCGGGCCGCCGAACTCGCTCAACCAGTTGTTCGGCGGGCCGCCGTCGGGACCGGGATCGCGCCAGATGTACCAGTCGCGCCGCCGCGATCCGCGCCCTTCACGAGCCTCCCGGAACCACGGATGCTGATCCGAGCTGTGGCTCGGCACGAAATCGAGAAGGACGCGCAACCCGAGCCCATGGGCCGCGTCCACCA
Organism: Profundibacterium mesophilum KAUST100406-0324; assembly: GCF_009835145.1. Classification (GTDB taxonomy): domain Bacteria; phylum Pseudomonadota; class Alphaproteobacteria; order Rhodobacterales; family Rhodobacteraceae; genus Profundibacterium; species Profundibacterium mesophilum. The sequence continues at coordinate 135,349 of NZ_APKE01000001.1, read as the reverse complement.
GGGCGTCGAAGGCTTCGAGGTCGCCGAAGAGCGGCTCGATCCCGGTGTAATCGGTGATGTCATAGCCGGCATCGCGCATCGGCGAGGGAAAGATCGGCGAGATCCAGATCGCATCGACGCCCAGGTCGCGCAGGTAGGGCAGGCGCCGTTCAATCCCCCGCAGATCGCCCACGCCGTTGCCGGTGCTGTCCTGGAACGAGCGCGGATAGACCTGGTAGATCACGCCCTGCTTCCACCATTCGACCTGCTTGTGCGTCATTGTCGGAACTCCCCCGGTTTGACCGCGTTTCGGCGGGCCGCGCTGCATGGCCCCGAGCCGGCATGGATGGCCGGCGCGGGATGCGTCCCCGATGCCGCGCGGTTTTCCTTGACCTTCGTCATCGCGCGGTCAAATCCCGGTAGAACCGAAAATGCAAGCCGTTACGCGCGGCCGATCAGAAAGAGAGCACATGGCAGCAGAAAGCATCGGGAGCCTTGATCCCGTCATGGCGATCGCCCTCGTCGGCACCCTCGGGGTGGGATCGCAATGGCTGGCCTGGCGGCTGCGCATGCCGGCCATCGTGCTCATGCTGGTCGCCGGCCTGCTGGTGGGGCCGGTCTTCGGCTTCTTCGATCCCATGCGCGATATCGGACCGATGACGAACGCGATCATCGCGGTGGCGGTGGCGGTGATCCTCTTCGAGGGCGGCCTGACGCTGAACTTCCACACGCTGCGCGATGCGGCCGAAGGGGTGAAGCGGCTGGTATTCATCGGCGCGCCTCTGGGCTGGCTGCTTTCGACGCTGGCGCTGCGCTGGGGCGCGGGGCTGAGCTGGGAGAGCTCGGCCGTCTTCGGCGGGATCATGATCGTGACCGGGCCGACGGTGATCGCGCCGCTGCTGCGAACCGCGCGGCTGGCGCGCCGTCCCGCGCTGCTTTTGCAATGGGAGGCGATCGTCAACGATCCCATCGGCGCGCTTGCGGCGGTGCTGGCCTTCGAGGTGGTTTTGGTGCTGCGCACCGCCGAGAAGGTGGGCGGCGCGGTGATCGAGCTCGGCGTCGGCATTGGCGTGGCAACGGCGCTGGGCCTCGCGGCGGGCTACGGTCTGACGCAGGCCTTCCGCCGCGCCTGGGTGCCGGAATACATGAAGGTGCCGGTGCTCTTCACCATCCTGCTCGCGGTCTTCGCCGTCTCCGACAGCGTCCTGCACGAAAGCGGCCTGCTGGCGGTGACCATCATGGGCATCTATCTCGCGAACGCCAACCTGCCCAGCTACGAGGAGATGCGCCGGTTCAAGGAGCATGCGACGGTGCTGCTGGTTTCGGGCGTCTTCATCCTTCTGGCCGCCTCGCTCGATTTCTCGGCATTGGGTCAGCTGACCTGGCGGGCCGGCATCTTCGTCGCGGCCGTGGTCATCGTGGCCCGTCCGCTCACGGTGATGGTGGCACTCGCCTCGACCCGCATCCCGATGCGCGAGCGCGCCCTCATCGCGCTGACCGGTCCGCGCGGCGTGGTGCTCGTGGCGGTGGCCGGCCTCTTCGGCGAGCGCCTTGTCGAGCTCGGCGTCGAGGATGGGGCGCTGATCGGACCGCTGGCCTTCGTGCTCGTGGCGGTTACGGTGGTGATCCACGGCTTCACGCTCAAGCCGTTCTCGCGGGCCCTGGGATTGCAGGCCGCCGAGACGCCGGGCGTTCTCTTCGTGGGCGGCTCGCGCTGGACGACGGGCCTTGCCGAGACGCTCAAGAGCGAGCTCGATCTGCCGGTGCTCATCTCCGATCCCAACCGCAGCCACCTGCGCCGCGCACGCGAGGCGGGCGTGACGACCTTCTACGGCGACATCCTGTCGGAAGGGGCGGAGCGCAATATCGACATGGCCTCGTTCAGCACGCTTCTCGTGGCCACCGACAACGATGCCTACAACACGCTCGTGGCAACCGATCTTGCGCCTGATTTCGGCCGCGAGAACATCTATCAGATCGGCCGCGAGAAATCGGAGACGGCGCGCCATGCGCTTCCCGCCTCTCTCGGCGGGCAGAGCATCGCCCACAAGGCCACCTATAACGAGCTCAACCGGATGATGTGGCAGGGCTGGACCTTCCGCGTGACCCGTCTGAGCGAGGAATACGGCATGGCCGAATGGCGCGAGAAGCGGCCCAACGCGCTTCTGCTGGCCTATATCGATCCCGAGGGCGAGATCCATTTCCTCGGCAGCAACGAGGGGGATCTGCATCCCGAGCCCGGCACCAAGCTCGTCTCGATGCTGCCCCCCGAGGAGAACGACAAGCCCCTTCGCACCGGCTGAGCGGTCCGCCGGCCCCCCCTTCTGATGGGGGCCGGCGCCCTCAATTCACTCGGCGACGCCGAGGTAGAACACGGCCCAGACACGCGCCGGATCAAGTCGTGATGCGGCTTCCGCATCGTCGATCTTCGGGAAGATGATCATCGCCGGACCGATATCGCCGATCGCGAGGGGGATGCCGTCGGCATGGGTGGCGAGTATCGGTCCATAAGCCGCGATGTCCTCCGCCGAGATCTCGGGCTGATACCCGTCGAGCGCCATCGGAAGGGCGCCCTTGTCCTGCGCCCCGGCCGCGCGCATCACTTCCGACAGGAGCGGCCCCGAGAATGTCACCTGGGTCTGCGTGCCGGGCAGGTTCGAGACCACCTCGGCGCTTTCGAGTTCGGCCAGGGCAGCGGCGTCGAGGCCTTGCGCGCCGGCAAGGTCGATCCCGTATTTGGCAAAGAGAGACTGCGCGCCTTCGGATGCGGTCTGCATCGGGCCGGCATCGCCCCCGACGGTGATCAGGACGCGTCCGTCCTGCGGCGAGTGCCCCTCGGCGATGGCGATGGCGGGCAGCAGGCTGAGTGCGGTTGCGAGAATGAACGAGCGCATGTCTGGTAAGGTCTCCTAGGATATGGCAAGGCCGCAGAGTGGCGTCGGTGCACGCCGTGCGCAAGCCCCGTGGGCGCGGCGCGGTTGACCGCCGGCGGCGCCGTGGTAAACCCGCGCCACCTGCAAGGACAAAAGCCATGAACATCTTCGACGAAATCCGCGGCCTCGTGATCGAGGCACTGGACGCCTTGGCCGCCGAAGGCGTGCTGCCCGCCGGTCTCGATACCTCGAACGTCGCGGTCGAGCCGCCGCGTGACGCCGCGCATGGCGACATGGCGACGAACGCCGCGATGGTGCTGGCCAAGCCCGCGAAGATGAAGCCGCGCGACATCGCCGAGCAGCTTGCCGGCAGGTTGTCCTCGGACCCGCGCATCGCCGGGGTGCAGATCGCCGGGCCGGGTTTCCTCAACATCTCGCTCGGCGCCGAGATCTGGGAAGAGATCACCTGTGCCGCGCTTGCCGATCCGCACGGGTTCGGGCGCTCGGCGATGGGCGCGGGGCGCAAGGTCAATATCGAGTATGTCTCCGCCAACCCGACAGGGCCGCTCCATGTCGGCCATACGCGGGGGGCGGTCTTTGGCGACGCGCTGGCCGCCTTGCTGGATTATTCCGGCTGGGATGTGACGCGCGAATATTACATCAACGATGGCGGGGCGCAGGTCGATGTGCTCGCGCGGTCGGTCTACCTGCGCTATCTCGAGGCGCATGGGCGCGAGGTCGCCTTCGAGGACGGGACCTATCCCGGCGATTACCTGATCGACGTGGGCGAGGCGCTGAAGGCGAAGGTGGGCGATGCCTTCGTCGACAAGGGCGAGCAATACTGGCTCGAGGATGTGCGCGCCTTCGCGACAGCCGCGATGATGCGGCTGATCCGCGAGGATCTCGCCGCCCTCGGGGTGAACATGGACAATTTCTTCTCCGAGAAGGCCCTCTACGGAACCGGCCGGATCGAGGAGGCGCTCAAGACACTCGACGATGACGGGCTCATCTATCGCGGCACCCTCGAGCCGCCGAAGGGCAAGCTGCCGGAGGATTGGGAGCCGCGTGAGCAAACCCTCTTCCGGTCCACCGCCCATGGCGACGATGTCGATCGTCCGGTGCTCAAATCCGATGGTAGCTGGACCTATTTCGCTCCCGACATCGCCTATCACCATGACAAGATCGCCCGCGGTTTCGACGAGCTGATCGATGTCTTCGGCGCCGATCACGGCGGCTATGTCAAGCGCATGAAGGCCGCTGTCTCCGCCCTGTCGAAGGGGCGGGTGCCGCTCGACGTGAAGCTGACGCAGCTCGTCAAGCTCTACAAGAACGGCGAGCCGTTCAAGATGTCCAAGCGGGCAGGGACCTTCGTCACCCTGCGCGACGTGGTCGAACAGGTGGGCCCCGATGTCACGCGGTTCCACATGCTCACGCGGAAGAACGACGCGCCGCTGGATTTCGACTTCGCCAAGGTCACGGAGCAGTCGAAGGACAATCCCGTCTTCTACGTCCAATACGCCCATGCGCGGATTCGCTCCGTGCTGCGCCGGGCCGAGGCGGAGGGCATCGCGCCCGCCGATAAACCGCAGATCACGGACCCGGCCGAGATCGACCTTGCGCGCAAACTTGCCGAGTGGCCGCGTCTCGTCGAGATCGCGGCGCGCAATCACGAGCCGCACCGCATCGCATTCTACCTCTACGATCTGGCAAGCGCGCTTCATGCACTGTGGAACAAGGGAAATGACGACATGTCCCTCAGATTCGTCCAGGATGGTGACCCTGGGGCAACGGCAGGCAAAATAGTGCTGCCTAAAGCGGTGTCCGTTGTCATTTCGGCCGGGCTTGGTATTCTTGGGGTGACCCCGGTCGAGGAAATGCGCTGACGGCTGCAAAGCCGCGATAAAGCGCCCCTTCCGTGGGATCGAGCAGGCAGACAGTGACCTTCGGCGGGGAATTCGGGGTCACCGGCAGTGAGGCAACAGGATGAACAAGTATCACGACGAGGCCGGCGGCTTCGTGACCGATTTCGATACGCCGAGCAGGGGCGTGCGCGTCTCCCGTATGCTCAGCCTTTCGGGCGGGGTGGTTTCTCTCGCGATGATCGCCGGAACCGCCATGTGGGGCTACCAGCTCGTCATGCGCGACGTGACCGGCATCCCGGTGGTTCGTGCCCTCGACGGTCCGATGCGCATCATTCCCGAGGATCCGGGCGGCAGCCGTGCCGATCACCAGGGCCTCGCTGTCAACGAGGTCGCCGCCGTGGGCTCCGCCGGTCGTGTCGCCGATCAGGTCATTCTCGCGCCCGAACCCGTGCTCCTGTCTGACGAGGATCGCGCGGGGAGCGAATATGCCGGCCTGATGGCCGCGCCGGAAGACGATGGAAGCGTCACCGACCTCGCGCCCGGCGAGGACATCTTCGCCGATGCGCAGCCCGGCGCCGATGCCGAAGCGGATGTGGCGTCCTCGGAGATGGACGAGATGGCGGAGACGAATGCCGAGGCCGGAACGCAGGGCGAGACGCTGCTTGCTTCGGCCAGCGACCGCGCGGTGGCCGAGGCGCTCGGGCTGCTGCCGGCATCGACGGGCGATGCGCAGGCCGACGCGCTGGCCCTCGCCGAAGCGATCAGCGCGGGCGTGCCCCGCCTGTCCGAGGCCGAGACGATCGGCGCCGAGCGCGACCGGAAGGGCATTTCACGCTCCCCGCGCCCCCTGACCCGTCCGGCGCAGCTCCTGCTCGCGGCAGCGAATGCCGTGGCCTCGCCGGCCGAGGCCTCGACCGTCGACCCCTCCCAGATCGAGACCGTCAGCGCGCCCGGCGGGATCGAGATCGACCCGTCGATCCTGACTGTCGGCACCCGCCTCGTTCAACTTGGCGCCTTCGACAGTGACGACGTCGCCCGCGCCGAATGGCAGAAGATCTCCGGCAGGTTCGACCAGTATTTCGCCGGCAAGCGCCGTGTGGTGCAGCGCGCCAAGTCGGGCGGCAAGACCTTCTACCGTCTGCGTGCCGAAGGCTTCGCCGATCTCAGCGACGCACGCCGCTTCTGCTCGGCACTCGTGGCCGAGGGCACCGATTGCATCCCGGTCGAGCTGCGCTAAGGGTATGACGGCGGGGGCATGTATCCTTGGCTGCGCGGGGACGCGCCTCGGAGCCGGCGAGGCCGCCTTCTTTCGCGAGGCCGACCCCTGGGGCTTCATTCTCTTTTCGCGCAATGTCGACACGCCCGAGCAGCTGCGCCGACTGACGGATGACCTGCGCGGCAGCGTCGGGCGCGATGCGCCGATCCTGATCGACCAGGAGGGCGGGCGCGTGCAGCGCCTGCGGCCGCCGTATTGGCGCCCCTGGAGCCCACCGCTCGATCACGTGCGCGCGGCCGGAGCGGCAGCGGAGCGCGCCATGTATCTGCGCTCGCGGCTGATGGCGGACGAGTTGCATGCGCTCGGCATCGACGTGAACTGCGCGCCTTCGGCGGATGTCGCGCGGCCGGAGACACATCCCTTCCTTGCCAATCGCTGCTACGGATCGGAGCCGGGGCTCGTCGCGGGGATCGCCCGTGCCGTCGCGCAGGGACTTCTGGCGGGCGGTGTCCTGCCGGTGCTCAAGCATATTCCCGGCCATGGGCGGGGAACGCGCGATTCGCATCTTGCCCTGCCGGTGGTCAGCGCGACGCGGCGTGATCTCGAAGCGGAGGATTTCGCACCCTTCGCCGCGCTGGCGGACCTGCCGATGGCGATGACGGCGCATATCGTCTATGGCGCTCTCGACGAAAGCCCCGCAACGCAGTCGCGCTCCGTGATCGCCCTGATCCGCGAGCAGATCGGCTTTGGCGGTCTTTTGATGACCGATGACATCTCGATGGAGGCCCTCGGCGGAAGCATCGCGGTGCGCAGCCGTGCGGCGATGGATGCCGGTTGCGACCTGATCCTGCATTGCAATGGCGAGCGGCCGGAAATGGAAGAGGCGGTGAGCGAGGCCGGCAGGTTCTCCGCCGCCGCCGCCGCCAGGGCCGACCAAGCGCTGGCGATGAGGGCGGCGCCCGATGATGCCGACATCGCCGCGCTCGAGCGCGAGCTGGACGCGCTTCTGGCCGGGTAGAGCCATGACGGATTCAACAGGCACCGACGGCACCGACGTCGCCGAACGCCGCGCGGCGGAGGCGTTGATCGTGGATGTTGGCGGGTTCGAGGGTCCGCTCGACCTGCTTCTCAGCCTCGGCCGGAGCCAGAAGCTCGACCTGCGCCAGATCTCGGTGCTGGAGCTCGCGCGGCAATACCTCGCCTTCGTCGAGCGTGCCCGTGCCCTGCGCATCGAGCTGGCGGCGGACTACCTCGTGATGGCGGCCTGGCTCGCCTATCTCAAATCGCGCCTGCTGTTGCCGCCGGACCCGGCGGACGAGGAGCCGAGCGGTGCGGAGATGGCGGCGCATCTGGCATTCCAGCTGCAACGTCTCGAGGCGATGCGCACGGCCGCGGCGCAGTTGATGGCGCGCGATCGGCTTGGCCGGGATGTTTTCGCGCGCGGAGCGCCAGAGACATTCTCGCGCAAGCGCAAACTGCGCCATACGGCGACGCTGCTCGATCTGATGCAGGGTTATGCGCGGGTTCGCACGCGTGACGATTTCCGCCCCTTCGTGATGGACCGCTCGAACGTGATGAGCATGGAGCAGGCGCTCGACCGGCTGCGGGGGCTCATTGCCTTTGAGGGCGACTGGACCTGCCTGTCGGCCTATCTTCCTGCCGAATGGGAGGGCGACCCGCAGCGCCGGCGTTCGGCCACCGCCTCGCATTTTGCCGCCTCCCTCGAGCTGGCCAAGGCGGGGCGGCTCGAATTGCGACAGGCCGGAACCTTCGCACCCATCCATATCCGCAGGACATCGCAGACATGAGCCGGACCGACGAGGCAGCAGCGAGCGTGGCGCGGGATTCCCGTCCGGAGCCGGACCTTTCCAGCGCGCCGCCGATCGCGCCCGACATCGCGCAGCAGGAGCGGATGGTCGAGGCCATGCTCTTCGCCAGCGCCGCCCCCATCACCGCCGCCGAGATCGAGGTCCGCCTGCCGCATGGTTGCGACGTGGCCGCCGCGCTTGCCCGGATCGAGGCGCGCTATGCCGGGCGCGGTGTGGTCCTCACGCGGGCAGGCGAGGGCTATGCCCTGCGCACCGCGCCCGATCTGGGCTTCTTGATGGAGCGCGAGATCGTCGAGACCCGGCGGCTCAGCCGCGCCGCGATCGAAACCCTGGCGATCATCGCCTACAACCAGCCGGTCACCCGGGCGGAGATCGAGGAGATCAGGGGCGTCTCGGCCTCGCGCGGAACCCTGGACCAACTCATCGAGATGGGCTGGATCCGTTTCGGTCGGCGGCGGCAGTCCCCCGGCCGGCCCGTCACTTACGTGACGACCGACGATTTCCTGGATCACTTCGGCCTGCCATCCACGGGCGATCTGCCGGGACTGGGGGAGCTGCGCGCTTCGGGGCTGCTTGCAAGCCGGCCGATGCCCGAGGCGCGTGCGTCCGACGGGGTTCAGGCCGCGTTCCTCGACCCGCAGACCGGCAGGCCCCCCGACGAGACCCCGTGAGGCCGCGCCGCCGCGCTCAGGACGCGGGGGAGAAATGTTTGGAGAGCTTCAGCCCCTGGCCCTGGTAGTTCGAGGCGATCCCGCTTCCATAGAGCTGTTCGGGGATCTCCTCCATCGTCTCGTAGATGAGCCTGCCGACGATCTGCCCGTCCTCGAGGGCGAAAGGCGCCTCGTGGCAGCGCACCTCTAGCACGCCGCGCGATCCGGCGCCGCCCGCGGGCGCATAGCCGAAGCCCGGATCGAAGAAGCCCGCGTAATGGACCCTGAACTCGCCGACCATGGCCAGGTAGGGGGCCATCTCCGCGGCATGCCCCGGCGGTATGGTCACGGCCTCGCGGCTCACGAGGATGTAGAAGGCACCGGGATCGAGGATCACCTGGCCGCGCCTTGTGCGGATTTCCTCCCAGAAGGCTTCCGGCGCGTAGGCGCCGATGCGGTCGAGGTCGATGACGCCCGTATGCGGCTTGGCCCTGTAGCCGACGAGATCGCCCCGGCCGGGGCCCAGATCGACCGAGAAACCGAGCCCGTCGCCGATCACGGCCGTCCCGTCGACGAGCGGCGTGCGGCCATGCAGCCGCGCGAGCGCATCGTCACCGAGCCGCGCCTCGCCCCGGCGCAGGCGCAGTTGGTTAAGGCGCATGCCCGGCCGGGCCAGCACGCTGAATGACCGGGGGCAGATCTCCGCATAGAGCGGCCCGTGATAACCCTCGGGCACGCGGTCGAATTCGGTCCCGCCATCGGCAATGGTGCGGGTCAGCAGATCGAGCCGTCCGGTGGAGCTCTTGGCATTGGCGGCGGCGCCGATATCAGCGGGCAGGGCCAGGCGTTCCATCAGTGGAACGACATAGACGCAACCCTTCTCCAGCACGGCGCCGCCATCGAGGCTGACCTTATGCATGGTGAAATCCTCGAGCCGTTCGGCCACCGACTTGCCGTGACCGGCGAGGAAGGAGGCCCTCACCCTGTAGGCGATGCTGCCGAGCCTGAGGTCGAGAGAGGCCGGTTGCAGCTGATCGCGGTGCACGGGGATCGGGGCGTCGATCACGCGGCGGTCGATCAGCTGGGCGATCGCCTGGCTGGGAAGGACACCTGTCATGACGCGCTCCTGAAAGACGAACGCCCGCTGCCCTTTCGGGCGGCGGGCGATGTCGGTTTGGTCGGGCTAGCAGGACTCGAACCTGCGACCTTCCGTCCCCCAGACGGACGCGCTACCAGGCTGCGCCATAGCCCGACTGCGGCTGCTTTTAACCGATCGAACGGCGGAGGCAAGGGCAGATCGGGCAATTCTCTGGCCTTTTTGCGCGGATCACCCTTGGCGGATGGAGAGGCGTTCATGCAGGGCCGACAGGCGCTGGTGCAACTGTCCGATCACCGCGGGATCGGGCAGGGCATCGCGGCCCGAGGCCGCGCCTGCGATCTCGAGCGCGGCGAGAAGGACCGGATCGCCGCCGGCAAAGGCCGGATCGTCATCTGCCGGGTCCTGCTCGGGCGCATCGCTCGCGAATGCGGTGGAGACGCCGCGGCGTGCCGCGTCATGCTCCTGATCCTCTTGGGAAGGTACGTGCCTTCCACCATTTCCGCGGCCATTCCCGCTGGAGACGAGATCGGCGTGATCTTCGTTGAAGGCGCGGTGGGGGGTGCCGTCCGCCAGCTCGAGCGGCGTGCCGGAACGCCCGGCGCCGGGGCGTGCCGGTTGCAGCTGGACGACATTGGCATCCTCGGCGGGCGGCGCCGTGTGAGATGTCCGGGCCGGGGCGGGTTGCTGGCGATGCTTGGGCACCGGGGGCGGCCCGGCATCCTGCGCCGGCTCCTCGCCGATGCCGAGCGGCGCCGACAGGGAGGAGACATGCTTGACACCATCCTCACGCAGGAGCTTCTGCACGCCCCTGATGGTCAGCCCATCGTCATGCAGCAGACGCTTGATGCCGCCGAGCAGTTCCATGTCTGCCGGGCGGTAGTAGCGCCGCCCGCCGGCCCGCTTGACCGGCTTGATCTGCGTGAAACGGCTTTCCCAGAACCGCAGCACATGCGTCGGTACGTCGAGCCAGTCGGCGACCTCGCTTATGGTGCGAAAGGCATCTGGTGATTTTTCCATGCTGCGCTCTGCTCGTTCTACTTCTTGTTGCCGGCCGCGACGCGGTCCTTCATCAGATGGGAGGGCCGAAAGGTCAGGACACGGCGCGGATGGATCGGAACCTCCTCGCCGGTCTTCGGATTGCGTCCGACCCTTGCCGCCTTGGCGCGGACGCTGAACGTGCCGAAGGAGGAGATCTTCACCGTCTCCCCGGCCACGAGCGCATCCGACATGCTCGTGAGCACCGATTCCACAAGTTGAGCGGATTCGTTCCGACTCAACCCGACCTCGCGAAACACGCATTCGCTGAGATCCATTCGTGTCAACGTCTTTTCGCTCATTGCATGATCCCCCGATGATGTTGGGAAAACATGATCCTTTCGGGAAATCTTGTCAATATCAGACGCTTGGAGAATGCGCCTAAAGCAAGGTATGAGCGGTATACCACCGGTGCCGGGCGTGACCTACCAGCGCAGCACCACCGAGCCCCATGCAAGGCCGCCGCCGATTGCCTCGGTCACGAGCAGCTGGCCCTGCTTGATCAGGCCGCGCTGCTTGCCCACCGACAGGGCGAGGGGAATGGAGGCGGCGGAGGTGTTGCCATGATCCTGAACGGTGACGATCACCTTCTCCATCGGCAGGTCCATTCGCTGCGCGGTCGCCTTGATGATCCGCAGATTCGCCTGGTGGGGCACGATCCAGTCCACGTCGGCAGGGGTCAGTCCCGCCTTGTCGAGAGCTTGATGCGCGGTCTGCGCCAGCTTCTCGACGGCGTGCCTGAACACTTCCTTGCCCTGCATCCGCAGATAGCCTGTATCGCGCGTGGCGACTCCGCCATCGACATAGAGGAGGTCGCGGAAGCGGCCGTCGGAATTGAGGTCGGATGACAGGATGCCGCGATCGGATGCCGCGCCGCTGCCATCCTCGGCCTCGAGCACGAGGGCGCCGGCGCCGTCACCAAAGAGAACCGAGGTCGAGCGGTCGCTCCAGTCCATGATCCGGCTGAACGTCTCGGCACCGATCACCAGGACCCGGTCGACCTGCCCGGAAACGAGCAGCGCGTTCGCCGTGCTCAGCGCATAGACGAACCCGGCGCAAACCGCCTGCACGTCGAATGCGAAGCCCGACTGCATGCCCAGTTTCGCCTGCACCATCGTAGCCGCGGAGGGGAAGGTCATGTCGGCCGTGGATGTCGCCAGGATGATCGCGTCGATGCGCGCCGCGTCCATCCCCGCGTCGCTCAGGGCAGCCTCGGCCGCCCGGGCCGCGAGATCGGAGGTGGTCTCGCCCTCTGCCGCGAAATGGCGCCGCTCGATGCCCGACCGGCTGCGGATCCATTCGTCGGACGTGTCGATGGAGCCTTCGAACTCGGCGTTCGGCACCACGCGCTCGGGCAGATAGTGGCCGGCTCCGCGGACCACGGCTCGTCTCGTCATGCTGTCAGGATCCGTCTTGTTCGGGGCTGTGAGCATCTTGTCGAAGTGCGTTCACGGTTGCAACACGGGCGGCAAGGCGCCGCTGGAAGCCGCTGCGGGACAGGGTGACGGCGAGCGAGAGTGCCGCGGCGATGCCGGTCGCATCCGCCGAGCCGTGGCTCTTGACCACCGTTCCGTTGAGCCCGAGGAAGACGCCGCCATTGACCTGTCGCGGGTCGATCCTGGTCTGCAATTTCTTGAAGGAGCCCATGGCAAGCACGGCGCCGAGCTTCGACAGAAGGCCGGTCTGGAGCGCGTCGCGCAGCAGGTCGCGGATCAGCGTCGCGGTACCCTCGCCGGTCTTCAGCGCCACGTTGCCTGTGAAGCCGTCGGTGACGATCACATCGACCCTGTCGGAGGGAATGTCGCCGCCCTCCACGAAGCCGACGAAATCGAAGCCGGCCTCACCCGCGTTGACGCTCAGCAGCTCATGCGCCGCCTTGAGCTCGGCACGCCCCTTGTGCTCTTCGGTGCCGACATTGAGCAGGCCGACACGCGGCTGCTCGATCTGGAGCCCGTTGCGCGCATAGGCGGCTCCCATCAGGGCATATTGCAGAAGGTCGGTCTGATCGGCCCTGATATCGGCGCCGACATCGAGCATCACGTTGAAGCCGGATGCCCCGCGCGAGGGCCAGAGGCAGGCGATGGCGGGGCGGTTGACCCCCTCGATCTTGCGCAGGCGCAGCATCGAGACGGCCATCAGCGCGCCCGTATTGCCACAGCTTACGGCCGCGCTGGCTTCGCCGGCACGCACCGCGCTGATCGCCGACCACATGGAGGTGTCCTTGCCATGACGCATGACATGGCTGGGCTTGTCGTCCATCGTGACGACGCCATCCGCCTTGCGCAACTCGGCGCGCGCGCCAAGTCCCGCCTTGGCGAGCAACGGCGCGAGTTCGGCGGAGCGCCCATGCAGCAGGAAACGCGCCTCGCCATGCTGGCGGGCGGCGCGGACGACACCGGCCACGACCGCGGCCGGACCCTGATCGCCGCCCATCGCATCAACCGAGATGACCGGCGGATCGGCATCCTCGGAGCTTGCGGCTGCCTGTGCCTGTCGTCCTTGGGGGGACATGCCCATGCGAGCCGCCGCGCCTTCAGGCCGCGTCGTCGTCGAGATCGACCTCTGCCGCCTGAGCGACGACTTCGCGCTCGGCATAGTGACCGCAGGCGCCGCAGACGTGATGCGGACGCTTGAGCTCACCGCAATTGGGGCACTCGGCAGGGTTGCCGGGGGTCAGGGCATCATGGGCACGGCGCATGTTGCGACGCGACTTCGTGATCTTATTCTGAGGGACAGCCATGTCTCAACCTCGATGGTTCGGGGGCCGCTGGCCCGGTGGTCATGTGGAATTCGCATGAATTGGTCCGCGGGGCTTTACGCCCTTCATCGGCCCGGATCAAGCCCGGCGAGGCAACTAACTCGCATGGGACCCGTTTTCCTGTCGATCGTCCCCCATGCGGGCGGGCCGGGCAGGGCGTGCGAAAGGGACGCCGGGCGCCCGGGCCCTATAGACCCACATGGGACGCAGGCCAAGACGGTCTGGGCATTTCAAAGCATGGTGATGTCAAGAAGCAAGTGGTGGGCGACCCTGGAATCGAACCAGGCGTGCGTCTCCGCGAGGGAGTTACAGTCCCCTGCCACACCTTGCGGCCTGTCGCCCACTTGCCATGTCCGGGGTGTTTGCCCCATCCGGCGAGGCGTGGGATACAAGTGCCTCCCGGCAGCGTCAACAGGAAAAATCCTTGCGCTCGGGCGGTGCGCCCCGCATGGGTCGCGCGAGGGACGAATGGGCGCCGAACAGGATGGAACCGTCATGAAAAAGCCGAAATGGGTGATCGACAAGGAGCGCGGCGCGCGGGCGGAGGCCAACCAGACGCATTGGCTTTTCGGCCTGCACGCGGTCCGTGATGCCCTCGAGAACACGGCGCGCCAGAAGCTGCGCCTTGTGGTGACGCGCAACGCGCAGGCCAAGCTCACCAAGGCGATCGAGATGTCGGGCATCACGCCCGAGATCGCCGATCCGCGCAAGTTTCCCGTCCCGCTCGATCCCGGCTCGGTTCACCAGGGCGCCGCGCTCGAGACGCGGCCGCTGGAATGGGGCCCGCTCGAGGAGGTCTGCCTCGGCGGGTCGGGGGAGCATCCGCTCGTGGTGCTGCTCGACCGGGTGACGGATCCGCACAATGTCGGGGCCATCCTGCGCTCGGCAGAGGTGTTCGGCGCGGCGGCGGTCATTGCTCCTTCCCGCCATTCGGCGCCCGAGAGCGGCGCCCTGGCCAAGACCGCGTCGGGCGCGCTCGAGCGTCAACCCTACCTGCGCGTCGGCAATCTCGCGGAGGCAATGGGCCGGCTGAAGGACATGGGTTTCGTGCTGATCGGGCTCGACGCTGAGGGCGAGCTGGGCCTTGCGCAAGCGGTCGGGCAGGGTGCTGGCCGCCCCGTGGGGCTCGTTCTGGGGGCCGAGGGGCCTGGCCTGCGGGCCCGCACGAAAGAGACCTGCGATCATCTGGCGAGGATCGACGCTGCGCGCGGCTTCGGCTCGCTCAACGTGTCGAACGCGGCGGCAGTGAGCCTGCACGCGGCCATGATGCGTGGCTGACCGGCTCACGCGGGCTTCACGCTTGCGCGAGAGCGCTCGCAGCCGCCGCCGGGTAACCCCATCTGACCATCAGGTCGCGGAGACGGAACAGCTCCGCGAGACCCTTACTGTCCCTCGTTCAAACCTGCGCCCGGGTCCGTCCCGGGCGCTTTTTTGCGTGCCGGGTCGTGATCGGCATTGCGCGCGGCCGCGGATCGAGTGCAGATCGGGGTATGAGCCTGAATGACGCCGAACTGAAGACATTGCTGACCGAGACCCGGACGATCGCCTGCGTTGGCGTGTCGGCCAATCCCGTCAGGCCCAGCCATTTCGTCGCGAGGTATCTCGCCGCACGCGGCTACGAGGTGACGGCGGTCAATCCGGGCCTGGCGGGGCAGACGATGTTCGGACGAGCCGTGCAGCCGGACTTGGCATCCTTGGAGGGACGGATCGACATGCTCGACATCTTCCGCCGCTCCGAACATGTCCCGGCCCTCGTGGACGAGGCACTCGAGACGCTCCCGGGCCTGCGGGTCATCTGGATGCAGATCGGGGTCAGGCACGAGGCGGCGGCGCACCGGGCGCGCGAGCGGGGCATCACCGTGGTGCAGGACCGTTGCCCCAAGATCGAGTATCAAAGATTGTTCGGAGAGTTGCGTCGGGGCGGTTTCGCCACCGGCATCATCTCCTCCTCGCTCTAGCCTTCAGCTTCGCGAAAATACCTCGCGGGGATCCGGGGGCGCGAAGCCCCCGGCAGGTGCGGCCTAGCCGGCAGGCTTTCCGCGCGCGGCTTTCTCGGCGATGCCGGAGCGGCCCTCGCGGCGTTCGAGTTCGGCCTCGATGTCGGCGAGGCCAAGATCGCGTGCCGCAAGCATCACCAGGAGGTGATAGAGCACGTCGGCAGCTTCGCCCACGAGGGCCGATCGGTCCCCCTTGACCGCTTCGATGATCGCCTCGACGGCCTCCTCACCGAATTTCTCGGCACATTTCTCGGGACCCTTGTCGAGCAGTTTGGCGGTCCAGGAGCTTTCCGGATCGGCGCCGCGCCGCGCCTCGATCGTGGCGGCGAGCCTGTGAAGCGCGCTCATGACATCCTCATCGGGATGCCGGCGGCGGCCATGTGCGCCTTGGCCTCGCCGATCGAATGATCCCCGAAATGGAAGATCGACGCGGCAAGAACCGCGCTGGCGCCGCCCTCCGTCACCCCCTCGACGAGATGGTCAAGCGTGCCGACCCCTCCGGAGGCGATGACAGGCACCCGAACGGCATCCGAGATGGCGCGTGTCAGGCCGAGGTTGAACCCGGAGCGGGTTCCGTCGCGGTCCATGGAGGTCAGGAGGATCTCGCCGGCACCCTTGGCCACCACCGTTCGCGCGAATTCCACGGCGTCGATGCCGGTGGCGCGCCGGCCTCCATGGGTGAAGATTTCCCAGCGGCCGGGCGCGACGGTCTTGGCATCGATCGCCACGACGATGCATTGCGAGCCGAAACGATTGGCCGAGGCGGCGACAACGTCGGGATCGGCGACCGCGGCGGAATTGAAGCTGACCTTGTCGGCGCCGGCAAGGAGCAGGTTGCGCACGTCGTCGGGGCTGCGCACCCCGCCGCCCACGGTCAGGGGCATGAAGCAATGCTCCGCCGTGCGCCGCGCAAGATCATAAAGCGTGCCGCGATTCTCGTGCGTGGCGTGAATGTCGAGAAAGCACAACTCGTCCGCGCCGGCCGCGTCATAGGCGCGCGCGGCGTCGACCGGATCGCCGGCATCCACGAGATCGACGAAATTGACGCCCTTGACCACACGGCCATCGGCGACATCGAGGCAGGGAATGATACGTGTCTTCAGCATGACCGCGGTTCTAGGCCCCTTGCCGCGCCGATGCCAGCGTCTTTGCACCCCCCGCGCCGTGCCTTTGAGCGTATCGTCGCGCGCGCGGGGATGCGCGGGACGAAGCGGGGCCGCACCGGAACAATGGCGCCGCCCTCCCGGTTGGGACGGCAACAACAGGAGGCACATCATGTTCAAGACGATTCTCGCGGCAGGCGCTGTCGCAACCCTCGCTATCCCCGCATTCGCTGATATCGAGCGGAGCAAGGCGCACGGCAATGTGGGCGAAGCCATGGCCCGACTCGAAGCGGCCGTGAAGGAGGCCGGCGCGACGATCTTTGCCAAGGTGGATCACGCGGCCGGCGCGCGCGAGGCGGGGATGACACTTGCCGATAGCCAGCTGCTGATCTTCGGCAATCCCGCGCTCGGCACCCCGGCGATGCAGGCGGATGCTCTCGCGGGGCTCTACCTGCCGCTCAAGGTGCTGGTCTACGCGGATGCGGAAGGTCAGACCTGGGTCGCCTACGAGGAGGTCGAGGAGACCCTCGACAATCTCGACGTCGACGATGACGCCGAATATGTCGGCAAGATGGAGGACGCGCTCGAGAAGCTCGCCGCGGCGGCCGCCGGGGAATAAGACGGGGCGGGCCGGTGCGCGTGTCGCCCGGCCCGCCGAAGAAGGTATTTTCACGAAGCTGAAGGGGCAGCTGTCAGCGCAAGGCCTCCAGCGCCGTGCGCAGATCGAGCGCGCCGTCGTAAAGCGCCCGACCCGAGATGGCGCCCGAGATCACCCCGGTATCGCGCAGGGCCGTGAGGTCGGCGAGCGACGAAACGCCGCCCGAGGCGATGACGGGGATCGAGGTCGATCTCGCCAGCGCCGCGGTCGCCGGGATGTTCGGCCCCTGCATGGCGCCGTCGCGGTCGATATCGGTGTAGATGATGGCCGCGACACCCGCATCGGCGAAGGCGGCGGCGAGGTCGGTTACCATCATGTCCGTCTCCTCGGCCCAGCCGCGCGTGGCAACGCGGCCGGCGCGCGCATCGAGCCCCACCGCGATCTTGCCGGGGTGGGCGCGGGCGGCCGCGCGCACCAGCTCGGGTGTCTCGACCGCCACGGTCCCCAGGATCACGCGCGACAGGCCTTTCTCGAGCCAGGTCTCGATCGTGGCCATGTCCCGGATGCCGCCGCCGAGCTGCACGGGAATGTCGACTGCCGCGAGAATCGCCTCGACCGCCTCCGCGTTGACCGGGCGGCCCGCGAAGGCCCCGTTCAGGTCGACGACATGCAGCCATTCGCATCCCGATTGCGCGAAGAGCCGCGCCTGCGCGGCCGGGTCATCCCCGAAGACCGTCGCCTTGTCCATCTCGCCTTTGAGAAGGCGGACGCATTGCCCATCCTTGAGGTCGATTGCGGGGTAGAGGATCATGGCTGCGTCTCCTGTGATGTCGATGGCGGTCTAAGCCCATGCGGCCGCCAAGCTCAAGCCCGATGCGCGATGCCGCCGACCTCACGTCAGTCTTGCGAGGTTGCAGGCGCCTTGGCATCGTTGGCGCATCTAGGGAGGAAATCGACATGAAGACGCTGATCCTGGCCGCGGCGGCGGCAATCTCGATGGCGGCTGCCGCCTGGGCCGATCCGGTCGAGGGCATCTGGCAGACCGAGGCCGATGACGGGGCATTCGCCCATGTCAGCATGGCGCCCTGCGGCGGCGCGATCTGCGGCACCATCGCGCGGACCTTCAACGCCGCCGGGGAATATCGCTCGGAGAACATCGGCAAGCCGCTGGTATGGAACATGGTTCAGCAAAAGCCGGGCAAATACGGCGATGGCAAGATCTGGCAGCCCTCGACGGGCAAGACCTACCGCTCGAAGATGACGCTGGAGGGCAACGTGCTCAAGGTGTCGGGCTGCATCGGTCCGATCTGCAAGAAGCAGACCTGGCGCCGCGTCCAGTAAGCGGGCGGGGCGGGCGCGCATGATCCGCGCCTTCGCCCCGTTCGGCCTCGATGCGCCCGGGGCACGTTCATCCAACCGGACCGGCATGCATGAGCCCGCCCGCGCGGCTTCGTCCGATGAAGCCCGTCCGCTACGGGGTCCAGTGGAGGAAGTTGGCGATCAGCCGAAGGCCCGCCTCCTGGCTTTTCTCGGGGTGGAATTGCGCCCCGATCCGCGTTTCCGACGCGACGATGGCGGTGACCGGACCGCCATGCTCGCAATGGGCCAGGCGCTGCGAGGGATCGCTCATCTCCATCTGGTAGGAATGAACGAAATACGCGTGATCCCCTGAGCGCAAACCCTCGATCACCGGGTGCGTCCGGTCGATCACGAGGTCGTTCCAGCCCATATGCGGCACCTTGAGCGCCGGATCGGAGGGGCGGATCGCGGTCACTTCCCCGTCGATCCAGCCAAACCCCTGCGTCGGCTCGTATTCATGCCCGCACCGGGCCATCAGCTGCATTCCCACACAGATGCCGAGGAACGGACGGCCGCGTGTCTCCACGGCGTCGATCAACGCCTCGTAGAGCGCGGCGCGGTCCCGGGTGAGGGCGTTCCGGCAGGCGGGGAAAGCGCCGTCACCGGGCAGGACGATCCTGTCGGCGCGGGCCACGTCCTCGGGAAGGCTCGACACGAGGACGTCGCCGCCGTTGGTCTCGTTGGCGACGCGCTGGAACGCCTTCTCGGCGGAATGCAGGTTGCCGCTGTCGTAATCGATCAGAACCGTGAGCATCGAAAGCCTCCGCGAATGGGGGAAGGGGGTTGACGCAGCGCGGCGGCGGCCGGCAGGGCGCAGGTCCGCGCATTCGCCTCGGTGCGGGCGGGCCGGAGCCCGGTCAGAGGCTGCCCTTGGTCGAGGGGATCGCATCCGATTGGCGCGGATCGGGCTCGACCGCGCGGCGCAACGCCCGCGCGGCCGCCTTGAAGGTCGCCTCGGCGATGTGATGGCTGTTGATCCCGCGCACGAGATCGAGATGCAGCGTCATGCCCGAATGGGTGCTCAGCGCCTGGAAAAATTCGCGCACCAGCTCGGTGTCGAAGCCCTTGATCGCGGGGGCGGTCATCTGCACGTTCCAGGCAAGCCAGGGACGGCCCGACAGATCGAGCGCGCAGCGCACCAGCGTGTCGTCCATCGGCAGCGCGCATTCGCCGTAACGGTTGATCCCGCGCTTGTTGCCGAGTGCGCGGCTCAGCGCCTGACCCAGAGCGATACCGCAATCCTCGACCGTGTGGTGATCGTCGATATGCAGATCGCCCCGGCAGGTTATGCGCATGTCGATCAGGGAATGGCGCGCCAGCTGATCGAGCATGTGATCGAAGAAGCCGACCCCCGTCGCCATGTCCGCGCGGCCACTGCCGTCGAGATCGATCTCGACTTCGATCTCGGTCTCTGCTGTCGTTCTGGTGATGGTGGCTTTGCGCATCGAGCACTCCTGATCGCGGGCGCGTGGGTTATAGAACGGGTGCGACCTTAATGAAAGGGCTGGAAGTTCGCTCGAAAAGCGCGTGTTCTGACGCAAGGGAAGGAAAACGATTGCACTCGGAGCGTCCTTGCAGAACGTTACCGCGAACATGGAACGCATTCGAGAGCAGCGAAAAGAGCATAGCGGGTATTCCCTGCGCGGCGGTATCGCCGCCGGCGGCCGCGGTCTAAGACCGGCCGAGGGGACCCCGCGCTGCGCGGGCGAGGAGGAGCACGGATGACAGAACGATCCCGAATGCATGGGCGGAGCCACGTCGGCATCCTCGGTATGCAACGGTCGACCCGTCACCCGGTGCACCCTCGCGTCGTTCCCCCAACACGTTTCGCGCTACGCCTGGCCCTCGGGGCCGCCGGATGCGCAGCTCACTCATCTCGTCACGGGAGGCACTCATGAAAGACGGAACACCCGATATCGATCCGGTCGAATCGCAAGAATGGCAGGAGGCGATCGAGGACGTCATCGCGCGTGACGGCGCGGACCGGGCGCATTTTCTTCTCGACAAGGCGGTGCAGCAGGCCCGTGCCGCCGGCGCCCAGCTCCCCTTCAGCGCCACGACCCCCTACCAGAACACCATCCCCGCCGATGACCTGCTGGAGATACCCGGCGACAGCGAGATGGAATGGCGCATCCGCACGATCAACCGCTGGAACGCGATGGCCACCGTGGTGCGGCGCAACAAGGAGAGCAGCGAATATGGCGGCCATATCGCCAGCTTCGCCTCCTCGGCCGCGATGTACGATATCGGCCTGAACCATTTCTGGCGGGCACGCTCGTCGATGCATGGCGGCGATCTCGTATTCTTCCAGGGTCACGTGGTCCCCGGCATCTACGCGCGCAGTTTCATGGAAGGGCGGATCAGCCAGGAGCAGCTCGAGAGCTTCCGCTCCGAGGTCGACGGGGGCGGGCTGTCCTCCTATCCGCATCCGTGGCTGATGCCCGATTACTGGCAGTTTCCGACCGTCTCGATGGGTCTTGGCCCGCTGATGGCGATCTACCAGGCGCGGTTCATGAAATACATGCACAACCGCGGTCTGATCGACATGGCCGACCGCAAGGTCTGGTGCTTTCTTGGCGACGGCGAGATGGACGAGCCCGAGAGCCTCGGCGCCATCGCCCTTGCCGCCCGCGAGGGTCTCGACAACCTCATCTTCGTGGTGAACTGCAACCTGCAGCGGCTCGACGGGCCGGTGCGCGGCAACTCCAAGATCGTGCAGGAGCTCGAGGGTCACTTCCGCGGTGCCGGCTGGGAGGTTTACAAGCTTCTCTGGGGCCGCGGCTGGGACGAGCTTCTGGAGAACGACACCTCCGGCCGCCTGCGCCAGCTCATGGAAGAGACCGTCGACGGCGACTACCAGACCTTCAAATCGAAGGACGGCGCCTATATCCGCGAGCATTTCTTCGGCAAGTATCCCGAAACGGCCGCGCTGGTCGAGGATTGGAGCGACGAGCAGATCTGGAACCTGCGGCGCGGCGGGCATGACGTGCGCAAGGTCTATACCACGTTCAAGCGCGCGACCGAGGTGAAGGGCGCGCCCGTCTGCCTGCTGGTCAAGACGGTCAAGGGCTACGGGATGGGCAAGGCCGGCGAGGGCCAGAACACCACCCACCAGCAAAAGAAGATGGACGAGGATCAGCTTCGCGCGATGCGTGACCGCTTCCAGATCCCGGTCTCTGACGAGGATCTGCCCAAGGCGCCCTTCGTGACGCTCAACAACGCGCAGAAGGCCTATCTCGCAGACCGGCGCAAGGAACTGGGCGGCGCGTTCCCGGCGCGGCACTCCGACAGCGAGAAGCTCGAGATCCCGGCGCTCGATGCCTTCGAGGGTCAGCTCAAGGGCACCGGAGATCGCGAAATCTCGACCACCATGGCCTTCGTGCGGATCCTCACGACGCTGCTGCGCGACAAGAAGATCGGCAAGCGCGTGGTGCCCATCGTGCCCGACGAATCGCGCACGTTCGGCATGGAGGGACTGTTCCGCTCGGTGGGCATCTACAACCCGCTGGGGCAGAACTACACGCCCCAGGATGCCGACCAGATGATGTTCTACAAGGAAAGCGCCGACGGGCAGGTGCTCCAGGAGGGCATCAACGAGGCCGGCGCCATGTCCGACTGGATCGCGGCCGCCACGTCCTATTCGAACCACGGCGTGCCGATGATCCCGTTCTACATCTACTACTCGATGTTCGGCTTCCAGCGGATCGGCGATCTGGCATGGGCGGCGGGCGACAGCCGGGCGCGTGGCTTCATGCTGGGCGGCACCGCGGGGCGCACCACGCTCAACGGCGAAGGCCTGCAGCACGAGGACGGGCACAGCCACATCCTCGCCGGCACCATCCCCAACTGCATCAGCTATGATCCCACCTTCAGCTACGAGGTCGCGGTGATCGTGCAGCACGGGCTCCAGCGGATGTTCGTCGACCAGGAAGACGTCTATTTCTACCTCACGCTGATGAACGAGAACTACGCCCATCCCGATATGCCGATGGGCGCCGAGGAGGGGATCATCAAGGGGCTCTACAGGCTGCGCAAGACCTCCAAGCCCGGCAAGAAGCACGTCAACCTGATGGGCTCGGGGACGATCCTGATGCAGGCGATCCGCGCGGCGCGGATGCTCGAGGAGGATTTCGGCGTCAGCGCGGATATCTGGTCGGCCACCTCCTTCAACGAGCTGGCCCGCGACGGGCAGGATTGCGCCCGCTGGAACAGGCTCAACCCGTTTTCCGAGCCGAAGGTGCCCTATGTCACGCAGACGCTTTCGGGCGCGAAGGGCCCGATCATCTGCGCGACCGACTACATGAAGAACTATGCCGAGCAGATCCGCGGTTTCGTGGAGCAGCCCTTCACCGTTCTGGGCACGGACGGCTACGGCCGGTCCGACAGCCGGGTGAACCTGCGCCGCTTCTTCGAGGTGGATGCCAACCACATCGCCGCCGCGGCGATGGTCGACCTCTACAAGCAGGGGGCGATCGGCAAGGGTGATCTGGAGAAGGCACTCAAGAAATACGACATCGACGGCGAGAAGCCGAACCCGCGGCTGGTCTGAGCGCGGACGAGAGGAGACAAGACATATGGCAACCGAAGTCAAAGTTCCCGATATCGGCGATTTCGACGATGTTCCGGTGATCACCGTGCTCGTGAGCGTGGGTGACAGCATCGAGAAGGAAGATCCGCTGATCGAGCTGGAATCCGACAAGGCCACGATGGAAGTGCCGTCCTCGGCCTCCGGGACGGTCAAGGAGATCCGCGTGAAGGAGGGCGACAAGGTCTCCGAAGGCGCGGTGATCCTGACGATCGAGGAGAGCGGATCGGGCGGCTCGGACGTGGACGAGGACGACAAGAAGGCGCCGAACAAGGACAAGGAGGAAACCTCCGCCAAGGCCGATACCGGAAAGTCCGATACGGGCAAATCCGACGCGGGCAAGGGCGGGAGCGGACAACCCGCCGCGCCGCAGCCCTACGCCGCCTCGCAGGACGCGCAGAGATCCGATGGCGCGGTTATGGATCGTGGGCATGGCAAGGTCCACGCATCCCCTTCGGTCAGGGCCTTCGCGCGCACCGTCGATGTCGATCTGGCGCAGGTCAACGGATCGGGCCGCAAGGGCCGCATCCTGCGCGAGGACGTGATGAAGGCGCTCAAATCCTCGGCCCCGGCCGCCGCGGCCTCCGGCACGGCGCAGGGCGGGATGGGCATTCCGCCGATCCCGGCGGTGGACTTCTCCAAGTTCGGCTCCGTCGAGGATGTCGAGATGTCGCGGATCAAGAAACTGTCCGGCCCCGCGCTGCACCGCTCCTGGCTCAACATTCCGCATGTCACCCACAACGAGGAGGCCGACATCACCGAGCTCGACGCCTATCGCAAGGAGCTCGACACGCAGGCGAAGGCGGATGGCTACCGGGTGACGCTCCTGTCGTTCCTGGTCAAGGCCAGCGTCAACGCGCTCAAGAAACATTGGGAGTTCAACAGCTCCATCCACCCCGATGGCGACAAGCTGATCCGCAAGCACTATTACAATATCGGCTTCGCCGCCGACACGCCGAACGGGCTGATGGTGCCGGTGATCAAGGATGCCGACCGCAAGGGCATCACCGAGATCTCGCATGACCTGATGAACCTGAGCGCCGCGGCCCGCGACGGCAAGCTCAAGGGTGACGACATGAAGGGCGCGACCTTCACCATCTCGTCGCTGGGCGGGATCGGCGGCACCTCCTTCACCCCGATCGTCAACGCGCCCGAGGTGGCGATCCTCGGGCTGACCCGCTCGGCGATGAAGCCGGTCTGGAACGGCAGCGAGTTCGAGCCGCGCAACATGCTGCCCATGTCGCTCAGCTACGATCACCGGGCGATCGACGGCGCGCTCGCCGCGCGCTTCGCCGCGCATCTGAAATACCTGCTGGGCGATGCCCGGCGGCTGATGCTGTAAGGGGGCCTGCCAGATGGAAATCAAGGTTCCCGATATCGGTGATTTCACCGACGTTCCGGTGGTCAGCGTCCTCGTCTCGGTCGGCGACACCGTCTCGAAGGAAGACCCGCTGATCGAGCTCGAATCCGACAAGGCCACCATGGAGGTGCCGTCCCCCAATGACGGCACCGTCAAGGAAATCCGCGTCAAGGAGGGCGACAAGGTTTCGGAAGGCTCCGTCATCATGGTCTTCGACGTGGCCGAGGACGCCGATACCCCCGCGGACGGCGCCCCCGAGGGCGGCGCGGTCAAGCCCGATGCCGATGTGCAGCGCAAGCCGCAGGCCTCCAGGCCCACCGGCAGCGCGTCGGGCAAGGGCGACATCCATGCCGAGGTCGTCGTGCTGGGCTCGGGTCCCGGCGGCTACACCGCCGCCTTCCGGGCGGCCGATCTGGGCAAATCGGTCGTTCTGATCGAGAAATACCCCTCGCTCGGCGGCGTTTGCCTCAACGTGGGCTGCATTCCGTCCAAGGCGCTGCTGCACGCGGCAAAGGTCATTTCCGAGGCCGAGGAGATGGGCGAGAACGGCATCAGCTTCGGCAAGCCGCAGATCGATATCGACGAGCTGCGCGACTGGAAGGACGGGGTGGTCGGCCAGCTGACCGGCGGCCTCAAGGGACTGGCCAAGGCCCGCAAGGTGCAGACCGTCCAGGGCTATGGCCGTTTCACCGGACCCAACATGATCGAGGTCGAGGGCGACGAGGGCACGCGCACCGTCAGCTTCGATCAGTGCATCATCGCCGCCGGCTCGGAGCCGGTGAAGCTGCCGTTCATCCCGCATGACGATCCGCGCGTGGTCGACAGCACCGGGGCGCTCGAGCTCACGGAGATCCCCGAGCGGATGCTCGTTCTTGGCGGCGGGATCATCGGCCTGGAGATGGCGACGGTCTATGATGCGCTGGGCTCTAAGGTGACGGTTGTCGAGCTGATGGACCAGATCATTCCCGGTGCCGACAAGGACATCGTCAAGCCGCTGCACAAGCGCATCGCCGCGCGCTACGAGAAGATCCTGCTCAAGACCAAGGTCACGAATGTCGAGGCGCGCGAGGACGGCCTGAAGGTCACCTTCGAGGACGAGAAGGGCGAGCAGAGTACCGACAGTTTCGACAAGATCCTCGTCTCCGTCGGGCGCGTTCCCAATGGTGGCAAGATCGATGCCGGGGCGGCCGGCGTTGCCGTGACCGATCGCGGCTTCATCGAGGTCGACAACCAGCAGCGCACCGGCGCCTCGCATATCTTCGCCATCGGCGATGTGGTGGGCCAGCCGATGCTGGCGCACAAGGCCGTGCACGAGGGCAAGGTCGCGGCCGAAGTCGCCGCCGGTCACAAGCGGGCCTTCGACGCGATGGTGATCCCCTCGGTCGCCTATACCGATCCCGAGGTCGCCTGGGTCGGCGTCACCGAGACGCAGGCCAAGAAGGACGGCACGAAATACGCCAAGGGTGTTTTCCCCTGGGCGGCCTCCGGCCGGTCGCTCTCGAACGGACGCAGCGAAGGCATCACCAAGCTGCTCTTCGATCCCGAGGATGACCGCGTGATCGGCGCGGCGATCGTCGGAACCAATGCCGGGGATCTCATCGCCGAGGTGGCGCTCGCCATCGAGATGGGCGCCGACGCGGTCGATCTGGGCCATACGATCCACCCCCATCCCACGCTCAGCGAGACGGTGAACTTCGCCGCCGAGATGTTCGAGGGCACGATCACGGATCTGATGCCGCCCAAGAAACGTTGAGACTTTGTTCAAACAGGGAGAGAGACGATGACCAAGAATCCGTTCGACATGACCGAGATGTTCAAGGCATTCGACCCGGAACAGATGACCCGGATGTTCAACCCGCAGGCGATGATGGCGATGTTCCAGCCCAAGCAGCCTCCGGCCATGTTCGACATGGAGCAGGTCATCCAGGCCAACCAGCGCAACTTCGAGGCCATGGCCGACGCCAACAAGGCGGCCGCCGAAGCCTACAAGGACATGCTCGACAAGCAGATGGAAATCTTCGGCAAGATGACCCTCGCGGCGCGTCAGCAGTATGAATGGGCCGAGGACACGGCAGGGTCGAGCACGATGAAGGCCAAGACCGCCGCCATGAACGAGGCGGTCGAGGAGGCGCTGGCCCTGATGAAGAAGCTCGCCGAGGCCACGCGCGAGGCCAACGAGCAGGCTTATGCCCAGGTCAAGAGCCAGGTCGACGGCGTCGTTGACGACATCAAGAAGAAAAGCTGAGGATCAGGCGCGGGCGGCATCCCGGGCGGTTGCCCGCCGCCCGCGCCGCGTCCGCCCCCCTGCGGAGGGGCTTCGGCCCGGGTGCCGCCGGCCCTGAGCGGGACCTGCGGCGCCCGGGCCGCCGCGATCAGTCGCGGCGGCCCGAAAACGTCTCCTGCCAGGTGTCGCGCTCTTCGTCGGTGATCTTGCGAAAGAGGTTTTCGGGAACCTCGAAGGCCGCGCCCGGCTCCAGCATGCCAAGGGCCGTGCGGGCATCGCGCGGCCAGGCGCCATCCGCGCCCATCGCCCGGCTCATCGCGGCGGCGGCATCGGGGATGAAGGGCGCGCTGATCGCGCCGTAGAAGGCGATCAGGTTCAGCGACAGGCGGATGATCGCGGCGGCGCGCTGCGGATCCTCCTTGAAGGCGGCCCAAGGCGCCGTGGATTGCAGATACTCGTTCCCCGCGACCCACAGGGCCCGCAGCTCCGCCGAGGCCTTGCGCAGCTCGAGCGCGTCCATATACCCCTCATAGGCGCGCAGTCGGCGATCGAGCTCGGCGATGAGTTCCTCCTCGGCGGGACCGTAGCTTCCCTCCGGCGGCACCGTCTCGCCGAATTTCGAGCGGCAGAACTTGGTCACGCGGCTGACGAGATTGCCGAGAACGTCGGCGAGATCCTTGTTCACCGAGGCCTGGAAATTCTCCCATGTGAACTCGCTGTCGGAGTTTTCGGGCGCGTGGCTCAGCAGCCACCAGCGCCAGTAATCGGCCGGCAGGATCGAGAGCGCCTGGTCCATGAAGACGCCGCGCCCCTGGCTGGTCGAGAACTGGCCGCCATCGTAGTTGAGGTAGTTGAACGACTTGATGTAATCGACGAGCTTCCACGGCTCGCCCGAGCCCATGATCGTGGCCGGGAAGGAAAGCGTGTGGAAGGGCACGTTGTCCTTGCCCATGAACTGCACGTAGCGCACGTCGTCGGCGCCCTTGTCGGTGCGCCACCACCGCTCCCAGTCCTGGCCGGTCTCATCGGCCCATTCGCGGGCGCAGGCGATGTATTCGATCGGCGCGTCGAACCAGACATAGAAGACCTTGCCTTCCATGCCGGGCCAGTCGGCCTCGCCTTTCCTGACCGGGATGCCCCAGTCAAGATCGCGGGTGATGCCCCTGTCGCGCAGCCCGTCGCCATCGTCGAGCCATTTGCGCGCGATGGAGGTGGTCAGCACCGGCCAGTCGGTCTTGCTGTCGATCCACGCGCGCAGCTCGTCGCGCATCTGGCTCTGGCGCAGGTAGAGATGCTTGGTTTCGCGCACTTCCAGGTCGGTGGAGCCCGAGATCGCGCTGCGCGGCTCGATGAGATCGGTGGGATCGAGCTGCTTGGTGCAGTTCTCGCACTGGTCGCCGCGCGCCCTGTCATATCCGCAATTGGGGCAGGTGCCCTCGATGTAGCGGTCGGGCAGGAAGCGGTTATCGGCCTTCGAATAGACCTGCCGCTCGGAGATCTCCTCGATCAGTCCGGCCGCCTCGAGCCGCCCCGCGAAATGCTGCGTCAGCCTGTGGTTCTGCGGGCTGGAGGAGCGGCCGAACTTGTCGAAGCTCAGGCGGAAGCCGTCGGAGAGCTCCTTTTGCACGGCCCACATCTCGGCGCAGTATTCGGCCACGGGCTTGCCGGCCTTCTTGGCGGCAAGCTCTGCCGGGGTGCCATGCTCGTCGGTCGCGCACAGGAACAGGACCTCGTGGCCGCGGGCGCGCATGTAGCGCGCGTGCAGGTCGGCGGGAAGCTGGCTCCCCACGAGGTTGCCCAGATGCTTGATGCCGTTGATGTAGGGAATTGCGGAGGTGATGAGAATGCGTGCCATGGGTCTTGCCTTGTCCAAGGTTCGCGCCTCCTTACCCGATGGCCGGCGCGCTGGCCAGAAGCGGCGCGGAGACGCGATGCGCCGCGCGCCCCTGCCTCAGGAGGGGGGCGCGCCGCTGCCGGGGGGCGCGACATCGAGGCCGCCCCGGCCATGGACCAGCGTCCAGCTGCCGGGCGGCGCGTCGCGGGCGCGCAGACGCTCGAGCGACCAGGCCTTGCCGGAGGGTCCGTGATGGCGCGGCTCCAGCGCCCAGCGGCTCTCGACACCGGGCGCGCCCCCCCGTTCTGGCGTCAGGATCAGCCCGATCGGCGCAGGTCCGCGCCCCGCCGCCGCGCCCGCCTCGGCCGCGAGGTGAAGCCGGCGCACCGCTGTCAGGCCAGGGGGTGCGGGCAGATCGGCCACCGCCATCGGCACCGCCCCGCTGCGCAGGATCTCCTCGAGACACCAGAGCAGATCCTCGGCCCGGCCGGGCGCGAGGAAGGTCAGACGCCCCGGATCGATCAAGGCCTGCATCCCTTCGGGATTGAGCCCGCCGCGCAGCCAGCTTGGCGCGATCCAGAAGACCGGTCCGTGCTGCCGTGCCGCCACCGCCAGCGCAAGGGTGCGCCTGGCCCTGCCGCAAAGCTCGTGCAGCCGTCCCGCGCGCAATCCCAGCGATCCTGCGAAACGCAGCGACGGGGCGCCGTCGATGGATGACGCCTTGGCATATAGTCCCTTGGAAAGGTGCATGTTCATGCGGCGAGTGTTGCATGTTCTCTTTATGTTCTCAAGTTAAACCTTGTCATCGCGCTCCTGCCGGCTACCCCTTCTGGCCTCACCGAATGAAAGAAGGCCGTGCAATGAAGAGAACGCAATTGGGACGAAGCGGTATCGAGGTGTCGCAATACTGCCTCGGAACCATGACCTGGGGCACCCAGAACACCCAGGCCGAGGGACATGAGCAGATCGACCGTGCCCGCGAGGCCGGGATCGATTTCCTCGACACGGCAGAGATGTATCCCGTCAACCCGGTCTCGGCGGAGACGGTCGGGCGCACCGAGGAAATCGTCGGCAATTATATCGCCGAGCGGGGCCGGGGCGATCTCGTCATCGCCTCCAAGGTTTCGGGCAAGAATGGCGGGTTCGTCAGGGACGGGGAGGGGATCAACGGGCGCAGCATCCGCGAGGCCCTCGAGGCTTCCCTGAAGCGGTTGAAGGCCGACTGCATCGACCTCTACCAGCTGCACTGGCCCAATCGCGGCTCCTATCACTTCCGCCAGATCTGGGGCTATGATCCGTCCGGACAGGACCGGGCCGAGACGCTGGACAACATGGCCGAGGTCATGGACGCGCTTTGCGACTTCCGCCGGGAGGGGAAGATCAGGGCCTTTGGCCTGTCGAACGAAACCGCGTGGGGCACGGTGCAATGGAACGGCGTGGCAGAGGCCAAGGACGGACCCCGCGTCGAAACGGTGCAGAACGAATACTCCCTGCTGTGCCGGCTTTATGATTCGGACATGGCGGAGACGGCCGTGAACGAGGGCGTCACGCTGCTGGCCTATTCCCCGCTCGCGGCCGGGCTTCTGAGCGGGAAATATCAGGGCGGCGCCTGCCCCGATGGCAGCCGGATGTCGCTCAACGGCGATCTGGGCGGCCGCAAGACCGATCGCGTCTTTCCGGCCATCGAGGCCTATCTCGACATCGCGCGGCGCCACGGGCTCGATCCGGTGCAGATGGCGCTCGCCTGGACGGTGACGCGGCCGTTCCACACGGTGCCCATCCTGGGGGCCACCGGCATGGACCAGCTCGAGACCGCGCTCGGCGCGGCATCCATCACGCTGTCCGGCGAGGTGATCGAGGAGATCGAGACCGCCCACAAGGCCCATCCCATGCCTTACTGAGCGTGGTTCCGCGCGCGGGGCCGGCGCGGCCTTCCAGCCGCGCGCGGTCCCTTGCGCATTCCGGGCAAATCGCATTCCCTCGATGGTGGGGAGGCCGCACCGATGAAAAAGACAGTCTACCATGCTGCCGGGCGCTCCGGGAAACGGCGCGGCGCGGCGGCGCTGGCCATTGCGGCGCTGGGCTTTCTGGCCGCCTGCGCCGCGCCCGACAGGCTCGCGGAAGTGGTCCCGACGCCCGGTCATCGCGATGTCACCGCGATGATCAGCTCGAAGGCCATGCTCGCGCCCAGCCGGATGGATGGGCCATGGCATGTCACGGGCCGCTTTCCCGCACCGGCCGGGGCTTGCGTGCCGGAGCGCTTCACCTTCGCTCCGGGGCGGCTCTCGTTGCGGTGCACGGGGCAGGGCGCCGGAGACACGATCTCGGCGCCGCTCGCCTATCAGGGACTCGGACGATACCAGGCGGACTTCGGGGCGGGCACCGGCATGCCATCGGACCTGTGGGTCCTGTGGGCGGATGAGGGTTACCGGACGGCGGTCATCGGAATGCCGGGCGGGGAGGCGGGGTGGATCATCGACCGCGAGCCGGGATCCTCGGCGGACCGGCAGGCCGCGGCGCGGGAGGTTCTGCTCTTCAACGGCTACCGCGCCGCCCCGCTCGGACCGCCCTGAGCCCCGCGGGAATGCCGCCCCCATGGCGGCGCCGGCAAGACGTGCGGCGGGCAGCCTGCACCGCCGTCTTCGCGAGACCCCGAAGGGAGCTCCCCATGAACGAGGACGACGAAGCCCGGATGCAAGGCGCCGGCCCCGCATCACCGCCGCAGCCCTATTTCGACGAGGCGCCCGACGGGCGCGGACCGATCGATGCCCTGCTGCGGACGCTCGAGCGCGATATCCCGGACGCTTGGACCGACTATAACGGCCACATGAACGAGGCGCGCTATCTCCAGGCTTTCGGCGAGGCGACCGACAGGGTGCAGGAGATCGTCGGATGCGATGCCGGATACATCGCCGCCGGCAACAGCTTCTTCACCGCCGAGACCCATATCGTCCATCTTGGAGAGGCGATGGCCGGTGGACGCATAAGCGTCGAGACGCAGATCCTCGCCGCCACGGGACCCAAGCTGCATCTCTTCCATACCATGTTCGAGCAGGAGCGGGTGCTCGCAACGGGTGAGCAGTTCCTTTTGCATGTCAGCCTCGCCACGCGGCGTCCCGCCGTGCCGCCGCCCCCGGTATCCGAGCGGTTGACGATGCTGGCCCGCGCGCATGAGGGGCTGCCGCGCCCGCGCGGCGCCGGCCGCCATGTCGGGCAGAAGCCGCAGCGCGAATAACCCCTGTCGCAGCCGGAAGGCTCCATGCCGCGAAATGCCGGCACGGGCGGTTGGAGGCGCCGGGCGAAAGACACGCGCCGCCGCCCGCGCGGTCAGACGGGACGGGGTCCGCGCGCCTCGCCCAGGCGCCAGATCAGGGCATCTTCGTCGTCGTTGCGAAAGAAGGGCACGCTGGCCGGCGCGTCGAGTTCCGGCAATCGGGCCATCACCTCGCTCAGCACGACCTTCGTGATGAAGGGCAGATCGAAGTCGCGCACCCGGTCCACGGGGATCCATTGCAGATGGCTCAACTCGTCGGAGGCGCGCGAGAAGTCGTCCGGGTCGCAGGCGAGGCGGGCCGCGTCGACGAGGAAGAACCGCGCATCGAAGCGTCTCGGCCGCCCCGGCGGCGTGATCGCGCGAAAGACGAAGCGCATTCCCGCGGGCGAGGGAATATGGCCGGTCCGCGCGAACTCCTCCCATCCCTCCGGCGGCGTTCCGGGCCAGATGCGCCGATGGCCGAGGATCAGCCCCGTTTCCTCGAAAAGTTCCCGGATCGCCGCGGCCAGCAGCGCCGAGGGCTCCGTGCGCCCCGAGGATTCGGTCAGGCGCCGGGCACAGAGGCCGTGGATGGGGCGGGCCATCGGAACGCGCCGGTCGGCAGCGTCGACGGCGCCGCCGGGAAACACCACCTTGTTCGGCATGAAGGCCGCCCGCGTGCCGCGCTGCCCCATGAGCACCCGCGGCGCATGTGCCGCGTCGCGCACCAGGATGATGGTCGCCGCATCCCGGATCGTCGCGCTGTCCATTGCTCGTCCTCGCCCTTGCTGTCCGGCTCAGAAGCCGTGCATGCGGCGCGCCCACTGGAACGCGACGATTGCCCCTTTCAGCCTTGGCAGAAGATAGAGCGACAGGGCAATGCATCCCACCGAAAAAATCGTCGCGAGGACCAGGGGTTCGGGCCGGAAGGTCTCGAAGGCCCAGAGCATCGCCGGCGCCATGACATGTCCGACGATCAGGATGGTCAGGTAGGCGGGTCCGTCATCGGCGCGCTGGTGGTGAAGCGGCTGATCGCAGACCGGGCAACTGTCGCGCACCTTGAGATAGGCTTTCAGCAAGGGGCCGGCGCCGCAATTGGGGCATTTGCGCCGCCAGCCGCGCAGGAGCGCGGGACGCAAGGGACGCTCGCTCGTCTCGGATGGCGCCGCCGGCTGGTCCTGCGCGTCGCCGCGGGCAAGGCGCGCCTCCACGTCGTCGATCTCGGGCTCTGAGGGATCACTGCTGTCATACATCGCGCGCTGAGGCTTTCGCTGGGACTGAGCCGGCAGAATACGCATCGAGAGGCGCACCGACAGGGTACGAATTGTCCTTGCGGCGGGATGTCGCAAGAGCGCGCCGGCCATGCGCGGCGCTCCGCCACGTGGGGCCCGGCCGCGCCGGCATTTCGCCGCGCCCCTCCCGCGGGCTCTTGAACGCGGGCGCCGGTACCGCATGCACCTCCTTTCCCGCCGCCGGGTGACGCGACGAGGCGCGTTCACCCGGCAGGGGCGCGGGTCCGGGGGTGGCGTGTCCGCGCTCAGGGCTTGCCGGTCATGCCGCTGCGATTGGCGGCGGGCGGGGGCGCGGCGG
Organism: Profundibacterium mesophilum KAUST100406-0324; assembly: GCF_009835145.1. Taxonomy (GTDB): domain Bacteria; phylum Pseudomonadota; class Alphaproteobacteria; order Rhodobacterales; family Rhodobacteraceae; genus Profundibacterium; species Profundibacterium mesophilum. Next base: position 102,145 of record NZ_APKE01000001.1, on the reverse strand, counting down.
GCGCGGGACGCATCGCGGCGTCCTGCACCGGAGGTGGCAGGGCAGGGGCCATCGTCACCCTGTCGCGCCCGCCGCTCTTGGCCCGGTAGAGCGCCTGGTCCGCGAGATCGACGAGCGCCGCCGCGGGCCCGGTGATCGCGTTCGACAGGGCGACGCCGATGCTGACACTCAGGCACAGCGCCGCGCCCCCCGGCAGGGGAATGGGCGTGGCGCCGATCGTCAGGCGCAGGCGTTCGGCGGTGGCGTGCGCCTCCTTGCAAGTCGTGTCGGGAAGGGCCACGAGAAACTCCTCGCCCCCGATCCGTGCCGTCAGGTCCGCCGCCCTGAGATTCTCGCGCAGCCGCGCGGCGAGGCCGGCAAGGGCGAGATCCCCGGCCTGGTGCCCGTGATCGTCGTTGACCTTCTTGAAATGGTCGACATCGATCATCATCACCGCAAGGTGCCGTTTCTCACGGCGCGCCGACAGGAGCATCTGCTCGAGATGGGGCATGGCGTAGCGCCTGTTGAAAAGCCCCGTAAGCGCATCCCGCGCGGCCAGGCGAAGCCCCTCCTCGAAAACGTCGCGCAGCCGGTCGGCCTCGCGCTTGCGCCCGGCCTGGGCACGGATACGCAGTTGCAGCTCCTCGACGCCCCAGCCGATATCGAAAAGATCGTTCGCCCCGAGATCGAGCGCCCGGCCGGCCGCCTCGCGCGCTTCAGGGCCGTGCAGGACGAGAATCGCCGCGTGGCGCGTCGCGGGATGGCTGCGCAATTCGGCCAGCAAGGCCAGCCCAGCCTCCGGATCATCGCCGTCTATCTGCAGCAGGTAGACATCGGGAAGCCCCGCACCCTCGGCCTGTCCGAGCGCCTCCTCCGGGCTCATGCGGCGGAAAAGCCGGCGCTGCACGCCGCTTGCGAAGCCGGCACAATCGGCCGCCGGCCCCGTCCCGGGGGCACCCGTCTGCGGCGCGTCCTCGATCAGGACGCAGCGCGGCGAGGGCGCGAATCCCGGCGCGGCCTCGGCAAAGCCGAACCGCGATGCGGTCGTCTCGCGCCGGCGCAGCTCGATCCCTGCGTCACGGGCTCGCAGAAGACTTCGGATATGCGCCAGCAGCCAGCTCTTGGCGCAGGGTCGGGCAAGGACGGCGCCAGCGCCCGCGCGGAGCACATCGAGCCGGCGATGCGCATCGTTCCCGCGCGCCAGGACCAGCACCGCGGGCGCATCGTGGCCAAGTGCGGAGAGCCGCGCACAGAAGGCTTTCGCATCCATGTCGGGCATGTCCATGTCGCAGATGATGAGCGCGGCCGGTCCCTCGCGCAGCAGGGCCATCGCCTCGGCTCCACCAGCCGCCTGGATCACGTCGTAACGCGCAACTCCGAGCATCGCCTTGAGCGCGATGCGATCAGTCGCCTCCGTCTGGATAATGAGGATGCGGCGCCCCATGGCTGTTCCTTCAAACACAGGTCGATCGATGCTCTACACAATGGTATCCGAAGAATTAACAAACCCTTTCATTTTTACGAAGGTTTCCGACAAATGGACCAGGACTACGCTGAACGCATCGCGATCAAGGCGCTCGGATGGCTTGCGGCGGACGAGGAATTGCTGATGACGTTCCTCGGGGCGAGCGGTGCCGATATCGACAGTCTGCGCAGCGCCGCGGCCGATCCGCATTTCCTTGGCGCGGTGCTCGATTTCGTGATGATGGACGATGCTTGGGTGACGCGGTTCTGCAACGACGCGGCCCTGCCGCCGGAGATGCCCATGCGCGCGCGGCAGGCCTTGCCCGGCGGGGCGCAGGTGCATTGGACCTGATCATGGAGCGGCAACCGAAAGACGCGCCCCGGCGGCCCGCGACCGGCCGGAACATCGCCGGCATCCTTTTCGACAAGGACGGCACGCTCTTCGACTTCCATGCCACCTGGTCGGCGTGGTCGCGCGAGATGATCGTCGAGCTTTCCGCGAAAGACGCGGGCCGCGCGGAGGCCATCGCAGCCGCGCTGGGCTTCGAGCTGGCGAGCGGGAGGTTCCTGCCGGGCAGCCCGATCATCGCGGAGACCGGCGCGCAGATCGCGGCCAGGATGCTGCCTTACCTGCCCGAATGGGATCGCGCCTCGCTCGAGCGGCGCATGGACGAGGCCGCCCGCGCGGCACCGCAGGCCGAGGCCGTCCCGCTCGTGCCACTCCTGCAGGCCTTGGCGGCCCGCGGGCTGGCCCTCGGGGTCGCGACGAATGATGCCGAGGCCGCCGCGCGCGCGCAGCTCGAGCGCGCCGGTGCGCTCGGACTCCTCGATTTCGTCGCCGGCTACGACAGCGGCCATGGCGGCAAGCCCGAGCCGGGACAGCTCCTCGCCTTTGCCTCGGCCATGGCGCTCGATCCCGGATCGGTCGCGATGATCGGCGACAGCCTGCACGATCTGAAGGCGGCCCGAGTGGCGGGCATGATCGCGGTCGGTGTGCTGAGCGGCCCTGCGCGCCGCGACGAGCTTGCAGCCGCCGCCGACGTGATCCTGCCCGATATCGGGGCATTGCCGGCCTGGCTCGATGGCGGGGCGGTTCCGGAGCCTGGGCAAGCTACCGGGGCGCGCGGGACCGGCAGCGGTTAAGCATTTCGTTAAGCGGCGGGTTCTATGCTCGATCCCGGGGCAGAGGGATGGAACGGTATGCACGGCTTGTTCAACCGCGCTTTGCAGTGTTTTCTGCGCGATACTTACGGGGACCGCGTCTGGCAGTCTGTCAGGAAGCTTTCGGCGCTGAAGATCGAAGAATTCGAGCCGATGCTCGTCTATGACGACGTTCTGACCTGGCGCGTGCTCGCATCGGCGTCACGCCTTCTCGACAAGCCGCAGGAGATACTGCTCGAGGATCTGGGAACCTATCTCGTCTCCCATCCCACGATGGGACGCGTGCGCCGGCTCTTGCGTTTCGGTGGCGACAGCTATGTCGATTTCCTGCATTCGCTCGATGATCTGCGCGACCGGGTGCTGCTGGCGATGCCGGAGCTGGAGTTCCCCGTCCTGTGCCTGACGCAGGACGGTGACGGACATTACGCGCTGTGCTGCGAGCAGCTGCCCTACAGGCTGTACCACGTGGCGCTGGGGATGCTGCGCGCGATGGCGGACGATTACGGCGCGCTCGTTTACCTGGAATGCTCGGCGCCCGCGCCCGGGGTCGCGCGTTCGAACGATTGCGCGATTACCATCCGGCTTCTCTCGGCTCAGTTTACAGCGGGCCGCAGCTTTGATCTGTCGGCGTTGCAGTCATGAGCGTCCCGCCAAAGCCCGCAGTCGATCCCTTCGATCAGCTGATCCCCATGCATCTGCGCCTCGATGCGCAAGGCAGGGTCACGCATGTCGGGCCAAGCCTTGCCAAGCTCGCCCCGCAGGCGCGCCTGGTCGGGCGCGGTGTCAGCGAGCTGCTCGCGATCCGGCGCCCGGCGGGCTTGTCCAGCGATGCCGCCATCATGCGCGCCGAGGGACGCACGCTCCATGTCACGCTGCGCGCCGGGCATGGCACGCGGATGCGCGGGCAACTGGTCAGGCTCGGGTCGGGCGCGATCCTGAACCTCTCGCTGGCCCTGTCGGAATTGTCGGATCTGTCACGCTACAGGTTGACCTGCACGGATTTCGCGCCGACGGACATGACGATCGACATGCTCTACCTGGTCGAGGCCAAATCGGCGGCAATGGCCGAATCGCGCCAGCTCATCCAGCGTCTCGAAGGCGCGCGCCTCACCGCCGAGGCGCAGGCTTTCACCGATACCCTCACCGGGCTACGCAACCGCCGCGCCCTCGATCAGGTCCTGCACAGGATGATCGAACAGAAGCGGCCTTTCGCGATCACGCATCTCGATCTCGACCTGTTCAAGCAGGTCAACGACACGCTGGGCCACGCGGCCGGCGATCATGTCCTCAGGAAGGTCGCCTGCATCCTTCTCAATTCGACGCGCAACACCGATCTGGTAGCCCGCGTGGGCGGCGACGAGTTCACCATCCTGCTTGACGGGTTGGTCGATCACGCCGCCCTGCGCTCCAGCGGCGCACGGATCATCGAGCGTCTCGAAGCGCCGATTGATTATGCGGGAACGGTCTGCCGGATCTCGGCGAGCCTCGGCACGACGACCAGCGATCTCTACGCCCGGCCGAATCCCGGGCAGATGCTCGAGGATGCGGACCGCGCGCTCTACGTGGCCAAGCGCCTCGGCCGGGCGCAGCAGGTCTTTCACGGCGCAGGGGGCAACGCGTCGCTTCCGACGCGCCATGCCAGTTGACCCTACCGACGCCACATGGAGCGGCGCCGGGGACGGGTCCGATCAGCCGTCGATGCGCTGGGCCATGATCGCGATGGCCTGCTGATAGACCCCGGCCGCGTTCCATTCCTGGATCGCGCTGTAATTCGGCTCGCCCTTCTGGTAGCCGCGCCCGGGCTGCCATCCCTTCGCACGAAGGTAATTGGCGGTCGAGGCCAGCGCATCGGCCTCGCGCGTCAGGTCGACGACGCCGTTGCCGTCGCCGTCCACGCCGTAGCGCAGTGCGTTGCCCGGCAGGAACTGCGTGTGGCCAAGCTCGCCGTGGCGCGCGCCGATCGCGCCCGCGGCCATGCTCCCGCGATCCACCATCATCAGCGCCGCGAGCGCATGCGGGGTGAAGAAGTCGGAACGCCGGCAGTCATAGGCCAGGGTTGTGATCGCGGAGACGACGTTGCTGTCGCCCATGAAGCTGCCGAAGGCCGTTTCCATGCCATGAATGGCGATGAGGACACCGGCGGGAACGCCGTAGGCCGCCTCGAGCGAACGATAGAAGTCGGGATCGCGGGCCAGCCTCTTGCGGCCCTGCGCGACGATCGTATCGGCGCCGCGCACCTGCATGAACTTCTCGAGTGAATAGTTGAAGCTCTTCTGGTTGCGGTCGGCCGCGATCGTCCGGTCGGCATATTGCGCCGAGGAAAGCGCCTGAAGACCGCGATCACCCACGCCGGCCGCGGCGGCCTCGCGTGCGAATTCCTGCTTCCATGCGGCGAAGCCCGATCCGGTATTCCCGCAGCTCGCGGCGAGCGCGGCGCTGCTTCCGAAGGCGAGGAAGGCGCCTGCCTTGAGAAGGACGATCATCTTTTTTGGCACGCGCGGTCTCCTTGTCCGTTGCATGATGCTTGGCGTGGGAACCGCGCCCGGTCCGGCTTGGTTCCCCGCGCGGTGCCACCCGGAGCGGTGCCGCCCCGGGGCGAAATCGCGCCAGGGCGCTTCCCCCCGCGTCCCGCCCGGGCTATGTCGCGCGGCAATGGCTCATCGCATCACCACCCTCGCGGCGCTTGCCGGTCACGATTTCGACCAGGTCATCGACGTGCGCGCGCCCGCCGAATTCGCCGAGGATCACCTGCCCGGGGCGATCAATCTTCCGGTCCTGTCGGACGAGGAGCGCGCGCGCGTGGGCACCATCTATGTCCAGCAGAGCCCGTTCCTCGCGCGCAAGGTCGGCGCCGCGCTCGTGGCCCGCAACGCCGCGGCGCATATCGAGGGTCCGCTGGCCGATCTCGACGGGGCCTGGCGGCCGCTGGTCTATTGCTGGCGCGGCGGGCAGCGTTCCAATTCGTTCGCCTCGATCCTGACCCAGGTCGGCTGGCGCGCCGAGGTGATCGAAGGCGGGTATCGCAGCTACAGGCATGCGGTGAAGTCGGTCCTTTACGACACCCCAATGGCCTCGAGGGTGATCCTGCTCGACGGCTATACCGGGACGGCCAAGACGGAGATCCTGCACCGCGCGGCGGAGCAAGGTGCGCAGGTTCTCGACCTGGAGGGTCTTGCGAACCATCGCGGCTCCGTCTTCGGCGCGCGGGAGGGAGGGCAGCCGGAACAGAAGGGCTTCGAGAGCGCGCTCGCGGCGCGGATCATCGCGCTCGACGCGAGCCGCCCCGTTCTCGTGGAAGCCGAATCGAGCCGCGTCGGGGCCTGCAACCTGCCGCCGCAGCTCTGGGCGGCCATGCGGGCCGCGCCGCGGATCGAAGTGGTCGCGAGCCCCGCGGCCCGGGCCCGTTACCTCGTCGAGGCCTATACCGATATCGTTCATGACGGCGGCAGGCTCGACGAGACGCTGAGCAACCTGGTGCGCCTGCAGGGGCATGAGCAGGTGGCGGCCTGGCGCGCCCTTGCGCGGGCCGGGCAGTTCGAACGCCTCGCCGGCGAGCTGATGGAGCGCCATTACGATCCGCGTTATGCCCGCCAGCGCGGACGCGACGCCGAGCTTTTCCTCGACCGTATCGAAACCGATGCCCTGGACCGTGCGGCGCTCGAGCGGATCGCGGGGCACATCGCCGCGCGTATGCGGAGCATCGAAGCGGACGGCGCACCCTAGCGCGAGGCGCGATCCGCCTCTCAGATCAGTTCGACGAAGGGAGCGCCGCGCGTCACCTCCCCGATCACCGCCGCCCGGAAGCCAGCCTGCGCGAGCTCGGCGAGCAAGGCGTCCGCCTGCGCGCGGGGAACCGCGGCCAGAAGCCCCCCGGCGGTCTGCGGATCAAAGAGGAGAGCGGCCTCGATCCGTTCATCCGCGCTGACCCGCCCGGCGTAATGCGACAGGTTCTCGGGCGCCAGGGTCGAGGCGGTGCCAGTCTGTGCGAGCGCGCGCGCGCCCTCCATCAGGGGCACGGCCGAAAGGTTGAGCCGCGCGGCGGTCGCTGAAGCCTCCATCATTGCCAGAAGATGCCCGGCAAGGCCGAAGCCCGTCACGTCCGTCATCGCGTGGGCCCCGCGCAGGATCCGTGCGGCCGGTCCTTGCGTGCGTGCCATCTCGCAGAGCGCGGCGGCGACCGCCCGGCCCGGAGCGGAGCCCGCCATCTCGGCGGCGAGGATCACGCCCGAGCCGATCGGCCGGGTCAGGATCAGCGCATCGCCGGGCTCTGCGCCGCCGATCCGTATCGGCGCCTGGCCGGCAAGCCCGGTCAGTGTCAGCCCGATCGACAGCTCCGGCCCCGTCGCGGTGTGTCCGCCGACGATTTCCGCACCCGCCTGCGACAGGGTGGAGCCCGCGGCATCCATGATCTCCGCGAGCATCCGCGCCTCGAGCCGCCTGCCGAGCCTTGGCAGGGTCAGGGTGAGCAGCGCGGCCTGCGGCGCCGCCCCCATGGCCCAGATATCGCCCAGCGCATGCAAGGTGGTGATCCGCGCCATCAGCCAGGGATCCTCGGTGAAGGGCCGCAGCTGATCGGTGGTGATCACCTGGCGCATTCCGCCCAGATCGAGAACCGCCGCATCGTCGCCCGCTCCCTTTTCGACATCGGGCCGCATTGGCACGGGCAGTGCGCCCAGCGCGGCCGTGAGACCGCTCATGCCCACCTTGGCGCCGCAACCGCCGCATGGCATCTGCCCGTCGCCAAGGAGTTCGACGAGGCCATCGGCGGCATCACGCGGCGGCCGCGGCGGCGGCATCAGGGGCAGATCGCTCAACCGTTCCATGAACCGCCTGTCGATGCGATCCTTCCAGCGCCAGAGCATCCAGCCCTCCAGACGCATGCCCCATTTGTCGGCGACCGCGCTTCGGCTTCCTTGCGAGATCAGCTTGAGGTAATCCCTTTGCGGCCTGTAACGTCGCAGACGACCCGAGCCGCCAAGGGCGATCTTGAGGTTGCGATGCAGAATCGGGGCCTGCCGCACCGCGAAAACGCCGGCCTTGGGTCGCGGAGCGTGATCGAGATGCGCGCAGTCACCGGCCGCGAAGATCGACGGATCGCTGCTTTGCAGGGTGGGGCCGACGCGGACGAAGCCGCGCTCGAGCGCCAGCCCGGTGCCGCAGAGCCAGTCATGGGGCCGCGCGCCGGCGGCGCCGACGACGAAGCCGGCCTTGATGCGGCGCCCGTCGTCGAGAAGCACCGATCTCTCCTCGATCCGCGTGATCCCGGCCCCCTCGATGAGCCTGACCCCGAGCCGCGTCATCGCGCCGTGCAGAGCCGCGCGCGCGCCGCGGCCGATCGCGCTCAGCGCATCACCCGCATCGATCACCGTGACTTCGGCGGGCCGGCCCGACGCCCTCCGTGCGCCATGGGCCATGGCCATGGCAAGCTCGACCCCGCCGACGCCGCCCCCGATGACCGCGATGCCGTCCGGCGCGGTGCCGCGGCCGAGCGCGCGAAGATGAGCCTCCCAGCGATCGGCGTAGCGATCGAGAGGCTTTGCCGCGACGGCATGTTCGGAGAATCCCGGCATGTCGGGCATCCGGGAATGAATGCCGATATCGAGACTGGCCACGTCATAGCCGATCACGCGCCCCCCGATGCCGATCTCCCGCGCCGCGCGGTCGATCCGGTCGACCTTGCCGAGGATCAACCGGGCCCCGGCGAAACGCGCCAGCTTGACAAGGTCGATATCGAGCATGTCGCGCGCGTAATGGCCCGCCACATGCCCCGGAAGCATCCCGGTATAGGGCGCCGCCGGCTCGGGATTGATGATCGTCAACCTTGCGCCGGGCAGAGGGTCCATGCCCCAGGCGCGCAGCACGAGGGCATGGGCATGACCCCCGCCGACGAGGACCAGGTCACGGGTCAGGGGCAGGGGGGCGGAACGCATGGCGGCTACTCTCCTTGGCGCGAACGAACGAGACGCGGGCCGTCCCCGCTTAGCCTGCCGCGCGGCCAAGGGCCAGAGATCCGCTCAGGGCGCGCACCAGGCGCCCGCGAAATCGTCCAGCCGCGAGAATGTCGCCCTGACATGGCGCGCCTCCCCGAGATGCAGCACGTCCATCCGCATGACGCGGCCGCGAAGCCGCGCGAACCGGCCTCGATCTGTGCCGGGGAGGTAGTCACCGGGTGCGGCGAGCGGGGTGCCGGGATGCGGGGTGCCCCCGTAATTCTCGCGCGCCCTTTGCGGGACCGCGTCCCAGGCAGCGTCCAGCGCCTTTCCGCTCTCGATGCCGACGACGAGCGACAGGCGCAGCTGCAGGGCCCGCTCCGCGTCCCAGGCCAGGAGGGCTGCATGGGGGTCGGCGGCAAGCTCCGCGATCTTGCCCGAGGCCAGATCGGTCAGCATCTCGACCTCTCCCGGTCCCGGTGCCGCGCCGCGCAGCAACAGGTTGCGCAGTTGCGGCGTGCCATCGGTGCCGGTCGTCGCGAGCCCGACGAGATGCGCGGGCGCCGTCCGGCTTCGGGCGCCCTCCGCGATCATGTCCCAGGCCGCGTCATGCAGCGATCGGAGCGTTTCGTAGACCTCACTCATAGCCGGTCATCTCCAGATAGCCCATGCCAGCATGCGAGCCGGTCGCCGTCACCGGCCCCTCCCAGTAGGAGAAGCCGAGATCCATCCACGATTGCGGATTGAGCGCCGCCACCTCGATATCGACACCGCGCTCGGGAAGGGTGAGCCGCCATTGCGTCGGCACCTCGCGCCCCGCGACCGTGCTGGCGGCGAGCGGGGTGAGACTGATCGCATCACCCCGGTAGGGTGTGGGGGTCCCGTCGGCGGCGATCCAGGTGGCCGAGGCGAAATCGTCTTGCGTCTCGTCGCGCAGGCGGAAGGTCATCAGCCGGGTGCCATCGTCGAAATGGAGGGAGAACCAGTCCCATCCGCTCTGTCCCGGCGAAAGGGGCTGCGAGGACCATTCGCGGTCGAGCCAGGCCTGCCCGGTGACGGCCACCTCGCGGATGGCGGCGGGGGGGGCGTTCCCGTTCCCGTTGCCCCGCGTTTGCGTGCCGGCGGGCAGCATGAGCGTACCATGCACCTCGTAGAAGGGCTGCGAGTAATAGCGCGACGCCATGCCGTCGGCGGCCTTGACCGAGTAACCCTCGTCGCCCTGCGCCACGAACGGGCCGCCCGCCGTCATCTCCAGCTCGTAGCCGAACCGCTCGCCGCGCGCCGTGAGCGTGACATCGCGCAGGCTCGGGCCGGCAAGGCGCCAATCGTCGATATGGGCCTCGAAGGGCATGGCGGTCACGCCGGCCTGTCCGATGCCGCCCCGCGCGAGGCGCTCGGCGGTGTAATGGGCCTCTCGCGTCGTGAGGGCGGCATGCCCGAGATATGCCTGCGGCGTCGCCCAGCCGCCATCGGGATGGGTGCCGCCGGGGCTCAGCGCCGAGCGGAACAACGTCCACTGGATGCCGTAATCGGTGCCCTCGGCATCCTTGAGATTGGCCGTGACATACCACCATTCGATGCGGAAGCCGGGATGCGCCCCGTGGTCCCGGGGAAAGGCAAAGGGGCCGGGGCGCACCGGCTCGAAGCCCTCGGCCGCCTGGCCAAGGCCTGCGAAGCCCTGCGCCCCGGCAGGGCCCGCCGCAAGCAGGAGCGATACCGCGCAGAGCGCGCAGAGCCGGCGCGAGGCGGAGGGCGGGGCGAGATCAGCGTTCATTGGCAAACACCTTCAGCAGGTCGGATGGGGGCGTGCGGGCGATCCTGATCGAGGGCCATAGGCTGGCGAGCGCGGCCGCGAGCAACGACAGGACGCCGAGCCGCAGCCAGTCGCCCGGAAAGACATGCATCGGCAGGCGCCAGCCGAAAGCCTCGACATTGATGATCGACAAGAGCACCCAGGCCAGCAGAAGCCCCGTGGGAACCGCCGCGAGGAAGGTGATCGCGGCCAGCAGAATCGCGCGCGTCAGCTCCAGCCGGGCCAGGCGCGCCCGCGTCAGGCCAAGCGACCAGACTGGCGCGAGCTGTGGCAGTCGCATCGTGCCAAGGGTCAGCAGGCTGGTGAGGATCGCGAGCCCCGCGACCGACAGGGTCAGCACGTTCAGCGCCGCCGTCACGGTGAACGTGCGCTCGAAGATCGCCAGCGACAGCGCCTTGACCGCCGCCTGGTCCACGACCGCGTCATCCCCGAGGCCGAATTGCGCACGCAGCGCGCGCGCCAGATCGGCGGCCGCCTCGGGCGGGACGCGCAATGCGAAACGCAGCTGCGGCACCTCCGGGAACTCGCTCTCGAACCGGGTGAGCCCCATCATCACCTGAGGGGCGGGGTTTCCGTAATCGCTGTAGATACCGGCGATGTTGAACCGTCCGCCGGGCAGGTCGATCTTGTCCCCGGGCACAAGCCCGGCACGGCGCGACAACTGCTCGTTGATAAGGACGCTGCCGCCCGCCGCGATCCTGTCCCACACGCCGGGCACGCTGCCCAGCAGCGGCCAGTTGCGCCGGTAGGTGGCATGGTCGGCGACGCCGTAGATGGCGCCGGGCTGCCCGTCGATGCGCGCCTCCGCCTGGACGATCGGCAGGATCGCCCCGGTCCTCGGCGCGAGATATTCACGCATTCGCGCGGCGGTTTCGGCATCGGGAGCGGTGACGTAAAGTTCGGCGGCGAGCCTCTGGTCGAGCCACCCGGTGAAGGTGAGGCGGAAGCTCGACACCATCGTTCCCACGCCGATATTGGCCGACAGGGCGAGCAGGAGCGCCATCAGCGCCAGGCTGAGCCCCGGCACCTGCTGCCGCGTATCGGCCCAGAACCAGTCCTGCACCACGCCGCGCGCGGTTCGTGCCCCGAGCGCCAGCGCGCCTTGCAAGATGCTCGGCAACAGCAGGGCGGCGGCCAGGAGCGCTGCCCCGAGCAGGGCGAAACCGGCGATCAGGCCGCTCCCCCAGAGCGCCAGCGCGATCGCGGCCGCCGCCAGCGCCAGCGCCGCAAGCTGCTGCCCGCGCAGCAGCTTGCGCGAGGCGAGGGCCCAGGCGCGCGGCTGCGCGGGCGCGAGCAGGGGCAGGCGCGCGACCTGCCAGAAGGAGCCCGCCGCCGCCAGCGCCGTTCCCGCCAGCGCGATCGCCAAACCGGCCAGCCACCAGGCGGGCCTGATCGACAGGGCCCCCTCGACCTGTGCGCCGTAGAGCCCGCGCAGCGTCGCGGCGACATCGGGCAGAAGCAGCCCCGCCAGTAGATATCCCAAACCCATTCCCGCCGCGCCCGAAACGAGCGCCAGGGCCGCGAGCTCCGCGGCCAGAAGCCCCAGCAGGGCGTTCCGGCTCACCCCAAGGGCTCGAAGCGTGCGAAAGACCGGGCGGCGCTGCTCGAAGGCTAGGCCGATCGCGCCGCGCACGATGAAGAGACCGACCGCGAAGGCCAGCAGGCCGAAGGCGGTCAGGTTCAGATGGAAGCTGTCGGTCAGGCGGCCGAGCGCATCATCCTCGCCGGAGGGGCGACGCTGAGCGAGATCGGGGGCGATCCGCTCGAGCGATGGCGCGCCGAGGGATCCGGGCCCCGTGACGAGCATCCTGTCGATCCGGCCGGGCCGGTTCAGGAGGCGCTGGGCGATGCCGATATCGGCATAGGCGCGCCCTTCGGCCATTCCCTCGGCGGCGCGCACCGGAACGGGCAGGGCGCCCTCCAATTGGCTGGCGGTCTCGGGTCCGGTCAGCAGTACCCCCGGAGGCGCGAGGAAATCCGCGTCGAGACCGGCGCCCGGCTCCGCGCCGAAGCCCGCGCCGCCCGGAAGCCGGCCCGGCGGCATCGAGAGCGGGTCGATGCCGATCAGCAGGATGGCCGTGTCGCCGGAGGCAAGCTGCCCCTCGATGATCGGCGCGACCTGCCAGCCGGCGCGGCGCAGCGCGATGAAGCGGGCCTGCGCGAGATCGCCGCCTCCCCGAGCCTCGATCACCGGCAGATCGGCCTCGCCGAGGCGGTTTGCGGCATCCGCGTAACTCTGGCGCGCCTGCGCGTTGATCGCCTGCACCCCCGACCAGAGCGCCGTCGCGGTCGCAAGCCCGATCACGAGGGTCAGAAGCTGAAACGGGCGGCGCGTCCAATGCGACAGCAGGGCTCCGAGCGCGGCGCCGATCACCGGGCGATCCGTCCATGGCGCAGGTGCAGCCGGCGCCCCATCCGCGCGGCGAGACGGTCGGAATGGGTGACGGTCAGAAGCGCGGCGCCGGTCTCCTCGACAAGGCGCAGCATCAGGCCGAGCACCGCCGCGCCCGTTTCCTCGTCGAGATTGCCGGTCGGCTCGTCGGCGAGGACCAGACGGGGCCGCGCGGCGAGGGTGCGCCCGATCGCGACGCGCTGCTGCTGGCCGCCCGAGAGCTGTTCGGGGTATTTGTGCAAGTGGTCCGACAGGCCCAGCCGCGCGGCAAGCTCGGTGGTCCAGTCGGCGTCGTGCTGTCCGGCCAGCTTCGCCTGGAAGGCGATGTTGCGCGCCACGTCGAGCGACGGGATGAGGTTGAACTGCTGGAAGATGACACCGACCGTGCGGCGCCGCAGGGCGGCCCGGCCGGCATCGTCGAGCGCGGTCACGTCGATGCCGTCGAGCTCGATGCTGCCGCCATCGGGGTGATCGAGACCGCCGATCAGATGCAGCAGGGTCGATTTGCCCGAACCGCTCTCACCGGTCAGGGCGAGGGTCTCGCCGGGCCCGAGCGACAGGTCGATGCCGCGCAGAACGGGCACCGGGCCGGCCTCGCCGGGATAGAATTTGCGCAAGTCGCGAACATCGAGCATCGATCGGGCCACCCTTTGACCCTCATCTAGCGGCAGGGTGCGGTTTGAACAGGCATGCTACCCAATGACGCAGCGAACGCGCCGCGGGGCAGGCCCGTTCAGTCGACGGACAGGCCGCTCGGCACGGAAGCCGGCCGGCCGATGGGGCGCGTCGCGGCGTCCTTTTCGGTCAGGCTTCCCAGGAAGGCCTCGAGCGCGTCGATCTCGGATGCGCTGAGCTGCACCGGGGCGATGTCGAGCGCCATGCCATGGCGCTGCCGTTCGCGCGCGTCATCCATGATCGCGAAATCGCCCGCCGCGAGCCATGGCGCGTGCGGAAGCCGTGCAAGCGCCTGCGTCCAGCGTTCCCGCGCGCCCCGGGGATCGGCGTGGTGGCGCAGGATGCCGCGCAGCGTGGGATAGGCGCCGTTATGCCCGTAGGGCGCGGTGAGCGCGACATTGCGCAGCATCGGGGTGCGGAACCTGTAGGCATCCTCGAGCCGGTCGGTCTCGGCCATCCGCCCGGTATCGCGCGGCATCGGATCGAAGCGCCGCGTCCGGCCGGGACCGAATTGCGGCAGGCCGAGGGCGTGAAACTCCTGATCGCTGAAAAGCGGGCCCGAATGGCAGCTGTCGCAGCCGCCGCGTCCGTAGAAGATGCCAAGGCCGCGCATCTCGAGCGGGCCGAGCGCCGCGCAATCGCCGGCGAGAAACGCGTCGAACGGGCTGTCGAAGCTGCGCCATTCGCTGTCGATGAAGGCGGCGAGAGCCTGCGCGATATCGACGATGCCCAGTCCGCCGAGGCGCGCCGTCTCGGGCCGCGCGGCGGCGAAGAGCGTTCTGTATTCGGGTATCGAGGCGACGCGCTCGGCCAGAAGCGGCCATGCGGCGTCCGGGCGGTCGTGAACCGCCCCGGTGATCTCGTTCTCGGCAAGGTTTCCCGCCATCTCGAATTGCGCGATGAGGGGAAACAGCGCCTGCGCGGCCAGAAGCGTGTCCAGCCCGGACGGAAGCCATTCCTCGGCCGGGCTGTCGAAACCATTGCCGTAGATCTGCGAGCGCGACAGCCTGCCGTCGTGGAACATGACCCTGACCTGCCGCGCGCCGAGGTTCCAAAGACCCGGCGCGTTGCGCGGCACCCGCTTGCGGATCGCGCCGGGCATGTCGGCCGTGACCTCGGTTGCGGCCCTGCTCGCGGTCCCGATCGCCGGCGCTTCCGGAACGGTGGCCGCCAGGCGCGCATGCCCGATCCCCGATCCGCCCTCGCCGATCCCCAGCGAGAGCGCATCCGCGCTGCCGAGGTCGTGATGGTGACAGGTGCCGCAGGAGATGTTGCGATTGCCACTCAGGATCTTGTCATAGAACAGCAGCTGTCCGATCCTGGCCATCGCCGGGTCCACCGGCTCGAAATCCTCCGGGCCGAGCGGCTCGGGCAGGCCGCCCGCTGCGGCCGGGGACGCTGCGAGAAACACGAGGAGCGCGATATGGGCAAACTTGCCGGTCATCCCACCATCTTTGTCATTCTGGCCGCGCTCGCAAGCCCCGCGGCCGCCGATCTGGAAGCGGCGCGCCAGGCGATGGAGGCGGGACGTTTCGCCGAGGCCCATGCGGGGTTCCAGGTCGCGGCGCGCTCGGGCAATGCCGATGCCGAGGAACTCATCGGCGTCATGCATGCGATGGGCCTTGGAATGCCGCGCGACGATATCCGCGCCTTCGACTGGTACATGCGCGCTGCGCTCAAGGGGCATGCCGGCGCGCAATCGGGTGTCGGCTGGTATTACGAGGTCGGCCGCGGGCTTCCGGCGCCCGACATGGTGCGGGCCTATGCGTGGTACACGCTGAGCGCGATCGGCGGCGACCCCGACGCCGCGATCAGCCTCGAGGAGATCACCCGGCGAATGCCGCCCGGCACGATCGAACAGGCGATGCGGCTGGTCGAGGATTATCGGCCCTGGCTCTATCCGTTCCGCTGAGGGGGATGCGGCGCGCCCCGTCCGGCCCCGTCGGGCCCCGTCTTGCCGTGTCCTTCGGGGCGCAGGGCGGCACCTCGTTTGCGTTTGCAACTTGGAGCGGGCATGTCCACGGCGTAGAAGGGTGAACAGCGGCGGCTGACACCTTTCACCGCGTGTTGCGGCCGCCACCCTTGATCCGGGGAGCGCCATGTCCGGCACACCGCGCGAGAGCAGCATCGGCGGGATGATCCGCGCCGCCGGGCCGGCCTTGCACGGGTGGGCGGGTCACGGATGGCGCGTGCTGAAATCGCGCGGGCCGAGCCGGCTGCAGTTCTGGTTCATCGCCCTCGTGATCGGCATCGCCGCCGGCTTCGCGGCGCTCTTCTTCCGGCTGGCCATCGATGCGTTGCAGCGCCTCGTCTACGGCACCGAGGACATCCTGCACCTGCATAGCTTCGCGCTGACGCTGCCGTGGTACGTGATCGTCGCGGCCCCGGTCTGCGGGGGGCTGGCCGTCGGGCTGCTGCTTGACCGCTTCACGCCGGACGGGCGCGTGCGCTCGGTCGCCGACGTGATCGAGGGCGCGGCGCTGCACGAGGGGCGGGTGGAGAAGCGCGCGGGTCTCGCATCGGCGCTCGCCTCGCTGATCACCCTCGCGACGGGCGGCTCGACGGGGCGCGAGGGGCCGGTCGTCCATCTCGCCGCGGTGATCTCGGCCTGGGTGTCGAACCTGATCCGCGCCAACGGGATCACCGGGCGCGACCTTCTGGGCTGCGCCGTCGCCGCGGCCGTTTCCGCCTCGTTCAACGCGCCCATTGCCGGGGCGCTCTTCGCGCTCGAGGTGGTCTTGCGGCATTTCGCCGTCCATGCATTCGCGCCGATCGTCATCGCCTCGGCCGCCGGCACGGTGATCAACCGGATCGAGTTCGGGGACGTGACCGAGTTCACCCTGGCGCAGGAGGGAGTGCTGGCCTTCTACGTGGAGCTGCCCGCCTTCCTTCTGCTCGGCCTCGTCTGCGGGATCGTGGCGGTGGTGCTGATGCGCTCGATCTTCTGGGCGGACGATATCGGCAGCCACGTCACCGCGCGCCTGTCGCTGCCGCGCTACCTGCGTCCGGCGCTCGCGGGGCTGATCCTCGGCCTGCTGGCGCTGTGGTTTCCCCATATCATCGGTGTCGGCTACGAGACGACGTCCCTGGCGCTGACAGGTGCGCTGCCGCTCCATCTCGCCGTGCTCTATGCGGTGGTCAAGGTGGCGGCCGTCGCGGTCACGATGGGCGGGCGCATGGGGGGCGGGGCCTTCTCGCCCTCGCTGATGCTGGGGGCGCTCACCGGCCTTGCTTTCGGTCTGATCGCGACCGGCCTCTTCCCCGATGTCTCGGGCTCGGAGACGCTCTATGCCCTGGCCGGGATGGGGGCGGTCGCGGCCGCGGTGCTCGGCGCGCCGATCTCGACGACGCTCATCGTCTTCGAACTGACGGGCGACTGGCAGACGGGACTCGCGGTGATGGTCGCCGTGTCGATGTCGACGGCGCTCGCCTCGAAGATGGTGCACCGCTCGTTCTTCCTCAGCCAGCTCGAACGGCGCACCATCCATGTCGCCGCGGGGCCGCAGGCCTATCTGCTGGGCATGTTCAGGGTGTCGAACGTGATGCGCAAGCCCGGCAGCGAGCGCGCCGCGAGCGAGGACGAGATCTGGGAGGCGATCGAGGCGGGTGTCTATGTGGATGGCAACGCCACACTCGATGTCGCGATGCCGATATTCGAACGGGTGAACCGTTCGTTCCTGCCGGTGGTGCGGATGGGGGAGAAGGGCGAGGCGCCCGAGATCCTCGGCGCTCTCTTCCATGTCGACGCGCTGCGCGCCTATAACCGCGCCCTTGCGGCCACGGCGGCCGAGGAGCATTCCTGAGCCGCCATGAACATGCGCTCAGACCTGCTCGACGGTCGCCTTGTCGGGGTAGAAGGCGATATGCCCGGCAATCCGCGCGACGTCCTGCGAGGGGCTCTCGTAGCTCCAGGCGGCATTCTTCAGCGAGACGCTCTTGGTCTGGATGTCGTAATAGCTCGCGTCGCCCTTGTGCGGGCAATGGCTCTCATGATCGGTCGGATCGAGAAAGGCGGTCGCGATGTCGTCCTTCGGAAAATAGATCACATCCGACAGATCGCCCTCGCGCAGGACCAGCGCGTTGCTGCTCTCGCCGATGACGGCGCCGCCGGCGCGCACGACCCAGGTTCCACCAGCCTCTTCGATCACGATATGATCACTCATGACACTCATCCCTTCCTAGGCTTCATTCAGGGCGACACTAGCAGTCTGCAAGGGCTGTGCAATTGTCAGATTGGCCGCACCTTCTCCTCCAGCCAGCGCCGCGTCTCCGGATCGAGCCGGTCGCCCAGAAGCCGGGGAAGGGACGCGTGGTAGCCGTTGAGCCAGTCGCGTTCCTCGCGGCTCAAGGCCTGCGCATCGACGAGGCGGGTGTCGATCGGGGCAAGCGTCAGGGTGAAGAAGCACAGCATGTCGCGCGCATCGCCGCCATCGGGCCGCTGCGCCTCCTCGACGGCGATCAGGTTCTCGATGCGGATGCCGAACGCCCCCTCGCGGTAGTATCCGGGCTCGTTGGACAGGATCATCCCCGGCTCGAGGGGGACCTCGCCAAGTTTGCTGATCCGCTGCGGACCCTCATGGACCCCCAGGAAGACGCCGACGCCATGACCGGTCCCGTGATCGTAGTCCCGCCCGCTGCGCCACAGGGGGGCGCGCGCGAGTGCGTCGAGATCGCGGCCCGCGAGCCCGCGCGGCCAGCGCGCCGTGCTCAACGCGATCATCCCGCGAAGCACGAGGGTGGCGCATTCGACCTCCTCGGCCCCCGGCGTGCCGATCGGGACGGTCCGGGTTATGTCCGTCGTGCCGTCCTCGTATTGGCCGCCGCTGTCGACCAGCAGCAGCTCGCCCGCCGCGAGGGCACGGTCGCTGTCATGGCTGACGCGGTAATGCACGATCGCCCCGTTGGGCCCCGAACCCGCGATGGTCTCGAAGCTGATGTCGCGCAGCGCGCCGGTCTCCTCGCGGAACCCCTCGAGCGCCCGCACCACGTCGATCTCGGTCACGCGCGCGCCCGCCACCACCCGTTCGGCCGTCTCGTCCAGCCAGCGCAGGAAGCGGCACATGGCCGCCCCGTCGCGCAGATGCGCCTCGCGCGTGGCAGAGATCTCCGCCGGGGTCTTCGCCGCCTTGGCCAGCAGGACCGGATCGGGCGCCTCGTGGACCTGCGTGCCGGCCTCCTCGAGCGCGGCGCGGGTCGCATAGGGTGCCGAGGCGGGGTCGATCCAGACCGGTCCCTCCACTGTCGAGAGTGCGGCGACAAGGCCGTCCGGCGGCATGATCGCCGTCTGATCGCCCAGATGATCCCCGAGGCCCTCGAGTTTCGCGCCATCCATGAAAAGCTCGAGCGGGCCGCTCGCCCGCAGCATCGCGAAGCCATGCGCGACGGGGGTGCGGGGAATGTCGCTTCCCCGGATATTGAGCAGCCAGGCGATGTTGTCCGGCAACGTGATGAGCAGCGCCGCCGCCCCGACATCCGCCAGCCGCCCGGCGATCATCGCGCGCTTTTCGCCCGCGCTTCGGCCCGCGAGCGCGTCAGGATAGGAATGCGCCTTGCCGCGGGGCGGTTCCGGCTGATCCTCCCAGATGCGGTCGACGAGCCCCGCCGCGGCGATCACCCCGATCCCGCCATCCGCCAGCGCGGCCCGCAGCGTCCCGATCTCCCGCACGCTGTGCAGCCACGGATCGAAGCCGACGCGCGCGCCCTCGCCGAGGCGCTCGGCAAGCCAGGCGCCCGGACGTGTCGCGGGCCAGGGCACGGGGGTAATCTCGGCGGCGACCTGCGCGCGCGCCTGGACGGTGTAGCGCCCGTCGACGAAGAGGCCGGCCTCGCCGGCGAGCACGATGCAAAAACCGGCCGAGCCGGTGAATCCGGTCAGCCAGGCGAGCCGTTCGTCATGCGGGGCAACATATTCGCCCTGGTGGGCGTCGCTGCGCGGAACGAGATAGGCGTCGAGACCTTCGCGCGCCATCTGCTCGCGCAGCAGGGTCAGACGCGGCGGGCCCTGATCGGGTGTCGTGGCGGCATCGAAGCTCTGGAACATCGCGTCTCTCCGGTTACTGTCGAAACGGTCAGGCGCCGCGCCGCGCGCGGCCGCGCGCCTTGCGCGAGGGGCCCCTGGTCCGGCCGCGCGGCTCGGTGTCGAACAGCGACGCGAGCTGTTCGGTCATCGCTCCCGCAAGCTGCTCGACATCGGTGATCGTCACGGCGCGGTCGTAGTAGCGGGTCACGTCATGGCCGATGCCGATCGCGATCAGTTCGACCGCGCGCCGCCGCTCGACCATCGCGATCACGTCCCGCAGGTGCTTTTCGAGGTAATTGGCCGGATTGACCGACAGGGTGCTGTCATCGACCGGCGCGCCGTCCGAGATCACCATCAGGATCTTGCGCGCCTCCGGCCGCCCCGTCATCCGGCGATGCGCCCATTCGAGTGCCTCACCGTCGATATTCTCCTTCAGCAGCCCTTCCTTCATCATCAGGCCGAGATTGGGGCGCGCCCGCCGCCAAGGCGCGTCGGCGCTCTTGTAGATGATGTGGCGCAGGTCGTTAAGCCTGCCGGGCTGCTGCGGCCGGCCCGCGGCAAGCCAGTCCTCGCGGGCAAGGCCGCCTTTCCAGCCGCGGGTCGTGAAGCCGAGGATCTCGACCTTCACATGGCAACGCTCGAGAGTGCGCGCGAGAACATCCGCGCAGATCGCGGCAATGGAGATCGGCCTGCCGCGCATCGAGCCCGAATTGTCGAGCAGGAGCGTGACGACCGTGTCGCGGAACTCGGTATCCTTCTCGACCTTGAAGCTGAGGGGCGTCGTCGGGTTGGCCACGACGCGCGCAAGGCGGCCCGCATCGAGCGTGCCCTCCTCGAGGTCGAACTCCCAGCTTCGGC
Organism: Profundibacterium mesophilum KAUST100406-0324; assembly: GCF_009835145.1. Classification (GTDB taxonomy): domain Bacteria; phylum Pseudomonadota; class Alphaproteobacteria; order Rhodobacterales; family Rhodobacteraceae; genus Profundibacterium; species Profundibacterium mesophilum. The sequence goes on along the minus strand of NZ_APKE01000001.1, from coordinate 81,854 downwards.
TCTGCTGCGCCTGCAGGCGCCGTTGAAGCTTGTTGGCAAGCCGTCCCACGGCGCCCTTGAGCGAATCGAGCTGCTGGTCGAGATGGGCGCGCAGGCGTTCGAGCTCGGCGGGCTCGGCCAGCTCGTCGGCGCGCACCTCCTCGTCGTTCTGGGTGCTGTAGGCGGCGTAATGCGGATCGGCGTCGCTCATCGGCGCGGGGGCGGGCGGCTCGAGAGGGGCCTCGCCCTCCGGCATTTCCACTTCCTCGCCGCTTTCGTTCTCGGCCATATCGTCCATGCCGACCTGCGCCTGTGCGTCGTCCTGGGTCTGCTCCTGGCTCTGTTCGGGGCTGGCTTCGCTTTCGCCTTCGCCGTCGTCCTCGCCATCCTGATCCTGCTGGGACTGCTCGTCCTCCTCGTCGGAGCTGGCCTCGTCCTGCTGGTCGGGGTCCTCGGCGTCCGGATCGTCGCCGAGCTGATCGCCATAGCCCAGGTCCTCGATCATCCGCCGCGCCATGCGGGCGAAGGCCGATTGATCGGCGAGGTTGCCCTCGAGCCCTGCCAGTGTGTCGCCGGCCTGGCTCTCGATGAAATCGCGCCAAAGCTCCATCGCGTGCCCGGCCCCGGCCGGCAGCGTCCGGCCAGTGGCCAGGTGGCGGATCATGTAGCCCGCCGCGACCGAGAGGGGGATGTCGGTGCGCTCGGCGGCATCGCCGTAGCCGCGCCGCGCCGCGTCGGCCCCGATCTTGGCGTCGATGTTGCCGGAGGTGCCGGGCATGTCGCGCGCACCCACCGCCTCGCAGCGGGCCATTTCCATCGCTTCATAGAGATCGCGCGCCATCTCGCCCTGCGGCGCGTAGCGGTTGAAGACAGCGGCGTCGTGGTGGCGGCGGCGCAACGCGAAGCTGTCGGCGGTGCCGCGCGCCAGGAGGACCTCCTCGCGGGTGAGGCGCCGGCTGACATGCGGCAGCCTGACCGAATCGTTGGTCATGCCGGGCGGATCGACCGAGAAGGTCACGCCGAGTTCGGGATCGTCGGCGAGGACTTTCGTAGCCTCCGAAAGGGCCTTCTTGAACGGGTCGGCGGGATTGTCGGAACTGGATGCCATGACCTTGGTAATTGGGCATCCATCCCGGTTTGACAAGGCAAAATCCGCGCATGCGCGCGCCGCTGCCGCTCCCGTCATGGGGCCTTGGCCGGCCATGACGGGATGCGCGCCGTCGCAATCTGCGAAACCTTGTGCGCCTTTCGCCGTTGTATCGGCAGAGCGCAGAAGGCGCATGTAACGAACGAGGAGGTGTAGTATGACCCGGACCAAGTTTACCCTGACCCTGCCGGCGATGGTTTCCGCCGTTGCCCTGATGGCCGCGGCGCCGCTTGCCGCACAGACCAGCACCGATGACCGCGCGACCGGCGGCGCGTCCGCGACCGGAACGACCAGTTCCGACACCGCCACTGACGGCTCGACGGGCACGTCGACCGACACGGACACGTCGACCGACACGGACACGTCGACGGACACTGGCACGTCGACAACCACGGGCAGTGCATCCGAGAGCGACAGCAGCGCTGACACCGACTCCAACATGGACGGGGCAGGCTCGGACACGCTGCCCGGCGCTCCCGGCACGCAATCGGGCGACGCGACCGAATCCGGCTCGACCGGCACTGACATGACCACCGGAACCGGCGGCACGTCCAGCTCCACGACGGGCACTGCGGCGGGCAGCAACTCGGCGACAAGCACCGCGACGGGCACCGGCTCCGGCGCCGGTACGGGAATGAATACGACCTCCGACATGAGCTCTGGCGCAGCCGGCGCGACCGGCATGGGCCCGCAGGACGATCCGACCGAGCGCGAAGGGCTCAGCACCCTCGATTCGGACGCGGAGCTGCGCCGCAACGCCGATCGTCCGGCAAGCTCGGAGCAGGTCCGCGAGAACCGTGCCGAGCAGGCCGAGGGCGCGATGGACCGGATGCGTCACGAAGGCAAGGGCGAGGGCTACATGGGCCACATGGATGGCAAGGGCTACGGCTCGGACCGCATGGAGCGCATGCACCGCGAGATGATGGGCGGGCACATGTCCAATGGCGGCAACCGCGGCGATGACGGCTTCGATGTCGAGCGCATGGCCGAGGATATCTACGAGCGTGCCTATCGTCAGGGCTACATGCGCGGTATGCGCGACGCACGGCGCAGCATGATGCGCTCGATGATCGACCGCTCGCAGGACGATCAGCAGCAACGCATGGAGAATGCGCGCCGCGCCCAGGGCATGGGCATGCGCGATCGGCTCGGCGGCCAGACCTTCACCGCGCCGGGCAGCGATGGCGAGGATCGTGCGCAGCAGATGCGCCGCATGCAGGAGCGGGGCGCAAATGGCGGCGCGAATAACGGCTCAGAGGGTGAATCGCGCTCGATCGGATCGGTGGATGGTCAGGTTATCGCTCGTCCGGGCGGCACGATCATTGTCCTGCCCGAGGGGGTCGATCCGCAAGTCTTCATCAACCGCATGATGGGGAACTGAAGACGCCTCTCCGGCGGGGGTCTCTCCGCCGGAGAGGCCTCGACCGGTTCCTCGCGCAAAACGAAGGGCGGCCCGCTTGGCGGTGCCGCCCTTTTCTTGGTTCAAGAGGGTGGTGCGTGCGATGCCCCGGGGGGCAGGTCAGCCGAGGCTCAGGCTCGCGGCGCTCTCCGGCAGCTCCTCGTCGAAGCAGCGCTGGTAGAACTCGGCGACCGTCTCGCGCTCGAGTTCGTCGCATTTGTTGAGGAAGGTCAGCCGGAAGGCGTAGCCCACATCACGAAAGATGCTGGCATTCTGCGCCCAGGCGATGACCGTGCGCGGTGACATCACCGTGGACAGATCACCGTTCATGAAGGCCGTTCGGGTCAGGTCCGCGACGGTGACCATGCGGTTGATCGTCTGGCGGCCCTTCTCGGTGTTGTAGCTCGGAACCTTGCTCAGGACGATCGCGGCCTCGGCATCATGGCTGAGATAGTTCAGCGTGGCGACGAGGCTCCAACGGTCCATCTGGCCCTGGTTGATCTGCTGCGTGCCGTGATAAAGGCCCGTCGTGTCGCCGAGACCCACGGTGTTGGCGGTGGCAAAGAGACGGAAGCTGGGATGCGGGGTGATGACCTCGTTCTGGTCGAGCAGCGTGAGCTTGCCGTCCACCTCGAGCACCCGCTGGATCACGAACATCACGTCGGCGCGGCCCGCATCGTATTCGTCGAAGACGATCGCGGTCGGGTTGCGCAGCGCCCAAGGCAGGATGCCTTCCTGGAACTCGGTGACCTGCATTCCGCCCTTGAGCTTGATCGCGTCCTTGCCGATGAGGTCGATCCGGCTGATATGGCTGTCGAGATTGACCCGCACGCAAGGCCAGTTGAGGCGGCTTGCCACCTGTTCGATATGGGTCGACTTGCCGGTGCCGTGATAGCCCTGCACCATCACCCGGCGATTGTGCTGGAAGCCCGCGAGGATCGCGAGCGTGGTGTCGGGGTCGAACTTGTAGGTGCTGTCGGTCTCGGGGACGCGCTCGGTCCGCTCGGCGAACCCCTTGACCGCCATGTCGCTGTCGATGCCGAACACCTCCCGGACCGAGATCTCCTCGGTGGGCCTTGAGTGGATGTCGTTCGTGCCATCGGCCATGTGATGTCCCCTTCCAACAACTTGCGCCGCGCTCGCCGCGTTGCGCGCGTGGTGCAACATATCATGACGGGCCGCAAGGGAAAGGGGCGGCGACCGCCCTCCGGCACTGGTCAGGCGGCGGCAACTTTGGTCTAGTCCATCCGCGCGCAGCGGGGAGCGGGAAGTGACCACCACCACGGATATCGAATTCATGATCGGGCGGATCGCGACCGGCGACCGCCAGGCCTTCCTGTCGCTCTATGACGCGACCAGCGCGAAACTCTTCGGCGTCTGCCTGCGTGTCTTGGACGACAGGGCCGATGCGGAGGATGTGTTGCAGGAGGTCTTTGTTAAGGTCTGGCGCAATGCCGGCCACTACACGGCCAACGGGCTCAGCCCGATGACCTGGCTGATCACCGTGGCGCGCAACAGTGCCATCGACCGCAAGCGCGCCAGAAAGGCGCCTGCATACGACATCGATACGGTTTCCGGCCTCGCGGACGGGGCGCCCGGCCCGGAAATGGCGGCCATCGCGGCCTCCGAGGCGGCACGGATCGGCGCCTGCCTTGCGGAGCTCGAAGCCGCCCGGGCGGGCGCGGTGCGCGGCGCCTATCTCGACGGGATGTCCTATGCCGAGCTGGCACACCGTCACGATGTGCCTTTGAACACGATGCGAACCTGGCTGCGCCGCAGCCTGCAGAAACTGAGAGAGTGTCTGTCCAGATGACGCAGCTTCCCTTTCCCGGCGATGATGCCTCCACCGAGGCGGCGGAATACGCGCTGCACCTCATGGGGCCGGGCGAGCGTGCCGAGTTCGAGGCGCGACTGGCCGTGAGCGGGGCATTGCGTGCCGAGCTCGCCCGCTGGCAGGAGGCCTTCGTCGCGCTTGCCGCCGATATCGTGCCGGTGGCGCCGCCCGCCGCCCTGCGCCCGGCAATAGAGGGGCGGATATTCGGCAAGGAACGGCGGCGCTGGTCGCTGCCGGGGCTTGTCGGAGGAACGCTCGGGGGCGGCCTCGTGGCAGGCGCGGTGCTCGTCGTGGCGGTGCTCGTGCTGCCGCAAAGCCGCCTCGGCATGCCGGAGCCGGGAGTACCCGAACGATCGGGCGGGACCGTGCGGGAGGCAGCCGGGCTCGGCGCCGATCTGGCCTCGGAGGACGGGGCGCTGCGCGTCGCGGTGCGGCTTGCGGCCGATGGCGAGGCCCTGACCGTGACGCGGGCCAGCGGCGCGCCGGCGCCGGGCCGGGCGCTCGAGCTGTGGCTGATCGCCGAGACCGAGGAGGCGCCGATTTCGCTCGGCGTGCTCCCGGATGCGCGGACCGCGCGGCTCGGCCTTCCGCCTGCGCTTGCGGCCATGCTCGGCACCGCCGTGCTTGCGATCAGCGACGAGCCCGAAGGGGGCTCGCCGACAGGGGCGCCGACAGGGGCCGTTCTGGCCGCCGGTCCGATCACCCCGCTCTGATCGTGCCGCCGGTTCCGAGAGGCGCACAGGCTTCGGCCCGGCGCGCCCGAAGCAGGGTTCATCCGGTGCTCCCGACACGGGGGCCAATGCCCAGGGCCGCGACGCAGGGCACCCTCGAAAGCGCCCGGCGGGAGGGGCAACGGCTTCTCGCATGAGCAACTCATTTATCAATTATCCTGCGGGTTTGCGGCGGAACGGTTCGAAAACATCGCCCGCGAGGGAAACTTTTGGACAGTTCGCGCGCTGATCCTCCATGGATGCGGCACATCGGCATGACCGGTCCCTGCCGTGCCAAGGCTTAACGATTTCTCCCTTTGTCAGTGCTGCCGCTCGGATTGCTCATTGTGATCCGGGCGGTTCTGGCGCGGGCCTATCGCAGCCAGAGCTTCTCGCGCTTGATCCGGTTGCGGATCGCCGCCTCGCGCCGGGGCAGGGCGTCCCTGTCGAAAAGGTCGCGCAGGATGCGGCCCTTGCCTTGGTAGACAATCTTGCGCAGCGGCTCGTATGCCTTGAGGACCTTCTTGATCGGATTGGGCGCGAGGACGGTCTCCAGAAGCTCGACGGTGGCATCGCTCTCCCTGGCATAAAGCAGCGGAAAGCTGCGGTAATGGCAGCTCGCCGCGCCGTCGAGATGGCCAGGTGGCAAGGCATCGAGGCCCCCGCCCAGGGCATGGATCACGAGGGGCAGGGCGATCTGGTCGAGCCAGGGATCGAGCTCCTGCAAGACGAGCTCCGGCGGCGGTGCATCGCGGATCGTCCTGGCATATCGCTCGAAGAGCGCCCCGAAGCGCGGCGCCGAGCGGTGATAGTAGAAGCCCGCGTTGAAATAGGAATAGCGTTTCCAGAAATGCTCCGGATGGCCCGGATCGAGCGAGGCTGCGAAGTCGAGATCGAATTGCCGGTAGAGCGCCCCCCAGATATCCGCGAGGCTGGGGCCGTAAAGCTCGATCCGGGGCCAGGTATTCTCACGCCGGAGCGAGGCGGAGGGCCGGTCGAAATCGAATGGGACCGCGCCGAGGGGTGCGGTGATCAGCGTGTCACTGTCGAAGAAGACGAAGGGACGCCCGGGATCCATGACCCTCAGCGCCTCGATCTTGTTGCCATAGGGATATTCGCTGCCGAAATGGCGCGAGGCGAAGGGCACGATCTGCGCGCCCAGATCGCCCAGCAGGGCGCGCAGGGCCGGGTCGGCGATGCGCGGGTCCGAGTGCCAGAGCGGCCCCGGCTGCGGCTCGGCGACGATCAGGCGGCCGGCGAAGTCGGGGTCGGACCGGCGCAGCGAGGCGGCGAAGACGGCCGCTTCATAGCCGATCCGGCCCTCCTGCCCGACCACCAGAACATCGAAGATCTCGTCCATGCTCAGCCGCGTCGGCGACGCCTGCGTCCGCCGCCGCCGCCATCGCCGCCTCCCGCGTTGAAATTGACCTGGGGCAGGGTCACTTCGCGCGACAATTCCGGAAATTGCGCCGTTGCGTGGGGGATGGCGTTCGCGGCGATGAAGTGCTCCTGGAAGCGCGGCTCGATCGCGGTCTCGACCTTGTGAATCCGGCGCACGTCCCTTTCGATCCTGCCGCGTGCCTCGCGGTCCAGAAGCGCGATGCGCGCGCCGGTTCCCGCCGCGTTGCCGGCACTGGTGACCTTGTCGAGGGGCACGTCGGGGATCATCCCCAGCACCATCGCGTGCAGCGGCGAGATATGGGCCCCGAAGGCGCCGGCGAGCACGACGCGGTCGACGCGGTCGACGCCGCGCTCGTCCATCAGCAGGCGCGCGCCCGCATAGAGCGCGGACTTGGCAAGCTGGATCGCGCGGATATCGCCCTGGGTGACGGTGATGAGCGGGCCGCCATCGGGGCGCCCGTCATGCACGACATAGGAATGCGTGCGCCCGTCGGGCACGAGGCGGTCGCAGCCCGTCTGCGCCGCCGAGCCGATCAGGCCGGACGCATCGAGAAGACCGCCCATGCGCATCTCCGCCACGGCCTCGATGATGCCGGAGCCGCAGATCCCCGTGATCCCGCCCGCGCCCACGGCCTCCTCGAAGCCTGCCTCGTCGGACCAAAGCGGGCAGCCGATCACCCTGAAGCGCGGCATGCCGGTCTCGCGGTCGATGCGCAGCGCCTCGATCGCGCCGGCGGCGGCGCGCTGGCCCGAGCTGATCTGCGCGCCCTCGAAGGCCGGCCCGGTGGGCGAGGAGCAGGCGAGGACCCCGTTCCGGTCGCCAAGGAGGATCTCGGCATTCGTGCCCACATCGACGATCAGCGACAGGGCCTCCTGCGCAAAGGGATCCTCGCTGAGCGCGACGGCGGCCGCATCGGCGCCGACATGGCCCGCGATGCAGGGCAGGATATAGCTGCGCGCCGCGGGATTGATCGCCGAGAGGTCGAGCTCGGAGGCGGCGAGGGAGAGGGCGCCGGACGTGGCCAGCGCGAAGGGCGCCTGTCCCAGCTCGACGGGGTCGATCCCGAGAAGCAGGTGATGCATCACCGGATTGCAGACGAAGACCGTCTCGACGATGGCGCGGGGATCGACTTCGGCATCGACCGCGATCTGCGCCGCGAGCGTGTCGATGGCGCGGCGCACGGCCTGGGTCATCTCCGCATCGCCGTCCGGGTTCATCATGGCGTAGCTCACCCGGCTCATCAGGTCCTCGCCGAACCTTATCTGCGGGTTCATGATGCCGGCCGAGGCGAGGACCCGGCCGTCGTCGAGGTCGCACAGATGCGCGGCGATGGTGGTCGAGCCCAGATCGACGGCGAGCCCGTAGATGCCATCCTCGTGCAGCCCCGGCCAGATATCCACGAGCCGCGCGGGCCCCTCGCCGTGATCGCGGTGAACGGCGACGGTCACGCGCCATTTCCCGGCCCGCAGCGCAGGCTGTATCCGCGCCAGGACCGGCAGTGGCACATCGAGGGGGCCGATCTGCCATTGCGCGGCGAGCGCGGCGGCGAGCCGTTCGAGATCGCCCGAGGGCTCGTGCATGTCCGGCTCGGGCACCTCGACGAAATGGAGCCTTGTCGCCGGGTCCATGCGGATGTCGCGTTGCGCGGCCTCCTTGCGCACGACCTGCCTGTGCACCTGGCTTTCGGGCGGTACGTCGATGACCACATCGCTCTCGATGACGGCCTGGCATCCCAGCCTGCGTCCGGGCGCAAGGCCGCGCAGCTCGTCGTAGCGTGCCTCCACCGCGTTCCACGGCGACAGGGCATCCTGCGCGACGTGCAGGCCATGCTTGAGAAACTGGCCGCTGCCGGGCGTGACCTGGCATTTCGAACAGATGCCCCGCCCGCCGCAGACAGAATCGAGATCGACCCCAAGCCGCCGAGCCGCGTCGAGCACGCGGGTGCCGCGCGGGACCCGCCCGCGTTTGCCGGAGGGGGTGAAGATGACAAGGGGATCCTGGCTCATGAGCGCTGTCCTTCGGGCACGGTTACGGCGCGACCATAGCGAAGCGGGGGCGCGGCGAAAGCCGAAAGCCAGCGGTGGCGGCATGGCCGGGCCAAAGCGCCCGTGCCGCCGCTCAGTCGTGAGAGGCCCAGCGGCAGCGATCGAAGCTGGCGAAACGGCGCAGCGCCTCCGACGCGCCGCCCGGAACGAGGCGCGAGCAGCCCTCGAGGTGGCTTTCATCGACGAAGACGCTCACCACCCCGCCATCCGGCGCGGGGCCCGGCGCACACAGATAGGCCGCGGGATCGAGGCGCATGCCCCGCCGGACGCCGTCCCGTGTCTCGACCGTGAAATTGAGGGTCTCGTCGCTCTCGTTGGTGACGCAAAGCTGCGGGGTCGCGCTTTCCGGTGCGGCCTCGGCGGAGCCGGGAGCGATATGCGCGGTCAATGCGAAGAGACCGGTCAGCAGTGCCAGTCGGGTCATGTGATCGGCCATTCGGGCAGCACCTCGCTTCGGGGGCCGGCAGTATGCAGCATTGCATGCAGCCTGCCGAATGAGCCACGCTGCGTCCATCGCGGTGACGGTTTCGTGATGTCATGTGACATGATGGTGAAACCGCTCCGCCCGCTGCCGGGGCATAGTGGACCCAACCAATGAGGGAGGAATAACGATGAAAACGCTTTTGACGGCTACGGCGATCGCATTGACCGCGGGCGGCCTGCAGGCGCAGGATGCGCCGTTCGGCAACCCCGAGGACACCGATTACGCGGCGAAGCTCTGGGACGTCATGGTCGAGGATGGAATGGCCGGCGAGGACATGCTTCGGGCCTTTCCCTACGAGGGCTTGGCGCCCCATGGCATGATGCTCGAGACCTTCTACGTCGATGCCACGGTGGACGGCCATGAGGGTGCGCTCGTCGTCAAGCGCAACTATGGCCCCGAAGGCGTCAGCGCGGACGAGATCCTTGCCGATCCCGACAAGCATCTGGGCGCGATCACCGTGATGTTCCGCCGCGAGGAAGGGTACGATCCGGATACGCAGAACTGGTTCTGGGCCAAGTATCTCCCCGACGGCACGCTCGACAAGAATCCCAAGGGAATGCAGCTGGCAGGACGGGTCGCCAAGGGCGCCGATCAGGGCTGCATCGCCTGCCACTCGGGTGCCGAGGGGGATGATTATCTCTTTACCACGAACGCGCTTCCTGCCAGCGCCGCGAACTGAGCGCGTCCGCGCCGCATCGCCCGGGCGGCCCCTCGACGGGGGCAAGGCCGGGCCGGCGGCGCGGGGCCTTGCATGGCGATGGTCCGCAGGGGGCCGGGGCTTCCTAGGGCGTCTGCGCCTCGGCCCGGGTGACGTAATGCGCAAGCACATGGAGCCGGATCGCCGAAGCGAGCCCCGTGCCCTCGGCGCGCTCGGCATCGATCCGTGCGGCAAGAGCGTTGACGGGCTCGCCGCGCTCTTGGGCGATCTCCTTGAACGCGCGCCAGAAGGGCTCCTCGAGCGAGACGCTGGTGCGATGCCCGCGCAGCGTCAAGGAGCGCTTGAGGGGAGCTGTGCTCACGGCTCCTTTCCATGATCGTCGAGCCGCTTCTCCGCCTTGTCGCGCACGGCGGCATCGGCGCGGCGCTCGGCCTTGGTCCGGCCGAATTTCACGCTGTTGGCATCGGCCTGGCGCCGGGCATCCTCGCGCTGCCGGGCCTTGCGGACCCGGGTGAGGGACGTAATCTTCGAATCGCCAGTCATCGCCTGTCTCCGCATTGTGGGGCACGGTCCGGCCCGCACGAATTGTCCGATGTTGCACGAATTTCGATAATCTTGAGCGTTGCATTCCATTAATGCCCAACGGGAAATAATGCGGCACCTGAGCCCTGCACCAAAACCCCCTGATATAGCAGAGATAAACGTAATATCTGCGGCCGGGTCAAGATTAACGCTCGCTTTCGATCGGCCTCACGAGCGAGATTTGACGTGGATCAACAGAGGCATTCAAAGATCATGAAGATTTCAAAAGCTCCCCTTTCGATCGCCGGTCTTGCCACCGGCATGCTTCTTTCGGCAAGTGCCGCATCCGCGATCACGGCGGCGCCAAGCACCGTCAACGTGTTCACCGTCGAGGCACAGGCGCATTCCTATAACGGGCGCAATAGCCGCGCCGGTCATGGCCCCGGCCTTGCGACGGGGATCATGCTGTCCTTCGGCGATGCGTTCAGCGTCGATGCCGATCCCTCCGATGACTGGTTTCTGGGCAATCCCAACCACCGCCCGAGCTTCAGGACGAATGCCGATGGCGCGTTCCACAATTACGGAAGCTACACCGATGACGGCCTGACAGCCTCCTTCGGATCGCTGGTCGGGATGATCGGCGACGGTCCCGTCTTCGAGATCGGCAGTGCCTTCTCCAGCTTCGCCGACAGGGCGGGCGAGCTTCGGCTCTTCATGTGGGATTCCAATTTCGAGGACAACAACGGCGAGATCGTGGCCTCGATCGAGGCGCCGGCCCCCGTGCCGCTGCCGGCGGCGGGCTTCATGCTGCTGGCGGGACTCGGCGGGTTGGGCGCCCTCCGGCTGCGCAAGACCGTTCGCTCATAGGCCCAGGCGACCCGCTTCGTCGCGCTTTCGGGCGCGGCGAGCGGTCCGGCCCTCGTGATCGCGGGCGCGGCATCCTTGAATGGTGCCGCGCCCGGTGTCGTTTCAGCTTTTCGGGCCGATCATCTTCTCGGGGCGAACGACCGCGTCGAACGTCTGCTCGTCGACGAAGCCGAGGGCGATTGCCTCCTGCTTGAGCGTCGTGCCGTTCTTGTGCGCCGTCTTGGCCACGGTGGTCGCATTGTCGTAGCCGATCGTGGGGGCGAGCGCGGTGACGAGCATGAGCGATTCGCGCATCAGCTTCTCGATCCGCGTCTCGTCGGCCCGGATGCCGGCCACGCAATTGTCGGTGAAGGCCACGCAGGCATCGCCGAGAAGCTGCATCGACTGCAGCAGGTTATAGGCCATCATCGGCTTCATCACGTTGAGCTCGAAATGGCCCTGGCTCGCGGCGAAGCCCACGGCGGCATCGTTGCCCATGACATGGGCGCAGACCTGTGTCATCGCCTCGACCTGCGTCGGGTTGACCTTTCCGGGCATGATCGACGAGCCCGGCTCGTTCTCGGGCAGCATCAGCTCTCCCAGGCCGCAGCGCGGACCCGAACCCAGGAGCCTGATGTCGGAGGCGATCTTGTAGAGGCTGGAGGCCACGACGCGGCAGGCGCCCGACATCTCGGCCACGGCGTCATGGGCGGCGAGCGCCTCGAACTTGTTGGGCGCAGTGACGAACTCGATGCCGGTGATGCGGGCCATGTTGGCCGCGACCGTTTCCGCCCAGTCCGGCGCGGTGTTGAGGCCGGTTCCGACGGCCGTGCCGCCCTGCGCCAGCTCGTGGATCCGGGGCAGGGCGGCCTCGATCCGCTTGATGCCCATCGCGACCTGATGGGCATAGCCCGAGAATTCCTGCCCCAGCGTCAGCGGCGTCGCGTCCATCGTATGGGTGCGGCCGATCTTGATGATCTCCGCGAAGGCCTCGACCTTCTCCTCGAGCGCGGCATGCAGCGTCCGAAGGCCGGGCAGCAGCACGTCGCGCGCGGTCGTCGCGGCGGCGATATGCATGGCCGTGGGGAAGGTGTCGTTCGAGCTCTGGCCCATGTTGCAGTGATCGTTCGGATGCACCGGGTCCTTGGAACCGATGGTGCCGCCGAGAATCTCTATCGCGCGGTTCGCGATGACCTCGTTGGCGTTCATGTTCGACTGCGTGCCCGAGCCCGTCTGCCATACGACGAGGGGGAAGTTGTCGTCGAGCTTGCCGGCGACGACTTCGGAGGCGGCCTCGATCACCGCGTCCGCCAGTTTCGCGTCAAGCTTGCCATTGGCCTTGTTCGCCTCGGCGCAGGCCTGCTTGATGACCCCCAGCGCGCGCACGATCGCCACGGGCTGGCGCTCCCAGCCGATGGGAAAGTTCTGGATCGAGCGCTGCGTCTGCGCGCCCCAATACTTGTCGGCGGGAACGTCGAGCGGGCCGAAGCTGTCTGTCTCGGTGCGGGTCTGGGTCATTGCGGCTCCTTGGGCTGGTCCGCCCATCCTCGGACGGCTCGGCAGAGCAGATACAGCCCGGCCGCGGGCTTCGCAATGCCGCCGCGGCGCGCTACTTGCGGAAGCTGTCGAGGCTCACCACGTCCGCGTCGCCCTTGGCGGGCGGTCCATCCGGCGCCGCGGGCTCCTTGCCGGTGGGGGTCTCCTCGTCGTCGGCATCCTCCCCGCCCGTGTCGTGCTGGCTCTCGAACCGCAGGCCGAACTCCACCGACGGGTCCACGAAGGTGCGGATCGCGTCGTAAGGAATATAGAGCGGCTCGGGGGATTCGCCGAAATTGAGGGTGATCGAGAACCCCTCATCCGTGACTTCGAGGCCGTCATACCAATGCTGCACGACGACGGTCATGTCACCGGGATACCGGTCCGACAGCCAGTCGGCGATTTCGACATCGGGATGCATCGTATCGAAGGTGATGAAGAAGTGATGCTCGCCCGGCAGCCCGTTGGCCGCGACATCGTCGAGAACCTTCTGGATCATCCCGCACATGGCGCGATGCATCAAATTACCATAATCGATCGTTTTGGCCATCGTTATCCCTCGTCCTCTGCGCAAAAGCATAAGCGATTCACCACCAATGAAAAGGGTGGGCCGGGCGAAAAGGGGAAGCCGGGGAAAGTGCAGGCTTCTGTTGCCAGGTGCCTGCGAACCCCGCCTTACCCTGCTAGGGGCAAGGACTTAAGAAATCGGTTACCGTGACTGCTTACGCAGCAACGGCGACCGGAGCATGATTGTTGTTGGCAACTATGCTTTACGGACCGATAACGGTGGTACCTCACCGAGTAAAAGCTACAGTTTTAGACGTCCGTCGATCCTATTTCGGCCCCATTATCCCCCAACAAGGGCTTTTGGTGGAGCCGCCGGGTACCGCCCCCGGGTCCGATCCGCTTATTATCTGCGCGTTTATCACCATAGTCCCGAAGGACAGGGTGAATTTAGACCGCCCGGGCCGGGATTTCAAGCATGCAGGGGCGGGCAGGACGAATTGCCCGCTCCGCCCCCTTGCGCTCTCTTCGTCCGTCTTCAGAAGCCGGCCTTGATCTTCTCGAAGATCTCGCTTTGCTTCTGGCGCAGCGCGCTGTCCATCGGCAGCTGCGCAAGAACGGGGCCCTCGATCGGGCCGAGACCCACCGCATCGAGCCGGGCGGCTTCGATCTCGCTCATCGCGGCGGCGTTGGCGTGCCCGTAGCCGGCATCGAGCAACGACTGCGTGGAGGAGGGATCGAGCATGGCGTTGACGAAGTCGTAGGCCTTGTCCTCGGATCCCTCGCCATCCTTGAGGTTCACGTAGCCGCACAGCCACAGCGAGGAGCCCTCCCGGGGCATTCTCTCGAAGCCGATGGTGAATCCCTCGTCGGTCATCGTGGGCAGGGTCTCGTTCCAGGCCCAGGCGACCAGGACTTCGCCTGAGGCGAGAAGCTGCGCCAGTTCGGCGGGATCGGTCCAGTAGGTGCGCAGGTTCGGATGCACGTCGCGCAACCATTGCGAGGCCGCCTCGAACTGCGCGTCGCTCGCGCCCGTCCAGTCGGTCGTGCCGGTCGCGAGGTAGGCGAGCGCATAGGCGTCATCGACGTTGTCGGGCAATGTCACCCGGCCGGCATAGGCGGGATCGAGGAACACATCGAGGCTGGCCACGTCCTCTGCCGGGACTTGCGCGCTGTCATAGGCGATCGCGGTCGAGCCGAAATCGGTGGGCAGGAAATAAACCTCCTGCGCATTGGCCGCGCCGCCCACGTCGCGTCCCGTCAAGTTCGCGTCGAGATCGGGGAAGGCCGGGATCCGGCTCGTGTCCCATGGCTCCAGAATGCCCGAGGCCACCCACTTGCTGACCGAGCCCGCACAGACATGGCTGACATCGACGCGAAAGCCCGAACGGATCTTCTGGAAGGCTTCCTCCTCGTCACCGAAGAAGGCGAAGTCCGGACTGCCGCCATGCGTGTCGGTGTAGGCCTCGTGGAAGGCCGGCGCCTCGAAGCCCGAGTAGTCGAAAACCAGCAATCCGTCATCCTGGGCGGTTGCCGGAACGGCGATCAGGCCGGCAAGCGCGCCGGCGGCGAAGCGGGGCAGGCGTGTCATCATGTCGAACTCCCTCATGAATGCGTTGCGCGAAACGCTAGGACCCCGCTTGCGCGCAGACAAGGCGTTTCGCGCGGCGCGCCGGACGCGCCGGACGCGGACTTGTGGGGGTGGCTCCGGGGGCGGCGGTGACACCGAGGCCGCTGCCTTCCGCCGCGGCGCCTGTTGCCTTGGCGCGCATTCCCTGGCCCAAGGCGCGTTCCGCGAGGCATGGTGTTTGACAGGCGCCGGCCCCTTGGGTTCACTGAGCGCCGACCTTGAGGACCTCGACCATGAGTTATTTCGCCCCCCGCCACACGCTTCGCAATGTCCTTTGGATCGGCTTTTTCGCTGCGATCCTCGCCGCATGGGCCGTCATGTACGCGATGAGCCGGCAGGCCGGTGTCGATCTGCTCGGGCGCCCGGCCGAGGGAATGGGCGCGATGATGGGCCCGGCGCCCTTCGATGTCCTGCTCGGCATGTGGGCGGTGATGATGGCGGCGATGATGCTGCCGACCATGGTGCCGACGCTCAGGGCCTACGAGGATCTCATCTACGCGATGAACGCGACCTGGGGCGGCTGGATTGGGGTTCTCGCGGGTTACATGCTCGCCTGGATCGGTTTCGCCGTCCTGATCACCGGAGGGCAGTTCGCCCTGCTCGGCGCGGGCCTGATCGACGGGATGGGCCGGGCCACGTCGCTTTGGGTGACGGGGGCGCTCTTGTCGCTGGTCGGCCTCTTCCAGTTCAGCCGGACCAAGGCGATCTGCCATGGCGTGTGCCATGCACCGATGACCCATTTCCTGGGCCACTGGCGCCCCGGCATTTGGGGCGGCATCCGCATGGGCGGCACTCTCGGGCTCTACTGCTGCGGGTGCTGCTGGGGCTACATGGTGCTCGGATTTACCGGCGGGGTGATGAATCTGCTCTGGATGGGACTTGCCACTTTCTTCATGGTGCTCGAGAAACTGCCGCAGGTCGGTCACTACCTGATGCGTCCCATCGGCTCGGCATTGCTGGCGGGGGGGATGACATCGATGGTGCTCGCGACGGGTCTGCTATCTTGAGGGAGGACGAGAATGGCCAGGACACAAGACAAGGCGCCGTCGGACCGGCTGCGCGTGCGCGACCGTATCGTGCAGCAGATGGCGAATCCGCTGCGGCGCAAGAGCCAGCCGACGGAATGGCGGATGCAGGGAGAGCTGTTCCTGAACTGCTCGTGCGATGTTTTCTGTCCCTGTGTCGTGTCGCTGGGGCAGCATCCGCCGACCGAGGGCCATTGCCATGCCTGGATGGCCATCGCCGTCGACAAGGGGCATTTCGAGGGCGAGCCGCTTGACGGGATCAATATCGGCCTGCTGGTCGATATTCCCGGCCGCATGGCGGAAGGCAACTGGAAGGTGGCGGCCTATATCGACGAGCGCGCCAGCCAGAAAGCCTATAACGGGCTGCTGAAGATCCTCAGCGGCGCGGCCGGGGGCACGACCGGCCTCTTCACCTTGCTCGTCTCCGAGATCATCGGCGCCGAGCGCGAGACGGTCGAGATCCGGCGCGAGGGCAACCGCCGTGCGATCACCATCGGCCGCAAGATCCAGGGCGAGATCGAGATGCTCGCCGGCGCATCCCCGGAACATCCCGTGATGGTCTCGAACTCGAAATACTGGATGGGCCCCGACATCATCGCGGCGCGCGGGCTCAAGAGCCGGGTGCGCGATTACGGCCGGGTGTGGGATTTCGGCGGCAAATCGGCCGAGCTCTGCCCGATCGACTGGTCGGGACCGGGCAAGTAGGCGGCCGCCCCGTCCCCGGGGTGCCGGGCATGCGGGATGTCGCGGCTGGCGCCTCGAACGTCGCCGCCGCGCGCCCCGCGAATATGCCGAGCATGGATGCTTGCCGAGAAACACGCGTTCGGGCGAGACGCCCGGCGCTTCGAGGAAGGGGTCTCGCATGGCTTTGATCGCGCCCTCCCGCCGGATCCGCCGCACACCCTTTTCGGAAGGGGTCGAGGCGGCCGGGGTCAAGGGATATACCGTCTACAACCACATGCTCCTGCCGACAGTCTTCGCGTCGGTCGAGGAGGACTACCACCACCTCAAGAGCGCGGTGCAGCTCTGGGACGTGGCCTGCGAGCGGCAGGTCGAGATCCGCGGGCCGGACGCCTCGCGCCTGATGCAGATGCTGACCCCGCGCAACCTGTCCGGCATGGAGGCCGGGCGCTGCTTCTACGTGCCGATCGTGGACGAGACGGGCGGCATGTTGAACGATCCGGTCGCCCTCAAGCTCGGCGAGGATCGCTGGTGGATTTCGATCGCCGACAGCGACCTGCTGCTCTGGGTGAAGGGCGTGGTCTACGGGCTCAGGCTCGACGTGCTCGTCGACGAGCCCGATGTCTCGCCGCTGGCGGTTCAGGGCCCCCGGTCCGACGCGCTCATCGAGAAGGTCTTCGGTACGGAGGCGGCCGCGCTGCGCTTTTTCCGCTTCGCCAGGTTTCCCTTCATGGGGCATGATCTTCTGATCGCGCGCTCGGGCTATTCCAAGCAGGGCGGCTTCGAGATCTATGTCGAGGCGGGCGATCGGGACGTCGCCATGCCGCTGTGGAACGCGCTTCTGGAGGCGGGGGCGGAGTTCGACATTCGCGCCGGCTGCCCCAACCTGATCGAGCGGATCGAGGGGGGTCTTCTGAGCTATGGCAACGACATGACGCGCGAGAACACCCCGCATGAATGCGGGCTTGGCCGTTTTTGCGACACCCATAGCGCCATCGGTTGCATCGGGCGCGATGCGCTGCTCAGGGTTGCCATCGAGGGGCCGATCCGTCAGATCCGGCCCATAGAGATCGCGGGGGATCGGGTGCCCGGTTGCGACCGGCTCTGGCCCCTGATGGCCGGGGAGACACGCGTCGGACGGGTCAGCTCGGCCATCTGGTCTCCCGACCACGGCACCAATGTCGCGATCGGCATGGTGCGCATGACGCATTGGGATCCCGGCACGCAGCTCAGGGTCGAGACATCCGAGGGACCCCGCGACGCCATGGTGCGCGGCAAGTTCTGGAACTGAGGGAGAGAGAGTATGTTTAAGGCGCTACTGGTCGAGAAGGGCGAGGACGGCAAGACCTCCGCAAGCGTGCAGGAGATCGACGAAAGCCGCTTGCCCGAAGGCGAGGTCACGGTCGCGGTCGACTACTCGACCGTGAACTACAAGGACGGCCTGACCATCGGCCCCGGCGGCGGCCTCGTGCGCAACTACCCGCATGTGCCGGGCATCGATTTCGCCGGAACGGTCGAAGAAAGCTCCGATGACCGCTACGCACCGGGCGACAAGGTCGTGCTGACCGGCTGGCGCGTGGGCGAGGCGCATTGGGGCGGCTATGCGCAGAAGGCGCGCGTCAAGGCCGACTGGCTGGTGCCGCTGCCCGATGGGCTGAGCACGCGCCAGGCGATGGCGGTGGGCACCGCGGGCTTCACCGCGATGCTGGCCGTGATGGCGCTCGAGGATCACGGCCTGAAGCCGGGACAGGGGCCGGTCCTCGTGACGGGCGCCTCGGGCGGGGTCGGTTCGGTGGCCACGGCGATCCTGGCCAAATGCGGCCACGAGGTCGCGGCGGTGACCGGCCGGCCGGACAACGCGGACTATCTCACCGCGCTCGGCGCGAGCCAGATCGTGCCGCGCGACGATCTTGCCGAGACGGTCAAGCGTCCGCTGGAATCGGAGAATTGGGCGGGATGCGTCGATGCCGTCGGCGGTGCGATGCTCGCACGCGTGCTGGGACAGATGAAATACGGCGCCTCCGTTGCGGCCGTCGGCCTCGCGGGCGGCGCCGGGCTGCCGGCGAGCGTCGTGCCGTTCCTGCTCCGGGGGGTGAACCTTCTGGGGATCGACAGCGTCATGCAGCCCTATGACAACCGCCTGCGGGCCTGGAAGCGGATCACCACGGACCTGCCGATGGAGCGGCTCGAGGAGATGGTGCAGCCGGCGACGCTGGACGATCTGCCGCGTCTCGGCGCCGACATCCTCGCGGGCAAGGTGAAGGGGCGCGTCCTCGTCGACGTGAACGCCTGAGCCCGGCCCGCCGATCCCTGGCGCCCCGCGGCCGTCCCACCTTCGGGACATCGCGGGGCGCCAAGCGGTTTGCACTACGACGCCCATACCTGTTAGCTAGCGCCCTCTGCATGACGTGTTGACCGGGACGCGCCACGGATCCTTTCCGTGGCGGGCCAGCCGCGCAACGCGCAACAAGAACGAGAAGATACAAAAGGAGTTGGCGCATGACAGACCAGACATCACCACCCGGAATACCCGAGCCCGAGGGCCGGGTGAGCTTGATCGATACGGATTACGAGGTCGGCCAGGACAATATCGAGACGCAGATCGGACCGTTCGGGCTCGATATCCATAACCCCGTCTTCCTGATCTCCGGGGTCAGTATCGTCCTTTTCGTCTTCTATGCCCTCGTGTTCCAGGAGCAGGCTTCGGCGATGTTCGGGGCCATGCGGCCCTGGCTCACCTCGACCTTCGACTGGTTCTTCATGGGCGCGGCGAACATCTTCGTGCTGTTCTGCCTCGTGCTGATCTTCACCCCCTGGGGCAAGGTCAGGCTCGGCGGCGCCGATGCGACCCCCGACTACACCTATCTGGGCTGGTTCGCGATGCTCTTCGCTGCCGGCATGGGCATCGGCCTGATGTTCTTCGGCGTGCTCGAGCCGGTCTACCACATGGCCATTTCCGAGCCGCTGGGCACGCCCTCGCCCTTCGCCGAGGATGGCAGCGTCATCGCCGAAAACGTCGCGCGTGCAAGCGAGATGGGCCTTGCCGCGACCATCTATCACTGGGGTCTGCACCCTTGGGCGATCTACGCGATCGTGGCGCTCGCGCTCGCACTCTTCTCCTACAACAAGGGTCTGCCGCTCACCATCCGCTCCGCGTTCTACCCGATCTTCGGCGAGCGCATCTGGGGCTGGACCGGTCACGTGATCGACATCCTCGCCGTCTTTGCCACGCTCTTCGGTCTCGCGACCTCGCTGGGCTTCGGCGCGCAGCAGGCCAATGCCGGCCTGTCCTTCATGTTCGACTTCATCCCGAACGGTGTCACCACGCAGGTCATCCTGATCTCGCTGATCACCGCCGTGGCGCTCGTCTCGGTGCTGCGCGGGCTCGAGGGCGGCGTCAAGGTGCTCTCCGAGGTGAATATGGGGCTCGCGACGCTCCTGCTTCTCTTCGTGCTCGTCGTCGGGCCGACCATGGCGATCCTGACCGGTTTCGCCCAAGGGATGTGGGCCTATGTCCGCGAGGTCGTGCCGCTCTCGAACCCGTTCGGGCGCAGCGATGACGGCTACCGGCAGGGCTGGTCGGCCTTCTACTGGGCGTGGTGGATCTCCTGGTCGCCCTTCGTCGGCATGTTCATCGCGCGCGTCTCGCGCGGCCGCACGGTGCGCGAGTTCATCATCAGCGTCCTGCTGGTGCCCAGCATCGTCTGCGTGCTGTGGATGGCCGTGTTCGGCGGCACCGCGATCGAGCAGGTCTTCGCCAATCCCGAGAACAGCCTCGTGAAGGCGAACGTGATCGACAGCTACTCCCCCGAGCTCAGCCTCTTCGGCATGCTCGCGGACCTGCCGCTCGGCTGGCTCACCTCGCTGGTGGCGATCATCCTGGTCATCGTCTTCTTCGTGACCTCCTCGGATAGCGGCAGCCTGGTGATCGACACGATCACCGCCGGCGGCAAGATCGACGCGCCCGCGACCCAGCGCGTCTTCTGGTGCATCTTCGAGGGCGCGGTGGCGATCGTCCTGCTGATCGGCGGCGGTCTCGGCGCGCTGCAGGCCATGGTGATCTCTACCGGTCTTCCCTTCACGGTCGTCCTGCTTCTGATGTGCTGGGCCATCGTCAAGGGCCTGTCGAGCGAGCGCAAGGCGCGATGAACAAGCGGCCGGGCCGGATGCCAGCGTGCACCGGCCCGGTCCCGCCCGGCGCAAGCCCGCCATGGGCCGCGCCGGGCCCTTGACCTTCGCGGCGATCCCCGCGACCGTCCCGGACATGACACCGCTCGATACAGATTTCGTCAGATCGCAGTTTCCCGCCTTCGCGGACCCCTCCCTGGCGGAGCAATCCTTCTTCGAGAATGCCGGCGGCTCCTTCGCCTGCGCGCAGGTGATCGACCGGCTCACCGCCTTTTACGTCGAGCGCAAGGTGCAGCCCCACGGCGCCTATGCCGCCTCGAAGCTCGGGGGTGAGCAGATGGACGAGGCGCGACGCCGCCTCGCCGGAATGCTGAACGTTCCGCAAGGCAGCCTGAGCATCGGTCCCTCGACCTCGCAGAACATCTACGTCCTCGCCAACGCCTTCGCGCAGATGCTGCGCCCGGGTGACGCGGTGATCGTCACCAACCAGGATCACGAGGCCAATAGCGGCCCGTGGCGCCGCCTTGCCGCCAGTGGGATCGAGATCCGCGAATGGCGCATGGATCCCGATACCGGGCATCTCGATCCCGCCGACCTCGAGGCGCTGCTCGCCGATGGCCGGGTGCGCCTTTTGTGCTTCCCGCATTGCTCGAACATCGTGGGTGAGATCAACGACGTGCCCCGGATCACCGCGATGGCGCGGGCCGCGGGGGCGGCAAGCTGCGTGGACGGGGTGAGCTATGCGCCGCACGGGCTGCCCGATATCGGGGCGCTGGGTGCGGACATCTATCTTTTCTCGGCCTACAAGACATTCGGGCCCCACCAGGGGATCATGGTGGTGCGCGAGGCGCTCGCCGAGGTGCTGCCCAACCAGGCGCATCACTTCAACGCCGCGCCCCAATGGAAGCGTTTCGTGCCCGCCGGACCGGATCATGCGCAGGTGGCGGCCTGCGCGGGGCTCGCCGATTATGTCGATCTGCTTTATCACAAGCACTTCCCCGGCGGGGCCGAGAATGCCGCCCGCCGTGCCGCGCAGGTCCACGACCTGATCCGGGCGCACGAAACGGCGCTTCTCGGGCCGCTGCTCGATCACGTGACGGCGCGTCCCGGACTGCGCCTCCTGGGGCCGCGAGATGCCGCGCGGCGCGCGCCCACCGTCAGCCTCGCGCTCGGACGCCCCGCGGCGGAGGTCGCGCGTCAGCTTGCCCCCCACGGTATCATGGCCGCCGGGGGCAGCTTCTACGCGCAGCGCACCCTCGAGGGGCTCGGTGTCGATCCCGATCACGGCGTCCTGAGACTGAGCTTCGTTCACTATACCCGCAAGGCCGATCTTGACCGGCTGCTCAGCGCGCTAGATCGCGTCGTGTGAAGCGGCATCCGCCGCGCGTCCTGCGAGCGGAGGTCCGATGAGTAGCACCGCACCCGTCATCTTGTGGCTGCGCCGAGACTTCCGGCTGCATGACAACCCCGCCCTTGCCGCCGCCGCGCAAGATGGCCGGCCCGTGATCCCGGTCTTCATCGAGGACGAGGTCGTCGAGACGCTCGGCGCCGCGCCGCGATGGCGCCTTGCCCTTGCCGCGCAATGCTTCGCACGGACGCTGGAGGGCATCGGCAGCAAGCTGGTGGTTCGCCGGGGACGGGCACGCGATGTCCTTCGCGACCTGGTGCGCGAATGCGGCGCCGACACGGTTCATCACAGCCGTGCCTACGAGCGGGCGGCGCGGGACCGCGACCGCGAGGTCGGCGAAGCGCTCGCGGCGGAGGGCTGCGCGTTGCGCGGCTTCGAGGGGCATCTGCTTTTCGAGCCCGGCAGCGTGCGCACCGGGCAGGGCGGCTCCTACAAGGTCTTCACCCCTTACTGGAAGAAGGTGCAGGAGCGCGATCCGGGCATGCCCGTCGGCGCGCCGGGCCAGCTGAAGGCTCCGCAAGCCTGGCCCGAAACGGGGGAGGTGGATGTCGCGCGGCTGGGCGCGGGCATGCGGCGCGGCAGGGACGTGGTGGCGCCCTGGCTGACGGTCGGTGCCGAGGCCGCCGCGGACAGGTTGCACGATTTCGTCGAGAATCGCATGGACCGCTACGAGACGGCGCGCGACTGGCCGGCGGTGGATGGCACGTCCGGCCTCTCCGAGAACCTCACCTATGGCGAGATCTCGATCCGGAGCTGCTGGATGGCCGGGCAACGCGCCCTCGACGAGGGCCGTTCGGGTGCCGCGACCTTTCTCAAGGAGCTGGCATGGCGCGAGTTCTCCTATCATATCCTGCATCACTTCCCGGCGTTGCGTGATGAGAACTGGCGCGGGGAATGGGATGCATTCCCCTGGTCGCGCGATGCACGGTCCGAGGCGTTCACCGCATGGTGCCGCGGCCGCACCGGGGTGCCCTTCGTCGATGCCGCGATGCGTGAGCTGTATGTCACGGGGCGGATGCACAACCGGGCGCGGATGATCACGGCGAGCTACCTGACCAAGCACCTGATGACCGACTGGCGGCTGGGCGAGCGCTGGTTCGCCGATTGCCTTGTCGACTGGGATCCGGCAAACAACGCGCTGGGCTGGCAATGGGTCGCCGGATCGGGTCCCGATGCCTCGCCCTTCTTCCGCATCTTCAACCCGCAGACGCAGCTCAAGCGCTTCGACCCGCAGGGCGCATACACGGCGCGCTGGATCGCCGAGACCAGCGCCGCGCCCGGCCGCGACGCGCTTGCCTATTTCGATGCCATCCCGCGCGCATGGGGCATGGATCCCGCCGCGCCCTATCCCGATCCCGTAATCTCCCTCGCCGAGGGCCGCGACCGCGCGCTCGAGGCATATCGCGGCCGCAAGCGGGCCGACTGATCCAGAAACCAACATCATGCGACTTCACAATGGCTTGCGGCCCGCAACGGCGCGGCATAGCCTCTCGTGAAGCCCGAGGAGATGGCATGACACCCTTGACCACCACGGCCGGCCAGAGCGGCCTGCCGCGTTACTTCGGCCAGCTGTTCGACATGGCCTGCAACATGCGGAACGGGCGTGTCGATTTCGTTTTGCCCGACGGGCGGCGGTTCCGCGCCGAGGGGCGCAATCCCGGGCCGGTCGCACAGATCGACATCCACGATCCCGATCTCTTCGCACGGCTGATCCGTGAGGGCGATCTTGGCTTCTGCGACGCCTATCTCGACGGCGCGTGGTCGACACCGGACCTGCAGGCATTCATGGATCTCGTCCACATGGACAACGAGGAGATCTACGACGGCTTTCCCGGACGCGGGTTGCTGCGCGGCTACGAGAAACTGCGCTTCTGGCTGCAATCCAATTCCCGCCGTCAGGCCCGCCGCAACATCAAGCGCCATTACGATCTGGGCAACGACTTCTACGAGCTTTGGCTCGATGACACGATGACCTATTCCTCGGCACGGTTCGAGACGGGGCAGGAAAGCCTCGAGGCGGCGCAACACCTCAAGTATAAGAGCATGATCGACCAGATGGGCAGCCGTCCGGGCGATCACGTGCTCGAGATCGGGTGCGGCTGGGGCGGCTTTGCCGAATACGCGGCCGCGCAGCGCGGGTTGCGTGTCACGGCCCTGACGATCAGCGAGGCGCAATACGACTACGCCACGGCGCGCATCGCCAAGGCCGGCCTGTCGGACCGGGTGGAGATCAAGCTGCAGGACTATCGTGACGAGACCGGAAGTTATGACGGCGTCGCCTCGATCGAGATGTTCGAGGCCGTGGGACAGAAATACTGGCCCGTCTATTTCCAGTCCCTTCGCAACAGGTTGAAGCCCGGTGCGCATGCAACGCTTCAGATCATCACCGTGGAGGATCGCCGCTGGGACGTGTATCGGCGGGGCGTCGATTTCATCCAGAAATATATCTTCCCCGGCGGCATGTTGCCCTCACCGAAGGCGCTGCGTCACGAGATCGAACGCGCCGGGCTGACGGTGGCACGCTCCGTCGAGTTCGGGCAAAGCTATTCCGATACGCTGCGCCGCTGGCACGAGACGTTCAACGCGCGTTGGGAGGAGGTCTCGCATCTGGGCTTCGATGAGCGGTTCCGGCGCATGTGGAACTTCTACCTGACCTCCTGCGCGGCGAGTTTCCGCAGCGGCAATTGCGACGTGACGCAGATCACCGTGAGCCGGCCGGCCTGATGTATCCGACCGCCGCCAAGCTCGTGGCCGCGGCCTGCCTTGCCGCCATTGCGTGGAACGTATCGGGCGCCGTCATCGGCAATCTGCCGAGGGGCACGCCGGCGGGCCTTCTCGCGCCGCTCAACGCCCTCATCGCCGCTTTCGTGGGTTGGCGTTTCCTGGGGCCGCGGCGCGGGCAGGGCTACGGCACGGCGGCCGCGCTCGGGCTCACGGCATCGGGGCTGAGCACATGTGCCGCGCTCGCGTTCTGGGCGGGATTGGAGATGCTGCAGCGTTCAATCGATCTTTACTATCGCGGTCCCATGGATGCGATCGAGGCGGGGATCGGCCTCGGTGTCGAATATGCCGGGTATCTTGCGCCGGGCCCCGCGATCGGAACGCTTGCCCTCGGCGGAATCGCGGCGGGGCTTGCGACCGAATGGACGGCGCGGCATGCCCGCTGAGGCGGATACGCATTGGAGAGAGGCGTCGATGGGCGATCTATTCATCTTCGGAACCCTGTGCGACGAGGCCCTGCGCGCCATTGTGCTGGGGCGCGTTATCACGCCGGAGCGTGCTCTTTTGCGCGATGCCGCCATCTTCCGTGCCGCCGATGGGGATTGGCCGGTGCTCGTCGACAGGGCCGGCGAGCAGGCCGAGGGATTTCTCTTGCGTCGGCTTGGCGCGGACGAGTTGGCACGGCTTCACTTCTACGAAGAGGGATTTGATTACAAACCGGTGGAGGCCATTGTTGATGTGCAGGGCGAAGGCCCCTTGCGCGTCACCCTCTACCGGCCCGCTGTCAGGCAGGAGGTGGGACGGGAGGCGTGGTCGCTCGCCGCGTGGCAGGAAGGCTGGGGCGCCATGACCCGGCGCGCGGCCCGCGAGGCGATGGCGCTGCATGGCCGGATCGACGGCGCCGCCCTGCGCGCGAGGATGCCGACCATCCGCACGCGGGCGGACGCCTTCACCCGCGCCGCTCGATCGGCCCGCCCCGAGGGAACGAGCGCGCCCTGGAGCCGCGACGATGTCGACCTGCTTGCCGCGCGCCAGCCCTATGCCAACTACTTCGCCGTCGACGAGAGCGAGATCCGTCATCCCCTCTTCGGAGGGGGCACCAGCCCGGCGATGACCCGCGCGGCCTGGCTGGGCGGGGACGCGGTCACGGTGCTGCCCTATGACCCGCGCAGCGACAGGGTCCATCTCGTCGAGCAGTTCCGCTTCGGCCCCTATGCGCGCGGTGACCTCCACCCCTGGATCCTCGAGCCGATCGCCGGCCGGATCGACCCGGGCGAGGATCCGCAGGATACGGCGCGCCGCGAGGCGCGCGAGGAGGCGGGGCTGTCGATCGGGCGGCTGATCGAAATCGGGGCGTATTACCCCAGCCCCGGCGCGCTGAGCGAACATACCATCAGCTATGTCGGCCTTTGCGCCTTGCCGCGCGAGGGGGGGTGGACCGGGGGCGCGGATGTCGAGAACGAGGATATCCGCAGCCATGTCATCACGTTTGCGCGTCTGATGGAGCTTCTGTCTTCGGGCGCTTTGAACAACGGGCCCTTGCTGATAAGCGCTTTGTGGCTTGCGAGGGAACGTGGGAGCCTGCGCGATGTTGGTTGAGTCCCGCCTCGGGCGGGCCTATGCACAAGGCCGCGCGCCGACTTGAACCGAGCGAAAGGATACGAGGCATGACCACCCATAGCGACCTTGCATCGGCCGTTGGAAATACGCCGTTGATCCGTCTCAAGGGACCGTCGGAGGCGACGGGCTGCGAGATCCTCGGCAAGGCCGAGTTCCTCAATCCCGGTCAATCGGTCAAGGACCGTGCCGCGCTCTTCATCATCGAGGATGCGGTGCGCCGCGGCGCGCTGCGTCCGGGCGGCACGATCGTCGAGGGCACGGCCGGCAATACCGGCATTGGCCTGAGCCTTGTCGGCGCGTCGATGGGTTTCAAGACGGTCATCGTCATCCCCGAGACCCAGAGCCAGGAAAAGAAGGACATGCTGCGCCTTGCGGGGGCCGAACTCGTCGAGGTGCCCGCCGTTCCTTACAAGAATCCCAACAACTACGTGCGGTATTCCGGCCGTCTCGCCGAGCAGCTCGACAAGACCGAGCAGAACGGCGCCATCTGGGCGAACCAGTTCGACAACACCGCCAACCGGCAGGCCCATGTCGAGACCACGGCGCCCGAGATCTGGGAACAGACGGATGGCAGGATCGACGGCTTCATCTGCGCGGTCGGCTCGGGCGGCACGCTCGCCGGCGTCGCGGAGGTGCTGCAACCGCGCGGCGTGCGCATCGGTCTTGCCGATCCCGAAGGCGCGGCGCTGCATTCCTTCTACACCACGGGGGAATTCGCCTCGCCCGGCTCGTCGATCACCGAAGGTATCGGCCAGGGAAGGATCACCGCCAACCTCGAGGGGTTCACGCCGGATTACAGCTACCGGATTCCCGATGCCGAGGCGCTTCCGGTCGTCTTCGACCTGCTTGCGGATGAAGGGCTGTGCCTTGGCGGCTCGTCGGGGATCAACGTGGCGGGCGCGATGCGCCTCGCGCGCGAGCTTGGCCCGGGATCGCGGATCGTGACGATCCTGTGCGATTACGGGAATCGCTACCAGACAAAGCTGTTCAACCCCGAATTCCTGCATGAGAAGGGGCTTCCGGTCCCGGCATGGCTGGAAAAGGGCGCGGGCCGCATTCTTCCAAGCGTCTTCGTCGATACCTGAGGGCATCCATGACAATTCAGTTCTCGCGGCTTCGTGCCGTACTCGTCGCATGCGTGCTGGCGATAGCCGCCCTGTATCCGGCCGTCATCCTCGCACAGAGCGAACCTGCGCAATCGTCGCAGGCTCCGACGGCGGACAGCGCCGCATGGGCCATCCTCGCCGACCGGGCCGAGGGAATTATCGAAAGTGGAGACAGTTCCGAGGAAGCCCTGACACGGCTTCGCGAGGAGCTCGTCGTCTTCCGGCAGCAGTTCCTCGAGGCACAGGACGCCAACGCCTCCCGCATCGCCACGCTCGGCAACCAGATCGCCGCGCTCGGGCCGGAGCCCGCCGAGGGCGATCCGGCCGAACCCGAGGAGATCGCCGCGCGTCGCAGCGAGCTCGAGGCGCAGATGGCCCGCCTCCAGGCGCCCGGCCTGCGTGCCGAGGAGGCCTATAACCGCGCCAACGGGCTGGTCGCCGAGATCGACATCACGCTGCGCGAGCGGCAGGCATCGGCGCTTCGCAAGCAGGGGCCATCGCCTCTGAACCCCGCCCTGTGGCCGGAGGCCTGGAGCGTTTTCACCAAGAGCCTCCTCGATCTCAAGGACGAAATCGTCGTCTCCACGAGCACCGGCGAGCAGCGCGAGCAGCTCAAGCAGCATCTGCCGCAGATCCTGTTCTACCTGGTGATCGCGGCCGCCCTCGTTCTGCGCGGCCGCGTCTGGATGGAGCAGCTCACGCTCGCGATCTATTCGGGGCGGCGGTTCCAGGGCACGGGCGTCGCGGCCTTCCTCGCCTCGCTCTTCCAGGTCATCGTGCCGGTTCTGGGAATGATCGCCTTGCGGCAGGCCTTTCTGGCATCGGGATTGCTGGGCCTGCGCGGCCAGATTCTCGCCGAGGCGCTCCCCGCTGTGGGCGTCATCCTCTTTTCGGGCCTCTGGCTCGGCGGACGGCTTTTTCCCCGCAGCGAGAACGAGCCGACGCCACTCGCGCTCCGCCACGAGCAGCGCATCGAGGGCCGCTGGTATCTTAGCCTGCTGGGCCTGTTGCTGTCGCTGCTCCTGCTGGTCGGACGGCTCGCCGAGTTCGACAGTTACAGCGATGGCGTCACGGCCGTTCTGCTGTTCCCGCTGATCGTGGCGACGGGGTTGATCGTGGCCCGCGTGGGAATGCTGATCTCGGCAGCCGTCGTCTATACCCATGACGACAGCGATCCCGCCCCCGCCGATCGCGGCTACCTGCAACGCGCCTTCGGCCTTGTGGGCAAGCTCACGATCCTGAGCGGTATCGCCGGTCCGGTCCTGGCGGCGGCGGGCTATCTCAATGCCGGCGTGGCGCTGATCTTTCCCACCGTGCTCACGCTGGCCCTGCTGGGCACGCTGGCCCTGCTGAACATCCTGGTGCGCGACATCTACGCGCTGCTGCGTGGACGTTCGCCCGAGGACGCCGCCGAGGCGCTTACCCCGATCCTCGTCAGCTTCGTCCTGGTGCTTCTTTCCCTCCCGCTCTTCGCTCTGATCTGGGGCGCGCGGGTCACCGATCTTTGGGAGGTCTGGACGCGGTTCCAGGAAGGGTTCGCGGTTGGCGAGACGCGCATATCGCCCTCCGATTTCCTCACCTTCGTCATCGTCTTCGCGATCGGCTACATCGTCACGCGGCTGCTGCAGAGCACGCTCAAGGTCAACATCCTGCCCAAGACGCGGATGGATACGGGCGGGCGCAACGCGATCACCGCCGGGGTGGGCTATATCGGCATCTTCGCCGCCTCGATCGCCGCAATCACCACCGCCGGCATCGATCTCAGCTCGCTCGCGATCGTCGCCGGTGCCCTGTCGGTCGGGATCGGCTTCGGCCTGCAGAACATCGTGTCGAACTTCGTCTCCGGCATCATCCTGCTGATCGAGCGGCCGATCTCCGAGGGCGACTGGATCGAGGTCGGCGGACAGATGGGCTACGTGCGCGACATCTCCGTGCGCTCGACCCGGATCGAGACCTTCGACCGGACCGACGTCATCGTCCCGAACGCCGATTTCGTCTCCGGCACCGTCACCAACTGGACGCGCGGCAACCTCGTGGGGCGCTGTCTCGTGCCCGTCGGGGTCGCCTACGGGTCCGACACCCGTCAGGTCGAGCAGATCCTGCTCGAGATCGCGAAGGACCATCCGATGGTGGTCCTGAACCCGCCGCCGGCGGTCCTGCTTCTGGGCTTCGGCGCCGACAGCCTGAATTTCGAGATCCGGGCAATCCTGCGCGACGTCAATTTCGTGATGTCGGTCGCCTCCGACATGAACCACGAGATCGTCCGCCGCTTCGCCGCCGCGGGGATCGAGATACCCTTCGCCCAGCGCGATCTGTGGCTGCGCAATCCCGAAGTCCTCGCCCCGCGCGGCGCGGGACCTGCGAATGGCGAGCCGGCCGCGCCGGCCCGTGCTCCCGCCGCCCCGGTGCGTGACAATGACGGCGATGGCGGGCAGGGCGCGATACCGGACGGCATGGAGGGCCGGTGAAATGACCGAACCACTCTTCTTGAAGGTCAGCCACATGCGCGCCTGTTCGGGCCTTGTGCAGCGTATCACCGAGGATGGCGGCATCATCCCCGATGCCACCGTCTTCTATGCGGCGGGCGGCGGACAGCCCGGCGATACCGGCCGCCTCGAATGGCGGGGGAACAGCTGCGAGATCGTCGATACCGTGAAGGGCGAGGCAGGGGCGGTGATCCTCAGGCCGGCTCCGGGGGCGGCGCTTCCGCAACCGGGCGACGAGATCGTGCAGGCTCTCGACTGGGAGCGCCGCCATGCGCATATGCGCATGCATACGGCGCTTCATTTGCTGTCGGTGGTGATCCCCCTGCCGGTCAGCGGCGGCGCCATCTCGGCCGAGAAGGGCCGGCTCGATTTCGACATGCCGGAGGCGCCGCAGGATCGCGGCGCGATCGAGGCGGCGTTGAACGCGCTCGTCGCGCGCGATCTGCCGGTCGGTTACACGGAGATCACTGAAAACGAGCTGGATGCCAGGCCCGAGCTGGTCAAGACCATGTCCGTCAGTCCGCCGCGCGGCAGCGGCACCGTCAGGCTGGTCCGCATCGGATCGCAGGAGGCGCAAGTCGATCTTCAGCCTTGCGGCGGAACGCATGTCGCCAGCACCGCCGAGATCGGGTCCCTCCGTCTGGGCAAGATCGAGAAGAAGGGCGCGCGCAACCGCCGCGTCTCGGTCCATTTCGCCTGACCGTCCGGCTCAGCGGGCCTTCCTGTAGATCAGCAGGTGGTTCTGCGCCGGCATCTCGATGAGGGCGCCGCGCGCAAGCCGCCCCTCCGCCGCCAAGGCGTCGATCTCGCCGACCGCACGCAGGCCCCAGGCGGGATCGCTTTCGCGCAGGCGGGCATCGAAGGCGGCGTTGCCGGGGCCGAGCGGAATGCCTTCCTGCCGGAACGGGCCATAGAAGATCAACAGCCCGGAAGGCCCAAGGCGCGCGGCGGCGCCCCGCACGATGCCTGCGAGCACGGCGGCGGGCGCGATATGGATGACATTGATCGCGAGGATCGCGGCCAGCGGGCCCAGCGCGGAGATGTCGGGCCGGTCGGACCAAGTCCGCGCCGCGTCGAGCTCGAAGACCGGGCGGGGCGGCACGCGCAGGGTCTGCGCCCAGGCGCCGGCCGAGCGGCGATGCGTCTCATCGGGATCGGAGGCATGGAGCGCGAGCGCCGGGAAGGCGAGCGAGAGCGCGGCGGCATGCTGCCCCGTGCCGGAGCCGATCTCGAGCGCCGCGCCGGACGCCCCCGAGAGCCAGGGTGCCAGCGCCGCGATCAGCGGCGGTCCGTTGCGCAGGCAGATCTCGGAATGCAGCCGCCCGGCCGCGTCCGCCTCGGTGTAGCGCACCACATGCGCACTGCTCGGAGCATCACTCATCGGGCCATCATGGCCGGCCCTCATGCCCGCTGTCCAGCGCTGCGGCCATGTCTTTCGGAACCGGACGCGGCTGTGCCATACTCGCCGCGTGGCAGGTGCGCGGGGGGATGCATGGACGGTGCCGGCAAGGAGCGCAAGGAGCTGTCGGCGGCCGAGATCGGCGCGCTGTCGCATCTCTACCGGGGCGAGGTCTACCGCTCGACGATCTGGCGCACGCGTCTCGACACGAGCACGAACTGGGCCGTCGTCACCCTCGGGATCGCGCTGACGATCTCCTTTGCCGCGCCGGAGGCCTCGCCGCTGCCACTGGTGCTGGTGGGCGTGCTGATTGTCTTCTTCCTCATGCTCGAGGCGCGCCGCTACAGGTTCTTCAACGTCTGGCGCGCGCGCTGCCGCTGGCTCGAGACGCATTTCTTCGCCCCCATGCTCCATGACGGGGATCTGCACATGGAGGAGGGCTGGCAGAAGATCCTCGCCGAGGATTACTGGACCCCCCATTACCATGTCTCGATGCGCACGGCGCTGGGTCGCCGGATCAGGCGCAACTACCTGTGGATCCTGCTGATCCAGGCGGCGGCCTATGTCGGCAAGCTCCTGGTCCACCCAAAGCCGGTCGAGAGCCTGTCGCAATTCATCTCGCGCGCCGAGGTGGGACCGGTGCCCGGGATCGTCGTGCTTGGCCTGGGGGCACTTTACTGCGTGGTCTTCTGCGTCGCCGCCCTGATGAGCTACCGCTCGGACATGCGCCGTGCCCGCGCGCGTGGCAGCTCGATGGGTTAGCGTTCGCAAACACTTGCCAGATGCGGCCCGTCGGGGGCTAATGGGGCGAGAACCCGGTCAACGGGCGTGGGAGACAGGGAGGAGACGGGCATGTTCACTGCCTCGATGACGTTCGATCTGGGCGAGGAGATCGGCGCGCTGCGCGACATGGTCCACCGCTTCGCGCAGGAACGGATCAGGCCGATGGCCGCGCGCATCGACGAGACGAACCGGTTTCCCGAGACGCTCTGGACGGAAATGGGCGCGCTCGGTCTCCTGGGGATCACCGTGCCGCAGGAGGATGGCGGCGCCGGCATGGGCTATCTCGCGCATGTTGTCGCGGTCGAGGAGATCGCGCGCGCCAGCGCCAGCGTCGCGCTGAGCTACGGCGCGCATTCCAACCTGTGCGTCAACCAGATCGCGCTGAACGGCACGCCCGCGCAGAAGGCGCGCCACCTTCCCGGCCTGATCGACGGAAGCCGTGTCGGCGCGCTGGCGATGTCGGAGGCGGGGGCCGGCTCCGATGTCGTCTCGATGCAGCTCAAGGCCCGCAAGCGCAATGACGGCTTCACCCTCGACGGCACGAAATACTGGATCACGAATGGCGGGGAGGCCGGAACGCTCGTGGTCTATGCCAAGACCGACCCCGATGCCGGCAGCCGCGGGATCACCGCCTTCCTGATCGAAAAGGACATGCCGGGCTTCAGCCAGTCAGAGCATTTCGACAAGCTCGGCATGCGCGGCTCGAACACCGTGGAGCTGGTCTTCGAGGGGACCGAAGTGCCCTATGATGCCATTCTCGGCGAGGAGGGCGGCGGGGCGCGCGTCCTGATGAGCGGGCTCGATTTCGAGCGGGTGGTGCTTTCGGGGATCGGGCTGGGGATCATGGCCGGGTGCATGGACGAGATCATGCCTTATCTCGCGCAGCGCCGGCAGTTCGGCCAGCCAATCGGAAACTTCCAGCTCATGCAGGGGAAGATTGCCGACATGTATACCAAGATGAACTCGGC
This sequence comes from Profundibacterium mesophilum KAUST100406-0324, assembly GCF_009835145.1. Taxonomy (GTDB): domain Bacteria; phylum Pseudomonadota; class Alphaproteobacteria; order Rhodobacterales; family Rhodobacteraceae; genus Profundibacterium; species Profundibacterium mesophilum. Next base: position 48,833 of record NZ_APKE01000001.1, on the reverse strand, counting down.
GCGGGCCTATGTCTACGAGGTGGCGCGCGCTTGCGACCGGGGCGCGGTCACGCGGCAGGACGCAGCCGCCTGCGTGCTCTATGCCAGCGAGGAGGCGATGACCGTGGCCCACCAGGCGGTTCAGGCGATGGGCGGCGCTGGCTTCATGAACGACAGCGCCGTCAGCCGGATGTTCCGCGATGCCAAGCTGATGGAGATCGGGGCGGGCACGTCCGAGATCAGGCGCATGCTGATCGGCCGCGAGCTGATGGCGGCGATGACATGAGAGCATGCGCGACGCCACCTGCCGGCAACCCGGCCCCGCGGCACCGCACCATGGGAGCGCAGGCATGAAACTCGGCTCGAAGATCGCGGCAAGCTCGGATGACTTCCGCACCAACGCGGCGGCGCATGACGCGCTGATCGCCGGGATCGCCGAGGCGGCCGAGACCGCGGCACTGGGCGGCGGCGCCTCCTCGCGCGCCCGTCACGAGAGCCGCGGCAAGCTGCTGCCGCGCGAGCGGATGGCGCGGCTCCTCGATCCCGGGGCGCCCTTCCTCGAGATCGGCCGCTTTGCCGCGCACGGGCTCTACGGGGGCGCCTGTCCCTCGGCGGGGCTGATTGCCGGCATCGGCCGGGTCGCGGGACGGGAGGTGATGATCGTGTGCAACGACGCGACCGTGAAGGGCGGCACCTACTTCCCGATGACCGTGAAGAAGCACCTGCGCGCCCAGGAGATTGCCGAGGCCAACCATCTGCCCTGCATCTACCTCGTCGACAGCGGCGGGGCCAACCTGCCCAACCAGGACGAGGTCTTTCCCGACCGTGAGCATTTCGGGCGGATCTTCTACAACCAGGCGCAGATGAGCGCCAAGGGCATCGCGCAGATCGCCGTCGTCATGGGAAGCTGCACGGCGGGCGGGGCCTATATGCCGGCCATGTCCGACGTGACGATCATCGTGAAGGAGCAGGGCACGATCTTCCTCGCCGGCCCGCCCTTGGTGCAGGCCGCGACCGGAGAGATCGTGACGGCCGAGGATCTCGGCGGGGGGGATGTGCATACGCGCCTGTCGGGCGTGGCCGACTACCTGGCCGAGGACGACGCCCATGCGCTCGCCATTGCGCGGCGCGCGGTCGAAAACCTCGGGCCGGCGGCCACCGCCATGGCGGGCCTGCAACCTGCCGAGCCGCCCGCCTACGATCCTGCCGAGATCACCGGGGTGGTGCCGGCGGACCTGCGCACCCCATACGACATCCGCGAGGTGATCGCCCGGATGGTGGACGGCTCGCGCTTCGACGAGTTCAAGTCGCGCTACGGCTCCACGCTCGTCTGCGGCTTCGCGCATGTCTGGGGCATGCCCTGCGGCATCGTGGCCAATAACGGCGTGCTCTTCTCGGACAGCTCCCTGAAGGGGGCCCATTTCGTCGAGCTTTGCAGCCAGCGCAACATCCCCCTCGTCTTCCTGCAGAACATCACGGGCTTCATGGTCGGGCGCAAATACGAGGCGGGCGGTATCGCCAAGGATGGCGCGAAGCTCGTCACCGCGGTGGCCACGACCTCCGTGCCGAAGATCACCATGATGGTGGGCGGGAGCTATGGCGCGGGAAATTACGGCATGTGCGGGCGCGCCTATTCGCCCCGTTTCCTGTGGGCCTGGCCCAATTCGGCGGTCTGCGTCATGGGCGGCCCACAGGCCGCCGGGGTGCTGGCCACCGTCAGGCGCGACGCGATCGAGCGGCGGGGCGAGAGTTGGAGCGCGCAGGAGGAGGCGGCATTCAAGCAGCCCGTGATCGACCAGTTCGCCGAGCAGTCGCATCCGCTCTATGCCAGCGCCAGGCTCTGGGATGACGGGATCATCGATCCGCGCAGCAGCCGCGATGTTCTCGGGCTCAGCCTCGCCGCCACCCTCAACGCTCCGATCGCGCCGACGCGGTTCGGGGTCTTCCGGATGTGAGATCGCCATGTTCACCAAGATCCTGATTGCCAACCGCGGCGAGATCGCCTGCCGGATCATCGCGACCGCGCGGCGCATGGGCTTGCGGACCGTGGCCGTCCACTCGGACGCGAATGCGCACGATCTCCATGTCGAGATGGCGCATGAGGCGGTGCGGATCGGCCCGGCGCCGTCCGCGCAGAGCTATCTCGATGGCGAGGCGATCATCGCGGCCGCGCGGCGCAGCGGCGCGCAGGCGATCCATCCCGGTTACGGTTTCCTGTCCGAGAATCCCGAGTTCGTCGAAGCGGTCGAGGCCGCCGGTCTCGTTTTCGTCGGCCCGCCGGCCTCGGCGATCCGCGCCATGGGGCTCAAGGATGCGGCGAAGGCGCTCATGGAGCGCGCCGGCGTGCCCGTGGTGCCCGGCTATCATGGCGCGGACCAGTCGCCGCAAGTTCTGGCGGATGCCGCCGACGGGATCGGCTACCCGGTCCTGATCAAGGCGCGTGCGGGCGGCGGCGGCAAGGGGATGCGCCTTGTCGAGAAGGCCGGCGATTTCGCCGAGGCCCTCGCATCGGCACAGCGCGAAGGGCAGGCGGCCTTCGGCGACCCCGCGGTCCTCGTGGAGAAATACGTGACCAGCCCGCGCCATGTCGAGATCCAGGTCTTCGCCGACGGGCATGGCAATGTCACTCACCTCTTCGAGCGGGACTGCTCGCTGCAGCGGCGCCATCAGAAGGTGATCGAGGAGGCCCCGGCGCCCGGCATGACCGAAGGGGTGCGCAACGCGATGGGCCGCGCCGCGGTCGAGGCGGCGCGGGCGATCGGCTATGTCGGGGCAGGCACCGTCGAGTTCATCGCCGACGGCTCAGCCGGGCTTGCCGAGGACCGCTTCTGGTTCATGGAAATGAACACGCGGTTGCAGGTCGAGCATCCGGTCACCGAGGCGATCACCGGTCTCGACCTCGTGGAATTGCAGTTGCGGATTGCGGCCGGCGCCCCGCTGCCCTTCGAGCAGGACGATCTTCGCATCAATGGTCACGCTTTCGAGGCGCGGCTCTATGCCGAGGACGTGCCGCGCGGCTTCCTTCCGGCCACGGGCCGGCTGCGGCGTCTGGACCTGCCGCCGGGAGCGGCCCTTTTCGAGCGCGGCCCGGTGCGCGTCGATGCGGGCGTGCGCGCCGGCGACGAGATCAGCCCCTGGTACGATCCGATGATCGCCAAGCTCATCGTGCACGGCGCCGACCGGGACACCGCGCTGGCGGCGCTGGGCCGCGCGCTTGGTGAGCTGCGCATCGCGGGGACCGTCACCAACGCCGCGTTCCTGCGGGCGCTTGCGGCGCATGAGGGATTCGCGGCGGGCGAAGTCGATACCGGATTGATCGCGCGCGACCTCGCGGCGCTTTCGCACGAACCGGCGCCGACGCCGCTGATCGTGGCGCTGGCCGGGATCGCGGCGCTGGGCGCCCTGCCGGGCGAGCCGGGCCCCTCTGGCGCCGGGCGAGGATCGCCGTGGCAGGCGCTGCGCGGCTGGCGGCTGTGGGGGATGGGATGTCAGCCGGTGTCCCTGATCGCAGAGGGAGAGGCGCTCGATCTGCTGATCGCCCTGCCAGGCCCGGACCGCTACGAGGTGACGCCCCGGGGCGCGGAAGGGGCCGATACTCTCGCGCTCAGCCTCGCGCCGGGGCCGGAGGGCGGGGGCGCATGGCGCGTCATCCTGGACGATCACATGAGCGAGGTCGTGATCGACCGGGCGGGCGACGAGATCACCGTCTTTGCCGAAGGCCGGGCGCACCGCTTCACCCGGCGCGATCCGCTTGCCGTGGTGGATGGCGCCGGACCCGGGGGCGATCATATCGCGGCGCCCATGCCCGGAACGGTGAAGCTGCTGCGTACCGAGGAGGGCGCACAGGTTGCCGAGGGGGATGTGCTTGTCGTACTCGAGGCGATGAAGATGGAGCATGCGCTGACGGCACCGCGCGCCGGAACCGTCGAGCGGATCATGGTTCCCGAGGGCGCGCAGGTCAGCGATGGCGACATCCTGCTGGCGCTTGCGCCGGCCGATCCTGCACCCTTGGCACCGGGCGCGGCGGGATCAGCCGCGCAGCCGCCCGGCGAGACCGGCTAGGGCAAAGAGAAGCGTCGCGGCCGTGACGATGCTCGGCCCGGCGGGCGTGTCGAAGAGCATCGCGCCCCGGAGCCCGGCCAGAACGGAGACCGCCGCCATCAGCGCGGCGATGACGGCCATGGCCTCGGGGCTGCGGGCCAGGAAGCGGGCGGCGGCCGCCGGAATGATCAGCATCGCGCCGATCAGAAGGGCCCCCACGACCTTGATCGCCACCGCCACGGTGATGGCGAGCGTGAGCGTGAGGACAAGCTGCTCGCGCCGCGGATCGACCCCGCCGGCCCGCGCCAGGTCCTCGCCCAGCGTCGCGAGCAGCAACACCGACCAGCGCCAGGCGATGAGTCCCGCCACGAGGATCGCGCCGCCCCAGATCACGGCGATGTCCGCCGGCCGGACCGACAGGATGTCGCCGAAGAGATAGGCCGACAGATCGACCCTCACACCGCTTACGAAGCTGACCGCGACGAGGCCGATGGCCAGCGCGCCATGCGACAGGACGCCAAGCAGGCTGTCGGTGCCCTGGTGTTGGCCCGAGAGCAGGCTGACTGTCAGGGCCATGCCCAGCGCGACCGCGAGAACGCCGGCCAGGACCGGGAGTGACAAGGCAAGCGACAGGGCCACGCCCAGCAAGGCGGCATGGGCCGTCGCGTCACCGAAATAGGCCATTCGGCGCCACACGACGAAGCAGCCGAGCGGCGCGGCCGCGAACGCCACGCCGAGCCCCGCGAGCGTGGCCCGGATCATGAAATCGTCGAGCAGGCCGGCGATCATCGGACCACCCCGCGCCGCGTCTCTTGCGCGGATGGGCGCGCCGGGGCGCCATGGGCATGGCCCGCGCCGCCGCCGGGATCGGCGCCGTCGGAGTGTCCGTGGTCGTGGTCGCATCCGTGATCGTGGCTGTGATCATGTGAATGGCGATAGAGCGCCAGCGCCCCGCCCGTCCCGGTGCCGAACAGCGCGCGATATTCCGGCGCGGAGGCGACGGCCTGCGGACTGCCGCTGCAGCAGATATGCCCGTTCAGGCAGATCACCCTGTCGGATGCGCTCATCACGACATGCAGATCATGGCTGACCATCAGCACCGCGCAGCCCCGCGCCGCGCGCAGCGTCTCGATCCGGCGGTAGAACTCTGCCGCGCCGGGCTGATCGAGCCCGGTGGTCGGCTCGTCGAGGATCAGGAGCTGCGGATCGCCCAGGAGGGCGCGGGCCAGCAGGACACGCTGCAGCTGTCCGCCGGAGAGGGATGCGATTTCCCGCGTCTCGAGCCCCGCCACATCCGCCTCGGCAAGGGCCGCACGGCACGCGCGGACGCTCCTGCGGGTGGGCAGGGACAGGAAGCGGGACACGCTGAGCGGCAGGCTGGGGCTCAGGGCGAGCTTTTGCGGGACGTAGCCGATGCGCAGGCGCGGCGCGTGCGTGATCCGTCCGCCGGCGAGCGGAACCGCGCCGAGGATCGCGCGCATCAGGGTCGTCTTGCCGGAGCCGTTCGGTCCGAGCACCGTGACGATCTCTCCCTTGGCGATGCGAAGATCGACATCGTCGAGAACCGTCTGCGCACCGTGCCGGACGCGCAGCCCCTCGATCGCGACGAGGGCGCTCATGTGTCGGCTTGCCCGGCGGGCACGCCATCGGAATCCGGCATCCGGCAGGCCGGGCAGAGGCCGATCGCCTCGACCACGAGTGTTTCGACCTCGAAGCCGGAGGCGGCGGCGGCGGGCGAGAGCGGCGCGCCGGCGCCACGTGCCGCGACCTCCTCGCTGACCGCGTCGCAGCCACGGCAGATCAGGAATGCCGGGGCATGGCGCACCCCGGGCCGGATGCAGGCGACGAAGGCGTTGATCTTCTCGACCTTGTGCACGAGGCCGTGGCGCCCGAGGAAATCGAGCGCGCGGTAGACCGCCGGCGGCTGCGAGCCGAGCCCTTCATCGCGCAATCGTGCGAGGATCTCGTAGGCTCCCATGGCCTTGTGGTCGCACAGCAGCAATTCGAGCACACGCCGGCGCACCGGGGTCAGGCGGACCCCGCCATCCTCGCAGATGCGCTGCGCGGCATGCAGCGCGCCGGTAATGCAGGCGGCATGGTCATGCGTCTGGAAGACGGTCGGCGGCATTGCGTGCTCCTGTCTGGTCAGAAAACCGGTTGATATATTATAACGTATCTTCTAGCAACCGCGCCATGACAGATCATGCAAGCCTCGCTGCCCCGCACCGCGCCGCCGCCGCCCTGAAGCGGCCCCTTCGCGCGATCCTGCTGCCATTGCTGGCGGCATCCATTCCGACGGCGGTATTCGCCGCGCCGCGCATCGTGGCCGATATCGCGCCGCTTCATTCGATCGCCGCGGCGGTTGCCGAAGGGGTGAGCGATCCTTCGCTCCTGGTCGGCGACGACGCGAGCGCGCATTCCTTCGCGCTGCGTCCCTCGCAGGCGGCGGCGCTCCAGGAGGCCGATCTCGTGGTGTGGGCCGGCCCCGCGCTCAACCCCGCGCTGGAGGGCCCGATCGTCTCGCTCGCCGCCGGCGCGGAGGTGATGTCGCTGCTCGATGTGCCGGGCACCCATCTTCTCGCGGCGCGCGAGGAGAGCCTGCCTTCGTCGCAGGAGGACGAGGACGGGCATGGAAGCGACGATGGGCATGGACATGACCATGGGCATTCCGACGAGAACGGTCTCGGGATCGATCCGCATGCCTGGCTCGATCCGCGCAACGCGGTGATCTGGGGGAGGGCCCTTGCCGGCGCGCTCTCGCGGATCGATCCTGAGAATGCAGAGCGCTACGCGGCCAATGCCGAGCGCCTCGCCGGCACGCTGACCGCGCTCGACGACGAGATCGCCGCCCGGCTCGCGCCCCTCGCCGCGCGACCGCTTCTCGTGGGGCATGATGCCTGGCAATATGTCGAACGGCGCTACGCGCTCGATGTCGTGGGTGCCGTGACGCTGAGCGATGCGCGCGATCCGGGCCCCGCGCGGCTGGCGGCCCTGCGCGACATGGCGCAGCAACGCGCGCCGGTCTGTGTCCTCGATGAGCCGGGCCGGACGCGCGCGAGCTGGGAGGTGATCCTAGACCGGCGGGAGGTGCGCGAGGTGACAATCGATCCCGCGGGTGCCGGGCGGGAGCCGGGCCCGGCGCTTTACGCCGATCTGCTGCGCGAGTTGAGCGTCAAACTCGCCGATTGCCTGGCCCCCGGCTGAGGCCCCCGTCGCCCCGATTCGGCCGCGTTCCGGAGGGCGGCGGCGCCTTCAGTCCTTGCCGGCGAGCTTGTCGCGCAGCGCGGCGAGGTCGGCAAAGGGGCGCGCGTCCTCGTCACGCATCGGCGCCTTGCCCGGTTCAGTGAAGACCGCCTCTCCCAGATCGGCGCCCTCGGCGCGCGGGAAAGGGGGCAGGGCAAGGGCCAGCGCCTCGTGCAGGACCGCAGTCAGGTCGACCGATTGCGGCAGGGGTTCGATGGTTTCGTCCTCGGGCATCTCGACCTCGCCGCCCGCCTCGACCTGGGGCATCTCGGTGAGGAACCGGCGGCGCACGGTTTCCTCGATCCGGCTCGTGACCGGGGCCAAGGTCACGCCGCATTCCTGCACCACGCTCGCGCCCAGCTTGGCCTCGAGTGTCCAGTCCCGCCGGGAAATGGGCACGAGCCGTCCGGTGAAGCGCAATTTGCGGACCGCGAGGATGCCGAGCGCCTCGGCGAGGGCCGCGCGATCCTGCGCGTTTGGGACGATTTCGAAATCCTGCTCGCGGCGCGGCGCACCGTCGCCCAGTTGCACGATACGCCCGGTTCGATCACGCTCATCCATTCGAAAGGCATCCATTCTTGCTCAGGGGGAGTTCCTTCTGTAATCGGACCCTGAGGCCCGAAGGTCAAGGCGAGAGGAATATCCACTGATGGCACGTTGGACGAAGGGCGCCGTTGCCGCCGGACTGTTGCTGCTCGTGGCGGGATGCTCCTCGGTCTACCGCAACCACGGCTATGTGCCGGTCGACGAGGATCTCGCGACCCTGCAGGTTGGCGTCGACACGCGCGACACGGTCGCCCAGGCGATCGGCACGCCGACCTCGGCCGGACTTCTCGGCGATGGCGGCTGGTACTACGTGCAGAGCCGCTTTCGCCAGTTCGCCTATCGCGCCCCGGAGGAAATCGATCGCGAGGTGGTGGCGATCAGCTTCACGCCGGCGGGCACGGTTGAGAACATCGAACGCTTCGGCCTGCGCGAGGGGCGCGTCGTCGCGCTGTCGCGGCGGGTGACGGAAGCCAACGTGAAGGGCGTCGGCTTCCTCAGTCAGCTCTTCGGCAATATCGGCAATTTCGAGGCCGGTAATTTCGTCGACTGAGGCCGCGTGCTAGCCCGCGCGCCCGGCCGCCGGAACGAAGGCAAGCGCCACGCCGTTGATGCAGTAGCGCAGGCCCGTGGGCGCGGGGCCGTCCTCGAAGACATGGCCCAGATGCGAGCCGCAGGAGGCACAGCTCACCTCGGTTCGGCTCAGCAGCCACTTGCGCTCGGCGCGCTCGGCGACGGCATCCTCGATCGACTGCCAGAAGGAGGGCCAGCCGGTGCGGCTGTCGAACTTGCGGGAACCGTCGAAAAGCGGTGCCCCGCATCCCGTGCAGGCAAAATGCCCCCGTCCGCCGGGAAAGCCAGGATGGCTGTGCGCGCGCTCGGTGCCGCCACGGCGCAGGACCCTGTAGGCAAGTGGATCGAGCGCGGCGCGCCATTCCTCGTCGGTTCTCGTGAACTCTTGCACGCGTTGTCTCCTCCTGGGCTTGTCGGTAAGGGTCTGCGAAACGAAACCGTCCTCGTGCCATGTAAGTTTTCAGGCATGTGAACCAAGATGCGGGACCGCGGCAGTGCAGATCATACTGGAAAAAGGCGCCCTGCGGGCGCGCCTGGCGCAGGACGCCGGCGATGTCGCCGCGGCGCAAAGGCTGCGCGGGCAGGCCTTTCTCGCGGAGCGGGGCGATGCCGATCGGTGCGATGCGGATGCGTTCGACGCGCGCTGCACCCATGTGCTGATCGAGGAGCGGGAAAGCGGCACCCTGGTGGGATGTTTCCGCTTGCTCTTCCTGACCCGCGGGGCCGAGATCGGCGGGAGCTACTCGGCGCAATTCTACGACCTGTCGGGCCTTGCCGCCTATGGCGGGCCGATGGCGGAGCTCGGGCGCTTCTGCGCGGCGCCGGGGCGGGGCGATCCGGACATCGTGCGCCTGGCCTGGGGCGCGCTGACCAGGCTCATCGAGACGCGCGGGGCGGGAATGCTTTTTGGCTGCACCTCCTTCAGGGGCGCCGATCCGACGCTCTACGCCGATGCGTTCGGCCTTCTGCTGGCGCGGCACCTCGGCCCTGCATCCTGGCGGCCGGAGCCGAAGGCGCGGGAAGTCGTCCCTTTCACGAGCATCGCGCCCGAACGCCCGGATCTCAAGCGCGCGGCGCGTGCCACCCCGGCGCTCCTGCGCGCCTATCTGGCGATGGGCGGATGGGTGGGCGATCACGCCGTCATCGACCGGTCGCTCGATACCGTGCATGTCTTCACCGCACTCGAGGTGGCCGCGATCCCCGAGGGGCGGATGCGGCTTCTGCGCGCTTCGGCGAGTTGATCGCCCTGCGCCGGCGCCGCGCCCCCTCGATCAGGGCCGGAGCGCCCCCGATGCCGGCACCGTGGCCCGCCTCGCGTCCATGGGGCAGGGCGGCGTGATGGCCTTCTCGGGAGCCGCGATCGCCGCGATTGCCGCGCTAAACCTCTGGGCGGGACTGATGATGGTGATCGACAAGCGCGCGGCCCGGCGCGGGCGGCGGCGGATCCCGGAGGCACGCCTGCTGCGTCTCGCGGCGCTGGGCGGGGGCGCCGGCGCGCTTCTTGCCGGGCATCTCGCGCGTCATAAGACCCGCAAACAACCCTTCGGGCGCAGGTTGGTCGGGTGCACCCTGCTCGGTCTTGCGCTCTGTGCGGTCATCATCGGGGCCACCATCGTCTTGGCCGCCGCGCCGCAAGCCTGACGCGCCGCGCGGCAAAAGCGCAGTTGACCTCGCGCCCCGCGCCCCCTAGCTGGCGCTCATGGCACGCGCACCCCTCCTCCAGCTTTCCGACATCGCCCTGACATTCGGCGGCGATCCCGTATTCAGTGGCCTCGACCTGGTCGTCCAGCCCAGCGACCGGGTGGCCCTGGTAGGCCGCAACGGCTCCGGCAAGTCCACCTTGATGAAGGTGATGGCCGGCCTGGTCCTGCCCGATCGCGGCGAGCGCGCGATCCCGCCGGGCGTCGCGGTCGGCTACATGGAGCAGGAGCCGGAAATGGCGGGCTTCGAGACGCTGGGCGAGTTCGCCGCGAGCGGACTCGATCCGGCCGAGAGCTACAAGGTCGAGATGGCGGCCGAGGGGCTCAAGTTCGATCCCGATCGACCCGTCGCGACCGCGTCGGGCGGCGAGCGGCGGCGCGCGGCCCTGGCCAAGCTTCTTGCCGAGGCGCCCGAGCTGATGCTTCTCGACGAGCCGACGAACCATCTCGACATCCATGCGATCCACTGGCTCGAGCAACAGCTCAAGTCCACCCGCACCGCCTATGTCATCATCAGCCATGACAGGGCTTTCCTCAGGAACCTCACACGGGCCACCTTGTGGATCGACCGTGGCGGGGTGCGCCGCCAGGAGACCGGCTTCGACGGTTTCGAGGAATGGCGTGACAAGATCTGGGAGGAGGAGGACATCGCCCGGCACAAGCTCGATCGCAAGATCAAGGCCGAGGCCCGCTGGGCGGTCGAGGGGATCAGCGCGCGGCGCAAGCGCAACCAGGGCCGGGTGCGTGCGCTCGCCGCGCTGCGCGAGGATCGCGCCTCCATGATCCGGCGCCAGGGTACGGCCGAGATGGCACTTGAGGCGGGAAGCACGAGCGGCAAGAGGGTGATCGAGGCCAAGGAGATCTCCAAGTCATTCGGCGATCGCACCATCCTCGATCCGTTTTCCATCCGCATCCAGCGCGGCGACCGCGTGGCCTTCGTCGGGCCGAACGGCGCAGGCAAGACGACCTTGCTCAAGATGCTGACTGGCGAAATCGCGCCAGATGACGGCACGATCCAGCTCGGCACCAATCTCGAGATCGCGGTCTTCGACCAGGCCCGTGCGCAGCTCGACCCCGACATGACGCTTTGGGAAAGCCTGACCGGTACGCCCGAGATGCGCGTCTCGGGCAATGCCGACCAAGTGATGGTGCGCGGCACGCCCCGCCATGTCGTCGGCTACCTCAAGGATTTCCTCTTCAGCGAGGCACAGGCGCGCGCGCCGGTCAGGGCGCTGTCGGGGGGCGAGAAGGCGCGGCTCCTGCTTGCACGGATCATGGCGCGGCAATCGAACCTTCTCGTGCTCGACGAGCCGACCAACGATCTCGATATCGAGACGCTCGACCTTTTGCAGGACCTGCTGGGCGAATATGACGGCACCGTCCTTCTGGTCAGCCACGATCGCGATTTTCTCGACCGGACGGCGACGATGACCGTGGCCATGGAAGGCGACGGGCGGGCGATGATCTATCCGGGCGGCTGGTCGGATTACCAGAACCAGAGGCCGAAGGAGGAGACGGCACCGGCGGCAAGCGGCAAGCCTGCGGCTCCCCGCAAGGATGCGCCCCCGGCCCAGAAAACCACGCCGAAGCTCAGCTTCACCGAAAGCCACAGGCTCAAGGCGCTGCCCGACGAGATCGCGCGTCTCGAGGCGGAAATCGCGAAATTGACCGAACTCCTGGCCGATCCGGCACTTTTCGACGCGGCGCCGATGAAGTTCCGCAAGGCCACCGAGGCGCTGGCCGAAAGGCAGGCGGCCCTTTCGGCCGCCGAGGAGGAATGGCTTGCACTCGAGGAGCGGGCCGAGGGCTGATCCGCCGCCTCGCGGCGCAGGCAGGATCATGCCGGCCCTTCGCCGCCCGCTCCGGCATCGGCACGCGCTTTATGGAGGCTGTGCGCCCCTTATGCGGGATGGACGGCGGCTGCCTTGCCCGGTGCATGACCCCTTCGCGAAACCCGCGTGTTGCGGGGTGCCGGTTCCGCCCTACGCCGCTCACCCACATCCGCCTTGCTCTTCGAGAATCTTCCCGCGCTGCACTGCCCTTGGTCGTTATTCGCCGAGGCCGGTATCATTGCCCCTTGTGCCGGTGCGAAAAAAAAGTTCCAATTTGCGGATCAAATTTCGCTTTGGCGTCATTATCGGATCGATCCTGTGGCCTCGGTGCCGCGCCTCCAGAAGACGTGATCGTCCAACATGCCGCATGGCGGCATTTTTCCGCCGGCATGCCAGCGGATCATAGCTGATATGCGCAGTCGGGGTTGGAACAACCGGCGCTTTTGCGCGTAAAGGGGGTCGAGCCCGCACCGCAACCGCGCCGGGCGATACAGTAACTAGGAGAGACCTCCATGAAATATATTGCTCTTGCAGCCGTCGCTGCCGTCGCTGCCGCCCCCGCTTTCGCCGGCAATGTCAGCCCCGCCCCGGTCGAAGCCCCGGTCTTCACGCCCGCCGCCCCGATGGCTGCCGGCTTCAACTGGACCGGCGCCTATGCCGGTGCGCAGGTTGGCTACGGCGCGCTGAACCTCGATTTCGACGGCATCGAAGATGAAGCGAACGAAGAGTTCAACTTCTTCGACGACACGGATGCGAATGGTGCGATCGGTGGCGTCAACGCTGCCTACCTCTACGATTTCGGTTCCTTCGTCGCCGGCGCCGAGCTGGCCCTGAACGCCGGCAACCTCGACTTCGACCAGGACAACAACGACGGCAGCATCACCAATGCCGAAGTTGACAGCCTGCACCAGCTGAAGGCGAAGTTCGGCTATGATGCCGGCCGCACCCTGGTCTACGGCGTTGCCGGCGTCGCCTATGCCGAAGCCGATTTCAACGACATCTCCTATGAGGACACCGGCTACGTCGTCGGCGTGGGCGTTGATTATGCCATCACCGACAACGTGATCGTCGGCGGCGAAGTCAACTACAACGGCTTCGACGATTTCGACGACACCGGCATCGATGCCGACGTGACGACCGTTCAGGCGAAAGTCGCCTACAAGTTCTGATCCGCACAACCCGCGATCTTGCTTGACCTGGAGGGGGTGCGCCGATGGCGTGCCCCCTTCTCGTTGCCGGGTGACGGGCGCCGGCGCGGCTTTGGGCCGTTTCCCCGCCCGCCGGAACTTGCTAAGGCCGGGGCGAACAGGAAGGACAGGGCATGACCGAGATCAAGCTGCACAACACGCGCACCCGCCGGAAGGTAAGCTTCGAGCCGATCGATCCGGGCAATGTCGGGATCTACCTGTGCGGGCCGACCGTTTATGACCGCGCGCATCTCGGCAACGCACGGCCGGCCATCGTAATCGACGTCCTGGTGCGCCTCCTGCGACATGTTTACGGGGCCGATCACGTCACCTACGTGCGCAACATCACCGATGTCGACGACAAGATTAACGCCCGTGCCTCCCAGACCGGACGCGACATCGCGCAGATCGCGGACGAGACCTGCGCGTGGTATGCCGAGGACATGGCAGCGCTGGGAAACCTGCCGCCCGACCACGCGCCCCGCGCGACCGCCTATATCGCGCAGATGGTCGAGATGATCGGGACGCTGATTGCAGGCGGCCATGCCTATGAGGCGGAGGGTCATGTCCTCTTCGCGGTCGAGAGCTTCGAGGAATATGGCGCGTTGTCGGGGCGCAGCCTTGACGACATGATCGCGGGTGCCCGTGTCGAGATCGCGCCTTACAAGCGCAATCCCATGGATTTCGTGCTGTGGAAGCCTTCGGTGGGGGATGTTCCGGGTTGGGAGAGCCCCTGGGGCCGGGGGCGGCCGGGTTGGCATATCGAATGCTCGGCGATGAGCTACGAGCTGCTCGGGGAAAGCTTCGACATTCATGCGGGCGGGAACGATCTGCAATTTCCCCACCACGAGAACGAGATCGCCCAATCCCGCTGCGCTCATCCGGATGGCGAATTCGCGCGTGTCTGGCTGCATAACGAGATGTTGCAGGTGGAAGGGCGCAAGATGTCCAAGTCCCTTGGCAATTTCTTCACGGCGCGCGCGCTCCTGGAGCGGGGCATACCCGGTCAGGTGATCCGGCTGGTCATGCTCTCGACCCATTACCGCAAGCCGATGGACTGGACCGAGGAGAAGCGCGGCGAGGCGCAGGAGACGCTGCGCCGCTGGCACGATCTGCTGCGGCGTCACGGTTTCGGTCCCGAACTGAACGCGGCGCTCGCGCGGGCCGGGGCCTGGCGCCCCGATGCCGAGTTCCTCGGGGTCCTGGCCAACGACATCAACACGCCCGGCGCGCTCGCAAGGCTTCATGTCCTGTCGAAGGGACGCACGGCCGAGGCGCTGGCCCCCTTCGCGCATGGGCTCGAGCTGCTGGGTCTCGCGCCGGACTGGGAAACGCTCGCACAGGACGATGCCGGCGGCGATGCCGCGCTCGAGCCGTGGATCGCGCAGACGGTCGAGGCGCTTCTTGCGCGGCGCCGGGACGCGCGGGCCCGCAAGGATTTCGCCGAGGCCGATGCGGTGCGCGATATCCTGTCGGCGGCGGATGTCCGGGTCACGGATATCGGTGCCGAATCGGGTTGGAGCGCCGGGCCGGATTTCGATCCCGAAAAGCTCGCACCCCATCGCTGAGCCCTCGTGCCCGCCCGCGTGCCCCTTGGGGCCTGCAGGCGGGCAGATGGTCGACGGCGCAGTGCACTGCACGTTGACGGCGGGCGCGGGGGGCATCACCCGGCCACCGGCAGGAAGGACTCCCCCGCGGGCGCTCAGAGCCCGTATTGCTCCCGCGCGTAATCGCCCAGCTTGACCGCGTCGAGCCGGTCCAGCGGGACCAGGAAGGTTACCTGGATGACGCCGGGGGCCCGGCCGATCTCGATGGCCCCGTTGACCGTCGCGCGGTTGCGCACCTCGGCCACGGTCATGTCGAGCAGCCGTGCGGCCCGCGCGAGGCCGTTCTCGATCGCGTCGTTCAGGTTGGCGGCCGTTCCGATGACCGAGATCGGCGCGAGGGGCGCGATCTTGCCGGTGGACCAGCGTTCAGCGAGGCGCTGCCCCTTTGCAAGCTCGGCCGCGCTGAAGGGGCGGGCGAGCGGTGGCAGGTCCTCTTCAAGGGGAAACAGGACCGGACCATCGAGCGGATAGTCCTTCACGACCTCGACCTGCAGCGTGACGCTTCCCGAAACGTCCATCGTGTGCCCGGCGATCTCGCCGTCGCCCTGGGCGGCATGCATGTCACCCATATAGATGCCGGCGCCGCGCACCTTGACCGGGGCGATCAGGATAGCGCCGGCACGCACGGCATCGATGTCCATGTGTCCGTCGGTCTTGTGCTCGGCGAGCTCTTCGGGCGTGATGGCGTAATCATGCGGCGCCCCGACCAGGAAAGCGCCGAAATCTCCGGCGTTATGGCTGTCTGGCATGGGCATCGAGGGGCAGCTGCCGAGCTGTCCCATGAAGGGGCGCATCCTGACGAGCGTGCCGGGCATGTCCGACGGGGCGTAATGCAGGATCGAATGCTGCCGGCTTCCGTCGGGCAGGGCGGCGTAATGCTCGGCCCGCTCGGCAATGGCATCGGCGGCCTTGCGCGGCAGGGTCAGGCCGACATTGCGGGTGTCATCGAAGGCCACGGTATAGCCGTGGACGATCTCGAAGGGGGTGACGGGATTGCCGCAGGCATCGCAGCGCACCGATTTCCCGCCGCTGCCTTCGATATGGGTCTCGGGCCAGACGGTGTCGCATTCGGGGCAGCGCGCGGCGACATAGGGATCGCCGAGGCAGAAACCCTCGGGCGAGCTGTCATGGCCCGACGCGGTGGCCGAGGATGTCACGGTGATGTCGCGGATGCGGATGGCGACCCCGTCGCCGATCTCCGCGCCCTCGACGAAGACGGGCCGGGTCACCTCGTGCCCGCCGCGCAGGCGGGGGGTGATCATCGGTCCCCAGCAGCCGGGCGCGGTATTGGCGATGATCGTGCCGCCATCCTGCACCGGGCCGAGCATCGGCTGGTTCGGATCGAGGACGCTGTTGGTGAATTCCTGCACCACGATGCTGCGCCGGGGGCTGGTCGTGGCGGGAGCGTTTCCGTCGGGCATGGTGTGATACCTCCTCAGGGTTGACTGCGACGAGGCTAGACGCTCGTGGCGAAAGGTAAATGGAAATGATGGGCGCCCCGGCATCGCGCATTGGCAGCGTGCGGGCAACATGGCGCGCGAATCGGTTGACGGGCTCCCTGCAAGGCGAGCAGAAAGCGGGCGCAAGCTCGCCCGGCCGCGTCGGGGCGCCGTCATCGTGGACACAGGGTCGCGGCCCGGGGGGCGGTCGACGTTCGGCCGCGGCGCGCGCGGCATTCCGGAAGGGGGGCTCCGCCCCCGCCCGCATCCTGCGGATACGGCTCCCCCGAGGTATTTGGGACGAAGATGAAGGATAGCTGATCGTGGAGCGTCTCTACCTATACGACACCACGCTGCGCGACGGGCAGCAGACGCAGGGGGTCCAGTTCTCCACCGCCGAGAAGGGCCGCATTGCCGGTATGCTCGATGAGCTGGGGGTGGATTACGTCGAGGGCGGCTGGCCGGGGGCCAATCCCACGGATAGCGCGTTCTTCGAGACGGCGTCCGCGATGCGGGCGGTGATGACCGCGTTCGGGATGACGAAACGGTCGGGCCGCTCGGCGGAAAACGACGAGGTTCTGGGCGCGGTGCTGAACGCGCGCACGCCGGCGGTCTGTCTCGTTGGCAAGGCCCATGTCTTTCACGTACGCACGGCTCTCGGGATCACGCTCGAGGAAAATCTCGACAACATCTCCCGCTCGATCGCCCATGTCGTGGCGCAGGGGCGCGAGGCACTCTTCGACGCGGAGCATTTCTTCGATGGCTGGGAGGCGGATGCCGATTACGCGTTCGACTGCCTGCGCGCGGCGCTGGACGCGGGCGCCCGTTGGATCGTGCTGTGCGATACGAACGGGGGTGTCCTGCCGGCGCGGATCGGTGCGATCTGCGCCGAGGTGATCGCGCGGGGCATTCCCGGCGATCATCTCGGCATCCATGCCCATGACGATACCGGAAACGCCGCCGCCTGCAGCCTGGCGGCGATCGATGCGGGCGTGCGGCAGATCCAGGGGACGCTGAACGGTCTCGGCGAGCGCTGCGGGAATGCCAACCTGACGACGCTGATCCCGACGCTATTGCTCAAGGAGCCCTATCGCAGCCGCTACGAGATCGGCGTGGGGGCGCAGGCGCTCACGCAGATCACGCGGATGAGCCGGAGCCTTGATGACATCCTCAACCGGGTGCCCCGGCGCAGTGCGCCCTATGTCGGCGCATCGGCCTTTGCCCACAAGGCGGGCCTGCATGCCAGCGCGATCCTGAAGGATCCCTCGACCTACGAGCATGTCACGCCGGAGGACGTGGGCAATGCACGGATCATCCCGATGTCGAACCAGGCGGGACAGTCGAACCTGCTGCGCCGTCTGGGCGAGATGGGGCTGCAGGCGCATAAGGGAGACCCGGCGCTCGAGAGCATTCTCGAGGATGTCAAAGCCCGCGAGGAGCGGGGATATTCCTATGACACGGCGCAGGCGAGTTTCGAGCTGGTCGCGCGCGCGCATCTCGGGATGCTTCCACGATTCTTCGACATCAAGCGTTACAGGGTGAGCATCGAGCGTCGCAAGAACAAGTATGACCGGATGGTCAGCCTGTCGGAGGCCGTCGTCGTGGTGAAGATCGGCGCGCAGAAGGTCCTGTCGGTCAGCGAAAGCCTCGACGCCTCGGGGTCGGATCGCGGGCCCGTCAACGCGCTTGCCAAGGCGCTGGCCAAGGATCTCGGCCCCTATCAGAAGCATATCGACGATCTGCGGCTCGTGGATTTCAAGGTGAGGATCACGCAGGGCGGCACCGAGGCGGTCACGCGGGTCGTCATTGACAGCGAGGATGGCGCTGGCCGACGCTGGTCCACGGTCGGGGTGTCGGCCAATATCGTCGATGCCAGTTTCGAGGCGCTGCTCGATGCGATCAACTGGAAGCTGATCCGCGATGAGGCGGTGCCGGTATGAGCGTTCAATCCTGTGCCGAGGCGGTGCGCAGGGCAGACGAGGACCGCTTCTTGTCGACGATGACGATGCCGGCGGCCGCGCGTCCACTGCTCTTCACGCTCTACGCCTTCAACCTGGAGGTCTCGCGCGCGCCAATCGCGGCACGCGAGCCGATGATTGCGCAGATGCGCCTGCAATGGTGGCGCGACGCGCTGGGCGAGATCGCGGAAGGCGACATCGTGCGCCAGCACGAGACCGTCGCGCCCCTGGCCGCCGAGTTGCGCGCCCACGGTCTCGACGCGCGCGACCTCCTGCCGGTCATCGACGCGCGCGAGCGGGATATCATGCCCCAGCCTTTTGCCGGGCTGCCTGACCTGCGCGCCTATCTGGAGGCGACGGCGGGCACGCTTGCGGTCGTTGCCGGGGCGGGGCTGGGCTCGGGGGACGCGCGTCCCGAAGATCTTCGGGGCGCGGCCAGCGCGGGCGCCGCGGCCCGCTTCCTCTGTGCGCTCGCGCCGCTTGCCGCGCAAGGCGTGCAGCCGCTCGGCCCCGATCCGCGGGATGCCATCGTCGAGCTTGCGCAAGGGGCGCTGTCCGATCTCGAAGCTGCGCGCCGCATCCGGTTCGGACCGGCGACCGGTGTGTTGCGGGCGTTCTGGACCGCGCCGGTGCTGCTGGATCAGGCGGTTCGCGATCCCGATGCCGCCATCGAAGGACGACTCGGCCTCGCCGAGTTCCGCCGGCGCGGCTCCTTGCTCGTCAAGGCGGTGGCCGGCCGCTGGTAGCGAGCGCGTAGGGCGTGACGTCAGGCGACGGCGCGCCTGTCGAGCTTTCCAAGCCAGACGAGAGCGAGCGCGGCAAGCCCGAGGAACGGTATCATGGCGAGGTTCACGGCCGTCCAGCCCTGATCGGGCGCGCCGCCCGAACAGTTCAGCAACCCGCCCGAGGCGAGCGAGGCGAGTGTGACGCAGCCGAAGACGATCATGTCGTTGAGACCCTGCACCCGGCCGCGCTCCTGCGGCTCATGGGCGGCGGTGAGCATCGCGGTCGCGCCGATGAAGCCGAAATTCCAGCCCACCCCAAGCAGGATCAGCGCGACGAAGAAATGTCCCAGCTCGATCCCCGCAAGGGCGACACCCCCCGCCCCGGCGAGGATCGCCAGTCCGAGGGCCACGATCCGCCGCGCGCCGAACCGGGCGATCAGGTGGCCGGTAAAGAAGGACGGCGCGAACATCGCGAGGACGTGCCCGCTGACGATATCGGCGGCATGGGACGCGTCATAGCCGACCCCGACCACGGCAAGCGGCGTCGAGGTCATCACGAGGTTCATCAGCGCGTAGCTCACCATCGCGCAGATGATGGCGACGGCGATGCGCGGATCGCGCAAGAGCGCGCCATGGCCGCGCCCGCGTGCGGTGCCGATGCCGGGGGGCGGCGGGGGCGGTATGCGCAGGAACACGAAAAGCACCGCCCCCAGCGCGTTGATCGCGATCACCGCGAGGTAGGTCGCCAGGAAGGGCACCGGGAGCGCATCGGCGGTCAGCTTGACGAGCGCGGGCCCGAGGATCGCCGAGACGAGGCCGCCGGCCATCACGTAGGAGATTGCCTTTGGCCTGAATGCCTCGGAGGCGGTATCGGCGGCCGCGAATCGAAAGAAGCCCTGCGCGGACATGTAGATACCGGTGAGCAGCGCGCCTGCCAGGAAGAGCGCGAAGCTCCCGGTGGCGAGGCCCGCGGCCGAGATCGCGGCGCCAAGGCTCCCCCCGAGCGCCCCGGCGAGAAAGCCGATCCGCCGGCCCGATCGCTGCATCAGCGCCGACAGCGGCTGCGCCGTCAGCATCGATCCCAGCACGATCAGCGAGATCGGCATCGTCGCGAAGCAGGCGCTGCTGGCCAGCGAGCCGCCCGCGAGCCCGCCGACGATGAAGAGCATGGGCATCTGCGCGCCCAGGAATGCCTGCGCGCAGACCAGCAGGGCCACGTTGCGGCGTTCGGTGCCGCCGTCGCGGGCGATCGGTGCGTGCGTCAGGCTCATGGCTCCTGCCTAGCGCGCGGCCGGCCGCGACGGAAGGTCATTCGCGCCGGTCGATGAGATGGGCGAAGCTTCCCTGCACCATGCCGCGCGACAGGCCCATCGGGGCGAGCGGATCGCCGGCGGCGTCCCGTGCCTCGAAGAGCGGCGTCCCCTCGGCGCGCAGCGTGGTCGCGTAGTGGAACTCATGTCCGGCCCAGCGTCCCGCGAAGGGACCCCGCGCCGTTTCGAGCAGCCTGTAGCCCAGATGCAGGCGCCTCCGGGCGAAGCTGGTTTCCAGATCCAGAAGGCCCGCCATCTCGTGCCTCACGCCGTCCGCATCGATCAGGCCGTGGCCCAGGACCATGTAGCCGCCGCATTCCCCGAAGATCGCCGCGCGTTCGGCGGCCATGCGCAATCCGCCAAGGAACCGCTGCGCGGCGGCGAGCCTGCCGGCATGCAGCTCGGGATAACCGCCGGGAAGATAGACGAGATCGGCGTCGCGGTCTGGCGCCTCGTCGGCCAGGGGTGAGAAGGGCATGACCTGCGCACCGGCGCGGTGCCAGTCGCCGAGCAGATGCGGGTAGTGGAAGGCGAAGGCCCGGTCCTGGGCCACGGCGATGCGCTGCGCGGGGGGCGGGGAGGGCGCTGCCGGGTTCGGGCAGGGCGGCAGGGGGGCGGCGATAGCGCATAGCGCGTCGAGGTCGATGGCCGCCTGCGCATGTCTGGCGGCATCCTCGAGATAGAGATCGAGATCGGCGCGCTCCTCTGCCTGAACGAGCCCCAGGTGGCGCGAGGGATGCGCGATGCTCTCCTGTCGCAGCAGCGCGCCGAGTACCGGGATGCCGGCAGGCGCCAGCGCGCGGGTCAGCATCCCGGCATGACGCTCGGAGCCGCAGCGATTGAGGATTATTCCCGCGATCCGAACCGAGGGATCATGCCGCGCGAAACCTTCGACGAGCGGCAGGACCGACTGCGCCATGCGCGCGGCATCAACGACGAGGATGACGGGGAGGGCAAGGATACGCGCGAGATCCGCCGCCGCGCCGCGTCCGTCCGGCGGCGCCCCGTCGAAGAGGCCCATCGCCCCCTCGATCAGCAGGAGACCCGGTCCCGAGGCCCGCGCGATGATACGGTTCGGGGGCATGGCGAAGGCGTCCAGGTTGACGCAGGCCGCGCCGCTGGCGGCCGCGTGGAAGCGCGGGTCGATATAGTCCGGTCCCGATTTCGCGCCCCTCACCGCAATGCCGCGATTGCGCAGCGCCCGCAGCAGGCCGAGCGTGAGGGTGGTCTTGCCTGCCCCCGAGGCAGGCGCGGCGATGATCACCCCGCCGCCGCCCGACCTTCGATCCTGGATGTCAGGCACTCTCGGCCGGGCGCCCGCGGCCGAGCGGGTCGAGATCGCGGGGCGCGGCCCCTTGCGCCATCGCCTGCCAGTCGAGAACCTGGCGCATCAGGACCGAGCGCCCGACACAGATGATCGCCGGCGGCTCCAGCCCGGCGGCGGTGATGTCATCCTCGCAGGCAGCAAGGCTCGTCTCGAGCACGGATTGATCGGGCGTGGTCGCCGAAGTCACGACGCTGACAGGCTCGTCGGGCGCGCGCCCGGCGGCGATGAGCGCCTGCGCGATCTGGCGGATATGTTTCATGCCCATGTAGATCACGATGACCTGGCTGCCGCGCGAGATCGCCTGCCAGTCAAGGGTGCCCGGTGTCTGGCCGGACTGGTCATGGCCGGTCACGAAGGTCACCGACTGGTTCACGTCGCGATGCGTGACCGGAATGCCGGCATAGGCCAGCCCGCCGATCCCCGCCGAGATGCCAGGCACGATGCGGATCGGGATACCGTGCTGCACGAGGGTCTGCGCCTCTTCGCCGCCGCGGCCGAAGACGAACGGATCGCCGCCCTTGAGCCGCAGGACCCGGTACCCTGCGCGGGCCATCTCGACGAGCTGGAGCGAGATGTCGCGCTGCAGCGCCGAGGGCTTGCCGCCGCGCTTGCCCGCATAGACATGCTCGGCTTGCGGGGCCCATGCCAGGATCGAGGGATCGACGAGGGCGTCGTAGATTACCTTGTCCGCCTGGCGCAGGGCGTTGAGTGCATGCAGCGTCAGCAGTCCCGGATCGCCCGGACCCGCACCGCAGAGCCAGACCCAGCCGGGTTTCATGACCGGCCAGTCTCCGGTGCTCATCGGGGGGAGGGGGGACGAGTCGCGCATGGGGTGGTTATGGCCGCAATGCGCGGCACGGCCAAGCCCCGACGCGGCCTGCGGCGCGCTGTTTGCGACAGGCGACTTGGGTGGGAACTTCCGGGAGGACGGCGGGGGAGCGGTCGGCGCGGCGCCCATTGGCCCCGCCCGCGCCGACGCCTATAGTCTTGGCCATGAGCACCCATTCCACAAGGACGCCCGGCACCGCGCTGCGCCGGGGCTGGACCACCGGCGCCTGCGCCACGGCGGCGCTGCGCGCGGCGTTGCACGATCTGTGGGAAGAGCGGCGGCTCGCGCGGGTCGAGATCGTCCTGCCACGCGGCGAGCGTCCGGTCTTCGAGATCGCGCAGTCGGCGCGCGGCGCGGGATGGGCGCAGGCCGGGGTGATCAAGGATGCGGGCGATGATCCCGACGTGACCCATGGCGCGCTTGTCCTGGTGCGGGTGAGCGCCTCGGCGGGGGGCGTCGTTTTCGCGGCCGGAGAGGGGGTGGGCACGGTAACGATGCCGGGCCTGCCGATCGCGCCGGGCGAGCCCGCGATCAACCCGGTGCCGCGCCGGATGATGTGCGCCGAGATCGACGCGATCGCCGCCGAGACCGGGCACGCCCCCGATGTCAGGGTCGAGATCTCTGTGCCCGGCGGGGCGGAGATCGCCGCCCGGACCTGGAACCCGCGCCTCGGCATCGTCGGCGGGCTGTCGATCCTCGGCACCACCGGGATCGTGCGGCCCTTCTCCTGCGCCGCCTGGATCGCCTCCATCCACCGGGGAATCGACGTGGCGCGTGCCGCGAAGCTGCCGCATGTCGCCGGTGCGACCGGCGCTCAGAGTGAGCGCGCGGTGCAGGCGCTCTACGCGCTGCCCGATCACGCGATGATCGACATGGGGGATTTCGCGGGCGGCATGAGCAAGTATCTCCTGCGCCACCCGGTTCCGCGCGTCACCATCGCCGGCGGCCTTGCGAAGCTTGCCAAGCTGGGACAGGGCGCGCGCGATCTGCATTCCTCGCGCAGCCAGGTTGATTTCGAGCGTCTTGCCGCGTCATGCGGGATGCCGCAGGTCGCCGGGGCGCGCACCGTGCTCGAGGCGCATGGGATCGCCGGACCCTCCCTTGCGCAGGCGGTGGCACGGGACGCCTTGCGCGCCGCCGGCTGCCTTTTTGAGGGCAGCGGCATCGCGGTGGACATCGTCGCTTGCGACCGCGAGGGGCGGATCGTCGCCCGTGCCTGAGCCGCGGCGCCTTCTGCTTCTGGCCGGCAGCACGGAGGCGCGTGTGATCGGGCAGGCGCTTGCCCGCCGGGGACGCAGCGCCATCGCCTCGCTCGCCGGCGATACCCGCGCGCCGGCGGATCTGGGCCTGCCCCTTCGGATCGGCGGCTTTGGAAGCGCGCACGGCTTTGCCGACTTCCTCGCATCCGAACGGATCGGCGCCGTGATCGACGCGACCCATCCCCACGCCGCGCGTATGGGACCGCGCAGCTTCGCGGTCTGCGCCGAGATGGGCCTTCCCTATCTGCGCGTGTTGCGCCCGCCATGGCAGAGGCTGCCGGGGGATCTTTGGCACGATGTCGCGCATGAGGAGGATGTCGCAGCGCTTGTCGCCCCCGGCGCACGGGTCTTCCTGGCCACCGGGCGCAAGACCCTGCATGCTTTTGCAGGGATGCGCGGCAGGACGCTCTTCTGCCGCCAGATCGAGGCGCCGCGGACACCGTTCCCCTTCGAAGGGGGGCGCTTCGTCGTGGGCCGGCCACCTTTCAGCATTGCCCAGGAGGTCGCGCTCTTCGAGGAGCTTGCAATCGACTGGCTGGTGATGCGCAATGCCGGGGGCGATGCCAGCCGCTCCAAGCTCGATGCCGCGCGGCAGCTCGGCATCCGCATCGCCATGATCGCCCGTCCGCCGCGCCATGCGGGCGCATTGGTCGAAACGGCGCAGGACGCGCTGACATGGAGCGAGGAGATCGCGCAATGAGCAAGCCAGGTCCGAACGAGGCCGCCCCTGCCCACGACGAACGGGTCATCACCGGCGCGGATTGCATCGCGGAGGGGACGCGGGCCCTGATCGAAGCGGAGCCGCGCTTTGCGAAGGTCTACGAGGCGACGGGAGACTGGCCCCTGCGCCGGCGCGTCGACGGGTATGAGGCGTTGAGCGATGCGATCATCGGGCAGCAGGTCTCGGTCGCGGCGGCGGCGGCGATCGGCGGGCGGGTGCGCGCGGCGGGTTTCGATGCGCCGCATGCCGTCCTCGCGGCAAGCGACGAGGCGTTGCGGGCCTGCGGCCTCAGCCGGCCCAAGGCGCGCTATCTCAGGGCGCTGGCCGCGGCCGATCTCGATTACGGCGCCCTGCGCACGGCCCCCACGCAAGAGGTGATCGACGCGCTTGTGGCGATACCCGGGATCGGGCGCTGGACGGCCGAGATCTACGCGCTCTTCGCCCTGGGCCGTGCCGATGCGTTCCCGGCCGGCGACCTTGCGCTCCAGGAGGCCGCGCGGGTGATGCTCGGCCTCGACGCGCGCCCGAGCGAGGGCGCGCTGCGCCGGCTGGCCGAGCCGTGGCGGCCTTGGCGGGGCGTTGCGGCACGGGCGCTTTGGGCCTACTACCGGGAGGTCAAGGGACGAGAAGGAACCGCATGACCCGCATACTCGAAAGCCGGCGGCGTGCCGCGAAATCCGGCAGCGCAACCTCCATCATGGTATTCCTCCACGGCTACGGCGCCGATGCGGCTGACCTGATCGGTCTTGCCGATCCGCTCGGGGAACATCTGCCCGACACGCTCTTCGTCGCGCCGGACGCGCCGGAACGCTGCGCGGTCAACCCCGCCGGATACCAGTGGTTTCCGATCCCCTGGATCGACGGCTCCGACCCGGCTGAGGCGGAGAAGGGCATGAGCTCCGCGATCGCCGATCTCGATGCCTATCTCGACCGCGTCCTCGAGGAGGAGGGCATCGCGGCGGAGCGGATGATCGTTCTCGGTTTCTCCCAAGGCACGATGATGGCGCTGCATGTGGGCCTGCGCCGCGACGCGGAGTTTGCCGGGATCATCGGCTTCTCCGGCCGTCTGCTGCGCGCCGAGACGTTGCAGGACGAGATCACCGCCCGGCCGCCCGTGCTGCTGCTGCATGGCGATCAGGATGATGTCGTGCCGCCGGCCTCGATGCCGGAAGCGGCGCAGGCGCTCCAGGACGCGGGCATCGATGTCTTCGCGCATGTCATGAAGGGCACCGCGCACGGGATTGCTCCCGACGGGCTGAGCCTCGCTCTGGCCTTCGCGCGCGAGCGCCTGGGCGTCGAGGGAACCTGACCGCGCAGGGCTTGCGCGGCCCATACCGGGACGCGCAAGCCCTCATTGGCGCTTCCTAGCATGGGCTGTTACCGCTATCGATGGCGCCAAGGTCGATATCGCCGCGCCCGCCCGCGTCGCAGCGCCCACCAGGGACAGGCGTTTCGGTTCGACCCAGAACGGCCGCCGCGCCGCAGACATATAGAAAGGTGAGAGATGACCACCACCGAACTGCGTGAGGCGATCCTCGCTCACTTGAAATACGCCCTCGGAACCGATCCGGACCGCGCGAGCGTCACCGATTGGCGCATCGCGCTGAGCTACGCGATCCGTGACCGGATCGTCGATCCGTGGTTCGCCTCCACCCAGGCCGCCGAGGCGGCGAAGGGCAAACGGGTCTACTATTTGTCGATGGAATTCCTGATCGGTCGCCTGCTCGAGGATGCGGTGGTCAATCTGGGCCTGATGGAGAGTGCCTCCGCCGCGATGTCGAGCCTCGGGCTCGATCTCGACACCGTCCTGAGCGACGAGCCGGACGCGGCGCTGGGCAATGGCGGCCTTGGCCGGCTTGCGGCCTGCTTTCTCGAATCGCTCGCGACGGTCGGCTGTCCGGCCTACGGCTACGGTATCCGCTACGAGCATGGCCTCTTCCGTCAGAGCTTCGTCGATGGCCGGCAGGTCGAATCGCCCGAGGACTGGCTGCGTCAGCCGCATGCCTGGGAATTCGAGCGCCCCGGCGCCGCATTCGAGATCGGTTTCGGCGGCCGGGTCGCCAGCAATGCGGGGCGGACCGAATGGACCCCGGCCGAGTCGGTCGTCGCCGAGGCCTATGACACGCCGGTGATCGGCTGGAAGGGGCGCTGGGCGAACACGCTGCGCCTGTGGTCGGCCAAGCCCACGACCTTCTTCGATCTCGACCGCTTCAATCGTGGCGATTACTACGGCGCCGCCGAGCCCGAGGCCCTGGCGCGCACGATCAGCCGCGTCCTCTATCCCGACGACACGACCGAAGAGGGCAAGCGCCTGCGTCTCAAGCAGGAATATTTCTTCACCGCAGCCAGCCTGAACGACATCCTGCGCCGCTTCCTCAGCGAGCATGACGATTTGCGGCAGCTGCCGCGGAAGGTCGCGATCCAGCTCAACGACACCCACCCCGCGATCGCCGGCCCCGAGCTGGTGCGCCTGCTGCATGACGTGCATGGCATGCCGCTCGACGAGGCGATCGTCACCGCGCGCGGATGCCTCAGCTATACCAACCACACGCTGCTCCCCGAAGCGCTGGAGCGCTGGAGCGAGGGGCTCATGGGCAGCCTGCTGCCGCGTCATCTCAGCCTCATCGAGCGGATCGATGCCGCCCATGCCGCCGCTCATCCCGATCGCGGCATCACGATGCGCGAGAATGGCGAGGTGAAGATGGGCGAGCTGGCCTTCTGCATGGCGCACAAGGTCAACGGGGTCTCGGCACTGCATACCGAGCTGATGAAGCGGACGGTCTTTTCCGAGCTGCACCGCCTGCATCCCGAACGCATCCTCAACCAGACGAATGGGGTAACGCCGCGGCGCTGGGTGCTGTCGGCCAATCCGCGCCTCTCGGGGCTTCTGACGGATGCGATCGGTGAGGAGTGGGTGGACGATCTGGAGCGGCTGCACGAGATCGAGCCGCTCGCCGAGGATGCCGGCTTCCGCGAGGATTATGCCGCCGCCAAGCGTGCCAACAAGGAGGAGCTTGCCAGTTACCTGCGCGCCGAGCGGGGCGTGAGCGTCGATCCCGAAGCGATGTTCGATGTGCAGATCAAGCGGATCCACGAATACAAGCGCCAGCACCTCAACATCCTGGAGGCGATCGCCCTGTGGCAGGAGATCGGCGACAATCCGAACGGGGACTGGACCCCGAGGGTGAAGATCTTCGGCGGCAAGGCGGCGCCGGGCTATGTCTTTGCCAAGGAGATCATCCACCTGATCAATTCGGTCGCGCAGGTGATCAACTCCGATCCCGTCACCTCGAAATTCCTCAAGATCGATTATCCCGCGAACTACAATGTCAGCCTTGCCGAGCGCCTGATCCCGGCCTCCGATCTCAGCGAGCAGATCTCGACCGCCGGCAAGGAAGCGTCCGGCACGGGCAACATGAAATTCGCGTTGAACGGGGCGCTGACGATCGGGACACTCGACGGAGCCAATGTCGAGATTCGCGAGCTTGTCGGGGCCGAGAACTTCTTTCTCTTCGGCATGGATGCTGACGAGGTCATGGCGAGGCGCGCGATCGACGGCCATGCCGCGCGCGCGATCGAGGCCGATCCGCGCCTTGCACGGGCGCTCGACGCCATCCGTGACGGCGCCTTTTCGCCGGGCGAGCGGGGCCGGTTCGACGCGATCGTGTCAAACCTGTCGCAAGCGGACTACTTCCTCGTCTCCTCCGATTTCACCGACTACTGGCGTGCCCAGCGCGAGGTCGATGTCGCCTATCGCGACCGGACCGCATGGATGCGGATGGCGATCCTGAACACGGCGCGTTCGGGATGGTTCTCCTCGGACCGGACGATCAGGAGCTACATGTCCCAGATCTGGAATGCGCAGGGGTTGCTTGCGGATGCTGGAACCGATGGGCGTGATGAAGGCTTGGTATCGCACAGGCAGAACTAGAACCGGTTGGACTATGAGCACACAGACAAGCAACGCCGACGACAAGGGCATGATTCCCCGCGATGAGGCCCGTGCGCTGCATGATGGTGTGCATACAGACCCGTTCTCCGTCTTGGGGCAGCATGATCGCGGGGATGCGGTCATCGTGACCGCCTTCGATCCCGGTGCCACCAGGATGTGGGCCGTGATGGACGGGGAGCGCCATGCGCTTGCGCGTGCCGGCGAAGGGCTGGGGGTATTCAGCGGTCCGGTGCCCCGGCGCGGTGCCTACCGGCTGGCCGGAGAAGGCGCCGATGGCGAGACATGGGAGATCGAGGATCCCTACCGCTTCGGCAAGCTGATCGGCGAGATGGACGAGTATCTGCTCGGCGAGGGCACGCATCAGCGTATCTGGCAAGTGCTCGGCGCCCACGTTCTGGCCCATGAGGGCATCGAGGGAACGCATTTCGCCGTCTGGGCGCCCAATGCGCGGCGCGTCTCCGTCGTTGGCAGGTTCAACCTGTGGGATGGCCGCCGGCACATGATGCGCCGGCGCGGGGCCAGCGGCGTGTGGGAGATCTTCGTTCCCGGCATCGGCGAGGGCGAGGTCTACAAATACGAGATCGTGGGCGCCGATGGCCGGTTGCAGCCGCTCAAGGCCGATCCGGTCGGCTTCGGCAGCCAGCACGCCCCGCAGAATGCCAGCGTGGTGCGCGACATTCGCGGCTACGGCTGGAAGGACGACCGGTGGTTGTCCGACCGGGAGCAGCGCAACATGCGCACCGCGCCGATCTCGATCTACGAGGTGCATCTGGGCAGCTGGCGGCGCAAGGTCGATGAGGGCAACCGGCCCCTGAGCTACCGCGAGGCTGCGGTCGAGCTCGTCGATTACGTGGCCGAGATGGGTTTCACGCATATCGAGCTCATGCCGATCAGCGAATATCCCTTCGATGGCTCATGGGGGTATCAGCCGGTCGGGCTCTTCGCGCCGACGGTCCGGTTCGGCCCGCCGCACGAGTTTCGCGATCTCGTGGAGGCGGCGCATCTGAAGGGGCTCGGGGTCCTGCTGGACTGGGTGCCGGGCCATTTCCCCTCCGATCCGCACGGTCTTGCGACATTCGACGGGACGCATCTTTATGAACATGCCGATCCGCGCGAGGGTTTCCATCAGGACTGGAACACCCTGATCTACAATTATGGCCGGACGGAAGTGCAGAATTTCCTCGTCTCCAATGCGCTCTACTGGCTCGAGGAGTATCATGTGGACGGGCTGCGCGTGGATGCGGTCGCCTCGATGCTCTATCGCGACTATTCGCGCAAGGAAGGCGAATGGGTTCCCAACAAGGATGGCGGGCGCGAGAATTACGAGGCGATCGAGATGATGCGCAAGGCGAACACCATCGCCTATGGCGCGCAGCCCGGCATCATGACCGTCGCCGAGGAATCGACGAGCTATCCGGGCGTGTCGCGCCCTGTCAGCGACGGCGGGCTCGGCTTCGGCTACAAGTGGAACATGGGCTGGATGAACGACACGCTCAGCTACATGAGCAAGGATCCGATCCACCGCAAGCATCACCACAACCAGATGACCTTCGGGCTGCATTACGCGTTCACCGAGAATTTCATCCTGCCGATCAGCCATGACGAGGTCGTGCATGGCAAGGGGTCGATGCTCGAGCGGATGCCGGGCAGCGCCGAAGAGAAATTCGCCAATCTGCGCGCCTATTACGGTTTCATGTTCGGACATCCCGGCAAGAAGCTCCTCTTCATGGGCCAGGAGTTCGCCCAGCCCGAGGAGTGGAACCACAACGCGCAGCTCGACTGGCGCCTCCTCGATGATCCGCGCCACGCCGGCATTCAGCATTTCGTCCGCGATCTCAACACGCTCTACCGCGGAACGGCGGCATTGCATTATCGCGACTGCGAGGCCGAGGGCTTCGAGTGGATCGACGGCGGCGACGCCGAGAACTCGGTCCTGTCCTGGGTGCGGCGGGGTGGTCCCGCCGATCCCGAGGCGGTGGTGCTGTGCAATTTCACGCCCGTCGAGCGGACAGCCTACAGGATCGGGCTCCCGCGTGCCGGCGAGTGGCGCGAGGCGATCAACAGCGACGCGGCACGTTA
This sequence comes from Profundibacterium mesophilum KAUST100406-0324, assembly GCF_009835145.1. Classification (GTDB taxonomy): domain Bacteria; phylum Pseudomonadota; class Alphaproteobacteria; order Rhodobacterales; family Rhodobacteraceae; genus Profundibacterium; species Profundibacterium mesophilum. Next base: position 18,529 of record NZ_APKE01000001.1, on the reverse strand, counting down.
TGGTGGCGGCAATCGCGGAAACATGGGCGCCATTACCGCCGATGGCCCGGCATATCACGGACAGCCCCACTCGGCGCAGGTTGTGCTTCCGCCGCTGTCCAGCGTTATCTTCGTTAGTAGTTAATTGGCCGTGATCCTCGCCGTGTTTCGGCGGCGGGGCCGGCCGTTTTTGGGGGAGTAGATGTAATGTCGAAGCCGAATGCGCGCCTGTCGAGCCGCACCATGGCCTTCGTTCTGGCGGGGGGACGCGGGAGCCGTCTGAAGGAGCTGACCGATACACGCGCCAAACCGGCGGTCTTTTTCGGAGGCAAGACGCGGATCGTGGATTTCGCCCTGTCGAACGCGCTTAATTCCGGCATCAGGAAGATGGCGATCGCCACGCAATACAAGGCGCATTCGCTGATCCGCCATTGCCAGCGCGGCTGGAATTTCTTCCGCGCGGAACGCAACGAGTATCTCGATATCCTGCCCGCCTCGCAGCGCGTGGCGGAGAACAGGTGGTATCTGGGAACCGCAGATGCCGTGACGCAGAATATCGACATCATCGACAGCTACGACGTTGAATACGTCCTGATCCTGGCGGGCGATCACATCTACAAGATGGATTACGAGCTGATGCTCGAGCAGCACGAGAACAGCGGGGCGGATGTCACCATCGGCTGCCTGACGGTGCCGCGCGAGGAGGCGTCGGCCTTCGGCGTGATGGCGATCGACGCCGATGATCGCATCACCTCCTTCCTGGAAAAGCCCGCCGATCCGCCCGGCACCCCCGACGATCCGAATGTCACCCTCGCCTCCATGGGCATCTACGTGTTCCGGTGGAGCGATCTGCGCGCCCGGTTGATCGCCGATGCGGAGGACGAGAACAGCAAGCATGATTTCGGCGGCGACATCATCCCCGACATCGTTGCGAACGGGAAGGCGGTCGCACACCGCTTCACCGACAGCTGTGTGCGCCATGCGCCCGATGCGCCGGCCTACTGGCGCGATGTGGGTACGATCGACGCCTACTGGAAGGCCAATATCGACCTGACGAACTTCACGCCCGATCTCGATCTGTGGGATACCGACTGGCCGATCTGGACCTATTCCGAAAGCGTGCCGCCGGCGAAGTTTATCCATGACGAGGCGGACAGGCGCGGCCAGGCGCTCTCTTCGCTGGTGGCGGGCGGCTGCATCGTGTCCGGCACGGAAATCCGTGAATCGCTCCTCTTCACCCAGGTGCACACGAATTCCTATGCCAGCCTGCAGCATGCCGTCGTCCTTCCCTATGCCCGGATCGGCCGGAAGGCGCAGCTCCGCCGGGTGGTGATCGACCGCGGGGTGGAGATCCCCGAAGGGCTCGTGGTGGGCGAGGATCCCGACGAGGATCGCCGCTGGTTCCGCGTCAGCGAGGGCGGCGTGACGCTGATCACGCAGCCGATGCTCGACCGGAGGGCAGCCTCGCTATGAGCCGGGTCCTATCGGTCGCGTCCGAATGTGCGCCGCTGATCAAGACCGGCGGGCTCGGAGATGTCGTGGGTGCGCTTCCGGCTGCCCTCGCGCCCCAGGGGGTCGAGATGAAGGTGCTGCTGCCGGGCTATCCGGCGGTGCTCACGGGGCTTGAAGGCGTCCGCGAGGTCATGCGCGAGGATGATCTCGCGGGTGGCACGGGGCGCGTTCTGGCCGCCCGGCGCGCGGGGCTCGATCTTCTGGTGCTGGATGCGCCGCATCTCTTCGATCGGGACGGCTCGCCGTATCTCGGGCCCGACGGGCGGGACTGGCCGGACAACCCCGAACGTTTCGCCGCGCTCTCGCTGGTGGCGGCACGGATCGGGCGCATGGGTGTCGACGGCTGGCATCCTGACGTGTTGCATTGCCATGACTGGCAGGCCGGGTTCGCGCCGCTCTTCATGCAGCGCATGGAGGGCGGACGGCCGGCGGGCAGCGTCATGACCATCCACAACATGGCGTTCCATGGCCTCGCACCGCAGGAGCGCATCGAGGCACTCGGACTGCCGCGCGATGATTTCAATTCCGACGGCTACGAGTTCTGGGGCCATGTCTCCGCGCTGAAGGCGGGTCTGGTCCATGCCGACCGGCTCACCACCGTCAGTCCGAACTACGCGCGCGAGCTGATGACGCCGGAATTCGGGATGGGGCTGGACGGGGTGATACGCGCCCGCCGCGCCGATCTGTGCGGCATCCTGAACGGGATCGACACCGAGGCGTGGGATCCCGCGCATGATCCGCATATCGCGCGCTTCCGCTCAGGACGCGGCAAGTCGCGGGCCAAACGCGCCTTGCTCGAGGAATTCGGTCTTGCCGAAGGGAGCGGCCCGCTCGCCATCGTCGTGTCGCGCCTGACCGAGCAGAAGGGACTGGACCTGCTGCTCGAGGCGCTGCCGCGTTTCGTGGAGCTCGGCGGCCAGCTGGCGCTTCTGGGCAGCGGCAATGCCGACCTGGAGGAGCGCTGGCGCGAAGCGGCCCGCGCGCATGACGGTGTCGGGGTCGTCATCGGTTACGACGAGGCATTGTCGCACCGGATGATGGCCGGCGCCGATGCGATCCTCGTGCCCTCGCGGTTCGAGCCCTGCGGCCTCACGCAGCTTTACGGCCTGCGCTACGGAACGGTGCCCGTCGTGGCGCTGACGGGCGGCCTTGCCGATACGGTCATTCACGCCAGCCCCGCGGCCCTCGCCGCCGGGGCCGCGACGGGCATCCAGTTCTGGCCGGCCGCCACGGATCCGCTGATCGGCGCGCTCGAGCATCTCGTCGCGCTTTACGGCGACGACCGGACCTGGTCCAAAATCATCCGCAATGCGATGCGACAGCCGGTGGGATGGAACGTCTCCGCCCAGGCTTATGCAGAGCTCTATCGAGAAATCGGACAATCCTGATGACGACTAACTATGCGATCACCGCAGGCCGCGCCGCGCCGCTGGGGGCTAGCTTCGATGGCGACGGGGTCAATTTCGCGGTCTTTTCCGAGAACGCGACCCGCATGCAGGTCTGCCTTTTCTCCGAGGACGGCAAGGAGGAGACCGCGCGCATCGATCTTCCCGAGCGCGACGGCGATGTCTGGCACGGCTATGTCTCGGGCCTGCGCCCGGGCCAGCAATACGGCCTGCGCGCCCACGGCCCCTTCGATCCGGCGAACGGGCACCGGTTCAACCACAACAAGCTGCTGATCGACCCCTATGCCAAGCGCCTGACCGGGCATCCCGAATGGGACGACCGCCTGATGGGCTACACGGTCGGCCACGAGGATGCCGATCTGAGCTTCGACGAGCGCGACAGCGCCCCCGTGATGCCGCGCTGCGTGATCGAGGACCCGGCCTTCTCCTGGGGCGATGACAGCCCTCCGGCGACGCCGATCCATGAGAGCATCATCTACGAGGCCCATGTGAAGGGCTTTACCGCCAAGCGGCTCGATGTCGACGCGCCCGGCACCTTCATCGGCATGGCCTCGGACCCGATGCTCGAATATCTCAACAAGCTCGGGATCACCGCGATCGAGCTGCTGCCGGCGCAGGCCTTCCTCAACGACCGGTTCCTGACCGAGAAGGGCCTGACGAATTACTGGGGCTACCAGACGCTCGGCTTCTTCGCGCCCGAGCCGCGCTACCTGCACCGCGCGCAGATCGCCGAGTTCCAGCAGATGGTCGCGCGTTTCCACAGCGCCGGCATCGAGGTCATCATGGACGTGGTCTACAACCACACCTGCGAGGGCAACGAGATGGGCCCCACGCTGGCCTTCAAGGGGCTGGACAACGCAAGCTACTATCGCCTGACCGACGACCGGCGCTACTACATCAACGATACCGGCACGGGCAACACGGTCAACGTGGACAACCCGATGGTCCTGCGGATGATCATGGACAGCCTGCGCTACTGGGTCGAGGTCATGCATGTCGACGGCTTCCGCTTCGATCTGTGCTCGACACTGGGCCGGGTCGGCGATGGCGGCTTCGATCGCGGCGCCGCCTTCTTCGACGCGCTGCGTCAGGATCCGGTGCTGACCCGCGTCAAGCTGATTGCCGAGCCGTGGGATATCGGGCCCGGCGGCTACCAGCTGGGTGGCTTCCCGCCGCCCTTCCTCGAGTGGAACGACAAGTATCGCGACACCGTGCGCCGGTTCTGGCGCCGCGATCCCGGCGAGGCGCCCGATCTTGCCGATCGCCTGCTCGGCTCGGCAATCCAGTTCGACCATTCGGGCCGCCCGGCGACCTCCTCGGTCAACCTTCTGACCGCCCATGACGGCTTCACCCTGCACGATGTCGTCAGCTACAACGAGCGGCACAACGAGGCCAATGGCGAGGACGGCAAGGACGGCCACGGCGAGAACTACTCGGACAACATGGGCGCCGAGGGCGTGACCGACGATGAGGCGATCAACGCCGCGCGTGCCCAGCGAAAGCGCAACATGATCGCGACCCTGCTCCTGAGCCAGGGCACGCCGATGATCCTCGCGGGGGACGAGTTCGGCAACAGCCAGGACGGCAACAACAACGCCTACAACCAGGACAGCGAGATCAGCTGGCTGCATTGGGAGGACGTGGACGACGACTACCTCGCCTTCGTCACCCGGATGATCGCCTTCCGCAAGAGCCACCCGATCCTGCGCCAGAAGCTGTTCCTGCACGCCGAGGAGCGCGCCGAGGACGGGATGGAGGATGTATTCTGGCATGCGCCCGATGGCGGCCGGATGCGTGATGAGCATTGGAACGATCCGGAGCTGCGCTGCCTCGCGGTCGAGTTGCGCACCGCCTCCACCTCGCCCGATTACGCGACCGAGAACACGGCGATTTTCGTGGTCCTGAACGCGGGCGGACCTCTCGAGATCACGCTGCCCGAGCCGTCCGAGGGGCATGCCTGGATCTGGGAGATCGATACGAGCCGCCCCGATGGCGTGGCCGAGAACGAGGCGAAGGCACGTTTCGACATGCCAGGCGAGGCGGTCTGCGTCTTCGCGCTCATGCCATCGGCATGAGCGAGACGCTGGAGGCGCTGTCGCGGTACCTGGGTATCCTTCCCAGCTACGGCGACGTGACGGGGGAGGCGCATCGCACCTCCCCCCAAACGGCACGCGCCATTCTCGCGAGCATGGGCCACGAGGTGGGCGACGAGGCCGCCGAGGCCGCGCTGCTCGATCGGATCGAAACGGACGCGGCGCGGCGGCGCTTGCCGCAATGGCACATCTGCACGCCCGGCCATGTGGCCACCCCGCCGGGCTTCGATCCCGATGCCGACTGGACGCTGATCCGCGAGGAGGCCGATGGCGCGCATGGCGGCGCCGGAGAGGACGCCGCGCAGCAGGGCAGGGGCGCTTTGCCCGCCCTGCCGCTCGGGATCCACAAGGTGCAGCAGCATGGCGAGACCTGCTGGCTCATCACCGCGCCCGACAGGCTCCCCGATGCGCCGCGAAGCTGGGGCGTGACGGTGCCGCTCTACGGGATCGGCGGTGCCCGGCACCCCATCGGCACATATGGCGATCTTGCGCAGGCCGCCGGGGCCCTGTCGCGCGCGGGGGCGGGATTCGTCGGGGTCAACCCGATCCATGCGGGCTTCCCGGCCGATCCGGGTGCCTTCAGCCCGTATTCCCCATCGAGCCGGCGGCGGCTATCGGTGCTCCATATCGAGACGGACCGGCCCGCGGGTGCGGATGCGGGGGACCGGGCCGCGGACGGCGGCGAGGGGCCGGACGACACCTTGCGCGATGGCGCGCTGATCGATTACGCGGCCGCCGCGCCGGCGCGGCTCGCCGCCTTGCGCGCGGATCACGCGGCCGCCGGTTCACCCGGCCCGCAAGCACCCGATGGCGACCTGCTGCGCTTCGCGCTTCACCAGGCGCTCGCCGATCGCTTCGGACCCTATTGGCCGGACTGGCCGGAGGATTACCGCGATCCTGCCAGCGCGGCCTGCGCGCGGTTCGCCGAGGAGAATGCCGAAAGCGTCGCGTTCCACGCCTGGGCGCAGCAGCGCGCCGAGGAGCAGCTCCTGGAAGTGCGCCAGGCCGCCGGGGAGATGACGCTCGGTCTCTATCTCGACCTCGCGGTGGGCATCCATCCCGCCGGGGCCGATACCTGGACCGATCCCGAACTCTATGCCCATGGCGTGTCGCTGGGCGCCCCGCCCGATGATTTCTCGCCGGCCGGGCAGGCGTGGCATCTCGCTCCACTGCGCCCGGATATCCTGGCCGAGCGCGGCTTCGTGCCCCTTGCGCAGATCCTCAGGGCGCAGCTGCGCTTTGCCAGATTGCTCAGGATCGATCACATCCTCGGCTTCGAGCGGGCGTTCTGGGTGCCCGATGCGCCCGGCGTGCCGGGGGCCTATGTGCAGATGCCAAGAGAGGCGCTTCTGGCCGTCGTGCGCCTCGAAGCCACACGCGCGGGCGCGGTGATCGTGGGCGAGGATCTGGGCAATGTCCCCGATGGCCTGCGCGCCGATCTCGCCGCGTCGGGCCTTCTGGGATGCCGCGTCGCGATGTTCGAGCAGCATTACGGGGGCGAGGCGGTGCGCTTCAAGGCGCCCGAGGACTACGATCGCGCAAGCCTGACCTCCTTCTCGACCCATGATCTGCCGACCTGGGCGGGCTGGCGGAAGGGACGCGATCTCGACTGGTGGGAACGTCTGGGCACCCTAGAGGGCGAAGCGCTGTCGCAGGCCCGTGCCAAGCGCGAACGCGAGGTCGCGGCGCTCGAGCAGGTCGTGGGCGGGCAGGGCGACGAGGCGCTCCTGTCCTACCTCGCCGCGACCCCGGCCGCCCTTGTCGCCATCCAGATCGAGGATATTCTCGGGCTGGACGAGCAACCCAACCTTCCCGGCACCGTCTACGATCATCCCAACTGGCGCCGCCGCCTGCCCGTGTCGATGCACGAGCTGGACCGGCTGTCGGGAACCTTGCAGGCCGCGCGCATCATGGCGCAGGCCGGAAGATAGGAGAGACCATGCGGAAACTCACAATCGAGACCTCCCCGATCGAGGGACAGAAGCCCGGCACGAGCGGCCTGCGCAAGAAGACGCGGACCTTCATGGAGCCCCACTACCTCGAGAATTTCGTCCAGAGCATCTGGGAGGGGATCGGCGGGGTGACGGGCAAGACGCTCGTGCTCGGCGGTGACGGCCGTTACTTCAACGACCGCGCCGCGCAGGTGATCTTGCGCATGGCCGCCGCGTCGGGCGCCGCGCGCGTCATCGTGGGGCAGGGCGCCCTGCTCAGCACGCCCGCCGCCTCCCACCTGATCCGTCTTCGCGGCGCCGATGGCGGAATCATCATGTCCGCCAGCCACAACCCCGGCGGCATCGACGAGGATTTCGGCGTCAAGTACAACACCGCCAACGGGGGCCCCGCACCCGAGGAGGTCACGGGCCGCATCTTCGAGGCGACCAAGCGCATGGCACGCTACGAGATTGCCGAGACGCAGGATATCGACCTGTCCTCGCTCGGCACGGTGACGCTTGGCGACATGGCGGTGGAGATCGTCGATCCGATTTCCGATTATGCCGATCTGATGGAGACGCTGTTCGATTTCGGCGCGATCCGCGCGCTCCTCTCGAGCGGCTTCGAGATGCGCTTCGACGCGATGCACGCGATCACCGGACCCTATGCGACCGAGGTGCTCGAGCGGCGCCTCGGGGCCCCGGAGGGAACGGTGATCAACGCCGTGCCACTGCCCGATTTCGGCGGCGGCCATCCCGATCCTAACCCGATCTGGGCCAAGCCGCTCGTCGACCTGATGATGTCCGCCGGCGCGCCCGATTTCGCCGCGGCCAGCGACGGTGACGGCGATCGCAACATGATCCTCGGCCGGAACGTCTATGTCACTCCGTCCGACAGTCTCGCCGTCCTCGCCGCGAACGCGCATCTGGCGCCGGGCTACGCGGGGGGGCTTAAGGGCGTGGCGCGCTCGATGCCCACGAGCCGGGCCCTCGACCGGGTGGCCAAAGCCCGCGGGCTCGATTGCTACGAGACGCCCACGGGGTGGAAGTTCTTCGGAAACCTGCTCGATGCCGGACGGATCACCCTGTGCGGCGAGGAAAGCGCGGGAACCGGAAGCGACCACGTGCGCGAAAAGGACGGGCTCTGGGCGGTTCTTCTGTGGCTCAACATCCTGGCGAGCCGCGGCATGTCCGTCGCGGAACTGCTGGAGGCGCATTGGGCCGAGTTCGGCCGCAACTTCTATTCCCGCCACGATTACGAAGCCGTCGATGCCGGCGAGGCGGAGGCGATGATGGAGCGTCTGCGCGGGCGTCTCGGCGCCCTTGCGGGGGAGCGTGCCGCCGGGCGGGTCATCGAGGCCGCCGACGAGTTCGCCTACGACGATCCGGTCGATGGCAGCCATGCGGCGGCGCAGGGGATCCGTGTCCTGCTTGAGGGCGGCGGCAGGATCGTCTACCGGCTGTCGGGAACGGGAACGGTGGGCGCGACGCTGCGGGTCTATCTGGAAGATGTCACCGAGGATCCGGCACGGTTCGGCGAGGATCCGCAGGAGGCGCTTGCGCAGATCATCGCGGCAGCGGACGAGATCGCCGGCATCGCCAAGAGCACCGGACGCGATGCGCCGGATGTGCGCACCTGACCCGGACCATGACGCAAGCACCAAGGAAGCCCATGTCCCTGACCGAAAGAGCCATCGCCAACACCGAGGCGGCCGCTGCCCTCGCCGAGGAATGCCACCGCCTGTTGAACCAGAGCGCCACCGCCTTCGAGGCTCACCAGGCGATTGCCCCGATGCTCGGCGGTCGGGTCGAGGGCGACGGCGCGACGTTCGGGTTCTGGACGCCGGAGCTTCTGGAGCAGCGGATCCCCGACGGCGACATCTTCCTCGAGGTGATGTCGCCCGACGGGCCGCTCGATCTGATCCGCTCGCACCAGGAGGTGCGTTTCGAGAGGATCTACCTGCCGGTGGCCCGCTACGAAGCGCATTGCTTTGCTGCCGTCAGCGGCCTGAGGGCGGGGCGGCGCGATCGTTTGGGGGATTTCTACGCGCTGGTGTGGCGCGATGCACATGATGAATGGCACCGGGTTCTCGACCCGTTGGCGATGTCGCTGCCCTTCGGCGCCTTCGCGCCGGCCGAGCTCTACGATATCGAGGCGATGTTCGCCGCGCGCGGCGACACCGCGTATTTCGAGGGGCTCCGGCGCGAGGATGGACCGCACAAGTTCGGCCCCCCCACGAACATCCTTCAGATTCACGTGCCCACCGCCACCGCCGGCGGAACGCTCGCGAGCCTGACGCGGCAGTTCGAGCGCCTGTCGGAGCGGGTGGCGACCGGTCTGCCGCTCGATCCGCTCGACGAGATCTACCTGGGCTATGACGCGGTGCAGCTCCTGCCGGTCGAGCCGACGACGGTCTACGAGACCGGGACGGGGTTCTGGGAGGAGCTTGGCGGGGATGCGAGCGAGGTCACGGTCAGCCTGACGCGGCCGGACACCACCAATTGGGGATATGACGTGGTGATCTCGGGCATGGGCACGGTGAACCCGGTCCTGCTCGAATCGGGCCGGCCGGACGAGCTCGTGGATTTCGCCTCGGTCCTGCACAACTTCCCGACGAAGCCCAAGATGCTGGTGCTCGACGTTGTCTTCGGTCATTCCGACAACCAGGGGCTCTGGGCGCTGAACGCGCATTTTTTCGGCGGGCCGAACATGTACGGCCAGAATCTCGACTACAAGAACCCCGCCGTGCGCGCGATCTTGCTGGAAATGCAGCGGCGCAAGGTCAATTTCGGGGCCGATGGCGTCCGTGTGGACGGCGCGCAGGATTTTAAGTGGTGGGACCACAGCACTCAGGAGCTGCGCCATGACGACGAGTTCCTGGCCTCGATGTCGGGCATGGTGCAGGAGGTGGCGGGCACGTCCTACCGCCCCTGGTTCGTCTTCGAGGATGGCCGCCCCTGGCCGCAGGAGGACTGGGAGCTCAGCTCGACCTACCGCGCGGTGATCGAGGGGCAGGGCGATCCCGACGTGTTCCAGTGGGGGCCGCTGACCTTCGCGCATAACACGCCCTTCATCTACGGCTACTGGCTTTCGAAGATGTGGCGCATCAAGGAGATGCTGAGCGTCGGAGCGAACTGGATCTCGGGCACGGCCAATCACGATACGCTGCGCCGGGGCACGCAGGTCAATCCGAAGCTGAACATCAACACCCGCCTTGGCGAGACCAAGATGGACATTCTCGAGAAGGCCTATGACAACCCGGCCGTCTCGATGCTGACCTATGCCGTCTTCCCCGGTGTCCCGATGGACTTCCTCAACGCTACGGCGCGCGCCAATTGGGGTTTCATCCGCAATCAGGACGACAAGTACGGCGTCAAGGTCGTCGCCGAGGAGGCGATCAGCCTCAAGTGGCAGGTCGATGAATACAGCTACTCGGTCCCGGCCAATTTCCGGCGCCTCAAGGCGCTTGGCTTCACCACGCGCGAGGACCTGGCGCGGTTCTTCGACTTCCTGCCGGCCCTCGTGGAGGTGACGGATTACGATCTCGACCATATCGTGCGGCTTCTCAACGGTGTCGAGCCGCCGCTCTCGGGGCCGGGCGTCTTCGATGTCGCGGCGCTGAAGGTGATCGCGCGGGCCTGGATGGACGACATGCACGACTACTGCAACATCGCCAACTCGGTATCGACCCTCGACGCGGCGCAGACGGGTTACATGCTGGCCTTGCGCAATTTCCGCCGGGCCAACCCCTGGCTGCGCGGCAACCTGGGCGCGCGCGATCACTTCGACTACCTGCAACCTGTCGACGGGCGCACGGTCTTCGCCGGCTACCGCAAGGGTCCGGGCGGCAAGGAAGTCTTTGCCATCACCCATATGGAGGGTGGCGCGACGGACGAGTTCGATCCGTTGAGCCTGCCGATCGAGGGGCTCGAGGGAGCGGGCTGGTCCTGCACCCTGCGCACTCCCGGGATCGGATCGGACTATCTGTCGGGTCCGATCATCCTGCGCGACAGCATGGGCCTCGTCTTCGAGCGCGGCTGAACGCTTGGCCGCGGCACAGCTGTTCCCTTCTGGCAAGCCGCAGAAGGGAGCGCCGCGCTCGGGCGTGGGGCGGCTGCTGCGAAGCAGGCACGGGCGGAGCCCAGGGGAAGGCGCGGCGGCTCTTGCCCCCGGGGCTCAGTCCCTTTGCGCGCAGTAGCCCGCACAACCGGCAAGAGCCGCGTAATCATCCTCGATCACGTCCACGCCGAACTGTTCCATGAAGGACGAGAACCGGCCCTTGGCACGAAAGGTCTCGGTAAAGCCTGCCATCTCGAAGAAGGGCAGCATGGCGCGGGCCATTCCCCCCACCAGGCTCACGCCGCCGAAGGGCAGGTGGATCAGCGACAGATCCCCGGCGACCCCGCCAAGGATGCGCACGAACTGCACGACCGCCTGTCGCGCGACCTCGTCCTCGCCGCTATCGGCGATGATCTCGGCGCTGCTGCGGCGCCGGTCGATCCCGCGCTCGGCGCAGAGCCAGTCATGCACATGCACGAGGCCGCGCCCCGAAAGGACATCCTCGACCGCCGGAAAGCCATGGGCCTTCTCCACGAAACGCGACAGCCGCAGGTCGTCATCGCCGCGCACCGGGAGGGTCACATGGCCCGATTCCGACGCGGTGACCATCCGCATCCCGTCCATCTCGTGAACCACGGCCGCGTTGAACCCGGTGCCGATCCCGATGACGAGCCGGGTACTCTCCTGCGCGGCTCCCTCGGGCGATGCGATCACCTGCCGCACGCTTTGCGCGTCCAGAAGGCCCAGGGCATGCCCCTGCGCCTGCAGGTCGTTCAGGAGGGAGGCGCGCGAGGCGCCGGTCGCCTGCGAGAGGGTATTCTCGTCGATCGTCCAGTCGAGATTGGTCAGCGTTCCGCGCCCGTCACGCACCGGGCCGGCAAGCGCCGCGCAGGCGGCGGCGAGCGGCGGCGAGCGGCGCCGGGCGAGATAGTCGCCCAGCACCGCGTCGAGCCCGCGATGATCGGCATTGCGAAAGCGCTCGATGGTGCCGGTATCGACCGCCGCGCCCTGTGCCAGGGCGACACGTGTGTTGGTTCCGCCAATATCCGCGACGAGCGTGAGGGGCCGTTCGGCTTGCATCATTCGATCCCTTGACTGATCAGCGCGCCAGGGCGCGGGCTATGGCGTGATATGACGTTTTGGGGGACCGGTTCAAGCTCTCGAAATCGACGTGGACGAGGCCGAAACGGGGCGCGTATCCGAGCGACCATTCGTAATTGTCGAGCAGCGACCAGATGAAGTAGCCCTTGACCGGGACCCCTTCGGCGATCGCCTCCCGCACCGCTTCCATGTGCTGCGCGAGGAAGTCGATGCGGGCGCTGTCCTCGATGGTGCCATCCGCATCCTTCGTATCGTTCCAGGCCATCCCGTTCTCGGTGACATAGAGCGGCAGGCCGTGGGTGTAGTCGCGATCGACCCGTTCGAGAAAACCGCGCAGCCCGCTTGGATATATCTCCCAATCGACCTGCGTCTTGGGCAATGGACCGGGCACCTCGTGGTGATGCGGCCACGGGCCGTCATCGGGCGCGATCAGCTTGCGGGTATAGTAGTTCAGCCCGAGCCAGTCGACCTTCTGCCCGATGGTGGCGAAATCGTCCTGCCAGCCCTTGGGAAGATGCGGCTCGAGCCCCTCGAGCACGTCCTCCGGATAGCTGCCCTTGAACATCCCCGACAGGTAGAAGCGGTTGTAATAGCCGTCATAGAGCCGAGCCGCGGCGGCCGCCTCAGAGCTGTCATCGGCGGGGGCGGCGTGCTCGAAGTTGCAGATCGCCCCGAGATTGCCCATCCCGAGGCCGCGCATCGTCTCGATGGCGCGGCCATGCGCAAGCAGGACATGGTGCATCGCGCGGGCGGTCGCGCGGATGTCGCGCAGGCCCGGTGCGTGATGGCCGAGGAAGTGGCTGATCCAGGCGACGCAGAAGGGCTCGTTGATCGGGGCGGCGGACCAGAGCCTGTCACCGATCCGTGACATGATCGTCTCGGTGAAATCGGCGAACCATCCCGCGATGTCGCAATTGGCCCATCCTCCCAGATCGGCGAGGGGTTGCGGCAATTCCCAATGGTAGAGCGTGGCCGCGGGCTTCAACCCACGCTCCAGCATGCCGTCGACGAGCCGGTCATAGAAATCGAGGCCTTCGGGGTTCGGCGCCCCGCGCCCTTCGGGCAAGACCCGCGCCCAGCTCGTCGAGAAGCGGTAGACATCGAGATTGGCGGCGCGCAGCAGGTCCAGATCCTCCGGCCAGCGATGCAGGTGATCGCAGGCGATCGCGCCGTTCTCGGCGCCCGCGACATTGCCCGGCGTGGCGGCGAAACTGTCCCAATGGGTCGCGCCGGCGCCGCCCATCGCGTGGCCCTCGATCTGGTAGCTGGAGGTGGCAGCACCGAAGAGGAACCCTTCGGGAAAGGCGTCGCGGTTGGGCAGCATGGAGGATTGTCCTTTCGGTCATGGGGGCGTTTCGGTGCCGCCCGGGGATCGGGCTTGCGCACCGCGAAAGTGGAAAAAACGGCTGGATTCAGGATGCGAGGTTCGGGGCGGGGGGTTCGGGGGGCGAGGATTTCGGCGGCGGGGCGGTCGAACGCCCCGGGATCAGTTCCGCCTCGATCAACGTCTGCAAGGGTGCCTCCTGCGGTGTCTCGATGGCGCGCAGCAGCATCAGGGCGGCTTGCGTGCCATGCTCGCGAATCGGCGAGCGCACGGATGTGAAATAGGGCTGCGCCCCGTCATGGCGGAAATAGGACAGATCGTCGTCATGGCTGATGATCGAGATGTCGCGGCCGGGCTTCAACCCAAGCGCCTCGCAGGCACGCCGGGTCCCGATCGCGCTGACGAGCGAGGAGATGATGAAGGCGGTCGGGGGCCGGCGCGCCTCCAGCATCCGCATGGCGGCCTCGTAGCCGAACTGCTCGGTCATCTCGTCGCCCGCGATGAGGGCGCGATCGACCGGAAGGCCGGCGGCGGCAAGCGCCTCGCGCATGCCTTCCTCACGGCGAACCGCGAAATCCATCCCGGCGCGCCCGTTGATCAGCGCGATGCGCTCATGGCCCAGACCGATCAGCTCCTCGGCCGCCCGCCGGTAGGCGCGCCGGTTGTCCATGTCGATCCAGTTATAGGGCCGTCGCGCCCCTGAAATGCGGCCATGCACGACATAGGGCGTTCCGATCTCATCGAGCATGGCGAGCCGAGTGTCATCGCGCATCGGTGCATGGACGATGAGCCCGCCCACGCTGTGCCGCGCGGCCAGATCGCGATAGATTCGTGGCCCGTCCCCGGCGCGTATCAGCGACAGGATCATCTCGTATCCATGGCTGGTATAGACCTCGATGGCGCCGGAGATGAAATCGGCGAAGACGGGATTGACCATCTCGTGGGTGGAATCGACGGGGACGACATGGGCGATGGCATTGGGCCGGCCGGTCGCAAGCCCCTTCGCCCAGCGGTTGGGGGCATAGGCGTGGCGGCGCGCGGCGTCCTTGACGCGCTTGCGCGTGACCTCGCTGACCTCCGGATAGTTGTTCAGCGCCCGGCTGACCGTGGTTTGCGACAAGCCCAGGAGCTTCGACAATTCCCGCAAGTTCATCCGCCGTCGAGCCCCTGTACACGGTCCGCGCCGGGACCCGCTCGCCGCCGCCGGTCCGCGCCCGTGCCGCCCGGCAGGCACCGGTCACGTTGCCGCGCGGGCCGGGGCTTGCGCGCGGTGCGAATGGCGGGTGGGTCATGCGCGATTGTCATTGCGATCCTTGCTCTGCTCAGGATTGACTCTATCATCATGGTAGGAGACGGTCAGGCAGATTCAAAGCGCTTTGACTCGCGAGCGAGCCGATCTTCGGACCGTGCGTCCGGGCAGCCGGATCGATGACATGACTATGGGAGGACGACCATGAAATACCTTTTGGCCGGCAGTGCCGCCGCCTTGCTTGCCTCGACCGCGATCGCCGCGGCCGAGAGCCATGTCCCGTTCAAGCCGGGCGAGGGGGCGTTCAACTGGGACAGCCTCGACACGTTCGCCTCGGAATACGACCTGCAGGGTGCCTCGCTGAAGATCGAGGGCCCCTGGACCGGTAGCGACAAGGCGCTTGTCGACACGGTCATCGCCTATTTCAACGAGGCCACCGGAGCCAATGCGACCTATTCTGGCTCGGACGGGTTCGAGAACGACTTCGTCATCTCCGCCGAAGCGGGCTCCTCGCCCGATATCGGTGTCTTCCCGCAGCCGGGTCTCGCGGCCGACATGGCCAGGCGCGGCTTTCTCGTGCCGCTCGCCGATGGAACCGCCGACTGGGTTCGCGAGAACTACGCCGCCGGCGAAAGCTGGGTCGATCTTGGTACCTTCACCGGCAAGGACGGCAACGAGGACCTTTATGGGTTCTTCTACAAGATCGACGTAAAATCGCTGGTCTGGTATGTTCCCGAAGCTTTCGAGGAAGCGGGCTACGAGGTTCCCGAGTCGCTTGAGGATCTCAAGGCGCTCACCGATCAGATCGTGGCCGATGGCGGCACGCCCTGGTGCATCGGTCTGGGCTCCGGGGCGGCGACCGGCTGGCCGGCGACCGACTGGGTCGAGGACCTGATGCTGCGCACCTCCACTCCGGAGGATTACGACAAGTGGGTCAGCAACGAGATGCCCTTCGACGATCCCAAGGTGGTCAAGGCCATCGAGGAGTTCGGCTGGTTCGCGCGGAACGGCGATTACGTGAACGGCGGCGCCGAAGCCGTTGCGAACACCGATTTCCGCGACAGCCCGGCAGGGCTCTTCAGCTTCCCGCCGGAATGCTACATGCACCGGCAGGCCAGCTTCATCCCGACCTTCTTCCCCGAGGGGACGGTGGTTGGCGAGGATGCCGACTTCTTCTACTTCCCCGCCTATGAGGGCGAGGATCTGGGCAAGCCGGTGCTCGGCGCCGGCACGCTCTTCGCCAAGACCAACGACGACGAGGTGACCAACGCCTTCATCGAGTTCCTGAAGACGCCGATCGCCCATGAGATCTGGATGGCGCAGTCGGGCTTCCTGACGCCCTTCAAGGAGGCCAATGTCGAGGTGTTCTCGAGCGATACGGCGCGCGAGATGAACGACATCCTGCTCAACGCGACGACCTTCCGCTTCGACGGCTCCGACCTGATGCCGGGCGAGATCGGCGCCGGCGCCTTCTGGACCGGTATGGTCGATTACACGACCGGCTCCGATGCCGCCACCGTCGCGGGCGAGATCCAGTCGAAGTGGGACGCGATCCGCTGATGACGATCTGAACGCGGTCCCGCGCCACCCGGCGCGGGACCATCCACATCGCCGTTGGGGGGACGCGGTATGAGCCCGATTTTTCAGGGGATCTTGACGATCATCATCGGTGTCGGTGGATGTATCGGTTATTTCTATTTTTCGAACCTGATCCTCGACAGGGTCATATTTCCAGCCAGGGGCGAGAAGGCGGGTCGCAATATCAACCGCGCCAACCAGGTCCGTCCGTGGCTTTTCCTCTTTCCCGCGATCTTCGCGCTCGGCCTCTATCTCGCCTATCCGGTTGTCGGCTCCTTCTGGCGCTCGCTGTTCAACCGCTCCGGCGACGAGTTCATCGGGCTGGGCAACTACGCCACCCTCTTCGCGAGCGAGTCCTTTCGCACCGCGCTTTTCAACAACATGCTCTGGGTGCTTTTCGTGCCTGCCGCCTCGACCTTCCTGGGGCTTCTGGCCGCGCAGCTGACCGACAAGCTCAGCTGGGGCAGCATCGCCAAGTCGCTGATCTTCATGCCGATGGCGATCAGCTTCGTGGGCGCCTCCCTGATCTGGAAATTCGTCTACGCCTTCGACAGCGACATTGGCCTGATCAATGCCATCCGGGACGGTCTTGGTGCAGACAGCGCGGTGGATGTGTTGCAGATCCCGTTCTGGAACAACTTCTTTCTCATGGTAATCCTGATCTGGGTGCAGACCGGCTTTGCCATGGTGATCCTCTCCGCCGCGCTGCGCGGCATTCCCGAAGAGACGATCGAGGCCGCGATCCTCGACGGGGCCAGCCCGTTCCAGCTTTTCTTCAAGATCAAGGTGCCGCAGATCATGGGAACGATCGTCGTCGTCTGGACGACGATTACCATTCTCGTGCTGAAGGTCTTCGACATCGTCTACACGATGACGGGGGGCAATTTCGACACCGAGATCCTGCCCAGCTACATGATGAAATTCATGTTCCGCGATGACGGGCAGGCCACCGCCGTCGCCTTCGTCATCATGCTCGTGGTGCTTCCAGTGATGATCTGGAACATCGTGCAAGCCCGCCGCGAAATGCGCTGAGGAGAGATCAGATGGACAACATGGCCGGCTCCAAATCGAGCCTGAATATCGCGGTGAACATCTCCGTCCTGCTGATGGTGCTGCTCTGGCTGATCCCGACGGTGGGACTTTTCGTGTCGTCCTTTCGCGACCGCGACCAGATCTCGGCCACGGGGTGGTGGCAGGCTCCCTTCTCGGTCGAGCTGACCTACCGCACCCGCGCCGACGCCGACCCGGTGGAACGTGGGGACGGCTACGTGATCGAGGGCAACATCTTCGCCACCGAAGAGGTCGCTGAAAGCTTCGCCGCCGGCGAGAGCAGCATCAGCGCCTTTGGCAGCCGCGGCAACGCGCCGGCCGAGTTCGCCGCCGGTACGACGGCCGATTTCGGCGATGGCGAGACGCTCCTCGTCGAGCCCGACGGCAGCTATGTCTACAGCAGCCCCAACGAGATCGGCTCGCGCGGTCCGCGCATCTATTTCGAGGCCGAGACGCCTCCGCAATTCACCCTGGACAACTACCGCTCCGTGATGGCGGCCGACAACATGGATCAGGCGTTCATGAACACGCTGATCGTGACCATCCCGGCGACCGTCATCCCGATCCTGATCGCGGCCTTCGCGGCCTATGCGCTGGCATGGATGGACTTTCCGGGGCGGGGCCTTCTGATCGCCGCCGTGGTCGGGCTTCTCGTGGTGCCGCTGCAGCTTGCGCTCGTGCCGCTCTTGAACCTGCACAACAAGATCGGGATCGGACAGAGTTTCCTCGGGATCTGGCTGGCCCATACCGGCTTCGGCCTTCCGCTCGCGGTCTATCTCTTGCGCAACTACATGGTCGGTCTGCCGCGCGACATCATCGAGAGCGCCAAGGTCGACGGGGCGACGGATTTCCAGCTCTTCACCCGGATCATCCTGCCGCTCAGCTTTCCAGCCCTCGCCGCATTCGCGATCTTCCAGTTCCTGTGGACCTGGAACGACCTGCTTGTGGCCAAGGTCTTCCTGCCCTCGGACGATGCCAGCAAGGTCATGACGGTGAAGATCGCCGACGATCTTCTGGGCAGCCGGGGCGGCGACTGGGGCATCCTCGCGACGGCGGCCTTCGTGTCGATCGCGGTACCGCTTCTGGTCTTCTTCACAATGCAACGTTTCCTGGTCCGTGGCCTTCTGGCCGGATCTGTCAAATAAGCCCGGAGCTTCACTGAATGGTAAGCGTTTCCTGGCCCGCACCTTCCCAATTCTCACCTGACCTGAGATTTCGCACCTGACGGAGATTAGGGCAGGAGTTT